>CAWKNF010000034.1:0-42845 GCA_963850805.1 uncultured Acidobacteriaceae bacterium | reverse complement strand
CATGAACTACGACGCCATTCTGGTGGTTTCTTTCGGTGGGCCGGAATCGAGGGAAGAGGTGATTCCCTTCCTTGAAAACGTGCTGCGCGGACGGAACGTTCCGCGCGAGCGCATGCTGGCTGTCGCCGAGCACTACTACCACTTCGAGGGCAAGAGCCCGATCAACCAGCAAACGCGTGCTCTGATCGCAGCGCTGGAGGCGGAGTTGGAGCGGAGCGGGCCCAACCTGCCGATTTATTGGGGAAATCGAAATTGGCATCCGCTGCTGCCCGAGACTTTGCGAAAGATGAAGCAGGATGGCGTTCAGCGGGCTCTGGCATTTGTGACTTCGGCTTACAGTTCGTACTCAGGATGCCGGCAGTACCGCGAGGACATTGCGCGGGCGCGAAGTGAAGTTGGGCGCGGGCGCGCCGGAAGTGGACAAGCTGCGGGCTTTCTTTAACCATCCGGCATTCATCGAGGCTACGGTGGAGCGAGTGCGTGACGCGCTGCAGGCTGTTCCAGCCGATGCGCGAGGGAAAATGTGCAGATCGTTTACACCGCGCACAGCATTCCGGTTTCCATGGCAACACTTCTGATTATGTGAAGCAACTGGAGGAAGTGCGGCGGCTGGTTTCGGAGGCGCTCGGGCAGAAGAATGATGCTCTGGTCTACCAGAGCCGCAGCGGCGCTCCGGGACAGCCTTGGCTGGAGCCGGACATTCTCGATTACCTGCGGCAGGTGAAGGCGGAGAATCTGGCGTCGGCTGTGGTGCTGGCGCCGATCGGCTTTATCTCCGATCACATGGAAGTGTTGTACGACCTGGATGTGGAAGCGCGGCAGATCTGCGATTCGCTGGCGTTGCCGATGACTCGGGCGAAAACGGTGGGCGTGCATCCGAAGTTTGTTGGCATGATTCGGGAATTGATTCTGGAGCGGATGAATCCGGGGTCGGAGCGGCGGGCTGTGGGAGTGCTGGGGCCGCGGGTGGATGTTTGTGCGGAGGATTGCTGTCCGGGGGCAGGCAGCGACAGAGGCAGTGATCAGTAGCCAGATCTGGACTCCTCAGTGGATCAGTGGTATCCGAGTGCACCTGGGGATTGATTTCGGCCTTGCGCTTCGCGGCTCACCAGTCAGACGGAGCTGGGGACTTTGGGGTGTTCGTAGTCTGTCGCTTTGGGCGTGCCTTCGAGTAGATGCATGGTGTTGAGAATTGTCTGGATGACCGCTTCGTTCCCTACGGCCGTGTTGATCATTACATGGTAGAGGGAGCGTGTGGGCCAGTCGGCGTCGAAGTAGTGTTTGACGAAGGCTATGCGCTCACGGTCGACGGTGTCGACGAGATCTTCAGCTTCCGATCTGGTGCATTCGTCCTGGAGCAGGCGGCTCAGTTTTTCAGCGCGCGGGGCGTAGAGAAAAACGTGAAAGGCATCGGGCTGCTCGCGCAGGAAATAAGGCGCGCCGCGACCGACTACTACAGCATTGCCTTCCTGGGCAATTCTTGGAGCGATCTGTTCCATCAGCGAAACCATGCGGTCGGCGTCGAAGGCCTGATTGCCGAGAGGGAATGGCGTTCGTAACTGCCACGCCAGAAAGTTTTTGCGAGGCGGTAGAAGCTGCTGTCCATGCGCTCTTCGCAGCGGGAGACCGCAGACAGTTCGACATTGGCGAGGCGGGCGATCTCCTCGGTGAGATGGCGGTCCCAGAGCTTCCAGCCGAGGCGGCGGGCTAGTTCAGCGGCGATAGCGCCGCCGCCGCAGCCGTACTCTCGCTCAATGGTGATGAGACGAAACATGGGTTCCTCTAGTTTACCGAGTAGTGTGCAGTTTGATATGGAAGCGAGCCAAACGCGCTAGTATTGTGCCGCAAAAGACGCGGCACATCGCGCGGCTCGCCGGGATCCTTCGCTGCGCAAAGAACGCTTGCTCAGGATGACAATCAAATTGCAGAACTACCGTTTACCGCGAATTAGTGTACCGCGATTCCGCCGCCGGGCCTGCCTTTTTTCATGAGGAACACCAGGGGAACCATCACTAGGATGCATATACCGAGCAGGCGGAAGTCGTCGAGATAGGCCAGCATGGTGGCTTGGCGCAGGACTGTGTTTTCGATCAAAGCGTAGGCCTGCTGAGTGGCGAAGGCCGCACTCGCGCCGTGCGCCCGCATAGCCTGGGTAGCGCCCTGGAGCATCTGCTGGAAGGCGGGATTGGAGGCGCTTAGATTGTGGGATAGATCGTTGAGGTGAACCTGGGTGCGGCGATCGAGCATGGTGGTCACGAGGGAAATCCCGACGCTGCCGCCGATATTGCGGGCGAGGTTCATCAGTCCTGAGGCGGCGTTGTTCTTGTCCCGGGGCAGAAACGCGTAGGCGGCGGTGTTGATGGGAACGAACAGGAACGCCATGCCTGCGGCTTGAAAGACGCGAGCCGTAGCCGCGGTGCGGAAATCCATGTCCAGGTCAAAACCGGCCATGTGGAACAGGGACGCGGAAAGCACGACTAAACCGAAAAGCAGCAGCCAGCGCGGACTGTAGCGGGAGAGCAGGAATCCCACCAGGGGCAGCAGGAGCATGATGGTGAAGCCGCCGGGCATCAGGGCGAGCCCCGATCGCTCGGCCGTGTAGCCGAGCAAGGTCTGCATGAACAAGGGCAGCAAGAGAGTGCTGCCGAGCAGGGCGAATCCCAGCATGAACATCAAGGAATTGGAGACGGCGAAGGTGCGATCTTTGAACAGATGCAGATCGATGATGGGATCTTTGTTCCGCCACTCCCAGAAAATCACGAAGATCAAGGAAGCTGCCGCAATCATGGAAAGGATCACGATGAAGTGCGATTCGAACCAATCGTCGCGCTGGCCTTTGTCGAGAACGATCTGCAAGGTTCCGAGGCCGAGGGCAACGAAGCCGAGGCCGATGTAATCGATTTTGGTTTCGCCGAGCTTGCGGCGCTTGAGATAGGGCGGGTCTTGAATGAGCCGCGAGGTCAGGAGCAGAGAAATGATGCCGACTGGGATATTGATGAAGAAAATCCAGCGCCAGGTGAAGTTGTCAGTGATCCAGCCGCCGAGGGTGGGGCCGATGGCGGGAGCGCTCACCACGGCGATGCCGTAAACCGCAAAGGCCATCCCGCGTTTGGCGGGCTCAAAGGTATCGGCGAGGATGGCTTGCTCGCTGGGCTGTAGACCGCCTCCGCCGGCGCCTTGCAGGACGCGGCAAATAATGAGAACAGCCAGGTTGGGGGCGAGTCCGCAGAGAAAGGAACTGATGGTGAACAGGGCCACGCAGCCCATGTAAAAATTCTTGCGGCCGACGATGGAGGAGAGCCAGCCGCTGAGCGGGAGCACGATGGCGTTGGAAACAAGGTAGGAAGTGAGGACCCAGGTGCTCTCATCCTGCCCGGCCGAGAGGCTGCCCGCGATGTGCGGCAGAGCAACGTTGGCGATGGAAGTGTCGAGCACTTCCATGAAAGTGGCGAGCGTAACGGTGACGGCGATGATCCACGGATTTACGGCTGGACGCCAGGCATCGGCATTGGCGTTATTCAGCGTGGCGGCGCCGGCGCTCATCGCCTGATCCAGACCTTGGGATCGACCGACATTCCGGGACGCAGGTAGTGATCGTTGTTTTCCCCGGGATCGAGCACGATCTTCACGGGAACACGCTGCACGACCTTCACATAGTTGCCGGTCGCATTCTCGGGAGGCAGCAAGCTGAAGCGGGCGCCACTGGCGCCGGCGATGCTATCGACCTTGCCCTTGTAGCTTTTTCCGTTGGCATCGACTTCGATGGTGACGGGCTGGCCTACTTTCATGTCGCGAAGCTGGGTCTCTTTGAAATCGGCGGTGATCCAGACATCGTTGAGAGGAATGATTTTCATCAGTTCCTGGCCTTGGCCGACATTCTGGCCGACTTCAACGGTGCGGTCGCTGACTACCCCTGCAACCGGAGCAACGATTTTTGTGTATTGCAGATTCAGTTGGGCCTGATCGAGGTCGGCTTTCTTTTGCTGGGCTTGCGCCTGCGCCGAGGCGGCCTTGGAGCGACTGGCCTGCAACTGCTGGGGCCCGGTTTGCGCGTTGCGCCAGTTAGCTTGCGCCTGCAGCAGTTTGTCCTGGGCTTGAGTTACTTGCGACTGGGCGGAATCGGCCATGGCGCGAGCGGATTCGACAGCGGCAGCATCGGCCTTGGCCGTGGCTACAGCCTGATCGTATTGTTGCAGCGAGATTTCCTGTTTATCCACGAGTTGCTTGTAGCGGACGAGATCGTTCTGCGCTTTGACGTTGTTGGCTTCGGCCTGGTCGCGCTGGGCCTTGGCTGCGTCCAATTGTTGTTTGGCGGCGGCGATTCCGGCGCGGGCGCTGGCCACATCGGCCTCGGTCGATGACACCTGGCTGATGGTGCTGACCGAAGTGATGGGCACGTCAACCCCTGCAGCTCCGGCCATCGCCTGCGCGCTCTCGAAATCCGCTTTGGCGCGTTCGTATGCAACCTGATAATCGGCGGGGTCGATCTCCACTAAAACCGTACCCGCTTCCACGTACTGGTTGTCGAGGACATTCAGATTCATGACGTGGCCTGTGATGCGAGCGCTGATGGAATTGATGTGGCCGTCCACCTGGGCGTCGTCGGTGGATTCGTAACTGGTGATGTAACGGTAGACGAAGATGCCCACCATCAGCAGCACTACCACGGCGACGACGACGGCGATGCGGAAACCGGGACTGGCGGTGCGGGGGGGACGGGTGTGGAAGTCCCGTTCGGTGGAGGGCAATGGCCTGGTGCGGCTTTCGGGCTGAACGCTCCCTTGTTGAGCAGTCCCGGGTTGGGCGTTCCCGGGCTGAGCGTTCGCAGGCGGGGCGGGCGGGGTTTGTGTCGTCGGTTCCATAAATTTGAGTTAGTGTTGTTCGCCTTTCAGATATCGTTTGACTCCCTGTTCGGCATCGCCGATGGCGCGCGCCAGTTCGATCTTGGCCAGGTTATGCGCATAGAGACTTTGAATGTAGGTCTCATGCGCGCTGGCGACGGACTCCTGCGCCTGAACCAGTTCGAGGTTGTCGGCCACGCCAGCCGTGAAACGATCTTCCGATTGGGTAAGGGTCTGTTCGGCCAATTCGACGGAACTGCGTGCAACTTCCACCTGCTCGGCGGCAGAACTCAAGTCCAGCAAAGAGGCGCGAACCTCATAGTCGATGCGGCCGCGCAGATCGGCCAATTGAGAACGGGCTTGCTTCAACTGCGATTCTGCTTCGAGAACGTCGCTGTGGGTTTTTCCGCCCGCAAAGATGGGAATGTTGAGGCCCCCGTTCACTTGCCAGGTCCCGTTGGATTGGGCCGGGGTCACTCCGATGTCGCCGTAGTTTGCGTTGAGGTCCAGGGAAGGATAGTGGCCGGCGGTCGCGGCCCGGCGCGAGAGTTCCGCCGCCCGGACTTGCGCCTGAGCCGCCTGATAGTCGGAGCGCGAGACGTAGGCGCGCTGCAAGTAAATCTCAAGGGGCAAAGGGGTCAGCGCCTGGTACGGAGCTTTCTCGGTAAGAAGAAACTCTTGACCCGGCGGTAGGCCGATTACGCGAGCTAAGGACAGTCTTTGCTTGGCGAAATCGTTACGCGCGGCGATCAACTGCTGCTGGCGGGTCTGCAATTCGACTTGAGAGCGCAGCGTATCGATGGCCGGACTAAGCCCGGCCTTTTGCTGGTCGACCGCCTTGTCGTATAAGGCCTGGGCGTTCTTTACCTGGGCGTCGGTGGTTTCGATGCGAGCAGCGGTAGCGATGGCAAGCAGGTAGGCATTGCCTACGGCAAGCACAACCAGCTCACGAGCATCTTTGTAGCTGTATCGCGCCGACTTCAAACTCTCGGAAGCCGCGCGTTCGTTCTCTAAGTCTTTGAAGTTGAACAGAGACTGAGTGAGCGAAGCGCGCGCGTCGAAGTAGTTGAAGGGACCGATCACGCGGGGAACCGGAAACGGAAAGACATTCCTCTTAAATCCCAACGCAGTGAGGCTTTGGGTCTGGACGTCTTCCTGCACCCGGGCCGAGAGGTTGGGCAGGAGGTTGCTGAGTTCTTTCCATCTCTCGCCCCGCGCCATGATGGTCTGATCGCCGGAAAGCAGCAGGCCGAGGTTATTGCGGAGACCGCGGTCGATCGCTTCCTGTAAACCCAACTGCAAGACTTCTGGAGTGGCTTTGCCCTCCGGCTCGCTGCCGGTGAAGGGACTTTGCGATCCGGGCAGAGAGATGGATGGGGTCGGCGCGGAATTCTGAGCCACGACGCCTGTGACAGAAAACAGCAGTGTCAGCGCGAAGGCAAGAAAACGGCGGCTTGGATGAGGCAAGGAACGGGGCATTTCCGATTGTGAAAAAGTCCCATTATAAAGAAAGTCTTTATAAAGAAAGTCTTTGGGACGACCTTTCTCATTCATGGCGTAACAGCCTGTAATTGATTCGCTTAAGGCGCCTCGCGATGCAAAAACCCGGTAGTGTTGCAGTCTGATAGGAAGCGAGCCAAACGCGCGAGTATTGCGTCGCAAAGAACCCTTCGACTTCGCTCAGGGCAGGCTGCGACGCTTCGCGCGGCTCGCCCAGATCCTTCACTGCGCAAAGAACGCTTGTTCAGGATGACAACCAAAATCACCACCATCCAAAAACCCGAAGCCCGACAGCCCAAGGTTCGATCCCACAAAGAGCAATGGGGCAATTACTTTCGACACTTTCCCGTCTGCAACGCCTGCCGCTAAAGTATAGGCAGATCACGCGAAGAAACCACTAAGATTGTTGAACTCGCTTTCGGGCGTCGTGGAAGGCAATCGTAAGCGCTACGAACGGTACTTCGAAATATTCACTCCTGATGCCCGCCTCGACCCCAAAGCCCGCGCCAAAACAGGTTGACCGCCGCCGGAGACGGCATCCGAGATACCGCGCCGATTTCCGGGTCACCGTGAATTATTTTCTCGAAAATCAATACCAGACGATTGAGGGCCATTGCAGGGATCTATCCGAAGCTGGAATCGGCGTACTGCTGGCGGCGGAGCTGAACGTTGGTGAGGTGGTGGGCTTGAGCTTCCTGCTTCCAGGATCAGCCCCAGCGTGGGAAGTGAGAGCAGTGGTCCGTTACCGCCGCGGATACCACTACGGCTTTGAATTCCTGTCCCTTACAGGAGAACAGCAAACATCACTGAAAAGTCACTTCCAAGGCCTGGAACCGATGGACTGACAACTCTTTGGTTGAAAGGCGGGCTGTCTAGAGATGACTTCGGTCATCTTGTGGACAAGTAACCCTGAGTTCAATCTGAGAGCGGGACTCGTTCGCGCGAGCGAGAGGAATCGCCCTTTCAATGAGTAACGCCAAACTTAACGCAGGGATGGGAACGGACTGGACGGGGCTACTGGCCGATCCCGACCTGGCGCGCAACCTGGGCAAACTCCTTCAGACCTATCGCGATGCCCCGCCCGAGAGCAGAGAAAAAGCATTGTTGGCAGCCATGCGGGAGATAAAGCTAGAAAGTTCCGGCGGGTCATTGACGCTGGCACGCTCACCCGCCTTGGCCACGGGGCCTCGGCCGCAACCGTTGCCTACGCCGGCCTCGGCCACGCCACCGTTTGAGCCCGATCTCTTCAGCCCAAACTGCGGACAAGATCGACGCCGGCATCCCAGAATCAGGTGTTTTGTGGCAGTGGAGCTGCGGGTCAATGACTCGGAGACTCCCATTTGGGGCAATCTCTCGAATACCAGCCTGGGTGGATGCCAGGTCGAGACCGCGATTCAAATTAGTGGAGGCGCCAAAGTGGAAATCGGGCTTTGGGTCGCCAGCGGGAAGATTTGGGTGAAAGGACTCGCGCTGAATGGGGTAGTGACTCGGAGCGCACCTGCCGCGGGGATGAGGATTCGCTTCGCGGGAATGGATCCCGCCGAAAAGGAGAATCTCCGCCAGTTTCTCAAGTACATCCAAGAGACCACCAAAACATCGCACAGCGAAAGCACCTACCTGCGACTGCTAAAGTAGGTTAGGGTCACCATTTCTTCGGTTCCTGCGGTTTCCGCATTTTCTCTCGATATTTTCACAAAACCCGCGACATCGGTGCGCCAGAACTTGGTACACTCGATGGCGTATCAGCAACCCTTTTTGTCCGGGGAACTCTAATATGGCTGGCCGGTAGAGCAGGTCCGTGAAGACAGAGTTTCCCCGAAGGAGCGGGCATCCCATGGTAGCCAGCGAACAAGCGGTGGTGACCGGCAGTCAGTTGGATACGTTGAGCATTAACACAATCCGCACCTTGGCGATCGACGCCGTGCAGCAGGCCAACAGCGGACATCCGGGCGCGCCCATGGGCCTGGCGCCCGTGACCTACTGCTTGTGGCAGGAATTTCTGCGCTACGACCCGGAAGATCCGAGGTGGCTAAACCGCGACCGGTTCGTGCTGTCGAACGGTCACGCCTCCATGCTGCTCTACGCCATGCTCCATCTTGCGGGGGTGCGCGAAGTCGGCAAGAACGGGGAGGTTCTGAAGGAACTGGCAATCCCCATGGAGGAGATCAAGCGCTTCCGGCAACTGGGAAGCCGGACTCCGGGACATCCCGAATCACATCTTGCAACTGGCGTGGAGACCACGACGGGGCCGCTTGGTCAGGGTGTGGGAAACAGCGTCGGCATGGCCATCGCCAGCCGATGGCTGGCGGCGAATTTCAACCGGCCGGGCTTTGAGGTCTTCGATTTCAATGTTTACGCCATGTGTTCGGACGGCGACCTGATGGAAGGCATCGGTGGCGAAGCCGCGTCGCTGGCAGGCCATCTGAAGGTTTCGAATCTGTGCTGGATGTACGACCACAACGGCATCACGCTGGATGGTCCCGCTGATTGGTCATTCAGCGAAGATGTGGCCACACGATTTGTCGGCTACGGCTGGAATGTGACGCGCGTTGCCGATGCCAACGATCTGGAGATGCTGGCGCGGGCTTTTCAAACCTTTCAGAAGACGCCGGATCGTCCGACGTTGATTATCGTGGACAGCCATATCGGTTATGGATCGCCGCACAAGCACGACAGCAATGCGGCGCACGGAGAACCGCTCGGCGAGGAAGAAGTGCGGCTGACGAAGAAGTTTTATGGCTGGCCTGAGGACGCGAAGTTTCTGGTGCCGGAGGGCGTGCGCGAACATTTCCGGGATGGCATTGGAAAGCGCGGGCGTGAGGCACGCACACAGTGGGCGAAGATGTTCGCGGAGTATTCGCAGAAGTATCCGGAACTAGCGGAGCGATTGCATCACATGGAACGGCGCGAGCTGCCCGACGGCTGGGACAAGAATCTTCCTACCTTCCCGGCAGACGCGAAGGGAGTCGCTACACGCGAAAGTTCAGGAAAGGTACTGAATGTGCTGGCGCAGAATATTCCGTGGCTGATCGGCGGTTCGGCGGACCTCGCCACTTCGAATAAGACGAACCTTAATGGCGCAGGGGATTTCGAGGCCGGCAACTATGCGGGACGCAATCTGCACTTCGGGGTGCGCGAGCACGTGATGGGCGCGAGTGTGAACGGGCTTACGGTTTCTGGAATCCGCGCGTTCGGGGCTACGTTCTTCAACTTCAGCGACTACATGAAGGCGAGCATCCGACTCTCGGCGCTGATGGAGATTCCCTCGATTTTCATTTTCACCCACGATTCGATCGGAGTAGGAGAAGACGGGCCCACGCATCAGCCGATCGAGCAACTGGCGGGATTGCGCGCGATGCCGAATCTGGTTCTGTTTCGTCCCGGAGATGCGAATGAGGTGGTCGAAGCATGGAAGGTGATTGCGCAGTTGAAGCACCAGCCGGTGGCTCTGGTACTGACGCGGCAGGCACTTCCGACTTTTGACCGCACGAAGTACGGAGCGGCCTCAGGCACGGCGAAGGGGGCGTATATTCTAGCCGACGCGCCCGCCGGCAAACCGGACGTGATTCTGATGGGTACGGGCAGCGAAGTTTCGCTGTGCGTCGAGGCCTACGAAAGGCTCAAGGAAGAAGGCGTTCGGGCACGAGTGGTCAGCATGCCGTCGTGGGATATTTATGAGCAGCAGGATGCGGCTTACAAAGAGAACGTGCTGCCCTCTTCTGTTACGGCGCGAGTTTCGGTGGAGATGGCCGCCACTTTTGGCTGGGAACGGTACGTCGGTCTGAAAGGACGAAAGGTTGGCATGCACCGGTTCGGCGCTTCGGCTCCGTTGAAAGATTTGTTGAAGTTTTTCAATTTCACCGCGGATGCGGTTGTCGCGGAAGCGCGCAAAGCGATGGCGGAAAAGTAGCGAGATTTTCGGGTAGTGGCACAGTTTGCGTGCGGGACGGAACAATCGTCGAGCTTCGCTCGACGGACAGCCCCTTCGGCTTCGCTCAGGGCAGGTGAGGGTGGCTGTCCCCACATGATCAAGGAGAAAATTATTATGCAGCCTACAGGAGTTCTGGAAACCTCTAAAGCTACCAATCCTCTCAAGGCATTGCTTAGCTATGGACAGTCAATGTGGCTTGATTACATCCGGCGCGATCTGATCACTGACGGAACTTTGAAAAAGTTGATTGAAGAGGATGGCCTTCGCGGGATGACGTCGAATCCGGCCATCTTCGAGAAGGCGATCGCCGAGAGTTCGCTTTATGACGATATGTTGAAGTCGCTGGCTTCGCGCAACGATCTCGACACCACCGCCCGCTACGAACAGATTGCGATCCGCGACATACAGGGTGCAGCCGATGCGCTTCGTCCGGTGTATGAGAGTTCGAAGTTCCGGGACGGGTATGTCAGCCTGGAGGTTTCACCGCTGCTCGCGCTGAAAACGCAGGAGACGATCGAGGAGGCCCGACGCCTGTGGAAGGCCGTGAATCGCGAGAACGTGATGATCAAGATTCCTGGAACGGCCGAGGGACTTCCCGCAATTCGGCAGGCGATTGGCGATGGCATCAACGTCAACGTGACCTTGTTGTTCGCGCAGGAAGTCTACGAGAAAGTGGCGGAAGCGCATATCTCGGGTCTCGAGGATCTGGCGAAGCGTGGCGGCAATCTGAAGAAAATTGGAGGGGTGGCCAGCTTCTTCATCAGCCGGATCGACTCGCTGGTGGATTCGATGATCAACGATAAACTGAAAACCGCCACTGACGCCCAACAGCAGGCGCTGCTGAAGAGCCTGCTGGGCAAAGTTGCCATCGCCAACGGCAAGCTGACCTACCTACGCTATCAGCGCATTTTCAGTGGGCCACGCTGGCAAGCGCTGGCGGCACAGGGAGCACAGACCCAGCGCGTTCTGTGGGCGAGCACCAGCACGAAAAATCCCGCTTATCGTGATGTCATGTATGTTGAGGAACTGATCGGGCCTGACACAGTGGATACGATGCCTCCGGCGACGATCGATGCGTTTCGCGATCACGGAAAACTGCGCAACAGCCTTACCGAGGACGTGGCCGGCGCGCAGAATGTGATGGACAATCTGGCGAGAACCGGCATCTCGATCAAGGACGTGACCACGAAGCTGACGGAAGATGGAGTGAAGTTGTTTGCGGACGCGTTCCACAAGCTGCTGGCAGCGGTTGAGAAAAACACCCAGCCAAAAGGAAAAACCGCTTGAGCCGTCTGAAAACTTCGCTGCCAGAGAGCCTCGCCGCCGCGGTGAAGACCGCCATCGGCGATTGGCAGTCAGGCAGCAAGATGCAGCGCCTTTGGCAGCGCGATGCATCGCTGTGGACCGGTGACGACGAGGCCAGTTGGCTGGGTTGGCTGGACATCGCCGAAGAGCAGATTGCGCACCCGATTAAACTGCTGGGTCTGGCCAAGGAAATCTGGAGCGCTGGTTTCAAGGATGTTCTTCTTCTGGGCATGGGAGGATCAAGCTTGTGTCCGGAAGTTCTGCGCATGACGTTCGGCAGAATTGCCGGCTTCCCGGAGCTGCACGTTCTCGATTCGACCGATCCGGCGCAAGTGAAGTCATTTGAGAACAAGATCGATATTGCCCGCACGCTCTTCATCGTTTCCAGCAAGTCGGGTGGCACGCTCGAACCCAACATCTTCAAGCAGTATTTCTTTGAACGTACGAAGCAGGCTGTGGGCGCGGACAAGGCCGGCAGCCATTTCATCGCCATCACTGATCCTGGATCGAAAATGCAGGAGGCAGCGGAAGCCGATCGCTTCCGGCTCATTTATTTTGGCCGGCCGTCAATTGGTGGGCGCTATTCGGCGCTTTCAAACTTTGGCATGGTGCCCGCGGCGGCAATGGGAGTGGACACCAAGAAATTCCTTGACCGCGCGCAAGAGATGGTGCGCGCGTGCGGGCCTTCAACCTCGATCGGAGAAAACCCTGGTGCAACGCTCGGAATCATTCTGGGCACTGCGGCACGGAGCGGGCGCGACAAGGTCACGATCATCACTTCTCCTGACATTTCCGACCTCGGGGCATGGCTTGAGCAGTTGCTGGCTGAGTCCACGGGAAAGCTTGGAAAAGGCATCGTCCCCGTGGATCGCGAAGAACTGGGGACGCCGCAGGTTTACGGCAACGATCGCGTGTTTGCCTACATCCACACGAAACACGCCACAGATGTGCGGCAGGATGCGAAGGTGGCCGCACTCGAGGAAGCCGGGCATGCAGTTTTGCGTATCGCGATGGCCGACATCTATGATCTTGGTGCAGAGTTTTTCCGCTGGGAGATTGCTACCGCGGTTGCCGGCTCCATCATTGGCATTAACGCTTTCAACCAGCCTGACGTTGAGGCCAGCAAGATTGCGACGCGGAATCTGACTTCGGAGTACGAAAAGACCGGTTCCTTGCCCGCGGAAAAGCCTGTGGTAGAGGACGATGGCATTAAGCTCTTCACCGACGAGAAGAACGCCGGGGAGCTGGCGCGGGCCGCGGGGGCGGACAAGTCTCTGGGCGGATATTTGAAGGCTCATCTCGGCCGCATCAACCATGGTGACTATTTTGCCGTGCTGGGATTTATCCAGATGAACGCCGAACACGAGAGAAAACTGCAAGGCATTCGGCACGCGGTCCGGGACAAGAAACATGTGGCAACCTGCCTGGGTTTTGGACCTCGTTTTCTGCATTCGACGGGACAGGCGTACAAGGGCGGACCGAATTCCGGCGTGTTCCTGCAAGTGACTTGCGACGATGACCTGGAACTGCGCGTGCCGCAACAGAAGTACACTTTCGGCGTGGTCAAGGCGGCGCAGGCGCGGGGTGATTTCCAGGTGCTGGCAGAGCGCGGGCGGCGCGCGCTTCGCGTCCATCTGCAGGATGTGGACGCGGGTCTGGTGACCCTGGCAGCAGCGACGCAGCAAGCACTAGCATAGTTTTTCGCGGCGAAAGCCGGCCGGACCCTGCGACTTCGCTCAGGGCAGGCTGCCGGTGCTACCTGAGGTTTCGGCGCTGCGTTCTATTAAGGAGTAACACATGCAACTAGGAATGGTGGGTCTGGGCAAGATGGGCGCGAACATGACCCGGCGCCTGATGCGCGGCGGACATCAACTCGTGGTTTCCGATCTCAGTCCGGACACGGTGAAGGAACTCGCGGGCGAAGGGGCCGGCGGTTCGTCGTCGCTGGAAGATCTGGTAGGCAAACTAAAACCGCCACGTGCAGCCTGGGTCATGGTGCCGGCGGGCGGTCCCACCGAACAGACGGTGCAGAAACTCGCGCAGCACATGCAAGCCGGCGATGCCATCATCGACGGCGGCAATTCGTATTTCAAGGACGACGTGCGCCGCGCGGGTCAGTTCAAGAGCAAAGGCATTCATTACGTGGACGTGGGAACCAGCGGCGGCGTCTGGGGCCTCGATCGCGGTTACTGCATGATGATCGGCGGGCCGAAGGAAGCAGTGCAAAGGCTGGATCCTATCTTCAAGACTTTGGCTCCTGGACGAGGCGACATCCCGCGCACGCCCGGCCGGGAAAAACTCGGTGGCACTGCGGAAGAAGGTTACATTCACTGCGGACCTTCGGGCTCTGGCCATTTTGTCAAAATGGTGCACAACGGGATTGAATACGGGATGATGCAGGCTTATGCCGAGGGCTTCGACATTTTCAAGAATGCGACCTGCGAGGATTTGCCCGAGGATATCCGCTACGATCTGAACTTGCCAGATATTGCCGAGGTTTGGCGGCGGGGCAGCGTGGTCAGTTCATGGCTGCTCGATCTTACGGCGATGGCTTTGGCGGAGAATCCGACGCTCTCGGAATACGAGGGATATGTGCAGGATTCCGGCGAGGGGCGCTGGACGATTCAGGCCGCGCTGGACGAAGCCGTTCCTGCCGACGTGTTGACGGCGGCGTTGTATGTGCGCTTCCGGTCGCGGCAGCAACACACCTTTGCGGAGAAGATGCTTTCCGCCATGCGGCAGAAGTTCGGGGGACACGTCGAGGCCGGCGTGGCCAAGACAAGCTCAACCAAGAAAAGCGCGTAGCCTGAACTTGTTAATCAGAACTTGTCAATCAACTTATTTCAGCGAAGAATTCTGAGGACTTAACCATGGCTCAACTGGCGGAACGGCCCGCGGCAGTCACACCGCGCATCGGTAAACAGGGAGATCCTTGTGTGATGGTGATCTTCGGCGCCGCCGGAGATCTGACGGCGCGCCTGTTAGTTCCCGCGCTGTATAACCTGGCCCGCGCGGACTTGCTCTCCAAAGAGTTCGCGGTGCTGGGCGTGGCCCGGAGGCAGATGACGGATGAGGACTTTCGCAAACGGATCCTTGACGACATCAAAGAGTATTGCAGCGACTGCATCGACCCCGCGACGTGGGATGACTTCGCGCGCCGTTTCTATTACTTTGCGGGCGATTTCAGTGACGACCAGCTTTACCCGAAGATTAAGGATCGCCTTGCCCAGATTGACCGCGATCACTCCACGCATCAAAACTTCTTCTATTACCTGGCGACGGCCCCAAGTTATTTCGGTCCCATCGTTGAAAAGCTCGCCGCCAATGGACTGATGGAGCAAACTAACGACCATTGGCGCCGGGTGATTATCGAAAAGCCTTTCGGTCACGATCTGGAGTCGGCCAAAGCTCTCAATCAGCAAATGCTTAAGCTCGCAGATGAAAAGCAGATCTACCGCATCGACCATTACCTGGGCAAAGAAACCGTTCAGAACATCATGGCATTCCGCTTTGCCAACGGGATCTTCGAGCCCATCTGGAACCGGCGCTACATCGATCACATCCAGATTACCGTCGCCGAAACTGTGGGCGTGGAAGGGCGCGGCAGCTATTTCGAACACGCGGGCTCGCTGCGCGACATGGTGCCCAACCACATCATGCAACTCATCAGTCTGACCGCGATGGAGCCTCCTATTTCGTTCGATGCCAATGCCGTGCGCGACGAACAGGCCAAGATTTTGCATGCCATACAACCCATCAGCGATGAGGAGGTTCTGAGCCGCTCGGTGCGCGGGCAGTACGGGGACGGCGTGGAAGGCGGCCAACGCGTTTCCGCATACCGCAGCGAACCCGATGTGGCGCCTGATTCGCGGACTGAGACTTTCGTCGCTATGAAGCTGCTCATTGACAACTGGCGCTGGGCCGATGTTCCTTTCTATCTTCGAACCGGAAAGCGCATGCCGGCACGCAACACTCACATCGTGATCCAGTTCCGCCAGGCTCCGTTCGTGCTGTTCCGGGAAACCTCCGTGGAACACATGATGCCGAACCAGTTGGTGCTGCACATCCAGCCGGAAGAAGGCATCTCGCTGCAATTCGCGGCGAAGGTGCCCGGCCCGGTGATGCGCCTGGGCACGGTGGACATGAACTTCGAGTATCAGCAATACTTCGGAAAGCAGCCGAGCACAGGCTATGAGCGCCTGCTGCACGATTGTATGATCGGCGACCAGACGCTGTTTCAAAGGGCGGACATGGTGGAGGCGGGCTGGAGCGTAGTTAATCCGGTGCTCGATCTGTGGAAGGCGCTGCCGCCGCGGAATTTTCCGAATTACGCTTCGGGCACGTGGGGGCCGAAAGAGGCTGACGAACTCTTGGAGCGCGACGGCCGGAGCTGGAGGAATTTCGAGAAATGATTCTGGCTGGCGATATTGGAGGAACCAACGCTCGACTGGCCTATTTTCAGCCTCAAAATGGCGACCTCCGGCTGATTTCCGAGCGCGTCTTTCCCAGCCGTGAGTACAGCGAACTGGGAGAGATTGTCTCCAAGTTTTTGCAGGATTCCTCTGCCCAGCCCGAGGTCGCCTGTTTCGGCATTGCGGGGCCGGTGCACAACGGACGCGTCGAGACTTCGAATCTTCCCTGGATCATCGAACAGTCCCGTCTAGCGAAACAGATTCAATTGCCCGCCACGTTATTGATCAATGATCTGGAAGCCAACGCTTGGGGCATAGGAGGACTCTGCCCGCAAGATCTGGTTCCTCTGAATCATGTCGAATCTTCAGTTGGCAATCACGCGGTTGGCAATCAGGCGGTCATCGCGCCGGGAACGGGGCTGGGAGAGGCGGGATTGTTCTGGAACGGCAGCCAACATCAGGTTTATGCCTGCGAAGGCGGGCATGCGGATTTCGCACCGCAAGGGGATCTGCAAATCGAATTATTGCGCTTCCTGGCGAGCCGCTACGGACACGTCAGCTACGAACGCGTCCTCTCCGGACCTGGTCTGGTCAACGTGTATGAGTTTCTGCGTGAGAAGGGCTGCGCAGACGAGCCGGCCGGATTTGCCGGGCAACTTACGCAGGAAGATCCGGCCGCGGCGATTTCGCGCGCCGCCCTGAGCGGCGCAAATCCGCTGGCTGAGCAAGCGCTGGACCTCTGGATCTCAGTTTACGGCGCGGAGGCTGGCAATCTGGCTCTCAAAGCCATGGCTACCGGCGGAATCTTTCTCGGCGGCGGAATCTCTCCGAAGATTCTTCCCAAGCTCACGGAGCCGCTTTTCATGCGTGCCTTTCTGGATAAAGGCAGATTACGCCCGCTGCTGGAGAGCATCGAGGTGCAAATCATTACCAACGACAAGACCGGTCTGCTGGGAGCGGCCCGGTGTGCGGCCGCAGAATCGAGCAACGGCCGCGGAGGAGGTTTGTGAGTGCGCTGGTCGAGGTGCGCAGGCTGACGACTCCGCAGGATCTTTTTCAGGCGGCCGCTGAGGAGGTCATACGCGCGGCTACCAGCGCAATCGGACAGCGTGGCCGCTTCACGATTGCGCTCTCCGGTGGATCGACGCCCAGGAACCTGAACACTCTGATCGCGGCCAACGCCAGCGCCAGCCTGCCCTGGGATCAAATGTTCTTTTTCTGGGGTGACGAACGCCATGTTCCTCCTGACGACCCGGAGAGCAACTATCGCATGGCTAAAGAAACCCTTTTGTCGAAGGTTCCGGTTCCAGCCGCCAACATTTTCCGCGTCCCCTCGGAGAACCCGGACGCTTCGGCGGCAGCGGAGGCCTACGAACAGACTCTGCGAAAGTTCTTCGCCCTGGCGCCCGGTGAATTCCCCCGTTTTGATCTGATCCTTCTCGGCCTGGGGCCGGACGGGCATACCGCATCCTTGTTCCCGGAGACCGCGGCGTTACAGGAGAAATCGCGGCTAGTGGTGGCCAACTGGGTGGAGAAACTAAAAACCAGCCGGATTACTTTCACGCTGCCAGTGCTAAACGCGGCCCGTTGTGTTGCGTTCCTGGTAAGTGGAACGGACAAGGCAGCGGCTCTGCACGAAGTACTGGAAGGCAACGCTCCAGCCGAAAAATATCCCTCGAAACTGGTGCAGCCGAGTGAAGGTAAGTTGTTCTGGTTCGTCGATCGAGCGGCCGCCAGCGGTCTGTCAACGGCTGCGTGAATAAGCTTCCGAGCCGGGCGGACAGCTAGCCGCGCCAGCCGCCGATTTCCTTCAGGCCGGCGCCGCGTGCATGTTCAAAAAGGCGCACGCGATGGCGGGAGTGCTCAAACTCGTGGATGTCGGCCCACACTTCCGCCTGCCACGCGTGGTCGTGGGTGGCGGACTGGCCGCAGGTGGCGCAACGGGTGTGGAGGCTGATGGCAGGCACCGCCGCCACAACCGCTCCAGCCGTCCCCGGCAGTTCGAGGAAGATACAACGAACTTCCTGGATCTCCTCGTTTTCATCGAGCACATGTTCGTAACGGAGTAAGTAGCCGAATCCCAGCTTGCGGGCTTCGGCTTCCGCTTCGGCACGGGTGTGGAACGGGCCATACTCCGCCCGCAGTTGCTCGGTAGAGTCGCAAGCCATCCAGAAGGTTTCTATGTACATTCACGCCCCGCCCAGGGATTGCGGAGCCGGCTCGAACCTGGCTCGCGAGCCCGCTCTAGTGGGTCAGGTCTGACAGTGCAATTTGCAGGCCTACTGCAAAGAAATACAAGTCGTTGTTTTTTCACATCTTAGTCGAACCTTATGGATCGGATGCCAGCGTCGGAGTGCAAACCTTTTGCAGCAATTGCGCTATCGTCCAGCGCAATGCGCAGGGGTTTGCGAGGGATCCGGCGTAATTTCCCCGCTAACTCGCCGCAGCGCGTGCGGGTACGGAAACCGGCCGATCACAATCTTCCAGCCAATTTCTGCCGCCGTGGCTGGCTACGTACATGGCCAACTCGAGGCGGCTCCAGACCCCGAGCTTGTCGAAAGTGCTGCGCAAATGATTCTTGACCACCTGCTCCGTCGTGCGCAGGAGCTTGCCGATTTCGCGATTGGTGAGGCCTTCCCAAACCAGGGTAGCCACTTGAGTTTCTTTTGGGGTCAAACGCTCACGCGGCATCATGATTTCAACTCCGCCTTCTCGAATGCAGCGGTGGCCAGACGAACGCGTTTGCGCCCCTCCCGAATTCCGGCGCGCAGAAAAAGCGTGCGCAAGTGCTGCTTCACGGTGCGCGGGCTGATACTCAACTGGCCGGCGATTTCCTTGTTGCTGCACCCCTGGACCAGCAGGTCCAGCACCTGCTGATCGCGGGGAGTAACTTTCATTCTGTCGAGATCCATCACGGCAATTTCTCCTCAAGTGTTTTTTTCTCTTTCGTTTTTCCGACTTGCGTTTCCACACTTTCGGTTAAGCACATCCTTCGCCAAACTTTCCCGGGCAGCCGCCGGCATTCTAAGACCAGCGTGTGCTTGCACTTAGGGGCAAGACCCATGGCCATCCGCAGAGCTTCAGAAACCAAGAGCTAGTCTAGTTCGTCCCAAATTGGGCCGGGGAACAAGTACAGATGGCTCCGCCCCATCCTCAACATCGCTTCTTCCCGGTTCATCGAAAGGTGCAATGCCCCACCAGCGGAGTGACGGGCCTCGCGGGCGGTCCGCGAAGATAAGCCTTTTCTCTTCAGGCTTATGAGCGTGTCGTCAATTCGATGCCCGGGCCCGCCGCGTTGGTCGGTGCGAACCGCAAATATCCATTCGCACGATAAGAAAATTCAGATCTCCCAAAACGGGGATTGTCAGCAGCGGTGCTGTTCCATTTTGGTGCTCGCAGTCGCGATTGACTTTGGCGCTCGCTACAAAATTAGTCGCCCAGTAGTCTCTCTCTTTATGCCCGGACGCAGCTTCGAACCCAGCCGCGCCCATCAGTCTTACTTTCGTGAGTTATTTCGGCACCGAATTGCGGCTGCCCTAGGTCGTAGAAATCCGAGTCGCGCAAATCGGGTTCACCGGTCTTGCGTTAACTCCGTTTTCCGGCCACCGGTCATCAGTTCCGCTGCCCGGTTTCTCCTCTAGGCGCGAAGATGCATACTCCTGAAGTCTTATCAAGCGAACGTGGAACCACTGCGAGAACGGAACGAGTTTACCCAAACCAAGTGTGCATCTGCTTGCAGCTTACGAGAGTAACTTTCCACAGGCCCCTGCAAGCTCGAAGCGTCCGGCCAGATCTCTCCAGCTTCATACTTCTGTAACCTCTTGAATTCCATGTGGTTGCCGCCTCACCACCATCCCCGCGATCATCACGCCGCGCGATCGCCAGCAAAAGACACGCCTTCGTAACGTCGGTTCTTTGGGGGAGGAATTGCACTAAAATGGGATTGGTACCCGGGGCGGGCCACCCCTCCTACGCCGGCTGGCCACAGGCGGCAAGAAGAATCGTGACTGACCAGAAGAACAAACCAGTTCTCGACGAGCAGACCTTTGAGAAGCTGCTGGAGGCCGCCTATGTGATCCAGGAGCACAGCCGCAAAGTGCGGGACGTGGAAGAAAAAATGGAGTCGCGCATGGAGCGACTTCGCGAGCAAGCACAGGAATCGGCCACGCCAGGCTCGCTAGTCAGCCAACCAGCATCAGCAGAGCGCTCGCGTTCCGATGACGACTACACGCTCACGCTGGGTGAGATTGTCGAAGCGCAACGTCAGATTCAAGCGCGCCATCTCGATTTGGATAAGGCGTTGGCAGTGGTTGCCGAGAAAGTAGCTCGAATCACGGGCGCGCGCGGCGCAGCCATTGGAATTCTCGAGGAGAAGCTGGTGCGCTATCGCGCCGCATCGGGCCCAGCGGCTTTGCCCCTGGGAAGCGAGGTGCCCCTGGCCTCGGCAATCTGTGCTGCCAGTGTGCGCACCGGGCAGGTGATTCGCAGCGAGGATGTAAATACCGAGGTACTGTTCGACCCCGAACCGTGCCGCCAGCGGGGAATCCTGTCGCTCGTCGCCGTGCCCATCTATCACGACGGCGACATTGTGGGGGCACTGGAGATCTATTTCGACCGCATCCACGGCTACGCCGAGCAGGACATTCACACGTGCCGGCTGATGGCCGGCCTGGTGACCGAAGCGATCGGCCGGGATGCCGAGTCGAAATTGAAAAAGTCCATTGCGGCGGAACGATCGACGATGCTGGCCGCAATTGAAAAACTCCAACCGAATCTGGCGGCGTTGGCGGAGGAGCAATCCGCCGCGACCGCCAGGAAAGATACGAGTGTGAGCGCCGTCGCGGCTGCAAAATCCCCTTGCTGGAAGTGCGGCAATACGCTGGTGGCGGAAGAGCAGTTTTGCGGCAAGTGTGGCGCTCCGCGCGCTATCGCCGACGACGAACCCTCCGGCGTGCAAAGCAAGCTGGCCTCGGCGTGGCAGATGCAGACACGCCGGGAGACCGTAGCGGCCGCGCCCCCCTACCAAGCCTCGCTTCCCCAGGGCACGACTCACCCGGTTGCCCCGGATCAGACTAACGAAGACGAAGACTATCTCGAGCGGGACGAGGAAGACGCGAAGCTGCCGGAGCCGGCGCCTCTGCCCGAGTTGGAACTGAGCGACCCTTTATTCGCCGAGTCGTTCAACGCAAGCCCAGACGCCGATACGATGGCGGAATCTCTGACCTCGGAGTCGCAACTCAACGACGATGAGGAAGAAAAAGAAGACGCCGAAGAAAAAGAAAAAGAAGAGGACAATGTCGATGCTGCCTCTACCGCGCTCGTAAGACCACAGCAGGAGGAGGCCGTTGTCTGGAGTTCCGCGGCGAAGGCCCGTGATTTTCTGGAATCGTTATCCGGGTCGCGTTCGCCAAGCGCGTTGGGCCGCTTCTGGCGTTCCCGGCGTGGCGATTTTTATCTCGCGGTCGCAGTCATTTTGATCGTGGTCGTAATTCGCTGGGGAATCTGGTCCAACTCGGTGGGCGCCACAGCTGGGGGAACTTCGGTTTCCGCAAGCGCGTCCCGGCACAAACAGCCATCTCCCGACGCTGATCTTTCCCTGTTCGACAAACTCCTCATCGGCCTCGGACTGGCCGAGGCCCCCGACGAGACGCCGGAATACAAAGGCAATCCCGACACTCAGGTCTGGGTTGACTTGCACACCGCTCTCTACTACTGCCCGGGCACCGATCTCTATGGCAAGACACCGAAGGGCAGGGTCTCCAGCCAGCGCCAAGCGCAGTTGGATCAGTTCGAACCGGCCAATCGCAAACCCTGTGACTGACTTTCACGGCCGATTTGACAACCCTCTTTCCTAGTAGTGGAATCATATAGGTAATACCGTTGATTCCGAGAATGCCACTGCCGCATCCCACTGACGCGTCCGACGCAAACACCTTACCGGATCCAGAGCTGAATCCGCTAATAAACCCGCTATTGGCGGCAAACATGGGGCGATGGGCCGAGGTCTACTTCACCACTCCGCCCGAGCAGCGCGGAGAAGCAGTTTCCGAGTTGCTCAGGGAACTGCGGAATACCTCTCATCCAGAGTTGACTTCCGGTCAAGTCATTAACGACAAGGGCGGGGGAAAAATTGCGGCCGAAGAAGCGGATTCGGCTCCGGCTGCGGCAGAGCCTCTCGGCGTTTGCGGTGCGTGCGCCCACGAGAATCCGGCGGAGGAAAGATTTTGCGGAATGTGCGGCGCATCCCTGCAAATCTCGCCGGAGGGACGCACTCCGTACGGCGACCACGAACCTACTCTGGGCGGTGAGTTTCCGCAGTACGCGATCGATGCCGAACTTCACCCCGCGGCCGCCAGCAAAGGTCACAACGAGCCGAAAGCAGCGTGGCCACTGCCGGAACAAATTCTTCCGAGCTTTGCTGTGCAGTCCGAGCCCGAGTCTGTTCCCTATCGCTACCGGCTCTACGTCGGTGCAGTTCTGGCACTGCTTCTTCCGCCGCTCATTTATATGTACATGGCGGCGCGAAGCACGAAAACAGTTTCGGACGCTCCAGGTACGCAGTTCGCTGCGTCAAGGAACATTCCACTAGCGCCACCACCTGCGCCACCGACGGGGCCAGCAGTCTCCGCGCAGCCCAGCACGACGGAGAGTATCCCGCCTGAAGAAAACTCTTCAGCTTCCCCGGCAACTCCCCCGGTGCGGAGCAAGAGCCAAGCAGCGGCAACTTCACGAAGGATCGACCGTGTCCACGCACGACGTGCGTCCACAATCGTGACGACGGCTGCAAGCTCCTACGCCCTCGCAGCTGATGCTAGTGGGGCGCAAGACCTTGCCACCGCTGAGATGTACCTGAACGGCACACAGGGCACGCCTCGCGATCGAAGAGAAGCTGCCCAGTGGCTGTGGAAGGCTGTGGGTAAGGGAAGCGTTGCGGCAACGACGACTCTGTCGGATTTGTATCTGCGGGGAGACGGAGTGCCCAAGAACTGCGACCAGGCGCGTTTACTGCTGCATGCGGCCGCCCGAAAAGGCGGAAGGGCTGCCGCTACGCGACTCGGTCACTTGCAAGCCTTCGATTGTGACTGACAGCCGGGAAGTGTTTTCCATTTTCAACTCGACGCGAAGACTCTTCGTCCACGCGGTTACGCCCGTCACGCAGAGAGTTCGAGTTCGTGCTTGCGCGACTCATACCACAGCGCGAGTTCCACCCGGTTCCAGAGTCCGAGCTTGTCGTAGATGACGCGAAGGTAATTCTTCACTACATGTTCGGTTGTGCCTATGGCATGAGCCACGTCACGGTTCTTCAAGCCCTGTGCGACAAGTTCGATGACGCGGGTTTCGCGCTCGCTGGGAGTACGGGGTCCATAACGATCGTTCGTGAACATAACTGCCTCCGGTATAAAAGGGTCGCGAGTTTCACTCGCTTGATTCCGCCGGTGATCCCGAAACGAAGGAACAGCCGGTTGAAATGAGCCTTCACGGTTCTGCGCGCCATCTTGAGTTGGCTGGCGATTTCGGCATTATCACAGCCTTGCAAAAGCAATTCGACAATCTGTTGCTCGCGCGGGCCTAGCCGAACGGACTGCTCCGTCATTACTGCCCCCGGGGTTTGGATTTGCCAACTACCTAGACCTTCGCCCTACTTGGGATGCTTCCAAATTACGTAGCATCCACAATGCCATTTTGAGACGAAGATCGTCTGTGACGAAAGAACAGCCATTTCCACAGGCACTTGGGGACATATCAGCGGGCTTCCAGAACATAGAATCCGACTCCCCGAGCTAGGCCCAGGGAATCCATCCCAGTCGTCAGGAATCGCGTAGGATGCGAAAGGGTGCGTAAAGTCAGGGTAACTTGGTCCTGCTCGAACCTGGCGAAGGAAAAACACTGGCTACGATTAGGTTGTGCCGCCCAGCCGGGCGGGGGAAGGCGTCAGTCCCGAAAAAAGAAGATTTCTTTTCCGGAAGGGCGACATTCACCCCTAAGACGGGGGCGCTCAGGTAAACACCCTAGGTGAAAATTGCCATGCCTACGCAACAGCTCTGAACAATTTACATGATCTACCCTAGTTGTGGCGGAACCGCTAAGTGAACCCAATCTGAAAACAAAAGGGCTGAAAACAATAGGGATTGTCGGTTAATTTCAAAATTGCGGCTCATGCCTCATCGAGGCCTGAGTCTCGGCTCCCACGACCGCTCCTGAAACCGACATTCAGATGGCCTACAAGCTCGGCCCGGTTCCGGCCACACTCAGGTATTATGGAATCGGCTCGATCCGGGCAAAGTTTCGAGAAAATGATTAACGGCAAACGAATCGCGATCGTCATGCCCGCCTACAACGCGGAAAAGACTCTGAAGGTCACGGTTGGAGAGTTGCCAGACCTGGCTGATATTCGCATCCTGGTGGATGACCACAGCTCCGATGCCACGGTCGATCTTGCCCACCGCCTCGGCCTGCAGGTCTTCCAACACGACCGCAATTATGGCTATGGCCGCAATCAGCAGACTTGCTATCGCGAGGCCCTGGCCGCGGGCGCCGATGTGGTCATCATGCTTCATCCCGATTATCAGTACACTCCGCTGCTGGTGACGGCCATGGCTAGCATGGTCGCTTATGACGTTTACGATGTAGTGTTGGGGTCGCGCATCATCGGCGGAAGGGCGCTACGCGGCGGCATGCCCACTTACAAATACATCTCCAACCGCCTGCTCACCGCATTTGAAAATCTTTTTCTGGGCGTGAAGCTGTCCGAATACCACACCGGATATCGCGCCTTCAGCCGCGAGGTCCTCACCGAACTTCCGCTGCTGGAGAATTCCGATGACTTCGTCTTCGACAACCAGATGCTGGCCCAGTGCGTACAGTTCGGATTCCGCATCGGAGAAGTATCTTGTCCCACGAAATATTTCGAAGAAGCCTCCTCCATTAACTTCCGCCGCAGCGTGACGTACGGCTTCGGCGTCCTCGCCACTACTCTGCAATTTGCTTTGCAAAAGATCGGCGTCATTCACCTTCCCCGCTTCAGCGGCCAAGGCCGCAAACTCGATCCCGGCCAACCCACTTACTATGCGCGCAAAACTGACACCGCGGTTCGCTCAACGTCTGCTTGATGCTGACGTTTCTGAAGGTTCTTCCCGATGACTTCAGTAACTGGTTGTGACTTTCAGACTTGAGTAAGCTGTAGCCCGATGCCGGAAGGAAGTCAGCGCTGCTCTCGTATCAAAATGGTTCTGCCGCTACGCGTGTCTCTACGCCGGCAGACGGACCAAACCCTGGTCACGCAATTGGCTCACACCATCGATATCAGTCACATCGGCTGTCGGCTGGGAGGATTGCGCACCGAGCTTTCTCCCGGACAGACCATTGCATTGCAACGAGGACAGCAGAAAGCTTCTTTCCGCGTCATCTGGACCAACCGTCTTGCAGCTAACGAAAATCAGGCTGGGATCGAAGCGCTTGACCACGGAAGAAACATTTGGGCCGTGGAGCTTCCGCCGTCTCCCTTTGCTCCTAAAGCGTCCGCTTCCAGCCGCGGCGAAATACACAAATTCATTTCATTGGCGGTTCATTCCCGTGTGCGGTGGGGCGTTAGCCTGGGCTTGCTATTGCTTGGCTTGACGCTGGGGTTGTCTCGCCATCGCGAGACACCTTATGAATCCGGAAGTCTGGCAATTCATGCTCCCGTACCCGCTTCGCCGAGCGCCGAGGATCTCGCCCGTCTTTCGCCCACACCGCATCCCACGCCGGTCTCGCTCACTGCAACCTCGGACTCTTCCGCGTCGCGCGTGCAAGTAGCCGAGACTCCGATCGGACGTTTCGCCTATCCCGTGGCCCCGGATGACAGCATTCGAGGTAAGGTTCGCTTGCAAGTCATCATCGCGGCCAACGGAGCGGTGAAACGAATTCGCGCGCTCAGCGGGAAACAGGCTCTTGCGCAAGCCGCGGAGCAAGCGGTCCGCCTCTGGCGCTATAGTTCGTTCCCGGGAGTCGAGCGGTTCGCTGAGCGCGAGACCAGTGTCACGGTGAGCTTCGTCGGCGGCGACGCTGTCTCTTTGGAGTTCCCTTCGTCGAATACGCAGGTCCACGCAAATTGAGTTTCTTCTTTCGCAGAGTCAGCTAGAGCGTGGGCGGATCTTCGGAAAACCTAATTGACGCCGGACCCATCTTGCGTTCGGGATTGCGGAGAGTCTCGACTCGCTACTGTAATGTTGGCTGCGATGCCTGCACGGCGCACCCGCCGGTGCCCGACGTTCCGCAAACCTGACCTTGCAGAGTGGAGAAGTATACCTGAGATGCGCCTGCCAGCGTTCCCGTGCCCACGGTGTTGTCGACGATGATGCCGCTCGTGCCTCCGGCCGCAGCCATGGCAGCGGTTCCGAGCGCGCCCAAGTTTGTCCACGTTACAGTGCCATCGGTCGTGGTACCGCCCGCTGTTGCATTAAACGTAACCGTAGTACCCGAAGTGCCGGCCGCTGTTACAAACTCAATGTTGTTGTTGCCGTCGAGGATCTTGGCATGTAATGCGTAAGCAGTGCTGGGCGCCCAGGCGGCCAGAGTAACGGCAGACGGAACTCCCTGATCGAGCCAGTGCACTGTACCGTCAGTCGTGGAGTGGTTGATGATCGTGCTCCATCCGGGAGCCGTGGCGCCTGAGGTGCCAGCTACGCTCACTACTTGAATCTGAAAGTGGCTGTCCAGGACCTCCTGGCCCACCGTGTAGGAGGTCTTCGGTAGCCACGGCGTATCCTTGAAATTGAAGATACATCCGCCAGAGGAGCACCCCGAGGAGACTCCGCCCGTCTCCGCACTAACAAATACTCGCTCGGTCGAGCCCCCAGACGCATTGGTATTGAGGAGATCGGTCACTGGAGAGCAGGGCGTAGTGCTGGTCGAAAGGGCTGGCCCCGTGTTTACGGTGCCGAAGGCACCAGCCGCAATAGGAACCTGATACAGGGTTGGATCTCCTCCGGTGTTGCCGCAAACATAAAGATTTCCCGTCGCGTTCACGGAGTTTTCGTAGGTGCTGTCAAAAGCTCCGATGTACATGGGACTTGGCGCCGCAGGTTCAACGGTGCTGTTTCCGACCACTGCCTCCGATCCAAAATCGTTACCAGCGAAATCGGCTGCCAGTTGGTAAACGGCGGTGCAGTCAGCGCCACCGGTACAACTCCCGCTGCCGTCACTGGACGCGAACACGTACACCAGCTCAGCGGTGGAATCGACGATCGGGCCTTGTACGATGCCCCCGCCACCCTCCGAAAAGGAAACATCCAACTGGCCAGAAGCGGTAGCGACGGCGGCCGTGATGGGCCCGACTCGATACAAGAAGCCGCCAACGTCCGTCACAAACGCAAACCCCGAGACTTGATCATAAACCGGGCTGGTGAGGGCGGTCGCGGCACCAGGGTTCACCTGCACCGGCCAGCCCCCGGTTCCCGCTTCAGCAGGGACCCCATTGAATACTGGATTGATTTGGTGAAGCCAGCCGGCGTCGTCACCCACATAAGCGGTGTCGCCACTGTAGTAGTAGAAAACAGATGATTTGCTGTCGGGGTGCTGCGTTCCGGTCCCATCTTCAACTAAGACAGAGGTCATGCAGGGCGCGCTACACCCAGGGTAATCGGAATTACGTTTCCGTGGAACGGCGACTGGGCCGCCAACGGTGCCGCCCGAAGCGGCCCATTTCAGCAACACCAGACTTCCATTCCCCACCCCATCGGTTTGCATGAATGCAACTTGCGTACCATCGGCCGAAAACACAGGAGAAGTTGTGATCGTGCCGCCGGTGTCGTAGGCCCAGTAGACGGTGGGCACCGTCCCGTCACCACTACAGCCGGAATAGAGGTTATCGAAGGCTACGATGCTGGCTTGTGACCCGGACCCCAAAAGGCCCGTGGGATACACCACGATATCGGGCTGACCTGCGCCGCCGGCACAGGCGGCGTTCGTACCGCGAAACGAGATCTTAGCAGGATAGTTCGTGGCGCCGACGGTCGCGCTGCTACCCAAGTCGAGCGACCAGTCTTTATCGATTCCAGGATTTCTGTGGGTTCGCTGCCTCTCGCGGGAGATCCCAAGCTCTGAGCTATACCGCAGCTCGGGAGCAAGCGCACCGTCAATCTCCGCCTCCCGCAAGCTCGCCGGCGACTGCCGATACTGCTGCTGCAAATAGCGCGGATCCTGCTCCACCCGGCGCGCCTGTTCCGCTGTGGCCGGTTTAGAGAAGATCAGCTGGCGGCTACTCCAGTCGGTAACTACCGGGACGGCCACCTCTCGGTCCGGGGTAGACTGACCCAGCAAAGCTGGAGACAAGGTTAGCACTCCGAGAATTGAGATACCCAACCAAAGGAAGCGTCGCTGGTTCTTTCTCATTTTTCTCCCTGATGCTTGAGGGCACGGGCCAACCGCCGGCGGTTGACTCCTGACCGTCTGCTCGTCCGCACTTGGACCTCATGGCTGGCTTATTTGCAAATAATCATACACCCGCTCGTTTTTCGGAAATCTTGAAAATTTGGCTTTGTTCATGCAGATTTCCACAGACATATCCCCTCGACGGCCCAATCGACGCTGGAAATCCACACGACAAGAAAAACACGTTTTCACTCCACTGGTACCTGGAGGGTAAACTGAACCAGGTGCATGAGCGAGACCATGAACATCACCGACTCAGGCCTCCGGATCGAGTCGCCTCTCCCACTGCCTGACGACGAAGTGCAGCTCTGGCGAGTCGATCTCGAGGCCATCGGCGCAGACGAATCCCGCTGGCAAACACTGCTTTCCGCCGACGAATTAGCGCGCGCTTCGCGCTTTCATTTTCCGCGTGACCGTCAGCGCTTCGTTGCGTCGCGAGCGCTGTTGCGCAGAATCCTGTCCAGCTATCTGGCAACGGATCCGAGTAGTTTGAGCTTCTCCTACTCGAAAAAAGAAAAGCCTTCTCTGGGCGCTGCGTACGCCGATGCTGGTGTTACCTTCAACATTTCCCATTCGGGAGGAATCGCTTTGTTAGCCTTTACGCGCGGACGAGAGATCGGGGTCGATGTCGAACAACTCCGTCCTGATTCCGACTTGGAAGCGATCGCTCGCCGCTTCTTTTCCGCGCGCGAACAAAACCAACTTGCCGCTTTGCCTGCCGAAGAAAAAATTGAAGCCTTTTTCCGCTGCTGGACCCGGAAAGAGGCTTACATCAAAGCAACAGGGGACGGCCTGTCGCTTGCCCTAGGCCAATTCGACGTGTCCCTTGCGGCTGGGGAGAAAAACGCTCTCCTGGCAACGCGGCCCGATGGTGCAGAAGCAGGCCGTTGGCTTCTCCAGGAAGTGCCGGGTGGACCAGGCCATAGCGCTGCCCTCTGCGTCCGCGGTCAAGATTGGAAGCTGAACGATTGGTCCGGAACCTGTGCGGCCCGAGCCGGTAACCCAGGCCCCTCTCGAATGCAGGGCCCAAGGGAGTAGCGGTCAACACATCTTTGCTTTCAAATATTTTCCTAAATGTTTTCGCGAAGTGCAACTGTTCTGTTCTTTGTCGCAATTCTTTTCACCGCTAAGGCTCCGGCGGAAACGCGCTGCTTCAACACTCCCGAAAGACATTTCGTTTCACCCACTTACTTGGCGGCCGCTGGCCTGTGAAGGCCTCCGAATTGCTCTACACTTTTCTTATTCATGGGACACGAATCTTAGCTTTCTTACCGCGACCCGGAAGTGTTACTCTGTGAGGTAACATTTCGGGATTTTCTCTCCCATCAAGAATCTGGAATTCGGTTTCCCCTCGACGCTAATGCAGTCTGGGATGCAATCCAGTCAAAGACAATAAACGTAGTAGACAAGACAACGTAAGAATTCCAGGAGGCTTAGCACTTGACAGCCGCGACCAGCCATCTCATTCCGCCCCATGGCGGAGAACTCGTTCAACTCATCGCCCAACCAGAAAGAAGCGCCGAATTGAAGGCCCACTCAAAAGAGTGGCCTTCGTGGGACCTCACTGGCCGCCAGCTTTGTGATCTGGAGTTGCTGGTGACTGGCGGATTTTCTCCGCTGCGGGGCTTCATGACACGCGCCGATTACGAAGGCGTGTGCCACAACATGCGGCTCGCCAACGGAACGCTCTGGCCCGTGCCCGTCACCCTCGACGTGACTGAGGAGTTCGCCAAGAAGCTCACGCCCGGCACGAGCAAAGTCGCGCTGCGCGATCCTGAGGGCGTGATGTTAGCCGTATTGCACGTAGAGGAAGTGTGGCAGCCCGACCGCAAGGCTGAAGCCCAGTCTGTGTTTGCCAGCACCAGCGCCGCCCATCCCGGCGCCGATTACGCCATCAATAAGTCGAATCCGTGGTATGTCGGAGGAAAGATCGAGGCGACCCAGATCCCCTCCCACTATGATTTTCGCAATCTGCGTTTGACTCCGGCCGAGGTGCGCGCCGAATTTGCCCGCGTGGGCTGGCGCCGTGTGGTCGCTTTCCAGACCCGCAATCCCATGCATCGCGCTCACGTGGAACTCGCCTTTCGCGCCGCCAGGCAAGTCGAAGCCAACCTGCTGATTCATCCCGTTGTAGGCATGACCAAACCCGGCGACGTCGATTACTACACGCGAGTGCGTTGCTATCAACTGCTGCTCGCAAAGTTCCCGCAGTCGACCGCCAAACTTTCCCTGCTGCCGCTCGCCATGCGCATGGGCGGACCGCGCGAAGCCATCTGGCATGCGCTCATCCGCAAGAATCACGGCGTCACCCACTTCATCGTGGGCCGCGATCACGCCGGTCCGGGCAAGGACACGGATGGCAAACCTTTCTACGGACCCTATGAGGCGCAGGAGGTTTTCAAAAAGCACGAAGCCGACATCGGCGTCACTATGGTGCCTTTCAACATGATGGTCTACCTCGAGGATCAGGACAAATACGTTCCCGACGATGAAGTCAAGAAGGGAGATCGCGTGCTGAATATCTCCGGCACGGAACTTCGCCAGCGCCTCAACGAAGGCCGCGACATTCCCGCCTGGTTCACCTATCCCGAAGTCGTGGCGGAATTGCGCCGCAGTTTCCCGCCCCGTCACAAGCAGGGTGTGACCATCTTCTTCACTGGGCTTTCGGGGTCGGGCAAATCGACCATCGCCAATGTTTTGATGACAAAGTTTCTGGAGTCGGGTGGGCGGCCAGTCACCCTTCTTGATGGCGACCTGGTCCGCAAGAATCTATCTTCCGAACTCGGCTTCTCCAAGGAGCACCGTGACATCAACATCCGGCGCATCGGCTATGTGGCCTCCGAAATCACCAAAAATGGCGGTATCGCCATTTGCGCGCCTATCGCGCCCTACGACGCCACGCGCAAACATGTGCGGCAACTGATTGAGCCCTACGGTGGGTTCATTCTGGTGCACATCGCCACCTCTGTGGATGTCTGCGAACAGCGTGACCGCAAAGGGCTGTACGCCAAGGCGCGCGCGGGAATCCTGAAAGAATTCACCGGCATCTCCGATCCTTATGAAGTTCCGGCCGACGCCGAAGTCACGATCAACACGGGCGATTTGTCCCCCGAAGAAGCGGCGCAGGAGATCATCCTGCACCTGGAAAGGGAAGGTTTCATCGGAACCGCCGCGGAGTCGGTCTAATCCGCCCGGATCACGCATGAAGAGGCTGAAACGGGTACGGTCATGGATTTGCTGATATGGATCTGCTGATCAAAAGCCTGGTGGGCTTTGGAGTCGGGACCCTTATCGGAATGACGGGGGTCGGGGGCGGCGTTCTGCTGCTCCCGATTCTCATTTTCGGTTTGCATGTACCTGCCATGCGCGCCGTTGGCTCGGACGCGCTCTTCAACTTCGCAACCAAAATCGGCGCCAGTATTGTCCATCTGCGCAAGGGCACGGTTCGGCGCAAGGTGGTCCTGGCGCTGATCATCGGCAGCGCTCCCGGCTCCTATCTAGGCGTAAGTTTCCTGGTTCATCTACGCAATCTTTATGGCAACGGCGTCAATCACTTCATCACCATTGCCGTCGGAGTGCTCTTGATCTGCATTCCGACTTTCTTGTTCTTCCAGAAGAAGATCGAGGACCGGGCCGCAGCCAAACCGCCGAGCATGAAGTCGTTCGCGTGGATGTCACTCATCGGCTTAGTGGCAGGCTTTCTCGTTGGCATCACTTCGGTCGGCTCCGGCAGCATTGTGATGATGATGCTTTTGCTGTTCTACAGTTTTCAGCCAAAGGTCATGGTCGGCACGGACATCGTGCATGCCTTGCTGCTCACAGGCGTCACAAGTCTTCTCCATTTTCGATTGCACAATGTTGACCTCCACCTCGTCGAGGCGCTCTTGATCGGCTCGGTGCCCGGGGGACTGCTGGGTTCTTACCTGAGTACTCGGGTTCCAGTTCCGTGGCTCAGGCGTATTCTCTGCGCGGTGTTGCTGGCGACGGGAGCCCGGATGTTAATGTCGTGAGCATTCAAGCAAGGTCATCAAGAGAAGAAGCATAGCAAGAAGATCGGGAGACTATGCACTCGAGTTCTTACGCTGAAATACTGGAACGCATTCACGCCGCGCTGGAAGCTTCTCGTGCGGTCTTCGCCCGCTTCACCCCGGGAGCGATTGAAACCGAATACAAGATCGGTCATGACCCCGTAACTGAAGCGGATCGCGCGCTCGACGCCGTTCTGCGCAAGGAACTCCTGCGCGATGGCGAAGGCTGGCTTTCCGAAGAGAGTGTGGACGACCCGGTTCGTCTGCAGCGCTCGCGCGTTTGGGTGGTCGATCCTCTCGATGGCACACGCGAATTCGTCAAGGGAATCCCGGAGTTCTGCGCTTCAATCGGATTCGTCGAGAACGGCTTTCCCGTTGCCGGCGGAATTTACAATCCAGCCACCGACGAGACCTTCCTGGGATCAATCGACTCCGGCGTTACCTACAACGGCAAGCCTTCCCAGCCCAGCCAGCGCAAGACGCTCGATGGCGCCCTGGTTCTCGCCAGCCGCAGCGAGGTCAACCGCGGTGAATGGAAGCCGTTTGAGAATGCCGCTTTCAAGATCAGGCCCATGGGCTCCGTGGCCTACAAGCTTGCCCTGGTCTCGGCTGGGCTGGCGGACATTACTTTCACTCTGACTCCGAAGAATGAGTGGGACGTAGTGGCAGGCGCGGCACTGGTACAGAGCGCAAGAGGTTTCGTCAGCACTCTGGAAAGAACCGCCCTGACGGCGAATCGGCGGGATCCGCTTCTGTCGGGACTTCTGGCAAGCGGACCTTTCCTGAAAGAGCAGCTCCTTGCTCTAGTGGAGCCGCACCTGCGGATGGCTGAACAAGCACGTTAGCACCCGCCGCCGTGTGGATCGGCGACTACGTTCCCCAATTTCCCTAGGACTTCGATTCAGTCAAATTCTTCACATAGGCGTCGTAGTAATGACGCGAAGAAGGCGAGGATTCGTGATCCGCCCCATTCGTCACGACCCCGATCAGGATCTGGTCTGGGAACTCCTCCCGCGCCCGGCTCACCATTTCGACCGGCGTCGCATCGGAGCGCACTACCAGCAACACCCCGTCACATGCCTTCGCCAGCACGCTGGCATCGGAGACCGGCACCGCTGGCGGCGACTCGACGATGATCCAGTCAAACAAAGCCTCCACCCGCTGCAGCAGGAACTGCAGCCGCCCATTGGCCACCAGTTCCGAGGGATCGGAGATTTGCCGGCCGCTGGGAATAAAGAACAGGTTCTCCATCGCCCCGCGCTGCATGATCGAAAATTCGTCAGTTCCGCCTTCCAGATAGTCGGAAAGGCCGGGCGACGAAGTCGTGCCCAGCATCATATGCAGCCGCGGATCGCGCAGGTCGGCATCGATCAGCAATACGCGGCGTCCGTGCTGCCGCACCAGCACTTGCGCCAGGTTCGCCGAGGTGAAGGACTTGCCCTCCTTGGGTAGCGAGCTGGTCACCAGGATCTTCTTCAGCGCCATCTTCTCGCGAGTGTGATAGATCCGCGAGCGCAGCGTGCGGAATTCATCGGTCCCGCGCGCATCATCGTCGCCATTGAAGAACAACATCGTTTTCTCGTCCGGCTTCCATTGCAGTTGAGGACACCGGGCCAGCAAAGCGTCGAGACTGAAAGAGCTGGCGAACGAAGGCACCGCCAGTGAACGCGAAACGCCGCCGGTGGGCACTTTCTCATCCACTGCCACTCGTGGCTCTTCCAGTGGCGCCAACATCGGCGAATCATCCGCCTCCGGCGTCGCAAGACCGTACAGCACGGCGCCTCCCTGCAACGCCATGCGCTCCTGTTCCGCTTTCTTCAGCGCGTCGTGGATTCTGCTCATATTTCTCTTTCCTCGGGCAGGTCCTTATCTTCTTCGCGCAATCGGTCCGCCAGGCTGGCCAGCGAACGCAAGGCTTCCACTAAGTCAACCTTCTCGGGACTCGCCGCCGGTGGTGGCTCGGTCGTCTCCTCCCCGGCTGCCGGGCCTTCGTCCAGATCAAACTCCCTAGCTACAGCATGTACCACGGTCGGTAAAATCACTTTCTGCTGATCCACGAACCCGCTCACCAGGCAGTGTTCGCACAACAGGTTGACTACCCGCGGAATGCCGGTGGCATAGCGATGGATCAACGCCACGGACTCCGGATCGAAAATTTTCTCGCCGTTGGAACCGGCAATGCGTAAGCGCCGTTGGATATAAGCTTCGGTTTCTTCCAGCGTCAGAGGATGCGTTTTTGCGCGCAGCGTCAGCCTTTGACGTAACTGCCGCAGTTGTGGCTCCTTCAACCTCTGCTCTAGTTCGGGCTGACCCACGAGTACGATTTGGAGCAACTTCTCCGTGAAGGTCTCCAGGTTGGTCAGCATCCGGATTTCTTCCAGCACCTCATCGCTCAGGTTCTGCGCCTCATCCACGATGAGCACCGCCGCCTCGCCCGCCCGGTAGCGATCCAGTAGCCAGTTATAGAGCCGCAGCAGGATCTGGCTTTTGGCCTTCGATTCGCAGGGAATGCCAAAGTCCGCCATCAGATAATCCAGAAACTGCGGCGTGTCCATCCGCGAGTTGAAAATGAACGCCGTCGCCACCTGCTGCAGACGCAACCATTCCAGCAGCTTGTTGATGAGCGTAGTCTTGCCCGTCCCCACCTCCCCGGTCAGCAGCACAAACCCTTTGCGGCTCTGGATGCCATAGGTAAGGCAGGCCAGCGCCTCCTCGGTGTGGTGCGTCAAGAACAGAAAACGCGGGTCGGGGTTAACGTTGAACGGATTCGCCCGCAGGCCATAAAACTCTTTGTACATGGTTTAGCTCGGGAACGGTAGTAATCACCCCGTCGCGCTTCCCAGGGTCATCGATCTGGTTACCGTCTTTTGCCAGCGCTAAAGATAATTACGTGTCAGCTCACTTCGGTCGTCCCATTTTACCAAGTGCCTGAACTGGCGCCTGACAGAACGTAAACGTAAAAGATAAAACCGTGCGTCCCCGAAATTCGATATTTCGGTCAATCACTAAACCGGCGTCGCCGTCTTCCGAGCCGGATTAAAAAACGGCAGGCCCGTCACCTTAACGTTCGTCTTCAACCGGATCGCCTCAATCGTAATCTCCATCTGCAACTGCGTCCCCAGCTTCGAATGCTCGGTCTCCAAGCTAGCCAGAGCGATCATCTTTTTCAGGATCGGCGACCAGGTCGTGGTCGTAGCCTTGCCCACCTGTTTCTCCCCCGAGTACAACGGCACCGCCACCCGCGAAGCCTGGCTCGGCGCAGCGGGAGTAAGGCCATACTGTTCATAGAGCGCTTCCACATCGGTCCAATCCACTTCCACGCCGACAAGTTGCCGCGGCACTCCATTCTTCGCGTCCCGCTCCAGCGCCCGCTTGCCAATAAAATTCTCTTTCTCCAGATGCACCATCTTGGCGAAGCCCAGCTCGTACGGTGAATACTTCTGCGACGGAATCAGCGCTTTCTTCGAACTGCTGTAGTCCACTTCGATGAGCAGCAATCCAGCTTCCACGCGCGCCACGTCCAGCGCCAGCATCCCCGCCGCGTGCAGATCAAACTGCTTACCTTTCTCCACCAGCGCATCCCATACTTTCACCGCAGCAGTAGCTTCTTTCAACGGAACCCAGATTTCATACCCCAGATCGCCGGTATACCCGGTCCGCGAAATGTCCACAGGCACGCCCGCAATCTTGCCATGGGTCACGCGGAAATACTTCAGGTTCGCAATGTCGGCATCGGCGGCTGTCTTCAAAAGCTTCGCCGAAGTGGGTCCCTGGAGCGCCAGCGCCGCAACTTTCTCCGAGATATCTTCGACCTGCACATCCATGTTCAGGCCGTTCTGCCGGAACCAGCGCAGGCTGGGGTCGGCAGCCGTCCAGCGATAAACATTTTCCTCCAGCCGCGAAATCGTTCCGTCGTCGATGACCTTGCCCTCTTCATCGCACCAGCAGCAATAAATCACCTGCCCCACTTTCACCTTATTAATGTCGCGCGTGATCACACGGTTCACCAGCCGCGTAGCGTCTTTGCCCGTCACCAAATACTTGTAGAGCGGAGAAATATCGATCAACGCCGCCGCATTGCGGATGGCGTTGTACTCGTGCTCGTGATGCACCTCATACACGCTTACCGTGTAGTATCCCGACCACTCGCGGTAATTCAAGCTGTGGCAAAGCGGAAAAGTTCTCTGGTGAAACGCGGTTCCAATCGGCAATGAACTGACCTCTAGAAGAATTCGGCTCGACCCCGGATTATACGCCGGAGCCCTCATCGAAGGCGTCATCCCTAGCGAGGCGCTTTTCAGGTGGAGCGAAAGATCTCGCGCGCAGCAAATTTCTATGTTCACTAATTCTGCACACAAAACCCTCCGTTCCCGATAGAATGGCCCTTCAACTCCAGTCATGCGCTCAATCATCCCAACGCTATCGAATGCCCTCCGCAGCTGGAGCGTCCTTCCCAGCGGCCTCTGATACACGCGCCCCAAAATTGCGCTAGTATTCTCCGTCCACATTCTCAACCGGCAAGCTAACCGCTAAGGGCTAAGAGCTAATGGCTAATTCATACGACGTAATCGTAATCGGCGGCGGCCACAACGGCCTGGTCAACGCCGCCTACCTGGCGCGCGCCGGAAAGAAAGTTCTGGTGCTCGAACGTCGCCACGTCCTCGGCGGCGCTGCCTGCACTGAAGAAGTCTTTCCCGGCTTCAAATTTTCCGTCTGCTCCTACGTGGTCTCGCTGCTGCGCCCGGAAATCATCCGCGACCTCGATCTCCCGCGCCACGGCCTCGAAATCCTTCCGCTCGACGGCACGTTCACCCCCATGCCTAGCGGTGATTACCTGTGGCGCGTGAACGACCACGGCAAGACTCACCGCGAAATCGCCCGCCACTCCCGCGTTGACGCCGAAGCCTATGACGAATTCGGCAAAGCCATGCAAGCCATGTGCCGCTTCGTGAAGCCGATTCTCAGCATGGTGCCTCCCGACCCCAATACGCTCGACCCCCGCGAACTGATGAAGTTGCTCTTCATCGGCCGCCGTTTCCAGGGTATGTCGAGCTACGACAAATACAACCAGGTCCAGCTCATGACCATGAGCGCCATCGATTTCCTGGACCAGTGGTTCGAGACCGACGTCCTCAAAGCGACGATGTCAGCCTCCGGCATTATCGGCACATTCCTCGGCGTACGCTCACCGGGCACGGCCTACGTTCTGCTGCATCACTATATGGGAGAAATCGACGGCGCGTTCCGGGCCTGGGGCTTCGCCCGCGGAGGCACCGGCGCAATCTCAAACGCCATCGCCGACGCAGCCCGCGAAGCCGGCGTCGAGATTCGCACGCAAGCCGCCATCGCGAAAATCGTCGTCAAAGACGGAAAGGCCAAAGGAGTAGTTCTAGCAAACGGCGACGAAATCTATGCAGAAACAATTTCGTCAAGTGTCGATCCCCGTCTCACCTTCAACAAATTCATCGAAGCCGAGCATCTTCCTGCAGACTTTCTCGAAGATATCAACCGCTTCAAGTATCGCGGATCATCCGGCAAAGTGAATATGGCGCTCGACGCGCTGCCAAACTTCAAAGCCATTCCCGGCCCCGGCGCCCACCTGCGCGGTGCAATTTCCATCTCACCCTCGGTCGAATACATGGAGCGCGCCTACGACGACGCAAAATACGGAAATTTCTCGCGCCGCCCCTACATCGACATGGTCATCCCTTCGCTCACTGATCCGTCGGTCGCGCCGCCGGGCAAGCACGTGCTCTCCTGCTTCGTGCAGTACGCACCCTACAAGCTGCGATCCGGCTTGCACTGGGACGATCAGAAAAAGAGGCCTTCGGCGACACCGTCGTCAACACCATCGCCGAATACGCGCCCAACATCAAAGACATCATCCTGCACAAGCAAGTCATCACTCCCGCTCGATCTCGAACGCGAGTGGGGACTTAGCGAAGGCAACATCTTCCAGGGAGAACTTTCGCTGGAGCAACTTTTCTTCCTGCGCCCCGCACCGGGATACGCGCGCTTCCGCACGCCCATTCAGAATCTCTACATGTGCGGCTCAGCCACGCACCCCGGCGGAGGCATCATGGGCGCGCCTGGCCGTCTCGCCGCTCTCGAAATTCTCAAAGATATAAAGGGAGCGGCGTAACCATGCCCCAGCAGAACAGACCCGACCGGCGTGACATCGTCATCATCGGCGGCGGCCACAATGGGCTGGTCACCGCGTTCTACCTGGCCAAAGCGGGATTCAAACCTCTCGTGCTCGAGCGCCGCCCGCAGGTCGGCGGCTCCGCGATCACCGACGAATTCCATCCCGGCTTCCGCTGCTCCACGCTCGCGCACACCGCCGGCCCCATTCGTCCGGACATTGTTCGGGACATGCAACTGCAAAAACATGGCCTGCGATTCATCACGCCTGAGACCTGTGTCACTGCGCTCGCGCCCGATGGACGCGCTCTTTCCCTCTATCAGGACGAAAACAAATCCGCACAAGCAATAGCCGCTTTCTCACAAAAAGATGCAGCTAAGTATCCCGAGTTCGAGAACTCGCTGGAAAAGATCAGCAGAGTAATCGCCGAAGCCCTCGCCACCACTCCGCCCGACATCGACCACCCCAGCGGCGGCGATCTTTGGAGCATGCTCAAAACCGGCCGCGCTCTCCGCAATCTCGGCAAGCGGGATATGTACCGCGTCCTGCGCTGGGGTCCGATGGCCGTGGCCGACCTGGTGGCGGAATATTTCGAGACCGAATTATTGCGCGCGGTCATCGCTGCGCGCGGAATCTTCGGAACCTTTCTCGGCCCGTGGTCTGCCGGCAGCAGCCTGCAGTTGCTCATCCGCGCCGCCGGCGATTCTCATCCCGCCGGCTCCGCGTTCTTCGCCGCCGGCGGCATGGGCGCACTCACGCAAGCCATGGCCAGCGCCGCGAAGGCCGCCGGCGTCGAGATTCGCACGGCCGCCGAGGTCATCGAGATTCGGGTGAAAGACGGCGCAGCCACCGGCGTGCTGCTCGGAACCGGCGAAGAGATCAGCGCGAAGGCCGTCATCTCCAACGCCGACCCCAAGCGCACTCTGCTCAAGCTCACCGATCCTACGCACCTTTCCCCCGACTTCGTGCAGAAGTTGCAGCACTACCGCGGCAACGGCACGGTCGCCAAGGTGAACCTCGCACTCTCCGCCCTGCCGAATTTCACCGCCTTGAAAAACGGAGACGGAAACGCGCTCACGGGACGCATTCACATCGGCCACGAGATCGACTATTTGGAACGCGCCTTCGATGCGTCGAAGTATGGTAACTTTTCGCCCCACCCCTATCTCGAAGCCACCATCCCGTCGCTGACCGATCCAACGCTCGCGCCCGAAGGCAAGCACGTGATGTCGATCTACATGCAGTACGCGCCTTACAAGTTGAAAGGCGATTGGGAAGACCAGCGCAAAGCCCTGGGGCAAACGGTAGTTCAAACGCTCGCACAGTACGCGCCGAATCTTCCCGCGATGATCCTGACCCACCAGATCATCACCCCGCAGGATCTCGAAGACGTCTACGGATTAACCGGCGGCCAGATCTTCCACGGAGATCTTGCCCTCGACCAGTTCTTCACCATGCGTCCGCTGCTGGACTGGGCGCGCTACCGCACGCCAATCGAAAACCTCTATCTTTGTGGCAGCGGCACGCATCCCGGCGCAGGCCTGACCGGGGGCTCAGGCGCAAACGCCGCGCGCGAGATTTTGAAGTATCTTAAAAAGTAGCGCTGGCGTCTCGCCGGCACAGGGCCGCCAGGGACGGCGGCGCTACAAAATGAAAAACTCCGCCATCCTTCTAATCTCCTGCCCCGACGCGAAAGGCGAGGTCGCCACCATCGCCGACTTCGTATACCGTCACAACGGCAACATCCTGCACGCCGACGAACACGCCGACGAAGAATCCGGCCTCTTCCTGATGCGTGTCGAGTTCGATCCCAAAGACTTCGACATCGATCTCACCGATAAAGACCTTACTGACTTCACCAAACATTTTTCCCCGATCGCCGAACGGTTCCAGATGAGCTGGCGTCTGGCGCAATCCTCGTATCGCCCGCGCATGATCATTCTGGTCTCGAAGTACGACCACTGCCTCGTCGATCTCCTCTACCGTCACCAGAGTGGAGAACTCGCCTGCGACATCCCTCTGATCATCTCCAACCACTCCGACAACCAAACCATCGCCGACTTCTACAAAATTCCCTATACGGTCATCTCAATCACAAAGGACAACAAGGGGCAGGCGGAAGAACAAATCCAATCATTCATCGAAGACTACAAAGCCGACTTTATGGTTCTTGCACGCTACATGCAGATTCTCTCCAATGGCTTTGTGAACCGTTATCCCCAACGCATTATCAACATCCACCATTCGTTCCTGCCGGCCTTCATCGGCGCCCGGCCGTACCATCAAGCGTTCGAGCGCGGCGTCAAGCTGATCGGAGCAACCAGCCACTACGTCACGGAGATCTTGGACGACGGTCCCATCATCGAGCAGGACGTAGTCCGCGTCTCGCACCGTGATACGGTCGAGGATCTAATCCGCAAAGGCCGCGACCTCGAAAAGGTCGTGCTCTCCCGCGCCGTCCGCTGGCACGTTGAAAATCGCGTTCTTCTTTACGGCAACAAGACCGTAGTTTTCTAACCTCGTGTCTCGCCTGCGCGGAAGGCCATGCACTTCCGGAGATCGCGAGCGCAGCGTAATAGTCTCGCCCCGCTGGTAACTTGCAGCCTTGGTGACTTTCGTCTTTACTTGAACAGCAGCAAGGAATTCCCTAACTGACGGGGAGAATACCGCTCGCGGGAGCGTTTCTTGGCCGAGGATCTTAAATTTGAGTTGGCAATCCTGGCGACAGTCCAGGGTTTTTACCAGAAGCTGATGCGGGACTCGCTGGGCGGCGACGTGCCCGTTCCGAGCGGACTCGACGAGGTCTCGCTCCGCCACTCGGAGAAAGACCTTCCTGAAACTCTTTCACGAATGTATCGCTGGCTGCATCTGCTGGATATGGCGATCACGCCCGCGATGCTGCGCCAGGCGCTCACTCCCGACACGGATTCGGAAGTCGCCGAGGCCCTGCTTCGCTACTTCGTGCGGCGCCGCGAGCCCAGCGAAGTCAACCGCGATAAAACCGATCTAATTTCGACTTTTCTTTACCGCCATCCCCGCGTCCAGGGGCAGTGGCAGCAGCACGGCTACGGGTTGGACGGATCGCTTCCGCTTTCTCCCTTCGAAATCGCCCTCATCGAAATTCTCGCTGATACCGATGTGCCTTCGCTTCCAGAGGAGCACGTGCAACTGCTTCGTAACTTCGACCCCTTGCGCGAGGAGATTGCCCAGTATCGCGATTTCAACTCATTGATCGATTCCGGCATCGTTTCGCGAGTTCGCGAACTGAAGCGCCGGCTGGATTCTTCGTTCTATCATCCCGGGGTGCTGGCCACGGTCGCCGCCCACAATGCCGCGTTCGGCGCGCGCTTTGACCAACTTTTCAGCAAAGCCCTGGGAGAGATCAAACAATTCGCTCAGGCCCTGGACGAAATGGGAGGCAGCATTCTCAGCACCGTAGACGGCGTGGAAGTCACGGTCGACCACGTGGCCGCAATCGAGCAAAAAGAAATGCTCCAGGCCGACTACGGCAGCGCGCTGGAAAAATTTCGCCGCGTTTCCCGATTAAAAAAGGAGTTGGACCGGCGTCCACCCATCCGCAGATCGCTGCTCGCGCCCGCCGCTGGAAGCACAACAAAATCCTCCGGCGGGGCGGCCGCTGCCGCCAAAGCGGCGCGAGTTGCCGCTGCCAAGGTGCCCGCGCCCGCTCAGGCATTCCAGCCCCCGGTCATCTCGGCGCAGCAAATTTCCGCCGAAGAAGGCAAATTGCGCCGCGTCGAGGAATCGATCCGCGTCTTTGTCCGCGTGGCCGACCCCAAGTTTCGCCAGGTCGTGCCCATGCGCTTCTTCAATCTCACGCTGACCGCACCCGAAGCCGATGCCTATAGCGCCGACTTCCTCGAAGAGAAAAGCCTTCGCGCCGACATAGCCCGCTCGTTGATTCGCCTGGTTTCCTGCGTGGCAAGGGTTAACACAGAACTCGAAGAACTAAAACGCAGCCAGAGCATGTCTTCATTATGGAAGTTGCATGCTGATGCGCTGGTAGTCCTACTCGAAATCGCCAGCAACACCACCGAGGAAGCCGTCACTGTTGCCAAGGCAGCCGAAAGCGGCGCATCCGCCAACGCCATTCACGAAACGGTGCAGAAACTACGCGTCCGGTCTGATTTGGCCGTGAAAGCTTTGGCGCACACTGGTAGCTAGGTCAGTCTTTCACTTCAACCAACACCCTACACGCTCAGTTGATATCGAACTGCTCCTGATGCAGCGCCGGATCGCTCTTAACGATGATGGTGC
>CAWKNF010000033.1:0-27083 GCA_963850805.1 uncultured Acidobacteriaceae bacterium | reverse complement strand
CGACCCGTCAAATGCAAGTAGCAGTCTGCGTCGAGGTATCCTTCATCGCCGGTGCGGAACCATCCACCCACAAAAGCGCGAGCGTTGGCTTCGGGATTGTTCTCGTATCCACGAAAAACATTCGCTCCCTGAATGGCGACTTCGCCCCGCTGATCAGTGCCGAGGTGATTACCCGCTTTGTCCATGATGCTAAGCAGAAGTCCCGTGCCCACACCGACGGAACCCGGCTTGCGATGCCGCGGAGGTAAAGGATTCGAGGTCATCTGGTGAGCAGCTTCAGTCATTCCGTAGGCTTCGACGAAAGGCACCCCAAAGGTGTCCTCGATTTTGCGGATAAGTTCCGCCGACATGGGCGCGCTGCAGGAACGGATAAAGCGCAGAGAGGCAGCCTCTGCGGGATTGTGATGAGCTCGCGCCAGCAGCAGTTGATGCATCGTAGGAACGCCTGAATACCAGGTCACTCCATGTTCCCGCACCGTCCTCCAGAAGGAAAGCGCGTTGAATTTCGGCGGAACCACTACTGTTCCTCCGGAAAGCAACGTCGCGATGGTCGAGCCGATCAACCCATGAATGTGAAACAGAGGCATGACGCACAACGAAACATCTGCTTCAGAGAGCGCGTACGTGTTGGCGATGTTCCCCGAGGAGACCGCCAGGTTGAAATGCCGCAAGGGTACGCGCTTGGGACGTCCAGTGCTTCCGCTGGTGTGCAGGATCAGAGCAACGTCATCAGCCGTCGGCTCGGTTGCCGAAACTCCGGCGGGTGCACCAGCCAGATGCACGATGCCTTGCTCACTCATTTGCACCGGGAACGCTGGAATCTTGCGGTCCGCGGCTGCGCTGCGCGCAAATTCCGCTCCCACCGGGGGGCAAAGCAAAATACGCGCGTCGGTGTCCCCGAGGAAAAAAAGAAACTCCTCATAGGGGTACGCCGGGTTCAGGGGAGCTGCGGTTCCGGCGATGGAAGCGGCTAGAAAGCTCACAATCGCAGGCAACCCATTCGGCAAAACGATCGCCACCGCATCGTCACGGCGGATGCCCAGCGAGGCCAACGCGTTCGCCATATCGAAAACCTGTTTCCGGAGCGAATCGTAGGTGACACGGATTCCAAGCTCGGGAACTACGATTGCCGTGTGACTGTCGGCGAAATGCAAAACATCAAGCAGAGTGTGTACCGACTTCAGTGTCATTCGTGGTTGCCTTTGGCGCGGAGTTCGAGCGTTCGCGCCATGTCCGCTCGGCGATTATAGCCGCCCCGGAAGAGACCATGCCTCGATCGGCATGCTAGTGAACTGTGACGAAAAAGTACGCGCTCATCGAAATCCCCACGCCGATCACAACGGCTCGTACTTTTCCTGGATCGGCTCTCTGCGCATAATGCGCGCCAAACCAGCCTCCCGCAAGAGAACCTACGATCATCACTGCGCACTGTGGCCACAGCACGGCGCCAGCCACGATGAAAGTGACGACTGCCGCGGCGTTAATAGCGACGGCCAACAGCGTTCTGATTGCGCCCATGGCATGAATGTCGCGCATCCCCAGCATCGCTAGCATCGCCAGCGTCATAAAGCCGATTCCGGCGCCAAAGTACCCGCCGTAGATCGAAACCAGCAGTTCCGCGACCGAACTCACCAGGATCGCGAGCCACGATATGTTTCGCAGATCATCAATGACCGCCGTCTTGCCGGCGATCGACCGGATCGAATTGCCGAAGGCGAACAACAGAGTGCCGCCCAGAAGCAACCACGGAACGAGGCGCAGAAAGGTATGTTGCGGCGTTCTGAGCAGCAGCAACGCCCCAGCCCATCCCCCGGCAACGCTGGTCACAAGCAGCGGGACCAATACGCGAGGTGGTGCGTTGAGCCGTTTTAGGTAAGCGATGGTGCTCGCCGCCAACCCAGGCCACAGAGCGACCGTGTTGGTCGCATTAGCGGCCACAGCTGGGATTCGAATGAATAACAGCGCCGGGAAGGAGATGAAACTTCCGCCGCCGGCCAATGCGTTCAGCGCGCCGGCGATTCCAGCCGCGATGAGCAGAAAGATGGCTTCACCGAATTGTAAACCCATGCGCATCAGAGACGGACCCTAGAGAGTTCGTCCGCAACAGCGGCCGTAAACGAGAGAACAATCTATCAGGAATAGTTAGGAATTTGTCAGGAAGCATCCCCCGATTCTCGCCACCGGATTCCCCCGCCGCCTGCCCCGCAGCAAAGGAGCCCGACATCTTACCTGCTATATCTAGTGGACATGCACGAGCTTTGCATTCCAAAGTAGCGGTGCAGTTTAATTGTCATCCTGAGCAAGCGTTCTTTGCGCAGCGAAGAGCCTGCGCCCGAGCTTGCCGAGGGATCTGGGCGAGCGGCGCGATGTGTCGCAGCCTGCCCTGAACAAGCGGAGCGCGCCGAAGGGTCCTTTGCGACACAAGAATCGCGTATTTGGCTCGCTTCCTCACCAAACTGCACCACTATCCATTCGAAAAATTTCTTGACAGCATCTATTTTGATGTGGTACACCCGCCGAGTTAACTTAACTGGTCCGCTTTCCGTACCTGATGCAAATCATTCGCAGTCTTGGAAGCCCATCGCCCGAACGGGCAGGGCAGCACGCGGTCTGCTCGTCCGTATGTTTCGAGGGTAGGCCCGCTATGCAAATCATTCCGTGGAGAGGACACACATGCGCTCGCTAATCACATTTCTCGTGCTGCTCGTCGGTTTGACGGCGCCCGGTTGGCTCGCCCACGCTCAAGGTACGGAACCCGCGGGCAATAGCGACGCATCGGCCTCTGTAAGCGCTACCAAGGCAGAGGTCAACCAACTGCGCAGCGAGGTCGCGGCACAGCGCCAGACCATCGAGCAGTTGAAGGCTTTAGTCGAGAAGTTGGTTGCCGCCCGGGCACCCGACAGCAGCTCAGCTCAGGTTCAACCGGCTCAGGTGCGGCCCGTGGCGGATGCTGCCGCTTCTGTAGCAACAAACTCGCAGCCGGTTGACGCTCCCAGCACGGGCACTGCTCATTTGATGAATGCGGTTCTTACAAATGCCGATCCTGCCCCAGCGCCGGTCGTGGATCAGGCCGCCCCTGCCGCTGCTCCTAAGAAAGACGCGCCCCTGGCTGCGGGATGGAATGGCGAGCACTTCTTCATCAGGAGCGCGGATGGACAATTCAGCATCAGCCCCTACGGCTACGTGGATGACGACTATCGTTCCTACTGGGGCGACGGCGCGCCCGCAGACACGTTCGTCTTGCGCCGCGCCCGCTTCGGTTTCCAGGGCAATTACGGTTCCCACTTCGATTTTGCCCTGCTCACCGATGCCGCTGCTACTACCGGCTCGGTTGTACGCGACGTTTACCTCAACGTAAGAATCCGCCCTGAGTTCCAATTCCAGGCCGGCCAGTTCAAGGTGCCCTTCGCTCAGGAAGCCGGAACTGGCGCCACCAACTTGGACTTCGTAGAACGCGGCTTCCAGTCGATGTTGTACCCATCAGCTGCCTCGGCGTTCCGCAGCCCCGGTATCGCCTTCCATGGAGATATTAACGGTGGCGTCATCCAGTACTGGGTGGGAGCGTTCAACGGCAAAGGCTATGCTCTCGTCAACACCACCAATCAACCGGAAGTCATTGGACGCCTTCGCTTCTATCTGTGGCGCAAATCCAAGAACGAGTGGCTGAAGCAACTTGCCTTTGGCGGATCCATCGACCGTGCTCGCTCCCGCGGTCTTTCCGGGGATCAAAGCTTCAGCGGCAACCTGCCCGATCAGGCTTACAACTTCTTTCCACAGTTCGCCATCAACGGACCGATCCAGCGCTACAACGGTGAGTTTACTTACATTAAGTCGAAGTTAGCTGTGCGCGGCGAGTTCGATCAACTCAATATGTCGCGTAACAACGTCGGTTCCGAGCAGGTGGGAGGGATCGGCTTCTTGAGTCTTCCGTCAATTATAGCCAAGGCCTGGGACGTCAGCGCGACCTATCTGCTCACGGGCGAAAAACAGCCGGAAAACGGCACGCCTCGGGTGAAGAACCCGCTGTTCGGCCCCGACACTCCGGGCGGCAAAGGACGTGGTTTGGGCGCGTGGGGAGTCGGTTTCCGTTACACAGGCGTCCAGGCCAAGGAACCGGGCGCGAACTTCTTGAACTATTACACGCCGGGTTTTGTGCCCACGTTTGATTACCACACCGACGAGTTCACTCTTGGGCTCACTTGGTATCCCAACTATTGGGTCAAGTACCAGATCAATCTGGGCATCGATCAGCTGAAGAATCCCAGTACGATCGGCGCGGTGCCGCAAAATTATTACGTACTTTTGCACCAGCTTCAGTTCCGGTTCTAATGCGCTCTTGCATCGGTTGAGTAGGGAACGGTTAACAAATTCGGTAAACAGCGGGGCCGGTCAGGGCTGGTCCTGAAGGGAAATCGCAGGAGGAAATTCGAAATGAGACCGAGGATTCTTCTTACTATTCTTCTCACCGCGCTGTTTGTAATCCTGAGCGGCTGCGGCACAACGCCGAATTGCCCCACTTGCGGCACCACGATCAATGGCTCTTACGCGATCATCAACGTCATTCCCGTGCCCGAGCACAATTCTGCCGGCGAGCCAGGCGGTCCGTTCAACTCCTTCGACATTAGCTGGATATCGACTCCTCCGTCGGGCGGGTTATCGGGCACGAATAACCTCGACTACATTTCAGACCGAATTGGCCTCGCCGTGCAAGTAATCGATACGACTCAGGATCTCGCGATGTTTTCGATTCAAGGCTCCAATGCAGTCTCGGGCGCGGGCAATGGCGCGAGTCCGTGTCCAAAGGATCCAGCGACCGGCTTCGACCTCATTCCGCCTATCACAGACGTTTTTGGCAATTTCACTCGTTACGGATGCAGGACCGACATGTCCACGGCTACACCTCCGGGGCCGACGTTCCACCTTATCACCGGCTTCGGTGCGAATCACAACTTCGGCGGATTTCCGGGCGCGCAGTGCTGCGCTTCCCGCGGTAACGGCGTGAATCCCATGTCCGGCCCAGACGGCCTTGAGGTAAGCGCGGACGGAAATACTTTGTTTGTCGGCAATGGCAGCTCAGCGGTGGTTGTGTTCGATCTGACCACGATGAACCTCAGCACAGGCACTCCGCCCAATATTCTGGCCACCATACCCACTGGCGTATCGGCCGACTACGATGGTCCGCAGGGCATCTCGGGCTGCGTGGCTTCCTGGAACGGCGAAGCTGGGTCGGCCACCGATTGTGGAGATGACCGCGCCGACGAAATGTCGTTCGACAACGTGCATAATGTTCTCGCAATCATCAACGGAGATCCGGGATTGCCCTTTGTCACGTTTATCGACATGTCGCACGTTGTGGGCAAGACTGGAACGCCAGCCCAACAGCATTGCTTGCCGATTGATGAGACCCTGGCTTATGGCCCCTATCCGCCGGGCTACAGCGCGGCTACTTATCCCCTTCAGGGCTCAGGCACGGGTGTGCCGCCATCAATACAGTTGGACCCGGGTAACGGAGGCTCGTTCAACCCCCCAAGCTGCATTCTTGGACAGATCTATTACGACGGCGCCGGAGGCGCGGCATCGGGAGGAACTGGACTCACGAACACCGTTGCGGTCGACACGGTCGGAGGAACCTTTCCCTGTCCAGATCCCTCCAACCCGCACGTCTTCAGCGGCGTTTCCGGATCGGCAGCAGCGGATGGTCCGTTGGGCCTGCTGGGCATCGGGACCACTCCCAGCGGTGTCTCTTACACCATTCCCTGTCATCACGGCCCCATCCTCGACCAAAACTTGGGAACATTCTGCAGTCAAACTGCCCCTGGCACCACGAACTGTGCCGGCGCCATATCTCCGGCCGGTTTGGGTGGCATGGTCTGGGACCCCAATTCCGGCTTCCTGCTGCTGAGTAACGGAAATTCCGTTGGCAACATCAACATAGGGTCCATCGATATCATCGACCCTAAGCTGACAGACACGAGCTGTGGAGGCGTCTCTTGCGGCCCTGTGGTTGTTGACAGCATCGTAACGCCAAATTGCATGCCAACCGGCGTCACCGCTGGTCCGGGGCACAATTTCCTCGTCGGGTGTGCGGACCATGACGGCAAGGCATTTCCTCCCAACGAGTACATAATTACTTACACACCGGGCAACGCCGTCAATTGCGTAACCCCGCCGTTGGTCAACTGCGTGCAAATCAACAACGTCGGTGGCGTGGACGAGACGTGGTATAACCCCGGCGACAACAAGTACTATCTGGCGGCGCGCGATATGCTTCCCAGCGCAGTCATGGGCGTGATTGATGCCGGAACAAACCAATGGCTGTTCAACCTGCCCACTAACTCCAATTCACACAGCGTGTCAGTAGACCCCAAAAACAACCATGCTTTTGTGCCGCTTCAGTCCGGCGCCGTATGTACGACACTAAATTCCTACGGCTGCGTCGGAGTCGCAGCAGAGCAGTGAGGAAGGATCGCTTGGTGGTATAGTTGCCCGAGACGTGGGGAACAACGTGGCGTTCCGCGCCGGGAATTGGGAGTTGATTTATGGAGAATTATTCCGGAAGCCGACTACCATCGTTTGCGCTCGCGTTGTCGCTGCTGTTACCCGCCACGCTGGCCTACGCGAGCGAACCCAAGCCCACCGATGTCCCGGCAACGGTAATCGCCCACTTACCTTTGCCCCAGGCCACGGGGAGCCAGATGTTGCTTCAGCGAGAGAAGGGCAAACAGTACCTCTACGTACAACAGGCTGCGAAGCAAGGCTTCATGGTGGTCGACGTTTCCAAGCCCGACAAGCCGAGTCTTCTCAAGCGCACCGCGGAATCGAATCAATCAACCTCGGGGAACCTACAGATGGTTGCCCCCGATGTGGCTATCGCGGAAGCTCCCGAGAAGACTCCCAACACACTGACCAGCAGCAATCATCCCACTGAAACCGTTCGTGTGCTCGATTTGAGCGATCCCCGCAATCCCAAGACGCTGGAGACGTTCAACAAAGTCACCAGCCTTCTTCCCGATGGCGGACATGGCTTGATCTATCTAACTAACAACGAGGGCCTTTGGATTCTCCGCTACAATCACCCCTCGCTGCTGGAGCCGGCCAAGAAGAAGCCACCTTGCGACTCAAATTCGGAAATCATGGCCATGCCGCCGGACTGTGACTAAGGGCATCGAAGACGAGCACCCGTCTATTCCCCACCTGCCGCGCGCCTACCGGATACGAGACTACCGGACCGGACAATCCTTATCGATAGTTCGTATCGAGGTGATGGTCAACGTCACCGGAGCCGCGGAACCAGTCTTATTCATGGCATCCGAACTTGAACTCATAGTCGGCGACTCACTCCCCGTTACCTCTACTCGCTGTCCCAGATAATGCCCGAGCCTTATCTTGCGGGATCCCTGGAGTTCATAGGTCATCGCGGGATTCTGCTTGATCAGCGTGTAGTCGCCACTGGATCGGCTCACGCATCCCTGTAAGGTTATTTGCCCTTTGGAATCTTTCGTCGCCTGCGAGTCGCTATTCGCAGGATAGCTGTTTTGCGCCAGCAGAAAACTGCCTGAAAGCAGCAGAGCCACGATCCATATTTCTCTCATAAAGACTTTCCTCTAACAGAATGGGATGGCAATGCCATTGCCACGGTTGCAAAGAATCTCCGCGGACCCGCTATTTCACACGCGTTTCCTGATAATGTACTTCCTTCCACTGCCCCGCCCGTTTGACCCACAGTTCGCTGATGTATACCCGCGACAGCCGTATTGCCGCCCTGGGCGGGAACTGGATCGTAACTTCATAAGTGATCAGGGCGGCATCCTCGCCCACAGGAATTACGCTCAGCCCCCACAGCGTATAGTTGGCAACGTTGGTCTCTGCCAGTTCATTCAAAGCCTGAATCTTGTTCCGCTCGCCCTTGCCATCGACCTCCACGCCTTGATAATCTTCCGCCAGCAACTCGCCGTATGCCTTCTTGTCCTTGTTTTTGAGCGCTTCCCACTCCACTTTGACCTTCGCTTCGAACATCTCTTTCCGCTTGGCTTCATTCGAGCTCGCTGACGGCTGGCTTTCGCCAAACTTTGTCGGCATCGTGGGTTGTTGCGCTAGCGCGACGAACATGAGTCCAGCGACGCAAGCGAGCAAGACCCAAAATCGCATAGATCCTCCGAGGAAATGTAGTGAATCTTAACAGGTGGGTGCCCGTTCGGGCGCGGCCGAACCTTATTGCAGATCTTTGACTTTCTTTCTCACCGCCGCGAGTAAAGGTACAGGCAGTTCGGCGTAGCCTTCTTGCGCCGCGAATTGCTGGCCATCCGTGTATACCCAGTCCAGAAGGTTGCCCATTGCGGCCGCACGAGCCGAATCAGGCGATCCCGTTCGAAGGTAAATCCAGGTAAAACTGGCAATGGGAAAAGAATCCGCTCCAGGCGCGTTGGTCAATGAGGCGGAGAAACTGTTCCACCGCGGCGCTTCTGCCCCCTCGCACGCCGCCGCAATGCTCTTATCGGAAGCTTTGATGAACTTGCCGGCAGGATTCAACACCGCAGCCTGTGAAATGCCGCCCTTCGCCGCATATTGATACTCGACGTACCCGATTGAACCCGGAGTGTTTTTCACCCGTTCTGCCATGTCGGAACTGCGTTCCGCAGGCGTGCCCACCGGCCACTTCGGCGAAGGACTGGTTCCAACCTCGGCGCGAAACTTTGAACTCGCCTTGGAGAGGAACTCAGTGAACACGTAATTGGAGCCTTTGCCTGCGGGCCGGTTGACCACTTGGATTGGGAGATTCGGCAAATCCACCCCTGGGTTGAGCTTCGCGATTTGTGGCGCATTCCACATCTTCACATCGCCAAGGAAAATTGCAGCCAGTACTTCCCCCGAAAGCCGAAGCTCTTGGTGGACGTCGGGAAGGTTGTAGACGGGAACGATTCCGATGAGAACCACCGGCAATTCGACTAAGCCGCCCTCTTTCCGCTCCTTCTCCGTAAGCTGGGCTTCCCCGGCGCCAAAGTCGCCCGCGCCATGAGAGATCTGCTTGATTCCTTCGCTGGTGCCGACCGGCAGGTATCGCATTTGAATGTTGGAGGCGCGCTTGCCGTATTCCTGTGTCCACCGATTGTAAAGAGGCGCTGGTACGCTCGATCCGGATCCCACCAGGACAACCGCGCCTTGGGCCTCGGCAGGAACGCTCCGCAAGCCGACAGCAAGAAGTGGCAACCCCCAGATCAAAAGCGAAAAGGCACTCCAACATCGCTTTGACAGCATACGTCTTGCCGCGTCCTTCATCGGACCCTCCATACGCTCGCGTTACTTCATTCAAATCTATCTTTTAGCCGCTGAAAGTGAAGGTAACCATGGTAAGTTACCATCGTTCTGATTTAAGGGTCTTCTAGCCAGAGTTGCTTCAAAATTGGAACGTCCATTCGGTTCCGCGCCGTTTCGATCAGGGAAGCCCTGGAAATGCCGGGTGTAAGATGCTCAGCTTCCGGCCACATGCCACGCCTTCAACATTCGCGGCACGGTTAGCAGGCGAACGCTGGGAAAAAACTAACGAAACCCATGTCGCATAATATTGTGTCGGACAACGAGGCCGAAAATTTGGCGCGCGAACTCCTGTCTGCATACGAGACCGGCCAGATGGTGCCTGTGATTCCGTCCACTCGCCCCGGTTTCGACCTCAACACCGCTTATGAGGTTGAAGCGACACTCAAGCGGTTGCGCGAAGCTGAAGGACATAGAGCCGTCGGTCGCAAGGTTGGTTACGCCAACAAGGCTATGTGGCGTGTGCTCAAACTCGAAACCTTGGTTTGGGCCCACATGTACGACGATACCGTTCATTACAGCGACGGAAACTCGACTGCGCTGACGCTCGCACACTTCCGTTCGCTAAAGATCGAGCCCGAGGTTGTTTTCGGTTTAAAACAGCCGCTTACGCCGCAAGGCCCTGATCCGGCCACTGCCCTCGCATCCACCGATTGGATGGCCATCGGATTCGAAATCATTGATTGTCCTTTTCCAAATTGGAAGTTTCAGCCCAGCGATTTCGTAGCGTCCTTCGGACTTCACGCCGCGCTCGTCGTCGGTGAGAGAATACGAGTCACGCCCAGCCTGATCCCGGGGCTAGTGAATGACCTCCCGCAATTCAAGGTCCGCGTATTGAAACACGGAGAATTTGTCGAAGAAGGCTCCGGCAGGAACTCCTTGAAGAGTCCCGCCTTATGCCTGGCGGAACTCGGCACAGCCATCGTGCGCAGATTTCCCAACCAGCCCCTGAGCGCTGGAGAAATTGTCAGCTCCGGGACGCTCACAGCCGGCCATCCTGCCGCCAAAGGCGATGTTTGGACCGTCGAGATCGATGGATTACCGCTGCCGCCGTTGACGCTTACTCTCCTGTAGCTGCTTGCCGCACTGCGTCAAGCCTTGCGGCGAGATTTCGGTCTTGGCCTGCTCTTTCCTCGTGCACGTTGTACACGCTTGGTTAGCAGAGATTCCAGTTCCTCGATTCGCTGTTTGAGTTCGCCCACGTCGCTGGCTGTCGCCTGTGCTTCCGTGGCCGGCGGCTGGCTCCGCGGTGACTGCGGGCCTGGGGTTGTTTCATCAGCGGCCCGGGGCTTGCCCCAGTGCTCCGGTTGGAACTCGAAAGGGTTCATTGGTGGCGGCAGCGCGCGGTAGGCGTTCTGGTACATGTCCATCATTGTTTTCATGTACCGCAACGCATTCTCCTGGGTTGCTCTGCCCGAAGCAAGGATCATCTGGCGCAACGCTTCGAGAGGAAAAACCGAATCGGGCGTCTTGGCGTCCTCCAGCACGATCTGCGCCAGCACCAGCCGCGTCAGGTCTTTCCCGGTTGCCGCATCGACGATCCGCACGTCATAGCCGTCGCGCACTAGTTGCGCAACCTGGTCCTGATTGATGTATTGACTGGTTAAAGTGTTGTAAAGACGACGGTTCTCGTATTTCTTGATAATGAGTGGCTTAGGCATATTTTGCTTCATCTTTTCTCTTGACATCACGCCAGAAAGGAATAGCATCGACGTATGTTGCACCGCAGCATAGCATGCAACATAATCATACCACCGTTCTTCAAAAGGAGCAGATCATGCGAACTACCTCTAAGTCAACTAAGAAGGCTGCAGGAGCCGTAATTCCTGAATTCGTAGGCACCTTTTCTCCGCTCGTTCCCAAGCGCGTTGCGCAGGTCGCCGGCCTGCAAAAGAAGGCTCTCGACATCGCCGTCGAGCACACCACCGAATGGATCGCGGACTGGAAGAAGGCATCCAGCTACTTCCCAGTAACCCCACCCGCGTTCATCTTCGAGGGTATGGGCCAGGCAGTCCAAATCGGTATCGAAAACCAGAAGTGCGCTATCGACTTGGTGGTCGAGCAGACCAATGCCGCCGCCGGCATTGCCAAAGTGCGCGCCGAGGCATACTCCAAGATTGCCGAAGGCGTCACCGTCGCTATCCGGAAGTCGGTTGAGCGCTCGGTGGAAGCTCAGAAGAAAGTCTTTGAGTTTGCCAGTGAGCAGAACAACGCAGTTTTTGAGTCCACCAGGAAGCATCTCGGCGCGGCAGCGGGACCGGCGACCGAGATCGTCGATACGTTCCAGCGCGCAACGAACGCGGTGATCGATGCGCAGAGGTCCTTTCTGAACATCGAAACTAACGCGTATTTCAGGGTGTGATGGCGATGGCCCGCAGGGGACTGCCGGAGCCCCCGACGATTTTCAGCGGTGCGGCAATAACGATGGCGCCAGTCGCCGGAAGCTGATCTAGATTCGACAGGCCAGCCAGCCCAAACTTGCCGCTGCCGTGCATGAGGTAGTGGTTCGGAAAAGGAGGGTCAAACGTGGCGGCTTGTCCGGCATCGGTCCCGACCGTCTCCACGCCGACGCCCAGCACATCTCGCTCTTGCGCCAGAAAGGCGGAGCTTTCCTTCGCCAATCCCGGAGTATGGGGGCCATTCTCCTTTAGGTTGATGTAGTCCTTCGGATCCTTCCGCTTCGACCAGTCTGTGCGCAAAAGTACCCACGCGCCCGCTGGGATACGGCTGTTCCGTTCTTCCCACTGTCGGATACGCTCTGGGGTCAACAAATAGTCCGGGTTTTCCCCCACCTCCACGCTGATGTCGATCACGCAGGCGGGACCGACAAATTTCCTCGGTGGGATTCGGTCCACAGTGTTGTCCGGAAGGTCTTTCCCAGAGATCCAGTGGACTGGAGCATCGAAGTGCGTGCCGGTGTGCTCGCCGGTCTCGAAGGCATTCCAGTACCAGGCCGGACCACGCTCATCGTACCGCGACAATTCCCAAATCTTGAACGCGGGCGTGTTGTTGAACTGCGGCGGCAGCGGAAGCAGTGGTGTCTCCGGACTCAAAGGCTGGGTCAGATCCACGACCCGCAGCCGGCCGTCGTTTAGTTCTTTGAGCAGTTCAGCGAGGACGCTAGACATTGATTCACCTCACAATGCGGTCGGCATCTTCCTCTTCCCGTTCGATCCGTGTCCAAACGACGCGGGCCATCGTCACCGCCGCTTGAGCGACTGAATATGCCGGCGGAACTGAAACCGATTCTCCAGCAACGACAGGTCGGTGACATACGCGCCGGGCCCCTTGGCTTCAACCTTGGCGATGATGGTTGTCAGTTCACCGCCCAAACCGGCGTCGTTCACAGCGTCCTTAAACCTCTCCACACTACGTACTGTGACCACCCGTGGAACGCCGGCGGCGCGGGCGATCCCTTCCAGGTCCGTCCCTGTGCTCGTCGCCGTCGGAAATCCGCCGACCGAGAGCAGGCTTTCGTTGTCGAAAACGATGTGGACCAGGTTCTTGGGCCTATAGCGCGCCATTGTGCTCAGGCTGCCAAGGTTCATCAAAAGTGAGCCGTCGCCATCGAACACGATTATTCTTTGTTCCGGCAGGCACAGAGCCAGGCCCAATCCCGTCGAAGAGGCCAGTCCCATAGCGTGTTGCAGGTAAAAGAAATTGGGACGGTGACCCAGGGAGTGCAGTTCAGCCGCGACTGCTCCCATGATGGTGACGACCAGACTGTTTTCTAATTCCGAGTAAACCGACCGCAGACAATCAAGGCGCAGCATCACTCCTCCCACATCAGGTCGCGCGTCAACAGAAGCGCAACCGGCTGCAAACTGCTTTCGGCGAGAGTCTGCGCCTGGCGAATGCGTTTCTTGACGGTATCGAGCGCATCTAGAAAAAAGTAAGGGATTCCCAACGCTCGCAAGAGGGGTTCGGTGACGTTGCCTCCTTGCGTTTGCCACGGATCGCGCTCCCCAAGGGAACCGCGATAGCTGACAAGCATCAACAGAGGAATCTTGTATAGATGCGCGAACGATACGATGCCATTAACCGATGCCAGAAGGCCGTGATTCTGCATCAGCATGGCCGACTTGACCCCGGCAAAGTGTGCTCCGGCCGAGATGCCGACCCCTTCCTCCTCCTTTGCCAGTCGCACCAGAATCACCTCCGGGTCCTCGTCCGCCAACCGGATGAGATGAACCAGCCAGGTTTCCGGCAGCGCTGAAACCAGACGGATGTCGCATTCTTTTAAAGCGTCGTAGATCAGCTTGGAGCTGGTCGCTGATACCGGCATATGTTTGCTTTCAAGTTGACGAGTTGTTGCAGCGGAGTATAGGTTTGGCGCTGGTCATTTTGCAAGACTGCAGAGCTGACTTTTCAGATGTAACCAGGAGCAAGATTTGGAGGCCGAATCCCAGGTGCTCTCAATCCCGAAGCTGTGTCCGGATCAAACGCAACTTTTCCTATTGAAACCGTTCGCGCCGCTTTCCCTGCACTGACTCGCCCTCCAGGATTCATCTTTTTCGACAATGCAGCCGGCGCGCAGGTTCCACAGACCGTGCTGGACGCGGTGAATCATCATCTCCTCGAGTGCAATGTGCAGCGTGGAGGACGTTACGCGAAAAGCCGTGAAGTGGATGCCATGATCTTGCGTGCGCGACAGAGCGTCGCTGATTTGGTGAACGCACGGGATACGAGCGAAATCGCGTTCGGAATGAACGCCACTTCCTTCATTCGTTTGGTGAGTCTGGCGATCGCACAGACGCTCGATGAGCGTAAAGAGATTGTCGTAACCGATATGGACCACGAAGCCAACGTCGCCACCTGGCTGGCGTTGGAAAGGAGCGGAGCCAGAATCCTTTGGTGGAAGATGAGGCGCGATGGAAATCTGCACGCTGACGACCTCATCCCCCTGATGTCTTCGACGACACGCCTTGTGGCGTGCACGCTTGCTTCAAATGCCCTCGGCTCGATAGTGGATGTCGCGGCGGCAGCCAGAGTGGCACATGCCGCCGGGGCTGAACTCTTTCTCGATGCCGTGCACTACGGCCCTCACGGATTGATCGACGTGCAGGCCTTCGATTGCGATTACCTTGTGTGTTCGGGTTACAAACTTTTTGCTCCCCACATGGGATTTCTTTGGGGACGCCGCGAACTGCTGCAACGCCTCCCAACGTTCCGTGAGGATTTCATCCCAGACGAGCCCCCCGGAAAGATCGAGGCGGGCACGTTTATCTACGAAAATGTGGCCGGGATGGATGCTGCAGTGCGTTACCTGGAAACGCTCGGCAGGAGCATGACCGACAACCGAAAGGCGGAGAAATCGGAAACAGAGAAATTGGAATCGAGGCGGGACTCTTTGCAACGTGCATTTAGGGCAATCCGAGCCTACGAAGAATTGCTCTCGCTCGAAATGCTTCGGGTGTTGAGCGCTTGCGGCGCGGCCGTGTATGGAGTGACGGATACAAAGCGGATCAGCGAACGAGTGCCGACGTTTTGCTTCAACTTGCCGAATATTTCCCCGGCAAGAATCAGCGAGGAACTTGCCAAACAAAATATCGGCGTCCGCGATGGCCACATGTATTCGCCGCGGCTGATGAAGAGATTAGGGCTTGCCAAAGAGAGCGGCGCCGTCAGAGCGTCGTTGGTGCACTACAATACGGTCGAAGAAGTGCGCACCTTCGGAAGCGTGCTGGCCCAGCTCGCAAGAGATTGATTCAATAACGCTCCATCGACAACTCATGCTGACCGACAAGCAAGTCCAGGAAATTCGCTCTCGCTTCAGCATCTTCCAACGCAAAATCTATCTCAACACTTGCTCCCAGGGGGCGCTATCAGATGCCGTGCAGGCCGGCATCGAGGACTACATCGCGAGTTGGCACGAGCAAGGCTCGCCGTGGGAGACATGGGTCGCCCGCTACGAGGAGGCGCGCACCGCCTTTGCGAAATTCATCAACGCCAGCCCGGATGAGGTTGCCATCGTGACCAGCGCCTCGGCCGGCATCAATGGCGTCGCCAGCGCGCTGAATTTCCGGGAGCGGAAGAAAGTCGTGATGGGTGAATTTGAGTTTCCTACCATGGGTCATGTCTGGCTCGCTCAACGTGTTCGAGGTGCCGAGGTGCAATTTGTGAAAGCAGAAGCCAATTGCATGCCGGCTGCCAGCTACGAAAAAATGGTAGACCGCTATACGCTCATCGTGCCACTCACACACGTCTGTTTCAAAAACGGATTTCGTTCCGAGGTAAGCGCCGTCACGCAAATCGCCCACCGCGCCGGTGCGCTCGTGATGCTCGACGATTACCAGGACTGCGGAACCCGCCCAGTTGACGTCAACGCCCTGGAGCTCGATTTTTATGTAACCGGAACTCTCAAATACCTGCTCGGCCCTCCCGGACTGGCTTTCATGTACGTGCGCAAGGAACTCATTTCATCGCTGGTTCCAACCGTTACCGGATGGTTTGCGCAAAGCAATCCGTTCGCCTTCGATCCCCAACATCTCGATCTGTCTCCTACCGCGCGAAGATTCGAGTCCGGCTCCCCCTCCGTGCCCAATGTGTATGCGGCGGTGCCCGGATTCCAACTGTTACGACAAATCGGTATGGAGAATGTCGCGGGCCACATCAAGAGACTCACACAAGCGCTGCTGAGCTGCGCCTCCGATCTTGGCATTCGCGCTAAAACGCCTGCCAATAGCGCCGGGCCTCTGGTCGTGTTGCAGTGCAAGGATTCAACCTTACTGGTGCAAAAACTCGCTGAAAGTGGCATCGTCGCATCGAACCGTCACGACGGCTTGCGGATATCCTTCCATGTCTACAACACTCTCGATGACGTGAAGGCAGTCGTGGAAGTTCTCACGAAGAACATCGATCTCATGGTCGTCGACCCTGCCCGTGTCGGCAGTTATGACTGATCAACCCCGTTCAGCTCAAAAAGCTTCGGCGGTCGGGGCCGCCACTGCTGAGAAGCCTGCTTCGCCGGAAGTGGAAGGTCTCCACCGCCGCTTGGGGCAAAGGCAACTCACCATGATGGCCATTGGCGGCGCCATCGGTGTCGGTTTGTTCCTGGGAAGCAGCGTAACCATTCGTCTTGCTGGACCTGCCGTCATTCTTTCCTATCTTCTGGGAGCGGGGATCGCTCTGATCATGTCTTATGCGCTGGCGGAGATGGCGGTCGTCCATCCTGTCGCCGGCGCGTTCGGAGTTTACGCCGAGAAGTACCTCAATCCCTGGGCCGGTTTCTCGGTTCGAGCCACTTACGGAGTCGCGCAGATTATTGCGATCGGCGCAGAAGTCACAGCCGCGGGCATCTACATTTCTTTTTGGTTTCCGAATGTTCCGCAATGGATTTGGGTGGTGCTGGTTTCAGCCTCGCTGGTGGCGCTCAATTCCATGCAGGTCAACCGCCTGGGTGAGTTTGAATATTGGTTCGCAATGATCAAAGTAGCCGCCATCGTCGCCTTCATCATCGTAGGTCTATCGTTAATTCTTGGCGTCGGCCCCCGCAGCGCGATTGGCCTGGCCAATTTAACTCAGCACGGAGGATTTTTCCCCGCGGGATGGAAAGGAGTGTGGCTTTCGCTCACCATAACCGTCACTAGTTATATGGGAGTGGAAATTATCGCTGTCACTGCGGGAGAGGCCGAGCATCCGGAAGTGACCATCCCGCACGCCATGCGGAGCATTGTCTGGCGGCTCATTTTGTTCTACGTGCTCACGATTGCGATCATGGTGACCATGGTTCCCTGGAACCAGACCAGCAATTCGTCCGCGCTTTCCGGCAGTCCTTTTGTGACCGCGTTCGCTGCCGTGCATATACCCTTCGCTGCCGCGATCATGAACTTCGTCGTGCTCACGGCCGCGCTATCGAGCGTAAATACTAATCTTTACCTTTCAACTCGAATGCTGTTCTCGTTGGGCCGGGAAGGCTATGCTCCCCGATGGATGGGCAAGGTGAGCCGCAACGGAGTGCCGCACCTCTCGCTGCTGGCTTCCACGGCGGGGATTGTTGCTGCCATTCTGCTGGTCATCTTTGCCCCCAAGAATGCTTTCCTCATCCTTTATGGAACCGCGGTCGCTGGAATGCTCTTCGTGTGGCTGGTGATTCTCAACACTCACCTTCGTTTTCGCAAAGCCATCACGCGCGAGCGTCTGTTGAGTTTGCCCATGCGCCTGTGGGCCCACCCGTTTTTCACTGTGATCGGTATTCTGTTACTGCTCGCGATCTCGCTTACAACTTTCTTCGTCGACGGATTGCAATGGTCGGTCCCCGCGTTCTCTGTCTTCCTGGTTCTGATTTCTCTCTTCTACCTGCGAGCCCGGCGGCACAGCTCGGGCAACAGTTGACAGCCCGAATCTTTCAGTGTGGACTCTGGTCTCGCTGCGCCAAGAACCTGTTCTGGCACTGTTTCGCTTCCGATAGCAATCCACTGAACTCAGGAGTTCCACGGGGCGGCACAAGCAAGGGGTCGGTCTGCAAGGTGGTGTAGGCACAGTAGTTTTGTTCGATAGCGCTCTTTATCAAACCAAGGCGGCATCCTTCTGACCACAATATACCAGCGTAGTTCCGACAAGATACCGCAAGCCTGCCTGGATCTCTCAAAGACTCACGCTCTGGATAAAATCGTGCGCGAGACGGAGGCGGCCCTAACGGCAGATGCCGATGCGGAGATCTTCGGCTTTGTAGACCACGCCCATGCCGCCGCCACCCAATTTCTCGACAATTCGGTAGTGCGAGATGGTTTGGCCGATCACTGGAGCAGAATCCTACGTAGGTGAAATGGGCAAGTCAATGAAATGCAGGAAGTTGGTAGTCTCTCGAAAGGGTTGCTGGCGTAACATCGCCATTTCACTCATTGACTCTGGGTCGGCCATTCTCAATGAATGTAATGGCCTACTTACCTAAACTATCAGCAAACGCCAAGCGACGAGACAAGAGTCTTCCTGCTATTGCAGCTTCGCATACTCCGCCTTGGCTTCTTTCAGGATGGGAATGTCGGGGTCGGCATCTTTCCAGAGGGTGAGGAACTCCTGATAGGCTCTTCTGGCTTTCGCCGGGTCGCCAGCAAGCACGAAGCCGCGCGCCAGCCCCACGTAGGAAAGCGAGTAGTACTGTCCCCAATAGGGGTGTTGCCAGGCACTGGCCCAACTCGCGCCCTTGTGATCGAGAATCCCTTTGAACTCAGCCGCTGCCTCAGCGCCTTTGTGCTGGGCGAGGTAAGCCAAGCCCCGCAGGTAAACCGCCTCGGGGTAAGCCAGCTCGTACGGCGTGGCGGATGTCAGCAGTTCCACGGCCTTGGCGGGCTGATTGCGTTTGAGAGCGATCGCAGCGCGAATCGTCGGTAAATGCACCGCATTCCAGAGGGTTCCGTTTGGAAACAGCTTCGACGTCTCCCCGGCGAGTTTCTCCGCTTGAACCGCATCGGCACACAGGGCCAGTGCCAACGCAGAACGCCCCAGTCGCCGCGCGGCCTGGCAACTACCCGACAGCGCGTCGGCACGCGCATCGGCCTCTTCAAATTCGGCGGCGGCGTTCCGGAGCCCATGGCGCTGCGCTGTCTCCGCAGCGCGCTGGTACAGTTTGCTCGACTCACGGCGCTGGCCAAGCGCATTCCGATTGGCCGCCTGCAAGCCCAAGCTCAGGTACTCCACCGGCTTGCCTGCGAACCATTGAATCTCCCGCGCAGCGGCCCCATCATCGCCCTCAACGTAAGCCATTTCAAGGAAGCGCTGGTGGATCCTCGCACCGCCGAGTCCCTGCGCCCGCAGTTTCTCCGCTACTTGCTTCGCCTCGGCGAGCCGGTCCAGGCACATGTAGGCGTCCAGTTGGCGCCGGTACGGAGGCTCAACGTTGGCCGCTAGCCCAGTCGCTTCCTGCCCCTCCTTGAGCCCCTCTTCGAATTGCCCCAGGCCTATGTAGGTTTCACTCAAGTTGTTATGGAATCCCCAAAATCGGGGATAGTTCTGAATAGCCAACCGAAATGTGTCAATCGCTTTGTCAGACTCGTCATTGTACGAGTAGTAGTCAACCGCTATGAGGTCCTGCTCAAACTCGGAGACTCGGTCCATCAAACCGAAAGCTTTGCGTGCGTACTCCCGGCTGCGCTCTATGTCCCCGGCATTGTTGAAAGCGGCGCTGAGCATGTGGTAAGCCATCGCGAAATTTGGATCGAATGCGGTAGCACGCTCAAACAACGGAACGGCGGCTAGAAATTGGCCCTTGAGCATCTCGGAATAACCCGCGCTGTAGTTCTGGAGAGCTTCCAGCGATGGAGTGGTGGCTTGTTCGAGCGGACGATTCAACTTCTGGATCGAGTTGAGCGACTCTCCCAGCTTGGTCCTCATGGCTGTGGCGGCGGTCCCCAACGCGTTCAACACGTGTTCTTTGTCGCCCGCTTGAATCTGTTCTCGAGCCAGTGTCGCGCCACCCTGGCAAGTCGTTGCCTGTAGCGTGATGACGTAATTTTTGCCCAGGCTCTCGATGGAGCCGTCGATCGTGGCCGCGGCTCCATCCCGCACACAGATGTCATGTGCGATCTGGTTTGTGATATGGCTCGCCGGAGCAAGGCTCATCAACCGCAGGTCTTGTTGTACCTGCTGGTCGTCCATGATTTTCAGAAAGGGCGACTGCTCGAGTTGGATGGCGAGCCCCTGACGCAGGGTCCCGTCAAACACGGCGTCGCCGGTCGTGTTGATGAAATCGGCGAGTACAATCGTGTCCCTGTCGGTGAGCTTCGGAGCGCGGTGGAAATACAAGTAACCGCCGACTGATAACGCCAGTAGTACGGCCACGACAACAGGAACAATGGTCTTCCAGTGTTTTCTGCTTTCAGTCGCGGGCTTCACGCTGATTGTCATCCGCGCCGGGTCTGTGTCACGCTTCATTCGCTGGAGATCGGCGCGCACCTCAGAGGCGTGCTGGTAGCGCAGGTTGCGGTCCTTTTCCAGACACTTGGCGATAATCCGTTCCAGCTCGGGAGCCACGCCGGGATTCAGCCGCACAGCATGAACCGGTGCCCGGTTTAGGATGGCCTCGAAAACTAATCCTGTGCTTTCACCTTGGAATGGCAACACGCCCGTTGCCATCTCATAGAGCACTACTCCAAAAGAGAACAGGTCGGTTCTCGCGTCCAGTTCCTTGGCGCGGACTTGTTCCGGCGACATGTATGCGAGCGTGCCCGGGGCAGCGCCGGGGCTGGTCAGAGACGTCTCAAAGGTCGACGCGTTCATGTCAAGGCCTTCTGGCTTGAGTAAGACTTTGGCCAGCCCGAAGTCCAGAATCTTGGCGTGCCCCCGTTTGGTGACGAAGATGTTGGCGGGTTTGATGTCGCGGTGGACGATTCCCTTGGCATGGGCCGCGTCCAAGGCATCGGCAATGTCAATGGACAGCGATAGGATCAACTCGGTCTCTAGAGGACGCCCCGCAATCCGATGCTTCAGCGTGATGCCGTCCAGAAACTCCATGACGATGAAAGGCTGTCCGTCTTGACGCCCAATTTCATGGATCGTGCAAATGTTGGGATGATTCAGTGCGGAGGCTGCTTGCGCTTCCCTCCGAAAGCGTTCCAGCGCCTGCGGATCGCGTGCTAGTTCATCGGGGAGGAATTTCAATGCGACAAAACGTCGAAGCTCCGTGTCCTCAGCTTTGTAGACCACGCCCATGCCACCACCGCCCAGCTTCTCAACAACGCGGTAATGGGACACTGTAGTGCCGATCAGTTTCGATTCCGCTTCTCTTATCCCAGGGTCGCCGGCCATGAGTTTGCCGATCACTTCCAGAGCAGGCGACTCGATGAAATGCTCGGCCTTTGTCTCGTGCGCCAGTAGCGCCTCCACTCTGCGCCGAAGTTCTTTGTCCGCCCCACAGGAGCGTTCGAGGAATTCACCACGGCGGCTCGGGTCAAGCTCCATTGCACCTTGGCAGAGCTCTTCGACCCGACGCCAAAGTTCACGCTCCATACTTCAGTTTCCCCCGCTCAACTCGTGCAGCAGCCACATCTTTGCCAGTTTCCAGTCTCTTCCGACCGTTTCCGGCGAAACCCCCAGGACCTCGGCGGCTTCTTCAATACTCAGGCCACCGAAAAATCTAAGTACGACCACCCTGCTCTTCCTATCATCTACCTCGGCCAACGCCTTCAACGCATCGTCCAGGGCAACGATGTTCGCATCGGGTTCGTTGGAGACAGACGGGGCGTCCTCTAGTGAAATGTGAGGCACGTGACCGCCTCTTTTCTGGTAGCCGCGGGAGCGGGCAAAATCGATCAGGATACGCCGCATCAGTTGCGCGGACACGGCAAAAAAGTGCGCCCGATCCTGCCAGTTGACTTGCGCACAGTCGACCAGCCGCAGGTACACCTCGTTCACCAGAGCAGTGGTCTGCAGCGTGTGACCAGGCCGTTGTCCCGCCATGTAGCGTCGCGCTACTCGATGCAATTGCTGATATACCAGAGGGGTAAGTTTTTCCAGAGCCTCCCGGTCTCCTCCAGTCCAGGCTCTGAGCAGCTGTGTGATGTCGTGGGCAGAAGGCGGCTCCATCCAAGCCTCCACAGTCCCCAATACTTTACACCTCAATTGCGAAGAGGCCCACGGCCCCGGTCCACGCCCGCATGATTGTCCAGTCACAAGCTTAGCAGTCCTCATTTCATTTACTTCTGATTCACCGTGACGGTTTTTATCTCTGGTTCCCGTCTTACTGGATAGAAAGCATTTTCGAGAGCAAGTTCCAACAAGGAGGGAACATGAAATCTCCGTTACTGAATCCCATTTTCGTAGTTTGCTTACTTGCCGCGCTGGCGATCCCGGTTTGTGTCGTCGCGCAGGGGGAGCAACAGGAGCCGGCAGCGCACGTTCAACACTACACGGTCATCGACCTCGGCACGTTGGGCGGGACGTACAGCCAACCGTTCTATGTGAGCAGCAAGGGTGTGGCCAGCGGGGAGGCGAGCCTGGCTGACGGAAACTGGCACGCGACCCTCTGGCAAGGCCCGTTCAAGAGGGACCTCGGCACGCTCGGGGGGTTGAACAGCTCAGCTTTTGGCTCACCGAATGCCGTCGGCCAAGTCGTGGGTGAGGCCGAAACCTCTCACTCAGACCCGAACGGTGAAGACTTCTGCGGATTCTATGCATCAGGAGCTCCGTTGTCGGGTACAACATGTCTGGGCTTCTTGTGGCAATACGGTTCGATGACTCCGCTTTCGACGCTCGGAGGCTACAACAGCGCGGCCAGTGCGATTAACAATCAAGGCGAAGTGGCAGGCAACGCGGAGACAGGGACAGCGGATTCCACCTGCCCCCCTTATGATCCCGCCCAGGGCCAATATCAGGTGTTGCAGGACAAGCCGGTGGTTTGGGAAAACGGCCACATCAAAGCGCTCCCCACATACGGGGGCGATCCGGACGGATTCGCCATTGCGATCAACGACTCCGGCCAGGTGGCCGGCGCGTCGGGAGTTTGCTCGACCTTCAACGTTATCAACGGTCTCTATCTTTCACCGGTCCACGCCCTGCTCTGGGACCACGGCAAGGTAACCAATCTCGGGAGCCTGGGTGGCGCGTTCGGAAACCAGGCCCATCAAATGAATAATCGGGGCCAGGTGGTGGGCGCCTCAGACCTGGCCGGCGACGCCGTTTTTCACGGCTTTGTCTGGAGCCAAAGCACCGGAATGCATGATGTTACCCCGCTTGCTGGCGACACCTACAGCGTCGCCCTAGCCATCAACGACCCGGGCGCGGTGGTGGGCGTCTCAATCGATGCCAGCTTCACCACCCTGCGCGCTTTCATAGTCATGAACGGAGTGCCGACGGACCTCAACACGCTCATTCCTGCCGACTCTCCCCTACAGCTACAGACCGCATGCGGTATCAATTCCCGCGGAGAAATTACGGGCCTGGCCGTGGAGAAGAGCACCGGCCAGTATCGCGGCTATCTGGCGGTCCCGGTCGGGGAGTAGACAGTTCTGTGCCGCTCTGCTGCTTCGACGCAGCAGAGCGGCCCGGAGGATTCTGAGCCACGATGCCCGCAGGTTGCTTCAACAACAACTGCGCTTCGGCCGATCCGGAGTTCGGTTCATCGTGCCGCGATGACCGCCTACGACATCTTGGTAGCTGTCTTGCTCGTTTGAGGGATGAGATGGTGTCGAAGGCGCGCAAGCGGCTGTTCGGCTCATGGGAGATGAATTGGATGGCATATAACTACGCTCACGACGTAGCGCTGCCAGGTTCCGCGAAACCACCGCTCGTGTATTTCATGTATCCGCAGGCGGAAACGGCCGATGGACGAACAGATCCATTCGATCCAGACAACTTCAAGTATGAAATCACGGTGAAGGAGATGAGCTAGCTGTCTCACCATTGGCGACAGGCGTTCTAACAAGCGGAACGCCCTCACCTGAATCAGCAACGGACAGCTGAAAATGTGCGGATTAGTAATTCGGAGTCGGCTTGTAGGCAATGATCGCTGCGCTTCGCATCGATCCTGGACGGATTACGGGCAACCCGGAAGTTGTGCCCGGCCACAACTTTGTAATGGGACATATGGAATCTCGCTGACTTCCCAGAAGTCGGCATCGAGGACATCACCGCTGATCTCCTCCAAGCCAGTTTCTGGATAGCGTCCGGTTGGCCGACCATCCGGGAGTTACCGCGCCGTAGTTCGAATCGAATGCATCTTCAGCCTCCTCCAACTGCTAGGCAGACGGGTGTAGAATCCTAGGCGCTTTCGAAGTCAAGAAGGAAATCTCTATAAAGGAGTATCGTCTTGCAAGAAGTGCCGGGGCTGCCCTCAGGCATCGCCGCGCTGCTCTCAGCAGCCCTCTGTGCGGGTTTGCTCATGCAGGCCACACTTGCCACTGCAACTGGAAACCCTACCTCTAATCCTGCAGAGGCCAAGGCAGCCACAATTAAGGAAGGTGCCTCCTTGTTTCGCGCTAACTGTTCCCCGTGCCACGGCTTGAGCGCACGCGGCGGCGGTCGCGGACCAGATCTCACCTCCGGACGCTGGACCCACGGATCGACAGACTCCGCCATCTTTCGCACCATCACCCTGGGTGTGCCGGGCACAGAGATGCCCGCCAACGGATTCGAGGACTCTGAAATCTGGGCCATCATCGCCTACCTGCGTTCCCTCGCGCCGCCAAAGCGCCCGATCGTCTCCGGCGATCCGGTCAACGGGAAGAAGATCTTTGCCCAGAACGCGGGTTGCTCCAACTGCCACATGGTCGAGGGAAGCGGAGGGCTGCTGGGCCCTGACTTGTCGCGCGTGGGCGCGTCGCGCTCGGTTTCTTATCTCATCGACTCCATTCGCCAGCCCGACAAGGAACTCAGCAGCGGCATGCTGGATCCCAACAACCACTACGGTCTCCCGCTGGTCTACGACACGGTGACCGTGGTCACGGCCGGCGGAGAGAGGATCACCGGCGTTGCCCGGAATGAAGATACCTTCTCTGTTCAGCTACTTGCGACCGATCAGAGCTTGCAATTTTTCCTTAAGAAGGATGTTAAAGAAGTGATTCACGAACGTAAGTCCCTCATGCCACCGTATCCGGAGGACATGTTGAGCGCGTCTCAGCTTCAGGATCTGATTGCCTATCTCGCGACTTTGCGGGGGCACTGACGATTCGGACCCAAGGAAGGTTGATGAAAACAACTCTCTTGCTGGCGCTGCTGCTAGTGGCAGGTGCAAACTCCCATTCCCAGGTGAGCTATGAGCGTTTGCTCGGCGCAGAGCGCGAACCCCAGAACTGGCTCACCTATTCAGGGCGCTATTCCGGTTGGCGCTACAGTACCCTGAATCAAATCAATACCAGCAATGCTTCTCGTCTGGCCATGCAGTGGGCTTTTCAAGTAGCCGATCTCGGCCAATTTGAAACCACGCCCATTGTTGTGGATGGCGTGCTCTACGGAACCGGGCAGAATGGCCGCGCTTTCGCCCTTGATGCCCGCACCGGACGAGCCATTTGGCGTTATCAAAGAAATTTACCGGAGAAACTTCAACCCTGCTGCGGCATGGTAAATCGCGGCTTCGCCGTTCTCGGAGATCGCTTGTTCATGGCCACCCTGGACGCCCACGTCATCGCCTTGGACACAAAGACCGGAAACCTTCTGTGGGATGTGACGTCCGCGGACTATCACAAGGCCTACACCTTCACCGTGGCGCCGCTGGCAGTGAAGAACGAAGTGATTGTTGGCATTTCGGGAGGCGAATACGGCGTTCGGGGTTTTATCGACGCCTATGACGCCGCCACTGGCCGTCGTGTATGGCGCTTTGAAACCGTCGCCGGTCCCGGCCAACCCGGACACGAAACTTGGGCAGGTGACTCATGGAAAACAGGAGGCGTCCCTGCCTGGATCACCGGCACCTACGATCCTGATCTGAATCTCATCTACTGGCCTACCGGCAACCCTTCTCCGAGCAACTACGGGGGTGGACGAACCGGAGACAATCTCTACAGCAACTGCATGTTGGCCCTGGACGCCGATACTGGAAAACTGAAGTGGTATTTTCAGTTCACGCCGCACGATCTGTACGACTACGACGCCACCCAGATTCCCGTCCTGGTCGACGCTGACTGGGAAGGTCACCCGCGTAAGCTTCTGATCCAGGCCAATCGCAACGGGTTTTTCTACGTGCTCGACCGCACTGACGGGAAATTTCTTTTCGCTAGAGCATTCGGCAACGTGACTTGGGCCAAGGGCATCGGCCCGGACGGCAAGCCCATCGTTAACACCAGTCTTCAGCACAACCCTGCTGGAACTCTGGTTTGTCCCGGCGCCCTAGGGCTAACCAACTGGTTCTCTCCGTCGTACAACCCGGAGACCAAATTGCTCTACGTAGCCACCTCAACTGAGTGCGATGTCTTCACCAGTTCGCCGCAGCCCTATCGTGCGGGGCACGATTTTCTGGGAAGCGTCTACGTTCCTGATTCCCTCGAGCGACCGACTGGCGCACTCAAGGCTATCGACGTTCTTACTGGAACGGAGAAATGGAATTTCCAGTATTTCAGCAGTCCCAACGGAGGCGCGCTCTCCACATCCGGCGGCGTAGTCTTTGCCGGCGATTCCGATGGCAATTTCATCGTACTCGACGCGAAGACCGGCCGTGACCTCCGGCACCTGCAGCTAGGTGCGGCCATCTACTCGACCGCCATAACCTTTGAACTGGACGGCAAGCAGTACGTGGTCATTCCGGGGGGATCCGTACTTTTTGCTTTTGCTCTCCCGTAGCGCGGGAGGTTGGCTGCGCGTGGTAAAACGCCCGGAAGCTTGGGGCAGCCTGACGCCCGAACCGCACTGCGACACACAGACGTAGGTACAGAAGACGTAGGCCGCTTCGTGGCGCACCTCGGGCAGCAGTTGACTGCCTGAATTTTGGACCCAATTGGACCTAAATTGTCTCGGGGTGAATGCTAAGCGATTAGAAAGATAAGCAGAGTTGGTTGCGGGGGGTGGATTTGAACCACCGACCTTTGGGTTATGAGCCCAACGAGCTACCAGACTGCTCCACCCCGCACCTCGATCATAGTCAATGCCCGCGCCATCGTCAAACTGCGGAATTCACGCGCCCCACTCGCTATTTTTTCTTCCTCCCCGTCATCACCCACCATGCCTCTCGATACTTCTCAAACATCGCTCCCTTCTTGCTTCCGTCCGGACAGAACCACAAATTCTTTCGCGGCACGAATGCTTTCACGGGAACCACATACCAGATGTCCCGCGACACAATGTAGGCCACGATCACGTCGCAATCCTTCTCTGTCACCCTCTCATGTGTTGCAGAAAGAAAAAAA
>CAWKNF010000032.1:0-67841 GCA_963850805.1 uncultured Acidobacteriaceae bacterium | reverse complement strand
CATCGCAGCCGCGGAATTACCGATGGACGCGACCGGGCTCCGGCGCGCTCCATGTTCAAAGCCATTGGTTTCACCGACGACGACCTGCGCAAGCCGCTGATCGGCGTGGCCAACACCTGGATCGAAACCATGCCCTGCAACTTTCACCTGCGGCGGCTCTCCGCCAAAGTGAAAGAGGGCATTCGCGCCGCCGGCGGCACTCCCATGGAATTCAACACCATCGCCATTTCCGACGGCGAAACTATGGGTACCGAAGGCATGCGCGCGTCGCTCGTGAGCCGCGAGTTGATTGCCGATTCCATCGAACTGGTTTGCCGCGGCCAATTGTTTGACGCCGTCGTGTGCGTGGTGGGCTGCGACAAGACGATCCCGGCCGCGGCCATGGCGCTGGCGCGAATGAATCTTCCCGGACTCGTGCTCTATGGCGGCACCATCGCGGCGGGCAGCTATCGCGGCAAGGACGTTACGATTCAGGATGTATTCGAAGCAGTAGGCGCCAACGCCGCCGGAAAAATCACCGATCAGGAATTGCACGATCTCGAGAACGTAGCTTGTCCCGGCGCAGGCGCGTGTGGCGGCCAGTACACCGCCAACACGATGTCGACCGTGATGGAGATGATTGGGCTTTCTCCCATGGGCTACAACAGCGTGCCCGCGATGAGTGCAAAGAAGGATTCGGTTGCCTTCGCCTGCGGCAAGGTAGCGCTGAATCTGCTGCAAAAAGAAATCTTCCCACGAGACATTTTGACCCGCGATGCTTTTGAGAATGCCATCGCATCCGTGGCTGCAACCGGAGGATCCACCAATGCCGTTTTGCATTTGCTGGCGATCGCACGCGAAGCGGAAGTCGAGTTGGAAATCGACGATTTCCAGCGAGTCAGCGAGCGCACTCCTCTGCTCGCCGATCTGAAGCCTTCTGGACGTTTTGTGGCCGCCGATATGCACAGCGCGGGCGGTGTGCGCTTGCTGGCCCGCCGACTCTTGAAGGGGAAACACATTCATGCGGAGGCGAAAACCGTCAGCGGCCTTTCGCTGAAAGAAGAGAGCGAGAGCGCTTTCGAAACACCGGGGCAAGAGGTGATCGCCCCACTGGAAAAGCCTCTGAAGAAAACCGGGGGGCTTGTGATCCTGAAAGGAAATCTTGCGCCTGAAGGTTGCGTGGCAAAAATAAGCGGGCACGAGCGGCTGGAGCAGCGCGGTCCGGCGCGGGTCTTCGAGTCGGAAGAAGATGCCATGGCCGCCGTGACCACCAAGGACGCAGGCAAGAAAATTAAATCCGGCGATGTCGTCGTCATCCGCAACGAAGGTCCCAGGGGCGGGCCGGGGATGCGCGAAATGTTAAGCGTTACCGGCGCGATCGTAGGCGAAGGATTGGGATCGTCGGTCGCGCTCCTGACCGACGGCCGTTTCAGCGGCGCCACTCACGGATTGATGGCCGGCCACGTTTCACCGGAAGCCGCGCTGGGCGGCCCGATCGCCGCAGTGCGCGATGGCGACATGATCCGTTTCGACGTAAGCCAGCGCCTGTTGGAAGTTGAGATCAGCGACGAGCTCCTGCATCGGCGGATGAAAGAATGGAAACCGCCCGCGCCGCGCTATCCCACCGGCGTATTCGCCAAGTACGCGGCCCTCGTTTCCTCGGCGTCCCAGGGAGCAATCACGCGGCCCCCGAAATGAAATGCTTCCTCTGAACGCAATCGCAACTCAAATAAATCGGGGTATCCATCTCTGGAGGAAAAGCGAGCATGAAAATAGCCAATAACGTGACCGAGTTGATCGGCAACACCCCCCTGGTCCGGCTTAACAAAGTGACCGAAGGCTGCGTGGCCGACGTGGTGGCGAAACTGGAGAGCCAGAATCCTTGCGCCAGCGTAAAGGACCGCATTGGCGTCAGCATGATCACCGGAGCCGAACGCGCCGGAAAAATTCAGCCCGGCAAAACTGTGCTGATCGAGCCCACCAGCGGCAACACCGGCATCGGCCTAGCTTTCGTGGCGGCGGTCCGAGGCTACCGGCTCATCCTGACCATGCCTGAAACCATGAGCCTGGAGCGGCGCGTGCTGCTGCTCGCTTTTGGCGCCGAGATTGTTCTCACGCCGGGTCCCAAGGGGATGAAGGGCGCCGTAGCCAAGGCGGAGGAGATCCTCGCTCAAACTCCAAACGGTTTCATGCTGCAGCAGTTCGATAACCCCGACAATCCCAAGATTCACTTCGAGACCACTGGCCCCGAGATTTGGAATGACACCGATGGGCGCGCCGACATTCTCATCTCCGGCGTCGGCACCGGCGGCACCATCACCGGTGTTTGCCAATACATCAAGCCGAAAAAGCCGTCGTTTAAGGCGGTTGCCGTCGAACCGGCGGACAGCCCCGTGCTTTCGGGCGGCAAACCTTCGCCACACAAGATACAGGGCATCGGAGCCGGGTTTGTGCCCAGCATTCTGCGCCGCGACTACATCGATGAAATCGTCACGGTCACCAACGATGAGTCCGTCAATATGGCGCGCCGCCTGGCCAAAGAAGAGGGCCTGCTGGTGGGCATTTCGTCGGGAGCGGCCGTAGTTGCCGCTGTGAAAGTCGCGAGCCAGAAGGAAAATGCCGGCAAGCTGGTCGTGGTCGTTCTCCCGGATTTCGGCGAGCGCTACCTGACCAGCGTTCTGTTTGACGCGCTCCGCAATCAGGCGCTGCAGATTCCAACATCGGCGCTGCCCGGCTGATTCATCCGCGGTCTTACCGAATTCCTGGCGCTACGCCATCGTTTCGCAGACCGACATTCGAGATGCGATGACGGAACTAGAAGCCGGGCAGCAGCGCGAGAGCAGCAGGCACAGCAAAAGAAGTTTGGTCAGAATCGACGGTAAGGACGGCGATTCGCGGAGTGGTTTCGTTCCAATGCCTCCGCATGTTAACTAGCTGTCCTCGAATGGCTTGGGCCTTGGTGCCGGGACGGGGAGTCGAACCCCGAAGGTACTAAGTACCGGCGGATTTTGAGTCCGCTGCGTCTGCCAGTTCCGCCATCCCGGCTGAGTGCTTCAACTGAGGAGAAGATTAGCTTAATTTACAAGCTAAGGCCTTTGCAACCGTGACCGACCACCGCTTTCGAGCGGCGTGTGCCGTTATTTCGCAACCTATTTCGTAAGCTCGCCGATGAAAACGCCGTAGGGCTCGAGTGAGACTTCACTGCCCTTCGCTCCCGATTTCGCCGTTGCCACGAGGCTCGTCGCCGCGGCAAAGCCGTGGTGCTTCAACTCTAGGTTCAGTTTCTGCGGAGCGTCTGACATATTCAGCGCCACTACCACGGCATGATCTTTATAAACCCGCAGGTAGGAAAGCACGTTCGCATCACTCTCATTGATCGCGGTGTAACTTCCATCCATCAGCGCCGGATTGGTGTGCCGGAGCTTGAGCACCTGCTGGTAGAACGCGAGCACTGAATCGGGATCCTTCGACTCATCCGCTACGTTGTGCGTCTTGTAGGTCGGAGGAACGGGAAGCCACGGCTTCCCTTTGCTAAAGCCTGCGTTCTCGCTGCTGTTCCATTGCATGGGAGTACGCTCGCCATCGCGCCCCTTTTCTTTCGGCCAGCCGGTACGCCCAATCGGGTCCTGCACGTCCTCCTTGCGCGTTGGCGGCGTGGTTTTCATCCCAATCTCTTCCCCGTAGTACATGATTGGAGTTCCACGCAACGTGAGATAAAGCCCGGCCATCAGCTTTGCGATCTGGTCGTTGTGCTGGCCGTCGCCGTAACGGTCGTAGGAGCGCACAATGTCGTGGTTGCTGATGACAAACGTGGGCCAACCGGAAGCCTTGTCCACAGCGGCAATCTGCTTGCGGAATTCCGCGGGCGAAAGCTTGTTGACCATGGTGAAAAGAAAATCCATGGGCAACTGCAATTCGTTGTTGCCTTTGCCGTAGTACTTGTTAAGTTCGGCAACGTCCGCGGTCCAGGTTTCACCGATCAGCACAGCATCATGTTCATCCGCCACCTTGCGTAATTCGCGAAGTACGTCATGCACTTCAGGCAGCTTCTCGTTGTATTCGTTCTCTTCGAGCGGATCTCCGTAGGCGTTTTCGCCTGGACCCTTGATGGGGTTGTCCCGGAGCTTCGGATCTTCAAACAACGTGCTGACCGCATCCAGCCGGAAACCCGACACGCCACGCTTATACCACCAGCGGGTCACGTCGAACATCGCATCTTTCACGGCCGGGTTGCGCCAGTTCAGATCCGGTTGCGCCGCATAGAACATATGGTAGTAATACTGATTCGTGGCCGGATCAAGCTTCCACGCCGACCCTCCAAAGATCGAAACCCAGTTGTTGGGAGGCTGCTCCCGGTCCTTTGCCATCGCGCCAGATATACCAGTCGCGATGGGCGGAGGTGCGCGACGACTTCGAGTCGAGAAACCACGGGTGCTGATCGGAGCTGTGATTGACGACGAAATCGAGGATGATGTGGATGCCCCGCTTCTGGGCCTCGCTGGCGAGCACATCGAAATCCGCCAGAGTTCCGTACATGGGATCGATATTTTCGTAGTCGGAGACGTCATAACCAAAGTCCACTTGCGGCGAAGGAAAGCAAGGCGAAATCCAGATCGCATCCACGCCCAGCTCGTGCAAGTAGTCGAGCTTCGACGTAATTCCATTCAAGTCGCCGACGCCGTCATTGTTGCTGTCGGCAAAGCTGCGAGGATAGATCTCATAGAACACTGCGTTCTGCCACCATTGATGGCCCGCCGCATCCACGGCATGGGTGGATGTCTGCGCGGCAGCAGCCAACCCTAAAATGCACACACAGATTAGAAACCTTGCTATCCGTGAAATGATGCCCTTCATCTTTATCACTATCATTACGACCTCCATCCAAGATAGGCACCGCAGCGATGCCCTGTTGAGATTGAACTCTTCTGTCCGGCGAGTCAAACTTTGAAGAACATTTTTTGCTTCATGACTTGCCGAAATGGATCACGACGGTGTGGTGCACGTACTGCCCGTCTTTGTCATTGACCTTGTCGTTGTCCTTCTTCTGCGGGCATCTCGATGCGAATGTTTCCCTGCTTCGTCAATGCGGCGCCGTCTACCGAACTGATCTGTCCCGGATTCCAGACGCCCAGCTCATACTCCATGCCCGGCACGCCCGAGACTTCCACGGTGAACTGGTTGCGCGCGGCATTCCACGAATTCGAAAGCACGCGCAGGCCGCGACTGGTGCTGCCGAGCGGCGGAAGCTGGTTCGACAGCGTAAGCCCAAAATCATTCTTTACCCGGATGACCACGCTGTTCGGTCCGCCATGAACTTGAAATCGCATCGACACATGCTGATCTTCGGCGTTCGGTTGAATCTGAAACGGCAGCGGCCTTCCATTCATCTCGACGGAAACTACTTCGGTGCGCAAACTAAAGGCCGGTGAAAACTCCACCCAGCAATCCCCGGTACCAGTGCGCGTGGTCTTGAGCGTGATGCTGTCGAGGGTTTTGCGATACCGAAAATCTACATTTACCGGATCTATGTTGACTTGACCCAGGGTGACTTGACCCATGTGAACATTCCGAAGAGCAAACGACGTCCAGTCCGCAGGCACGTGCGGGGCCAGCGTGATCTGATGATTCTCCGCATCGGTTTGCAATCCAAAAAGTCCGCGCAGCATGGGACTGACCACCATCGCCGCAGACCAGATCTGATGCGGCGAACTGGTCGAGAACCCTTCGTAGTAATCGCCGGAGAGAACCTCCGCGAAATGCCCGAGGGAGCCGTCCACGCCCATGAGAGCGTTGGCCCGCAGGTTCGAATACGCCGGAATCTCGCGGTGATAGCGGTATTCGCCTACCGACGCCCATCCCGTAAACAGCGGCCAGACCGCTCCAAAGTGATAGCCGGAACCATCGTAGACCTTGGAGCGGGAAGAGATGATGCGCATTCCCCAATCCGTCTCGTGATCCGCATCCGCCAACCGCGTAATCATTTCTTCAGCATGGTTTGCGTCGGACAATCCGAACCACATGGGCACGGTTGAGAGCACGCTGGGCTCGTCCACACGTTGACTGTTTTGATTCAGTGCGAACGCATAGGACTTCGCTTCCGGCGACCAGAACGCAAGATCGAGCGCAGGTTTCTTGCGCTCGAATTCGGCCGCGAGTTCTCTCTTAACGTCGGCTTTGCCAACGAGCCCCGCCAAGCTCGACAGCGAACGCAGCGCCTGCACTCCGAGTCCGCTCTGATAAAACTCATTCTTCACCGGGAGCAGCGGACCGCCCTCCACCCAACCGTGTCCGATGCCAGCGTTCTGCGCGAAGCCCTGTGCGTCATAGGTCGAGCGCAGAAACTGATAAGCCTTCCACACGTTGTCCCACTGTTCGCGCGCGAAAGCCACGTCGCCGCTCTGAGCCGCATAATCATCCATCGCGATGATGAAGAGCGGCGTCGCGTCGGCCGAAGCGTAGGCATAGGGAAAATCTTTGAACCAGGAAACGAAATTCGCCCCCTGCGCGATCTCGTGCGGAATCTTGCCGTCTTCGCGCTGATACTTGCTGATGAACTCGAGCGCGGTGCGAGTCGTCGCGTAGTCTCCCGCGGCATTCAGGGCGAAAGATGTCCACAGCGAATCCCGCCCAAAGAACCAGGCGAACCCCGGCCGCTGGCTTGTTCCCGAAGTGCGATACCCAGCCACCAACCCAGTGCCCAGATAAGGATTCGCGACCAATCCCTGGACCATGCTGATCCGCGCCCAGTCGTAGGCTTGCTGCAAAGTATTGTCGGGAAGCTCAAGGTTGACGGTGTGCGCGAGATAGTTGCGGTAGTACTCGGCGGAATCGTGCTCCAACTGCTTGTAGGATGCTGCCAGACGGTCGTACGTTTTCTGCGCGCCTGGTCGCGGCCGGCTACGGAGGCCGCAATCACGAGCACTTTCGTTTCGCGACCTTTTTTCGTCACTCCCAGGCGAAACGAAGTTTCCTCCGAGGACGAATAGTTCGTTTCATAGGCCAGGTGCGCATCCTCCGCCGTTGGAGAGCCTACGAGGGCGGAGAACTTTCTGGTTTCTTCTCCGAAGACCACCGCGTGCCGGTTCGCGTCCCACTGCGCATAGGTGCCTCCGATCGCCGCCGGCCACTCCAGCGCGAAGTCGCCCACAAAACCGGCTTCCACTTCGAGTGGATCGCGCGGTTTCAACTTCGATCACAATCACCGCTCCCGGCTCCCGCACGGGCACAAACAACGTCTCTTTTATACGAAAGGAGTCTCCCACATAAATCAGCGTGGCCGATTCCGGACGAACCGTCAGCGTTCGCGCCAGGCTTTCCGCCGGCAGCGCGCGGCCGCCCACGTGGAAAGTCAAATGAAAGGCGCGAAATATTTTCAGCGGATAGACCCAGGCTTCAAGGCACCCGTTCTCCGTGCCGAACAGCCCCGCACGCATGCCGACTACCGGCAGAAATTCCCATGCGCGCACCGTCCGAGAAAGCTCCAGGCCTGGCGCAGTTTGCTGGGAAGCCGCGAACGGACTCATGAAGGCAAGGCAGAGCGAAAGAAAAAAGACGAACCGCCTAACGAAGAATCGAGAGCGCGCTGGTCTGCGATCCATCGACCCAGCGCCGTAGTTTGCAAAGGGAAGGTTCACGGGATTCGGAAGCAGGGGCGAATTCTAGCACGAGCCGAGTTACGGCTTCTTCGCGTCCGCCGGGACGGGTGCGCCCGATCCTTCTTTTAGCGAGTTGGATCGCGTCGACCGGCAGGTCGGCGAAACGCTCCACCAGGCCACTCAGCCAACGAATCTCTATCCACTCGATCTTCGCTGCCGTTCCCAGCCCGAAGTGCACCCTCATATCGCTATTGGAAACGTAGCTGGAGCCGCTGCGGACTTCATCCACCAGCATTCGCGATCCGGCTTTCACCAGAATCCGCGCGCCAATTCCATCACGATTCGACTTCACACCGATCGTATGAATTGCGACCCAGTGATTCGGCGTGCGAATCTGATTCACCAGCAGACTGGGCGCAGCATTCATGTTGCTGATCACCGCCGACATTCTGCCATCGTTCCACAAATCTCCCACCGCCAGCCCGCGAGAGGAAGCGGCTGTCGTAATGCCTGGACCGGCCGACGCGGAAATGTCGCTGAACGTGCCGTCCCCATTGTTGCGGTAAAGAATGCGTGGTTCTTTAAAGCTGCTGCCCAGGTGCTGGCTATCGACTTCCGGATACACGTGCCCATTCACCAGAATCAAGTCGGGCCAGCCGTCGTTGTCGAAGTCGAAGAACATGGCGCCCCAGCCCAGATACTGCGTGTACAAACCGAGTCCGGCAGCCGAGGTGGCATCGGTAAAGGTTCCGTCTCCATTGTTGCGATAGAGCGTGGAAGTATCGTCGGAGAAATTTGTCTTGAAGATGTCGAGATGGCCATCGCCGTTATAGTCGGCAATGCTCGTTCCCATGCCGGCCTGCTCGCGCCCGTCTTCATTGAAGGCCGCTCCCGCCGTCACCGCGACATCCGTGAATGTGCCGTCATGATTGTTGCGGTAAAGAATGCTGGGCGTGCTGTCGCAGGCGACGTAGATATCGGGCCAGCCGTCTTCATCAAAATCAAGCGTCGAAACGCTGAGCGAATAATGTCCGTCGGTGCGGTCGATGTGCGCCTTGACGGTGACATCTTCAAACGTGCCATCGCCCTTGTTGTGGTAGAGGATATTCTTCGCTCCCGGCAATCCGCGCGGGCCGCACATCACTGGAACTCCTTTCCACACACAGTTAACACGCTGCCCCGGTGCGGGAGCGGTGGCCAGATCAAAGTCGACGTAGTTGGCAACTATCAGGTCGAGTTTGCCGTCACGGTCGTAGTCAACAAACGCGCAGCCCGAGCCCCATGCTTTTCCCGAGCCCGCAACTCCAGCTTTCTCGGAAACCTCGGTGAAAACGCCGCCGTCGTTGTGATACAGGCGGTTCTTTCCGTAATAAGTGACGTACAAATCTTCCCAGCCGTCGTTGTCGTAGTCTCCCACGCAAACGCCCTGGCCCCAGCCGGTCGCGGTGAGGCCAGCTTTCACGGTCACGTCGGTGAAGGTTCCATCATGATTGTTGCGGTAGAGATGATTGCTCGGGGCGGGGCCGGAGGGCAATCCCTCGAGCCTGGTGCCATTCACCAGAAAAATGTCGGGCCAGCCGTCGTTGTCATAATCGAAGATCGCAACGCCTGTGCCGGTAGTCTCGATGATGTACTTTTTCGTTTCGACGCCGCCGAAGATGTTCTGCATGGTCAGCCCGGCTTTCTCGGCGACATCGGTGAAGTTGGCGATGGGATTGGCTGCGGTCTTCGCTTGTTGGGCCAGAGCCTGTTCGCCCGGAGTGAACGAAGCCCAGAACCCGACCAGCAATAGCACGACGGAAGCTCGCGACAATTTGAAGGCACGGCCGAAGGCAAAGCAACGCGTGGGTTTCAGCGGCATGCTGCGATTTCCGAATGTTAGGTTGGTGAACAACTTTGATCAAGCCGTTTAGAATGAATCCTGATGCGTTCCTCCCGATCCCTGGTCAGTTTGATCCTTCTGGCAATTGTCTGCCGCATTGCACCTGCCGCAACGCAAACGAAGTCAGCGGGTGGCGGAACATCCACAGCATACCAAACCGGCCTTGACGCAATGAACCGCGGTGACTTGGCGGCGGCTCGCGACGCCTTCGAGAAAGCCGTGAAACTCAACCCGCGCGATGCTGACGCTCAGAACATGCTGGGCCACGCGTTGCTGCAGCAAGGCGCCGTGGATGATGCCATCGTCCGCTTCCGCACTGTGGTCGAACTTCAGCCTTCTCTGGCCATTGCCCACACCTACCTCGCGCACGCGCTTGAGACCGGAGGCAGGCGCGACGACGCCATCGCTGAGTTTCGCGTCGCCCTGCAACTGGCGCCTGAGCAATGGCAAGCTCATCAGGCGCTGGGACGGGCACTCAGCCTGCAAAACAAAACAGACGACGCCATCGCGGAGCTGAACCAGGCGATTCGCCTCGCACCTCTGCAACCTGAATTGCATGACGAACTGGGGGCACTATTCGCCCAGCAGTCGAGGTTCGGCGATGCCGAAAGCGAATTCCGCGAAGCTTTGCGACTGAACCCAGACTTTGAGCCGGCGTATTTCCATCTCGGCGCCGCACTCTCCGCCGAGGGTGAGACGAAAAAAGCGCAAGAGATGTTGGATCGCGCGGTGCAGCTCGATCCAAAAGATGCGACGGCGTGGTATTACCGAGGCGTTGTGCTCGAGGCAGAGACCCTTCCCGACGAGGCGCTGCGCTCCTACGAACATGCCGTCGAACTGCAGCCCGATGCCGCACCCATACAGACTCGCTTTGGCCTCCTGCTGCAGCGGCACGGAGATCCGGAGCGCGCCGTGGCTGCGTTCGGCAAAGTGGTGGCTCTCACCCCCGGCGACGCGGATGCCCACAACAATCTCGCACTCGCCCAACTGCAGCATGGAGATGCAGACGCAGCCATTAAGGAATTTCAGGAGGCCATCCGCCTCCACCCCGACGACTCCGGCTTCCAGGGAAACCTGGGGACGGCCTACTTACAGAAAACTGATTTCGTCGCCGCCATCTCCCAGTTTCGCGCCGCGCTGAAGCTCGACCCGGAAAAAGCGATCTTGCATCACGACCTCGCTCTGGCGCTGAAACTCTCAGACAACTTGCCCGCCGCCATCGCGGAGTGGAAGGAGGCAATTCGCTTCGATCCCAAGCTGGCTGACGCCTACTACAGCCTGGGAGTCACACTGTGGCAGTCGGGAGAATTTCCCGGCGCCGCGGAACAGTTGCGGCAAGCCATCCAAATTCGGCCGGACTATGCCGAGGCCCACTACACCCTCGGCACGGTCTTGAAGCAGATGAATAAACTGCCGGAGGCGGCGGAGGCCTTGCGCCAGGCGATTCGACTCGATCCCGATTTCGCCGGCGCTCACACCACGCTGGCACAAGTTCTGCGGCAACTGGGCGACAGCGCCGGAGCCGCCGCCGAAAGCAAGGCCGGAGCAGAAATCGTCAACCAGAAAAACAATCTGCAGGCGGCGACGTTCGCCACCAATTCCGGCCGGCGATTGCTCGGCGCGGGCGATCTGGATGGCGCCATCTCCCAGTTCCGCACCGCGATTCGCGTCATGCCCTCCTACGCGCTGGGCCACTACGAACTCGGCCTGGCCCTAAGTCAGAAGGGGCTAAAAGACGAAGCTGGCGGAGAATATCGACGAGCCGCCGAACTCGACCCACATCTTGTTCCCCCCACTGCGACTCCGCATTAGACCTCAGCCGCGGATTTCACGGATCAAAAGCCATGTCTTGGAGGGAAGCCAACTTCCGGGGTTGTCCGTGACATCCGTGAAACATCCGTGGCGATCTTTTTCAGTCGCCTCGCTTGCGCACAGCCACGATATCGGTGATCACTGGAACTCCGTGCGTTACTTTCACATGCAGCAGCGCCTCAAACGGCTTAACCTCGCCGGACTTCGAAACACCCAGGCGCCGCAGGAGTTCAGTCAGAGAATCTTCACGGCAAACGTACTCCGCAGCCGCCTGCGTGCCCACGGTAGTAGTCCCGGCCAGGATCAACATCGAATGCGCCGGGTCCAATCCCGGCTCCAGACCGACGACCGCGTAGTCCTCGCTCACCGACTGGCTCGTGGGGCTTGCCAGGAAAACCTGCGACTCCCCGGCTGCCGGATGCACGTTGATCACTTCCATGTCTCCATTACGAGTCCCAGAATTCACTCTCCGAAAAACGAATTCCTGGGTTCCTGGGATCTCCAGCAGAGTCAAATTCTCTGCCGGCGAGCCGATAAAGATCAGATCGTTGTTCCTGACATCATCCAGGGAAAACAGTGCTCCACGCTTCACACGCAGTTGGCGGTTGAACAGGTAGAAAACGCGATCCAGTTCGTGGATCGCCAGCACCTCGCCCACCCCGGTGTAATGATCAAGCACCACCTCGCGCGAGTCGGTGGAGGGATTGAAGTAACGCATGTTGGTCTGCGGACGTCCGACGAAGTTGGCGTTGCTGAAAATCACCCACGGCGGCTGCGGGCCGGTCACGAAGCGACTCCAGAACAAATTGTAGACTGCCGGAGCGGATTCCTTCGCGCCTGCCTGCATCCGGCCGCGACTCGAGAGCAGCAGGGCGCTGGTCGACAAGGCAGCCGCCAGCAAGACCGAGAGGGCCACGACCGCGATCGCCCATCCACGGTTCGAAAGTGGCGCGCTGCTTGTTCGATCTCCCCTCTGCGGGACCTCAGCCAACGCCGCCGACGGAGTGCGAACGTGGAACGTGAGCGCGTACGATCCCTTCGGCAGCTCTACAACGACGGTGTCCTCCGGCCCCTCGTGGGAGTAATACTCCTCCAACTTCACGCGCAGGCGTCCTGCCTGCACTCGAACCGTCGAGTCGCTTTGCGGATCGAATCCGCCAGACCGGCCCAATACTTCGGTCGCGATCTGATACTCCTTGAGGGCCACGCCGGGATGATCCAAGGAATGTTCGGCGAGGTAGCGGAGCAGCTTACACAGTGATTCCGAGCCTCGCAGGCTATGACTATTAATAAGTTTATCTACTTGCTGGAAGCATTGCTCCCGCCCGGCGGCGAAACTGCGCGTCAATGCCATGTGACAGAGGAGGTAACGATTGATCTATCTTGCTGCAACGCCAGTACTTTACACCCGGTAACCGTATAAAACCTAATGATACGTGATCCAATACTCTTTTTGTACTAGGACTTGCAGGCTGCACAACCAAGTATATCTCTGCAACCTGTTTCGGGACATGCTTTTCAGTACCAGGAGGAAGTTCATGAAGAGGTCAGTTCTCGCGGCTGTGGCAACATTCGCGCTTCTCTGCGGTCTTTGCACGCCAATCGCATTTGGCCAAGCGGTTTTCGGCAGCATTATCGGTAACGCCACTGACCCCTCGGGGGCAGCCGTTCCTAACGCGAAAATTAAGGTCACCAGCCAGACCCGGAACACCGTCGTGGAAACCACGTCGAACGAAAGCGGCAACTACGCCGTGACGCACTTGATTCCTGACGTCTACTCGGTTCACTTCGAGGCGCAGGGCTTCAAGAGCCTCGAGTTCAAGGACATCGTCGTATCGGCCGACACTGGCACCGACATCAACGGGCAGTTCCAGGTCGGCTCCGCCACGGAGCAGGTTGAAGTGACCACGGAAGCCCCGCAACTCAAGACCGACCGCGCCGACGTCGCCATTGAGTTCAATTCTAAATTTATCGAGGACCTGCCTGTCCTGAACCGAAATTTCACGAACTTCGAGCTTTTGACCCCGGGCACCCAAAAACTCGGATGGTCACACGCCGCAACGGAGAACCCGCAGGGCGGCGGCCAGATATTCGTCAATGGCCAGCATTTTAGCGGAACTGGGTTCGAGTTGGATGGCACTGACAATCAGGATCCCATCCTCGGCATTATCGTAATCAATCCTAACTTGGACGCGGTCACCGAAGCCAAAATCAGCACCGCGGATTTTGACGCTGAGTTCGGAAAAGCGATCGCCGGGTTGGTCACAGTTCAGACGAAGTCGGGCAGCAACGATATTCACGGCAGCGGATTCTGGTACCGCCGCACCGACGCAACCGAAGCGAAAGATCCTTTCACGCAGTGGGATGCTGAGCCGGGCGTCGCAGCCCATCCCATCCCCAGCAGCAGGTGGCAGCAGTTCGGTGGAAGCGTCGGCGGCCCCATCATCAAGAACAAGTTGTTCTTCTTCGGCGATTACCAGGCGACACGGCAATCGAGCGGATTAACGAACCTGATAACCGTCCCCACGACAACGGTGTTGTCGACGTGCAACCCCGCAACCAACACCACTGGCTTCTGCGACATGAGCGACTATCTCGGACCTCAATATGGAACCGGCGGGCAGGTTTATGCACCCGGAACGGGCGTGCCGTATGCCGGAAACCTGATTCCGATTGGCGACATATCGCCGCAGGCAGCCGCAATCCTGGCAGAGTTCCCACAACCAAATAACACGGGAACCAATGCCGGCGTGTCTGGCTTAGGCACCGCCAACAACTTCCTGGCCTCCGGTTCCGGCCCCTACAACCAGAACGCCTTCGACGTCCGCATTGACGATTCGCTCAAGCCGACGGTTCAACTTTTCGGGCGTTACAGCCTTGACTACTTCAGCCTTTCGGGAAAGGGTAGTCTCGGCGCTCTGGGCGGAATAGGTTTCGGTCCGGGCGGTCTGGCCGGAAGCTCGATCATTCACAATCACAGCTTGTCCGCAGGCGTAACGAAGACCTTCAGCCCGTCCCTTCTGGCTGACTTCCGTTTCGGCTATTTCAAATACAACCCGCACACTCACAAACCGGATGAGGGCTCCGCGCCCATGACCGCCTTCGGAATCCCGAACGCGAACCTCGGCGATGCCTTCACCTCGGGCCTTGGCCAGTTCAACTTCAACGGAAACGCCATGTTCGGCGATGGCCTTGGCGTCGCCCGTTGCAACTGCCCGTTGATTGAGAGCGAACAACAATTCCAAGGTGTGACCAACTGGACCAAGACACGCGGAAATCACACTTTCAAATTCGGTGTGGATATCCGCTTCGCTGAGAACCTGCGGGTCCCGAGTGACTCCAATCGTACCGGTGTCTATGACTTCAAGGACGCCACAACTTCTAACGCCGGCAACGGAGGGGTTGCGCTGGGCACCTTCCTCCTAGGGCAGGTTACGGATCTGAACCGCTACGTCAGCACCAGCGTCAACGCCGCCGAAAGGCAGCCCCGCATGTTCTATTACGGGGAGGACAGCTTCCGCGTCACGCCGAAACTGACTGTGAACTACGGTCTGCGCTGGGAGGTTTACTTCCCAGAGCACGTCAACGGCAAGGGCCAAGGCGGCTTCACCAACATCGTCCAGGGCGTGGATCGCGTAGCTGGATTTGGCGGATACGGGGACAACGGAAACGTGGGCAACGACTGGCATGCTTTCGCTCCCCGCCTCGGCGTTGCTTACCAGGTGAACCAGAAAAACGTAATTCGCATGGGATATGGCCGCAGCTACGACATGGGAGTTTTCGGCTCGAACTTTGGCCACGCCGTAACCCAGAATCTGCCCGTTTTGGCAGCTCAATCAAACGCAAATAGTAATCAATTCCTGCCCGCGTTTTCGCTCGCCGCAGGGCCCCCAATTTTCGCATTTCCAACGGTGCCTGCGAACGGCCAACTGCCTCTCGCGGGACCGAACTGCTACTTGCTAAATACTTCCCAGTGCATCCAGCCCCACATTCGGCCTCTTACCCAGCGCTTGCCGTACGTGGACACCTGGAACGCGACAGTGCAGCATCAACTCACAAGCACGATGACGGTCGAGGTAACGTACCTCGGGAACAAGGGAACCCACGGCTTCGTCGGGGACGGTCCAACCTACAATGTCAATCAGCCGCGACTGGGGACGGGAACTGATGTTTGCGCTCCGGGATGCGCATTCGTCCCAGTTCTCCCGCAAGTGCAGCGGCGTCCTTACTACAACGCGTTCACCTATGCTGGCTTTACCGATCCGACCACCGGCGGGCCACTAACCTGCTGCTTTACCGACCAGGGCAATTACCTCGGAAACGACGCCAGCAGCAGCTACAATGCGCTCACCTTGAAGGTGAATAAACGGTTCTCCAAGGGCCTGCAGTTCATCAGCTTTTACAACTACGCCAAGTCTAATCATTACGACAGCAACTTCTATGCCGATCAGAAGTCCGTAGCTTACGGGCCAGATGACAACTTGCGTAATCACCAGTGGGTTTCGAATGTGATTTACGAGTTGCCCTTCGGCAAGGGTAAGACGTTCGGCGGCAATGTGGGCCGCGGTGCAGACGAGGTTATCGGCGGCTGGCAAGTTACTGCCACCATAAACTGGGCGGGGGGCCTGCCCTGGACTCCCGGCATGTCGGGCGCCGTTTGTAATCTGGAGCAGGATACCGGAGTGTGCCGCCCCAATAAGGGCTCGGGAACCTTCCACACTGGAGCGGGCAGCTTCGATGCTGCTACGCACACGGTAACTTTCTTCACGCCAGTCACAGACGTGGTTAGCGGCGGGATCGCGAGTCTACCAAGCGGCAACGGATTTTCGGATCCTGGACTGAACAACATCGGCAACGCCGGTTATGACAGTTTCCGCGGGCCAAGATTCTTTGGTGGAGATGCATCCATTTCCAAGAACTTCCCGATCACGGAGCGGATAAAGTTCCAGTTCCGTATGGACGCTTACAACGTATTTAACCATCCCGTCCTCGGGTTCAACAATAACCAAGGCGGCAGTGGCCTGTGCATCGATTGCGCCGGGAACGGGAAGGTCACCGATATCGAAGCGGACGCCTCCCCAGGTTCACCCAACGGCATGCGCCAGCTTCAATTTGGGCTGCGCTTGAGCTTCTAGTCCAACAGATGCAATACTGAGTCCAGAGGGAGCCGGTCACGGCTCCCTCTTTTTTTCTCGCATACAATTTAAGATCGGACCGGGGCCGATCGGGAGAGCGAGCGACGAGGTCAGATTAGGCGAAACATGATTCGCGCGGGATGCCTATCATTTGTCATGCTCTTGGTCGCTGCCGCAGCGGCGCAGAATCCCATTGCGAATCACGCTTCGCCTGCCCAAGTCTCAACCCCGAACGCTTACGTTGGGAACCAGGCCTGCGCCCGCTGCCATTCCGCGATCTACGAATCCTACCAGCGGACTTCGATGGCGCGCGCCAGCGGGCCTGCGATAGAAGGCTTCATGCCCGCAGAATTCACGCACAAAGAATCCGGCGTACACTACCGCATCTACGCCGAGAATGGACGCGCCCGGGGCGAACGAGTTTGGTTAGAGTTCGACAGGCCGGGCGATCCGGATGTTCACGGCAAGCGCGAACTCCTTTATTACGTCGGCTCAGGGCGCCGTGGCCTCAGCTACCTGTTTGAGACCGATGGCTTCCTCTTCGAATCTCCCGTGAACTGGTACGCGAACAAGCAGATCTGGGACATGGCCCCCGCCTACCAGACCGCCCACGAGATCCCACTGAACCTTCCCGCCTACACCAGTTGCCTGCGTTGCCACGTAAGTGGAATGCGGCCTCCCGCGCCGGGCACGGACAACCGCTATCCCGAGCCTCCGTTCACTGCAAACGGAGTGGCATGCGAGCGCTGCCACGGTCCCGGAGATGCTCATGTCAATGGCGGCACCATCGTCAACCCCGCCAAGCTGACCCCCGCGCGGCGTGATGACATCTGCATGCAGTGCCACCTGGAAGGCAAGGCTGCCATCGAACGCCCGGGACGCCACGTTTACGAATTTCAGGCCGGAGATGCACTCTCCGACTATGTCCGGTATTTCCTCCTCGTCGATGCCAAGGGGCCAGGATTGGGCGCCGTCAGCCAGGTGGAAGCTTTAGCGCAAAGCCAGTGCAAGAAGAAATCGGGCGACGCCATGTCGTGTACCAGTTGCCACAACCCGCATCAGTCGCCTGCGGCAGAAGACCGAATCGCGTTCTATCGCGGCAAGTGTCTGGCCTGTCACGGCGCGGCTTTCGCCACCAAACATCATCCTGATCGCCCCGATTGCACGGCGTGCCATATGCCGGCATCGGCCAGCACCGACGTCGCGCATACTCAAGTCACCGACCATCGCATACCGCGGCGGCCTCAAGTCTCCCCTCAGTTGCTTCAGAATGTGGAAGAGAAGGCATCCTCTTTGCCGCGCCTTGTTCCGTACCCCGATTCCAAAACTGAGCCCGATCTGCGCGACCTTGCCCTCGCTTGGAATTCAATCGTAGAGAATGGTATGTCGGTGGCCGAGCCTCAGGCGAGAGAACTACTTACCAAAGCGGTGAAGCAATTCCCGGACGATCCCGCTCTTCTCTCCGCGCTTGCTTATTCTGAACAACGCAGGGGATCGACCGCGCACGCCCGCGAACTTTACCAGAAAGCTCTGGCCCTGGATTCGAGCCTGGTCGACGCTGCAACGAACCTCGGAGTGATCGAAGCGCAAGCCGGAGATCTGGCGGACGCGATGAAGCTCTGGGAGAATGCATTCCAGCGCGCCCCGGCCAGAAGCAGCATAGGACTCAACCTTGCGCGCGCCTACTGCGCCGCCGGGAAGTTCGATGAAGCTCGCACCTATATACGTCGCGTGCTGGAGTTCAATCCCGATCTCGCTTCGGCGAAAAAGCTGCAACAAGCGCTGAATCGCTCCCCGGCACGCTGCAACCCTTGACGTGGAGATACGCACTTATGGACAGCGGGTTTTGGTTTACCCTGTGTCCCCCGCCTGCCCTGAGCGGAGTCGAAGGGTGCCTCTGTGTTAAAGAATTTTTGGTATGCCCTCGACCACCATATAGACAGCCACAGCACGCAGTCCTAGAATCTTAATGTGGCCTGGAGGGTGCAGAAATCCTATGCGCAACCGCAGTTCTGCATTCCGGGCAAATCATCTCCCTCTGGCAGCGATGCTCCTGGTCTGTCTGTTGGCGCCCGAACTCGCCTTAAGCCAGCAAGGCGCCTTTGATCTTGACGGCAAACCTGCCGACCCTTTCGACGCGGCTTCCGGCAAGATCGTCGTGCTGGTTTTTCTCCGCCGCGACTGCCCAGTCTCCAGTCGTTACGCCCCGGTCATTCAGCAAGTCAGCGCGCAGCATGAGCGCGAGGCCAGTTTCTGGCTGGTATTTCCAGACAAGGCCGAGACCCCGCAGACCATCCACAACTATCTTCAGCAATACGCCTACCGCTTGCCGGCCCTGCGCGATCCGGACCACGCGCTGGTCAAGCTCGCGCAAGTGCAAATCACTCCGGAAGTCGCGGTCTTCAACCGCAAACATCAACTCCTCTACGACGGAAGGATTGACAATTGGTATCTCGATCTCGGCCGCTCGCGTCCCACGCCGACCACTCACGAACTCGCTGACGCCATCCAAGCGGCACTCGCCGGCAAAGCGCCGGCCCCGAATCAGGTGAGGGGAGTGGGATGCTACATCTCAGACTTGGAATGAACTCCTGTCCGCGAAAGCTGGCCTGGGCGCTGGCGCTCATCACCGCGACCGGCGCCATGGGAACTCTTTTTGCAAAGCCGCCCGCGCTTGCGACACCCGCGCTTGCGGCATCAGAGCCTACCAGTGCCGAATCCTCAGTGACCTTCAATCGCGACATCGCTCCCATCATTTTTCAGTCTTGCTCCACTTGCCACCATCCCGGCGAAGCCGGACCATTCCCGCTGCTGACCTACTCCGATGCAAAGAAACACGCGCGCCAGATTGCCGATGTAACCCAGGCGCGAACCATGCCTCCATGGCTGCCCGACCCTCAGCCGCTAAAGTTCGCCGATGAACTTCGCCTGACGAATACGCAAATAGATCTCATCCAGCGCTGGGTGGCGCAAGGTGCGGTCGAGGGCGACCCATCCGATCTGCCGCCGCAGCCGAAGTTCACCGAAGGCTGGCGCCTCGGAACACCCGACCTCATTCTCACCGCACAGAAGCCGTTAATTCTGCCGCCCGAAGGAACCGACACCTATTGGAATTTCATCTTCCGCCTTCCGATCGAGCAAACGCGCTGGATGAAAGCCATCGAAATTCATCCCGGCGACAAGCGCTACGTGCATCACGCCAACATTCTCGTCGACCGCGGCGCATCCTCGCGCCAGCGTGAAGCCGAACCCGGCGCCGGGTTCGGCGGCATGGAGATTCGCATCGAGTCCGAAGTCTTCGACCCTGACAGCCATCTGCTCTTCTGGAAGCCCGGCACCGTTCCCTACCTCGAACCCGACGGCATGGCACTGCGTTTAGACAAGGGCACAGACCTGATTCTGAACACGCACATGCAACCCTCCGGCAAGCCCGAGGTCATCCAGCCCACGATCGGCCTCTACTTCACGCCCCAGCCCGCAACAAAGTTTCCCATGCTGCTCCAACTCGAGAACGACGTCAAACTCGACATTCCTCCCGGCCAGAAGGATTTCCTGGTCACCGACGAGTTCACGCTGCCCGTCGACGTCGATCTGCTGGCCATTTATCCGCATGCGCATTATCTTGGCAAAGACATTCAGGCCTTCGCGACTCTGCCCGACGGCACAAAGAAGACTCTGATCCACATTCCAAGCTGGAATCTGAGCTGGCAGGCCGTCTACCGCTATGCCGACTCCGGTCTTCCTGCCCAAAGGCACCAAGGTGGCCCTGCGCTATGTTTACGACAACTCCGCCGATAATCCTTTGAACCCGAACCGTCCGCCGGCTCGCGTGAAAGCGGGCAATCGTTCGAGCGATGAAATGTGCCACCTCTGGCTGCAGGTTTTGCCAGTCCATAATGACTCCGTCGCTGGGCGATCCCCGCATGCTGCTGCAGGAAGCCTTGGCGCGCCACAATATCGGGAAAGATCCCACCGACTTCGAAGCGCATTACAATCTTGCCGCCATGCTGCAATCCGCAAACAAACTCGACGCCGCCATGCGCGAGTACGAAGCCGCGCTGCGTCTTCACCCCAACGACGCTGCCGCAAACAACGCCATGGGCGCGGCATTGCTCGCCTCCGGCCAGCCCGGCAAGGCGGTCGCGTATCTGTCACAGTCCCTGAAAACGCGCCCTGATTATTTCCCCGCGCACTATAATCTGGGAAACGCTTTAGCCGCGCAAGATGACTTCGCCGGAGCCGCTGAGCAATTTCGTCTGGCTCTGCAGTTGCAGCCCGACGATGCCGACGCCGAGGCGAACCTGGGCAGCGCCCTTGCCGAGATGGGACACTTCTCCGAGGCCAAGACGCACTTCGAACACGCGCTTCAGCTCAATCCCAATCACGCTCTGGCCAAAGAAAATCTGGAGGAGTTGCAACGCGCCACAAGCAAATAATGAGTAACGAACAAATCCCGACGAAGCTGATAGCCATCAACCATCAGACCGTTCGCCAGTGCCTCGTGGCCTGTGTATTGGCTTTCACCACCATCGCCGCCGCGCAGCAAACCGCACCGCCGCCAGCGCCTTCAGGCCAATCCTCGCCCGCTGCATCTTCCGATTTCGCGGCCGCACGCCAGCTCATGCAGCAAGGCAAAATCGACGACGCCATCTCTCAGTTGCAAACCCTCCAGGCGAACGCTCCCGAGATAAAAGGCCTCGACCTCGAACTGGGCACGGCCTATTACAAAAAAGGAGAGTTCGCCAAAGCCGTCGAGTCGCTGAAAAAGGCCACGGCAGCCGACCCCAACAGCGGCGAGGCTGTGCAGTTGCTGGGCCTCTCTTATTTCCTAGGAGGACATCCCGCGGACGCGATCCCGCTTCTCGAAAAAGTGCAAGGCTGGTATCCCAGGGCGAACGTGGATGCGTCCTATATTCTCGGAACCTGCTACATCCAGACAAAGGATTACCCGCACGCCCGCGCGGCCTTTGCGAAAATGTTCGACGTACCATCTGATTCCGCCGCCAGCTACCTGTTCACGGCCCGCATGTTGTTGCGGCAAGAGTTCGATCCGGTCGCAGAAGAGTACGCGCAGAAAGCTGCAACCCTCGATCCCAAACTTCCGCTGGTTCATTTCCTGCTCGGCGAATTGTTTTTATACAAGTCGCGAATTCCCGAAGCCGTCGCTGAGTTCAAGAAAGAACTCGCCGTCAACCCCGCCCACGCGGCAACGTACTATAAACTCGCCGACGCCTACTCGCGCATTCAAAAGTACGACGACGCGGAAAGGCTCTTGCAGCGCTCTATCTGGCTCGATGCCACGTCCACCGGCCCCTACATCTTGATGGGAAAGGTTCTCGAAAAGAAAGGAGAGTTCGAATTAGCCGTCCGCGCCTTGCAGAGAGCAGCCACCATGGACCCAAATAACCCCACCACTCATCACCTGCTCGGTCAGGCGTATCGCGATATGGGGAAAAAAGAAGAAGCCGAGAACGAATTAAAGTTAGCGGAGCAATTACAAACCAAACAAGAACCCACCCGAATAAATAAATGAGATCCGCAGGATGAAAGGCACGCACGTGGAGAGAGAACTCATGTGGCGCCGAAAGACTTGTCATTCCGAACCGGGCGCCGGTGAGGAACTGCCTCCTCTTTACTGCTTCCCACCCGCCGCAGACGGCCATGCCTGCTCCCGAGCCAACCGCTCCACCATATCCTTCGGCAACCCGTGCAGCAATTCCAGAAACGCCGCATTGGTCCAGCCAAAACCCACCACATTCATCGCGTATCCATTTTCCACGTGAGCCTCGGAAGATCGCGACACCACATCGTATTTCTCCCGAATATTTCCATCGCGCCGAAAGTTCTCCGCCACCATCGACAGAAACTCGTAAGAAATCCGATCCGCATCAGCATTGAATCCATAGCGCCGCAAACCTTCGATGGCCAGCATTTCAATGTTTCCCCAACCATACGGCAGGTCCCATTGCGCGCCCGTTTCCTCCGGACTCATCGCCAGTCCACCCGGTCTCTCGAAGACGGCGAGGTTCCTCACCACCGCCTTCGCCTGTTCAGCGGTCGCCAGTCCAGCCCACAGCGGATAAAAAGTCGTGGCGTAGCGATACGACGATCGCTGCCCCGTTTGCAAGTTGTAATCGAAAAAGAATCCAGCTGTGTCGTCCCAGAGGTAGCGCGCAATCAGCTTCTTCCGTTCTTCCGCGCGCTTGCTCCACTTTTCCGCATCGGTCGTATGCCCCTGCCAGCGGCTGATCTGCTCCAGATCTTTCTCCGTCTTGTAGAGCAAGCTGTTCAGGCACACCGGCGCATAGTGATGCGTCGCCGCGCCGAACGGCCCAAAACGAAAACTAACGTCGAATCCCGATTCCCGCATCGACCGGTCGCCCTTGTAATAATCGGAACTCAGCCGGAATTCCCGCCGCTTTTCGCACTCCGCGCGCGCCATCGTAGAGGAAACGTCGCACACCTGCTGCGTAAAGGCAGCCCCGGCAACCGCCTCCGTCGCTCCCGGCAGATTCTCCACAATGTAATGGTCCGCTTGCTCGGGATGAACGAAGAAATAAGTAGCGACCTTCCGGTAAAAACCAGTTTCGTCTTGCAAGGCCTCCGCAGGCGGACCTTCCCCGAAATCATAGTAACGAGACAAGCCCGTATCGCCCGCCAGGTGCGGATCCTGCTCCCACATCTCATAATCTTTTTTAAGGTCGACGTAGGCTTTCGCGAGCCACGCGGGATCCGCGTGCCCTGATTTCTGCAGCGCGTCGTACACATCCACGAACATCGAACTCAGAAACGGCGGCTGAGAACGAGTCAGGTAGTAGCCCCGGTTTGCATTCAGCATCGCGCCGTAATGCTCAACCTCAAAAAAGAAGTTGTCCACCATGCCTCGCGCCAACTCCACCCGCCCCGCCCGCAACAGCCCGCGAACGATGAAGTAGCTGTCCCACCCGTACATCTCGTTGAAGCGACCCCCGGGCACGACATACTTGTTCTCCAGGTAGAGCAGCCCTTGCGGTTGGATTTTGCTGGTATCCACCTCGCCCAGCCGGTGAATTTCAACCGGCAGATGCTCGATCCGCACATTGCACTCGCCGGCAAGTTTCCGCACCGCCGCCGGCTCGGCCATGCCCGCCGGCAAGTACAAAACCGCAGCCGCTTTCAACTTGGGATCTACCAGGCTCTGGCAATCCGTGATGGAACGCGTAAGCGTATCCCACGCCGTCGAAATGTAGTCCAGAATCGGCTTGAGTTCCTGCGCCTGAGGAGCCGCCAACTGCCCAACCACGGAGCCCGGTGCGAGCATTCCACACGTGACCGTAACGAGCACCACCGGGCGAAAAAAGAACGTCGGCGCCAAAACCCAGCGAAACATTTTCGAAAATGGAGTGTCCATGGGGTCGGGGGAAAAAAGATATCCCATTGTATTCGCGTGGCTAAGGCATTCAAAATGAATTCGATAGCGGAAAATGTCTCATTGTGAGAAAGCACTCATCGGATGAAATACTCATGTAGGGACAGCCCCTGCCTGTCCGCCTTTGAAGCGAAGCGAGGCGACCCCATCGGCGAGGCCCGAAGAGAACGCTTTTGGCTCTACCCCGTCGATCCTCGGTGATCCCCGTGGTAAAGGCTTTTCCGGCTGGCAGCGAATGCTCCCGGCGCCATGCCGGAAGCACGACACCAAATGATCATCCACCATGCCCACGGCTTGCATAAAAGCGTAGCAGATAGTGGACCCTACGAAATTAAAGCCGCGCTTCTTCAGCGCTTTGCTCAGAGCATCCGATTGCGCTGTCCGCGGCGGGACCTGGCGGTGCGACTTCCACGAATTCACTCGGGGCCGGCCATCCACAAACTGCCATACGTAGCGGTCGAAGCTGCCGAATTCGTCCTGCACGCGCAGCAGCGCCTGAGCATTCCGCACCGCCGACGCGATCTTCAACCGGTTGCGCACGATGCCCTCGTTCTTCAGCAGCTGCGCGATCTTTCTCTTGTCGTAGCCGGCCACGCGCCGCGCATCGAACCCGTCAAAAGCAGCGCGGTAGTTTTCCCGCTTGTTGAGAATCGTCTCCCAACTCAGCCCGGCCTGCGCTCCCTCCAGAATGAGGAACTCAAAAAGCGTGCCGTCATCGTGCGCCGGCACGCCCCATTCCTCATCGTGATAGCGAATCATCAACTCACTGCGCGCCCACTCACAGCGAATCACCGGCTTGGGAGACAGTCGACGTAGCATCCAGTTTTCGGTGGCGCAGCGCTTCAGCGCTGCGGTTCTGTTTTTGAATGGGCTTGGGGCGGCGGCTCAGAGCCGCGCCGCCAAGAGCCATATAGACGCCGGCTTTAGCCCCTGAGGCCCCCTGGCTCACTCCAGCGACTTCGGATCCGATTTATTCTTCGGCGACTTCGTATTCAGCAGCGATACCAACTCTTTCGCGCAAGGTGGAATCGTAACTTTGTGGTCGACGATAATATCTTTTGCATCCAGTTTTTTCCCGTACAGCTTCTCATTGGCGCTGCCATCGGAGCGCAAAGTCGAGCCTTCGAGCGATACTCCCGCGAACAACCCTTTGTTGCGCGAGTAGGAAAGAATCTCGGCCTGCATCACAACGTCAGTAGCTCCCTCGGCAGTGCGTCCCTTGGGACCAGCCGCCGCCGAGGCGTCCGCTCCCAACTTCACTTTGCTGGACAACAGCGAGCGCGCCCCACCCGGATTCATCACCAGCAAAACAAAATCCGTGGCCTGCCCGCCCAACTGGAATCCGATGCTCACGCCTTCCAGCGCGTACAGTGCCGGTGGTCCCCACGGCCCGGTATAGTGCGCGCCGCTGCGGCAAATCATCACGCCACGGCCATAGCTGCCTCCCACCCCAAACGCTCCCTTTTTCACGGAAGGCAAAATCACCACGCACTCCGCCTTGTCCAGCAGGTCCTGCGGAATATTGTCGGGGATATTCAGGATCTCTTTCAGCACCTGCCCCGCGTCTTCCACCCGCTCTTCTTCCTTTTCGTCATTGGCAGCGGCAAATGAGGAACCGCAACCATGCATATCGTCAGCAACCACGCGGCAACCTTCTTTATCCCAACCTGGGTCATCTTCGTCTTGATCCTCATGGGTATCTGTTCCTCCGAACGCGATCTCTCTCAAACAGCCCACGGCCCACCATCTTAAACTTTCCTGCGGAATTGTGATTCCCACTTTGGGAAAAAGGGTGTTTCCCGCCAGTATATTTCCCGGCAGTAGAAACCACGACTCGTGCAGGTTTTCAGCTATGACCAAACGATTGCTCCTTTTGTAACTTGGCACACCGCTTCACCCCCTTCTAGAGTCAGTCAAGTAAGATTATGGCGGGATGGCCACCCGCCCTTCGGCACCCAGCGTGCATCTAATGAATTGGAGTGCCCTCTGGCCATGGGTAAGAGTGAAAAAATTGGACGGTTCAGGCACGAACTACACTCGGCTGATCGCGGCGTTGCTGGCGGCTTTCGCCCTGGCCTGCGCATCTCCGGCCCTTGCCCAGTCTTATGCCAGCGCCGCAGCCGCGTCGGCGCCTACTCTACGACCGCTGACGACGATCCCCAATCCGGCTCTCTGCTCACCATTCATAAAAGTGTTGACGAAGTGAACGTCCTGTTCATTGCCACCGATAAGCATGGCAAATTTGTTCGCGACCTCAACCAAACCGATTTCGCCATCCTCGACGATCATAAGCCGCCTCAGTCCATTCTGAATTTCCGCCGCGAAATCGACCTGCCCCTGAATCTGGGCTTGCTTATCGACGTCAGCGGGTCGGTCCATAGCCGGTTTGATTTCGAGCAGGACGCCGCCATCAGCTTCCTGCGGCACTCGGTCCGCGCCGGCTTCGACAAGGCTTTCATCGTCGGCTTCAACACCACGAGTCAGATGCCGCAGGATTTCACCGACAACGTTCAACTGCTCTCGGCGGGCGTACACAAGTTGCAGGATGGCGGCGGCACGGCGCTCTATGACGCCGTCTACCGCGCCTGCAAAGATAAATTTCTCAAGGATCGTCCCGATCATCCCGCGCGCAAAGCGATCGTGATCGTGAGCGACGGCGAGGATAATCAGAGCGAAATCACCCGCGCCCAAGCCATCGAAATGGCGCAGCGCGCCGAAGTCATCATCTACGCCATTTCCACCGACGACAGCGGCCTCATCCTCCGCGGCGACAAAGTTCTCGAACAGCTCGCTGAAGCCACCGGCGGACGCGCCTTCTTCCCCTTCAAGATGAAGGACATCACCCATTCCTTCGCCGCCATCGAAGACGAACTCCGCAGTCAGTACATCGTCAGCTACAAACCCGCCGACTTCGACGCCGACGGCCGCTACCGCTCCATCGAGATCTCCGCCCTCAAGAAAGACCTCCAAGTCCGCGCCCGCAAAGGCTACTTCGCGCCGCAACAGTAGCGCAAACCAGCTGTCAGTTCCCAGTTTTCGGTTTTGGTCGCCTGAGAAAATTGCTGGGTCCCCCATTTCACCCATCCTTTGCGAGAAAGCTTGCCCTGTTTCGCAAAAGCCCCGAGCGAAGCCGGGGGGGCCGAAGGGTGGGTTTTTTCCCATGCTCGCTTACCGGTCTTTTGCGCGCATAAAAATCGCCGGCAGCGATTGCCGCCGGCGACAGCGTCCGGAATCATTATTCTGCGCTCCGACTAGGCAGCTTTGCGTATTATTGGCGGCTCACGCTTGTCTTCGTCGGATTTCGCATCTTGGGTAAAAGAAAGATTTGGGGCGTCCGTCCCTTCCAACATTCTCTGTTTTCTCCATCTGCGGAGGAAAGGGGTCAGTATGCCAAGCAGGATTACCAGCCCAGCAAACGCAATAAAGATCGCAAAGGACCCCGTCTTCGCAGTCTTAGCGGGCATAGTGGCGGCCGCGGCAGGCGTGCTATCAGCCTCCGGCGAAGTGGTGGCAGCGGGTGCAGTGGTGGCGGCAGCGGGTGCGCTTGCAGTCTCCGAGGTAGTCGCGGCGGAAGCCGGGACAGATGGTTTGGCGACTGCAGCAGGAGCCGCTGACACTTTGTGCCCTGCCGGTTTTGCATGAACGGCAACCGCCGCAGGTGTGCTGGCAATCTCCGCGGGTGCGCTGATAGTAGCCGCGGGCTCGGCAGCCGCCGGTGCGGGCGTGACGGCGGTCTCCGCCGGTGGCGCGACAGTCGCAGCGGGCTCCGTCGCGATGAGAGCAGGTGCGGCGGCGATCTCCGTAGGTGCAACGGCAGTCGCAGCGGGTGCAGCGGCGGAGCGGGTGCAGCGGCGGCAGGCGTGGCGGCGGTCTCCGCCGGTGGGGCGACGGTCGCAGCCGGTGCCGCAGCGGCGGCTGCGCACTGTTCCGAGATCATGTTTAATCCGGTGACGGCAAAGCTGTTAGCGGCAGCGGCGGATCCCGCCTCACTCGCTCTTTGTCCGATGAGGGCTACATCGTGCCCCACATGTGGCTTCAGATCAACGCTGCTGCCACTGATCTTTAAAATGTGGCCAGTGTTGTCTTCCGCAATTGTGTAGTTACCACTCGATCCGGCCAGGCAACCTTTAATGTTGGTCTGGTCTGTATTGTCCGCCGCAGGAGTCTGGGCAAACGCCAGAGCGGCCAGCAGTGCCGGTACAACCATCAACAGGAATGCTTTCTTCATGGATTCCTCCGAAAATTCTCGCCTTGCAGCGGTCTGAAGTTTCGCTTCGGATTCGATTCTGCTTTCGATTCTGATGTCGAACCCTCGAGGCTTTCGGGTTCCGGCTTGAGAACTTGGAGCATCCTAGGGAAACACGGCAATATTATTCGGCAGGAACCTTGCCTGTCTGTGTCAAACCGCTCACTTTATGCATTTAAACTCATCGGCAAGTACAACCTACCGGGGCGCCCCATTTCTCGCGCCCTCTGCCGCCATCCTTCGCGGATGAAGCGCACTTGGCGGCAGGGGAATTTGGTGGTAAAGTGAGCGTCGTAGTATAGCCTCTATTTAACCAAGCCATTTCGTGAAATTCCAAGCGAGCTGAATATCTGGCCTCAACTCCCCCGGGAGGTTTCACTATGAAGAGGCACATCCCCTTTCAGCAAGATCTTACCGTGACCTTGTTCGCAGTTATGTTCGTGGTTATGCTGCTGGTGTTCTTGGCGAGCGTTCCTTTGGTAAATTATTTGTTTCCGGGAAATTGACCCGAACAACCTGGCAGTCAGCCTGCCGACGCAGGTGGGAATTGCGAACTGACCGGCAGCGCTCGCTTGGGTTTAACCGCCACGAGACACAGTTTGCGGCCGTTGGGCGCTTGCCCACCGTGGTCGCAAAAAAAGTCTTCTCGAAGACGTGAGAACGAACGTCGATTTCTAGAGGGAACACAATGCAGAAACGCAGACTTGGAAAGAGCAATCTTGAAGTCTCAGCTCTCGGACTCGGCTGCATGGGACTGAGCTTCGGCTTGGGGCCCGCCGTCGACAAGAAAGAAGGGATCTCGCTGATTCGTGCCGCTGTAGAACGTGGCATCACCTTCTTTGACACCGCGGAAGTCTACGGCCCGTTCACGAACGAAGAACTTGTGGGTGAAGCGCTTGCTCCTTTCCGCAAGCAAGTGGTCATCGCCACCAAGTTCGGTTTCAAACTTGATCCGAACACCGGCAAACAGACCGGGCTCGACAGCCGGCCGGAACACATCAAGCAGGTCGCCGATGCCTCGCTCAAGCGCCTCGGGACCGACGTCATCGACTTGTTCTATCAGCACCGGGTTGACCCCAACGTGCCGATCGAAGACGTTGCGGGAGCGGTGAAAGACCTGATCCAGCAAGGCAAGGTGAAGCACTTCGGGCTTTCGGAAGCCGGTGTGAAGACGATCCGTCGCGCCCACAAAGTTCAGCCGGTCACCGCGCTGCAGAGCGAATACTCGCTGTGGTGGAGAGAACCTGAAACTGAAGTGATACCAACGCTCGAGGAACTTGGCATCGGATTCATTCCCTTCAGCCCCCTGGGTAAAGGCTTTCTCACCGGCAAGATCAGTCAAGATACGACGTTTGACAAAAGCGATTTCCGCAACATCGTCCCGCGCTTTACGGCGGAGAACCGAAAAGCGAATCAGGCAGTGGTGGACCTGATTGGCAAATTCGCACAGCAGAAGAAAGCAACCCCGGCTCAGATCGCGCTCGCCTGGCTGCTTGCGCAAAAGCCGTGGATCGTGCCGATCCCGGGCACCACCAAGCTGCACTGGCTCGAGGAAAACATCGCAGCCGTGAACCTGCAACTGTCGCCGGATGATCTCCGCGATCTGGACATCGCAGCCTCAAAGATCGCGGTACAAGGCGCCCGCTACCCCGAGGAGTTGCAAAAGCTAGTGGGCCGCTGAAGCAAAAGAGAAACGAACAGAAGGATCTTCATGTGGGGACAGCCGCCCTCGGCGGTCCGCCGGGCGCAGCCCGGCCTCCGGCAGCCGGAAGCCGAGGGCCGCTTCTTAACCTTGGAACACTCCTCGAAACATCTTTCGAACCGCAGCCCTCCGCACCGCTTCTCTCTCGCCTCCTGCTGCCTCCTCCTCGCAACACGCCTGAATGTCGATCTGCCCGCCAGCCCCGCCCTTGGCCGCATCCAGCAGCAAATGCCAGGCCTCCCGATACTTCTCATGTTTCTGCCCCTTCATGCCGGGCTTGAAAAACACGTTCGCATCCCGATCCCCCACCACCGCATACGGAATGATGTACCAATCGTCCGTAGGAATAATGTAGATCGCAAAAAAGTCCACCATCCCTGCCGCATACCCGCGCCGTCCCCGAGCCCCATCTTTCATGTTGATGCTCATGCAGTAACTGCCCGTGGAACACTGATAAAGCGTGCACTTCACCTGCACCCGCAGAATCGGCCCCGTGCCATTCTCCACGCCCACGTCGTAAGGCCCTAGCCCTCCATAAGGGCTCGACACCCTAAGACCGTAACTCATAGCCAGCACCATAAAATACATCTCAGCCCAAGCCCCGCGCTCCTTGGTTCCCTTGATCCGGCATCCCAATATCTTCCGGTGTTTCATAGTTAGCCGCACTCCTTCTGCCACAAATAGAAATCGCGGCCAAAAGGCCGCGACGTTTGCACCACCACGATTTGTCATCCCCAGCGGGCTGTCACCCCGCCGGTTGTCATCCTGAGCGAAGGAAATGCTTCGCGATAGCGAAGCATTTACGCAGTCGAAGGACCCCTTGCCTACTTACACCAGCAACGGCCTCGCAAGGCGTTCCCATAACCTCCGCCCTGCGTTCTAATGCTTGCCACCCGGCGACCCGCTTCTTTATTTACCCTCTATATCTAGTATGACATTTCGCATAGGGCAAAAGCGCCACATTAGCCAACTTTATATTTCCTTTCCCTTCAACAACCTAACCCAATCCTTCGCCCTTTCTTCCTCTTGACAACAATTTTGAGCGATTTTGTATAACTATCGGCTAAGTAGGCGCCAAGATCGCCCGTAACTTGAACTGCTGCTATGATTTAGCCGGCACTCATATACTTCGCTACCGCAGCTGCTGGACTGATCCCGCCGTCACAGGGTATCGCGCAAAGATATTAAGGGACACGTCATGGCCGAGGTGCTATTGTGCGCACATTGAGGAGGATTCACGAAATGAGCACACGATCGTCGGTCGCCGTCATTCTGATCTGCGGATTCACATCACTATTGCTCGCACAAGCTCCAGCAGCGCCACCCAAGCCTGGTCCGGAACACAAGAAGTTGGAATACTTCGTTGGCAAATGGACTGTGGAAAGCGAGATGAAAGCCAACGAGTTTGTGCCGGCCGGTAAGACTGTCGGCACCGAAACAGGGACATTGGGGCCGGGGGGATTCTATGTCGAGAGCCGCGCTGAAGGCCAATTTGGGACGAGGCTCGGCATCATCGCCTATGACAGCCATGCGAAGGTCTACACATCCTATTACGCCAGCAGTGTCGGACTCGTGGGTACCGCCACAGGAACGGTTAACGGAAATACCTGGACGTGGATGGTAGAAGACAAGTATGCGGGCGAATCCGTCAAAGGAAGGACCACAATCACGATATTGTCGCCCACTCAGTACACAAGCAAGTATGAAATGGCCGACGGAAAGGGCGGTTACACAACCATCTTAGAAGGCAAAGCCACCAAAGACGGGCGCTAGAGACGCAGGCATCCGGAGCTTCGGCATGTTATACAACCTCTGGTCTGATTAACTGATCGCTTTGGACTATGTTCAAAGCAAGACTGTGGGAGGCTGCGAGCCTCCCACTTGCATTTCAGCCATGAAGTTCGCGGCGTGGGCGCCCCTGCTCGTTTGCGCCCACGCCCTCACTGTGCTAACGTCCCATTGTTTCCAAGATCAAGACTCCGAGACTAAGATTCCGAGATCAACCCTTCAACCCTCCCCAAGGAGACGCCCATGGTCGGCATCATCTTCCTCGTAATCCTTGTTGTCATCGCCGTCGTGCTCATCGGCATGTACAACAGCCTGGTGCAGTTGCGCGTGCGCACCGACTCTGCCTGGTCTGACATTGACGTACAGCTCAAGCGGCGGCACGACCTCATCCCCAACTTGGTCGAGACCGTCAAAGGCTACGCCACGCACGAAAAAGGGACGTTCGAAAACATTGCCAAGTTCCGCTCGCAGGCCATGCAGGCCACCACTCCCGAGGGCAAGGCCGTGGCCGAGAATCAGCTCACGGGAGCGCTGAAGAGCCTGTTCGCTGTGGCCGAGAATTATCCCGAGCTAAAGGCTTCGGAAGAATTCACCCAGCTTCAGGGATCGCTGAGCCAGACTGAAGACTCCATCCAGAACGCGCGCCGATATTACAACGCGGTGGTGCGGGACCTGAATACGAAGATTCAGTCATTCCCCACGAACGTCATCGCCGGCATGTTCAACTTCACCGCCCGCCAGTTCTTCGAAACCACCGACGCCGACCGCGAACCGGTTGCCGTAAAGTTCTGATCGTATGATTGAGGCGACGAATAGAGGGCTGACGTTCGCCAGTTCGGAAATGCCGGCACTACCGTGGAAGAGCGGCGCTTCAGCGCCGCGTAAAGCGTCCGAAAAGAATGCGGGCTTCAGCCCCCGTGGTCGCTCTTCCTATCCAGCACTGCTCCTCGCGATCATCCTCGTCATAGCCCTGCCTGCCGCCGCCAAATCCTGGCGCATCTCCAACTTTCAAGACACCATCACCGTCAACCCCGACGGGAGCACCCTGGTTAACGAAACCATCACACTTAACTTCGTGGGCGCGTGGCACGGCATTCACCGCACCATCCCCATCGAATATCCCGGACCAAACGGCACCAACTACCAGCTCTTCGTAAATGTCACCAGCATCACCGACGAAAACGGCGCCAAGCTCAAGTACGACTCCTCCACTTCCGGCGCTTATCGCGATCTCAAGATTTACATCCCCAACGCCGTCGATGCCACGCGCACAGTCGAGATTGCCTATCGCGTGCGCAACGCCACGCGTTTTTTCGACGGCTACGACGAATTCTATTGGAACGTGACCGGCAACGACTGGCCCGTCCCCATCGATCGCGCCGCCGCCAGCGTTCACTTCCCCGCTTCCGCGAGCGAATCCCTGCGGGCGCAAGCCTTCATCGGCGTCTACGGCTCGACCGAGCGCAATGCAACCGCGAAGGTAAACGGCTCAGATGTTGAATTTGAAACCAATAATCCCCTGCCCATGCGCGGCGGCCTCACCATCGATGTCTACATTCCCAAAGGCATCCTCAAAGAGCCGGGACAGCTCACCAAATTCTTCTGGTTCATCCGCGGCAACCCCGCGGTTTTCCTGCCGCTGGTCACACTCGCCGTGATGTTCGTTCTGTGGTGGTACAAAGGCCGCGATCCCGACCCCGGCATGTCCGTCGCGCCCATGTATGATCCGCCGCCTGGTGTTTCTCCCGCGGAATGCGGAACTCTCGTCGACGATCGCATCCATCCTCGTGACATTACATCGACCATCGTCGATCTCGCGGTTCGCGGCTTTATCAAGATCGAAGAGACGGATGACAAAGGCCTCCTCTTCCATCACAAGGACTACATCTTCCACTTGCTCAAGAACCGCCAGGACTGGCAAGGTCTCGCTCCGCACGAAAGCGTCATGCTCGAAAATATTTTCGCGGGAGACGCGACTGAGACACGCCTCTCCAGCTTGAAGAACCGCTTCTATAGAGCCGTGCCCGTGGTCCGCACCGACATTATGTCGGCGCTCAAGCAAAAGGGCATCTACGCGCTCGATCCCGAGTCGGCCAACGGCTACAGCTTTGGGGCCGCGGTCTGCATCCTCATCCCGTTCGCTGCCCTCCAGTGGCTGGGATGGGCGGATTTTTTTAGTTCCGTCCCCGTGCTCATTGTGTCCCTCGCGATCGCGGCCTTGATCTGGTGGCTCTTCGCCCGCGTGATGACAGCGAAAACCCTGAAAGGATCCCGCATTCACACCGCGGTCCTTGGATTTCAGGAGTTCATGAACCGCGTCGACGCCGATCGCCTCAAGACGATGCCACCCAACACCTTCGAAAAATTCCTTCCCTATGCCATGGCCCTGGGCGTTGAACATCATTGGGCGCAAGCCTTCTCCGGCATCGTGAAGGACCCGCCGTCGTGGTACGTGGGACCTGGATATGGCTACGGGATGGGCTTCAATCCGATCCTATTTTCCTCATCGATGCACGGCATGGCAACGGATATGCACCAGGTGTTCGTGTCCGCGCCGCGGGCCAGTTCCACGGGATCAGGGTGGGGAGGCGGCGGCGGTGGGGGCGGAGGATTTTCAGGCGGTGGCTTCGGTGGCGGCGGCGGCGGCGCGTTCTAAGTGTTGCCCCTGGAAAGATTCCGGGGCGCATTCCAGACTTTGGCTCAAGAAAAATTCTGGTGCGCCCGGAGAGACTCGAACTCCCAACCCTCTGCTCCGAAGGCAGATGCTCTATCCGATTGAGCTACGGGCGCCCAAGGGATATTCTACGGCAATTGGTGCTGGAGGCGTGTTGGAGCGCGTGCGCGCTGGGTTGTGGGCGGGGAGAAGGTGCAGAGCCTGGTCGCGGCTTTGAGAGAGGCGATCGAACCACTCGAGGCCGGGGAGTTTGGCTATGGTTTGGTCGATTCTTGTGGCGATCTGGGCGCCCTCGGGGTCGCCGAGCAGGAAGGAGAGAATCCAGTCTACTTCTCCTTCAGGCTTGACGCCTCCGCCTACCGGCAGCCAGAAGTTTCGAATGACAAAGTTGGTTAGACGTTGCGCGTTGCGGGGCGCCAGCATCAGGCGGGCTTTGTTGTAGTAGAAAGCGAAATGGCGGCGCTCATCTTTGGCCAGGCGGCGCACGATCTCGGCCAGAACCGGATTCTGCGTGCGGCGCGCCATCACTCCGTAACCTTCCAGGGTTGACAGCTCCGAAATTGCGCCGTAGGTCAGATATGCGCCGTGAAAGTGGCGCGAGAAACGGCAGAGGATCGACGATCCCAGTTCCTTCAGCCATTCGGTGAAGGAACTCGCCTTTTGCACTTCCAACATGCGCGTGGGCGACACGGGCGCGCCGACCGCGTCCAGAAAACGGCGAATGGTGTGGCCGTGGAAGAACTCCTCATAGGCCCAGCAGCTCAGGAAGGCTGTGGTTTGTGCATCCTCGACGGCGCAGGTGTTCAGTATGGCCCGCAGGTAAACGATGGTGTGCGACTCAATGTCGCACATGTAGGTCAGCGCGCGAATCTCCTCTTCGCTGATGGGATAGCGAGACGCTTGCGAGAGATCGATGTCGCTGATGTCGACTTTCTTTGAGTTACGAACGTATTTTCCTACGTCGAATTGCAATTGAGACTCTTCGGGCATGGCTTTTCTCGCGTTCAAAGTAGGTACGAGAAATCCGGGGGATTTGGATTGGCTCGGGTTTTGTCCACTTGGCCGCGAATAGACGACTTAAAGAGGAAAGCAAAATCTTTAACCACGGGGGTCACCCTTCGACTGCGCTCAGGGCAGGCTCCGGGGGACGGGGTAAACCTTATTGCAGTTTGGCGTACTCGGCTTTGGCTTCTCTCAGGATGGGGATGTCGGGGTCGGCGTCTTTCCAGAGGGTGAGGAAATCTTTGTAGGCGGCCAGGGCTCGGACTCGGGCGGCGTCGCGATCGGCTGGGCTTTGCTCCGCTTGGACGGGCGAGTCGCCCGTCGCCACACGAGCATAGCCGGCTTGCAGGGCGTTCGCTCTTGCCACGCCCAGATGCGCTAACGCGCCGGTCCAGCAGTTCCAGACGATGCCGCTGTGGTCGAGAATCCTCTGAAACTCGGCGGCGGCGGCACTGCCCTGTCCGGCTGCCAGGTATGCCTGTCCGCGTACATACGTTGGATATAGGCAAGAGATATTGGCGACGAAGACGATTTGCCCCAGTTCGATGGGTGAAGCAACTTGCAGGACATTCAGGGCGGAAGCCGGGTTCTTTTTGTCGAGCGCTAATTGCGCCTGAATCGGAGGCAGCCAAAGGGATTGCATCTGCGTGTCCAGCGGAAAGCGTTTCCCTAAGTCCTGGGCCATGGACTCGGCTCGCGCCGTATCGCCCGCCATAGCAAAAGCAAGCGCGGCTTCACTCTCCACGCCCGGACTCGTGGGAGCCAACTTCAAAGCCTCCGCCGCCGTCTGACGCGCTTCTGTAGGATTGCCGTAAGCAGCTTGTTCGAGAGCGGCATTGGCCTGCCATAGTGCCCCGGCTTCCTTGCTGTCGGTCCGGATGGCGGCGTCCACCGCCCGCTTGGTTAGTTGCCGGGCCTTGCCAAGATGACCGCCATATCCGTTGGTGTCGGATTCGAGCGCCAGTCCGAAGGTTTCGTAGTCGGGCGCAGCCGCGTACCATTGCTCCTGTTCCGCCATCGCAGCGGAGTCCGCCCGGAGGAAGGCGAGAGCGTAGAGAGCGTTGCGAAGTATGTAATTATCCAGTTTTCGCGTCTGCGCCTCCTGAAGGATCTGCCGCGCTTCGTCGAAGCGTTGCAAGGCGAGCAGGCTGTTGGCGAGGGCTAAGTAGGGGGCAACATTATCCGGGGCGAGGCGGAGGCTTTCGCGATATGACTCAGCACCCTTGTCGTACTGTCCCTGCCCCGTGTACACGTTGCCCAAATCGAGATGAGCTCGGTAGTTGCGTGGGTAGCTCTGGATCATCTCCTCATACGTGTGTGCCGATTTATCGAGTTCCCCAGTTACATTCTCATAGTAGCCAGCGGTAATTTGCAGCTTTTCCCGCTCGCTGGCATGCTCCCGCAGCTGGAATGCCCTGGCGAAATACTCGCTGGCCCGACCTAGTTCGGCGAGACTGTAATAGTCGCCTCCGACTGCGTCGTAGCCCATGGCAAAATTTGGATCAAGCTGGATGGCGCGCTGATGGTAAGACAAGGATGCCGCAGGGCCTTTCTCGCGGTAGGCGCTTTCTCCGAGGCTGTAAGCCTTTAGCGCTTCGAGCGAAGACGTGGTGGCCTCTGCCAGCGGAATATCAAACTTCTGCACCGTCGCCAGCGATTCGCCCAGTTCGCCGCGCAGTTTGGACGCCGCCTCGCCCAGCGCGTCCAGCACTTTCTCCTTGGACGCCGCCGTCACCTGCTGCTCGGCCAGCGGGTCTCCGCTCTGGCAATTCACCGCTTTCAATCCCAGTACGTATTGGCTGCCCAGGCTGGCAATCGACCCGGCAATGTAAGCCTTGCTGGCCGCCCGCTGGCAAAGCTCGCGGGTGACTTCGGGAGTGAGTTTCGTACCCACCGGACGGGACATCAATTTCAAAGTCGCCGCGACCTTGTTCTCGGAGAGCACATTCAGAAACGGCGACTGGTTGAGAGCCACGCTGAGCGCAGTCTTGAGCGTGTCGTCGAACACCGCATCCCCCGTGCTGTTGGTGAAATCGGCAAGCACGATGGTGTCTTTCTCGGTGAGGGCGTGGTCAGTGTGCTGCCGGGAGCGGTAGTAGAGGCCGGCGGCGAGAGCGGCAGCCAGCACGATGGCGGCGAAAACCCAGCCGGGCTTCGCTCGGCCGGACAGCCGAGGGCGGCTGTCCCCACTTGAATCCTGGACGGGCGAGTCGCCCGTCCCCACACGAGCTGTCTCTATAAGAGCCGTCCCCACGCCTCCTGTCTCGGTGTCCCGCTTCAGTCGTTGCAGGTCCGCCCGCATCTCCGCGGCACCCTGGTAGCGCAGATTGCGGTCTTTCTCCAGTGCTTTGCTGATGATGTCTTCCAGCTTCGGCAGCATGTCCGGGTTCAGCCGTAAGGGAGGTAGCGGAGCACGTTCCAGAATGGCATTGAAGATAACCGGAGAACTCTCCCCACGGAAGGGTAGCTGACCGGTGGCCATCTCATAAAGGACAGCGCCGAAGGAGAACAGATCGCTGCGCGCATCCAGTTCTTTGCCTTTCGCCTGTTCCGGCGACATGTAGGCCACGGTGCCCACCACGGCGCCCGGACTGGTGAGATGCTCTGCGTCCACCAATCCCGTCTGCGTGTTAAGAGAACCAATGTTGCTGGAGAAACTGGCTGCGCCCGTGACCTTGGCCAGCCCAAAATCAAGAATCTTGGCGCGACCGCGCTTGGTCACGAAAATGTTCGCAGGCTTGATGTCGCGGTGCACGATACCTTCTGCGTGGGCGGCATCGAGTGCGTCGGCGATCTCGATAGCGAGCGACAGAATCAACTCCGTCTCCATCGGCCGGCCAGCGATGCGGTGCTTCAGCGTCAGTCCATCCAAAAACTCCATAACAATGAAGGGCTGCGCATCGTGTTGTCCGATTTCATAGATCGTGCAGATGTTGGGATGATTCAGGGCAGAGGCAGCTTGGGCTTCTCGCTGGAAACGAGCCAGGGCTTGGGGGTCTTTGGCTAGTTCATCGGGCAGAAACTTCAGCGCGACGAAGCGATGGAGGGTTATGTCCTCAGCCTTGTAGACGACACCCATCCCACCGCCGCCCAGTTTCTCGACGATGCGGTAGTGCGAGATAGTTTGATCGATCATGGTTCAGTCGATGATGGTTAGTCGATTACGAGTCGTGCAATGGTAGGCGGGACGATGAGGGCAAGTCAATGAATTGGGGAGGAACGTGAGGTCGAGGTCCCAGTTACCCACCCTTCGAAAACCGCGAAGGGTGGGGCAGCCTCAGTTCTTAAGCTGCAGGCGTTACGGCCTGCCTATTTCCAAGAAAGACGAAAGGGGCCGCTCCCTTAGAGAGACTGGGCCCCTTCTTGTTAAAGATTGAGTGCTAAGTTAAGTCTTAGTTTTCTCCGCCGGATACGTTGCTGCCCCAGAGTGCCTCACTGCCCCAGAGCGCTTCGCTGCCCCACAGTGCTTCACTCCCCCAGAGTGCCTCGGAGCCCCAGAGTGCTTCGCTGCCCCACAGCGCTTCGGAGCCCCACAGGGCCTCGTTGCCGGCTAGTGCGCTGGCGCTCGATCCTGTGGCGCCGCTCGACGTGGCGGTTGTGCCGGTCACGAATTGCGTAGTGCCCCACACCTGGGCATTCGACCAGGTGGAAGATGTATTCCAAACCGCCGATGGATCGTCGGACAGGTAGACCAAATTCGTGGTCGCGTTAAATGTGGCGATGGGAGACATTGCCGTCCCTTTCGCCACGGCAGTGCTGTTGAGGGCGGCTTCTACGTCCACGTAGCCCGCACCCACGGTGAAGACATCATATTGGTCGGTGTAGGTGATTCCTGTGGTTGGGTCGGTCGTGCTGCTGAACTCAGGAAAGGTCTTGTAGGCGGTGAGCATCAGGCGGGCCTTGACCTGATCGGGCGTGAGGCCCGGACTCTTCTGCAACAGATCGGCAACGACTCCGCTGAGCACTCCCGCAGCCATGCTGGTTCCGCTCAGAGTGAAGTAGGTGGGCGAGATTGCGCTGCTGCCTCCCTTGACGTAGTAACTGTACGGGACTTGATTGCCGGGAAATTCGCTAAAGAGCGTGGAGCCTTGCGACTCGAGCGAAGTCAGCAGATTGCCGGGGGCAACGAGATCGGGCTTCACAACTGCGTCCACTACCGTCGGCCCTTTCGAGCTGTAGCTCGCGATGAAGTCGTCGGTGCGCGTGGGCGTACCCATGGGCTTCATGGCGCCCACGGTAATCACATAAGGATCGTTGCCGGGTGAAGTGACGGTGGCGTAACCATCAGTGGGCTGATAGCGGCCGTTGTTGCCTGCGGCCACCACCACTACGATGCCGTTTTTCCACGCCTGCTCGACTGCCTGGCACAGCGGATCAAGTTTGTAAGATTCGTAGACCGCGCGGCCGAGCGAAAGATTGATCACGCGAATGTTGTACGTGGATTTCAAAGCGATTGCCTGGTTGATGGCGGCGATCACTTCGCTGTCGGTGCCCTCTCCGTTCTGATCGAGTACGCGCAGGTTGATAAGCTTTGCGCCCGGGGCAATGCCCTTGAAGGTCTTGGTGAAGAAAGGACCGGTGGAACTGAGACCATCGCCGGCAATCAGGCCGGCGACGTGAGTACCGTGGCCGAACTGGTCACTGGCGCTTGAATTTCCCGGCACGAAGGACTGTTGATAGACCACGCGCGAGATCGGAAGAAGTCCCTGGTAGAGATCCGGATGATTGCTGACGCCGCTGTCGATCAGCGCCACGCCGATGCCGACGCCGGTATAGTTCGACTGCCATGCGAACTCCGCGTTTACCGCGCCGGCGGCATTATTGAGCGTTGGCGACAACGGACGGTCGAGGCTGATGTACACGACATTCGAGTGGTTCGAGAGGCTCTGGATGCCGCTGCCATCGAGTTGAGCGACTAGACCATTAATCAGGGGCAGCTGACCGAGAATCGTTCCGCCAAGTTTCGCAATGTCGTTTAGCAGGCAATCGACGAGGCCGAACAGCCCAGTGCAATTCACCTGCGTGCCGGGCGCGTACTGAACAATTACTTGCGCCTGCTTGGTCGATTGATAGCCACGCAGTTCGGGCGAAATCTTCGAGTCGTTGGCATAGGCCGGCGTCGCGGTGACGAGCGTTCCCGTGACGAGCGTTCCCGTGATCAACAATAGGACAAAAAATCTCTTCATATAGCCTCAAGGGCGGACCCGCCCCGCCCTGCAAGTTCCATGGTCGGAGGTGCAGGCTGGGGGCCAAACGGGATGGGACTTGTGGTTGCGAATCAACGGGTTAGGGGAGAACGGTGGAGTGTCTATGGGACAGCTTGTCCCGTCGGATGGGGGCAGGGACAATTTGTCACTTAGCGGAGCGAGCGGCTACTTCGGGGGCTAAAGCACTGTATTGCAGGTCCGAGCAAACACCAGGATCCCTCGCTTCGCTTCGGGATGACAGATCTCGGGATGACGGATTCGTTGCTCGCCCGCTTCCACACGTGCAGAGCTGTGGCCTTTCAGTGGGAACACTCTGGTAACCGTGGGAGTCACTTTTGGGCGGACATTGGTCGCCGCTTCGGAAAGAATCTAAGGGGAATCCCAATGTCGTGGGCACGACAAATTGGCGCGCGCGCGTATGTCGCTGGAATGGCGTTTGCGGCCATCGGCTGCATTGTTCTGGCGTTCTCTCACGAACATTCAACTGACCACGCTAAGTTCGTCCTCTATATGGCCGCGGCTGTACTGGCCTCATCCTTCAAAGTAAGCATGCCCGGGGTTGAAGGAACGATGTCGATGAATTTCCTGTTGACTCTGCTCTGCATTCTGGAGCTGGGGTTGCCGGAGACGCTGCTGATCGGCCTGGTGAAAACGCTGGCTCAGTTTTATTGGAGGCCGGCGCGGCGGCCGAAGCTGGTGCAGTTAGTGTTCAATCTGTCGCAGGTGACAGTATGTGGAGCAGCCTCATACGGGGCTTACAAACTGTCACTGCACGTTTTTCATGGCTCCATCCCGTTGGGCCTTCTGGCGGCGGCGATCACGCAGTTCGCCAGCAATACTGCCGCAATGTCAACCATTATCGGCCTGACGGAAGATAAGCGCATCTCGAATGTCTGGACCGATATCTACCTATGGACCCTTCCCTACTACATGGTCGGGGCGGCGATTGCAGGATTAGTCAGCTTGTTGAACCGGCATTTCGGATGGCAGGGCTCGCTGCTGGTTTTAGCGCCGATCTACCTCATGTACCGTTCTTACCGTCTTTACCTGGGAAAACTGGAAGCGGAGAAGGAACACGCGGAAAAGGTTTCCAGTCTTCATCTGCGAACCATTGAAGCGCTCGCGTTGGCCATTGAGGCCAAGGATCAAACTACCGGCGAGCACCTGCAACGGGTGCGAATTTATGCCATGGAACTTGCGCGGGATCTGGGTTTGACGGAAGACGAAACCGAAGCGCTGCGGGCGGCCTCGGTGCTTCACGATATCGGCAAGCTGGCGGTGCCAGAACACATTATTTCGAAGCCCGGCAAGCTCACTCCCGAAGAATTCGAGAAGATGAAGATTCATCCCATCGTTGGGGCGGAGATTTTGGAACAGGTCGACTTTCCTTATCCCGTGGTGCCGATCGTGAGAGCGCATCACGAGAAATGGGACGGCAGCGGTTATCCGAACGGTCTGGAGGGCGAAGCCATACCGATTGGCGCGCGCATTCTTGCGGCGGTCGATTGCCTCGATGCGCTGGCTTCGGACCGGCAATACCGGAAGGCGCTGCCGTTGCACGAGGCCATGGCGAAGGTCGCGTCAGAAGCCGGGATCAGTTTCGATCCGCGCGTGGTCGAGATTCTCGAGCGGCGTTACGTGGAACTGGAGAAACTTGCGAATGAACAGCCTTTTCAGGCTCCGCCGAAATTGTCGACCGACATTAAGGTGGAACGGGGATTGGCTCCCGACGCAGGTTTCGCGGAGCCGGAAAAACCTGTGGCGCACGAGACGCCCGCTAAGGATCATCTCGACGCGATGGCAGCGGCTCGGCACGAAGCGCAGGCGCTGTCTGAGTTCGGCTTGAAGCTGGGCACTTCGCTCAACCTGGAAGACACTCTCGCGCTGTTGGCGGTTCGGGTAAAGAGCCTGGTCCCACACGACTCCATGGCCGTGTACCTGGTCAGGAACAAGGTGTTGATTCCGGAGTTTGTCAGCGGCGAGAATTTCCGGCTGTTTTCTTCTTTGAGGATTCCGATCGGGGACGGTCTTTCGGGCTGGGTCGCGCAGAATTCCAAGCCGATTTTGAATGGCAATCCTTCGGTCGAACCGGGCTATCTCAATGACCCTGGCAAGTTCAGCACTTTGCGCTCGGCGCTGGCCGTGCCGCTGGCGGGAGCTTCGAGCGTGGTTGCTGTGCTGGCTCTTTATCGTGGGCACGCGGATGCGTTTAGCCGGGATGATCTTAGTGTGCTGCAGGCCGTGGGAGCGGGGTTGGGCGCTGTTCTTGAAAAGGCCTTGCAGCATTCGGGCGTGGTTAGGGTTGCGGCTTCGGCCGCACGCGCTGGAGTCTAAACCCTTTGTTGCAGGCTTCACTAATTCCCACCCTTGGTTGTGGTGCGACCTTCTAAACCCTTCGCTGCAGGCTTCGTCAATTCCCACCCTTGCAAAGTGCGCAAGGATGGGGCACCCTCGGTTGTGGTCGCGCAAACGTGGAAAAACAGCCCCGTTCTACTCCATTTCAAAACTCAGGTAGGTCAGGCCGTCGGAGCGTTCGACTTGGATTACTACGGGATCGCCGGTCTTCAGGCTTAGGACGGCGGTGCGCAGCGTGTCCATGGAATTGATGGGAGTGGAGTTGAAGGCGTGGATGACGTCTCCGGTTTGGAGACCGGTGTCGGGCAGAATGAGGTCGGCGGCGCGGCCGAGCACGATTACACCCGAAGGAATGCGCATCGTGCCGATCTGCTTCCGCACGTCGTCGGTGATATCGATGGCGAGAATGCCGAGGCGCGGGACGAGACTCTTTTCGGTATCGGCAGCGTCGAAGAGTTGATCCATCTGGTCGCGATGCTCAATGGCGGGAATGTAAAGAGTTTTTTTCTGGTCGCCGCGGAGGATTTCGAGCTTGAGCACCTGATCGAGGCGGTGAAGGTAGAGCGCCGACGAAAGCTGGGGAAGAGTTTCGACGCGGCGTTCGTCGGCGGTAAGAACGATGTCCTGAATCTGCAGGCCGGCGGCGGCAGCGGGGCCGTCGGGCTTGACGTCGGCGATGACCACGCCCCAGTGCTGCGCAAGTTGGAGGCCTTCGGCCAGCGTGGGTGTGATTTCCTGTGCCGACGCGCCGATCTCGACGCGATGAACGTGGCCATACTGGCGCAGGCTGTGGTAGACGAAATCCACGATGCGTGCGGGAATGGCGAAGCCCAGGCCTTCGCTGCCGCCCCCCTGGGAAAGAATGAAAGTGTTGAGGCCGAGAACTGATCCATTCATATCCACCAGCGGTCCGCCGCTGTTGCCGGGGTTGATGGGGGCATCGGTCTGGATGTAGGTGATGGGTTTTTCGGGATCGGCCTGGCGAGCGACGGCGCTGACCACGCCCATGGTGACCGAGTTTTGCAGTCCCTCGGGACTGCCAATGGCGAAGACGAGCTGACCTACGCGAGGACGCTGTTGCGTGAGCAGGGCGAGCGTGGGGAGATCTTTTTCATCGATCTTGAGCAGGGCGAGATCGGTCTCTTTGTGGGTACCGATCAGGCGTGCTTCGAAAATGCGGCGCCTCCCCGCCGCGACGGCGCGGCCGTTGTCGTTAGGCAAGGGCAGGGCTACGCGGATGCGCTGCCCGCCTTCGACGACATGCGCGTTGGTCATGATGTAGCCGCTGGCGTCGACGATGACTCCGGAGCCGACGGCGTGCTGGCGCACGATGAGAGAGGTCTGCGTGCGGTTCTCTTCGTGAAGCGGGCCGTAGCCGGTAACTAAAATCTGAACCACCGCGGGAGACACTTTGGCCGCGAGACCTTCGAGAGCATTGTTGATCTGCATGAGAGCTGCGGCTGCGCTGGCGGATTCGTCGGGCTTGGGTTGCGGCTTTTCTTGCGCTGATTTCTCTGGGGAGATTTTGGTGGCGGGACTTGGGTTGGAGGGTTTCTGAGCCGGCGGCTGCTGGGCTGGCAACTGGGTGGCTGGAAGCAGGAGGAAAAAACACGCCTGCAGGATGAACTGGCGAGGCCGGTGCGCCGGGAGGGAGAATGAAGCGGACATGAGTTTCTCTCCTGAGTAACGAGGCAAGTCCTATCAGAACGGTATCACGCGCGTCCCGGTTCCGAGACAACACTCGGTCACGGTGCGCGGGAGATGCGTCTGTTTAGATGTGACAGGGTGAGACTGGATTCCGGGATGGGATGACGTGCGTGAGCCTGCGGACAGCGCGACGGCCGCGCGCTTCGACTGGAAGTGCGCGGCCGTGACGCTACGTGAGACGCTTAGCGGCCGAGGGCGAACAACACGGCGTCATTGATGGCGAACGCGGTGCCATCGGTGCCGATCAGGGTTGGAGTGTAGGCTTCTCCGATGCCGCTGCTTAATGTGATGACTTGCGAAAAACTGTTGGCGGTCAGGTCCCAACGATAGAGTTTGCCGTCTTCACTGTTGACGAGAACAGATTTGGTGACTGGGTCCACGGCGGCGGTGTTGATGCACCACTCGCGAACCGCGCCGGGGAAATTTGGGAAGTCAGGGTCAGGTGTGACTCCCTTGATGGTGAGGACTTCGTTCATCACCAGAGTGGATGGGAACACGGGGTCGGGCTCGGTGGCGTTAGGGTCGAGAACCGCCACTTTGTTAATGCCGTCGCCGGTGCCGATACCGGCGTAGTTGTTGTACTTAGTCATCACAAGATACTTCGAAGTTCCTTGATAAGAAGGGACCAGGGACGCGCTGACAATCGATGCCGTGTCATCCCAACCAAAACTGCCGGGAGTTTTCAGCTGGGTGAGAGTGCTATCGAAGTGGAGCAGCCATCCGCGGTCGTTGTGCCCGGGAAACGGATTTTCGAGGACGCCGAAATACACGTCGCCGTCCGGTCCAACCGTGGGTGTGGCGCTACTTTCATCGGGGATTTCGGCGTCGAGTCCAGTGTTCGGGTCGATTAGACGGACTTTGGCAATGGTCTGCAGGGTCTGGCTGTTAAGAGCGAGCAAATATCCAAACCCAAAATCGACATTGTTCACACCGACGTAGAGGGTTTTTCCGTCGGGAGACAGAGCCGGAGCGCAACTCATATCGACTTTGGTGATTTGCGGGTCTGCGGCTGCGGTAGTGGCTGCGACGAAGGAGCCCTGGCCGGTGGCGGAAATCCTGGCCAGGCCGCTCTGCAGGCCGATGGGAGTGGCGCCATGGACCACAAATCCGAAATAGAGGTTGCCCGCAGCGTCGGCTGTGATGGGAGTGTTGATCCTGACACTGGTGTTGTAGACCTTTGGGTCGGCAGTGTAATTGCTCGCACCGTAGAACACCAGGCGCGAAACTTTGCCGGTAGCCTGGTCAGGAGTGTCGCGCACCGCGACGGTGCCACCTTCCGCTGGGACATAAAGTTTGCCGTGGGAAAGAACCGGGCTGAAGCTGGGCAGGAAACTGGCCGAGGGAGCCGCATAGCCGGTTTTCAGGGTCCAGAGCAGGGCTCCGGTCGCCTGGTTGTGTGCATCGATCCGGAAGCTGTCGGTGCCGGTCTTGACCGGAACAATCACGGTGCCCGCAGGAGTAACGAGTGGCGAACCGTAGTGAATAAAGATCTCTCCTGAGGGAGGGCTGAGGTCTACCGGGGTTTGCCAATGAATGTTCCCAAGCGGCTGGGCGGCGACGGAGGAGACGGCGCTATGCTGCGCGTTGCGAGCGTGCCCGGGCCATCCCTGAGAGGTGGCGGGTGTCTGTGCGGCGGCAGGCAGGAGCGTAAGGGCGGATAGAAGGGCGACCGCTGAAGCGGCAATGAAGGGTGAGCTTCCAGTGTGCTGCATGAGATCCTTTCGTCACTGCTGAGAGTAAGAGTGGTGCGCAGCGTTGCACGATACCTGGCAAGCCGAGCGGAACGTCCTCTGAAAGGTAGCGGAAGGTATTTCGTGGTTTGTCATGAACACGTAAAAGTTTGTGCTGGGGTTGGAGACAGATTAGAGGGAGGGGGAATCTAGGTACTACCCTTAACTAACTCGGAATCAGGCTTTTATCCGGGTTGCATCCGTGATATAACCGGCCCTAAGCAACAAAAGCGGGCGATCCGCCTGCTGGAAGCGTATTCTGGTGGCATTGGCTCAGTTTGCTGGAGTCAAAGATCTGGTCAGGATCAGTCCTGAGTATCAGGTCGGGAAGAGTGACCGAATGAGATCAGGTCGCGAACTAGGAGGCACTGTGTCCGAAGAAGCACGGACCGGAAAAAGATTTCCGCTGGAATTGCCGATCAAGATTCATGAAGAGAATGCCAGCGGCGGCACCAAGGGGCTTACCGGCAACTTGAGCGCGGCGGGAGTTTACATTCGCGCCGACGCGTCGCTGGAGATTGGGTCGCCGGTGGAGTTTGAGATCACGCTTCCACCCGACGTTACCGGAGGGAAGGAAAACGTCACAATTCAGTGCAAGGGGCGCGTCGTGCGCTCCGACCCCACCGGGAGCAGTCCGGATGGCAAAGGTGTGGCGTGCGTAATCGACTCGTATGAGTTCGTCAGGAAGTAATATTTGGGAGCGGCAGTAATGCAGTAATAAGGAGGCGGGCAAGAATCGCCCGACTCAGGACGACACTGGAGTTTTGGGAGCGCCGATAACATGCTCAAACTGATACTGGCCGATAACCAGGCAATTTTCCGCGCCGGCATCGCCAAAGTGCTGGCGGTGGAAGACGAGATGCGCATTGTGGCGCAGGCGCAGACGCCGGAGCAGATGTTCATGGCTCTGGATAAATTCCGCGCCGCAGTGTTGATCGCGGCTGCGGGCTTTCACAACGACTTCGCCGCCATCATACAAGCAGCCAACCGCGCCAAGACCCGCGTGGTGGTGCTGGCCGATACGGGCGAGAGCGCGCAGCGGCACATGGCGAATGGCGCGCATGGCGTGGTCTACCGCAACGTGACCAGCGCGGCCCTGGTCGATTGCGTGCGCAAGGTGGCACGCGGGGAAACCTGGGTGCAAGATGTCGCGGTGCCGAGCGAACTCACGGAAAACGACATGGTCGGACTGCGCGTGCGCGACCGGCTGACAGCGAAGGAACTGCGCATCGTGGCGCTGATCGTCCAAGGCTACAAGAACAAGGAAATTGCCACGCAGTTGGGAACGACAGAGCAGGTTATCAAGAATTATCTACGGAACGTTTATGACAAGATTGGAGTATCCGACCGGCTGGAGTTGGCGCTGTTTACCATCCATCACCGGATTCTGAACGAAGCGGCCGCGGCGACTACTGCGGGACCGGTGCCGCAGGCGCCGGCGGGAGTGATGCCATAGGGTTTCTGCGATTTGATTCAAGGCCACCCTTTCGGGTGGCCTTTTTGTTTTATCGCAAACTGTTTGGACATCCACACGGCACGGTCACTCCGCGAGTGAGGCGAGAGTTCGATTGCCGCCGGACAGCCGGCGAGACGCCGACGCTACACTTTTTCCGCCACTGACTTCGCCTGCGTGAACAAATAAAGATAATCCGGGCCGCCGGCTTTCGAATCGGTGCCTGACATGTTGAAGCCGCCGAAGGGATGCGCGCCCACCATGGCTCCGGTGCACTTGCGGTTGATGTAGAGGTTGCCCACGTGGAAGTCGCGCTTGGCGCGGTCGATCTTGTCGCGTGATTTGGTGTAGATGGCGCCGGTGAGGCCGAATTGCGTGTCGTTGGCGATTTCGAGAGCGTGATCGAAGCCTTTAGCTTTGATTACTGCGAGCACGGGACCGAAGATTTCTTCCTGCTCGAGTGTCGATTTGGCGGGAATGTCGGCGAACACGGTCGGGCGGATGTAGTAACCTTCCCCGGCTTCGGTGGCACGCTCGCCGCCGGTGAGAAGGCGTCCGTCTTTTTTGCCCTGCTCGATGTATTCAAGAATCGTCTTCATGGAGCCTTCGTTGATCACCGCTCCCATGTTGCTGTTTTCGGCAGGATCGCCCACGGTGATCTTTTCGACGCGGGCTTTGAGCTGGTCGAGAAACTTGTCGTAGACGCGCTCGTCGACGATGGCGCGGGAGCAGGCTGAGCACTTCTGGCCCTGGAAGCCGAATGCGGACTGCGCGACACCTTCGACGGCGGAGTCGATGTCGGCGTCGGCATCGACGATGATGGCGTCTTTGCCTCCCATTTCGAGGATGGTGCGTTTGACCCAGATCTGGCCGGGAGCTTGCAAGGCTGCAGTCATATTGATGTGAAGTCCGACTTCGCGGGAGCCGGTGAAAGCGATGTAGCGCGTTTTGGGATGCGCAACGACCGCGTCACCGAAACTGGCGCCGGCGCCGGGACAGAAGTTCACCACGCCTTCGGGCATGCCTGCTTCTTCAAGAAGCTCGATGAACTTGGCGGCGATGGTCGGCGAATCGCTGGACGGCTTCAGGATTACAGTGTTGCCGCTGACGACGGAAGCGACCACCAGGCCGGCCATGATGGCGCAAGGGAAATTCCACGGAGGAATTACCGCGCCCACGCCGAGCGGAATGTAGGTGAGCGCATCGTGCTCGCCGGGCATCTGGACGGGCGTCTGGGCTTTGGCGAGGCGAAGAGCTTCGCGAGCATAAAACTCCAGGAAGTCGATGGTCTCGGAAATATCGGCGTCGGCTTCGCCCCAGTTCTTGCTGACTTCGAAGACGAGCCAGGCCATGTAGTCCATTTTGCGCTGGCGCATGAGGTCGGCGGCGCGGAACAGCAATCCGGCGCGCTCTTCGACGGAAGTATGCTTCCAGGAGTCGAACGCTTTTAGCGCTGCGGTCATCGCAGGTTCCACGTGCTCTTTGCCGGCTTTCTGGTGAATGCCGACCACCTGCGAAGGCTTCGAAGGATTCAGTGACTTGATCTTGTCGGCGGTCTTGACGCGCTGGCCGCCGATGATGAGGTCATACTCGCGGCCGAGCTGGCCACGGACGCGTTCGATGGCGGCGCGCATCTTGCGGGCGTTGTCTTCTTTCGTAAAATCGAAAAATGGTTCGTTGATGAACGGGCCTTGATGGGACTGTGATGACGTGCGCGGCCGGACGGGGAGTTCTAAGGTAGCCATCGGTGCACCTCGGGGAGGAGTTAGGGTACTCACCTTTGCGGAACCTTCTATTTTAGCACCGTGAAGCGAGAGTTTTTTTAGGGGAAGCGGCCAAATTCCTCTTCGGCGTAATTCGTGCTAGTATCGCGCGCGAATCGCGATGAACCGGCTGATGCTCACTCTGTGGACTGTGATTAAGGTAGCCTTTGCCGTTGCTTTCGTCGGCTGGGCTGCATTGCACCTGCGTCGATTGGATGCTCACATCGGCGTCACATTGCCTATCTGGAGCTGGATACCAGGCCTCGTTGGCATGGTTGCTGGTGGCTTGATAGTGATCGCATGCGGAGGCATCCTGGCGAACTTGGGTATTTTTTCCATGCCTGGAGAGCGGCTCCTACCCAGGGAATTCGTGGCATTTGGGCCTTTTCGCCACGTCCGCAATCCTATGTCTCTAGGCTTCGTAATTCTGATGGTTGGACTTGGGCTGTACGAATCGTCAGTCTCAATAGTTTTTTTCGCAGCGGCGCTGTTTCTCTTTTTGCACCTGATTGTCGTATACGTAGAGGAACCGGGGCTGGAAAAGCGATTTGGAGAAAGCTACCGTGAGTACAAGCGCTCGGTCGATCGATGGCTGCCAAGATTCGGTCGGAGGTAGCGGCGGCACGCATTCGGGGGAGAGATAGATTCCATGGACATGAAACGAGTTGGGGTAATCGGAGCAGGAACCATGGGCAACGGCATCGCCCACGTCTTCGCGCGCAGCGGTTACTCCGTAGTTCTGTGCGACGTCGAGCAGCGCTTTCTGGAGCGCGGGCTCGCCACCATCACGAAGAATCTTGATCGTGAGGTTGCGAAGAACAAGATCTCGGCAGAAGACAAGGCGTCCGCGTTGAAGAAGATTGAGCCGGTGACCGAGCGCGGCAGGCTTGCCGAGTGCGATTTTATCGTGGAAGCGGCGACCGAGAAGTTCGAGGTCAAGGCGGAGATTTTTCGCGATCTGGACCGGCTGACGCGACCCGAGGTTATTCTGGCTTCGAATACCTCGTCGATCTCGATCACGAAGCTGGGGGCGCTTATCAAGTGTCCGGAGAAAGTGATCGGGATGCACTTCTTTAATCCTGTGCCGGTGATGAAGCTGGTAGAGGTGATCCGTGGGCTGGCTACTTCGCAGAAGACGTTTTCTGAAACTCGCGAACTGGCCGTCAAGCTCGACAAGACGCCGGTCGAGGTCAATGACGCGCCCGGATTCGTTTCGAACCGGGTGCTCATGCCTTTGCTGAATGAAGCCATGTATGCCGTGATGGAGGGCGTGGCTACGCCTGAGGCCGTGGATGAGGTGTTCAAGCTGGGCATGGCGCATCCCATGGGACCGCTTACGCTGGCCGATTTTATTGGGCTCGACGTTTGCCTCGACATTATGCGGGTGATGCAGGACGGGTTGGGCGATCCCAAGTACCGGCCGTGTCCGCTGCTGATCAAGATGGTGGATGCGGGGTGGCTGGGGCGCAAGAGCGGGCGGGGGTTTTATAAGTATTGATGATCCAGTACCGAGTATCTAGTACCTGGTACCTGGTACCGAGTCAAACCACGCAGCAAATCATGACAGTTGATTCCGTTTCTCCGCGAGCCCGCAGCGACCTTCCCTCTTACGTGCTGGCCGCTGTTGCGGGCGTGGGAACAGGATGGGTCGATGTCACGGTGAACGACTTGCTTTTCACCGCGCTGCTGGTGCTGATGGTTTGCATGCTGCTGGGGTTGCTGCGGCCGCGCTGGCCTTGGCGGTGGGTAGTCATCGTGGGAATGTTCATCCCGCTGACCGAACTTGCAGCCTACCTGATCCTGACTGTGAAGCCCACGCGGGCGCAGGTATATGGATCCTTTCTGGCAGTGCTGCCGGGCATTGCGGGGGCTTACGGCGGATCGCTGATGCGCGGCGTCTTGGAAAATCTGCGGCAGGGGAAATAGGGCAGTGATCAGTCGTCAGTGGTCAGTGGTCGGTGATCAGTTGCCGAGTTTAGGTTGGATATAATTCTTTCGCTATGTCTGTCCTTCGTTTTCTTATGCTGCTCTCGCTTGTGTGTTGGATCGGCGGGTTGATCTTTTTTGCGTTCGTGCTGGCGCCGACCGCGTTCTCTGTCCTGCCCAACACTCATCTTGCCGGCAACGTGGTTGGGCGCGCCTTGGGTAAGCTGCACTGGATCGCTATTTTTTCCGGAATCGTCTTTCTCGGCAGTTCCCTGCTTTACAGCCGGCTTACCGACGGCACCGCGCATGTGTTTGCAGCGCGCCACGTATTGCTCTGCGCGATGCTCACGCTCACCTTGATCTCGCAGTTTGGCATCATTCCGCGCATGGACGTTTTGCGGGCGTCACTGGGAGACGTTGGCTCGGCGCCGATCGACAATCCTCAGCGCGTCCAGTTCGATGCGTTGCATGTGTGGTCTACGCGGGTGGAAGGAGCGGTGCTGCTGCTGGGGCTGGTGGTGGTTTATCTGACGGCGCGGCAGCTTGGATTGCGCTAGGTTGCGCGGGCGCTGTGGTTAGTGGCGCGCCGGGCTTCGCCCAGGCTTGGACAGCCGAGAGCCTCCCCTGAGCGAAGTCGAAGGGCGGCTATCTCCACATGAGTGTTGCTCACCCTCACGTTGGGCAATATCGGCTTTCTCATTTATCCTGAAATGTTGTCGGACAGTCGCTGAGACTTTCAGTACGATCCTCTCTTAGAAGCCTTCTTATGAAAACCGGCATTATTGGCCTGCCTCAGGTGGGCAAGACATCGCTGTTTCGGATTCTGACCAAGGCGCATCTTTCGGATCAGTCGCGGTCCAACCCGCGCGAGGCGCATATCGGCGTGGCCAAAGTTCCGGACGACCGGCTGGACCGCCTGGCCGCGCTTTACAACCCGAAGAAACTCACGCACACCTCGGTGGAATACGTTGACGTTGGCGCCATCGGCCAGGAAGCGCTGAAAGACAGCGCCTACGCCGCGCATCTGCGCAACGTGGATGCGTTGGCGCACGTGGTGCGGGTGTTCGACGATCCTTCGGTGCCGCACACGGGGGAGATCGATCCGCTGCGCGATATCAAGAACGTGGAATTCGACTTGCTGGTCAGCGATCTGGGGCAGATCGAAAAACGGCTGGAGCGGCTGGAAAAAGATCTCAAGAAGATGAAGACGACGGAGCTTGAGAAGGAGTTCGAGCTTTTGAAGCGCGCCAAAGCACAGGTGGAATCGGACAAGCCTTTGCGCGAAATGGAGATGACTACCGAGGACAAGAAGCGAATCAAGGGCTTCATGTTCCTGAGCGAGAAGCCGATTTTCTACGTGCTAAATATCGGCGAGTCGACCGAACTGGGCAAGGAATTGGAAGAAGCGGTGAGCAAGTACAAACTCACGGAAATCGCCGCGCGGCCGAATGCCGCGGCCACGGCCATTTGCGGCAAGGTCGAAGCGGAGCTTGCCGAGATGAGCGACGCCGACGCGGCGGAATTTCTCTCCAGCTATGGCCTGACGGAAAGCGGCCTCGTCCGGTTGATTCGGACCACCTATAAACTGCTGGGCCTTATATCATTCTTCACTGCCGGCGAAGATGAGTGCCGAGCCTGGCAGGTTCCGGCAAATTCGCGCGCGCAAGAGGCCGCCGGAGCAATTCATTCCGACCTGGAAAAACATTTCATCCGCGCGGAAACCATTCGCTGGGATCAGTTGCTGGAAGCGGGTTCAGAAGCCAATGCCAGAGCTAAGGGGACGCTAAGGCTCGAAGGCAAAGACTACATTGTGCAGGATGGAGACGTGATGCACATCCGGCACTCAGGTTGAGTACCAAGTCCCGAGTACCTGGTACCGAGTTGGGAAAGAAGAGCCAAACTCTCATTCCCTAACGTTAAAAACGTAAGCCTTTCGTTGTAAGCTGAAGGGCAATGGCACTGCACTACAAGGATCTGATCGCTTGGCAAAAAGCAATGGACTTGGTGAGCGTCCTATACGACGCGACCGAGGCATTCCCAAAGCACGAGATCTATAGTTTGACCAATCAGATGCGTCGGGCTGCTGTCTCGGTCCCAAGTAACATCGCAGAAGGGCAAGCACACTACAGCAATCGTGAGTTTCGTCATTTTCTTCGCCATTCACGTGGGTTGCTTGCAGAGCTCGAGACGCAAGTGCTGATCGCTCAGCGAAGAAATTACCTGTCGGAATCACAAGCGGCAGATCTCATAAGCCGCTCCAACGAAGTGGGCCGAATCCTGAGCGGTCTCCTCAACTCTCTTCAAGAGCGCATCCCTTCGTCCCGCCAGATTTGACTCGGTACGAGGTACTCGGTACTTTCTTACTTCATGCATCCCATTGCTACCAGCATTCTGCTCGGCCTCACCGCTGCCGCCGCTAACGTCTTCGGTGGGGCGATTATTGTGCAGCACAGTTGGGAGCGGCGCTACCTGCGCTACTTCGTCGCGCTGGGCGCGGGGTTCATGCTGGCAACCGCTTTAGTCGAAATGGTCCCCGAAAGCCTCGAGCTGCGCGGCAGGAGCGCGGCTTTTCTGATTCTGCTTGGCTACCTCATCATCCATTTTTTCGAGCATACGGTTACGCCGCACTTCCACTTTGGCGAGGAGACGCACAAGGACGAGTTCATGCATTCGCACAAGGGATACTCGGTGCTGCTCGGCCTCATCATCCACACATTCTTTGACGGTATCGCCATCGCTTCTGGATTTCTAGTTTCGAACGCACTGGGCTGGATCATCTTTTTCGCCATCTTCCTGCACAAGATTCCCGAAGGCTTCACGGTAAGTTCCGTGATGCTGGCCAGCGGACGCAGCCGGGGCACGGCGTGGGGCGCGTCCGCGGTGCTGGGCGGGGCAACGCTGGCGGGGGTCCTGACCATGGCGATCTTCCGCCAACACGTGGACGCCGGGTTGCCGCTGGCCGCAGGGGTCACGATCTACGTAGCAGCTTCGGATTTGGTTCCGGAAGTAAACAAAGAGCCCGGAGCCCGGATGGCTGTGCTGGTCTTCGTCGGGGCGGGAGTTGTATTTTTGCTGGACGCGCTGTTCCACGGGCACTGACGGCAGCTCTCAGTTCTCAATCCACCGTATGCTTGGCGGTGTATCCGTCGCGCGCGACGACTTCAATCTTCTGTTCTTTGCCCTTCTGGTCTTTCACCTTTAGCGGGCCGCCGTCGGGGGCCAACACCTGAACTTTCAGCTTGCGGTAGGTGCCGTCCAGCTTGTTGTTAGTGGGGTGGTAGGCCAGCGAGTATTGATTGCGAATGTCGTTGCCAATATCCTGAAAGTCCTCGCCATACTCCGCCTGAAACCGCGGAAAGTAGGCACGGCCGCCGGTCATGGCGGCGAAGGTGCGCATTTCGTTGTCGGCCTGCAGGTAGGTCATTTCGTCCACCGGAATGCCGCCGCCACGGCGCGGAGCGGGGCGCATTAGCCTGAGGATCTGTCCCACGCTGATGGGGAAGATGGTCACATCCTTCGTGTCCTTGATCTTCTTCGTGATCTTGTCCAGCGTGAGCTTGCTGAAGGTATCGACTCCGGTGGTCACCAGAATGATGTACTTCTTCCCCTCCACCCGGTCCATGCGATCCAGGGTGTCATACAAGGCGTCGAACAGATTGGTTTCGGAGAATCCGGGAACCCGCAACTGGTTCAGCGCGCCATAGACGGCTTGCTTGTCCTGGGTAAAATCCACCAGAATGTGCGGTTGCATGTCGTAATAGCTGACCGCAACCCAGTCGTCCTTGGTAAGCGTGTGGGCAAAGGCATAGGAGGCCATCAGAGCATCGCGCATGAAAACATAGTTGGTGGATGCGAATTCCACCAGCAGCACCGCCGTGATGGGAGCTTTCGACACGCTAAAATTGGTGATCTGCTGCTCCGACCCGTCTTCGAACAGGCGGAAATTATCCTTCCTCAGGCCGGGGACAAACTGGCCGCTCTTGGTGGTCACCATCACGTCCACATTCACCAGGGGCACGTTCACCTTGATGGAATAGTCGGGCATGCCCTCGACCTTGTTCGGCGTAGCGGTCGGCGGAGGCGGCGGGGGGGCTTCCTCTGGATTTTTCTTGGGGATGGAATAAGGACCGACGTTACCGGTGGGTCCGCCGGCTTCCGCCGGAACGTCCTGCTTTGGTCTTGCCGTTGTTTTGAGTGCTGTTTTGGGTGTTGTCTTGCGGCGGGGATTGCGACTGGTCCTGGGCGAAGACTGCGGTAACGCCGGAAATCAGGAGCAGGGAGACCGCCAGAGAACTCAGTACCGAGTACCTAGTTGCGAGTACCGAGAAGAGACCGGGATTCGAGAGATCTGACGCGGTACCCGCTACTCGGCACTTTTTCATGACCATCCATTCGGCAAACATATGAACCCCTGGGAAGGTGGAGATAAGACTCTATAGGGCGAAAATCCCCTGTGCTAGTATAGACGCAGGGATTCGCGATTGGGATGTTTTGCCCGGCTCCCGGTATTTCCCCTCCTGGCAACGACTTACAATCTGGCGGAGTCTAATTGCGTAAGTCTAATCCTGTAAATGGAGGACTTGTACAGTCCTTCCGGGCGTTGTTCATGAAAAAGCTGGCTCTCGCACTCTTCGTCACCATCACTTACCTGGCCTTGTCCTCTCCTTTGCGTTTGCCCAAACGGCGCCTGCCGCGCAAACGGCGCAGAACCCTAAGACCATCGCCGTTAGCCAGATTCATGCCGGCATGCGCGGGGTCGCCTACACCGTGTTCCAGGGAGTGAAGCCCGAATCCATGGAAGTGGAAGCGCTCGGCGTCCTGCACAACGTGAACGGACCCAAGGGCGACATTATTCTGGTGCGGCTGCACGGGGAGAAAGTTGAATACACCGGCGTAGTCGCCGGCATGAGCGGGAGTCCGGTTTATTTTGACGGCAAACTCGCGGGAGCCCTCGCCTTCCGGATCGGAGAATTCTCCAAAGAACCCATCGCCGGAGTTACGCCTATCGCGGACATGCTGGAAATCAGCGCGCTGGACCGCTCGCCCGCCGAGGAAACCAGCGCGATCAAGCCCTCAGTGAACGCAGTCGCGGGCAAGACCTCGGCCCCCGGCGATGCGCCTGCCCTTCAGATTTCAGGTCAGGATTTTACGAATTACCTCAAGCCCATTGAGACTCCGCTGGTGTTCAACGGATTCTCCGAGCAAGCGATTCATCTTTTCGCGGGGCAGTTCGCTTCCTCCGGAATCGTCCCCGTGATGGGCGCGGGATCCGTGAGCAACGATAAGCAGCCGGAGCCGCTCGAAGCCGGCTCCGCCATCAGCGCCATTCTGGTCCGCGGAGACATGGATATCGAGGCCACCTGCACCGTGACCTACGTGGATGCGCAGCGGCTGCTGGCGTGCGGACATCCTCTGCTGCAGTTCGGCTCCGTCGACCTGCCCATGAATAAGGCCGAGGTTCTGGCCACGCTGCCCTCGCCGCTTAACGCATTCAAGATTGTCAACACCACTGAGGCCGTCGGCACCTTCGTCCAGGATCGCCATACCGGCATTCTCGGCGTCTTCGACCGGCAACCGCAGATGATTCCGGTCACGCTCAGCATCCACAGCAGCACCGGAATGAAGCAATTTCATTATGAAGTTTTGAATAATCCCAAGCTGACGCCGGTGGCTCTGATGGTGACGGTGTTCAACGCGCTGCATGGCGTCAACGAGTTCGGCGAAGAGATTACCTACCGGCTCACGGGAAGCATCGGGGTCAAGGGATTTCCCGAGGTCACGATGCACAACATGTTCGCTCCGGCGGAGGGCGGCCAGCCCGCGGCGATGCAGGCCGCGCTTTCACTGGGCGAACGCTTTGGACGCATCTATGACAATCCCTACAACGCTCCGGCCATCGCGGGCGTGAAGCTGGATTTCGACCTGGTCCGCGAACGCCGCTGGGCGCGCCTGGAAAGCGCCCGCACCGACGTGACGGAAGCTCGCCCCGGCGACGACATCATGCTCGAAACCGTGCTCGCTCCCTACCGCGGCGAGCGCATCGTGCGGCAGATTCCGGTGAAGATTCCCACCTCGGCGAGCAAGGGAACCTTGCGCATTCTGGTGAGCGACGGCGATACTCTCGACCGCATCGGACATGGCAGTCCCGCCTTCGGCCGCAAGCTCGATCTCGCCTCCACCATCGCGCTGCTGAACAAAGAGCACTCCAACAATCGCGTCTACGTTTCGCTGCTCGAGGCCGACCCCGAAGCCCGCGTAGCCGACAAGGTAATGCCCACACTGCCTATCTCGATCATGAACGTGATGGACGGCATGCGCGGCAATCAGGAAATGATCGTAAGCGGAGAATCGAACGTGGATGAAACCGCGACCGCCCCGCTGGACTACGTAGTTTCCGGCGTGCAGTTGTTGACGATCACGATGAAGGTAAGTACCGAGTTGCGAGCTTTCGCCTCGAGCCTATTACACATAACTTCGTAACACACTGTGCTGTCTTAAGACACTTCTCTCTGTAGCCATTGAGGAGGAAACGGTGTCACACGATCTCGATTCGCAGCGAAACCAGGAAAGCCAGTCTCAACCCCACCGTCACGTTTGCGGGAACCTTTTCGGATGCGGCGAGGAGCAAGGCACGGGCGTGCTCCGCGAAGACATCAAGGACGCCGCCTTCACCAAGCGGGCCGCAGACCGGCTGCTGCGCATGGACGAGGTGAGCCAGGAGCAGTTCGACGGCTATCTGACCACCCGCGGCCGTTACCGCCGCAGGCTACTGCGGGCCAGCAGCTTCATGGGTGCGCTGGCTGGCATTGGGCCATGGTTTAATAAGCTTGCGCGTGCTGCGGATGCGCTGGATGGCGCGGTCGGCTTGGCCGCGGAGCGGAAGAAAGACAAGGACAACGAAGGCCGCGTCCACGTAGTCGAGAGCAACGATAAAACCGTGCGCCTTGGCGTTTATGACACCACGCTCGATCCCATCCTCAAAATCGATTCCGGCGATACCATCAGCTATCCCAACACGTGGTCGCACTTCTTAAACCAGATGCAACCGGGCGTTCCAGTCGAGACTCTGGCGAAGCTTCGCGTCAGCAATCCCGGACACGGGCCGCACTCGATCATCGGGCCCATCTACGTGAACGGCGCCGAACCCGGTGATGTGTTGGAAGTGCGCTACCAGCGCATTCGTCCATTCGACTGGGGGGCGGTATTCAATAATCCGGGTTCGCTCGGAACCGGCTTGCTGGCACAGGATTTTCCCGAAGGGCAGGTGAAATATCTGAAGCTGGATCTATCAAACATGACGGCGGAGTTTAACTCGAATATTCATGTGCCCCTCAAACCCTTTCAAGGAACGCTCGGCGTGGCGCCTCCGGACGGTTACTATCCTGCTTTGACTCCGGGAGTGACCAGTTCCGTTCCCCCGGGCCCGCACGGCGGCAATACCGATTTAAGCGAAATGGCCGAAGGCTCGACCATGTTCATCCCGGTGTGGAAGGCGGGCGCCCTCATCTTTACCGGCGATTCCCATGCGGCGCAGGGCGATGGTGAAATCAACCTCTCCGCGTTGGAAACGCGCATGCAGGAATTGCGCATTCAGGTGATGTTGCACAAGCAGAAGAATTTCGCCTGGCCGGTGGCGGAGACTCCGACGCACTGGATCACATTAGGGTTGGATAAGGATCTCAACGTGGCCATGACTCTGGCGGCGCGCAACGCCATCAACTTCCTTGCCGCGCACGCTGCCCTTACCAGGCTCGATGCCTACGCTTTGTGCAGTATCGCCGTCAGTTTCCGGGTGACGCAGGTAGTGGACATCGTGCGCGGGGTCCATGCCATGATCCCTAAGAACCTTTTCGCGGCAGACCTGCGCAAGCAGATCGCCGTGGTCTAGGCCGTCCGGAGGGACGATCAAAACAAGATGAATCCAGCTTTCTCCATGTGCCGGAACCCATCGGTAGCCAAGGCGGTCAGCACCATCAACGCTCCGTTGTATCCCACATGCGCCAGAAAGCTCGACGCGACCGACTTCGTCACCGCCCGCACCGTCGTGAGCACCACGCCGACCAGCACGACGATGAGCACCGCCGACCAGGAACGATATTGCAGGTAGTGCATCAGGCCGAAAGGCAGAGCGGTAAGAACAATCCCACCAACCGCGCCCAGTCGCCGCGCCAGCACCGGATAAAGGAATCCGCGAAAGAAAAGTTCTTCCATCAGGGGTCCGAGACTGACGGCAAAGACCACGGTGAGATAAGCGTCGGAAGGCCGGGCGAAGAATTGATCGAAAGGAGTGGTCTTCGGCATGGGCAGAAATCGTCCCAGAAAATCGAGCCCGAGCATAAGAACTCCGACACCCGCAAAACTCACTCCAGCGACGCCCGGCCAGTTCCAGCGAATAGCCTGCCAGAAGCGCGCGCGATATTTCCCCTGGACCAGCAGAATCATGTAAAGCCCCACGACAATGTAAGTCAACAACTGGGCAAGCAGCGCGGACACCGGCTTCTGCGCCACGTCCATCCAACCGGCATGGGGATAGGCAAAGCGGAGCACGCCCGGCGCGACCAGGAGTTGCATGATCATCAGCATGAGCAGCGTAAGCCCGGCGATCCACAGCACGTCCCAGCCGCTCCAGACGGGGTCCTCGTCTTTGGGTGCGGGAGGTGCGGGTTGAGCCGCGGACGCGGGGAACGGAACCACAACCAGCGGTACCGGCGCCTGTAGTTCACTGTTCAGCGGCGCCGCCTCAAACTGCGGATTTTCGGGTGATGACAAGACGCTTCCCTTCGCTTGCTCGCAGAACACAAGATTAGCATTGTTGCTCTCGGATTAGTTGCGATGGCCTAGTTGCGATCTCCCAGCCCGTGCTTCTGGCCGCAGAGTTTGCACTGCGTGGGTTTCTCCGTGTTGTCCACCAGGTGATGCACCGGCTTGAGAGTGCGCAGGTAGGCGAACACTGCTTTCAGGTCGTCGTCCGTCATGTTGCGGAAGATCCACCAGGGCATGATCAGCTTCAGGGGGCGGGCGCGAACCGAGCCGGTGCGCATGGTCTGGACGAACAACGCCTCGTCGTAATAACCGATGCCGGACGGATCGGGCGTGATGTTGGCGGAGTGGATGTCCTTCTCCATCGGATTGCCACCGGCCATCTCCATTCCCGGGATTGGCTGGAATTTAGGATTGAGGGGCGTGTGGCAGTCGGTGCAGGTTGCCATCTTGACCAGGTACGCGCCGTATTTGGCAGGCGTGGACCTGTCGGGCTCCGGCACCGGTTCGGTCACAGGTTTCGGCACCCCCTGGATGAGGCGGGCGAACAGAAACGGAATTTTGTTCGGAGGCAGATCGCTGTGCGCCGGCGGCAGGCTGCGAAGGAAGACCACGAGGGAAGCCAGGTCTTCGTCGGAGAGATGGCGGAATTGTTCATAGGGCATGACGGGAAACAGCGTGCTCCCATCCGCGGCAATGCCTTCGCGGATGGCGCGGGCGATAGCGTCATCGCTCCACTTGCCGATGCCTGTTTCCGGATCGGAAGTAATATTGGGCGCGATGATGCGAAGACCGCCTTCCTCAAACAAGACTTGCCCGGAGCCTTCCAGGGCAGCCAGCACGGGTGGGTTCGCTTTCGCGTCGAACTTAGAGTGGCATCCCATGCAGTGCATGACGGCATGCACCAGGTAATCCCCGCGCTGCAGTCGCGCCGGCGTGACCTCAAACTTGCGTGATGTCAATGCACGCTTCTTCGCGCCAATCACCGGCCGCCAGCCCACGGTGAAGGTGATGCCGAGCGCGGCGAGCACCAGCAGCACGAGAAATCCGTAGCCCGCAATTTTTGCCAACAACCTTCCCCAGCTTCTAGGCATGCTTCGTCTCCTTGGATCCTCGCTGTTAAGAAGACTTGGTCCCAGCGGTCGGCGAATTATCCTCCGCTCCGCGCAGGGGAAGCAAGCTATTCCTCATTTTGGGTCCTGGCGTCTTTGCTGAAACCGGTGAGAGTACGCTTGGCTCTGACCGCTGAGCCGCTACGCGCTCCGCTTGCCGCTCCCCGCAAAGTATCCCGCGAGCGCCTGCCCCGTGTACGACTTCTTCACCCGCGCCACCTGCTCGGGCGTGCCCTGGGCTACGATGCGGCCACCCTCTTCGCCGCCCTCGGGACCGAGGTCGATGATCCAGTCGGCGTTGCGGATCACGTCCAGATTGTGTTCGATGATGACGATCGAATTGCCCAGGTCGGTCAACCGGTGCAGCACGTCGAGCAGCTTCTTCACGTCGTCGAAGTGCAGGCCGGTGGTGGGCTCGTCGAGCAGATAAAGCGTTTTGCCGGTCTGCCGCTTGCTCAACTCGCGGGCCAGCTTGATGCGCTGGGCTTCGCCGCCGGAAAGCGTAACCGCAGATTGACCGAGATGAATGTAGCCGAGGCCGACGTCGACCAGCGTTTGCAGCTTCTGCTTCACCTGCGGGATGTTTTCGAGAATCGGCAGCGCGTCGGAGACCGGCATCTCCAGCAGGTCGGCGATGGAGTAGCCGTTGTACTTCACCGCCAGCGTCTCGTGATTGTAGCGTCGTCCGCCGCAGACCTCGCAGAGCACGTAAACATCGGGCAGAAAATTCATCTCGATGCGGCGCTGGCCTTCGCCCTGGCAGGCCTCGCAGCGCCCGCCGGAAACGTTGAAGGAGAAGCGTCCCGGCTTGTAGCCGCGCTCGCGCGACTCCGGCAGCATGGCATAGAGATCGCGAATCGCGGTGAACACGCCGGTATAGGTTGCGGGATTCGAACGCGGCGTGCGCCCGATCGGCGACTGGTCGATGCGAATCACTTTGTCGATGTTCTCCGCGCCCACGATCGCCTTGTGCTCGCCGGATTTCTCGCGCGAACGGTAAAGCTGGCGCGCCAGCGCGCGATAAAGAATGTCGTTCACCAGCGTGGACTTGCCCGAGCCGGAAACTCCGGTCACAACTGTCATCACGCCGAGCGGAAAAGTTACGTCGAGATTCTTGAGATTGTTTTCCTTCGCGCCCAGAATCGTCAGCGCCGCGCCGTTCTTCTCCCGACGCTCTGGACGCATCTCAATCTGCACTCTGCCAGAGATGTAAGCGCCGGTCAGCGAGTTGGGCTCGCGCATGATTTCTTCGGGAGTGCCGTGTGCCACCAGGCCTCCGCCATGGCGTCCGGCGCCGGGGCCGAGGTCGATTACGTAATCGGCGCGGCGAATCGTCTCTTCGTCGTGCTCGACGACCAGGACGGTGTTGCCCAGGTCGCGCAGGTTTTCGAGCGCATTCAGCAGGCGGCCGTTGTCGCGATGATGCAGGCCGATCGAAGGCTCGTCTAGCACGTAGAGCACACCGCGCAGCTTCGAACCAATCTGCGTCGCCAGGCGAATCCGCTGCCCTTCGCCGCCCGAGAGCGTGGCCGCCGAGCGGTCGAGCGAAATGTAATTCAATCCGACGGCATTCAGGAATTGCAGACGCTCCACGACTTCATGCATGACGCGGCCGGCGATCTTCTCCTCGCGGCCGGCGAGCTTGATGCTTCGAGCAACTTCGAGCGCCTTTGAAATTGGCAGCGCAGTGAATTCGGCAATCGACATGCGATTTACTTTCACCGCGAGACTCTCCGGCCGCAGCCGCTTGCCGCCGCACGCCGGACATTCCGTCGCCGACATGTGATCCATCAGCCAGTCGCGATAGCCTTCCGAGGTGGACTCCTCGAGGTTCTGCTTCAAGTATCCGAAGATTCCGCGGAACCCCGTCTTGCCGCGTCCGGACTCGCCGTTCAACAGCAGATCCTGAATTTGTTCGGGAAACTTTTCAAACGGTTTGTTCAGATCGATACCGTGCGCCGCCGCGGTCACCTGCAAAGCATGAATGAGTCCCTGTGACGCCGAACCGGGCCCCAGTCCGCCATCGAGCAGCGGCTTCGACCAATCCGTGATCACCTTCGCCGGATCGAAATCGTAGCGGCTGCCCAGACCGTGGCACTCGGGGCAGGCTCCATACATGCTGTTGAAGGAGAATGAGCGCGGCTCGAGTTGCGGCACGCTGATGCCGCAATCCGGACAAGCCAGCTTTTCGGAATAAAGCTGCTCATCGCCCCCGACCACGGCCACCTGCACCAAGCCGCCGGCCAACTTCATCGCCAGACCAACGGACATTTCCAGGCGATGCTCAATGCCCGGCTTCACGAGCAAACGATCGACCACGACTTCGATGGTGTGATTCTTGCGCTTGTCGAGATTGAGATCGTCATCCAGGTTCACGATTTCGCCATCGACGCGGGCCCGCTGGTAGCCGTGCTTGAGCAGCGTCTCCATCTCTTTCTTGAATTCGCCTTTGCGCCCGCGGACGATCGGCGCCAGCACCATGACGCGATCTTCCGGCGTGAGGCTCATCACCCGCTGGACGATCTGTTCGGCCGACTGGCGGCTGATGGGCCGTCCGCACTTGGGGCAGTGCGGCACGCCGATAGAGGCGAACAACAGACGAAGATAGTCGTAGATTTCCGTGATGGTCCCGACGGTCGAGCGCGGGCTGCGGCTGGTGGTCTTTTGCTCGATCGAGATGGAGGGGCTAAGTCCATCGATCGCATCTACATCGGGGCGTTCCATCTGGTCGAGGAACTGCCGCGCGTAGGTGGAAAGCGTCTCCACATACCGGCGCTGGCCCTCGGCATAAATAGTGTCAAAGGCGAGCGAGGACTTGCCCGATCCGCTCAGCCCGGTCACCACGGTGAGGGTGTTGCGCGGAATCTCAACGTCGATGTTCTTGAGATTATGCTGGCGCGCCCCGCGCACTGAGATCTTAGTAATAGCCATTTGGAGACTGTCTGAAAATCCGGGAACGGATTGCCCTTCCGTAACGTCGACAGGTCTACGGACTTGCCCGACAGTAGGAGTGCACAGCTCTACTCCGTATTTTACTACGGCGCGGCTTGCTACGGAGCATCCGGGTCGTCACTAGCGGCGGGCGTTAAGCGCAGGTAGATTGAAGAAGCCGTAGACGGAAGTTGAGCTTGCAGCATCTGATTAGTGCAATTTCATAAAGGTGGGTTGACCGTGATTTCGCTCCTCATGCCTCTGATTCTCTGCCTCACCGTAGCCGCTTCGGTTGGGATTGGCGTCCTTTCGGCTTATCTGGCGGTCTTCGGCATCCTGCAGGTTTGCGGGCGGGCAGCGCAGATGCAACAGCGACCCACGGAAGCCAGGCCGCGTCTGCTTCTCGTGCCCACGCAGAACCACGCCAGCGGCGACTAGGAACCATCTCGACCTCTGGAACTGATCCCTAAAATAGCCAGCCTGCTGGTGTGATATCCACTTCTCGCCAGCAATCCCTTCGGAACACCGCCACCACCACAGCTTTCATTGACTTGCCGGTCTCCCAGACGTTAGGATTCTGCTCCAGTGATCGGCCAAACTATCTCGCACTACCGCATCGTCGAAAAGCTGGGCGGCGGCGGCATGGGCGTCGTCTACAAGGCCGAGGACACCCGGCTGCACCGCTTTGTCGCGCTCAAGTTCTTGCCCGATGACGTGGCCAAAGACCCGCAAGCTCTCAGCCGTTTCCAGCGCGAAGCGCAAGCTGCTTCCGCTCTGAACCATCCGAACATCTGCACCATCTATGACGTCGGCCAGGAAAATGGACAAGCTTTCATTGCCATGGAGTATCTGGATGGCGTGACCCTGAAGCACATGATCGACGGCCGGCCGTTGAAGACCGCTCCGCTGCTCGATCTGGGCATCCAGATCTCGGACGCTCTCGATGCGGCGCACTCCGGCGGAATTGTGCACCGCGACATCAAGCCTGCGAACATCTTTGTTACCCCGCGCGGTCAGGCTAAGGTTCTCGATTTCGGATTGGCAAAACTCACCCCGGACGCGAGCCACGTCCTGGACGGGTCGCTCCCCACTGCGGGCGCAGCTACTGCGGTGAGCCCCGATCAACTCACTACTCCGGGAACGGCGATGGGGACCATTGGCTATATGTCGCCCGAGCAGGCGCGGGGAGAGCCCCTGGACAATCGCAGCGATCTATTTTCGTTCGGCGTGGTGCTCTACGAAATGGCGACCGGCAAGCAGCCGTTCTCAGGGGCAACCTCCGCGGTTATTTTTGAGGCAATTCTGAACAAGATCCCTGCTCCGCCGATCGAGTCGAATCCGGAACTGCCGCCGCAGATGGAGACCATTCTGAACAAGGCGCTTGAAAAAGACCGGGAGCTGCGCTGCCAGAGCGCGGCGGAACTTCGCGCCGACCTGAAGCGGCTGAAACGCGACACCGATACGAAACGCCCCTCCTTAGCTCCCGTTGCGCTTCGCACTCGCGAGGAAGGTCAGCCAGAGGCCGCGCCTGGCCCACGCCGGCGGGGGCGCATTGCGGCGTGGGGCGCTGCCGGTCTTCTAATTTTGGCCGCCGCATTTACCGGTGGTTACCTGGCGGAACGTCGGCCCATCCCGCCGCCCGCCACGTATCGCCAGATCACCTTTCGCAGGGGCACGGTCCGCATGGCTCGCTTCGCTTCCGATGGGCAGAGCGTGGTGTACAGCGCGACCTGGGAGGGCGGCCCATTGGAAGTTCTGGTGGCCCGGCCGGAAAGCCTGCAATCGCGTTCGTTGGAGCTGCCCGGCGCCGAGATTCTGTCGATTTCTTCCACCGGAGAGCTGGCCGTGCTGCTCCACAGCCAGCAGATTCGGTCCTACATCCACACCGGCACATTGGCGCGAATGCCCCTGGCCGGAGGCGCTCCCCGTGAGATTCTCGACGACGTGCAGTGGGCCGATTGGTCTCCCGATGGAAATTCCCTCGCCGTAGTGCGCGACGTGGGTGGCCAAAGCCGCCTCGAGTTCCCGGTCGACAAGGTTCTCTACCAGACCGGTGGCTGGATCAGCGACCCGCGCGTCTCGCCCTCGGGGAAATGGGTCGCCTTCGTCGACCATCCTCTGGCCGGCGATGATGCGGGCTCGGTTACGCTGGTCGACCTTGCGGGCAACAAGAAAACTCTGTCCAGCGAGTTTTATACCGCCCAGGGTCTTGCGTGGTCCCCCGACGGCAAGGAAGTCTGGTTCACCGCAACCGTCACCGGCATCGATCGTGTCGTCTACGCCGTGGACCTTTTGGGGCACCAGCGTCTGGTAGCCCGAGTCCCCGGTGATTTGAGACTGCTGGATATTGGGCACGATGGGCGGGTTCTGCTGGCGCGCGACAACACACGGCGGGGACTGATCGCAAGGGCCGCGGTGGACACCTCAGAGCGCGATCTCTCCTGGCTTGATTGGTCTTATCCCTCCGACCTCTCGGTGGATGGGAAGACGTTGCTTTTCAGGGAAGAAGGAGAAGGGGGCGGACTTCGATACACCGGCTACCTTCGCCAAACCGACGGATCACCCGCAGTGCGTCTGGCCGAGGGCAGGGCGTTTGCTTTGTCCACCGATGGACGATGGGTGCTTTCGACAACCGGTGATGAAGCGGGGAAGCTGGTAGTGCTTCCGACCAGGGCGGGAGAGCCCCAAGTACTATCCGGAAAGCCCATGAACTACATCGGCGCTCGCTGGTTCCCCGACGGCAAACACTTCCTTTTCTCCGGCAACGAGCCCGACCACGGAGTGCGCCTTTATGTTCAGGATCGAGTGGGAGGAAAGCCGTTGGCCATTTCGCCGGAGGGAACCTACGGACTGGCGTATTTGATCTCGCCCGACGGCCAGGAGGTCGCGGCCGTCGGTCCCGATCAGAAGGGCTATCTTTACCCCGTCGCCGGCGGGGACCCACGTCCCATTCCCAGTCTTGTGGCAGGCGAGTTGCCTGTGGCCTGGAGTAGCGACGGCCGTTCTATCTTTGTCTACCGCTCGGCGGAATTGCCCGCCAAAGTCGACCTGATCGAACTCTCCACGGGACGGCGAACCCTCTGGAAAGAACTGCGCCCATCTGATCCCGCGGGAGTTGAGTTCATCGGCCCCATCTTAATGACTGCCGACGCGAAAACCTACGTCTATGGCTATCGCCGCGCGCTCACCGACCTTTACGTGGTCGACGGATTGAAGTAGAAAGCCCAAGGACAAGGACTCGCTTCGAATCAGCGCGATCGTAAAATGATCAATGGGCATGCTGCACAGTAATCGAATTGAGGTTGTGGACCCACCTTGCGGGGCGCTTGTCATCCGGGACGATCAGTTGGAACGGACCGTTATTCCCGAGCGGCTGGCCGTCGCGCGTATCGGCCACCAGCACCTGCCCTTCATGAAAGCTGGGGTCGACTTCGGCGAGAGAAAGCACGACTGAATATCCGTCGGAGCCGGTCGCGATCATGTAGCTCGTCATCGCCTGTCCGCGAAGTTCCTTGCCGAGGGGAGCGTTCACCTTGGCCAGCAAAGTGGCGAGCGGAACTCCGGAATACGTTTCGGCCGCATTGGTGTGGCCGTTGTGTACGGTAGAGTGACTGTGCGGAAGCAGGCGAAAATCCGCAGATGAAAGAACCATGGGAGCGTGATAGGGATCGGCT
>CAWKNF010000031.1:0-294327 GCA_963850805.1 uncultured Acidobacteriaceae bacterium | reverse complement strand
TCTACGCAGACGTATCGCATCCGTAAACTTTCCTGCCCTTTCGTGCTATGCTGCGCAAAACTTCAACATCGTCAACCGAGGACGGTTTTGTGCTGGTTGAATTGCGTTTGGAGAACTACGCTGTGATCGACAACGCAGCGGTGGAGTTCGCCCCAGGGCTGAACCTGCTGACCGGTGAAACGGGCGCGGGGAAATCCATTCTCATCGATGCGCTGGCATTACTCTTAGGCGAGAAAGCGTCGACTGACGTGATTCGCGCGGGCGCGGAACGCGCCGTGGTGTCTGCGGTTTTCGAGTGCGACGGCGCCGCTGGGGATTCGATCGAGAAAGTACTCGAGCGCAACGGGCTGGATGAATCGGAAGATGGCTCGCTGATTGTGCGTCGTGAGATTGCGGCTGGAGGCAAAGGCCGCGTATTCGTGAACAATCAGGCAGCAACGGTCGCGGTGCTGAGGCAGCTTGCGCCGCAGTTGGCGACCATCCATGCGCAGAACGAATCAATTCTGTCTTTCGACGGCCCGGCCCGGTTGGCGCTCCTGGATGGATTTGCGGGAAGTCAGATCGATCCGGTAGCGGCAGCCTACGAGACCTGGAAAGGAATTCGCAGTCGCATCGAAGAGCTGGAACAAGGCGAGCAGGACCGCTTGCGACTGGTCGATCTATGGATGTTTCAAAAGCGGGAGATCGAAGACGCCAAGCTGCAGGCAGGCGAAGACGAGCGACTGGAAACAGAGAAGCGCGTACTGGCCAACGCCGAAAAGATTTACAACGCCGCGATGCAGGCGTTCGATCTGCTGTATGAAGGGGACGGTTCCACCTCTTCCTCAATGCGCGCCGCGCAGAAGCAGATTGAAGAACTGGCGAGGTACGAACCCAGGTTTCAGGAAGCCCTGGCGGCGCTCGAGACCGCGCGCATCAGCGTGGAAGACGTGGGAGCCACGGTGCGCGATTTCGCCGGCGGAATCCACGCGTCGCCGGAACATCTGGCGGAGGTGGAAGACCGGTTGGCAGCACTCGACCGGCTTAAGCGGAAGTACGGTCCGGCGCTCGACGATGTGATCGCGTTCGGTGTGGAGGTTACCCGCAAGCTTTCGGAGATTGAGAACAAAGACGAAATTCTGCGCGAGTTGCGGGCTGAGCTGGCGAAGGCTGGCACGGAATATTTGCGGGCAGCGCGTGCATTGTCGAAAAAGCGTGAAGACGCCGCCCGGAAACTGGAGAAGCTGGTCGAAGCCGAAATCAACGATCTGGCGATGAAGTCCGCGTTCCGCATCGAGATCACCACAGCAGAGCAGGAAGGGAACTGGACGGCCACAGGAATCGACCAGGTGGTTTACATGATCGCAACAAATCCAGGCGAACCGATGCGCCAGTTGGAACACGTTGCGTCCGGAGGGGAACTATCGCGCGTGATGCTGGCGCTGAAAGTTAGCGTAGCGCGGGCGCCCTCGCCCGCGAAAGCCGGAAGTGTTCGTGCAGCCCAGCGCACGCTGGTCTTCGACGAAATCGACACCGGCATCGGAGGCCGCGCGGCCGAGTCGGTTGGCAAGAAGCTGAAGTCTCTGGCACGCTGGAACCAGGTGCTGTGCGTAACTCACCTGCCGCAAATCGCCACCTTTGCCGATCATCACTATGTCATCGAAAAAAAGGCATGGGGCGGGCGCACGCGCACCACGATCCGCCCGGTTGTCGGCGACGAGCGCACCGCAGGAAGTAGCGCGCATGTTAAGCGGCTCCAAGCTGACGGACACGTCGCGCAAGCATGCCGAGCAGATGATCAAAGCAAACGGGTAGGGCCAGCGTCCTGCCACCGGTCAACCCGTCGGAGCCCTGTCAACCACTCGCTGCACAGAATCCCCCTTCACTGCTAATCCCCGCCGTTTCTGTGGCTTACGTTGACCACAAGGGTACTTTCCAGTAGTTTATTGATATCGCCTCGTTGGGGTTCGTGTACCCTAAAACTGTAGCTCTAGGCGTAGACTTTTGCATCTTACTCAGTTCGCGAACGATCTCAATAAGGGGATTCGGATTTTGCCAAACAGCCAGGAAAAGACCGTGCTTTTGCTGAAGCCGCGAGGGTTCTGCGCCGGCGTAGTGCGCGCAATTGACGTGGTCCGTATCGCGCTGGAGGCCTTCGGACCGCCGATCTATGTCCGCAAGGAGATCGTCCACAACAGCTTCGTCGTGGACGAACTCCGCCGCAAAGGCGCGATCTTCGTGGATAGCGAGGACGAAGTTCCTAACGGCGAGCGCGTCATCTACAGCGCCCACGGCGTTTCGCCAGAAGTGCGCGAACACAGCGCAAGGCGCGGGTTGCGAGTCATCGATGCGACCTGCCCGCTCGTCACCAAAGTTCACGTCGAAGCCGTGAAGTTCGCCAAAGAAGGCTATTCGCTGATCCTTATCGGCCACCACGATCACGACGAGGTGATTGGAACGCTGGGCGAGGCTCCGCTCGTGACCCAGGTCGTGGGAACTCCCGAGCAGGTGAAGACGCTGACCGTGCCGGATCCGAATCGTGTGGCGTATCTCACCCAGACCACGCTGAGTCTCGACGAAACCAAGGACATTATTGCGGCGCTGAAAAAGAAGTTCCCCAACATCAAGGGTCCGGCGGCGCAGGATATTTGCTATGCCACTGAGAACCGGCAGGTGGCCGTCAGGCAGGTCGCCTCGGAAGCTGATTTGCTACTGGTAGTGGGCTCGGAAAACAGTTCAAACTCAAATCGTCTGGTCGAGGTCGCGCGCAAGCTGGGCACGAAGGCGCATCTCATCGACAGCTATGAAGACATCGAGTCCGAGTGGCTGGTGAACGTGAAGACGATTGCGCTGACGGCTGGCGCGTCTGCGCCCGAGTGCCTAGTGGAAGAAACCATGAAGTTTCTGGCCAGCAAAGGTTTCGACAACGTGCAGGAACTCGAAGTGATGCCGGAAAACGTTCGCTTCGGGCTGCCGCCGGAGATTGTCGAGGCCATCGCCGCCGCTCCGGCCAGCGCAACCGCCGATTGACGGAGCCAAGATCGACGGAGCCAAGACTAACGGAGCCATATTGATGGATACAAACTCCCCTGATTCCAACTTAGCCTCCGCACCACAACTTCGCTTTGGCAAGATCGACGGGCTGGCCAGCCGCGTATCCGCCGCGATGGGCGCCGTCCGCAAACTCCTTTTCTCGGCGCAGCACGAGGATGGCTATTGGTGTGGCGAACTTGAAGCCGACACCACACTGGAGTCCGATTACATTCTGCTGCACACGCTGCTGGGCACGGGCGACCCCGAGCGCTTCCGGAAGGCCGCCAACTGGATTGTTCAGCATCAGAACGAAGACGGCGGCTGGAGTATTTACGCTGCTGGACCCTCGAACATCAGCGCCTCGGTAAAGGCGTATTTCGGATTGAAGCTGGCGGGATACGCAGCGGATCATCCCGTGCTGCAGCGCGCCCGCAAGAAGATTCTTGAACTCGGCGGAGTCACCGAGGTCAATACTTTTACCAAAATCTATCTCTGTTTCTTCGGCCAGTACGATTACGATGCGGTGCCGGCGATTCCTCCGGAGATCGTGCTGTTTCCCAACTGGTTTTGGTTTAACATCTATGAGATTTCGTCCTGGTCGCGGGCCATCCTGGTGCCGCTTTCCATCTGCTACGCCAAAAAGCCCTTCAAGAAGATTCCGCGTGAAATGGGCGTCGAAGAACTTTTTGTCGGCGGAATGCAGAAGTCGCGGATGCATCTTCGCTGGTCGAAGAAGCTCATCTCCTGGCGCAACTTTTTTCTCTGCCTCGACCGCATGACGCACTGGTTCGAGCGCGTCCACATCCGGCCGCTGCGCTCGATTGCACTGAAGAGCGCCGAGAAGTGGGTGCTCGATCGCTTCGAGATGAGCGATGGCCTCGCCGCCATTTATCCCTCGATGATGAACGCCATCATTGCCCTCCGGTGTCAGGGATATTCTCTTGACGATCCTCAGGTGATCCGCGCCCTGGATGAGTTCGAGAAGCTCGGAATCGAAGAAGGCGACACGTTCCGGATGCAGCCTTGCATGTCTCCGGTGTGGGATACGGCGTATGCCGTGTTCGCCCTCGGCGAAGCGGGAGTGCCCGCGAATGATCCGCGAATGGTGAAGTGTGCCGACTGGATCCTGCAGAAGCAGGTGCGGAATCCCGGCGACTGGCAGATCAAAAACAAGAAGGGCAAACCGGGTGGATGGTACTTCGAGTTCAACAACGAGTTTTATCCGGATGTGGATGACAGTGCGATGGTTTGCCTGGCGTTGAGCCGGGTGGAGCATCCCAACGGACGCTACCAGCGTGAATCGGTGCAGCGGGCGATTGACTGGATTCTCTCCATGCAGTGCAAGAACGGCGGCTGGGCGTCGTTCGACAAAGACAACGACCGCATGGTCTTTCAATATGTGCCTTTTGCCGATCACAACGCCATGCTAGACCCTGCGACGGTGGACATTACGGGCCGCATCCTCGAGATGATGGCGGCCTACGGTTACGACAAGAAGCATCCCGCGGTCGAGCGCGCGATTGAATTCATTCGCAAGGAGCAAGAACCGGATGGAAGCTGGTTCGGGCGCTGGGGCGTGAACTACATCTACGGCACGGCGCTGGTGTTGCGCGGCTTCGAAGCGATTGGCATGGATAACCACGAGCCTTGCATCCAGCAGGCGGCGGAGTGGCTGCGCATGGTGCAGAATCCGGACGGCGGCTGGGGCGAGAGCTGCGGCTCTTACGACGATCCCAGCACCCGCGGCGTGGGCCCCAGCACGCCATCGCAGACCGCCTGGGCGATTCTGGGAATACTCGCAGTGGGCGATACGCGCAGCGATTCCGTGGCGCGTGGAATTGCCTACCTGTTGCGCACGCAGAAAGAGGATGGGTCATGGGACGAGCCGTACTGCACGGGCACGGGTTTTCCCCGCGTGTTCTATTTGCAGTATCACCTCTACCGCCAATACTTCCCGCTGCTCGCGCTGACAACGTATGCGAAAGTGATGGAGAAGGCGGAAAGCTAGGTCTCAGTTCCCGATTCTCAGTTTCGCTACCCAGGCACTGAGGCTCGAACCGAGGACCGAGAACTGAGAACTGCTCTGAAAGCTTTCGTCACAGGCGCCACCGGATTCCTTGGCTCCCATGTCGCCCGTGTTCTGGCTGAGCAAGGAGCCGAGCTGCGGCTGCTGGTGCGCACAACCAGCAATCTGAAGAATCTGGAAGGCTTGAAGTTCGGGACAACGAAGGTTGAGACGGCGACGGGCGATCTGCGGGATCCCGCGTCGCTCGAGAAAGCGATGGCGGGCTGCGAGGTTGTGTTTCACGTGGCCGCCGACTATCGGCTGTGGGTGCGGGATCCGGCGGAGATGTACCGCTCAAACGTGGAGGGCACGCGGGCGATTCTGGACGCAGCGCGCAAGAATGGAACGCGCTGCGTCGTCTACACCTCGAGCGTCGCCACCATGGGATTCACCGGGAACGGCCGCCCGGCGGACGAGGACTCTCCCGTTTCGCTGGCGGACATGATCGGGCACTACAAGCGCTCGAAGTTTATGGCGGAACAGGTGGCGCTCGAAGCGGGCCGCAGCGGAATGCGGGTGGTGACGCTGAATCCGACGACCCCCATCGGCGAGCAGGACGTGAAGCCGACTCCGACCGGACGCATTGTCGTCGACTTTCTGAAGAGAAAGTTTCCCGCGTATGTAGAGACGGGATTAAACCTGGTGGATGTTCGTGAGTGCGCGCGCGCGCATGTCGCGGCGCTCGAAAAAGGCAAGAGCGGCGAGCGCTACATTCTGGGCGGCGAGAACCTGACGTTAAAGCAGATTCTCGACAAGCTGGGCGTGATTGCATCGTTGCCGTCGCCGAAAGTGAAGCTGCCATACTTTGTCGCCTACGCAGCGGGCGCTGTGGATGAGACAGTTTCAGGCCGCCTGCTCGGTCGCGAGCCGCGGGCGACCATCGAGACGGTGCGCATGGGAAAGAAAAAAATGTGGGCCAGTTCCCGCAAGGCAGAACGCGAACTGGGATGGAAGACGATCCCCGCAGACGGTGCCTTGCGCCGTGCAGTGGAGTGGTTCCGGGCCAACGGCTATGCCTAAAGTCGCCATCGTGGCAGCTCTGGAGCGCGAAGTCAGCGGCCTGACCAAGAACTGGACCCGCGTCGAGCGTGAGCACCAGGGCCGCAACTTTCTTTTCTTCGAGCGCGATGAGATGGTTGTGGTTTGCGGCGGCATCGGCCTGGATCCGGCGCGTCGAGCGGCCGAAGCCGTGATCACGCTATATCGTCCAACGCTGCTCCAGTCGGTGGGCTTCGCCGGGGCGCTGGATGCGAGCCTGCATATCGGCAGTGTTTTCGCGCCAGGCGTGGTCATTGATGCCCGCGATGGCTCCCGCATCGAAATCGAAGGAAACAGACAAGGCACGCTCGTGAGCTTTATGGCGGTGGCCGGAATCGAGCAGAAAGCGAACCTGGCGCGCGCCTATGGCGCCCACGCCGTCGACATGGAAGCGTCCGCTGTCGCTGCGGCAGCCCGCGTCCACGGAATTCAGTTCAGCGTAATCAAAGTGATCTCTGATGAGTACAACTTTGAAATGCCTCACACGGCGCGCTTCATCGACTCGCAAGGCCAGTTCAGAACAGCCGGCTTTGCGTTATTCGCGGCATTACGCCCCTGGCTGTGGCCGCGCGTTGCCCAACTAGCCAGCAACAGCCGCAAAGCAGCCAGAGCGCTGGGCGAGCATCTGAAACATTTCCATCCGGACCTGCGCCAACCATCAGAAGAGATTAATGCGCCGCCAGCCCCTCCCGAAGTGCATGCCACAGTTACAAGCGGGTCGCGCACCGGTGGCCACGAATGAGAGAGCGTGCGAGGTACACAGTGAGGTCGAGCATGAGATTACGCAAAAACGCCCGGCTGCTGGTGCCAGTCATCCTATATGCTGCCACGCGCCTGTCTGCGCAGTTGCCGCCCCCTACCGTGTACACAGAAAGCTTTCGCCAGGGCATGACCCATGTCGTAGAGGAGAGCTTTGATGCCAAGCTCACGCCGCAAGATGCGGTTTACCGCGAGCGCATCAAAGATGCGCGGGGGGCCGATCGGTATGCGTTCTCGATTGTTCCACGCATACCGGAGGGCGACACCAAGATCACATCCTGGCAAGTAAAATTATCGGACCTGCGTCACACGATTTACGACAACGTGCTGCTGGCTTCGATGAATCCCTCCGACGATCCGAAACACGATCCGCAGAATTCTTTGTGGAGACTGGATCCGTCGAGCAATGCTGCCGTTCCCCCCGATGCCAGGCGAATCATCAAAGTAGAGAGTTTTTATGTGGTATTGCAGGTGAAGGCGTATCACTTTACGCCGCTGGACTCGCCGTATCTGGATTCCATGGAGGTGTCAGTGGAGTTCCGCAACGCCGACCCGAGGAAGGCCGAGCCTCCCGCAAAATAGCGCCTGAAGCGCATACGAAGTTGAGTTCATCTAAACGCTGATGGGGATTGCCGGACAACTCGCAGTCGAACACCGCAGCCAGTCGATTCCCGATACCATGCTGGCAGCGGTCTATCGCGGGGTGAACGACGTCCGCCTGGAGACAGTTCCCGTGCCCGCAATCGCCGCCGGAGAATTGCTCGTTCGCGTGCATACTTGCGGCGTCTGCGGCACCGACCTGAAGAAGATTGCTTCCGGATCCCATTCCGCGCCCCGCATTTTCGGCCACGAAACTTCAGGCGTAGTCGCGGCCGTAGGCGCGGGTGTAACCAAGTTCGCTCCCGGAGATCCCGTCGTAGTCTTTCATCACATTCCCTGCCGGGCTTGTTACTACTGTCGCCACAAGACGTTCGCCCAGTGCCCCACGTACAAAAAGGTAGGATGCACCGCCGGCTTCGAGCCTTCCGGTGGAGGCTTCGCCGAATACGTCCGGGTTATGGATTGGATTGTCGAGCAGGGCACGGTGAAGATCCCGCAAGGCGTCTCGTTTGAGCGGGCCTGTTTCGTCGAGCCGGTGAATACCTGCATGAAAGGAATCGAGGCCCTCCGCCTGCAACTAGGCGAGACCGTGCTGGCCATCGGGCAGGGTCCGATCGGCATCATACTGAGTGTGCTGGCACGAAGGGCAGGGGCCACGGTTATCACTTCCGATTTGTATCCCGAGAGGCTTAGAATAACTAAAAGCCTTGGATTCGAACATACGGTCGACGCGTCGCAGCAGGACGCGGTTCGCTATGTGCGGCAGCAGACCGAAGGACGTGGCGCCGACGCTGTAATCTTAGCGGTGGGCAGCAACGCCTTGATCGGTCCCGCCATGAATGCGTCCCGCCCCGGCGGCAGGGTGTTGTTGTTTGCGCAAACCCAGCGCGGCGAGGTGGTCCTGGATCCCGCGGCGATTTGCGTCGACGAGAAGACGCTGGTCGGCTCTTATAGCGCGTCCGTGGATTTGCAGGAAGAGTCAGTTCGTTTTGTGATGGACCAGGGAACGAATAGGGAGTTGGATCTGGAACAGCTGGTTAGCCACCGGTTTCCGCTGCAGGAGAGTGCGCGTGCGTTGGAACTCGCGGCTCATCCGCAGCCTGCATCGATGAAAGTAGTGATTCAGCCCGGGATGGCCTGGGTGTGAAACCCGGGCCGAAGTAAGTAACGAAGTAGGCAAGGAAGCAATCAGTGAATGGAAAAATGACAGCTGCCGTCCTGTACGGCAAAGAAGACATAAAGATTGAACGAGTACCCATCCCTCGAGTGGAAAAGGGCGAGGTCTTGGTCAAAGTACAGGTGGCGCTCACCTGCGGCACCGACCTCAAGGTTTATCAGCGCGGCTACCACGCGCGCATGATCGTTCCTCCCGCACTCTTTGGCCACGAGCTCGCCGGAGTCATCGAGGAGGTCGGCGAGGGCGTACACAGCTTCAAGAAAGGCATGCGCGTGGTGGCGCTCAACTCCGCGCCCTGCCAGATGTGTTTTTATTGCTCCAAGCACCAGGAAAATCTCTGCGAAGATCTGCTCTTCAACAACGGAGCCTATGCGGAATACATTCGCGTGCCGCGACGCATTGTGGAAGCGAATATGCTGGTGATCCCGCCCGGTGTGAGTTTCGAAGACGCGGCCATGACCGAGCCTCTGGCCTGCGTGTTGCGCGGCCTGCACGAGACCGGCGTCGAGATTGGCGACACCGTCACCATCATCGGCGGCGGCCCCATCGGATTAATGTTTGTTCAGGTGGCCCGAGCCATCGGTTGCAACGTAGTCTCAGTGGTCAAGCGCGACGAGCAAGTTGTAGCCGCTAAACAAATGGGCGCGCATGAAATTGTGCAGACCACCAAAGTGGCGAACGTAATCGAGGCCGTGCGCGCGCTAACCCCGCAGAAGCGTGGCTGCGATGTGGTGATCGAGGCCGTAGGCCGTCCCGAAGCCTGGGAGTGGACTGTCGAGATGGTCCGCAAAGGCGGCACCGTCAATTTCTTTGGCGGATGCTCCAGCGGATCGAAGGTGCAGCTCGATACCAATCGCCTGCACTACGGAGAAATCACGCTGAAGGCCACCTTCCATCACACGCCGGAAACCGTGCGCCGCGCCTTTGGTCTGATCGCGGCCAAAAAAATCCGCCCGACTGATTACATTACCGGCGAAGCCCCGCTTTCGAGCCTGCAGAAGGTCCTTCGCCACATGCTAAACCGCGGGGGCGACATCAAGACCGCCATAATTCCGGGCCACTGATTGACACTGAGAGAAAAGGCCTGTCATCCTGAGCGCAGCGAAGGACCCCACGCATGCTGGCAGCGCCTGCGGCGATGCAGGGAATTCTCACGATGCTCAGGTCTTGCTCGACACCGAGGATGCTCTTAACATGAGCCCGATTGCCAGCGAATCCCAGCCCTCTCCCGCAACTTCTGAGGGCTGGAGCCGCCTCCCCGCCGCCTACGCCATCCCGCCCATCGCCCCGTCGCTCGAACAAGCGCAAGAATACTGCCGCCGCCTGGCCCGCACCCACTACGAAAATTTCTCTGTGGCCACGTGGTTCCTGCCCAGAAAGCTTCGCCAGGATTTCTTCAACGTCTACGCCTACTGCCGTATCTCCGACGATCTCGGCGACGAAGTTGAAGACCCCACCGCAGCCCTGGCCCTACTGGATGAATGGCAGTCGCAACTCGATGCCTGCTACACAGGCAACCCGCGCCACCCGGTTTTTGTGGCTCTTGCAGAAACCGTGAAGAAGTTCGACATCCCCAGGCACGAATTCTCCGATCTGCTGATCGCCTTCCGTCAGGACCAAACCGTCATCCGCTTCGAAACCTTCGAAAACGTCCTCGCCTACTGCCGCTATTCGGCGAATCCCGTTGGACACCTCGTGCTCTACCTGTGCGGCTATCACGATGGCGAGCGCCAGCAGCTTTCCGACTACACCTGCACCGCATTGCAGTTGGCGAACTTCTGGCAGGACGTGAGCGTCGACTACGCCAAGGGACGAATCTATTTGCCGCTCGACGACCTGCGCCATTATTCCGTGAGCGAGCAAGACATCCAGCAGGCCCGCAACACGCCCGCGTTCCGCGAGATGATGAAGTTTGAAGTCGAGCGCGCGCGCGAATGGTTCGAGCGCGGCCTGCCGCTCGTAAGCAAAGTAGATAAAGAGTTGGCGGTTGATCTCGAACTCTTCACCCGCGGCGGCCAGGAAATTCTAAACGCCATCGAGCGTCAGGACTTTGCCGTCCTCGGCTGCCGTCCCGTAATTTCAAAGCCCCGCAAACTAGCGCTGGTGGCCCGAGCCGCGTTAGGCAAGTTGCTGGGAGCAGGAAGCCGATGAGTGCCGGAACGCAGCCCGTGCTGATCCCGTGGACTCCCGCTCCAGCGCAACTCACCATGGCATATTCGGTGTGCCGCGGGATCACGCGAAGCAACGCGAAGAATTTCTATTACGCATTTCTCGTGCTACCCAAGCACAAGCGCCAGGCGCTCTGCGCCGTCTATGCCTTCATGCGGCGCTGCGACGACATTGCCGACGACCCTACCCTGAGGCTTGAGGAGCGCCGCTTCAAGCTGGATACGTGGCTCGGGGCGCTGCACCGCGCCCAACAAGGCGAGCCCAGCGACGATCCCATCCTGCTAGCGCTCACCGACGCGCAGCGGCGATACATCATCCCCGCGGGCCTGCTCGACGAACTGGCGATGGGCACCGCCATGGACGTGGAAGCCGGAACTCAGGAAGCAGAAGCTCAGAGCGGAGCAACGCCTGCCTCCGCAACCCCTGGCCTGACCGTCCAGTACAAGACATTCGACGATCTCAAAGGATATTGCTACCGTGTAGCCTCGGTAGTGGGCCTGGTTTGCATTCACATCTTCGGATATCGCGACCCCGCTGCCGAGTCGCTCGCCGAGCAGTGCGGTCTGGCCTTCCAGCTCACCAACATCATTCGCGATGTCAAAGAAGACGCCGCCATGGGCCGCGTATATTTGCCGGAAGAAGACCTCGCGAAGTTCGGACTATCGGCCGCCGACCTGCTCTCTACGCCAGACCCAGCCCGCGTCCGCCCGCTGCTCGAACTCGAAGCCGCCCGTGCCCGCGAATTCTACCAGGCCGGCGACCAACTCATTCCCTATATTTCGGAAGACAGCCAGCCCGCGCTCTGGGTGCTGGTAAATATCTACCGCAAACTCCTGGAAAAAATCGCTGCCCGCCAGTACGACGTATTCAGCGGCAAGGTAACCCTGACAGTCAGCGAAAAACTTCGCGTCCTGGGAAAGGGCTTCCTCCAGCGCATCACCTGATACCATCGGAGGAATTGCTGAATGTTGCTTGCCGATTGTTGATTGAAAAACCCTTCTTGCTGTTTTCAATCAACAATCAAATAATCAACGATCATCAATCTACTTCGAATCCCGCATGAACCATAATCCCTCCCAACCCACAGTAGCCATAGCCGGAGGCGGCCTGGCCGGCTTGGCCGCAGCCTGCGCGCTATCAGACTCCGGCTTCAGCGTAACCCTTTTCGAACGCCGCCCCTATCTCGGCGGACGCGCCTCCTCCTACGAACATCCCGGCACCGGAGAGATAGTCGACAACTGCCAGCACGTGCTCTTCCGCGTCTGCACGAACCTCGTTGAGTTCTACGCACGAATCGGCGTCGAAGACAAAATCCGCTGGTACGACGAAATGACTTTCATCGAACCCGGGGGCCGCGCCAGCGTAATGCGAGCCTCTCCGCTGCCCGCGCCCCTGCACACCGCACCGAGTTTCCTGCGCTTTCCCTTTCTTTCTGCAAAAGACAAGCTGGTAATTTCGCAAGCCATCGCGGCCCTAACGCTGACTGAGCAACCAGACACGGGTCAATCGTTTCTCCACTGGTGCCACCAGCACAACCAAACCGAGAATGCCATCGAGCGCTTCTGGAAGCCGATCCTGGTAAGCGCGTTAAGTGAAGATCTGGACCTGATCTCCATTTCCTACGCGGCGCAGGTGGTGCGCGAATCGATGAAATCGCCCGAGGCCCGCCACATGGGCGTCCCAAGCGTCCCTCTGTCCGACCTCTACAATCGCGCCGGAGACTACATTCGCGCCCGCGGCGGCCAGATCAAATTCCGCAACGCGATAGAGACTTTTTCCCCCGACCCATCTCAAGTAAAAGTTCGATCCAGCGAAGCCGAAGAGCCTTTCGATTATTTAGTTCTAGCCCTCCCCTTCGAAAGCCTCGACCGCGTGCTCCCGCAAACTCCGGAATTAACTCCCTTGCGCGAAAACCTGACCCACTTCGAATCCTCTCCCATTACCGGCATTCACCTCTGGTTCGACCGCCAGATCAGCGACCTCGATCACGCCGTCTTACTCGACCGCACAGTTCAATGGATGTTCCACAAGTCGCGCCTGCTCGCCACGCGCGCCGCCGCCGGGGAGGCTGCGGGTAGCTACATCGAATTGGTGGTAAGCGCCTCGAAGAACCTCATCGAAAAATCCCGCACCGAAATCATCGACCTGGCTCTAAAAGAAGTCCGCGAATTCTTCCCCGCCGCGCGCGCCGCGAACCTGGTCAAGTCCACCGTGATCAAAGAAGTCCACGCCACCTACTCTCCGCGTCCAGGGATTGACACTCACCGTCCACCGCAGGTCACAGCGTGGACTCGCGTTTTCCTGGCCGGCGATTGGACCGCCACCGGATGGCCCGCAACCATGGAAGGCGCCGTCCGCAGCGGATATCTCGCCGCCCAAGCCCTGGCTCGCACCGCAGGCAAAAAAGACTCCCTCTTCCTCGCGCCCGACCTGCCTGCCACTGGCCTGATGCGCCTGTTCGGATAGAACTTGGTTGGCGCGGACACACGGGATTGTAATCCGCAAACGCGGGGGATGTAGTCGTTGGCGCAGACCGATCCAATAAAATCGCCTCAACCGCGACCGCGACGCAGCGGCCCGAATCACCAGGTGTTATGCTCCGGATCACAGACAAAACCATGCCTGCGGTGGAAACATACAATGTGGGCGACTAACGGCACCCCGCCGCGCTCCCCATGGAGGTATCCCATGCGCCCAACCCTGATTATTGCCGCGCTGTTATTGTTCTCCGTAGTGTGCACAGCTCAAAGCCAAAAGGCCTCTGCCGCCCCTGATCGCGAAGGGCAGGCGCCCATCCTGGGATCGAGGATTTTTCAATACCGGTGCGCCGCCTGTCATGGAGCCGACGGGCGCGGCCATGGACCAGAGTCGGCTGCACTAAAGCGCGCGGTCCCGAACCTGACCCTCATCTCGCAAAGAAACGGCGGGAAGTTCCCTTATCAGCGAGTAAAGGAAGTTATCGAAGGAAAACGACAAAGTCCGCTCGCCTATGGCTATCGTCAGATGCCGATCTACGGACCGATCTTCCACCAGATAGAAGCAGATCAGGACTGGGGAGAAGTAAGATTGGAAGCGATCACCAAACAGGTAGAGTCAATTCAGCAGAAGTAAGCAACGCAGAAGACTACATCTTGCCGATGCGTTCTTCAATCTTGGAAACAAACGCCGGCGTGTGGCTCTTCATCAGATGCTCAATGCTGGGCGCAAACTCGTGCCACAGGTTTATCCCCGCGTCGTTGCCCACGTTCGAACCAAAATCGCTGAACGGATCGCCAAGATGCCGCCTCCAGTAGGGAGTCGCTGCCGTATCCTTCGCCACCGCACTCAGCGTTCGCAGCAAGTACGACGTGTTCAACCTGCCCTTTCCAGACGCATCCCGCACCACAACCGTTCGCGAAGCCGCATACTTGGCCCGGCCCATCACGCTTCCCCCGTTGACGGCGCGGTAACCCTGCCGCTGCCATGCCGGAGACAAGTACTTGCGAAAAATAGCCTCTGGATCTTTCTGCCGAAAAGCCCGTCCATCCGAAGAAAGGACGAACTCACCGTCGCGCACCATCCCCGCCGAAGCGCTCATCGCTCCCGATCCAAAGGCAGAGCGCTCCTCGGCGACGAACCCGTCAAATTTCTGTGCCTGATTTACAACCCGCGCCGAAGGCGCATCCGGAAGGGATCGACGTACATCCTGGCATACAGCTCCGCGAGCAGCGAACACCATAAGAGCAACAACGACGGCTGCAATGCGCTTCACCATACCCCAGTCCCATCAGCGCCAGGCGTCCACTCAACCTGACGAATCGCCAACAAGCCTAACTGGAACGTAGCACTCCAAGTGCCATAGTTCTGAGCAAGAATGCTCATCTTGTCGGCCGCCAGGTTAGTTGCAAAAGCACACTCTTCGGTTGTGAGCCAAACCAGGCTCCAGCCGCCGGTTTTCGTGTCGCGCCCACGTACTCGAGTTTTGTGTAGGAGTTATGGCCCACCAAAGGCTCTAATTCCGGACCGAAAGCCTGATCTGGTCATTCCGAGGCGGGCGGAAAGCCGGTGAGGAACCTGATGTTCTTGCGCCCGAGCATAGGCGGGATTTAGCCCGAGCCACCCGCGCCTGATAGTGAAAATTATTGAACCCCAATAGGTAAAACATTTCATCGAAAATGAGCTTCCCAAGCCGAGCCCAGACGCCAAAGCTGCGTAAAAATGCAGCCCACGGCGAGAGCCATGGGTGAAAAGTGGCATAGAAGCAAGCCTCCGCGGGCCGAAAGGCAGTTTCACGCACTGCCGATGACTCAGCCGAACTCGAAGTCATGGCCTGGCGCGACAAAATAACCGCCAAGTGACATTCGGCACGACCCTGCGCCTTTCTAAGTGGCGCGGTTCGGTAACTGAGTGCACCCTCCTTCACCCCAGTGAAGGCGGGCGTTTCTTTTCGCGCTTCGTGGGCGCGCGTTTTCCACGACTATGGATTCATCGCAGCAAGGCTGAAGCAGCCCACAGGATGGGCGCTTGGCCATGAAGGTCTCCCGTGTTGCGGGCTCGCGTTAGATAGTAATTGAGATCATTTCTCTTGCCAGTGCCTTCGCAGACATTGTGGATGTCCCCGTTCGGCTCGAGATATGGAATGAGAGCGAGCCAACCCTTGCGGGCGGCGCGTGCGTAGGTCTTCTTATCGAGCCAGCCGTTCTTCACCCCGGTGATCATGGCAAAAGTGAACATCCCGGTGGATGACGTTTCGGGCCACGCCTCTGCATGATCCAGCAACTGCCGCCACATGCCATCTTTCGTCTGATATTTCAGCAACTGTGCCATCATCCTGCGGTAGCCCTCCATGATGCGCGCGCGCCGGGGATGACTCGCTGGCAGGGCGCGCAGCAGTTCCGTCATTCCAGCGGCAACCCAGCCATTGCCCCGTCCCCAGAAAAATGGCGCGTCGGGCGCGTGATAGAAAAGACCGTTCGGCTGCTGCAGCTTGTCCAGGTACGCGGACATTTCCAGCGCCGCGCGATCGAGATACTTCGAGTCGCCGGTCGCGCGATACGCCTCCACCTGAACCAACGTGATCATGTACATGTCGTCGATCCAATAACGGGTTTGGCCGCTCAGCCCGTCGGGTGTGGGAACAGCCCACTCCTTATCGGCGAGATCTCTCCCGAGATCGAGATACTTCTGCTGCCGGGTTTCAATGTAAATCTCGAGCGGAACCGCGCCGAAAACGGTCAAATCCACATGCTTCGGCACTGGAATGAGTTTGGAATCCATCTCCAGGAGTGGATCGAACCGCTGAATCAGCAGGGAGCCGAGATCTTTGTCGCCACTCAATTGCGCAAAGGTTAACGCTCCGTACCAGGTCACAGATTCCGGGTAGTTGATGTAAGGTTGCTTGGCCTCTCCAGTCGAGAGACTATGGGGTGATGAGGCAAACCGTTTGGCGACACACTCGCCGATTTCTTTCGGCGAAGTTCCAGTCGGCCATTTATTGAATTCCTTCTGCGCTCTTACAGGCAGGGAGACTGACAGTGCTGCGATCAGTGCGAAGACTGGAGAAAATCTGAATGTCATCGTGCCGTTGCCGTTTGCCGCTCTTGCCGTGAAGTATTTTCTAGCCTGGCAATGACGTCGTCTTCACCCCGCCAGCAACGCCACTCCCGCTGCCACCAGAGAAGCCGCAATCCACCTCCGCCGGTCGACTTTCTCATGCAAAAAGATCTTCGCGGCCACAGCGTTCCCAATAAAAGTAAGCGAAGCAGCCGCGGGAGCCACCAGGCTAACGTCTCCCCAGGAAAGCGCAAACAGCAAGCTGAAAAAGGCCACAGCCATGGCCGTAACCCCAAACAAAAAGTTGGGATTCCCCAGCGTCCGTCCAATCACAACCCCCAGCCCGGCCCGCCGCCACAGAGCCCCAACATCCCCAACCTGTTTCATGGCGCGAGCTAACAACACGTCGCCGATGACCGAGGCGAAGACGATGGCGAGGATTGCGCTCCAGGTGTAAACAGCTCTCATAGGACCGTCACTCCGAAGCGGGTGCCCCATCCTTCTCGCGCTCTTCGCGAGAGGGTGGGGATTTTGATTTCGCGTCCCACGTTCCTACTGTCCCGCACCATTTTCATCGCTCACCAGCAGCCGCAATTGCGCGCGCTTCGTCCTCATCCTCGACATGTTCCAAGTGCGGATGCTCGGTCAGCTCCGGCCCGCCAGCCACAAATCCCACCCCACCCGTAATCAACGCAATCCCCAGCCAGCGCAGCGGACTGACATGCTCATGCAGCACAAATCGCGCGACCAAAGCCAGCAGCACGTAACCCAGCGAAGTGGCCGGCAGAACATAAGTAAGATCGGCCCAGGAAAGCGCAGTCATGTAGGTGGCAAAGAAGGCCAGCAGCAGAAGAATCCCAATAGCGACCCAAGGATTGAGCACAGCGAAGATGACACCCTGCAGGTGACTAAGAGAGATGTTGCCGGTTTGCTTCATCCCATGCGAAAGCATGGAGTCGCCAGCCGCGGCAAACACGGTAACTCCGGCCAGCACAAGATACTTGCGAAAGTTCACAGGAAGTTAAGTAGTGCGGGCGTCAAAAAAATCCTTGTCATTCCGAACCGGGCGCCAAGCCCGGTGAGGAACCTGCTGTTGACGCTGCCCGCGCGGGGCTCTCAAGCCTTGGCAAGCTCCGCCGCCTCGTCGCTATGCTGCTTCACCAGCTTGTTGCGCTGTGAGCGCAGCTTCAGGAAGGTCTTCGCTTCCCGGTAAAGCCGCTTGCGGTCGTTGCTGTCAAAGGCAGCTTTCTTCAGAATGCGGAAGACGGCCTTCGGCCTGAAATAATACTCGTCGTAAAAACGGTGGACCGCGGAAAGAATCTCATCCGCAGGCAGTCCGGGATACTGGATGTGCGCCAGTTGGTGCCCGCCCTCATCCACCATCTTGTTGTCGCCCACCATGAATCCGTTCTTCACCGCATAGTCGTAAAGCTCGGTGCCGGGATAAGCGTGCGCGACAGACACCTGAATGGTCTCGACATCCAGCTCTTTCGCGAACTTGATGGTGTTGTTGATAGTTTCCGGAGTCTCTCCCGGCAGCCCCATGATGAAGTCGCCGTGGATAACCAGGCCAAGCTTGTGACAGTCTTTGGTGAACTGCCGCGCCCGCTCAATGGTTGCGCCCTTCTTGATGTTTTTAAGAATCTGCTGATCGCCCGATTCATAGCCGACAATCAGCAGCCGGCAACCGGCTTCCTTCATCGCCTTTAAGGTCTCGAAATCAGTAGTGACACGCGAGGTGCAGGACCAGGTCAGCCCCAGCGGCTTCAGCTTGCCGCACAGCTCGATCGTCCGCGCCTTCTGAATGTTGAACGTATCGTCGTCAAAAAAGAATTCCTTCACTTCCGGCCAGTACTGCTTGACCTTCGACATTTCCGCCGCAACATCGTCAGTAGACCGCTTGCGCCACGGATGTCCGCTCAAAGTCTGCGGCCACAAACAGAACGTGCACTGCGCCGGGCACCCCCGCGTCGTGTAGAGAGAAACGTAGGGGTTTAGTAAGAACGGCACGTTGTAACGAGTAACGTCAAGATCGCGCTTATAGACGTCGGTGACGTGAGGCAGCGCATCCAGATCCTGAATCTGCGGCGCATCCGCATTGTGCACAACCTTGCCATCTTTCAAATACGAAATGCCAGGAATCTCCTCCAGCGGTTTGCCCTTGGCAAAGTCGACCACGGCGTAGTCAAACTCCTTGCGGGCAACAAAATCAATTGAAGGACAATCTCGCAAAGACTTCTCCGGCAGCACGCTGACATGCGGACCAACAAAAGCAATCTTGATCCCAGGGTTAGCCGCCTTAATAGCTTTGGCAAGCCCAATATCGCCAGGAAAGCCCGGAGTCGACGTAAACAAAACCAGAAACTCGTAGTCCCTGGCAATCTCAATAGTCTGTTCTGCCGAAACGTAATGAGGCGGCGCATCCAAAAGCCGCGCCCCCTCCAGCATCCCCGCCGGATAAGCCAGCCACACTGGGTACCAGTATGACTCGATCTCGCGGGTGGCGGGCCAACGGGAGCCGGCGCCTCCGTCAAAGTTTTCGAAGGACGGGGGGTTTAAGAACAATGTTTTAAGAGGCATATGAGTATTAGTTATTTTAGCATCCGGGCGTGGGTGATGCGGTGAAAAAGCAGTGTTTATGCAGGTTCGTCGGCCTGCGCTGGACGACCCCTATTTCGTGACTTACTTCGTTCCGAGCGCCCAGCTTTCGAGGCCGCCGGTGGCTCGCAGCAATGCCACCTGGGTGCGTTCTAGTTCGAAGGTTACGTCCTGGAGTGCGATCAGGCGTTCGCTGGCCTGGGTTTGGGAGTTGTCGAGGTCGTGGAGGTTGGCGGTGGAGGATTCCATGCGAGTGCGGACGGCCTCGACGTTTTTCTGGGCGATCTCATACTCGAGTTCAGCTACATCGTGGGCGGCTTGCATCTGGGTAACGGAGCGCTCTAGGCGCAGGGTTTCTTCGGAGACCTGGTTGCGCGCGGCTTCGGCCTGCTTGGTGGCTTTGAAAGCTTCAGATTCGGCCTCTTTTACGCGCTCGTGCTGGGCATAGTTCAAAAAAGGCAGGTGGATCGCGATTCCGACGGTGGCGTTGTTGGGCTGAAAGCTTCCGGGCTGATAATAGTGATCGTAATTGTTGTAAGTGGCGAGGTTGGCGTATTGAGCGGCGAAGTCCACGCTGGGCCACAGGGACCTGTGCTCGCCTTTCACGCGCAGGTATTGCGCGCGGGCATGTTCGACCGCGGCTTGGACCATGGGGTTCGCATCCGCAGCTTTGCGCGTGGAATCCTGATCTGACTCGCCTTCTGGCTTCACCACGGGCAGAGCCGGCAGTGACTCGGGATCTATTTCGACGGAGGCCACAGGAAGTCCCGTCAAGCCGGAAAGGTGCTCGCGGAGAACGTCGGCTGCGCCGGCAGCTTCGGCGAGGCGTAAACGGACACGGGCCACCGACAAGCGAGCCCTGGTGCTGTCCATTTCGCTGTCGATCCCTTCTTTGACGCGCTGGCCTACGGCTGCTGCGGTTTGCTCCGCGGCAGTTTGGGCCTCGCGCAGGCGGCTCAAACGCTGCTCCCATTTGGCCAATTCGGCATAGCTCAACACAGTGTCCTGAATGATCTGATTGCGCTGGTCTTTGATGCGGAAGTTGCTGACCGCGACGTCGGACTGGGCGGCGCGGATGAAATCCTTCAACGCGAGATTGATGAGCGCCGATTGTGCGGTTACGTTGAAGAGCGAAGGAGCGGCGCCTTCGAGGCTGAGGGGAAAACCATCAGACCAGCCAATTCCGGCTCCCGCGGTCAGTTGGGGGATATAGCTGTTGCGCAGTTCGCGGTAGCTGGCGGAGGCGTGCTGTTCGTCGGCGGCCGCGATGCTGATGCCGGTGGCATGTTTCAGCGCGAGTTCGACGGCGCGGTGGAGAGAGACCGGCTCGGCCAGCAGGGAAGCGGGCGGGAATAGGAGCACCGTTAATAAGAGCTTATGAATGCGCGCGCCGGATTGTGGTTTCATTATTTCACCTTTGTGACATCTGGGAAGATTCTACGGAGAATCTGATGCGAGAGAAATGATAAGGATGGGTCGGAGGGCTAGGGCTTGCTGGGCCAGCCACGACATTTTCCACCGGACTCGTGGGCGGAACACAAGTGGCGGGCGAGCGTCGGGCAGAGGTGACCCGCGCCAACAGCAGGTCCCTCACCGGGCTTTCAGCCCGGTGAGGGATAACATCCCCTTGCCATATTCTCCCCTCGGCGGCTGAAGCCGTTTCCCGGGCCTCTCTTAAATATGCCTTGACACGTATATGCTCTGTGGAGTATACAACGGGAATGGAATCCGTGTTCGAAATCATTGCGGAGCCGAACCGCCGCGCGATATTGAGCTTGCTGGTGTCGTCACAACAGTCGGTGGGAGAGATCGAGCGCCAGCTTCGTATGACGCAGCCGACCGTCTCCAAGCACCTGCGCGTGCTGCGCGAGGCCGGTTTCGTGGAAGCCACGGTGGACGCACAGCGCCGTTTCTACCGGCTGAAACCTGAACCATTTCAGGAGGTGGATGCCTGGCTGGCTCAGTTCCGCCGGTTCTGGTCCGCTCACGTGGATGCTCTCGAGCGCTACCTCGACCGCATGGATCGGGACCGCATGGATCGATCAAAACCATCAACACCAACGAAAAGAAAGACAAAAGAGAAGCCGGCGCGGCCCAAACCGCGAACGTGACAAAGGAGAAACAAAATGAAAATCAAAGTGACCAGCTTATACGTGGACGACCAGGACAAGGCCCTGCGCTTTTATACCGAGCTACTGGGTTTTGCCAAGAAGACCGATTTCAGTAACGGCCCATATCGTTGGCTGACTGTGACCCCAGCTGGGGAGCCGAACGGCATTGAGCTGCAGCTCGCGCTGAACAACAACCCCGCGGCCAAAACGTATCAGCTGGCGATCTTTCAACAAGGCCAGCCCGCCATCATGTTTTTCACCGACGACGTCAAGGGTGACTACGAGCGGATCAAGGCCCGCGGCGCCGAGTTCACGATGCCGCCCACCGATGTGCCCGGCTCGACCATTGCGAAGCTGAACGACACCTGCGGCAACCTCATTCAGCTCACCCAGCTGGCACGCTGGTAGGACAGACGTTGGGCAAGGAGAAGAAGATGAGCGACCTTCAACAGTACACACCGGGGCCGGCCAGCGGGGCGCAGATCCGAAAGGACGGAGAGAAGTGGACGCTCATTCTTGTCCGAGAACTGCGCCACTCGCCGGAAAAGGTCTGGCAGGCGCTTATCGACCCGGCACAACTGCGCGAGTGGGCTCCCTTTGAAGCTGATGGGAGCCTAGGTACGGTTGGAAGCACGGTCAAACTCACCACGGTGGCAGCGCCCAGGCTGCACGTTACCGAAGCAACCGTGACGCGAGCCGACGCACCCAACGCGCTTGAGTACAACTGGGGTGACCACGATATGCGGTGGGAACTCGAAGCCTTGGGCGACGGCACGCGCCTGACACTGTGGACCAACATCGGCCATCGCTTCATCGCAATGGGTGCAGCCGGGTGGCACATTTGTTTCGATGTTCTGGACCACCTGCTCAGCGGAACTCCGCTCGGACGCATCGTCGGGCCTGACGCGATGAAGTGCGGCTGGCAGCGACTGCACGCCGAGTATGCCAAGCAGTTCGGTATTGAAACACCCAACTGGCCGCCGAAAACCGGCAAGAGTAAATGACTGGTCTCACCGACAAAAGGAGGAGTTAATCATGACAGAAGCCACCAGACGTTCAATTTTTCGCTGGATTCACATTATCTGTGGTATCCCGATACTCGGTTACATTTATGATTCGCCTTCGGATACTCACAACTATGCCTTCAGTGTTAGGTATGTCTTTCTTCCTGTGCTGCTCCTTTCGGGGCTTTGGATGTGGAAAGGCCATGTCGTTCGACGACTATTTCGAAGCGATCGGCTTAACAATACGCTGCAGCGAACCGCATGAAAACGGAACAAGAATTGGAGGCATAAGAATCCAATGAATCCATCAGAACGTATCGACCAGCTGATCGCAGGACTCACAGACTGGCGTGGCAAAACGTTAGCCAGCATCCGCAAGAGCATCCTTGGGGCCGACCGCGAGATCATCGAGGAATGGAAGTGGATGGGAAGCCCAGTGTGGTCTTGCGACGGGATGATCGCGGTCGGCAACGCCCACAAGGATAAGGTGAAGCTTACCTTTTCCCACGGGGCGCACCTGCCGGATCCTGACAAGCTTTTCAACGCGGGCCTCGGAGGCAACCAGTGGCGAGCGATCGATATTGTCGAGGGCGATAAGATTGATGCGCGTGCGCTAAAAGATCTCGTCCGTGCCGCCATTGATTACAACCGGGACAAATTGAAGAGGAAAGCGCCTGCGAAAGCACATAAAAGTGAAAAGCGATGAAACTGCAGGTGGATCACAAACCATGCTCCAGCCACTGAAGAGGAATGAAAGGGAGATGTCACCAGAACAACGTACAGAATTACTCAGAGCATTGAAAGCCCGTTTTGAGAAAAACATGAACCGTCACAAAGGTCTTGAATGGGCTAACGTACAAGCAAAGCTGGAAGCTGGTACTGGAAAACTGTGGTCGATCAACGAAATGGAAAGAACTGGCGGTGAACCGGACATTGTTGGTCAGGATAAAAAGACGGGCGAATACAATTTTTATGATTGTTCGCCGGAAAGTCCGAAAGACCGCAGAAGTCTTTGCTACGACCGCGAAGCGCTGGATTCAAGGAAAGAAAATAAACCAAAAGGCAACGCTATGGATATGGCAGGCGCCATGGGCATTGAGCTTTTAACGGAAGAACAATATCGAGGGTTGCAGAAACTGGGAGAGTTCGATACGAAAACGTCGAGCTGGGTGAAGACACCTTCTGGAGTCAGAGAACTCGGCGGCGCGCTCTTTTGCGATCGCCGCTTCGACACGGTTTTTGTGTATCACAACGGTGCGGAATCTTACTATGCCGCCCGGGGGTTCCGGGGCTGGCTAAGGGTCTAAGGTTTGCGTGGCAGTTCACGTTCAAGAAAGAAGTTCGAGAAAAGAAATAAAGCGGGGGGCTTAGCTCAAACCTAATAGCCCGTGGTGAAGCACTAAAATTATTTCCTGGCATCTAGTTTGCATCGCAACCAAGAGAGAAGCGCAGAGCGGCACACACCTCATTCATTCGAGCGGAACTAAGCTGGGCCACACGTTTTCCCAGGCGCTGTTGCGACACGGTAACCGCATTGTGCAGGTTCACCGCGCACGGGGCCTTCATGCCGTCTTCTTCATTCAGAACGACTTCCGATGGCACGCCGCGAATCGTGGAAGTGACAGGAGCAACCGTGACTGTGGATAAATACGCGATGGCGCTGTCGCGGGTGAGCACGAGGGCGGGGCGTTTCTTATCGTGCGGGGCAAACTGGTAGAGCCGAACCTCACCGCGGGTTATTCGTCCGGCCACGCGGCCTCCGATTCCCAACCCTGCGCTTCCGCGTCGGATTGCGAATGTCGCGAGTACCCCTGGCGGTCGCGCTCTTCACTGGCTCGCAGGTCCAACCGACGGAGATGTTCCCGCAGGGCGTCGCGCACCAGAGCGGAACGGTTTCGCCTGGTGCGCTTTGCGGCTTGGTCGGCGGCGTGTAACAGCTTTTTATCCAGCACGATTTGAACAATTTCCATATGTGGAACCAACTCCACAGCATACTCCACACAGAAGACATTTCAAAGCAGTTATTCGGAATGACATAATTCTTGTGATAGTGGCGAGATAAATCAGTTCAGGACGCCTTACCCACCAGGCGCTGGAATTCGGGATCGTCGTGCAGGCAGGCGAGGTCGGGATCGCGCAAAGCCCACTCAATATTGCCGTAGCCGGCCTCCCGTGCACGCCTGAGCAGGGATAGAGCATCCGATTTTTGTCCCATGATGCCGTAGGTGCAGGCGGCGTTGTAGAGAATGTTGGAGTCTTTGGGCCGCATGGTCACGGCCATCTCCAACTCGCGCATGGCAAGATCGTTGGTCTTACGGCTGGCATAGAGGGTCGCGAGGAAAATGCGCGCACGCACGTCTTCCGGGACCAGTTCGAGCTGTCGTTGGAGCACGCTGACCCAGCGATCCTCGTGGAGGGCGGCCTCGGCGGTTCGTCCCAGGGTGCGCAATGAATTGAGGTATGCCGGAAAGATATTGTAATCGTCGCCGTTGACGGCGACGGCACGGTCGACCAAATCGGCAGCCTTGCGGCTCTGCCCGGAAGCGAACAGAGCGCGGCCGAGCACGTCGTAGACACCTTCGCAGTCGGGCTTGCGCTGAATGGCTTCCTCGGCATAGCGGATAGCTTCGTCGTATTTTTTTTCCGCGACGGCGAGGCGAGCATAAGCTACAAGCAATTCAGGCAGATTCGGTTGCAGGGCCAAACCGCGCTCACAGGCTGCCAGGCCTTTCTCAATCCAGCGCTGATGTTGCTCGCGCCATTCGTGATACTGGCCACAGGCGTTGGCGAGGCCGGCATAGGCGAGGGCGAAATCGGAATCGAGCTTGATGGCCTGCTCGAACATTTGTATGGCGAACTCCAGGCTGAGCTGGCGGGCGTAGCTGCGGCCGCGGAGGTAGAAATCGTAGGCCTGAAGATTCTCGGTGGGCTTGCTGGCAATGATCTTTTCTTCTTTCGGCGAAAGCGTGATGCGCAGGGCCTGGGCGATGCTGCGGGCGATCTCCTCCTGAATGGCGAACACGTCTTCCAGTTGCCGGTCGTAGCGCTCGGCCCAGACGGAATGGCGGGTCGAGGCTTCGACGAGCTGTACGGTGATGCGAACGCGGTTGCCGGCGCGGCGAATTGAGCCCTCGAGCACGTAGGCAGCGCCGAGCTGCTGGCTCACCTGTTGCGCGGTAACCGGCTTGTCGCGGAACGCGAGCATCTCGGAGCGGGGAAAGATATCCAGTTGCGCGATTTTTGAAAGCTCGGTGACGATGTCTTCCGTGATGCCGTCGCGAAAGTATTCGTCCTCTTTGGCGCCGCTCTGGTTTTCGAAATAGAGCACCGCGACCGATCTTTGCCGATCTGGGGCGGGGTGCGTTCCGGAAGCCGAGACGAGCTTCTCAGCAGGGCCGCTGGTGGCGGGACGGCGGCCGCCGGATTCGATGTCTCGCTTGAGCCGCTTTAGGTCGGCGCGGAGTTCGGCAGCCGTCTGGCAGCGGAGGTCGGGATCCTTCTCGAGCGCCTTGCCGAGAATATTTTCCATGGCGACGGGCAGGCGCGGGTTTAATTGCTTGGCGGGCGCCGGCACGGAACGCAGGATTCCGTCGAAAACGACCGCCGAGGTTGCGCCGGAAAATGGAACCGACCCGGTCGCCATCTCGTAGAGGACGACACCGAGGGAAAATAAATCGGAGCGTGCGTCGAGTTCTTCGCCCCGGGCCTGCTCCGGCGACATGTAGGCGATGGTGCCGATGGAGCTGCCCGGGCTTGTCAGTTGATCATTATCGAGCACATGGGTCTGCGTGGGCATGGTCGCGGTGCCCGCGGATTCGGCGGCAGGTTGAAGCGCGGGCGTCAGCTTGGCCAAACCGAAATCCAGAATCTTTGCCGGACCACGTTCCACCAGAAAAATATTCGCGGGCTTGATGTCGCGGTGCACAATTCCCTTGGAGTGCGCCGCATCAAGGCCGTTGGCAATCTGAATACCAATTTCCAACAGCTCCGATACATCGATGGGCTTGCCCGCTATCCGATGCTTAAGAGTCTGGCCCTCGAGCAGCTCCATGGCGATAAATGGGCGGCCCTCGAATTCTCCGATATCGTAAATTGTGCAGATGTTGGCGTGATTGAGCGCGGAGGCGGCACGTGCCTCGCGGCGGAATCGTTCGATGGCCTGAGGAACCTGGGAAATGTCGTCGGGGAGAAATTTCAGCGCAACGCTGCGTCCGAGGCGCGTGTCTTTGGCTTTGTAGACCACGCCCATACCTCCTCCACCAAGTTTTTCCAGAACGTCGTAATGGGACAGGGTGCGGCCGAGGATGGAGGAAGTATCGAGCATTGGCTGGGACAGTTTACGCTAGCGGGTGCATCCTCGCAATCGCGGGCAAGCAGCTTCCCATCGGCTTTCAGCTCGATTCGGAATGACGGGGTTCTTCCTGGGCGCCCGCCGTCCTTTCATCGGGTGCATAAATGTTTGTGAGAAAATGTGGGCTCTGTCCGATCCTGATTTGCGGAGGGTAATTCCTGTCCACACCGATCGAAGATTACGCGATGATTGGCGACTGCCACACGGCTGCTCTGGTTTCTAAACAGGGTTCGGTCGACTGGCTTTGCCTTCCGCACTTTGATTCGCCCGCTTGTTTCGCGGCGCTGCTTGGGACTCCTGAACATGGGCATTGGTCGATCTCGCCGGCGGAGCCGATCCGTTCCATCCGGCGAGGTTATCGGGACGGAAGTCTTATTCTCGAGACTACATTTGAGACCGAGAGCGGATCGGCGACGCTAGTCGACTGCATGATTCCCCGCACGGGACCGCCGGAGCTTCTGCGCGTGGTCGTGGGCATACGAGGACAGATCCGGATGAAGCTGGAGCTGGTGATTCGATTCGACTACGGGTCGGTGGTGCCCTGGGTGTGGCGAACCGAGAATGGGATCTCGGCGATCGCGGGTCCCGACATGGTTCGGCTGCGAGCGGATCGTCCGCTGCACAGCGCGAACATGAAGACAGAGGCAGAGTTCACCGTTTCGGAGGGACAAAAGGTTTCGTTTGATATGACGTGGTATCCCTCGCATGAGCGCGAACCTGCGCCGGTCAATATTGAGGCGGCGGTCCAGAGTACGGAGAAATGGTGGCGGGAGTGGTCGGATCGCTGCACGTATGGGGGAAAATGGCGGGATGCGGTGGTGCGCTCGCTGATCACGCTAAAAGGGCTGACGTTTTTGCCCACGGGCGGGATTGTCGCCGCGCCGACAACTTCGATGCCGGAACAACTAGGCGGGGTACGGAACTGGGACTACCGTTTTTGCTGGGTGCGGGATGCGACACTGACGCTGCAATCTCTGCTGAATGCCGGGTATCTGGACGAAGCGCGAGAGTGGCGGGAGTGGCTGCTGCGGGCGGTTGCCGGCAGTCCCGCGGAACTTAATATTCTTTATGGCCTGCATGGCGAGCGAAGGCTGACGGAGTTGGAGCTGCCGTGGTTGCCGGGATATGAGAACTCGGCGCCGGTGCGAACCGGCAATGCGGCCTACAAACAATATCAATTGGATATCTTTGGAGAGGTGGTCAACACTCTTTATCAGGCGCGGGAAGCGGGACTGGAACCGGCAAAGCATTCGCGGAACGAGGTGGCGCCGGCGATGCTTGAATTTCTAGAAACGGGATGGGAGCTGCCGGACGAGGGGATTTGGGAGGTGCGCGGTCCGCGGCGGCACTTCGTACATTCGAAGATGATGGCGTGGGTGGCGGTGGACCGGCTGATCCGGTCGGCGGAAAAAGGCCGGTTCACGATTGATGTGGCACGATGGAAAAGACTTCGGGAGGCGATCCACGAGCAGGTTTGCCGGCTGGGTTTCGACGCCGACCTGAATTCCTTTGTGCAGTATTACGGCAGTAAACACCTGGACGCCAGCACTCTGCAGATGTCACTGGTCGGATTTCTTCCGGCAGATGATGCGCGCGTAATCGGCACGGTGAAGGCCATCGAAACGCATCTCATGGAGAATGGATTTGTCGCACGGTATACACAAGATCCAGCCATCGACGGCCTGCCGCATGGAGAAGGAACGTTTCTGCCTTGCTCGTTCTGGCTGGCGGACAATTACGAATTGCAGGGACGGCATGAAGAGGCAGTCCGGATGTTTGAACGGCTGCTGGAAATCCGGAATGATGTGGGGCTTCTGTCGGAGGAGTATGATCCCGTCGCAAAGCGTCAGTTAGGAAATTTTCCGCAGGCGTTCTCTCACGTCGGCTTGGTGAATACGGCCTTCCATCTTACCCATGCGACCAAGAAATAAGTTCCGCCGATGGCAACGCTTCTTGCCGCTATTGGCGTGCGTCGTGTTCTTGTGGTGTGGTCTGTCGCCGGGGCAAACCGCGAATGAGGCTGAGCCGGCGCCCGACGCGCCGAAGCCCGACACTGCCGAGGCGAAGGGTTTCTTCGCACGCTGGGCGGAGTTTTACCGGCAGGACTGGTGGGGGACGGTTGCTTCGTCGCCGGTTCCATCCTCGTCCACACCTTCCTTGTCCGCCCCAGCGCGGCGGGGACTTCCGTCGCCACTGGATTCGCCACCGTTTCCCAATGCGGATTGGTCGTATGGCGGATCGCCCGTTATCGGAGAGCCGGATACGAACAGCTATCCGCTGATGACGGCCATTAACCAGGCGAGAAGCCGCACCAAGCTGTATGGGTGGATCGACCCGTCGCTGGATTTCAGCACGTCCGCGCATAGCAATTCGCCCGAGGCGAATGATGTATATGCGAATCGATTGGAGATGAATCAAATTGTTCTTTACGCCGAACGCTTGCCGGATTCGGTGCAACGCGATCATATCGATTGGGGCTACCACCTTACGGCGCTATATGGGACGGACTATCGGTTTACGACGGCAAAGGGTTACTGGAGCGGGCCGTGGGTGAACGATCATCACGAATATGGGTTTGACCCGACCTTGGAATATGTCGACGTTTACATCCCGCAGGTGGCGCAGGGGATGAATGTGAGGGTCGGCCGCTACATCTCCGTGCCGGGGATCGAGGCGCAACTGGCGCCGAACAACTACATCTTCAGCCATTCGTTGCTTTATGCGATTGATCCCTTTACCGACACAGGTTTGATTGCGACGGTAAAGCTAAGCGACCAGTGGCTGGTGCAACTCGGGATTACGGGCGGTCACGACGTTGCCTTGTGGACCCCGGATGCGAAGCCTTCCGGTACGTTTTGCCTGAGCTATACGACTCGGTCGGTGAATGACAATTTCTACGTCTGCGCCAACGGAATCAATGACGGCAAGTACGCCTACAACAATTTGCAGCAGTATGACGGCACCTGGTATCACAAGTTCTCGAAGACGTGGCACATGGCAACCGAGGCTTGGCATATGTATGAGCGCGACGTGCCGTCGGTGGGAGGCAGGATTCAACCGGAAACCGGGGCGAATGCCGCTTACTGCCTGCCGGGCGAGCAGCGTTGCACAGCTCCCGAATATGCCGTGGTGAATTTTCTCCAGAAGGAATTCTCACCTCATGACTTCCTGTCGTTTCGCAGTGACTTTCTCGACGACAAGAAAGGGCAGCGCACGGGCTACGCAACCAAGTACTCGGAGAACACGATCATGTGGTGTCATTGGATCGGCTCAACGGTGCAGTTGCGTCCAGAATTGCGTTTCGAGCGAGCGTGGGATATGACGGCTTACGATAACGGCCGGAGGCATAATCAGCTTACGGCAGCTAGCGATCTCATCTTTCACTTTTGAAGTTTTCTGAAGCTCCGGTACTTCGTTCAGCGCCGTCAGGCTCGGCCGCGGAACTGGATGATTCTGCGGCGGTCGCGTTTGGATGGCCGGCCTGCGGGTAACTCTTCGAACTGCTTCATGGCCTTGCGCTCCGCGGCAACTTTCTGGCGGAGTTCGCGGCTGGCCTCCGTTTCGCGGTAGAGAGTTTGGGCGACGGAGGCTGGGCCGCGCACGTCGCTGAGGAGTAGGACTTCCACTTCGAAGTCGCCGCCGTCGTTGGTCACCCGCAACATGTTTCCGATGTGGACTTCGCGGGCGGGCTTGGCGGGCTGGCCATTGGATTGAATTCTGCCCAGATCACAGGCCCTTGCGGCTAATGCTCGGGTCTTGAAGAATCTAGCGGCCCAGAGCCATTTGTCCATGCGGACGAATGTCATAAGGTATTTTCCTATATAACATCCCTTGCAGGAAGCTGATCGGAGACGCATGGACGTGCACCTGATTGACGGGACCTATGAATTGTTCCGGCACTTTTTCGCCGTGCCTTCCGCGGCGGATGTGAACGGGCAGGAAATTGGCGCGGTGCGCGGGGTGCTGACTTCTGTTTTGTCGATGATCGAAGGTGGTGCGACTCACCTTGGGGTTGCAACCGATCATGTGGTGGAGTCGTTTCGCAACGAATTGTATCCGGGATACAAGACGAGTGAAGGAGTCGATCCCGCGTTGCTTTCGCAGTTCCCAATCCTCGAAGAGGCGCTGGAAGCGATGGGAGTGGTGGTGTGGCCGATGGTCTACTTCGAGGCGGATGATGCGCTGGCTTCCGCCGCCCGTAAGGCAGGGAAGGATGATGGTGTGAGGCAGGTGTTCATTTGTACTCCGGACAAAGACTTGGCGCAGTGTGTCGTGGGCACGCGGATCGTTCAGTTGGATCGGCGGCAGAATATCTTGCGCGACGAAGCCGGCGTGGTGGAGAAGTTTGGAGTGAAGCCTGGATCGATCCCAGATTATTTGGCTGTGGTTGGCGACAGTGCGGATGGCTTCCCCGGTGTGCGGGGCTGGGGCGCGAAGGCGGCAGCTTCTGTGCTTTCGCAATATCCCCACCTGGAAGACATTCCTAAAGGCTGGGGGGAGTGGGATCCATCGATTCGGAAGGCACGGGGGCTTGCAGAATCTTTGTTTAGCGCCTGGGACGATGCTTTGCTGTTTCGCACGCTCGCGACTCTGCGACTGGATGCGCCGGTGTTCGATACGGTCGAGGATTTGCGGTGGAAAGGTCCGCGGGCGGACTTTGAGGAATGGTGCCGGCGGATTAAGGCGCCGGGGTTGCTCGGTCGCGTTGCGTCGGCGAAAGCTAAGTCCCTCAGAGGCTAAAAAAACAGGAGAGAGTCTGGAGCCCGTTTGCCGCAGGCCTTCAAGGCCTGCTCCAGCCCCCAGGGTCCAATGTCACCTCCTCACTTGCTGCTACCGGGTTGCGCGCTTTAATCCTTCCTGCGCCTGGCGGAAGCTGTGGGCCATCGTCAGGGCTGCGCGATATTCTTTGGCAGCGGCCGGGCGGTCGCCTAGTTTCTCAAGCAACTCGCCGAGCAGGACGTGGGCTTTGAAGACCGGAGCTTCCTCGACGGTGCTGGAAGACGCAATGTAGCGTTGCACGAGGCGAATGGCGATGGGATAGTCGCGGCCGGCGCGCAGTAATATGCTGGCGCCATCGACCAGCGCCGAGGGACGATCGAGGGGGCTCGATTCCATGGTGCGCAAGGCTTGCTCCATGTCGTCGAAGCGGTTGATGTGGCGATAGAATCCGGCAAGATTCACCCAGGCACGCGCGCCTCCGTGACTGGCGTCGATGGCGGAGCGATATTCCTGCTCGGCTTCTACGTTGTCTTTATTTTTCTCGGCGATGCGCGCGAGTACCCAGTGTGCAATGGCCGGATTCAGTGGCGCGAGCAGGGCAGCCTGAGCGCGAGCTTTGTCTTTTCCGCCGCCAACGATCGCGGGAGCTTCCAGATAAAACTCGGCCAGATCGGTGCGGGCTTCCCAATTGCCGGGAGACAGCTGGACGGCGCGCTCGAATTCAGCGCGAACCTTTTTTGCGAAACCGGCGGCGGTGAGGAAGCTGACGTGATCCGCCTTCTCGCCGTAAATGCGACCTAGCCAGAGGTGATAGAGACTGTTGTCGGGTGCGAGCGCGGCGGCTTTTTCGCAAGCGGGAATGCCGGCGTCCCAGGCGCCGAGCTCGAAATGGGCGCGGCACAGCAGGTTGTAGGCTTCCGCGGTGGGAGCGGTCTGGATCTGCTGCTCGAGAGCTTGAAGCGCTTGATCTACGCGACCGGCGGAGAGGAGATCTTGCGGTGTTTGAGCTGCGACGCGCGATGACAGGATGAAAAGCAGAGGTAACAGTCCTATGAGGAAGCTCGGCCGGGGCGCGGGCTTAAAAGCAGGTTCCTCACCGGGCTTGGAGCCTGGTTCGGAATGACAAGAGTAATGAGGAATCCATCTCCCGCGCATTTGTTACTGCACCACTTTTACGCGGGCGCCGTTGGTCAGGGGCTTGGAGTCGACTGAGGACAGGGCTACGACGGCATGTTCGGGAAGGCCGGATGTGATCTCGACTCGCGTAAGGTTCTGCAGAGAGACTTCGACTCCGCGGCGCTGGAGTTCGCCGTCTACCACCTCATAAACGTAAGGCTTGGTGTCATCGATGCGCACGGCTTCGCGAAGCAGCGTGAGCACGCCGCTACGTTCGGCGGTGATGATGGTAACCCCTACGTTGACGTTCGGCAGCAGGCGCAGATCGTGGTTGTCGAGCGTGCAGGTAACTTCGCCCACGCTGCGCGTGACCCGCAGTTTGACGGTCGAGGGAACAGTGTTGACAGAGCCATTCCAAACGCGTCCGGGAAGAGCGTCCCAGGTGACTTCGATTTTCTGGCCGGTGGCCAGACGGCCGATGTCGGGCTCGTCGACAAAAGTGCGCACCAGCATCCGGGAAAGATCGCCCTCCTGCAACAGCAGGTCGCCGGTCTGCACGTAAGCGCCTTGTTTCACGGGGAGCGCATAGACGATGCCATCGAAGGGAGCGCGCACCCTGGATTTCGCGAGCGCGTCTTCGGCGGCTTCGTAGGCGGCCTGGGCTTCTGCGCCTTGCGCTTGAACCTTGGCAACTTCCGGTTGGGAGTAGCGGTCTTTCTTTTTTTGTTCCAGCAGGGTTAAGTCTGCTTGGGCGCGCTGCAAGGCGTCCTCGGCCTGCTTGAGTTCACCGGCGGAGGCTGCGCCCTGCTGCTGGAGACGGCGGTAGGCATCGAGATTGCGCTGGGCTGCGTCGCGCGCGTTGCGAGCTTTGATAAGCTGCGCCTCGAGGGTGAGAAGTTCTTCGCGAGTGCCACTGTTGCTGACGTCGGCCTGATCGGCCTGCGCTGCTTTCATCTGTGCCTGAGCGCGGGCGGCCTGGCTGCGCAGGTCGGCGTCATCGAGTTGCAGCAACAGTTGGCCCTGGCGAACGTGGTCTCCTTCTTTCACGAGCAAATGCTTTACCGTGGTGGCGACCGGGGAGTGAGCTTCAAAGTTCTGGATGGGCTCGACTTTGCCGTTGGTCGAAATCAGGCTGCGGATCGGGCCGCGCTCCACCGTGGTGGTGCGAATCTTCAAGGGCGCGGACTTGGTGAAGACCGGGATCACGGCGATCGCGGCGAGAACTCCCAGCGTCAGCCAGATTCGGCCTTTGCGCGTGGCGGGCCGTCCATTCGAATTATTGTTGGTTCCTGCCAACTAGTTATCTTTCAGGGTGCGGCCAGGGTGCGGGCGACGACAACTGCAAGGACTAATCTACCACTCAGGCGGCCACGAAAGAATCCCGTCTGCCCAAGCCGTTGCATGGTTAGATGCGGGCGGAGGGTGGCGGATGCGTAAGGCGTGGACTGGAAAGGCGGTCCATGCGGGCCTGAGCCACCGGAATTGCCCGGTGCCTCGCGCCTCTCTCTAAACTCGTTTGTTGTCAAAAATGGCTGGCCACGCTAAACCAACTTCGGTCAAGACCAGCGTGGCCACCAGCACGCTCCACGCCACGCCCAGATGGAGGGTTCCCGAGCGAGCTACAGCTGGTATGGCATAAAAAACTTTGTTCGTCGCGAAGACGCTGGTGAGCGCGTAACTGCGCACCATCCATTGCCGGTGCATTTGGATGTTGCCGTTGCGCACGCATACAAACGCAATCACCGCAGTGAGCAGCCACGCGGGAGCAAGTGCGAAGATATAAAACCTGATTCCGACGCTCGAGTGTATGTAGGCGAGGTACATCCCGGCGGGCGCAGCGATCGCGATGCCACCAAGATAGAAGCGTCCCATAACGCGGTGCAACCGCAGATGCCGCTGCCGAAAGCGCGACGAGAATTGGAACGGGCCGATCAGGAACGCGGTCAGTCCGGCCAGCCCGTGCGGAATAACCAACCACAGCACTGGCAGGAAATACTCCCGCTCCTCAGGGCGATATGAATGATCGACGATAAAGCGCTCGTCGTGCCAGAGCGCGAACAAGAACGTCAATCCGAGCGCGAAAAATAGAACGTGCTTGAAGCCGATCTTTGGGCTACGGATGGCAATGGCCGAAGAGGTGGCCATAGCGTTTTCTCCTACACAAATAGGGACCTCAACCTCAGAAAACCGCGCTGAGTATAGCACTGAGGAGCGCCCTTCCTGTAGATTCGGATACGTTTCCGTTTTGACTCCAAGTCTATCGACAACGAAGGGGAGCGAGAACATGATCAAGTCAGAGTTGCGGAAAGCGAGAATTCTCAGGACGTTGCTTTGGGTGGTCAGCAGCGCCTTTTTTTTCACCGCCGCCGCCCCACCTGCGCCGGCCCAGTTCAAGGCCTGGGTCGTGGCCAAGCTCCCCGACACGCCTGAGGGTCTCGCAGTCGATGCGCACGGCAACCTCTACGCGACCCTGATGCATATCGGGGAAGTCGTCATGCTCAAGGATGACGGCAGCTACGATCACATTGCATGGGTGCCGTCGAAGGAAGATAGCGGCAAGGGAGACCTGATCGGGCTCGATCTCGACCAGGCCGGCAACATCTACGTCGCATATACGGGACACTCGAAACGCGACTTCCAGAAGGACTTGATGGATCCGTTCCATCCCGCTTGCCGGGATGCGACGGTAACCAGCTCCGGCGTTTATAAGATCGACGCTAAAACCCGAAAGGTGACGCCGCTCGCCACGAAAGCAGAGGGCTGGCAGTTCTGCTGGCCAGACGATGTTGCGATCGACTCGAGCGGCAACGTCTACATGACGGACCTCACGTACTCGGGAATTTGGAAAATCTCTCCGGATGGGAAAAAGGTTGACCTATGGTCGGCGCACCCCCTGCTCAACTGGTCCCCCAGGCCTTATTCGGGATTCCCCTTGGGCGTCAATGATCTGGTGCTCGACAAGCAACAGAAGAACATCTATGCGGTCACCGACGGCGACCCCATGGTGCTCAGGATCCCGATTAAAGACGACGGGACGGCCGGTGAACCGGTCGCGCTGCCTTACGGATTTTCGGCATTCGATGGGATCGAGTTGGACAGCAAAGGCAACATCTACGTGTCCGAGATTTTACTAAACCAGATCTGGGTGCTTTCGCCGGACGGTTCCCAGCGCATCCTGATCGCGACCAAGCAAAACGCGCCGCTGGATAACAACACCAGCCTGGTGTTGAAAGGGGATGTTCTTTGCACCGCGAACCTCGGCTTCCTACACGCGAAACCCGAGGAGGCTGACCGCACCGTAGTTTGCATGAAGGGTTTCCCGCTGCCGAAATAGCCGAGCAGAACCACGCTGCCGACTTCCATGACAGACTCGGGCAAACAATATTAAGAACTCAGCGGGCACCGGCGATTCAACTGTTTCAGTGGCCCTCACTTGATCTTCTTGGCGTGAATTTCCTGTCCGTCCCAACGGTGATAGGTGTAGCCGGTCACGCGGCCCTGAGCGTCGCGCACAAACGTCACGCTCCCCAGATCGTTCTTCACGAAAAAGGTCTCGGACCCCAACGGAAAGTACTCCTCGTCCATATTTTCGCCGAAGTCTGTCCACAGCTTCCCGTCCTTTATCGACACGGTCTCCGCCTGATCCAGCGGACGCCACTCATATTGACCAACATATTCCTTATAAACGCTGGTATCCACGGCAACCGGCTTGTGGAAATTTACAGGCAGATTGCCCCATTGGATCGCAATGAGTAGCCAAGAGCCGTTCTGCTTGATGTAGGTCTCCGTATAACGCTGTTCACTGATGATGTCGGCATCCGTAAACTGCTCGTGTATGGTGACGCGGTAGTTCAGCACGGCTGTACTGCCGTAGACGTGGACGACGAACTCACGCGGATTCACTCCGTGGTCGTACGCGAGAGGCAGCTTCCAGTTCTCCATGATGTGGGCCTTGTGGTTCATATCAAGGACTCCATCGTCGTCGCTGTACATGCAATCATCCGCCACGAGACGGGACCACGTCGCATAATCCCGCTTTTCACTAGCCTCCACGCGTGCTTTGTGGGCATCGAGGACTTCCTGTTGGGCGGGTGAGAGCCTCGGCTGATCGTGAGCATAGATCGTGCTGGCAAATATGCAGAGCGCAAGAAAAAGGCAAGTGATGAAACGCATGGTTTGTTCCCGGTGGATGAGCGGTCGACACAACTCAGTTGGGCAACATTCTACTGCAAGGCAGCGTAACCTTTCGCATTTTAAGCAGGCGAGACCTGGCTGCGCACTGCCAGCTCACTTGATCCGTTTGACATGAATTTCCTGCCCGTCATTGCGGTGATAGGTGTAGCCGGTAACGTGGCCCTGAGCGTCACGGACAAACGTGACGCTTCCCAGATCATCCTTGAAGAAGAACGTTTCGGAACCCAGGGGCAAGGCCTCTTCCTCATCTCCGCCCAGGTTTGACCGTAGCTTACCGTCCTTCAGCGAGACAGTCTCCACGTCATCGAGCGGACGCCACTGATATTGCCCGACATAATCCTTATAAACGCTCGTATCGACGGTCACCGGCTTGTGGAAATTGACCGGCAAAGCGCCCCATTGCCTCGCAACCAGCAGCCAGGAGCCGTTTTGCTTGACATAGGTCTCCGTTTGACGCTCCTCACTGATGATGTCGGCATCCGTAAATTGCTCGTGTCCAGTGAGTCGAAAATTAACAATGGCGGTATCGCCGTATAAGTGAATGACGTAGTCCCGCGGATTCACCGAGCGGTCGTACTCGGGGGGCAGCTTCCCCACGTGCTGGATAAATTGGGCCTTCGTCTCCAAGGCGCCATCATCGGTGCTGAAGACGCAATCATCCGCGACGTAGCGAGACCAGGCTGCCATATCCCGTTTGAGCGCGGTCTCTCTCAGTGCATTGCGGACGTTGAGCACTTCCTGTTGCGCGGGCGAGAACTTCGGCTGATCTTGAGCAGAGATCATCCTGGCAAATATGCAGAGCGCAAAAAAAAGGCAAGCGAAGTAGCGCATGTAATTGTCCTCTTTGAACGGGCGGCAGACACAACTGAGTCGGCCAGCATTCTACGCCGCTGCACTGGGGTTCGAGAACTACTTCTTACGATCAAAGGTCCGGTTGCCAACTTGGTCGGCACGGTGAGAATATGACCATCACCATCCGGAGACCGGAGGTCCCCATGATCAACGGCGCGCACATTGTTATCTACACAAAATATGCGGAAGCGGACCGGGCCTTCTTTCGCGATGTACTCAAGCTTTCCTCAGTAGATGGCGGCCACGGCTGGCTGATCTTCGCGATGCCGCCGCTCGAAGCCGCCTTTCATGATTCCGAGAAGAACGATCAGCACGAGCTTTACTTCATGTGCGACGACATCGCGGCGACCTTGAAAGAACTCAAAGCGAAGAAGGTAAAGGTCTCCGATGTGAGTGAACAGCGCTGGGGAAAGCTGGCTAAGTTCGAACTTCCGGGCGGCGGCAAGATCGGTATTTATCAGCCGAGCCATCCGAGTCCGTTGAAGCCCGGGCACTGAGCGGCGACGCGATCGACACGAGCCTGCCGTCCGATGTCTGTGGGAGAATACTTCCATGCCAAAACAGCCGCGCTACACGCCCGAGCACGCCGCCGCCGGGTTGGACGCCAAATTTCCCGAGATCGAAACCTGGCCGAACCAGTTTCCCGGCTACGAAATCGTCATTGACGATCCGGAGTTCACTTCGGTGTGTCCGAAGACGGGCCTGCCTGACTTCGGCGTGATCACGCTGCGTTACCAGCCCGATAAACTTTGCCTGGAACTGAAATCGTACAAAGAATATCTGCACGTGCTACCGCAACCTGGGAATTTTTCAGGAGAACATTGTGAACCGGGTGCTGGAAGATGTGGTGCGGTGGGCGAAGCCGGTGTGGGCCGAGGTGAAGGGAGAATTCCGTCCGCGGGGCGGGATCTCGACCACGGTGGTGGCGAAGTGGCCGCGAGCGAAAGAAAAAAACCAGGGGTAATTAGTACAAGGCGAAGGCCATGCTATATTCGCTCGACCTGTGACTTCCGCGAAACTGCAACCACGCACCGCGCTGATCGTGCTCACGGCGCTGAACCTGCTGAATTATGTCGACCGCAATGTGCTGTTCGCGGTGCAGCCGCTGGTGCAGGACGAATTTCACCTGACCAAGACCCAGATCGGCTATCTCACCAGCGCCTTCCTGGGCTTCTACATGATCGCCGCGCCATTCGTCGGCCCGCTGGCGGACCGCTATTCGCGCAAGCTCATCATCGTGCTGGGAGCAGTCTTCTGGAGCGGGCTCACGCTGCTGACCGCCTTCACTCATAACTACACCGAGTTGCTGATTCGGCACACCCTGGTCGGTGTCGGGGAGGCGACGTTCGTAACCATTGCGCCGACTTTCGTCGCCGATCTTTTTACGGAACAGAAGCGCGGCCGGATTCTGGGTGTGTTCTATCTGGCGATTCCGGTGGGGTCGGCGGCGGGATACCTGCTGGGGGGCTATCTGGCTCCGCAGCATGGCTGGCGGTTTCCGTTCTACATTGCAGCGGCTCCCGGCTTTCTCCTGGCCATGGCCGTTCTGTTTCTCAAAGAGCCGGAGCGCGGGCAATTCGACTCGCTGCAAGGCACTCCGGAACGGACAACGGTGTTCGGGCTGGTTCGCAATCCTGCTTTCCTGACTTCCACGCTGGGCATGGCCGCCATGACGTTTTCTCTGGGCGGCATCCAGGTGTGGATGCCGCAGTTTCTGTACAGCGAGCGCCATTACACGCTCGAGGCTGCCAACCTGACGTTCGGCCTGATCATCGTCGGAGACGGAATTGTCGCGGCTTTGGCCGGCGGGTGGCTCGGGGATTTCCTGCTGCGCCGGATGAAGGGCGCTTACTATCTGGTTTCCGCAGCCACCATGGCGCTGGGTGTTCCGGTGATGATTGTGGCGCTGTTCGTCACTGGCCGCGTCATGATCCCTGCCATCGCGGTTGCGGCGTTCTTTCTGTTGTTCAATACTGCGCCGCTCAATGCTGCGGTAATCAACTCGGTTGACGCGCACATCCGGGCCACGGCGCTGGCGGTAAACATTTTCATCATTCACATTCTGGGCGACGTGCCTTCGCCGACCATGATGGGCTGGGTCGCAGACAAGCGATCGCTGCAAGCCGCATTTATCCTGCCGGTGATCGCGATGGTCGTTTCATCTGCCATACTGTTCTACGGAATGAAATTCGCGCCGCAGGTAAGCGTCGACGGCGCAGCTTCTGGGGCAGGAAAGATCTAGGCAGGGATGCATTACTTTCACTGGATTGCAGGGACGATTCTCGCGCTGGCCTGGTTCTCTCGCATCGTCGATGCTGCGATCGGCATGCCGAGCGTTGCCGACGTCTCGAAGCCGGAATGGGACCGCAATCCGGTAGCGCCGTCGGGCAATCCCCGCGTTTCGATCATCGTGCCGGCGCGCAATGAAGAGGAGGATATTGAACTCTCCCTGACTCGCCTGCTCGAACTCGACTACGACAATTATGAAGTGATTGCAGTGAATGATCGCTCGACCGACCGCACCGGCGAAATCATGGAAAGGGTCGCGGGAGACGCTGCTGCTCCGTAGTCGCCTGCGCGTGATTCATCACCGCGAATTGCCTGCAGGCTGGCTGGGAAAAACCCACGCGATGTGGACTGCGACGAATGCGGCGACCGGCGACTGGCTGCTGTTCACCGACGCCGATGTGCTGTTTAAACCCGACTCGGTGCGGCGGGCGCTGGCTTATGCCGAGGCCGAGCGCGCGGATCATGTGGTGTTGTTTCCGCAGATGATCATGAAGCGTCCGGGCGAGTACATGATGATTGCGTTCTTTCAAACCATGTTTGTGTTCGGGCACCGGCCGTGGAAGGTGGCCGATCCGAAGACAAAAGATCACATGGGCGTAGGCGCTTTCAACCTGATCCGGCGCAGCGCGTATGAGGCGGTGGGAACCTACGAAGCGTTGCGCATGGAAGTGCTCGACGACATGAAGCTGGGCAAGGTGGTGAAGAACGCCGGCTTCGCGCAGCGCAATGTGTTTGGCGCAGACTTGATTTCGATTCGCTGGGCGCATGGCGCGAGCGGCGTAGTCGAGAATCTGACGAAGAACTTCTTCGCGGTGGTGTCGTTTCAGTGGTGGCGCACACTCATCTCCGCGTTCGGACTGGCTTTTCTGAACCTCATGCCGTTTCTCGGAGTCGCGCTGGCGCACGGTTGGGAACGTTTGCCCTATGCCATCGCGCTGGCTTCCATGTTTCTGATTTATCTCGGAATGTCGTGGCGGTCGCGGGTTCCGGCTTATTATTTCGCGCTGCATCCGGTCAGCACAACCCTGTTCGTCTATACCTTGTTGCGTTCGATGATTCATACGCTCTGGAACGACGGAATCGTTTGGCGCGGGACGAAGTACTCACTGGAGGAACTGAGGAAGGGGATGGTGTGATGCGGCTTTCGCGAAACGGCGACCTGGTGCCGGTGTTTGCCATACCCACCCAACTGCGATACGCTGCCTGACAATGCCCGAGGGTCTTTCCGCAAATCTGGATCTTCTGCGAGCCATTGCCGTCCTCCTGGTTCTCGCGCAGCACGTCGGCTCGAAGATGCATATCGAGCACATCGCATGGGCGCCCACCCGTTCCCTCGGTCTTTTCGGAGTGCTGTTATTTTTTGTCCACACCTCTCTGGTCCTTATGTACTCCATGGAGCGCAGCGGCCTAAAGGGCACCGGACTGCTCAAGGACTTCTACATTCGGAGAATCCTGCGCGTCTATCCCTTGAGCATCACCGCCATTTGCGCAGCCGTGGCTCTGCATCTGGAGTCAAACGTGAACGGGATTGGAGGCCTGTCCCACGGCCAGCTTCCGGGGAAGATGGCGCTTCTCTCTCAGTTCCTTCTCGTCCAGAACCTGGTGCACGTCAAATCGATCGTGAATGTGCTGTGGTCGTTGCCTTTCGAGATACAGATGTATGTATTCCTGCCGTTCCTGTTCACCTGGGTTCGGCGCAAGCGGATACTGTGGCCGCTTCTGGTTTTATGGATGGTTTCGCTGCTCGCCGCCTGGCTGCAGCCTCGCGTGGCTACGCTGAACCGCGCCTCACTGCTTCTTTTTGTTCCGTGTTTCCTTCCCGGAGTCATCGCCTTTACGCTGCCCCGGATTCCCAGGCTGAGTTCCTACCTTTGGCCTGTCTTCATCCTCGCATTAGTCGTCGCCTTCGCGAACCATCCTGAATTGCCGATGGGGTGGGCGCTCTGTCTGGTGCTCGGACTGCTGCTTCCATTCTTCCGGGAGATCCAAAGCAAGCCGATCCGTACCGTTAGCAATCGCATCGCGACCTACTCTTACGGCATCTACGTGTCACACCAGTTTTCCATCTGGTTCGCGCTGGGAGTCCTTGCCGCGCGGCCAGTTTGGTTGCGCTTTGGAGTTCTTTCCGTCCTTTTAGTTCTCCTTCCGATCGTTCTTTACCATGGCCTGGAGAAGCCGATGATCCGCGTGGGAATGCGCCTGGCCGCCGCCGCGCGGGAGAAAACGACAACAGCCCTTCCCGCAGCCGCCTAAGAAAGCTTGGCGGCGACTTGCGTTCGTGATCGCTGGGCGGTGGTGCCGCGCTAATTCGGTGGCTCTTCGACATCCGCCTCATTGCCGTAGGTAGCGGTGGTGTTGGGCGTGCCTTTGACCTTCGCGGGCTTCTTGGTGGGGCGCATTCGGCCGGCGCTGTAGTGGCCTTGCTTTTCCACGTCGTAGTTCTTGGGTAGAGGTGGGATGAGGGTTGAGCCGGCGGTCAACTGGCTGACGCGGGTCAGGATGATTTCGGCTCGTCCGTTGTAGAGTTTTACCGGCCCGTGAATCTCGATGACTTGCCCGGCGAGACGGCGCACGTCGCCTACATCTTTAAGGTCGGCAGCGAAGACCACGACCGTGAACGGACAAGCCATTTGATCCTGGCAAAAATCCACGAAATGCACGCCTCTGGCGCCGGCCTTCACGCGCAAAACTTTCCCGGTTACACACTTGATTTCGCCGACATGCTGTTTGGCGTCGCCAATGGGGAGGCAGTCGGACGCGGCAAATAGTGGCGTGCAGAAAAGAACGGCCAGCACCACCAGTACGCCTCGTTGCGCTCGCTCGACTGCCGAGAGCCCGCCCTGAGCTTGCCGAAGGGCAGCTGTCCCCACGCGATCTCTTATCGGCCTCCGCACAACTACGATTCTACGAGCGGAACCTCAGGAAGTAGGAACTGCAGCGAGAAAAAGTCCAATGGTTTCCCAGAACGAAACCGGGCGGGCAAGAAGGTTGGGAGGGCCGGCCTGTGTCCAGCCCTCGTGGAGAATTCGTCAGAGCAACCGAGAACAGAAGTCTTATTTAAATGCCTTTACCGCCGCAGTCTCATCTTCTTTTACATCAAAGACGGTATACAGCTTGGTGATCTGCAGCAGGTCGTGCACCTTCTTGGTGAGGTTGAGCAGTTTGAGTTCGCCGCCCTGGTTCTTGGTCGTAGTAAACGCGCTCACCAGCTCGCCGATGCCGGAGCTATCGATATAGTTGACCTCGCCCAGGTTCAAGACGATCTTCTTGTTCCCCTTGCCGAGGAGGTCGCGCACGGTGTCGCGCATCATGACGCTGCCTTCGCCGAGAGTAATACGGCCGCTGCAGTCCACAATGGTGACTCCGTCAACCTGCCGGGTGCTAAGTTTCATGCTCACTGAGACGCCTCCTTGCCGCCCGCGGATGGCCCGTGGACGTGTTTGATCAGTTTTATTTCGGTGCCTGCCTGGGACGGGCGGATTTCCACCACGTCCATAAAAGAACGCATAAGAAAGATGCCGCGTCCTGAAGTCTTCAGCAGATTTTCCGGGGCCAGAGGATTCGGAATTCCGCCCAGGTCAATGCCTTTGCCCTGATCCCGAATCGTGATCACCAGATCCTCGGGAGTGCGCTCGAACGACAGAACAACTTTCTTGTCCGGGGCATACGCGTTGCCGTGCAGAACCGCGTTTACCGCGCCTTCACGCACGGCCATGGAAATCTGCATCACTTCATCTTCTCCAAAGCCCAATTCCGTGGCGATGCGGGTGGCTTTTTCTTCCGCATGGTCCACGGTTTCCAAAGTGGAATCGAGCGTGTAGGAGACTGATTGCTCCATGGGCGATGATTACGTGTTAGACCCGCACCTGTCCTCGGATTGGCCCGTAGGGGCTCGCCGCAGCTTGCAATCGGCGAATGCGGTAGTTTGCCTGTCGAAGCGGCGAGTTGTCAATGTGGGCGCCTAAAATCCCGCAAGAACATCTCCCCAAAGCAGCCCTTCACGATAAAGCTGCGGGTATAATGACACGCCGTGAGTTCAGCCCTGAGAGCCAGAATCAAGCATTTCCTGAAGCGAGTGATCGTCATCGGGATCTCTTCCGCGCTGGGCGTAACAGGCATCGCCTATGGCGTGGATTACGTCGCCTTCCGCTATCGGGTCTCCACGAATCGCCAGCCTTTTGGACAAGTCACCGTGATGCCCTACTTCGCGGTACCTCAGAAAAGTGGCAAGACCCAATTCATCTTCAATCCGCCGGAGGCACGAACCTGCGTCCACGCGTTGTTTCCCCGCGCTGGATACGCGCCTTGCTGGTATCTGCAGCGGCACACCGAGCCCCGCACCGACATCTAGAGATGCCCGTGTGGAAGACGCTACCTGCAAGAAAGCTCGTCAGCCCATCCAGCTGCATCTAATTAATGAGGAGGCCCGTGCCTCCCGGAGGAACGTCCATGAAGAAATCTGGTTGTTTATACGCCACGCTTAGCTTTGCGGTGTTTGCCTGCCTCGCAAGCGGCGTTTATGTGCCGAATGCAGCCGCGCAAGCAGTGCCGGCACACGTACTGGTTACTGTAGAAGCTCGTCACGGCTCGAACATACCTGAAATAGACCGCAAGGATGTGATGGTGTTCGAGGGCCATGACCGCGACCAAGTCACCGACTGGGTGCCTGCGCAGGGAGATCACGCGGGACTCGAACTCTTTATTTTGCTCGACGATGGCTCCAGCACCAATCTCGGAAACCAACTCGAGCCTCTGCGCAAATTTATCAGCGCCCAGCCGGCGTCCACGAAGATCGGCGTCGCCTACATGCAGAACGGCACTGCGAAGGTGGAGCAGAACCCGACCAGCGATCATGCTCTGGCAGCGAAGGCCCTTCGCCTTCCCATGGGAATTGGGGGCATCAATGCTAGTCCATATTTTTCTCTCAGTGACCTGATCAAACGCTGGCCGGAAAGCTCCGAACGGCGAGAGGTTCTGATGGCATCCGATGGAATCGACCGTTATTACGGGACCGGCGACCCAGACGATCCCTATCTGTCCGCGGCCATCGACGACGCTCAGCGCGCAGGCATCGTCGTCTTTGACATCTTCACCCCGGGCAGTGGGCACTTCGGACACAGCTACTGGCAGAACTATTGGGGACAGATTTATCTTTCGCGCCTGGGCGACGAAACCGGCGGCGAAGCCTATTACATCGGCTTCACCGGCGCCCCGGTAAGCTTCGACCCTTTCCTTGAGGATATGGGGCGCCATCTGGACCATCAGTATTGGTTGACGTTCGTTCCCAAACCGCAGAAAAAGAGCGGCTGGCAGCGCATCAAGGTTACGACGGAAGTATCCAATGCGGAATTGGTTGCCCCGCACCAGGTGTACGTTCCGGCCGAGGCGCGTTAAGTCTGTCGCCACGGCAGAGATGCTCATGTGGGGACAGCCGCCCTTCGGCTGTCCCGCCAAGTCCGTGTGGGGACGGGTGCCTCGCTCGTCCAGCCAAGTGCAGCGAGGCGCCTTCCTTGAGTAGCGCCGGCATCCTGCCGGCTGTCCCGAGCGCAGTTCGGCAAGCTCTCCGTTTCCCCGGATTCGGCTACAATGGCGTTCACTCACGAAAGAGGGACGCCAATGCCTTCCGGGCTCACGTTTTCATCTTCAATATTAAGATTCTTGATACTCGCACTCGTCGCCGGCACAATATCCCAGGCGGCTTCTGCTTCGTCAGAAAAAGCCGCATCACCTTCCGACCCGCGCCTCGAAAAGGCTTACCGCTTCCAGCAAGGCGGTTGGACATACGTTCATCTGGAGGGTTCGCCCTCAGACATTGGCTTCCAGCACGGCTACCTGCTGGCTCCCGAGATTTCCGATGCCCTGGAAGCGATCAAGCTTTTCGACACTCACCAGACGCAGCGCGATTGGGATTTCTTTCGCCAGACAGCCCGCGAGATGCTCTGGCCGCATATCGACGCCGAGTATCAGCAGGAACTGCAAGCCATAGCCGACGGCGTGAAGGCGCACGGCGTCGATCTGGATGTGTACGACATCGTCGCGCTGAACGCATTTGAAGAAGTTCCCGACTATTACGTTCCATGGCTGAATAAACAAGAGAAACAAGCCAGGGCGCCGAAGCTGGCGGCTCCGGGCAATTGCAGCGCGTTTATCGCCACCGGCGCTTACACGAAAGACCACCAGATCGTCATCGCGCACAATAACTGGACCAGCTATCTGGCAGGCGAGCGCTGGGTGATCATCTTCGATATTTTGCCGCAGCACGGCCAGCGCATTCTGATGGATGGCTTTCCCGGGGTAATCACCAGCGACGACGATTTCGGCGTAAACGCTGCCGGAATCATGATCACCGAAACGACCATTACGCAATTCGAGGGCTGGGATCCGAATGGCAAGCCGGAGTTCGTGCGCTCGCGCAAGGCCTTGCAGTATGCCCAGAGCATTGACGATTACGTGCGCATTATCAAAGAAGGGAACAACGGCGGATACGCCAACGACTGGCTCATCGGCGACCGCAAGACTGGAGAGATTGCCTATCTCGAACTCGGCCTGAAGAACACGCCGATATGGCGGACGAAAGATGGATACTTCGTCAGCTCGAACTTTGCGCGCGATCCAAAGCTGATCCGCGAAGAAACTAGCGGCTTCGATCCGAAGGATTCGTCGTCCTCGATGAACGCGCGGCACGCGCGCGCCGAAGATTTCGTGCAGGCTGTGAAAGGCCAGATTGATGTTGAACTGGCTGAGCAGTTTTTGTCGGACCACGTAGACAGGTACGAGCGAACAACCTTAGACAAGAAAGTCGACCAGCCCAACGAACGCTCCCTGTGTGGCCACGTCGACAATTCCCCGCGGGGCGTGAAGGAATGGGGCTGGGAGGCATACAATCCCGGCGGCGCGGTTCAGGGCAAAGCCACTGACAGCAAGATGGCCGCGAACATGAGTTTCGTCGCGCACGCCGGCCATCCCTGCGGAGAGGATTTCCTGGCTGCCGATTTCCTGGATCATCACCCGGAATTCTCCTGGCAAAAACCGCTGCTGCGCGATATGAAGGCCGGGCCATGGACGACGTTCGTCGCCGGACAGAAAGCGGGCCCGCCGTAAAAGGTGGGTTAATCGACGGCCAGGTCTAGCCGCGAAGCGGCGCTAGAATGCAGCCCACGGCGTAAGCCGTGGGTCGAATGCCGATCAGAAAAAGCCCCGGAGGGGCGGAAGAAAACATACAGCACAGATTCGATCGGCAAGCCGTCGAGCCATAACTCCGGAGGGTCAACCGAAATGAAAGAAACGCCGCAGCAATACACTCAGCGAGTATTTGGCTACATCGAAGGCAAGCAGCCTTTGGCCGTGCAAGCCGCGACAGCCAGGAAACTGGACCGTTTGATCAAAGGCGTGCCCACAGCGAAATTACGTAAGCGCCCCGCACCCGACAAGTGGTCTGTTGGGGAGATTCTTGCCCACCTTGCCGATGCGGAAATCGTCGGCGGTTTTCGCATGCGGCTGATTCTGGGCGCGCCGGGAACGCCGGTCGCGGCCTTCGATCAGGATTCCTGGGTAACCAGCGGACATTACGCGAAACGCGATCCCCGCAAATCCGTCGAGCAGTTTCGCGCCGTTCGCGAAGCCAATCTCGCGCTGCTAAAATCCCTTACCCCCGAGCAGTGGAAGCACTACGGAATGCACTCTGAGCGCGGCCAGGAAACCATCGAGCACATCGTGCGCATGTTCGCCGGCCACGACATCAACCACCTGCAGCAGATCGAGCGAATTCTAGGGAACAGGGATTAGGGGACAGGAATTAGGGCCTGCGAGAACGGTGTTCCCGGAGCCCTAATCCCTAGCCCCTAGCCCCAAATTCTCACCCAGCAGCCTTCAGCAATTCGCTGAGCTTGTCAAGATCCTGCGCTGTAACGTCGCTGATCATGAAATAGCAGAGTCCGTTGTGGCTCCACGCTCGCACGCTGAAGGATCGCGCGCTCTGAGCACCGTCTCCCCCGCACGCGTTCCCTAAAGCCTGTTCTTGAAAAATGAAAACCGAAATCTGGTGCTGGCGCACGCGGAAAATCAGTTCCGCACCCGGCGACTGGTTGAGATAGCTGACCTTGCCGCCGATCAGGGCAAAGGGTGAATCCTGCAACTCGGGAATGTTGAAGGTGAAGGGAATCTTCCCTGCGAACCATGGCTTCACGGTATGCCGGTCGGTGGAAACTACATCCACCGGGTTGGAACTGGCCAGGGTCGCCACGTGCAGGTCGGCCAGTTCGCTCAGCAATTGTTGCTCGCCTCGGCGCTCGCGATTGAAATGAAGAGAAATTGCGCCGACAATCAGCAACGCCATCGCGCCCGCCAGAGCAGGGAACCAGAACCGGCTCCAACGGACGGGCTTGCGCGCCGCAATGCTGTTCTGAACGCGGGCGCGAAAGGCTGGGTCCGGCGTAAATCGTTGGCCGGCCGCGTGTACGGCACGCTTTTGCTGGACCCTGCTTAAGCTCTCCGCGGCACAGGCGCTGCAACCTCGCAGATGCTCACCCAGCGACCGCGCTTCAGCCAGCGGAAGTTCGCCGTCGAGATAGGCATCGAGTTTTTCCGTCCAAGCATCACACACCATATATGTCAAGCCTTTGCTCCAGCTCCCTGTATTTTCTGCTGCATCTTCTGAACATCGGTCCGTAAAGCCCGCCGCGCCCGGGACAGGCGTGACATCACTGTGCCCATCGGGATGGCAAGCGTAGTCGAGATTTCCTGATACGACATCTCTTCGACTTCACACAGCAGCAACACCTCACGGTAAGCCACGGGCAGTTGCTCCAGAGCTTGTTGCACCAATTGCGAATCCGAACGTTGCAGCAGGATGCTCTCCGGCGTTTCCTTAACCGGAGGCAGAATTTCGTCTTCGCCCTCAAGATCGATCGGCACGGTCGCGGCCGCCTTCAGCCCGGTGCGGGAGGTCAGAAAGGTATTCCGCAGGATCTTGTAGATCCAGGCGCGAAAATTCGTGCCCGGCTGGAACGAGGAGAATCCTTTAAGCGCCTTGACATAGGTTTCCTGCACCAGATCTTCGGCCTCTTGCCGGTCATGCGTCAGCCAGCAGGCAAAGTTATAGAGCCGCTCGAAGTGGGGCATGGCCAGATCCTCGAACGTCCCCGATGGCAAGGTCTCTCCCGGCACGTACACTAGGGTAAACCAGGGGAGACGGGTTTTATTCCCCGGGTCCGACAATTATATTCAGCTCTATTCGTGGAGTACGCAGGCATGTCAGAAGAAAATCTGATGGTCAAATGCCAAAAATGCGTGTCCGAGACGGGATCGCATTGTGCTAACTTCACAGCTGCTTCTATGGTTTGCGTCCGGTTAGACGCCCGACCCGCAGGCGGCTCGAGAATGACAACAAAAGTCTGCATGAACAGCAAGTGTCCGGCCTACGCGCATTTTGTCTATACCGTCGCCATGCGCTGCGTCCTATGCCGCTGCGACCTTCAGCCCGCACAAAGAATCGTCGAAGCCAGCCTCGCCCGCCCCGACGCCAGCATCGCGGAAAGCAATTCCAGAAAATCCGCTCGAACCCACGCCTAATTGTCGTCAGCCCGTAGCATCCCTCCGATCGACATCCAGAAACCCCAAACATCCAGAAACCCCAAACAAACCCCAGCGCAGGATCAAAAAGACATGGCGGAGAGGGAGGGATTCGAACCCCCGATACCCGTTAAGGTATGTCCGCTTTCGAGGCGGATCGTTTCAACCGCTCACGCACCTCTCCGGAGGGCAGTGGTCTGTGGCCGGTGGCCAGCGACCTTAACATCAACGTCGGCTCTTAAAGAACGTTTGCAGCAACTCTGCGCAACGGCCTGCCAAGACGCCGCTGCGGACTTCTACTTTATGGTTCAGTTGCGGGTGATTCAGCACCTGCATTACCGAATGCACTGCGCCCGCTTTCGGATCGTCGGCGCCATAGACCAGGCGCTTGATCCGGGCGTGCACCAGCGCTCCAGCGCACATCGGGCACGGTTCAATTGTAGCAAACAGGTCGCACGCCTCGAGGCGATGGTTACGGAGGTTCGCAGCCGCTTCGCGCAGGGCGACGATCTCCGCATGAGCCGTGGGATCGGAGTCGCTGATGTTGCGGTTCCATCCGCGGCCGACGATTTTTCCCGCGCACACTACCACTGCGCCCACGGGGACTTCGCTGGCTTCAAGGGCGCGCTGCGCAGCGCGCAGAGCTTCCTCCATCCAGAGTTCGTCGGTCGTTGAGGCGGACGGCGGTCGTGGGTCTTCGTGGTTGGTCTTGGTTGTTGTCACGGAGAGGCCTACGCAGCAGGGTATCACCGGCGCGGCGTGGTTCAAGCGGCCTGATTCAATCAGCAGTGAAGAACGCGTGCCGGGCTTCGCCGCTTTGGCAAGCTCAGGGCAGACTCAGGCCGGGACCCTTCGGCTTCGCTCAGGGCAAGCTCGCGAGGCGCCCGTCCCCATACGATTCTCCTGGGTCAGAGCAGTCTCAGCACCGAGCGCACTACTTCGGGCACGGCCGCATGAACCACGGCCGGAATCACGATCATTACGATTGCATAGGCGATCAACACCAATGGCACAGCCAGCAGCATCCGGGCTTTCGGCGACAATTTGGCGAGATAGGCTCGCATAACATCCTCACAGTTCTAAATACGAAATGCGGGCTGAAAAGGTTCCCGGGCGCGGGACTACATCCCAGCAGGTAGAAACAGCGGTGGAGAGAGCGCAAAAACCATCGAGCTTCGCTCGACCGGACAGCCGGGGGCGGCTGTCCCCACATGAGCCTTTATGCTGCGCTTCCGGCCGCTGGCCACTGAGCACTGGCACCTGATATGCTGATCCCGTCATGGGGATGCAGAGCCTGCTCCGCAAAGTCTTTCTGATCGACCTTCTGCAGGGACTGAAGGTCACATTCCGCTATCAGGATCCCAAGGAAATCTATACTGAGCAATATCCGATGGAACGGCCGCAGGTGGCCGAGCGCTACCGGGGCGCGCCGCGGCTGAACGTGAATCCTGACACCGACGAGACCATGTGCATCGCCTGTGACCTGTGCGCCGTGGCCTGCCCGGAGAACCTGATCGTGGTTTCCAGCGAGCGCAACGAGCACACCCGCCGCAAGGAACTCACCAACTTCACCTACGACCTGAGCCGCTGCATGTTCTGCGGCCTCTGCGAAGACGCCTGTCCCGTAGATGCGCTCGAACTGACCCAGGACTTCGAACTTGCCAGCTATACGCGTGAGGGCTGGATCTGGGACCGGGAGACTTTGGAGAAGGGGCCCGTGCCTACGGAGTATAAGAAGTAGGCTTTCGGGCTTCGGGCTTCGGCTTCCAACCCTTTTGTCCTTCCGAGCCGATAGGGAGTATGTGGGCCTGGTGCGACTGCCGCCCCCTTCAAGGGTTCGGGATGTGATGCAGGGGACACGCATACAAATGAAACGCAGGAAGAAGGATATAACGAACGTCTCGCATGACGATTACATGATTCCCAAGTTGCGCGAGAACCCGAAGTTTGTCGCCGAGTACCTGAACGCTGCATTGGAAGATACCGAAGAACCTGCTGTGCTCCGGATCGCCCTGCTCCGCGTCGCGGAAGCTAGCGGCGGCGTTGCCAAGGTAGCCAAAGCCGCCGGGATCGAACGCGAGAGCTTATATCGCGCCTTGTCGACGCGCGGAAACCCTCGGCTCTCCACGCTGGTTGCCGTGACTAAGGCGGTGGGGCTGAGGCTTACGGTTGAACCTGCGCGCTAACTTGGGCCACGTGCGTGCACGGTTGTCTCACCAGCCCCATAGCTTCGGCTTTACGCGGTGGTGAGTTGATTGAGCCCTATCCAGGCACGGCTCACGGCTTCAGTAACGAACACGGCATTCTGCTTGCCTGTGCTGTCTGCCGCCTGGCGCGCAATGTCCCGGACCTGGGCACTCGTAAGATTTCCGCTGCCGTTATACTCAGCCCACGGCATGTGGTAGGCCCTGCCATCGTCAGCGGTAATCTGACGGGAGAAGCCCTTCTGCTCCATCGCCGCATGGAGCCGCTGATAGTCGACCAATTCCGCCTTATGAAGTTCAACGCGGACGGTAAAGTTAGCCATAACCCAGGAACCTCCTTTATTTGGGTTGAAGATTAGTTGATCGGTTGCGTGACCGGCCCCGCCGGCCCCGGTGGCTCGTTCGTTTGCGACTGTCATAAGCACGCTGGAGTGTTTCAATCTCATTCAGGGATGCGCCTCCCATGCGGAAGCATTCCAACATGGCAGGAACCGCCGGGCGTAGCGGCAGCCGCCTGCCGCTCTCCCAAAGTGAGATCGCGGCTTCTGTGCAGCCGAGGCTAGCCGCAAGCCCGATTTGCTTGCCGATGTAGCGTTTTCGAAGGCGGCGAAGAACCTCATGGAAGTTGAGCATAATGGCCTCAGCGCAATGCCGGCGGTCTCGTTCCCATCGAACGCCGCCAGCGCTTCGGGCGTTTTACACTGCGACCTCGACAACCGGCCCCGGAAGACTCCGGCTCGGATCGGTGGCCTGGAGCGCATTCTTGAGCGAATCCATCTCCTTCTGCGGAACGGTAACGCCCAGTAGGAGTTTCAGCACCGTGGCCGTCTGCTCGATGTTCTGTCGGCGCGAGCCGATTGCTCCGCCCTGAACGGCCGTACCTTCCCATCGGGGGCTGATGAGACGCCAGTCGATGGCCTTGAATGCCGGCCGCACAGCGTCTTCCCATTTTTCGCCAAATTCGTCGCGCGTCGCGCGAATGGCACGTGCGATGGCCTGTTGGCCTACTGAGTGGCCGAATATGTACTTGGTGCGCAGGTCGTAAGGGAGTGAGTTCCCAGCGAGCATACTTTCGAATTCAGGCAGGGTTGGTGCGACCACGTCGTCATAGATATGAATGACAAGGTTCGTGGCCTCGCTGATTTTCCCTAGCGCCTTTTCGGAGTCACTATAGTGGCCATCGAGGAGCGCGAGCACGCATTCATAAAGGACGCCGAGCGTGATGTGGTGCCGCGCCTTCTGGCCGAGGCTATTGGTTTCCAGGTTTACTCGATCACGGAAAGTCCGGGCGCACGCCGGCGACCTCCTTGGCGACGACCGCAAAAAATTCGCGGTGTTCAAAGAGCAGGTTAATGGCTCGTCATTGACCCTAGCGCCTGTTTCGGCATCTCTCATAGTTGAGATCCGTCGAAGAGCGGGGGGGGGGGGTGGGTTTTTGGCCAATTCGATCGATTTCAGCCGATGCTGGCATCGAGGGCATGACCTGCTCGCTGCCGTCGGGCGTCAGAACCCCCATGTTCCGTCTCCGCCGTCGCTGGGCTCGGACAGCAGCTTATTCTGCGGGTCACCGGGCCGCTCCAGCTCGGCGGTGATTGCTGCATAGAAGTGGTCCGGAGTTGCCGTCAAGTAAGGCACCATCTCATTCGTGATGCGCGACATATTGAGCTTGCGCTGTTTCTTAAACTCTGACGGAATACCGCCGTCCCATTCTTGGATCTCTTCGGCATAGCCCACGTGCTTTACTAGCTCGCCAAGCCTCATCATCACCAAAGCGTAGTCCATTTCACCCATTTTTCCGCGAAGTGCAGGAAACGTCGAAGCCATAAGCCATTCTCCTCTCATAAAATGGTTGGTACATCTCAACAAAATTGTTCTTGAGAGTAGCTGATGTTTTTTCGAGATGCAACATAAAAGACTTAACAGTTTGATGCCCCGGAAGGACCCTGCTGGCGGAACTGGGGGTACGAAGTGTGGATAAGGAGGTGAGGGACTGACAGGGTGCGTTTCGCGTCGCAGCAGTCCGCGCGACGGCGATTCTTTGACTATTGTCGTTGAGTCGCACAGCCGGTACATTCTGCACCATAATGGTGTATACTGGTGTTACCATGCCATTGGCGAAACGATCCCGCGCAAAGTCAACTCAGCAAAAGCACGTCCGGCGAAGCGTCACTTTGCCTCCCAAAATCGCCCGGCAGGTTGAGACGCTGGCGAGGGAGCGCGATCTCAGCGATAACCGGGTGCTGATCGAACTGATCGAGCAGGGAATCGAAGCGCGGCAGCAGAAGGAAAAGGCGTTCTTTCAGTTGGCCGAACGCTTCCGCGCGGCTGACGATCCGGAGCAGGTCAAGCAGTTGGGCGACCAGTTAGGCCGCTTCGTCTTTGGTGAGTAAAACCAGGTGAGTAAAACCAGGTGAGTAATTCCCGGTGAGTAGTTCCCGGGTGAGCGATGCCGCAGATCGAGAGATGGTCCTCGCTGCCCGCCGCCGTTCGAGACCATCTGGTCGAGCGAATGCACGACCGCCATATCGGAGTCGCCGACCTGAATCAGCTGCGGCTTTGGATGGAATCAAAGCCAGAAGTTCCCGAAGGACCGTGGTACAAGGATTTTGGCTCGTTCAAACTCTGCGGCGAGGGCCAGTATCCTAAAACCTTCCTTAAGTCTCATCAAGTGGCACGCGGTCAGAAGCTTTAGTTCGTCCCCCGGCGGGGTGCAGCTGGAAAACGTCGTTGTCGACGTTTTGCCAAAATCTTGTCAAGCCCCTGCAGCGACGATTTTCGGACTATGTCGTTGATTCGGTGGAGGAAATAAATGTGGCTAATGTGGCGCGTTTACCCTTTGCGGTATGATATAATGGTATTATAGAGTCGAAACAGCGGCGCAGCCCCTTGGGTCTGCGCCGTTTGTGCTTGCGTAGTGCTTGGCGATCGGGACTGGAGATCAAAATCCCCACCCTCTCGCAAAGAACGCGAGAAGAGTGGGGCACCCGCTCGGGGAACTAAGCGAATATTACAAAGGAGCGCTTTCAGGCGTGGCTTTCGGGCTGCGCCTTTTCTGTTTATGCGAGAGAGAAATGACAATTCGGGTTGGAGCGGGAGAAAGATGGGATCGACCTACAAGCGGTGGCTGACGATAACTGCAAGCGGATGGGGGAGGCGGTGGAGGCGGCGTTTCTGGCTAAGGTTTGCAGGCTTCGGATTCCGGTGTGCAAGCCCTGGGGAGACAGCGAACGTTACGACTTTGTGGTGGATTGGGGCGAGGGGTTTTGGCGCGTGCAGGTGAAGGGCGGGTCGTATTGTGAGCGGTCGAAATATCAGGCGGGCGCGGGAGGCAAGGGCAGGCCGTTCACTCAGGAAGACATGGATTTTGTGGTGGTGCATATTGTGCCGTTGGACGTTTGGTACGTTATCCCGATCGAGATGGCGGAGGGGCTGGTGAAGCTGTGGTTCAATCCGAAGTCGACGCGGGCTCGGTTTGAGAAATACCGGGAGGCTTGGTGTTTGTTGGATTGTCCGCGGAAGGCGTGGGGGCGGGGGGATATTCCGGTTCGGTGCCGGAGTGAGGACGTGAAGGTGCGGTGCGCGGTTTGTCCGCTGCGTGGGCGTGAGGAGACCAAAATCCCAGGACGTCGACCGTAGCGGAATCCCACACCTTCGGTTCGCTCAGGGCAGGCTTTTGGCAAAGGACGCCAAAGATGGGGCACCTTCATTTTTCCACTGCAGGGGACAGCAGATTCCCTTCGACTTCGCTCAGGGCAGGCTCTCGCTCGCCTCGCCGAGCTTTGCTCGGCTTCGGACTTCGTTCGGAATGACAAGCCGGAAAAGGAACACGAGCGAGAGTGGGCCCTCTCGCCCGCTGGGAACGATTAACGGGTCGCCTTACGCTCTCAGAAGAGGCTAGCGTTTGCCGGTGTGGCCGCGTCCGTCACGCACTTCGTTGCCTTTGAAGTGTTCAATTTTGTCGAGACGCTTTCCTGGTTCGGGTCGGTCGCCGCGAGCAGGCATGGTCCCGTGATATCCGTGATCAGGATGGAAGTGGTTATTTACGTGGCCGCGAAAGCCTTCGGGGCCGTGAAACCACGGGCCAGCGCCGATGAAGACACCTCCGGTAAACCACTCTGGGCCGTAGTAGCCGTAGGGTGCGCAGGCGTACGGCGGGACATCGTAGTAGCCGTAGGGACATACAGGCGCGACGCCGATGTCGACTTGCACCTGAGCCTGTGATTTCGGAGCGATTATCGTGAAGCAGATGACAACGACCGCAGCTAAGGACAAAAGTCTAAGTTTGTTCATTCAATTTTCCCTTCGCAACCGGATACCGGCTGCAGGAACAGAATTTACAAGCGTATAGGATTCAACTTCTCTGCGAAAGGTTGATTGCTCAAAAATGGCGAAGCTAGAGTTGGTCCGAGTGGCGAAGGGGGTTGGTCCGCGCTAGAAAGGAGTAGACGGTTGTTGTTGAGTCATGCAGTGCATGGTGCCTAGTCCCCAGACCAGGTCGCCGGAATAGATTGGGACTATTTCTCTGGTGGGGAACAACTGGGCCAGGGTGTTCAGGGCCTCGCGGTCGTTGGAATCATTGAAGACCGGCACGAGCACGATGCCGTTGGCGATGTAGAAATTGGCGTAGCTGGCGGGCAGGCGGCGCTGCTCGAAGACGACCGGACGGGGCATGGGAAGCTCGATGATGTTGAGCGGGTGGCCTGCTTGATCGGTGGCGGCCTGGAGACGGCGGAGATTGTCGCTCAGCGGCTGGTGGTTGGCGTCTTTGCGATTCGGTTCGACCACGGTTACGACCTTGTCTGGAGCTACGAAGCGGGTCAGGTCGTCGACGTGGCCGTGAGTGTCGTCGCCAGAGATGCCTTTGCCTAGCCAGATCGCGTGCGGGGCGCCCAGGTAGTCGGCGAAGAGCTTTTCGTAGTCTTTGCGGCGCATCGTTGGGTTTCGCTGCTGGACTTTGCTGAGCAGACATTCTTCGGTAGTCAGGATGGTGCCTTGTCCATTGACGTCGATGGAGCCGCCTTCGAGGACTATCCGGGTGCGATTGTGTTGGGGGTGGATTTCTTCGGCTTGGGCGACGGTTGCCATTTGGGCGCCGATTTTTTCGTCCTGGCCGTAGTTCGAGTATTTGGCCCAGGCGTTGAAGCGGAACGTTAGGGCTTGGAGGGGAGACTCGTGCCGGTGACGGCGTTCGCGGGCGAGGGCGCCCGCGCCACGCGTTACGAAGATGCAGCCGGAGTCGCGCAGCCAGGACCGGTTGGTGGGCCAGCGGTGGTAGCGGACGTTCTTTACTGGCGCGTTAGATCTTTCCAGGTGCTTGCGGGCCTGGCTCTCTGCGGCTGCGTTGTTGACTATCAGTTCTACGCGCTCGTGGCGGGCCAGATTGCGGATGATCTCGGTGTAGACCCATGGGATGGGTTCGAACTTTCCCGGCCAGTCGCCGTGATAGTGGGGCCAGGCTAGCCAGGTGGCGGCGTGGGATTCCCATTCGGCGGGCATGCGGTGGACGCGCTGGGCAGGTGTTTGCTGCGCTTCGGCAACAGTTAAAGCATTACTTGAAGGCGTGCGCGGGGGCTTGGTCGTCACGGTGGCTCTCAGCGTCCATCCAGCAGACGGTTGCAGATTGGGGCATAGGCGTCGATTCTGCGGTCGCGGAGGAAGGGCCAGTTGCGGCGGATGTCTTCGAGGGCCTTCAGGTCGACGTCGCCCATGAGGATTTCTTCGCGGTCGTGGGAGGCTTCGGCCAAGACTCGGCCGAAAGGATCGCAGAAGAATGAGGCTCCCCAGAATTCTAGTCCCTGGCCTGGGGCGGACTTGCCGCGGATGTTGCCGGTTTCGAAGCCTACGCGATTGACTACGGCTACGTAGACTCCGTTGGCGATGGCGTGAGCGCGCTGGATGGTGCGCCACGCGTCGTGCTGGGCCAGGCCGAACTCGGCCTTCTCGGCGGGATGCCAGCCGATCGCGGTGGGATAGAAGAGCACTTGTGCGCCTTGCAGCGCGGTCAGGCGCGCGCCTTCGGGAAACCATTGGTCCCAGCAGACTAGCGTGCCGATGCGGCCGGCGGTGGTGTCGAGGGCGCGGAATCCGAGATCGCCCGGGGTGAAGTAAAACTTTTCGTAGTAGAGCGGATCGTCGGGGATATGCATCTTGCGGTAGAGGCCGCGGAGGGTTCCATCGGAATCGAAGATAGCGGCGGTGTTGTGGTAGATGCCGGGGGCGCGCTTCTCGAAGAGCGATGCGATCAGGACCACTCCGTGTTGGCGGGCGGCGGCGGATAACTTTTCGCTGCTGGGGCCGGGAATAGGCTCGGCTAAATCGAAGAGGGAATGATCTTCGCGCTGGCAGAAGTATTGGGTCTGAAATAGTTCGGGCAGGCAGACTACCTTTGCGCCGCGTCCGGCGGCGTCGGCCACGCGGTCCAGGGCCTTCTGGAGATTCTGTTCCGGGTCGGGGCCGCAGGACATTTGTACCAGGGCTACGCGAAATTTCTCAGGGGGCACGCGTTCTCCTCTGCCGAAGAATATAGCATCTAGAACGAGCCGTCGGCCTTCAGCCATCAGCCGTCAGTAAAACTTTTCCGTCACAGAGTTTTCGTTAGGGCTTTGGGCGGTTGGCTGCGAAGGCGCGTGCCAGGCGCTGGTTGCCGGCTACCAGTTCTTCCAAGCGCTTTGTGACTTCGGCGTTGGGTAAGGCTCGGAGAATGGCTTCGATGGCGGGTTCGGCTTGCAGGGACTCGGTGCGAACTACATCCAGCAGGAATTCGAGGGCTGCATCCAGACGGGTTAGAGCGATGGCGGACAGGAGTACGGAACTGAACCACGGGTCCGCTTCTTTGGCGAAGCGTTCGCGCAAGGTTTCGAAGGCTTGCGGAGTATGCGTGCCGGCTATGGCAAGAGCGGCTTCGGCTGCGGGATCATCGGCAGACGCCAGGAAACGGCTGATCCAGGGGATGGCGGTCGGGCCTTCGATACGGAGGATGCCGCTGTAGCAGGCGCCGAGGACTTCGGGTTCTTCTTCTGGAGGTTGGCCTGGCTTTCTGGACTTTAGATTGGAATAGAGAATCGCTCTTAGACGGAGGAGGAGAGCGGCGGAGGGCGATCCGACCTGCTCAATGGCGCGAGCTGCCTCTGCGCGAACCGACTTGTCTTTATCGGCTAGCAGCTCGACCAAGTGCTTCAGGAGGTCAGGTTCTCGCAGGCCGCGGCACTGCACTAACGCGAGGGCGCAGGTTGCGCGGAGAGTTCCGGCGGAGTCGGAACTTCCTCCATAGGAAGGTTCAGGCTGGATATGTTTCATGCCGCGAAGAAAAACATCTGCGTCTTGATATTCGAATGCAGCCAGCGCGCGGCTGATGGCATTCTTGGCCCAGCATTGCGGATCGGTTTTGACGGGGTCTTCGAAGAAGCGGTGGAAGGCGGTTAGCAACGCGGGGGTGAGTTGAGGCAGATTGAGTGTCCGAATCAGGTCTGCGGCTTTGCCTACTACGAAGTTGTTGCGGTTTGTCAGCGCTTTGCAGAGCGGCTCTATACAGGCTTCTGGCGGTTGCTGGCGAAGGGCGTCGAGGGCGGCTAGTTGGTCTTCGAACTTGCGCTTGCCGGGCATGGGGAGAGTGTAACGCGCAGGGGCGGTCGCCGCGATTCACGCCGAAGGAAGTTCAAGATCTTTAACCACCCTTCGGCTCTGCTCAGGACAGGTTCCGGGGACGGATGAGCACAGGGTAAGTCATTAGGCACGGGGTGGCGAAGGGAGCGACGAGGAATGCTTTGTCGTAATGACACTCTCGGACGCCGCCTGCTATTACTTGCCTGCAGGGTGGTGGTCGTAACTGATGACCCGAGTAATCTTCCACGAGCCGTCTTTGTATCGCCAGAGATGAATGAACTTCCCTTCGCCGACTCCCTCTGTGTCCTCATGCCCTGGGTGGTGGAAACGGTGAACGCCCATCTCGACCGCGCCATAGCCCTTCATGGGATACACCTGCATCGTTCCGGGGACGAGTTCCCGCGTGACTTTGCCGCAGATATTCTTCTTTACGCTCGCGGTCAGGTCTGCTTTGCCGAGTGTTAGGCCACCCTGGTCGTGATAAAACTCCAAATCGTCGGTGAGGAAAGACGCAAATTTTTCCAGGTCGCACCGGTTATAGGAATCGAAAAGAGCCGCATCAAGCGAGGCGATGGCCTTGTCGAGTTCAGCCTGGGATTGAATGCTCTCCAGAGGTGGGACTGCTTGAGCGTTGGCCGGGAGGCCGCAAAAGGCGAAGACCGAAAACAATAGCAGCATTCTAGCTACAGAGGAAAAGCGCTTCATGAGGTTTCCTTTTCCGGCTGGTGTGCAGTACACCGAGGGGTACGTTATCCAAGGATGGAATGTTCCGCGGGTTGCCTGTGGCAGGCAATTGACTCCCAAGCATCGGAACAGACTGCGGCGTGGCGTCATCTCGCGCTGTTCCTGTAGAGTAGTTTCTCTGGGGATTTACCAGTCCAAGTTGGAGGCGTCGTCTTGAAACACGGGAATCATGGCAGCTCGCATCAGGGAAAGTCGCACGATCACGCTGGACACGGAGGAGATGGTGTGGAGCGCCATCTGCACAATCCGATCGCAGACCGGCTGATTCCTCTGGAGCCGCTTGATTTGAGCAAGGTGAAGTCGATCGACGATCTGGTGCGGGCGATGTCGAAGACGGCTTTTACTGGGCGGCAGCTGGGCGAGGCTGCTGATGTGCTGGAGGCTATGGCTCGCGACGAGGAATGCTTCGTCGTGATGACACTTTCGGGCGCGATGACTGTGGCGAAGCAGGGGCTGATCGTTACTGAGTTGATTGATCGGGGGATAGTGAATGCGGTGGTCTCAACTGGGGCGTTGATGGCTCATGGGCTGGTGGAGGCTACGGGGAGGGCGCACTTCCGGTATAACCCTGAGGTCAGTGACGAGGAACTTTACGAGCAGGGTTACAACCGCGTATATGACACGCTGGAGCCAGAGCAGAACCTGGATGATGTGGAAGAAGTGATGTCGGCGGTGCTGGAGGGTTGGGATCACAACGAGGTGATGTGCTCCTACAAGCTGAATCATGCGATTGGAGCGTATCTGGCGAAAAACGCGCAGGAGCGCGGGATTTTGAAGTCGGCGCACGAGATGGGCGTGCCGGTGTTTGTACCGGCGTTCAGCGATTCGGAGATGGGGCTGGACACGGCGCTCAATAATCGTCTGCGGGAGTCGACGGGGCGGCACAAGATACGCTTTGATCCGTTCGAGGATCTGGAGCACTTTGCGGCCACGCTTTTGCGGCAAAAGAAGCTGGGCATTCTGACGATTGGCGGTGGAGTGCCGCGGAATTGGTCGCAGCAGTTTGGTCCGTTCTGCGAATTGCGGCACCGGCGGCTGGGGGAGAATGTTCCGCTGAAGCGGTATCACTATGGGTTGAGGATTTGTCCGGAGCCGGTTTACTGGGGCGGGTTGTCGGGCAGCCCTTATAGCGAGGCGGTTTCGTGGGGGAAGTTTGTGCCTCCGGCGGAGGGTGGGAAGTTTGGGGAAGTTTTTGTGGACGCCACCGTGGGATTGCCTTTGATTGTGGCTGCAGTGTTTGAGCGGCTGGATAAGAAGGGAAGTAAGGCGGGTAGGACGAAAACTGCTGCGGCGAAGAAGTAAACGCCCGCGAGTGTTTTGTGGGCCTGGCGTGCGGTTGGCGAGAAAGAGCACAACAGGGGCTGAAGCCCGGCTTGTTTTTTCATGCTTTACGCGGCGCTGAAGCGCCGCTCTTCCGCTAGGCTTCGGTTTCTGAGGACGACGTATCGCGGGTCTTGCGGTAGAGCGGCGCAAGGATGCTGTTTTCGAGCACACGAGATTCGGCTTCCACCCAGTCTTGCAGGGCTAATCCTTCGGCCTGACCACGCTGGTCGTAGAGATGTTGCGCGTGCAGGCGAATCTTTCTCTCCAACAATTCGGTTATGAGTGCTTGCTGCCTTTTTCTACGGGTATCGTTATCCAAAACTACTCCTCTTGCCTGAATAGGTACTTTTCTTACAGTTCTTATGATACGGGAAGGGTGTTAACGGAAGATTACATTTGGGAGGGCATGAAGGTTACTAAAGTGCAATTATAGCACGAGTGCGGGGTTTTGCTATTTGGCCGATTTTGCCGAGGTCAGCATCTCTCTTCGCAGGATTGCGTTGATCCGCGACTGGTAGCCCTTCCCTTGTGCTTTAAGCCAATCCAGGACATCGGCGTCGACGCGTGCCGTAATTTGGCGCTTGCGCGGGCGATAGAAATGTCCGCGCACGGCCTTCTTCCACTGTTCGTCCGTCATTTCGGGGATATCGCTGGTGTCGATCTCCGAGTCGGGACGGGCTGCGAGGGCCTTCAGTTTCGCACGATCCGGTTTCGTCAACCGAGGCAGAGTTTCCGGGGTGTAACTAACCATTTTCGTCTTCATAGCGTCGTTTCTCTTTGCGGGTAGCCGGTCGAGCCGAGATGATGCGAATGACCTCGACCGATCTGCCGCGATGGCGTTCCTCTCTAACGGTGTGGGCCACCGTTAGAAGCAGCAAACCTTCGACGATGCCCAAGGTTTGCCAACGCGGTTCCCCATCCTCCACGCGGTCTTGCACCGAGACATACAACGGATCGAGGAATACTTCGCTCGCTTCCTCAAAGCTTATGCCGTGCTTGCGCCGGTTGGAGAGGTTCTTCGCCTCGTCCCACTCGAAGCGTATGCCTTCCACACAGTCATTATAATTATAAAGTTGTAGTTACGCAATACCGGATTGAACGGTTGCAACCGTCATCGGTGCCTTTGTCTGGTGAAGAAGAACGCCTGCCGACTCCATTCCTCTAATCAAAGATCAGCACGGCCGAGGCAATTACCGTGGTCCACAGACCGCGCTTGTCGCCTACTGCGGATTGCGTGACGTTGGCGGTGCGGACGATTTTGTTGGAGAGGCGGTAGATCTGCTTTTTTTCGTCCCAGGAGCGGTCGGGGTCAAACTCTACGTTTAACGTTGTGGCTAACATTTCGGCGGCTAGTTCTTCGGCGTATTCACCGGCGGCGTCTTCGGTTTCGCCGAAGGAGTGGTGCTCGCTGAGATATCCGTAGGTGTTTTTGTCGGCGGGGATGGCTACGCCGATGGAGGAGGCGAGCAGGCGGTGAGCTTCGTGAGTGGAGTTTTCGGCCACAACGGCAAAGACGACTTCGCCGGGGCTCAGATACTTTACGCCTTCTTTGCGGGCCAGCATTTTGCAATTGGGCGGGAAGATGGAGGAAACGCGCACCAGGTTTTGTGCGGCGATGCCGGCGTCGCGCAAAGCCAGCTCGAAGGACGTTAACCGTTCGCGGTGTTTCCCGACTCCTTTGGTGAAGAACATCCGCTTGGGAACCATGTCTTTGCCCAATGCTGTATCCTCCGGCGCGACAAAATGAGATGGAGAATGCACAATTTAACACAATGCATTGTAAAGAGAAGATGAATTTCGCGCCGGGGAGAGAAAAATGGCGGGAATCCGCTGGCGCGGATTTCCGCCACTATGCCCGGTGCGTGTTGGGGGAGGGCCCCGGGCAAAACCGACCTACTGTAACACAAGGCTGAAAGCCTTCCGAAAAAAAGCAGCCGGGCTTCGTTTTTGCGAACAGCCCCAAGGTTTTTGCGAACAGCCCCAGGCTTCTGCGATCAGCCTGAGGGCTTCGTTACTTGGCGGCGACCGAACTGACCTCGATGGTGTCGCCGCTCAGAGTCCCCGTGACGGTGGCGTTCTTCCCGGCTTGCTGGTCCAGCATGGCCAGAGCCGTCTTGTCGGTGGTATCCAAAATGTAAATCTTCTCGCCGACGATCAATGCGAACTTGGAGCCATGGTCCACGCAGGTGCGAGTGCACTCCGCCGGCGTGCCTTCCATGTGCGTTCGGCCACACATGGCGTCGCCAACCTCGCCGGTAAACTTCTGCTTGCCGGCGGCGAGAGCGCTAAGACTGGAGAATACGATTGCAGCAAAGATAAGTGCTGTTATCGATCCGAATTGCCACGAATTACGATTCATTCCACGTTCTCCTTGAGCCGGTCATTCTTTAGTCGCGGTCTTGACGACTGTCTGTTTGCGCTTGCAGTGGGGGCGAGACGCCCCCGCGACAGCCGGCGGGACGCCAGCGCTACTACCCCCGCTGCGGCGGCGCTAGTGCCTCTGGATGATAGATGATACGGGCCGCAAAAGGTTACCGGTCTCGTATTTCAGTTTACCGCGGGGCTTTCGCTGTATATTGCAAATCGACGTCAACAGTTTTGCTGCCCGCAAGGGCGGTCACATGGGTGGAGACATCCCAGTCGAGACTCGGAGGGAGCAGTTTTTGGGCGAGTGGCAGGAACTGCTTGAGGTAGGTGACGTCGTAGACATCGCCGGGGCGGATCTTCCAGGCGGCCCGCAGTCTAGCCGTGAGATTGTTGTCGATGCCGCGAAACTCAAGCTCTCCCATGTGGAAGATGGCGCCTTCGTTGACGACAAGGTGAAAAACCGCGGTTCCAGCGGCGTCGTCGAATTCAGCGTTGGCCTTGATGGTGGCGAGGACATATCCGCGGGAACCGTAAAGCTCCTGAATGGCCCGGAGGTCTTTATCCAGTTGAATTGTGTTTGCGATTTGCCCCCCTCTGGCATGAAGGAACGGTTCGAGTGTGTCGCTTGGGATCGCCTTATTTCCCGACCAATCCCACTGCGCGAGCTTGTACTGGATGCCGGGAGTGGGCAGAAATGTGACATCGACGAAGGTTGGTTTGGTCGTATTGTCGCTGGGCTCCGGGGCGGCAGGCTTTTCAATCTTGAGTTGCGGCGGACCACATGAGGCCTTGAGATATCCGCGTTCACGATAGATGGGGACGACCGCATGTTCGATGAAGTTAGTCATGAACTCGCGGGAATATTCGAGATCAATTAATCTTTCCGCGGCAGCCTGGAGCAAGGGTAATTCGTCTGCTCCCGCACCAGGAAACTCGACGTGATGAATCCGAATGCTCACGCCGGCGACCTTATAGTCAATCGACTCAAGGCGCTCGTTCTTGCCGTTGGTACGCAGGTATTCGACGTGGCCGGGGATGCCGTTTTCAACCAGCAGGGCTTGAAGAACATCCGAGACTTGATCGGGTAAGCGCCCGTTCGCGGGCAATTCTCCTTTGAAGAGGGGGACACGTTCGTGCACTTTTTGCAGCAGGTCTTCATCGGTGAACCAGACAAAGTCAGCGAAGTGGGCAAAGACAAATTTGTCGGCGTCGGTGACCTGGAACTCGAGTTTGGTGCCGTTCGCTGAGTAAGAGTAGGTGTAAGCGACGTTGCTGAAGGCTCCACTCTCGCCGAGTTGGCGGGCTGCCTTCTTGAAATCTTCTTCGTGGGCGATGGTGCCTACCGGCAGACCACTGGCGGCGGCGATTTCATTCGAGGCGAACCGTTTGCTGCCGGTCACTTTGACTGCGATCAGTTTGTAGGAAGTGGGCTGCGCGGGACGAGCCGCCTGGCCGGGCTGGGTCTCGGCTGCGGCGGAGACGCAAAACAGGATGATCGGAAAGAGAGAGAGCAGGCCGGGAGTGAGGGAAGCTGGCAGGAGTGTCTTCATTTACTTCGATCTGGACGCCGATACCGCGCTGGATTTGTGCTTCTTGGCAATCTCGATGAAAGCTAACGCAGCGCGGCTGAGAGCTTTGTCTTTGCGGAAGACCAGAGCCAAATCCCGGCGCAGTTGGGCGTCGGCCATGGGAATGGCAACCAGGACGCCGGCGCGAACGTCCTCCTGCACGTTGGAGCGGGCGATGAAGCCGACTCCCACGCCAGCCGCCACGAAGCGTTTCAGAAGTTCACTTGAATCAAGTTCCATACTGTAGTTCGGCTTTAGGCGGCGTTCGCGAAACAGGTCATCGAGCGCATCGCGAGTGTGGCCGGCTTTGGGAAGAACCAGCGGATACTTGGCGAGGTCTCCCACAGAGGCTGACTTCACCTTACCCAGCGGGTGGTGCGGCGGGGCGATGATGACCAACTCATCCTGATGGATGAGGACTACGGTGAGGCGGTTGTCTTTCACGGGCAGGGAAACCACACCGAAATCGACGGAGTTGTCGGTGACCGATTCGAGAATCTTGGCATAATCGGCTCGCTTGATGTTGACCGACACGCCGGGATACTGCTTCTTGAAATCGGCGAAGACCTCGGGGAGGATGTGGAGGCACGTGCCTTCATTGGCGCCTACGGTGATGGCGCCGCGGGGGACATGCTCCATTTCGGCGAGAGAAGTGAGCATGGCTTTCCGGGAGTCAAGCGTATCCTGGGAGTATTTTTGAAACGACTTGCCGGCCGCGGTGAGGCAAACCTTGCCGCCGGAGCGGTCGAAGAGTTTGGCGCCGACTTCGTCTTCCAGGGCGCGAATCTGCGAGGAGATGGCGGGCTGAGTGCGGAAACGCTTCTCCGCCGCCCGGGAGAACGAGGCGTGGCGCGCTACTTCGAGGAAAGTTTGGAGTTGGTCGAAATCCATGGGGCAGTGGTTAGTGGCCAGTGGTCAGTGGCTAGTTCAACCCGGATCGAAATGCGAGCTTCAGCCGAACCCTGCCAAGTATACGGCTTGGCGATGGACATGGACAAAGACATCTCCGATTGGTAGTGGTGCGAAACGGCACCACTACCAGCAATCCACTTGTCCAATCGGGAAACGGGTTTTGCCACTGCAGGTTGCCGCCTGTGAACCCCTATTCTTTATTCTTCCTAAGCCTGTTTTTCGGCGGAACGCTCCCGCTGGACGAGGACGAACACGGTCATCTGAATGGCAAGGGCAACTAGCATGAAGGCTCCGAAAACCCTGAGCGCCCCAATCCAGGTAATAGAAGAGAATATGACTAGCAGCATGATCACGAGGTAGGCGAGTTGGGCAAGGAACACGGCGAATGTGGCGGCGAACCCTCGATCGTCCGGACCCTCCTCTTTCAGCGCCATGGATCCCCACGGTCCAGTAGCGACTCCATAAGACCAAATCAGACGCGGAATAAGATTCGCTGCACTCGCATCCTTCACGAATAGGAACAGGGCGCCGAAGCACCAGACCGCGATGAGAGCTAGGGTGTATAGACTGCTCAGGGCACTAAAGAAGACAAGTCCCAATGTCTTCCCCCTCTCGGCAAAGTAGACGGCCGGCGCGGCCAGAAGCACAGAGGGCATGAGCGCGAATCCAAGGATCAGAGTCGAACCGATGATGAGGCCGACCCCGAGACCGAGCGTGCCCCAGTTCGCGGAGCACCGCGAGCCAAACTCCTGAGGCGATGCCGCCAAGTATGTTTAGCAGCATTAGAGGAATCGATAAAGCGGTGACGAATCCCATCAGGACTTTCACTTCAGCTCCTCCCCTTTGGGGTGGTCCTCGCAGCGATGAGCATTAAATGCCTCTTGTGCGGGCTCTCCTACTGTTTCGTCGGTGAAATACTGGACCGAGGCGTGCCAGTTGCATCTACTGCACTGGCACGCGATCAACGGACCATTCATGGCGGGTCTAGCAATCAGCTCACGTTTATGTTTCGTCATCCCTAAAGTTTACGCCGTTCGCGCAGCCATTCTACCGCCTGTGGAAATGGATCTGCACCCCTACGCGACGATGGGGGAGGCGCGCGGAGGCGAAGCCACCTACGTCTCCACGGCACGATAACTGAAGATGGCTACTGCTTCAACTGCTTCTCAATCGCCGAGATTACTTCCTTCGAATCCGGAGTGACTGCTGGTTCGAAACGCTGCACTACGTTTCCGTTGCGGTCAACCAGAAACTTGGTGAAGTTCCACTTGATCTCGCCGTTAATGCCCGCTGGGGTGTCTTTGGTCAGGTAAGCGTAGAGCGGGGATTGGTCGTCACCCTTGACGGAAATCTTCGCGTACATGGGGAAAGTCACGCTGAACTTGCGAGTGCAGAAGGTCTTGATTTCTCCGTTGGTGCCGGGCTCCTGGGCGCCGAAATTGTTCGCGGGGAAACCGAGGATTACGAAGCCCTTGTCTTTATATTTTTCGTAGGTCGCTTCGAGGGCGCTGTATTGCGGCGTAAAGCCACACTGGCTGGCTACGTTGACCACGAGAACGACTCTGCCCTTGTAGTCGGCCAAGGGCGCGGGTTTGCCGTCGATGGAGTTTAGCGTGAAGGTGTAGATTCCCGACGCGGCGAGCAAGGATCCAGCCATAGTCAGCAACGCTCCGGAGAGAAGATAACCACGAATCTTGAAGAGGAAGGGAACACCGGACCTCACGGATGACTCCTGACGAATATTTACGCGAGCGCTAGCGCGCCGTTGAAACCACAGTTGAGAATACTGAGCTGCGCGAGGGGCTGCAACCGCACAATTGTAAAATCTTTGTCAGAGTCGGGTTGATTTCGCGGGCGGGACAAAAAAGCCCAGCGAGCTTCGCTCGCTGGACAGCCGAGGGCGGCTGTCCCCACATGAATCAGATTTCGAGAGCGGCGTCCCCTCACGAGCCGGGGTCTTCACATGAGAATGCTGGGCTCGGGGTTCAGATCGGGGGACTTAGCGTATTCTGCCTGACGATTCTGCCGACAAGCTTGAGGGCCTTGGCCGACTCAGACGGGCGGGGCACGCCGTGGTCGGTAGCCTCCGTCAGACCCTTCTCAACAGAGTCGAGAGCCAGGCAGGAACGTTCCAGGACGAGGAGTAGATACTTTTGGGCAATGGGACGATCGGCGGGGTGAATGAGGTCCCACCAGCGGCGAATGGATTCCTGGACCTCGACTTCGGTCTTTTCCCCTACGACCAGGGCATCAATCAACCGGTAGACCTTGCTCTTCACGGCCTGATACGAGACAGAAACTTCCTGGGGCATTGGGCTTTCCGGACTACTCTGACTTTGGGTATGCAATCTTCTGTCCAAACGTAGGTGCTTGCACTGTAAGTCCTTTCGGCTGTGAGCCTCGACAGTAATCCTACGAATGGAATAAATCAGAATTCCGGATATGGATTCTGGAAGCGGTCCAGCGCCGGCGTCTTTGAGTTTTCACACTGCTTCGTCGTCCGCTGCTTTTTCAGTCTTAGGCATTCCCTGGCTCAGCACTCGTAACGCCAGCAGGTTACAATGTTCCGCTCCCAGCGAGCGCTGTGTGACGGATTCAGGGCGGAGTTCGGGAGAAATCTGTTACTGCAGTCTCTTACAAACTGTAAAGATTTGTGTAACCCACAAAATTCGGAGGCCGGATGAAAACGTGGTCGTGGATTCTCGCATTTCCTCTACTAATCTCGGCGCTGGGTAGGGCACAGAGCGCACCTGCTGCGAGCAGCGCTGCGCAAGATGCCGAAGCTCAGCCGCGAATGTTTTTTCCCCGTGACATGTTTTGGGGATGGGCGCAATTTGACCTGGCGCCTCCGCACAACGAAATCGACCCCAACCTCTGCGCCGGCAACGCGGGACAGTATGGCGGGGTGAACGCGCCCTGCAGCCTGTTTGCGCGTTATATGCTGTCGGGGATGATCGAGGTGCGTCCCTTTGGCCGGGGGCAGTTGCGGCGCTTTATGGTGTTTGGGGCACCGGCGTTTCTGTTTGGCAAGACTATTCCGCAGACGCTTTACACATGGTCGCCGGATGCGATTGGCATCGAGCACTCGTGGGGAGGCGGAGTATATATCGGGAAGGGATTTGAATTTCGCCTGACCCAGCACTTCCTGTTCGATCGGCTGGGTTCGCGAGACACTAATCTGGGTGTTGCCGATTTAGGGAACAACGGTCCCTGGGGACGCTATTTCACGCTGGGCGTGCGCAAGTCTTTTGGTACGAGACGCTGGTGATGGCGGTCACGCAAGGCTGTGACGCGAGAATTAGTCTGTGCGCTTCCCCAGGGGCTATTCTCTGTGGGGTATTCTCTATAGTGTGAAGCTTTTGTAGGTGACCGGAGTTTCATAGGGAGGCTGATGATGGCGGGGTCTTATAACGGTGTTGCCGTACCGTCCGACGGAGAGAAGATCGGATATGCGAGTGGAAAGTACAAAGTGCCGGACCATCCGGTGATTCCGTTTATCGAAGGCGACGGAACCGGGCGCGACATCTGGAAGGCGTCGCGGCGCGTGTTCGACGCGGCAGTGGAGAAGGCATACAAAGACAAGCGTCGAGTCGAGTGGTATGAGGTGTTTGCCGGGGAAAAGGCCAAGGCAAAGTTCGATACCTGGCTGCCCGATGACACGGTGGACGCGATCCGGGAATTTCGGGTCGCCATCAAGGGCCCGCTGACCACGCCGGTGGGCGGCGGCATTCGTTCGCTGAACGTTGCGCTGCGGCAGATTCTCGATCTCTACTGCTGCGTGCGTCCGGTGAAGTATTACAAGGGCGTGCCGTCGCCGGTGAAAAATCCCGAGCGCATGGATGTGGTGATTTACCGCGAGAATACGGAGGACGTGTATGCCGGCATCGAGTGGGAAGAGGGAACTGCGGAGTGCGCGAAGCTGATCGACTTTCTGAACAAAGACATGCTGAAAGGCGGGAAGAAACAGATCCGGCTGGATTCCGGCGTCGGCATCAAGCCGATCTCGGTGACTGGAACCAAGCGCCTGGTGCGCATGGCGATTCGGCATGCACTCGAGACCGGCCGCAATAGCGTGACGCTGGTGCATAAGGGCAACATCCAGAAATTTACCGAGGGCGCGTTTCGCAAGTGGGGATACGAGCTGGCCACTGAGGAGTTTCGCGACAAGGTGGTCACAGAACGCGAGAGTTGGATCGTCGGTAACAAAGACAAGAATCCAAATCTGACGGTGGCGCAGAATGCAGAGCTGGTTGAGCCGGGGATGGAGTTCGCTCCGCCCGCATTTCGGCAGGCAGTGGAACAGGAAGTGAAGGAAGTGCTCGACCGCATCTATGCTACGCACGGCAACGGGCAGTGGAAGAAGAAAATCATGATCAACGACCGCATTGCCGATTCGATCTTCCAGCAAGTGGTGACGCGGGCGGACGAATATTCGGTGCTGGCGACTCCGAATCTGAACGGTGATTACATTTCGGATGCTTGCGCGGCGCAGGTCGGCGGGCTGGGCATCGCTCCGGGGGCGAACATTGGCGATGGCTACGCGATCTTTGAGGCGACGCATGGCACGGCTCCGAAGTACGCGGATAAAGATGTGATCAATCCCGGGTCGGTGATGCTTTCGGGCGTGATGATGTTCCGTTTTCTGGGATGGAATGAGGCCGCGGATTTGATTGAGGGCGGGATGGAGCGGACGATTCTCCAGAAGAAAGTTACGTACGACTTTGAGCGGCTGATGGAAGGCGCGACTAAAGTGAAGACCAGTGAGTTTGCAGATTGCATTATTGAGAGTATGGGCGTGGGCGTTCTGGCTGGTGTCTAAATAATCTGCCACGGATTTCACGGATCACAGAAAGTGACCGGGTTATCCGTGGGAATCGGTGAAATCCGAGGCTAAAGGGGTTTTCATGCGCAAGAAGGTAACCATCGTAGGTTCAGGCAACGTAGGTGCAACAGCGGCTCACTGGATTGCCTCGAAAGAATTGGCCGATGTGGTCCTCATCGACATTATTGAAGGCGTGCCGCAGGGCAAAGGGTTGGATTTGCTTGAAGCGATGCCCATCGAGAAACGCGACTCTTACATTACCGGCACGAACGACTACAAAGACACAGCGGATTCCGACATCGTCGTGATTACCGCGGGCATTCCGCGCAAGCCGGGGATGAGCCGCGACGATCTGCTTAACACCAATTACGGCATCATGAAGGCGGTGGTGGGCGAAGTGGTGAAGTATTCGCCAAATTGCATTCTGATTATTGTGTCGAACCCTCTGGATGCGATGGCGCAGGCGGCTTACAAGCTGAGTGGATTTCCGCGCGAGCGCGTGGTGGGCATGGCGGGAGTGCTCGATTCGGCGCGCTTCCGCGCCTTCATTGCCGACGAGTTGAAGGTCAGTGTGGAGAATGTGACCGCGTTTGTTCTCGGCGGACACGGCGACACGATGGTCCCGCTGCCGCGCTATTCTACGGTTGCGGGGATTCCGATTACGGAGTTGATTGAGAAGTCGCGGCTTGAAGCTTTGGTGCAGCGGACGCGGGACGGCGGCGCGGAGATCGTCAAATATCTGAAAACTGGCTCGGCTTACTACGCGCCTTCGGCAGCGGCGACTGAGATGGTCGAGGCGATCCTTAAGGACAAGAAGAAGATTCTGCCTTGCGCCGCGTATTTGCAGGGCGAGTACGGGATCAGCGGGCTCTACGTTGGCGTCCCGGTGAAGCTGGGCGCTAAGGGCATTGAACAGATTATTGAGATCAAGCTTACCGCGGAGGAGAAGGCTGGGCTGGATAAGAGCGCGGCGGCGGTGAAGGAGTTATGCAGTGTGATTGGAGTTTGAAGGGAGAAGCTATGACGCGTGAAGCCAGAATGCTGAGTGGAATCATCCTCATCACGGTACCGACGATTCAATACGGAGGATATTTTCTGCTGACGTCGCTGATGGACAAAAGCAGTGGCTACATGGAGAATCCCTTGCGCCAGAATTTCTTTCGTGCTGGTCACGCTCACGCGGGAGTGTTCATTATTCTTTCGCTGGTGTGCCAAGTATTGGCGGACGCAGCGGTTCTCCCTTCGCCGCTGTTGTGGGTGGCCCGAATTGCGGTTCCTTTGGCGGCGATCCTGATCCCTGCCGGATTTTTCTTTTCGATTTTGTCGCCGACGGCGACTCAGCCGAATGGGGCGGTTGGACTAATTTACGCCGGCGCTGTCGTCCTTGCCAGCGGAGTGTTGCTGCTCGGGATTGGGCTCATAAGATCCGCGATTTCCGGATAGAGGCGATCGTGACGCCGCCTACGTCCTCTCCACCGTCACCTTCTTCACGACCACGTCCTTGTTCGGTTTATCATTCCGTCCGCGCGGGACTTCGGAGATCTTTACGACCACATCCTGACCTTCAACGACCTCGCCGAAAATTGTGTGCTTTCCGGTTAGCCACGTTGTGGGCGCGACGGTGATGAAGAATTGCGAGCCGTTGGTGTTGGGGCCGGCGTTGGCCATGGCGAGCTTGCCTGCTTTGTCTAGCTTATGGGGCGAGCCTTTGGTTTCGTCTTCGAACTGGTAGCCGGGGCCTCCCATGCCGGTGCCTTGGGGGTCGCCACCCTGGATCATGAAATCGGGAATCACGCGATGAAAGATCGTTCCATCATAAAGGCGGTCTTTGGATTTCTTGCGCGTGGAGGGATGCGTCCACTCGCGCTTGCCTTCGGCTAGTTCCACAAAGTTGGCTACGGTTTTGGGCGCATCTTTTTCGAAGAGGCGGCAGACGATGTTGCCTTCGCTGGTTTCAAACGTCGCGTAGAGTCCGGGTTGGCGGGTCATGGAATCCTTTCGGGGTCGTCGTTAGTCTTTGGTCGTTGATCGTTGGCCACTAAATCGTCTGGCTTCGCCCCTTCGGCTTCCCCCTCGGCTTCGCTCGGGGCTTCGGCAAAACAGGGCAGGCTAAGGCGGACTGCCGAGGGCGGCTGTCCCCACAATGAGCTTAGTTCGAAGGCGGCTGCTTCTCGGGCGCGGCGGGTGCCTGTTTCTTTGCCGAAGTTGGAGGCTTCGCCGCGGCGGCCGCGCCCTCCCGGACGATCTTGATCCGAACAATCTTCACCGGACGAAAGGGACGGTCGTTGCTGGGGTCGGTAGCCATGTGAGCGATCTGCTTTACTAACGCTACGCTGGCTTCGTCACACTGTCCGAAGAGTGTGTAATTTCCGTTGAGGTGCGGTGTGGCGACCTCGGTGATGAAGAACTGCGAGCTGTTGGTGTTAGGGCCGGCATTGGCGTAGGCCAGACGGCCCGGTTTGTCGAACAAGAGGTCGGAGGAGACCTCGTTCTTGAACTTGTCGACTGGGTCGGGGCCCGATCCCGTGCCCGCGGGATCGCCGCCCTGAATCATGAAGCCGGGAATGACGCGATGAAAAATAGTTCCGTCGTAGAGCGGCACGCCATGTTTCGCTACTCCCTTAGGATTTTTCCAGTCTTTGGTTCCAGTGGCAAGGCCGATGAAGTTCTCGACTCCGATCGGAGCTTTGTCGGGAAACAAGGTGCACGTCAAATTTCCAACCGTGGTCTCGATGATCGCCGTAGGTTTGCCCGTTACCTGGTGAACGGGCGGCTTGGCTGCTGTGCCTGGTTTGGCTGCAGGTGCGGCCTGTGTCCCCGTTTGCGCCCAACTGGCGAGCGCAGCCATTAACAGCGAGGCGAAAATCAGGAAGGCTTTACTCATAATTGCTCCTTGCACGGGCAGATTCGTGCCCGGTAGTTTACTGCAACGTTGCATTGTATCGTTGAATTGTACGTTGCATTGTACGACAGGGCCTGGGGTCAATGGGACTGCGCCTGCATTTCGCGGCTGACGGCCTCGACCTGGCGGAAAACGCGCAGAATGTTACCGCCGAGAATTTTCTTGATGTCGTCGGCGCTGTAGCCGCGATCGAGCAGGGCCTGCGTGATCTTCGGCAGGTCGGCGGCGGAATCGATGCCTGCGGGCGTTGCTCCGGCAACGCCATCGAAATCCGAGCCCAGGCCCACGTGGTCTACGCCGGCAACCTTGGCGATGTGATCGATGTGGTCGATCAGCGATTTCAGCGGCGGCCGCGGAATCTTGGCCGCCCACTCGCGTTGGATGCGGTCAATTTCCGTGTAGGGAATCGTTTTCCCCTCTGCCTTCTGTTTTTCTACAAAGACGTGGATTTCTTCCGCTGCCTGTTTGTCGACGGAGATGCTCTCCCTGCGATGGTTCTCGTCCACAAAGCTGGAATAAAAATTCACATCGACCACGCCACCGTTCTTGGCCACTGCTTGCAGCATCTCGTCGGTCATATTGCGAGGTGCATTGGTGAGCGCCCGCGCGGAGGAATGCGAGGCGATGACCGGCGCCTTCGTGGTTGCGATCACATCCCAAAATGTCTTGTCGGCCACGTGAGAGATGTCGACCATCATGCCCAGGCGATTCATCTCCAGCACCACCTGCTTGCCGAAATCAGTGAGGCCGTTGTGATGCTGAACCTTAGGATTGTCGATATCGCCTGAGGAGTCCGCCCACTCGTTGGTGTTCGACCATGAGAGTGTCATGTAGCGCACGCCGAGGCGGTAGTAATCGCGCAGCAGGTGGATGTCGTTCTCAATGGAGTGGCCGCCTTCGATGCCCATCAGTGCGGCAAGTTTGTGTTCTTTGTGGGCGCGCTCGATGTCAGCCACGGAAAAAGCCATCATCATGCGATCGGGATGCCGCGCGGCCTGCTCGTAGACCGAGTCGATCAGGTCGAAGGTGTGTCTGGCGAAGTGGCCCTGGTTGGTCTCGGGTTCCACCCAGATGGAAAAGAACTCCGCGCCAAGATTGCCGCGGTTGGCTTTGTCGAGGCTGATGTGCCCAACGTCGTTGGGATCGGTCGATCCTATGTCGAAGCCTTCGTCTAGAAAGCGCTGTGGGGTGTCGGCGTGAGTGTCGACGACGAGGGCGGAGTCGTGAATGGCACGAGCCTTGGCGCTGATGGCGGGGTCAGACGAGTTTGCAGATTGGGCAGCAGCCGAAAAAGCTGCAAGAACCAGGCAGGCGGGCAAAAGAATTCTAAGACGAATCATAGAAGTTTGGCGGATGGCGGCGATTGCCGGAGTAAGTCACAGATTGTATAGGGCGGAGCAGAAGGAAGAAAGCGCGATTCGACAACGGCGGTTATCCGGATGGAAATTATACGAGGGGACTATTCGGCGCGGCTGTCGGCGGTGACGGTGGCAGGTTCGGGGCGCTCCACGGGAACGATGTCCTGCGTTTCGCGCCAATCTGCATAGCGGCCTGAGACCATGATGTGGAAGACCCACTGATGCCGCTCTTCCTCAGGCTCAACCAGGCCGAGCGCCTTCATGTAGAAGAGGTAGTGCTCCATCCAGTGAACCTGCTCCTGGGACATGCCGCGCCGCTGCAGATCGACCGTGAGGCCGGCGAGATGCGACGATGCTGTATCGCCCTCAGCTGGAGCCGCATTGCGATTGTGCCGGCGAAGTTTTTTCTGCACCTTCACGGTGCGAACCGCGGAATTCACTTGAATCTGTTCATGAAAGCGGTGGTAATAGGCCTGCGAAATATCCTGCACAAAATCGCGCGTCCAGGGACGGCAGTAGCGACGTGAAGGGTCGAGGCGCGGATCGAAACGCAGCGTCTCCCCGGCGATGATGGGCTGCAACGCCCCACTGGCTTTCAGCGCTTCCAATTCGTTGTCGTCCTGAATGCGGGGCAATTCCAGGCGGTCCACTTCGGCGTTCTGCACCAGAAGAGATTCGTGGGAAGGCCGGAACATGGGATTCCATCGTGTCCAGTGCAGGCGGTGCAGCAACCGGTGATGAGCGGCCGGCTTGTGCGGGGTGGTGGTCGTCGCCGCAAAAAGCGGGCAACACACGCACGCCAGCAGGCAAGCGAGCATCATCCGGCGCTGTAGTTTTAATCTCAAATGAGTTCCGTAGTCTCCGGTTACGGTTCAACCAGCAACCGTCCGGGTATTGTAAGCCAAGCTGTCAAGCGGCCCAACCTTTGATTGGCCGACTGGCCGTTACCAGCGTCCATGGCCCGGCAATACGCCGACTCTGGTTACCACTGGTTACTCGAGCTTTCTCGCGATAGCTCCTGATGTATAGGAGCACGCGAAACGCCATCCCAGCGCGGGTTTCAGGGCGACCGCCATATGCTCGCAATGCAATGAGTTAGCTTTATTCGAGAGGGAACAGGTGGGCTCTGTTGGGGCAGAAGTGACAAAAATCAGCGCCGGAAAAGGTCACCGATGGCTTGCTTCATAATTTCGCCGCCTACTTCAGAAATAGCCTTGGTCAGAGGAATATCTTTAGGGCAAACCTCCACGCAGTTCTGCGCATAGCCGCACTCCTGGATGCCGCCATCGCCCATCAGCGCCGCTAGACGCTCGCGCTGCAGCTCTTTGCCCGTGGGATGCGTGTTGAATAACCGCACCTGCGCGATGGTGGCCGCGCCCACGAAGCCGGTGTCTTCATTGAACTGCGGGCAGGCTTCCATGCAGCAGCAGCACGAGATGCAGCGCGAGATCGGATAGGCCTGCTCTTGCTCTTCCGGCGACACGCGCGGTCCGGGGCCGAGGTCGTAAGTGCCGTCGATGGGAACCCAGGCTTTGACAGCCTTGAGATTTTCGAAAATCACGCTGCGGTCAGTCGCAAGATCGCGGACGACGGGAAACTTGGAGAACGGTTCAAGTTTGACGGGCTGCTCAAGATTGTCAATCAACGCGGAGCAGGCCATGCGGGCGCGTCCGTTGATCAGCATGGCGCAGGAGCCGCAGACTTCCTCGAGACAGTTCGAGTCGTAGGTGATCGGCGTGGTTGCCTTGCCCGCGCGTGTGACGGGGTTGGCGGCGATCTCCATCAGCGAGGAGATCACGTTCATACCCGGATGGTGGGCGAGCTCGAACTCCTCCCAGTAGGGTTTGGAAGTGGGAGTGTCCTGGCGCTTGATTTTGATGATGACGGATTTGTTAGCCATTACTATTTCTCAGTTGGTTTCCTTTTGAGCATCATCCCGGTAGGACGCCACAAGTCGCCAGCTCCAGATCAACAGGCAGAAAGCCCACAGCGCAACGATCGGCCATCCGAGTTCCCTGTGCCTTACGATGTTGCCCGCTCCGATCGCGATCCACAGAACGGATAGTCCTATCCAAAACCACGCCTTTGTACGTGAGGCGCGCGTTTTACTCGGCCTTGGAATTTCGTCAAAGATGGTAATCACTTCACCGCGTCATACTTCCTCGGCCTTGGCGGAATCAGCGACGTATCCACCGGCTCGAACTCAAACTTCGGCTCATCCGCATCCGGCGCGAAATATGCCTTTGTCGTCTTCAAGAAGTTCTTGTCGTCGCGCTCGGGAAAGTCTGGCTTGTAGTGGGCTCCTCGTGATTCGTCACGCAAGCGCGCGCCTTGCGCAATTACTCTCGCCAACTGCAGCATGTTGTAAAGCTGGCGGGTGAAGATGACGCTGGTGTTCGCCCACTGCGTGCGGTCGCTAAGGTTCACCTTGCGGAAGCGTTCCAGCATCTCCACCAGCTTCGCGTCCGTCTGCTGGAGATTCTTGTTATAGCGGATGACCGTGCAATCCTTGGTCATCAGATCGCCCAGTTCCTGCCACAACCGGAACGGATTCTCCGTGCCCTGATTGCTCATGAGCAGAGCGTTGTTCTCTTCCTGCTTTTTCCTCTCAGCCTCAAAAACTCCGTTGCCGTCGGGCAGCGCCTGCAAGCCCCGCGCGTATTTCACCGCATTCGGTCCGGCGATGCCTCCGCCGTAAATGCAAGAGACCAGCGAGTTCGCGCCCAGCCGATTCGCGCCGTGATACTGATACTCGCACTCGCCCGCGGCGTAAATCCCAGGAATATTCGTGGCCTGCTTGAAGTCCACCCACATGCCGCCCATGGTGTAATGCATGCCGGGGAAAATCTTCATCGGCGTATCGCGCGGATCGTCGCCCACGAACTTCTCGTAGATTTCCAGAATCCCTTCGAGCTTGCGGTCGAGAATCTTGCGGTCAATGTGGGTGAGGTCGAGATAAACCATCGGCTTGCCGTCGATGCCGAGGTTGAGTTCAAACACGACTTTGAAAATGGCTCGCGTCGCGATATCACGCGGAACCAAGTTGCCGTACTTGGGATACCACTCTTCGAGGAAATACCAGCGCTCTTTCTCCGGAATCGACTTCGGATCCCGTTTATCACCCGCCGTCTTTGGAACCCAAACGCGCCCGCCTTCACCGCGCGCCGATTCCGACATCAGCCGCAGCTTGTCTTCGCCGGGAATGCAGGTGGGATGAACCTGAATAAATTCGCCGTTAGCGTAGAAGCAGCCTTGCTGGTAAAGCGCTGACTGCGCCGATCCGGTACACACAACTGAGTTCGTGGACTTGCCAAAGATGGCCCCGTTGCCGCCGGTGGCGAGGATGATGGCGTCGGCAGGGAAGGTGCGGACTTCCATCGAGCGCAAATCCATGGCGCAGATGCCGCGGCAGACGCGGCTTCCATCGAGCACGGCCGAGAGAAATTCCCAATGCTCGTATTTCTTCACTTTGCCTTCGGACTCATAGCGGCGAACTTGTTCGTCGAGCGCGTAGAGAAGTTGCTGGCCCGTGGTTGCACCCGCGAACGCCGTGCGGTTATACAATGTCCCGCCGAAGCGGCGAAAGTCGAGCAGGCCTTCCGGCGTGCGGTTGAAGGGAACGCCCATGCGGTCGAGCAAGTCGATGATGCCGGGCGCGGCCTCGCACATGTCTTTCACGGGCGGCTGGTTGGCCAAGAAATCTCCGCCGTAGACCGTGTCGTCAAAATGCTGCCACGTCGAGTCGCCCTCGCCCTTCAGGTTCTTGGCGGCGTTGATGCCGCCCTGCGCGCACACGGAGTGCGAACGCTTCACCGGAACAATGGAGAAGAGATCGACGTTCGCGCCCATCTCCGCTATCTTGATAACCGCGGCAAGTCCGGCGAGACCGCCGCCGATGACGATGATTTTAGGAGCTGCCATCTGTCACTCCACCGGCTTTCCGTGAGTTCCTGGTGCGTGGGTCACATCGGTCGCTTCGATGCCGGCTCCACTTGGCTGCTGCGGGCGCAATCGGAAGGAATAGAAGCTGGCGAAGCCCACTCCGGTCATGAGCACAAACAAACTCAGGCAGACAACCAGGAATCGCTGCCGCGCCTTTTCTCCGGGAGTGATGCCCCATTTCGCGGCAAACAGCCAGATCCCGTAGCAAAAATGCCACGACGCCGCCACCAGGCCAACAATGTAAAACGCGAATAGCCCGGGTTGGAATAACTCCTCCTGCACTTTGCCGAAGGAGTAGTTGGGAAATGCGTGCAGATCGACTCCGGTAAAACGCATCGTCCAGGTGTGAAAAACGATGTAGGCGAAGGCGATGCCGCCGGTCCAGCGCTGCGCGGCGTACATCCAGTTGCCGGTCCAGGGATATTCGCTGACGTTCCCATCACCGCGATACCAGATGTAGAAGCCGTAGAGTGCGTGGAAGGCGATCGGCAGCCAGATCCCAAAAAGCTCAAGAAGCGGCACGAGGGGAAGGTTGGCCAGAAAAGCAACCTGCCGGGCGTAGGCGACAGGACCGCTGATCGCTGTGGAGTTGGAAATCAGGATATGTTCAAACAGAAATGCGCCAACCGGAACAATGCCCGAAAGCGAATGCAACCGGCGCAAAAAGAACGATATACCCTGCCCGGCGCGCAGGGGCGCGACCCCATGCGTTACAACTTTTTTCACAACCGGAGCAGTAGAACTGGCTGCTGACGCCACGAAGCGCTCCTTATGAGTTCAGAAACGATAAAAGAACTGTATATTATCGGCGCACGAGAGAAGTGAAGTCAAGAAAAGCAGTGGCTAGTGATCAGTGATCAGTGGAATTCGCACACCAATCGAGGAACTCCCGGAACGCTGCCCCGCGATGGCTGTACTTGGATTTTTCTTCTGCGCTCAACTCCGCAAATGTTTTCTTAATTTGTGGAAAGTAAAACAGCGGATCGTAGCCGAAGCCATTCGTGCCGCGCGGCGCGTCGAGAACGATTCCCGCGGCCGTTCCGCGAAACGTGGCCAGCGTCTTGCCGTCGCGCGCGGCAGCCAGCACGCAGACGAATCTAGCGGTACGTTGATCCGGTGGAACGCCACGCATTTCGCGCAGAACTCGAGCATTGTTGGCTTCGTCGTCGGTGTTCGCCTCGGCCTGGCCGGGCCTGTCGGCAGCGTAGCGCGCCGAGTGCACTCCGGGAGCGCCGTTCAGCGCGTCAATCTCCAAGCCGGAATCGTCGGCAACGATGATTTCTCCCGGCGCATACCGGCTATACTCTTTAGCCTTCTTACGCGCGTTGGCCTCGAAGGTGAGGCCGTCCTCGACCACGGCTGGCAGGGAAGAGAAGCCGGGGATGCCAAGGATTTCAACTCCATGTTGCAGAGCGGCCCCGCCGAAGTCGCGCAGCTTGCCAGAATTCGAGGTTGCGATAAGGATTCTTCGCATCACCGAGTCCATCGCACGAGTGACCGGCGTTGAACCCGCAGGCGTCGTGAGACCTTGGGGCTGGGCACCTGTCAGTTTAATCGAGATTTAACATTCCTGAAACGTCCGCGCAATAAATGCGAGGTACCGTACTGCCATTGGGGTCGAAGAGACCACGGAGAGTTGAGGAGCCCTTGTCAGAGACGGGGCACGGGTTCTTCAACCTCCGGAAACAACCTGCCCGCGGGCCTGTCGCACACCGCGGAACTAGCTGCTGGTCGTCTTCCTGCGGCCCGCACTTCCAGAAAAGTGCCCAAGCCAACCGCCGCGAGGGGTCTTTGTTAAAGTAAAGGTTGAAGGAATGAAACGGCAGGAAACCCACCAACCACGAGGTGCAGGCTACGTCGCAACGCTTTCGCCCGAGCGCTGGCGACGAAGTTCCGCGAAGAAATCATCTTGTTGCAGCGTCGTCCCTTGTCGCAGTAATTCGAGCAACGGATCTTCCAGGTCTTCTGTGGTCTGAGCTTCCGCGGCATCGCCCGCGATCTCGCGCTCAAATTGGCTCAAGTCCGCAGTCAGGGCGCGCGGAGAAACACTCAATTCGAGCATGGATTGAGGACAACTGCGAAGCAGACTGATCAGATTGCCGACCTCGGCGCGTTGTTCCGGCGTGCGGGAAGGGAACTCGACTCCCATTCCCTGACCCGGATGCGTGACCCGGACCATGCCTTCAGTATGCACTGCCATCTCTTCGGCTCGCAGACAAAGGTCGACCAAGGCCCGCTCCGGGAACGGCGAATCGGTTTCCACATAACATCCGCCCAGGCTCAGATCGGTGAGCTTGCAATGCGAAACCGTCTCCTCCGGTCCCGCACTATTGCTCCCCGCCGCAGCCTTCAGCCAGACCTGCAGCTGAGCCTTGATGGTCGGATCCAAATCCAGAAAATGGACTCCAGTTTGACCATTCGGGTTCGCCCATACCACTTCCCCTTGAGCGTAGACTTCAAGGCTCCCGTCGGGCAATCGAAAGCGAAAACTCAGCAGTGCTCCTTGACCCTGAGGTTCGGCCGTTAGAACATCCATTCCAGTTTCGCTCAGGTCAAGAAGAATTCCTTCGATTTTACGGGTATCGGACAGCGCGAGTTCCACCGGAGCTTGCACCGGAACGCGGTAAGCGCGCCGGCGTTCGCGATTTAACAAGGCGACCGCAGCCCGCAAGCCGGCCGTGGCTTTGTCATCGGAGAGGGGCTTGTACAGCACGAAATGCGCGCCCACGCTAAGAATATCGCGCGCCTTGGCCGGTTCCGCCACCAGGGCCACGGTGACCGGTGGGTTTCCCGAGTTCAGTCGGCGGGCTTCTTCGAGCAATTCGGCCGCGAACTCCGGATCTTCGAAATCAACGACGAGTGCGTCGAACTTTTGCTGATGAAGTCGCTCGACAGCCTCTGAGAAAACGGCAAACCGCTCCACCGCGATCCCCGAGGCCGGCAGAACCCGGCCCAGGATCTCGGAGGCAAAATCGTCAGTGGAAACCAGCAATGCCAGAAACGTCATAACTAGAGTTCCCGCCGCACCATGGAGAGACCATGCCCGGGGTTACGGCCCGAGACTATGGCCAACGAGGCGCCGAGGGCTTGGATTTGGAAGCCGACGCCCCTGAACTACCCGCACCCGCCTTCGCCGCCATGGCGTCGGACTGAGGCAAAGCGTCGTCGACTTCCATCAGGACCGCGTTGTCTTCGTCGTCATTTTCGGCGAGCAAGGGAGCCACTTCACGCAGCTTCTCTGCCGCCTGCTGGAGCATCTCGATCTGCTTGCCCAGCTGGGCGTACTTGGTCTGCTTCTGCCGCAACACCTCATGAATATCCTTCATACGACCCCCTGTGGTGAATGTAAGGACGTGGGCGGACCGGGTCAACGGTAATCCCCGCTTGCCGGTTACTGCGGTAATCGCGGATTCTCCTGGACGTGGATTCGCCCGGAGTTTCTGGGCCGTCACGTGCCACCCAATGGCACCGAAGTGGAATTCACAAGCGAACTCAACTGCCAGTAAGGTAGTCCTCGAGCAGTTCTGGGGGAGGGCTGTTCGGGCGTCCCGAAACTCGAAAGAGTTCCGGGGCGCTTCTTATTTTCAGACGATCCCGCGGGTGCCCAAGCCTCCGGGTTGCTCCCAACGCCTCATCAGGATGAAGGCTTCTGTAGTCGCGCCGGCGGACCAGAACTCGGCCCGATCAGATCTCTGAGACGGCGGGAGAGATTTCTCGCGAGCGACCGGTAAAAGCGCGAAGCGAGGTGGGGATACAACTCAAACAAACTCTCCAACTTGGGACGGTCCAGGTGATAAGCATCAACATCTTCTTCGGCAACCACGGTGGTGCTGGCGGGTGCCTCTTCCAAAAATGACATCTCTCCGCAGATCTCGCCCGGCCCGATCGTCGGAACTACGGGTTGCGGCGGGATCTTCACTCGCGCCATTCCTTTGAGCAAGAGGTAGACGCCATTCGCTCTCTCGCCACTTTGAATCAGCGACTGGCCTTTTTTGAAGTGGACCCGGCTGGCCTTATCGGCGACCAGCGCCCAGTCGTTAGCCGTGAGATATACCAACCCACGTTTTGACGACGACAGTACCGACACTTCCTGCTCAATAGCTTTCGACATGGCGCGCGACCCAAGTTCCCGAGGGATTCCGGTCAATAACTGAAACAACGTAAAAGAAACAACAGGGCATGCCTAGACTAGCAGAAAACTAGACTAGGAGAAAATACGGCGAACACAACTGGAACATACACCGCAGCTACCGGCCCGCCATCACCTGGCTGCCCCTTTGGTCCGCACCAGCCCGTAAATCAGGAAAACGAGGGACATACCCGTCAGCAAGCCGCCGGCGAAATCCGAATAGTGCTGGTGAGTGAAGTGTTGCAGGAAAATGCCGGTCACCAAAAATAGCAATCCCACCGGGACAAAGCGACTAATCCGGCGTCGACTCATCTGGTCTCCACTCCGGAGCCTTTCGAGCGAAATGAAAATGGTGCGCCCTGAGAGATTCGAACTCCCGACCTTCTGGTTCGTAGCCGGAATTCTGGCTTTACTCCCTTTTGTCTCACGTGACCCGACGCGTCGTCAAGTGCTCGAAAACCCGCCAGCAGCGCCAGTTTCGGGTGTTCTCCGTCACACTCCCGTGCTCACCGTCGTTGCCTGCTTTCACACGCTTTTGCTCCGCGTTTGGGCACAGTTTGGGCACAGCCGCGTTGAGAGGCCCTGCGCGTTCGGGTGGGCCTTGGAGTGCATCCGGTCCTGCAAACCTCGCCAGCGTGCCCCCAGGTCGCACCATGGGGCCTTTCTCGAAGGCGCGTTGACACGACCTGGCCGCTGTTCTCTTTTCCCGGGACGCGCACCACGCGAAAGGTTCTGCACCATAAATGGTGCAATGCCAAAAACGTTTGGCTGCGGCCGCCGAATTTGCCGGGGGAATTTGCCTTGCATGGTTTCTCCCGGCTTACATCCCATGGCTGCGGACGCCTTCGCGTCCGCAAACCTTGGGGTGCCCACTTTCCCCGAGAGCGGAAAAGCTCTCCAACCAATCAGATTTTTCAAGGAGATCACCAATGCCGCAAGGGTTCAATATTTCCGAAGCCGGGCACGTCGCAGTCCTGCTGCCTCCGCAGAATGTCACCGGGGACTCGTCCGCATCCCCGATCAATCCCGCCTTTTCGATGAAGGGGTATAAGCACGCGAGCATTCTCATCGTCTTCGGGGCGGAAGCCACGCAGGAGGCCACCACCCTGCTCGTGTATCTGTGCTCCAGCGCCGCCGGTGCCGGAGCCGTGGCCATCCCGTTTAACTATTACTTTCAAGCGGCGGGAGGCGCCGGCAATGACGTGCTCGGCTCCATCAACAATGCTCCAGCAACCGGCCTGGTGCTGGCTGTAGGAAACGCGCCGGCCAATGGTCTGATCGTGATCGAGATCGACGCCAACGAGCTGCAATCGGCCAGCGTGGGCGGCGTTCTCGATGGATCGCTAGGCGTCGATTCCTATGTCGGCATCGGCTTCGGCGCGCCGGCCGCGGCAGACTATGCCACGGTGCTCGTGGTATTGAGCGGCGCGCGAGAATCCTACGTCGGAAGCCCCAGCGTCACCGTCTAAGGACGAGAGAAATGTTGACGCGCGGCCGGCGGGAAGCGGTGACCTGGCCGCGCCTTTAGGAGGGTGTTTCATGTCGCGACTGGGCGGTTTTCTGCGGCGGATCAAAGCCGCCGGCCGCGACGATCGAACGCCTGTGAGCCCTGCAGAGGTGGTGACGCGCTCGCGAGTTGATCAGTGGAGAGAGTTCCTTCAGCGCATGCTAGCCGCGGAGGGCTACCTGGTTCAGGGATCTTCGGAGGAGATTTCGACAGGATCCGGTGTGCGCATGTGGGGAACCGACCAACCTTTCCAAATCATCGGACCGGCCAGCTTCGAAGATGCGCTGCGCCAGTGGCGCGTGTACCAGATCATCTGCGAAGAGGAGATGGACCCACCTCCGGAGCCAAGCGCGGACTGGCACTACTACAAATTCGCGGGGATCGCGGACCGTGGAAACGAAGACGAGCTCCGCGCCGGCTGAGAACGCGCCCGGCCTGGTACCGGAGTGACCTGGTGCACGCGTCTTGTCCGTTCGAAAATCGGAGACATGGATATGCGAGGCATGGGCAGCATCTACCGCCAGCGAGGAAGCCGCTTCTGGTGGATGCAGTACTGGCAGGAAGGCGCGCGCCGCCGGCAGTTGACCGGCAAAGAGAAATTCAATGCAGCGCGCGATGTGCTGAAGGAGAAACTAATCGCGATCGCCGGCGAGAAGCTTTCCTCCGGCGCCACACTCACAGTCACAGCCCTCTATGACGAACTTGCCCTCGACTATCGGATCAACCAACGCAAGAGCGCGCGCACACTGCAGAGCCACTGGGAAGCTCATCTCAAAGACTTTTTCGCTGCGCTCACCGCTGCAGAGGTGACGCCGCACCAGGTCACGCGCTACATCGAAGCGCGAGTGACGGCCGGCGCGGCCCCGGCCACCGGCAATCGCGAGCTGGCAGCGCTGAAGCGCATGTTCAAGCTTGCCCTGCAGTCCGAGGAACTGGTCCGCGTCCCCTATATCCGGCGACTCAAAGAACGCAACGCCCGCAAAGGCTTTGTGAAGGATGCGGAGTATGAAGCATTGGCACGGGAGACGGCCGCGGCCGGGCTCTGGCTGTGGGCGATGTTCGAAGTGGCATACACCTACGGCTGGCGCAAGGGCGAGCTGCTCACCCGGCGTGTACATCATGCTGATCTCGTCGAGCGCACGCTGCGACTCGATCCCGGCGAAACCAAAAACGGGGAAGCGCGCCTGGTGGAGATGACGGGAAAAGTTTTCGAACTCCTGAGGCAGTGCTGCGCGGGCAAATCTCCGGACGACTTTCTCTTCACCCGGGAGCGCGATCGCCGCGGCCGCAGAGTCAGGACCGGAGGCCGGATCGTGGACTTCCGCGAGGATTGGGAAGCCATCACGAAATCCGCGGGAGTGCCCGATCTGCTCTTCCACGACTTGCGGCGTTCCGCGGTTGGAAACATGGTGCGCGATGGGGTGAGCGAGAAGCTGGCGATGACAGTATCGGGCCATCAGACGCGGAGCATCTTTGACAGATACCACATCGTCGATAGGCTGGCGCTAAAGGCAGTGACGCGCAAGATGGAGCACGGTGCGCAAAGCCGCATCCGCGAAGCCGGCCAGCGCGAGCTGCTCTTCCCGAGCGAGCCGGATGTGGGCGCCGCGCCTAAGAAGCCCGCGGAATCGGAGCGCGATGACAGCCATAGAACAGCCATAGCAGCCTCCGGAGCCAAACCAAACTAGCGCCGCTGCAATCACTTACGGGAGCGCAAAAGACAGAACGTTTCATTAGAAATCCTGCGCTGTGACCGCCCCGGCGCATTCCTCTGGAGTTCCCCGTCGCAAATCACTAGCATGGCCGGCAGAGGTGATTTTCGATCGCCGAATGCGTGCGCTGCAGACAACTTCATGGGACGGACCCACCGGCCGGCGTTTTTCCCTGCGTCGCGTCGTCCCATACGGACGAGAAAGGGGAGGCTCTCTGCGTGTTCTGCGCAGACGGCCTTCCCTGTCCGATGCAGCTCCGGAGGCTCGCCCAAACAAAAGCAGCGCTCCGGATGCTACAGCAAATCAGCCCAGGCTCGATTTCCCGACCCGCGGTGACTCACGCGATCGTCCCCAGCTCGCAGCGCGTCCCGGCGCCGGCGAGGGCGCAACTAATCCCACGTTCCCAGGAGGATCACATGACCGCGACTCAGAGCGCCCAACGTTCGGCAACTTCGATCGCATCTGCAGCGCGCGACAAAACTCAGGCGGTGACCGAAGCTGTCCCCGATCCACGCGCGGGGCGGATCTGCGGAACGCCAGGCTGCAAGCACGTTTTGGCGCTCAACAATACGAGCGGCTTCTGCGGCGAGTGCAGAGAGCGCCAGGGAAGGTCTCACTCCAAAAAGACGAACGGGCATGGTCTGCAGCTTACGCGACGCCAAGGGGCTGAAGTGGCGGCGCCAGAGCCGGCCAAGCCAAACGGCGCTGATCACCGTGAACCCGCGGACGTCAATGGCAATCGAGAGAAGGCGACGGAGAGCCATGTCGGACCGGTTCACGTCGAATCCCGCGTCGACTTGCTACTGGCCGCGATCCCGAGCGCCGATAAGGCGAAGATGCTCTGCGCTTGGCTCATGGGATCGCCCGTATAGATAGGGTGGGATCAGAGCCCCTTTCATGTTATGCTAACCGCGTTGGTGCCCTCGTGCACACGACAAAATCGGCGGCATCGCCCGCTCACAAAATCAAGGAGTTACCCCATGGGCAAGCAGGTCCATCGGATTCACGCATTCGAGTCTCGCAGAGTTTCCCACCCGGTTTTCAAACACATCGATAAGTACTGGCTTACCGTTAAAGCAACGGACTTCCCCGCGGGGATCAGCGCCGCGGCCAATGCGCGAGAGCCTGTCGGTCTCAATCGCCTCGTATATCGCGATGTTCGTGAAAGTCTCGAAGGGACAGGCGCTGAGCCGGGGACTTTCGATCTCATGAACAAGGGCATCACGATCCTCGCGCTAAGCGTTCGCCTGATCGACAAAAACGAGCAAGTCTATGAGATTGCCGTGGACGATGAGAGAGGCGGAATCGTTGACGGAGCCCACACAGCCAAGATCATCGAGCAATGCAATCACGACGGCACAACGGACGACGAGCAGTACGTCGAAGTCTATGTCCGCACCGGCATCGAGAACGGGCTCATCACTGACATTGCGCGCGGTTTGAACACCGGAATGCAGGTCGCGCCGAAATCGATCTACAACATCGACGGCGTCTTCGATTGGCTGAAGAAGGAAGTCGCCGGCCAGCCGTACGAAAACCTGATCGCGTGGCGCGAATCGGACAGCACACCCTATGACGTACGCGACCTGATCAGCATTCTCGAATTATTCAACGTGGTCGATTTCCCGAACGACAAAGCGAAGCACCCGATATCGGCTTACGAGAAGTGGAGCATCCCACTGAAAAAGTTCGCCGACGACTTCGAGGAGCACAGCAAGAGGCTGAAAAACAGTAAGTACTATCGACTGCGACCGCTCCTGCACGAGGCGCTCGTGCTCTACGATCACATCCGCCATGACTTCCGTGATCTCCACAACGAAGCCGGGGGACGGGCCGGGCGAATGAACATCGTCGACGAAGCAGGGGCCAAGACTCGGATGCTGGAGTTCCCCTTCGCACAGCTACCACCGAAGAAATACCGGCTCACCAAAGGCGCGGCATATCCGATGCTGGCTGCGTTTCGCAACATGGTCGAGCTGGATTCATCGGGCAGCGCGGTCTGGCGGGGAGGTTTCAGGGCCGTGCTTCATCTCTGGAAGGAAGCAGGATCGGAGCTTGTAACAGAAACCTACAATGCAACCGAGGAGATCGGTCGCACTCCCGATCATCTTGGCAAGAATCGCAAGCATTGGGACAACCTGCACATGAAGCTTCAGTTGCGATTGCTGCGCGCGCAACTCGAAGTGCAGCGCGCCCGTAAAGGTTAAGCAGCCGAGAGGATCCACCAATGCTGCTGTAGCCGTGCATGCTTGGTGGTTTCACAAGTCGATGGTGAATCCGCTTCACCGGTCAGAGGGCGCGAATCCAGCGCGCTGGATTCGCGCCGCTCCCTGCCTCCGATGCTGGCCGGCACGTTGTAGGACTAGGGAATGCTCGGCGCTGGTTTTCTGAACTGGCGCCTTCGCGGCCTTCGCAATAAGATCGTGAAAGTGAGATCGGGTAAAACGGAGGCTCCTCGCCCTGATTCTTCTTGGACGGAGATGCAGGGCGAGCAGCCATCTTGAAGCGAGTACACATGAACAGTATCTCAGACGCAGTCAAGAGCGCGTATGGTCGACTGTCGAAAACAACCCGGATTGCCCTCATCGTGTTGCTCATCGTGATTCCTGACTGGGTATCGAGGGGCAGCTTTTGGTACGGCTCCGCCGTTGCATCGTGGCCATCATTGAAGGCCGCATACGCTTCTCCCTATGGAAAACTAAGCCTCGTCGTCCTGGCATTCCTCCTGATCTGGCTAGATCAACGGCGAATCACGCGGAAGAAAGCGCAGCCCCACGATCCCGCGACTCTGAAAGACAGAACGCTCCAACTACGGGATCGGATGCAAGCATTTTTGGACGGACTCGGGCCGATGCCACAGGGCTTCATGGGTACGTCACAAGTGCGAGCTGGCCCCGATTGGCGAAGCCCCGATGGCCCCATGCACAATTCCGCCATTGTGCGCGCAAGCGGGCCCCGGAGTCAGCGAATAGCGAAAGTGGACTACGGGTACGAGTTATACTTCGCGGCTCCTCTTTTGCGGATTTACAACGAATTCGGATTTCGCGGTGTGATGGACAAGCAAATGAAGGAACTGCTTTTTCAGAAGGAACAATTCAACCGAGAACTCGTGCTGCGCGATATGGTACAAGCCTTGTCCCGACTGGCCGAACTGGAAGAAGCTACCTATCCCGACTGAAACTGATCTCGGCCCGTCTGGCCAGGCGCGCGCTGTAGGACCTCGCGGGCCCGCCCCGCTGCGTCTCGCCCCCGACTCGCGTTTTTGCGATTCCCGCCCGGCCCGAAGCCAGCAGCTGCCTTTGATTACTAAGAAATATTTTGCGCGCTCAACTCCTGGAATTCGCCTTTTGCTGCGATTCCGTCGCCCAAAGAAGCCAGCCGCTGCGTTTTTTTGGCGATCACTTCCTGCTAGTATCCGGGCGATCTCAGGATCAGGGAGGTTTCCGAAATGAAGGTTTCGACTTTGAGTTTTAGCCAAATAGAGCGTCGCCGCATTGAGAGAGCAGCTCGCGCCTGCGGCTGGAAAACCGGTCAGGCGCCTCTGTTTGCAAGACAACTGCTGCTAAGAAGCGTGGAGGATATCCTTGGGGAGAAAAAACCACCGCCGCGTGTCTCCTCGAGTGCCCCGCGCGCAGCGGCATAGGACTGAGCGTTATTGGCCGCTGTTTGTGTTCAGCGGCGAAACTCTCCAGAACAGACGCACTTGCCGCAGACGCAGTTTCGATGTAATCCCAGCACGCAGGGCTGACAGATGGCACCCGAAATGCGTCTTGGTCGCGAACGAGTGCTGCCCAATAAAGCGCGGAGCAGTCGCTGATCACTTAGGATCAGCTCGAAAGATCGAGAAAGCGAAGCTGCGGACATGAATTTGCTCCTTTTTTGTTTAGTTGTGCACGATGACGGTGCAGGCCACGCGCTTCTCGCTCGAGGGCTGCCCCCCGCTGGTGGGGTAGGGGTAGACCGCGCGCGCGATCATCAGGCAAATGCCCGGGCTGATCCCGGTTACCAATCCGTTATTGTCCACGGTTGCGATTCTCGGGTTCGCGCTGCAAATGCCGCCCAGCCAGTCCGCACCGCTCCCAGTTGCTGAGGGTTTGGTGTAAAAACTGCCATCCGAGTAATTGATCGTGCCGTAGAGCTGCACTGTGCCCCCCACGGCGACGTCGGCGCCGTTCGGCGTCAAGAGCATGTCCACGGCGAAGACGGCCTCGTTCTGGATGGGCGAGGGCCAGAAGAGCGCTAGGTTCCCCAGGGTGTTGACGAAGCTCATGCCCAGGTCGCCGGGGTAATAAATCTGCTGGTCCGCGTCGTCGAACTGGCGTTCCGGCGCCTGGTTCAACAGCAACAGCGAATTCTCCGCAGTAATCGAAATCATCGACGTGTCGCCCGAATCATCGAGCGTGGGCACGTCGAGCGAGCCGGCGAACACTTGCGTGGGATCGGGAATGACCGCGCCGGCGGCATTCATGAATCCGAGAAAGATGGTGGCCGAGCCGGTGACCCGCACCTGCGCCTCGGCTTCGGTGACCAGGCTGGCGGGAATGCCCGAGAGCGAAAGCGTCACGCTCTGGGCCGCCACTTTGTTGGTCTGCGGGATGACCGAAAGTTTGCCGAGCTGGCCCATGCCGATGAAGGCCTGCCCATACGGGAATGCCGAGAGCGGGCTATAAGCCGGGCCGGCGGGCGTGATCGTGCCTACGCCGTTCCACAAGTACAGGGTCTCGTTGGCAAACTCCAGCACCACAAAGAAAACGGGCGAGGAGGCGCCGGTCCACGCGAGCTGCGCGATGACGGCGGGCGAGAGGCTTCTAGGCACGCTTTCCAGTTTCCAGTTGAAGAAGTTCTGCAGCGGGCGCCGGCTGGGCGCTGCTAACGGGATCCCTCTGAACGGCGCCCAACGCGGTCGAGCTAGCTTCGAAAAAACACGCGATCGCCTCTGGGCTGAGCACGCGCGGGGGAAAAGCCCTCGGCCGCTTTCCAGTTTCCAGTTGAAGCAATTCTGCAGCGGTGGCCCGAAGCCTCAACTCGCGGCGATTCATGAATGCGAGAAACGAAGGGAGGTCGAACGTTTTGCTGAAATCGCGCCCAACCTGGATTCCGTCTGCGTCCGGGCAAAAAAAACGCACTACAATGCCGGGCGGCGATTCCGAACGCCCCATGATTTCAAAAGCCAAGAGAGAAAGATTGTCGTCGCTGCTTTCAACCATGCCCATTCACATTGCGCCCGCGAGAACCGGTTGCGCTGCGGGCTCTGCTTTCGCCTCCTGAGGTTCCGGCGACACAGTTTCGGACTGCAGGCAGCTCAGCTCGTCCGCCCCGATCATTTTCTCTGAGACACAATCGAGCAGAAATGCATAAGCTTCCCCGCTCAACAGTTGCAGAGGGAACGGCCGGGGCCGAAGCGTCGCGATCTCATATTCATCCAGAGTCCTTCCCAGGGCTTGATCCGGCTCGACGATTCGCTGCATTTCTGCGAGGGCGGAGAGAAGTGCGCGGGCCGTCTCGGTTCTGAACTTGAATACGGTTCGTGAAAACTTTTCCATCGAGGATTTCGCTGCAGCCATCGCGTTTTTTTTCTGCAGCAAAATCGCCGCTTTCAGTATCTCGATGGCAGCGCGCTCCCAGTCAAATTCCAAGAAAAACGCGAGGTCGCCGTCGCCGCTGATGACGTCGGGGCCAGAGCCGCAATTGAAGTTCAAGGCTGCGTAGAACTGCTTCAACTGCGGCGAGGTCCTTTCCTCCAAAATCAAGGCAGCGAGGGTTTTGCCCGCCAGTAATTGCGCTGCTAACGCATCCGGCGGGGTCACGATACAGCGCGTTTGTCCATTTTGGATGAGTCTCTGGACCTCCGGAGTCAGGCGCGATGCCCGGAGTCTGCGATTTGCCAGGGCCTTGGTGTGTTCTGATAGCCGGCCCTCGAGCTGCGTCAGGACCGCCTTTGCTTCCTGACCTGCGTTGGCTCGCTCGACCCAGGCCTTAGCCATAACGGTCGCCCTCGAGGGTCCGGTCTCTTCTGATTTCTTCGCTTCTTTCATTTTCGTTTTTCCTCTCCAAAAGTTCATTTTTGCCAACCTGACAGCCCAGCTCTGCAGGGCCCGAGGCCTTAGCCGTGCCGGAACAGTTTCGCTCAACGCTGCGTCAGTAGCCACATTTGACGTCTCCGGCGTGCGAGTGCCCCGTCCTCGGGAGTCTCCGGGGGCTGCGCCAGATTTTTCTGAAGCTTGCGGCGCCGAATTACTTCTTCCATCGTCGTCGGCACGCCTGCTCCCTCTCCCATGCGCATCAGCTCCAGTTCGAGTCGCCGGCGGCTCAGACTTGTAGCCGAAGACTCGGGCGCCTGTGCGAAATCTCCTAAAACGCGCGCGTCTCGCGATGCCGCGGGCATCCCCATTCCCGGGCGCCCTGCTCCAGCTACGCCCAGTTTCCACAAAACCTCATCCAGCGTTCCCACGCGATCGGCGAGCCCGGCTCTCACGGCATCGCGGGCCAGAAGCGCCCTCCCCTGTCCCATGCCGTCACGCACCGCAGACTGTGAGACTCCGCGCTGCTGCGAGACCGCATTCACGAACATGACGTACATCGAATTCACCTGGCTCTGCAGAAATTCGCACGCATCATCGGTGAGCGGTTCCGCGGGGTGCCCTTCGGCTTTGTATTTCCCGGCCTTGATAATTTTGACCTTGATGCCTTCCTTTTTCAGCGCCTCCGATTCATCGGCCAAAACCATATACACACCTATGCTTCCGCACTGACCTGAATTTGTGCAAACCACTTCGCTTGCGGCCGAGGCCAGCCAGTAGGCCGCTGATGCCGCAAGCGAATTGCACACTGCAATGATCGGCTTCTGTCGGCGCGCCTCCAGGATTTCGGAGGCCAGCTCAACGACACCATCGACGCTCCCCCCGGGGCTGTCTACGTCAAAGACGATGGCCGTGCAGTCGACGTCGCGCAAGCACGCTCGAAATTGACTTTGAAGTTTTTGAATACTCGTAGCGCCCGCCCCGGAAATCTCCGAGACGAGGGTCATTCTGTGAGAAATGATCCCAGTGATGGGAATCACGCCGACTTTGCCGCTTCGGCCGCGGCGCCCACCCGACGACCGAGCCGGATCCAGCGCAGAATAGCGAAGATCAAAGTGCTCGCGCTCTTGATAGCCGGATCCAGCATTGGCATTGGCGATGCGATCTCGGATCTCCTCGTCTGACCATTTCGCGCCGGCGGACTGCGCGCGTAGCAAATCGGCCATGCGGAGCAATAGCTCTTCCGGCAGCGCCCAGATGCGGCTGTGGAACTCACTGAGAATTCGGGCATAGTTCATTGCGCGCCCCTTAGGAAAAGCTTCTCCACCGGTGAAATGGCGCGGCGATCCAAACCGCCGGCCTTGCGCCGAATCATCACCAAATAGGCTCTAACGCGTTGCAGGAGGGACGGCGCTGCCTTCGGTGCGGTCCTGGCGCGCAAAATTTCCGCGACTAACTCCTGCTCTTCAGGCGTCAGGTCCTCTTGCCGTTGATGCGGTTGGATCGCCAGCGTGCTGCGGAGCTGGCGGAAGCAAGTAAAAAGAAGACTATCCATCGGGTCAAAAAAGCGGCTGAACGCTTCGCGGCCCACCTGATTCCCTTCGGAATCGACGCAATAAAATCGCACCCACGTCTTAATATCCTTCGTGGTGGGATCTAACCATTGGCCCATGATCTCAAAAGCTTCTGTAGACAGTTCGCGGGAACGATCCAAGCCATCGGGAAATATTTCGATCTCGGGGACCGGTTGGGAGAGACGACTTTCGAGCATGCCCGATGGTACCCGTGCGTGCAGCTTTCTTCGAAGTGACTATAGTGCGCTGCAGCGCGGAACTGCCCCGACTAACATCAGTTTTTTCCGTCAGGGCAGCGGCGGAGGGAGATTCCAGGAAATGTGAACCAGGGCGCGCCCCAATTCTGCCTGTTGTCTTTGATGCTATGCTTTTTTCAGAAAGTACGAATGTTCCGAAGGACAAGAAGCCCGTGCAACCGGGCTTTTTTCTTTATGGTGAACCGTTCAGGCCGCCTGCTTCAGGTTCTCGAGCAAAACGCGGTTGCTCATGAGCGTCGGCACATCGAACGGTGCGATCCAGCCGGCTGGTATTCGGCCGCCTTCATAGCTGGGATTGAAAATCAGAGTGGTTCCCGTCGGGGAAACGACCTGCGGCTCGAACCGCGCCCCTCCGTTGGCCATCCGTTGAGCTATGTCCTTCAACGCGGCCGGGTCGTCGCCGGTTACCTCGCCGATCGCGTTGCCAGGAAGTCGAAGCCAAAGACGGAACTGTTTCACAGTCTCTTTTTCCATGTGGAGCCTCACTTTCATTTTCAGGATTTGGGGAAAGCGCCCCCAGAAAAACCTTACTCTGAGCGAGGTCGATTTTCCACGCGACCATAGCAGCGGCTCGAAGGTTCTGATCCCACCTTATCTATACGTGTGATCCCATGATCTCGCCCAATTTCTGAAAAACCACAAAAAACCGGAAAGTTTTTTTCGCTGCGAATCTTTGCGTGGCCCTGCAGGTCGGTCGCCGGCCGTTCAAAGAAAGAAACGCGACCCCCTACCCCCTCTTGCTCCTAAGCCTCTGAGAACGCGCCAGTTAGGAGTCCCGATCAGGAGCACCTCGGATTCCAGGCCTCCGTCCAGCACTTTAGTCACTCATTCGCCATCAGCCACCCGGGTTAGGATTTGCCCCATGCAAAACGCACGCGCGCGGCGGGGAAATGAAGAGAATGGCCTCCTTACCTTTGACGCCATAGCTCACTCGCTTGGGATCACACGACAGATGGCGCAGCTCCACTACACAACGGGCATGGCGAAGTTGCGCCTCCGGCGCCTCACGCCCAGGTTCCAGGTCCTGAAACGACTACTTGAGAGCAGAGAAGCACTGGCGGCCGAAAGATCCGCGTCAGTTCTCTCGAGCCGCGCCTTCGAATGATCCCCACGTCGTCTCCCAATCGGGTGACGTACACGACCGGTTGGCCTTAGACTTCCCACATGGAGCAAACCGAATTCCGAGATGCGGTGGAACAGATCGCGGAACAATTCCGGAAATTGCTCCAGCTTCAGGTTCCCGGCAACGTTCAGCACGGCTCGGAGCGTGGCGCGCTGGTCGAGAAGATACTCGACATTCTGTCTCCCCAGCTCGATCGCGAGCCGCTGGTGACCGCAGCCCAGCATATCGAGCTGCATTCCGCGATCGCACGCTTCGCGGCAAATCTTCGCATTAGAAGCCCTGAGAGCGATTCTCTGAGCCCCGTCTGACCTGTAGCATCCCCCCACTTCGGTGCCATCCCGCCATCGCTCAACCATCTAACAAATGCTCCACACTTCGGAGCACTTTGCGTTCTCCACAGCTCTCTCCTCAGCATTTCCACAACTTTGTTGAAAACATGCGGTGTGGTGACTTCTGTGACAATCGCGCGGCTTGCGGTTTCCACTCGCGATTCTCCACAATGTCGTGGTGGAGGAGGAGAAAATGAAACACCTGAAGAAGCTCCGCACGATGGTGGGCCGCGGTCAGTACTGGCTCTCCGAACAGACCGGAATTGAACGATCTCGCATCTCGCTCTTGGAAAATGGCCGAGTCGAGGTCACCGCCAAAGAAGCAGCGGCCATCAAGAAGGCGCTCGAATCCGCGATGCGCGAGAACGTCGCGCAGTTCAGCCGGCTGTCGGGGACCGCGGTAGGGGCATGATCAGCCGGATCCGGAGAAGTCCGGAGCCACGGAAGGAGGAGGCACAGAAATGGCGATCGAACTTAAAGGCACGATCAAACTGAAAGACATCACGGCCGTCGAGCTCCGCTGTAAGTGCGGCTCTGCCAGCATCCGCGCGCTCACCCCAGAAACATATAAACCGTCAGACGAGCGGGGCATTCCTCTTCGGTGCGGTACCTGTGACGCGCACTGGCAGGCGGATAGCGAAGCGCAAGCCCTGCTCCAATTCCTTCGCGACATCACATCTCACGCGGCAAAGGATCACCCTTCTTACTCCCTTCGCTTCCATGTGCAGGGACTTGAGGGATTCGTACCCGCGCGTCCAGTTCCATGAAGAAGCGATGCCAATTCCAGGGCGGCGACGGGCTCGAGGAAAAGTACCGCCCGCCGTCGCCTTGCCTGGGCGAGTTCCTGGTCCTGAGGCCCTGTAACGAGCCGAGACAGAAATATTGCAGGGTCTGCGCGCCGTTCGCGAAGAAATGGCTCAATGCGCGGAACGCGGCCGCGCGCTATAAAGCCGAGCCCAACAAATACGCCAAGGTCACCCGGGAAAATCGCTGGAAGCGTAGAAAAGCTGCTGGGAGGCCATGTCCTCGATTGGGGATCATGGTGCAATGCCAGTATCACGATAAACAAGGGAGACGCGGTAAGGGCTGCCTCGGCAGATTCGAGCGGAAGTCCTCGTTTCAGAAATTCTGCGCCGTCTGCCAGAAGCACGCGGACGCCAACAGAGCGCAGGACTACCGCGACAGGCACCCCGACAAGGAAAAAGCGCGCCAAGCTCTCCGCTGGAAGCGTCAACGGGATGAGATCGCATCACTGCGCAGCCAAGCCGCCCAGGGGCAGCTTCTCGCGGTGCTTCAGAAAGCGCCGGAATCATGGGGAAGAATTCTGCTTTACCTGCTGCGAAACCCTCGCGCGCTCAATGACCAGGTGCGGACGAATACCGGCACCGATCTGAGTACGGCGCAGATGGGCCGCCTCCGTAAACTCGCGGGCGTTCCGGGCCCAAAAGGCCGGCCGCGCAAAAAGACGTAAATACTCATCCATCCTTTTTCCCCGCGAAAAACTGCTCATCTCACTCTGCGAAGGCCGCGTCTGGCGCGGTGTCTCAGGCCAAAAACTGCTCCTCCTCCGCTTTTCCACAGCGATTAACTGCTCATCTGCGCTGGCCCGCGCTGACCTTGGCCTTACCCTCCGAGAGTCGGAAAAGGAAAGCGCGTCGCGGCCAGGGAACCGCGACGCGCCGACTTCGTTCGGGAATGAACGGGGAATCGGGGGATTCCGGTTGAAGCATAGCAACGACAATTTCGCGCGGTCAAGACCAAACGCGCCGGCGAATTCCGGGGCCGAGGCTTCCGCGTGAGCCTCTCCCCCAAGGATGACCCGCGCCTCTGGTTGCTTCCTGGGTTGAGCCGTCCTCCGCTCGACGCGCGGCTTCTCTATTACGAAATCACCACCAACGTGTACGCCTTGCTCCGGGCGATGTGCGAGGTATGCGATGACGGAAGCCGTTGCTGGGCGTCTCTCGAGACCTATGCGTTGACCTCCGGCCTGGCGGTGAAGACCATCCGCGATTTGATCCACGGGAGAAACTATATCGACAGCAGACCGCCCGGCTTCATCGGACCGATGAATGCCCGTCACGTCCCCGGCCTCATCGAACGGGGCATTCTCATTGAACTGACCCCAGCGAAGAAGCCATCGCGGCGCCGGCACCAGTGGCACACAGTTCCCGCGATGTACCGCATCAACGAAGCCGCCTTGAACATTAAGCCGGAGATCCTCGCACGTCTGGAGGCAGGAGTTCAGCAGACTATACCGGGAATTCCGCGGCCGCCCCGTCCCGGCGAGCCCGTTGAAATCGCTCCCGAGCACCCGGCACCTCGTGCCGGGTGCTCCTTGCAGCCGTGGGACACTCAGGTGTCCTACGGCCGTGAGACAGAATCGCAGTATCCCCGGCACCTGGTGCCAGACCAGACGGCACCTGGTGCCGAGCAGGCGGCACTACGTGCCGACGATTCAAAAGCTTTTGATTCAAGAGATCTGGATTCAAAGGCGGAGAAGCATCACGCCTTCGGCGCGCTGATGACGCACTGGATCGAAATCAAAACCGCGCTTCAAAAACAACTGCCCCACGAGGACTACGAAAAGTTCATTCGACCGATGTACCTCTTCCGCGTCTATGGCGATTGTTTGGGACTGACACTTCCGCCCGACCTCCGCATGATCGAGCGCGCCAAAAACTGCGAATTGCTGCAAAGCTTGGTTCGACAGCACGGCTATTCTGGCGCCATCATCGGCCGTTATCCCACCGATGACGAGCTGATCGAGCTGCAGCGGAGGTATCCGGGGATCGAGGAGTCATGGGGTAAGAGTCTGAAAAAGCGTTGCGCAGACGCGATCGAGCAGCGCCGCCGGGAGGACGCGCGTGATTCCAGTTACACGCGAGCGAAACTATGAGGGCAGAACTCGAAAATGCGATGATCGCGGCTCGAAACCTGAAGCCGGAAGAACTGCCTGAATTGCTGGGCGAGCTCGAGACGGTCCGCGCGATCGCCTGGTCAAGGCTCACCGTGCCCGCGCCGGCGGACCAGAAAGCGCGGGCTGAGCTGCTCGACGTCGACGAGGCCGCCGCGCGGCTCGGCATGAGTGCGAGCTATCTCTATCGCAATCATCGGCGATTCGCCTTCAGTCGCAGGGTTGGGCGCTCGCTTCGCTTCGCGGCTGATGGAATTGATAGTTACATTCAAGAGTCCGGGCCCAGAAACGTCTTGACGCCGAGACGCCAGAAGCCTATGGTCGCTCCTACAGGGGGATCACATGAAAGGCAAAAAGGAACGTGAAGGTGCGCTGGCGCGAGCCACCATGCGTTTACCAGAGGATCTGTGGCGCGCGGTTCAGCATCGGGCGATCGATGAAGGGATCACGATAGCGGAATTGGCGGCGAAGGCTTTGCGGGAGTATCTGAGGAAGGGAGGCCGCTGATGCGAGGAGACGGGAGCATCTACACCAAAAAGAACAGCGCTCTGCTGTGGTGTAAATACTATCTTCGGGGCGTGCCGTTCCGCGAGAGCACCGGCGAGAGCGATCCCGAGAAGGCGAAAAAGTACCTGCGCAACCGGCTCCGTGAAGTGGGCGCGGACTTGATCGGCGCGCGGCCCTTCGTGGGCCCGGCGGCGGAGCGGATCCGAGTCTCCTGCAGCGTGCCGGCGGAAGAATGCGATTGTTTGTGCTGCGCCCTCGAGCGGGATCTCGAATTGCGCGGCAAGGCCAGCGTCCAGAACGTAAGCAACGTCTCCCGTGTGCGCCGCGATTTTGGCGCCATGACGGCGATCGCAGTCACCGAGGACACGATTGACACCTACATCGCGCGCCGATTGAAGGACGGCGCCGCGCCCGCCTCGATCAACCGCTGCACGCAACTTCTGGGTCAGGCGTTCAAGCTTGCCGTCCGCCGGCGGCGCCTGCAAATGGCTCCCTTTATCCGGCATCTTTCGGAGAAGGGCAACGTGCGCCAGGGATTTTTCGCGTACCCCGAATTTAAGCGAGTGGTGGAGCATCTGCCCGACTACCTGCAGGACTTTGCCCGCTTTGCCTACATCACGGGCATGCGCCGCGGAGAAATTGCATCGCTCACCTGGACGGACGTTGACGACGGCGATCTCCGCCTGCGGGCGGAGGAAGCCAAGAATGGTGAGAGCCGAGGCCTGCCCCTCGAAGAGGAATTGGCCGAAGTGATCGAGCGGCGCCGCGCGGCCCGGCCGGTGAAAAGGGAAGGCCGCGTCGTCCTCGTGGCGGACCGGCTCTTCCACCGCGACGGAGCACCGATCCGCGAGTTTCGCAAATCGTGGAAGACCGCCTGCTGCATGGCCGGCATTGGCTCGCTGGTTTGCCGCAAATGCAAAGGCGCCGTGGATGCTGAGTACAACTGCGCGAAGTGCAAGAAGGCCTGGAAGCGCGACGAGCTGAAATATCTGGGACGCCTGTTCCACGATTTCCGCCGCAGCGCGGTGCGCGACATGGTGCGGGCGGGCACGCCGGAATCGGTGGCCATGAAAATCTCCGGGCACAAAACGCAGTCGATGTTCACCCGCTACAACATCGCGAGCGATGCCGATATGCGCCAGGCGCTCAAGGCCACGCGGGAATATCGCGAGGCGCAGGCGGCGAAAGTCACGGCGATGCCGAAGGCCTCGGCGGGGGTGAACTGATGCGAGCCCTCGCTTTTTCCTTCGCCCTTTTTTCGACCGTGGATTTTAGTTTGGGCACAGTTCGGGCACAGTTGGCGTCTTGGCGTCACGCCTACCCCTCGCAAGTGATTGAAAAGATGGTGCGCCCTGAGAGATTCGAACTCCCGACCTTCTGGTTCGTAGCCAGACGCTCTATCCAGCTGAGCTAAGGGCGCAGGTGTTGCCTTGGCAGGAGAACTTCCTGAAGAATTATAGCGGAAGTTTCCGCCTGCCGCGAACCTTCACGTAAGGTCTTCCCCTTACATACCCATCAGGATGCAGAAAACCCGGACGTTAGTTCCTTTCCACAACCGTTAGGCCCTCTCATTGCTTTAGCTCTCCCGCCCGAAGTAAATCTTTCCCGGCTCAGAGCAATTCCTACAAAGCGCCTCCCCGCAGCGGCTTGTATTTTGAATGGCTTACAGACGGCATGCCAGGTGCTTAGTAAATGCCAGACGAAGTGGCGCGCAACGGGGCGCTCCAAGAAGGACTTCGGCCAGAGGTTTTCTTGGGCGCCCCTTGCATTTAGTTCCGGCCTGACCATCCCTCCTCTTTATCAACCGCGCGAGCCGCCCTACCAATTTTTGTCATTCCGAATCGGCCGAAGGCCGTGAGAGCCCGCCCTGAACCTGGCGAAGGGAGCCTGCTTTCGCCGTCGCCGCCTGTCGACCCCTAAGCCAGTTCCAGACGTTCCCGCACGTCCACTCCAGCTTGACGCAGCAATCGAGCCACGGCCTCGGCCTTCAGCCTTGAAGCGTCGAATTCTACGCGTACCGTGCGCTCCTGGTCGTTAAATTGGAGCCGCCGCACTCCGTAAACTTCACGCATGCCATCGAGGGCCCGCAATTCATTCTCGCCGGGTGCGGCGCCGTACCGAAAAACGACATCCAGATAAGTCATGGGATAATCCTTTGCTTGCGCATGAATGCAGACACCCGAGGCCGTCTGCCAGCGTGAATCCAATATAAAGCATTGTCCATCGAAGACGGATAGCGGAGACTGCATTTGCGGGGCTCTAGCTCCGCATAAAGGTTACAAATCAACGTGGGGTCTTAGCCCCCAGGGGAAGCTACCGCCTTAATGTCCACCAAGCCATCGAACCCGGAGCCCGCGCTTGAACGCGACCCGGTCTGCGGAATGAATGTGAATCCCGCGACCGCCAAACATGTCCACGATCACGCCGGGAAGAACTACTATTTCTGTTGCGCCCCATGCGTGGAAAAGTTCAAAGCCGACCCGGCAAAGTATCTGCATGCGACGGCTCCTCCGCGAGCATCCGGTCTGGTCATGCTGGGAAGCCTGGCCAGATCCCAGTCGCAAGCCCAGCCGCGCGCAGTGACCGAAGACGTCCCTTATGTCTGCCCCATGTGCCCTGAGGTCCGCGAACCCAAGCCTGCTACTTGCCCTTCCTGCGGAATGGCCCTTGAATCGGAAATCCCCGTCGTATCCTCGACGCGCACCGAGTACACCTGCCCCATGCATCCGGAAATCGTGCGGCCCGCCCCCGGGTCGTGCCCGATCTGCGGCATGGCGCTCGAGCCTCGCTCGGTCACCGTCTCCGCCGAAGACAATCCGGAACTGCGCGACATGTCCCGGCGCTTCTGGATCAGCCTGGCCTTCACCGCGCCGCTGCTTGTCCTCGCAATGGGTGCAATGTTCTGGGAGATGCCGCTGCACCACCTCATGCCCGGCGCGCTGCTGCCCTGGCTGGAGTTCGCGCTGGCCACGCCCGTGGTGCTCTGGGGCGGCTGGCCCTTCTTTCAGCGCTTCTGGAGTTCGATCGTCAATCGCAGCCTGAACATGTTCACACTGATCGGCATGGGCACCGGCGTCGCCTACGGATTCAGCGCCGTCGCCACACTTGCGCCGCAGATTTTTCCTGAATCGCTGCGTGGCATGGAAGGGTACCCCGATGTTTACTTCGAGTCAGCGGCCGCTATCACGACTCTGGTCTTGCTCGGCCAGGTCATGGAATTGCGCGCGCGCAGCCGCACCAGCGCAGCCATTCGCGCTCTGCTCGATCTCAGCCCCCGAATCGCGCATCAGGTTAACCCCGACGGCAGTGAGAAAGAAATTCCGCTTGAGCAGGTGAAGCCCGGCGACCGTCTGCGCGTTCGCCCGGGGGAGAAGATTCCAGTCGATGGCATTCTGCTCGAGGGCCGCAGCACAATCGACGAGTCCATGATCACCGGCGAATCCACGCCGGTCGAGAAATCGCCGACGAGCAACGTCATCGGAGCAACCATCAACGGCACCGGCTCATTTGTGATGCGAGCCGAGCGGGTGGGCCGCGACACCTTGCTGGCGCGCATCGTGCAACTTGTCGGCCAGGCGCAGCGCAGCCGCGCTCCCATCCAGCGGCTCGCGGACCGCGTGTCCAAATGGTTCGTCCCCAGCGTCGTAGCTATCTCGGTGATCACTTTCTTCGCGTGGGTCTTCCTTGGTCCGCAACCGCGCCTTGCGCATGGGCTCATCAATGCGATTGCGGTGCTCATCATCGCGTGCCCGTGCGCGTTAGGCCTCGCAACACCCATGGCGATCGTGGTCGGTGTGGGCCGCGGCGCTCGCGCCGGCATTCTGATCAGGAATGCCGAAGCGCTCGAGACTCTGGAAAAGGTCGACACCATGGTCCTCGACAAAACCGGAACCCTGACCGAAGGCAAGCCGCAACTTGTAAGTTATTCTCAGGCGCTTGCGGACGATCCCGAATTGCTGCGCCTGGCCGCCAGTCTCGAGCATGCCAGCGAGCATCCCTTGGGTTCTGTGGTCGTCGATGCCGCCGTGACGCGAGGGCTCCGACTCTCCCAGCCGGAAGAATTCCACTCCGTCACCGGCAAGGGCGTCGTTGGTGTAGTCGATGGAAGAAAAGTCGCGGTCGGCAGTCTCGCCCTGATGGTAGAGATAGGAGTTTTGCAGGAGCGTGCTGTCTCGGCCGTGATGCAGCCGGGCGACACGATTCTGTGCGTGGCCGTTGATGGCAAGTATGTTGGCAACCTTGCCGTCGCCGATCGGATAAAGCCTTCCACGCCAGAAGCCCTTCGTGCTCTGAAGAGTCAGGGTATTCGCATCGTAATGCTCACCGGCGACAATCGCGTCGTCGCGTCGTCGCTTGCTAAGACGCTCGGTATTGAAGAATTCGAAGCCGAAGTGCTGCCGGAAAAGAAGTTGGAGATCATCCGCAAACTGCAAGGGCAGGGAAGAGTAGTCGCCATGGCGGGCGACGGCATCAACGATGCCCCCGCGCTCGCGCAGGCTGACGTCGGCATCGCTATGGGCACCGGCACCGACATCGCCATCGAAAGTGGGGGCATCACGCTGCTGAAGGGCGACCTCACCGGCATCCTTCGTGCCCGCAAGCTGAGTCAGGCCACCATGCGCAACATCCGGGAGAATTTATTTTTTGCTTTCTTCTACAACGCAATCGGCGTGCCGATCGCAGCGGGAGTACTCTACCCAGTCTTCGGCGTGCTGCTGCAGGGATCGATTCTCCCCACCTTCGCAGCGGCGGCCATGAGCTTCAGCTCAGTCTCCGTAATCACCAATGCCCTCCGCCTGCGCAACGTGAGGTTGTAGCTGTTTGCGGCTGAAATGGGGGAATCATGATTGAAAGGCCCAGGGTTTCAATCATCAATCAACAATCATCAATTCGGTCTAGAGCCTCGCCAGAAAATCAATAACCTCCGGCTCCGTCCAATCCACCGCTCCAATAAACTTGCGCCGCACCACGCCGTTGCGATCGACAATATAGGTCTCGGGAAACTTGAATGTTCCATACAGGCCGCTGCTCTTCTGGTCCGGATCACGCACTGACAACAGATTTACCTCGTGGTCTTTCAGGAATCGCCGGTAGTTACTTTCGTCGGCGTCAACGCTCACCGCCAGCACGGTCACGCCTTTCGACTTCATGCGCTGTTGCATCAGCACCAGCGACGGAAGCTCCTCCAGGCACGGCGGACACCACGTAGCCCAGAAATTCAGCACCACCACCTGACCCCTGAGTTGACTCAGCCTAACCGTGCGATCGGAATCACGCACTGTGAAATCCGGAGCCGCCGAGCCCACCCGCGGCGGACGAGACCCACTGTAGCAGCTAGAGAGAAAGAGAAGCGGAATAATGAGAATGAGGATGAGCGCAACCGCGCCGGCAAAACAAACTATACGTCGCACCCACGTATAATAACGGATTCGACGGTGACGAAGTAGATAGCCGCCATCCCATGCACTTCCGATTTGTTACTTCCACTCCCCTAGAGATCCGTCGCGGTAGCGGGACTTTTGTCGGCATCAGCACACTCGCAACTTTCCTGAGGACGTTAGGCGAAACCGTAGACCTGGTAACCCCAACCTTTCGGTTCCCAGTCCATACTGCAAAGAGATTAGTTTTCAACGAGATGCTCCGCCTCGACTCCCCGGGGGGAAACGGCGTTACAGTGGGCTTCGATATGGACGGATATGCCCTGGCAAGAAGGGGCCGGGGATTCCACATCGCGTCCATCAAAGGAGTGATCGCCGACGAAATGCGCTTCGAAACCGGCCTTACTAAAGCCACGATGCGCCTGCAGGCTCTTTGCGAGAGGCATCATGTCAAGCGCGCGGACCTGGTGGTCGCAACCAGCCATTACTCCTGTGGGCGCATTCAAGAGCTCTATGCAATCTCGGACGAACCGCGCGTCGTTCCCGAACTCATAGACCTATCCTTCTGGCACGGACTGCTCCGACTCAATCCTGCGCAGCCCGAAAGAAATAGGTTTGCTGTGCTCTCTGTTTGCCGTTTCTATCCCCGAAAGCGACTACACATTCTGCTTGGTGCTGCTGATTGCCTGCGCTCCAAAATACCTGGACTTGAGATTCGCATTGTCGGGGACGGCCCGGAAGCTATTCGCCTCAAATCCGTCTGCCGGAAAAGAGGCTTGCAGGAACTCGTAACTTGGCTCGGCAACATCTCCCAAGCCGAACTGGCGCGCGAATACAACCGTTGCCACGTTTTCTGTCTGCCCAGCATCCAGGAGGGATTCGGCATCGTTTTCTTGGAAGCTATGGCAAGCGCCAAGCCTATAATAGCGGCCCGTGCCGGTGCCGTGCCCGAGGTTGCGAAGCACGGCATTCTCGTGGAACCGGACGATCCAGAAGCATTGGCGGAAGCAATCGAGCGCCTGTATGAGAGTCCAGAGTTGCGCGCGGCACTCGCGGCGGAGGGCGCAGAATTCGTCAAGCAGTTCGACGCCCCGCTGGTCGCCGGCTCGTTCTTGCAGGAAGTGAAACTCGCGGTCGGCCTTCGAGCAGCTACTCGCACGGCCTAGTCTGGAGGCAGATTCGCACCACTAGAGCATCCGCATTCCGAAACCATTTCGAAGCATCTCTTCCTCTGAATCGTACCACTCGCCGGCCAGAACCAGCTCGAGCCTATACTCTCGCGGGCGGCTGTTCTCTGCCGCAAGTAACACTGTCAAACGATACGTCCCCGGTTCTGCCAGGTGGCCCTTCATATTCGGCTCTACCTGTAGATCGAATGCCAGCACGCATCTTCCGGAAGGCACTCCGGGCAGTTCGTGATTGACTTTGTGTCTGTCATTAGGATGCACGACGTGGCCGAGATCGCAGAACTTGCACATCTTAGGAGTCAGCAGAGACAAGTAGATCTTGTGCTCGTGCGCCCAGAGCAGATTCATGGGTGTGAATCTGCCCACGGGCTCATAGCCTCCATCGGCTCTTTTCCGCTCCAGGGAGGCCGCGAAAACCTCAACATTGTTGGCTGGTGCGTTGCCCGTGTTTGAGATTGCGAGCCGGAAATAGTAACACGGCAGATATTCTGTCTCCTCGGATCGATAACTTGGATGCCCAACTGGGAACGGGTGGCTCCAGGCAGTCTTGTGGCAATTCGGCGGAGCAACCTTGACGCCCAGCTGCAGCCTAGGCCTCGTGATCCAGCCCCGAATCCTATCCTGGAAAACGGCCAGGATCGCAAGCAATACGCTTCCGATAGCGCCGACCCATGCCGGCCACAGTGCCGCCTTATCCGCACCTTCTAGCGTGGCGCAACCTCCATTCAGCCGGTTGAAATTCCAGAATGCTACCAAAGTCGAGATGGGCCGACGAAGCGGATAGAAGATCCTCAGCACAGACGCCAAGGGGCTAAATTGCTAAGAGTTTCTATGCGCACCGTCACAATCCCGGAATCAGCCAGCCCACGAATCAATGCAGTTGAGTAATATATTCGAAAGATACTCTTTAGCCAACAGCATGGTCTATCTCACACGCAAAGCCGAATTTTCCGCATCGCACTATTACCACAACCCCGACTTCACTCCCGAGGAGAACCGCCGCGTCTTCGGCAAGTGCAATAACCCGAACGGCCACGGCCACAACTACACCCTCGAAGTAACGGTGAAAGGAGAAGTCGACCCGCGCTCCGGCTTCGTAGTCGACCTCAAGCAACTCAAAGAAGTTATGCACCGCGAAGTGCTCGATGCCATGGACCACCGCTTCCTCAACAAAGAAGTCCCCGAATTCCTCCATCAGATCCCCACCACCGAAAACATCGCCATAGCGATCTGGCAGCGTCTCGCAACCAAACTGCAACGCGCGAAGCTGCACCGGGTGCGGGTTTACGAGACGCCAGACTTGTTCGTGGATTTCTACGGAGAAGCCTGATGCGGAGGGTTCCGAGGTTCGTAGGATGACGAGTTTCATAAGATGAAAGCTCACCTCTCACGCCGCTATCTATTCTCCGCCTCCCACCGCCTGCACAGCGAAGCCATGTCCGATGCGGAGAACCAGTCGACCTACGGCAAATGCAACAACCCCTTCGGACACGGGCACAACTACACCGTCGAAGTAACGGTCAGCGGCCCGGTCGACGAAAAGACGGGCATGGTCTGCAACCTCACCGATCTCGACGGCTTCATCGAAAGGGAAGTGCTCGCCCGCTACGGCCACGAAAATCTGAATACTCTGCGGGAATTCACCGAGGAGGTGCCAACCACCGAAAACCTCTGCATCCAGATCTACGAAATAGTGCAGCGCGGCTTCCACCTGGCGCATCTTGAAAGAGTAAGGTTAGAAGAAACCATGATGAATTCGTTCGAATACGCCGGCTAAATGGTTTTTCAAATTACAAAATTACTAAATTGCCCAATGACAAAATGGCTCCTATGAAACCCTCAACCGAACAGCCCACCCTCACCGGCGCCAGCTTCGAAGACCTGGTTCAGGAGATGCTGGTCCGCCTCGGCGAAGATCCTAACCGCGAAGGTCTCCAGCAAACTCCCCAGCGCGTTCGTAAATCGCTCCAATTCCTCACACGCGGCTATACCGAAGATCCCGAGGCGCTGCTCAAGGGCGCGCTCTTCACCGTCGACTATGACGAAATGGTCATCGTCAAAGACGTAGAAATGTTCAGCCTCTGCGAACACCACCTGCTGCCGTTCTTCGGCAAAGTGCACGTGGCCTACATTCCGAACGGCAAGGTAATCGGCCTGAGCAAAGTCCCGCGCCTGATCGAACTCTTCTCCCGCCGCCTGCAGATTCAGGAGCGCCTGACCACGCAGATCGCCGAAACCATCCAGAAAGTAATCGAACCGCAAGGCGTAGCCGTAGTAATCGAGGCGCGCCACTTGTGCATGATGATGCGTGGCGTCGAGAAGCAGCATTCCGCCGCTGTAACGTCGTCCATGCTGGGCTGCTTCCGCAACGAACAAGAAACGCGCCAGGAGTTCCTCTCCCTGATTCGCCAGCGCACCAACGGCATCTAGCGATCGCCACAGACTGTGTGGGACGGATACTCCTGTCTGTTTCCATTGATCTTGCTTTTGCTTTTGACGATTGCCCCGATAGAGTGGGTGCCCCATTTCTCGCGTCTCTTGCGAGAAGTGGGGCCTTTCCATGCGCTAAGATTAAATTCGCACGGAGCAACCAACCTTTGCCAAAAAGCACTTCTACGAAATCAAACTCACTCCATAACCAGACCGCTCTGATAACCGGCGCCACCCGCGGCATCGGCCTAGCCATCGCCCACGCCTTAGCTGCTCAAGGATGCAATCTGGTCCTAACCGGCCGCGACGAAAGCGCCCTGCGCCACATCAGCAGGGAACTGAAGTCAGAAAAGATTAAAATCCTGGCCCAACCCTGCGACGTGCGCGACCCGCAATCGGTCGACGATCTATTCCGCGCCATCCGCCGCCAATGCAAGCGGCTCGATATCCTGGTCAACAACGCCGGCGTCGCCCACCCCAATTTCGCAGTAGACAAGCTACCTCTGCCAATCTGGCAGGATGTGATCGATACGAACTTGACCGGCACATTTCTGGTGACCCAAGCCGCGCTCGCCATCATGAAGCGTGGCGGGACCATCGTGAACAATCTTTCCATCGTGGCCAATCCGGCGAATTCACAATCGACCAAAGTAACGGTTGGCGCTATTCCCGACACACTTCAAGATTGAAAACGTAGCTAGACTCACGAGAAATGTGCCGGCCAAGTTCGTATCGAACACATCCTGCCAAATCGACAGAGGTAACTCTGTATACAACAAAATTGAGCTAGGCGACGCTGTCTTCTTAGACGAGCTTATCGAGCTTCTTGCATTGGCTGCATATATCCTGGTGAACAACAACAGCGTCGCCGTCTCCGATTTCGCAGTAGAGAAGATGTCTCTGACGATCTGGCAGGAAGTGATCGATAAGAACTTCTCCGGAACATTTCTGGTGACTCAAGCGACGCTCTCGATCATGAAACGTTGCGCGAACAGCGTTTTCAATTTTTGTATCGTAGCTGTTCCGGCTAAGGCGCGATTGACCAAGTTGGAAAGATTGTTCACTATGTCGCGGCGTGCTTCTTGATGGCTATCGCGGTTTGAGTCACTAGAAATGTGCCTCTCAAATTCGTATTGTTTACATCCTGCCACATTGACAAATTAGCTTCTCTGGACAGCTAAGTCGAGTGGGTGACGCCAGGCATCGTAGAACAGGATATCCGCCGCCCATGCAAGCGACTCGATATCCTCGTCAACAACGCCGGCGTCGCCCATCCCAATCTCACAGTAAACAGCTCCTCTGCCGATCTGGCAGGATGTGATCGATACGAACTTGACCGGCACATTTCTGGTGACCCAAGCCGCGCTCGCCATCATGAAGCGTGGCGGGACCATCGTGAACAATCTTTCCATCGTGGCCAATCGCGCCTTCGCCGGATCGGCCGCCTACACCGCCTCCAAACACGGCGCGCTAGGCCTAACCAATACTCTCCGTGAAGAATTGCGCCCAAAAGGAATTCGCGTAATCGCGCTGTTGCCCGGTGCCACCAATACCGAAATTTGGAACACGTTCTGGCCTCAAGCCCCGCGCAAAAAAATGATGTCCCCCGCCACAGTGGCTGCCGCGGTAGTAAACGCAATCCTTCTGCCGCCCAACTCCACAGTAGAAACGCTGGAGATCCTACCTACAGCCGGTCTACTCTGACCTGGTTCTCTTAGCGCCCTTCGCGGCTCTTCTTAGCGACCTTCGCGGTTAAAGGCTCCAAACTCTGTCATGTTTAGCGTGATCTCGTGTTTACACAAAAGGAATTTCCAGCTAAGATTGCGCTCGCCCATCTGACATCCCCGGAGGAACCAGCATGAAACGAGCACCATTTCTCGCTGCAGCCTTATTCGCCGTAGCGACTGTCGCAATTCCCACTCACGCGCAAGACAAAAAGGAACCTGCCGTAAAGCCCCCAGGCAGTCCTTCCAAGGTGGTGCTCGAATCCTGGAATGACATCGGCCGCAAGCTCATCGCCATGGCCGAAGATTTTCCCGAGGACAAATACGACTTCAAGCCCACCCCCGCCCAGCGCAGTTTCGCTGAACAACTGCTCCATGCCGCCAACGCGAATTATTTTTTCACCGACCCGGCCATGGGCAAACCCATGCCGAAGGAAGAAGACCCCAAACGCTCTGACTTCAAAACCAAGGCCGATATCGTAACCTTCGTAAAGAAAGCCTTTGCCGACGGAGCCGCCGCCATCAAAGCCAAAGGCGATAAGGGAATGTCCGACCTGCTCGTCGATCCCTTCGCCCACCAGCAGACGCGCGTCCTCGATTTCGCCTACGGTTTCATCGAGCACTCCGGCGAACACTACGGTCAGCTCGTTGTTTACTACCGGTTATCAGGACTGGTGCCCCCAGAATCCCGCCCCAAGAAGTAATTGCGGGAAGCTTTATCTGCAATACTGCCTTGAAACGGCGCGGCTTCTAGCCGCGCCGCAATTCTATTGATTCAGTAAAAATCCCTCAAAGATTTGCTGAATCGGATTCCTCCGGGAGTGTGCTATGAATCAAAAGGTCGCAGTCATCGGGGCGGGGCGCATGGGATCCGCTCTTGCAACTGCGCTCTATAAGAGAGGATTTGATACAACCGTATGGAATCGTACCTCGTCAAAGACGGAATCTCTGTCCCGGCTCGGTCTACGCGTCGCACCAAGCTTGCTGAAAGCGGGTCGGTAACACCGAAATCGTCATCGTCAACGTCAACAACTACGAGTCGACCAATCAACTGGTAGGACAGCCGGCGATTGAGTCCGCGCTTCGCGGCAAAGTGCTTGTGCAATTAAGCAGCGGAACTCCCGATGAGGCCAGGGAGATGGAATCCTGGGCTCGACCACTCGGAATTGACTACCTCGACGGCGCGATCATGAACTATCCGATCGATATCGGGAAGCCGCAAGGCACGGTTGTCTATTCCGGCCCAGATCAGCTCTTCAATCGCGTGAAGCCAGTCCTGCTTGCCTTTGGTGACAATGCAATCTTTGTTGGAAAGGAAATCGGTCAGGCTTCGGCAACCGATATTGCCGGTCTCTCCTTTGGCATGGCAGCGTTCCTGGGCTTTCTTCATGGGTATATCGTCTACGAAGCGGAGAATCTTCCCGTGGACGGATATCTGCAGATCATCAAGAAATTCATGCCGGCCATTGAGGCTGCCCTCGCCGATATGTGCCACAAGATTCAAGGCAAAGATTACGGTAACGCGCAAGCCTCGCTTGAAACTTGGGCGGTCGCGCCTCGGGAACTCATTGGTTGGTGCGAGAAACATGGGGTCAATCACACCTTTGCCGACCCACAACTTCGGCTCATCGAACGGGCCGTAAAGGCCGGAAAAGAGCCAATTGGATCTCGCTTATCTCTACGAAGTTCTCAAACAAAGCGCAGACTAACCGCTCTGCTTATCCCGGTGAGTGGTTGCTTCAGCGCTTGCTTTTCCCACTATGCCCGCGGCAAGAAGGAAATTGCTCATTAAGGATTTGTCGCGGCTTTAGCCGCTGAGGGAACCGTTTCACTCCACAGCATACGGATACCGCATTCTCCGTTCCCCGAAAAGTTTCACCAGCAACGCTCCAGAAATAAATCCGCCCACGTGCGCCCAGAATGCCACTCCTCCCATATTTTGTCTCTGCACGGCCAGCGCGGTCGCCGTCCCGCTAAGAAAATTCAACACGAACCAGTAGCCCAGAATTACCCACGCCGGCACCCACAGCACGAACACGAAGAACCAGGTCAGCACGCGCGCTTTAGGATATAAAACGAAGTAAGCTCCCAGCACCCCCGCGATCGCCCCACTCGCGCCCAGCGCGGGAGCCGTCGAATTGGGATTCATCGCGACATGCGTGGCCATCGCGAGCACCCCGGTAAGCAGGTAAAACACCAGATACTTGAAGTGCCCCAGGTAGTCCTCCACGTTGTCCCCAAAGATGAAGAGAAACCACATGTTGCCGATCACGTGCATCCATCCGCCGTGCAAAAACAGCGACGTAAAGAAGGGAAGCACGATCGCCGGCAGCGGATACTGAGGCGAGCCCGACAAAAAGGCCCCCAGATGCGACGGCACCACTCCAAACTGCCGAACCAGCAGCTCCAGGCTCCGCGGGTCGAGCACCGACTCGAACAAATAAATCAGCAGATTCAGCCCAATCAGAAAATAGGTCACCCCAGGAGTGCTATACCGAGGCTGGTCATCGCGAATAGGAAGCATAGGAAATCTGGTAATTTGGTGATTGAGTAATTTTGTAATTGGAAAACAGCCGCAGCCCAGCCGAAGGTTTTCAAATTACCCAATTACCAAATTACCAAATCTTCACATGAATGGCGTCATCATCGTCGATAAGCCCGCCGGCTGGACCTCGCATGACGTGGTCAACCGCATGCGCCGTATTCTGGGGCAGCGCTCCGTCGGCCACCTCGGCACGCTCGATCCCCTTGCCACAGGCGTGCTCCCGCTTGTCACCGGCAGTCTAACCCGCCTGGCGCAGTTCTACACCGCGTCCGAGAAAACCTATGAGGGCGTGATCCGCTTCGGCTTCGCCACCGACACCTACGATGCCGATGGCGAACCCATAGAGGAACCGCAACCCGCGAATCCCAGCCTGCAGCAGCTCAACCAACTAGCCGCCAGATTTCAAGGCCTCATCGAGCAAATCCCGCCACCGTTCTCGGCCAAGAAAATCCACGGCGTCCCGGCCTACAAACTGGCCAGAAAACAAAAAGAGGTAGTCCTGAAGGCGGTGCAAGTCGAGATTAAGGAATTCGTAATTCTAGGAGTAGAAGGCGACCGAGCCAGGTTCCGTGCTCGCGTCGCCTCGGGAACCTACATGCGTTCGGTAGCCCACGAAATGGGCCAGCTTCAAGGCTCCGGAGCCCACCTGGAATCTCTGCGCCGCACCGCTGTAGCCGAGTTCGGCATCGCCCAAGCCCACACCCTCGAACAAGTTGAAAAACAAATAAGTGAAGGAAGAATGATTGAAGCACAAATGATCGCAGCACAGACAAATCCTTGTCATTCCGAACCGGGCGCTAAGCCCGGTGAGGAACCTGCTGTTTGCCTCCATGAGAGGATAGTCAAGCTCTTCGTCCACCCCCGCGAACTTCTACCCCAATTTCCCTCGGTAACCGCCGACGAACCCACAGCCGCTCGAATCCGTAGCGGCCGCCCCATCAACCTTCCCGAACTCTCCCGCGCCCGCCAAGTCAAGGTTTTCCAAGGCCAAAGGGAACTGATCGCCATAGCCACCCGAGTAACCGGCACACTATTCCATCCCAAGATAGTCTTCCCAGGTGAATAGTCCGTTGTTGATTAGGAATGTGGGGACAGCCGCCCTGAGCAAAGCCGAAGGGGTGTCCAGAGGGCCGAAGGCCCGATCCCCGCACAGCCTGGCAATGTCCGATAAGAAGTATTATGTAAAGTGAGCGAAAGGCCTTGCGGCTAGCGGCCTAATGCGTTGGGGTTGGTGTTGGTTTTACTGAAAGCTGGCAACTGGCGGCTGGCAACTGCTACATCTTGTACTTCCCCAGATCCTCGTCGTTCAGCCCTTCCAGATACTTTCGCAATTCTTCAGCCGTCACGCGGTCCGAGCCATTCGCCGCCTGCTTCGAGTTCTTCAGCACCACTTCATCCACAAATATCGGACAATCCACCCGCAGCGCCAGCGCCAGCGCATCCGACGGCCGCGAGTCAATGCTGATCACCTCGCCACTCCGCTCCAGCCAGATCACCGCAAAAAATGTATCCTCGCGCAGTTCCGTGACCACAACCTTGTGTACATGCGTCTCCAGCCCGGTCAGCACGTTCTTGATCAGGTCGTGCGTCATCGGCCGCGGCGTGCTCACCTTCTCCATCTCCAAAGCAATCGCGTTCGCCTCGTAAACCCCCACCCAGATGGGCAGCACGCTCTCTCCCGCCACATCCTTAAGGATCACAATCGGCATATTGCTAACTGGATCCATCAAAAGGCCACGGATCGTCATCTCTACTTCCATATAAACTCCTTCAACGGCGGGCGCTGCGGCGGCCGTCCTCCGCTTCTTATACCACCATTTCGCCTAAAAGACTGTTCGGAAAGCTGGCTGTGGCTCTTACCGGGACGTACGTTCCCACCTTGGGCGCCGAGGTTTCCGGGGCGGTGAAGTTTAGCGTCTTGTTCTGCGAAGTGCGGCCGATCCACTGCGCTCGCGCTTCGTTTCTTCCTTCAACCATTACTTCTGAGATCGTTCCTATGTATCTCTTGTAGCGGGTGATCTGTATTTCCTTCTGTTTTGCCATCAGAATTTCCAGGCGGCGGGATTTCTCGTGATCCGGGATCGCGTCTTCCAGCGCCAGCGACGGCGTGTTCGGACGCGGAGAGTATTTGAACGTGAAGACGCTGTCGTAGCCTACTTCTTCCAGCAGGCTCAAAGTCTCTGCGAAGTCCTCGTCTGTTTCTCCCGGGAAGCCTACGATGATGTCGCTCGTGATGCTGATCTCGCGCTTCGCCGCCTTCATCCACGCAATGCGTTCGAGATATTGCTCACGCGTGTAGAGACGCTGCATGGCGGTCAGCACGCGGTCTGATCCGCTTTGCACCGGCAAATGAACGTGGTCGCAGAGGGTAGGGACAGCGTCAATGGCCTCGACGATGTCCCGTCCAAAGTCGCGCGGATGTGAAGTCGTAAACCGTACTCTGCGAATCCCCGGCACTTCGCCCACCGCCGCCAGCAACTCCGAGAAGCTTTTTCCTCCACCCAGCTTCCCTGCCGGATCGTTATACGAATTCACGTTCTGGCCGAGCAGTTGGATTTCCGTGTAGCCGAGATCGGCCATCTGCCGGGCTTCGGCGAGCACCGATTCCGAAGTTCGGCTGCGCTCCTTGCCCCGCGTAAACGGCACTACACAGTACGCGCAGAACTTGTCGCAGCCTTCGATGATGGTGATATATCCGCGATGCGGATTGGTTCGTGCCGTGAACTCGGTCTCAAAGCACTCGTCGGTCTCGCGGTCGTCGAGTCCGGTGATGCGGAGCGGGCTTCCGGTTCCCGGCTTCCGGACTTCGGCCTTCCCTGCTTCCAGTTGCGCGTTTTCCAACTGCGCGTTTTCCAAGTGCACCAGCATTTGCGGCAGCTTGCGGTACGATGCCGATCCGCAGACGAGAGAAACATGCGGCGCGCGCTCGAAAATCTTTTCGCCTTCCTGCTGCGCCACGCAGCCCAGCACGCCAAACTTCTTGCCCTGAGCCAGCAGCTTCTTATAGTCGTTCAGGCGGTGGAAGACTTTCTGCTCCGCCTTATCGCGGATGGAGCAAGTGTTGTACAGAATCAAGTCAGCCTGCTCGACGGTCTCCACCTGCCGGTACCCCTCATGCACCAGCGTGCCAATGACCTTTTCGGAGTCATGGACGTTCATCTGGCAGCCGAAGGTTTCGAGGTAGAAGGTCTTGTGTGGGGCGGCGGACATATTTGAAATAAGTATAACGCGATGCAGGCTATCGCGATTAACCTCAGGCTAGCGCGACGACGCCGCGGCGAGGGGTTTGATGGCCCTGAGTTGCTTCGAATACTTCTTCTTCACCTGATGAACCGCGAAAGCATCTTGCAGATTCAGCCAGAACTGTTCGGAGGTGCCGAAATAGCGGGCTAGACGGGCGGCCATCTCGGGAGTGATTCCCCGCTTCTCCCTCACAATGTCATTCACCGTAGGAGCCGAAACGCCCAGCTCTACCGACAAGCGGTAAGCGGAGATGCCCATCGGACGGAGAAACTCCTCCCGAAGCATCTCTCCGGGATGCACTGCCCAGCCTGCCGGACCATCATTTTTGATACTCACGATTTTTTCTCCTGCGGTCATTTATTTTTCCTACTGCGTTCAGTGGTAATCCGTTATCTCCACATCAAAGGCATCTCCCTCCCGCCATACGAAGCACACGCGGAATTGATCGTTGATCCGAATGCTGTGCTGGCCCTTCCTGTCACCGTGCAGCTCTTCCAACCGGTTGCCGGGTGGGATTCGCAAATCCTCCACGCTCAAGGCTGAGTGAACGGCGGCCAGTTTCCGCCTGGCTACGCTTCGCAGATTAGCCGGGGGGCATCCCCCGGCTCTTGCCTGTGTCCCAGAACTTTTTCGTGTTCTTGTCCGCGAAAGACTTGATCAAAAGGGAAATAGTTTAACGTGTGTCATTAATAATGTCAACCATTAAACCGTCATCGCTCGGCCGCGGAGGGGGCAGACGGCGCAGCCGGGGACGCAGATTTCGGGGGCGGTCATTGGGGGATCAAGGGATCAGCAAAGCCGTTCATGGTCTTTAAGAGTTTTTCCTCCACCGGAGTCACTCCTGCGGTTCGAATCTCTCGGTTTGGTCGACTCCGGCTTGGCGCAGTTCTGCCATCAAAGCAATCTGATCCGCCGCGTCAGCCAGGAAATGAACGCCAGCCCGGACGACTCCACCGTTGGAAATGGCGCGGGCGACAGTGGCCATCGTTACTCCGTGGATCCAATAGTCGCGGCGGGCCCGATATACGATCTGAGCGGTAAAGGCCCGCCTGCGTTCTTCAGAGCGGCCAACTATGTGAGCTGCGACAAAACCCTCCACCTTGTCCGCGCCGGACAGACGGTTTCTGCGAAATACATTGCGGACCAGGCGAACACTCAATCCTTCTGTGACGGGAGCCAGTGCCATTAAAGTGGTCGCCAGGACGGTCCGGAACCCCGATAGATGGGTGTAGGTGAAGACGTTGCAGTCATTGAGCTGCTGGCCTAACTCCCCGAGTTCTGGAGTGGAGTAGGTAACGAAACGGCCTGCGCCGATGGGATGACCAAAATCAACTCGGCGGAAGGCCTGCGATGTTTTGACGCGGGTCCACTCCCCTTTGTGAAAGTAGCCAGCGTTGCGCAGACCTGCTTTGTGGATGAACCAGGCGCCGTCGCGCAAGGCGTTGGTGGACCATTCGCCGCAGTCGGCGAAAATATACGGTCAACGACTCGATTGAATCCATTCTGGTGCAGGCCTGTGAGTGCGCGTAAGCCGGGAGGCTTTCGCTGATACCCGGCATCCATCCCGCCGAAATCACGAAGGACAATCCCAAGTTTTCAATTTCGCGGATGCGGGGAAGCATACGTTCCTTCACCAACGACATGCCTGCCGCATCAATGTAGTGGCAACGCTGGCGAAGGGCCGCTTGGGCGACGCGATCCTGGAGCAATATCACAGGTCCAGCGCAGTTGACGATGATCGAGCATCGGCGGCAAAAGTCGTCCAACGAATGGACGTCGAGGATGTCGAGTTGGGCCGCGGACGCCCGGCTATCGAATTCCGCCGCCAGGGCCTGGGCTTGGGCCAAATCACGTCCGCCGATCAGGATTTCCCCATCGCCGGACCTCCGGAGTTCGGACGCAACAATTCTCCCGGTTGCGCCGTAGCCGCCCACAATGCCGAAAGTGACAGGTCGACTCATTGCTTATCGCTGCTTATCGCTCAACGCAGCGCGACGTCGCTCTTAATCTTACGACTGGTTACTCATGACTCTTTGCCACGCGCGTAAGCCCCGACGAGATCGAGAAACGCCTGGTGTATGCGGGGATCGGGAGCGAGTTCGGGGTGGAAGGTTGCGGCCAGCACTCTTCCCTGCCGGACGGCTACTGCGTCTTTGCCTTCGCTGGCAATGACTTCTACGTCTGCACCTACCCGTTCGATCTTGGGGGCGCGGATGAAGACCATTTCGAGTGGCGAGTCTGGCTTCGCGTTAAGAGAGCTTTGCAGAAGCTGGCCTTCGCGGATGGAGCTGTCGAGCTGGCGTCCGTAGGCGTTGCGGCGGATGCGGATGTCGATCGCGCCCAGGCCAGCCTGCTGGGGATTTTCCACTTCGGTCGCTAGAAGAATTGCGCCGGCGCAGGTTCCGAAGGTTGGCTTCAGGCGGACGAATTGCTTTAGTTTTTCGAAGCCTTCTTCTCCCAGCAGTTTCAAAAAGGTGCCGGACTCGCCCCCGGGGATGATCAGGCCGTCGATTTTGTCGAATTGCTCGGGCTTTTTGATGAGCACAACTTCGGCGCCCAGCTCTTCGAGCCGGCGGCGGTGGGCGTCGAAATCGCCTTGCAGGGCTAGGACACCGATTTTCATTGCGGTCGTTTGGTCACTGGTTGGTCGTTAGCAAGTCCGGGATACCGTTCTCTCCATTTGATTTTAATGGATGGGCGAAGGGCTCACTGCAGAAAGCCTCACCCCTCGGCCTTGCTCAAGGCAGCGTTTCTCGTAAAGAACGCTAGAACTGGAGGCACGCGCGCGAAACATTCTGCTTGACAGAAAACGCCGTCTCTTGTACATTCCCTATTGGTTATGGAACCTCGCGGTTATGCTCGCTCTTCGGCCCGGCTGGATGCTACCTTTGCGGCGCTCGCCGATCCTACGCGGCGAGCCATCCTGGCTCGACTGGCAAACGGCGAAGCCTCGGTCACGGATCTGGCGGAACCGTTTGCGATCAGCCAGCCCGCGATTTCCAAGCACCTTAAGGTGCTGGAGCGGGCAGGATTGATTTCGCGCGGGCAGGATGCGCAACGGCGTCCGCGGCGGTTGGAAGCCCGGGCTCTCCGCGATGCAACCGAGTGGCTGGAGAATTATCGGCAGTTCTGGGAGGCGCAGTTCCAGCGGCTCGATGCCCTTCTGCAGGATATCCAAAGCGGCGGGGTAAAGAAGCGAAGCAAGCGCGCGGGCCGGAAAGCAGATTCCTCTCCGGGCTCACGACCGGCTCGGAATGACAATCGATAAAAGGAGACAGCTATGAAAAACACCGGAACGTTCAACATTACGGCGCGTGGCGACCGCGAGATCGTGGTCACGCGTGTGTTCGATGCGCCACGACGGCTCGTATTCGACGCTTACACCAAGCCGGAACTGGTGAAGAAGTGGTTGCTGGGGCCGGACGGCTGGTCGATGCCGGTGTGCGAGATCGATTTGAGGGCGGGCGGTAAGTATCGCTACGTCTGGAAGAACAACAGCGACGGAGGCGAGATGGGGATGGGCGGCGTCTATCGCGAGGTCGTGTCCGGAGAGCGGATCGTCGTCACCGAGGTGTTCGACGAGGCGTGGTATCCGGGTGAGGCTGTGGACACGATCGTCCTGGTCGAGCGGGAGGGCAAGACTACGCTTACGCAGACGATTCTGTATAACTCGCGCGAGACCCGCGATGCGGTGCTTAAGTCGCCGATGCAGACCGGCATGGCTGCGAGTTACGACAAGCTCGAGAAGTTTCTGCCATCGCTGACGCGCGAGGCGCTCAGCGCGTAATCAAGAGCGCCGTGAAAGAGGACGACTATGCAGAAGATTACTCCGTTCTTGTGGTTTGATGGCAATGCTGAGGAGGCCATGAATTTTTATACCTCCATTTTCAAGAATTCGAAGATTGGACACGTGCGACGCTATGGAGAGGCTGGGCCCGGTCCCAAGGGATCGGTGATGACGGCGACATTTCAGATCGAGGGACAGGAATTCATGGCGCTGAACGGCGGTCCGACGTTCAAGTTCACGCCGGCGATTTCGTTCTTTGTGAATTGCGAAACGCAGCAAGAAGTGGATGAATTGTGGAAGCAGCTTTCGGCGGGGGGAGAGACCATGCAGTGTGGCTGGCTGAAGGACAAGTTTGGGGTGTCGTGGCAGATCATTCCGAAAGCTCTGGGCGAGTTGCTGGGCGACAAAGATCCGCAGAACTCGCACCGAGTGATGAAGGCCATGATGAAGATGATCAAGATCGACGTGGAGGAGTTGAGGCGGGCGCATGAGGGAAACACGATCAGCGAATGACACGCCAGTTAATAACCATCGCCGTTCCGATCAGCCAGTCTGACGAAGTATTACAGCGCGTGAACCCAACACTTCCCGGAGCCACGTAGACCGAAACATCCAATCGCCTATCGGAAATTGCGGGAGCGGAAGCGTAAGCCCATGCAATCGCGTCCGTGGCGGCTACTCCTGTTGCCGTGACGGTTGCCGCCGCCTGACAAGTATTCGGGGGAAACGATCCCGCTGTCAGAGTCACTGTGCCGCTGGCGACCATCGCAGCCATGGTGCCACCCGCTCCTGAACTGGTAATGGCGGCGCCAGAGCCAATCTTCGTCGGTCCTGCCAAAACGTTAGTGTCGCCGCTTCCCTGCTGAAAAATCCCGTATCCCCAGGCCACACCGGCCTGAGCCTGCGGCTGGATAGTGAGCCCCAATGCGTTGGTGATGGAACCACCGCCGCTTATCGTCGGCGAAGAGGCGGTTAACGCCGAGGCAAAACTGACCGCCCCGGTATTCTTAACAATTGCCTGCCCGAATATGGGACTCAGGAACTCCATGGTCCCTGTACCCGTTTTCTCGGCAACTCCGAAATACGCGATAGAGTTGCTCGAATCCGCACCGGAGCCGCTGTAGTTGACTATCGACTGATTGCCATAATTCCAATTAAAGGTTTTTGGCACCGACTGGGTAAGCAGATTCACAATCCCCCCCGAATCCCCGGAAGCAGTGGACCAGTATTCGGATGTGCCGTATGTACCATTGGCCAACTGCGGCGACGCGGATGAATTAAACACGCCGCTAATGACGTTCGACGCCGGTAAGTCCTGGTCAAGCACGCCAACCCCGTTGAAGGTTGTGCCGGGGCCAATGTTCAACTCCGTTCCCGTGCCGATTCCAAAGGGGGCTTCAACGTGGATCATGTAAAGGTTGCTGGTTATCTTTGCGCCGTTCAGGGTTTGGATCGCGGTCGCGTTTGCCGGATTGGAAACTTCGTTGACCGTCACATGCAAGTCTGCATAGCTAAAGTCTGCGACTCCCTGAGTTCCTCCATCAAACAGCCATCCAATCTGCCCGGCAAATACATCTTCCTTGACATCAAAGCGGCCGTAGCCGAAGGTGCCGCCTCCGCCGGTTGGGCCGCGCAGGACCTCCCAACCTACGGCATTATTTTTCAACACGACTTCTACATCGTATTTTTCGTTCCAGCCGGAATCGCAGGTATCAAGCCAGCCCACCGACCCCGCACCGCTGAAGTTGGCGATCACCACATTGGCCATGTGGAAGCCGGGCAGGTTGTAGGTTTCAATTCCGCACGTGCCGGCGCCGCCGCCGTAGCCCTCGATACGGATGTTGTAAAGGCCTCCGGTGCCCCCGAAATCGTCCACGAAGGGAGACGAAGTCCAGTGAATGGCACATTGGCCGGCACCGGTCCCCGTCCAATTAAGCACAGGTGAGCCGCTGTCGCTCCCCCGGATCGTGACGTAAGGAGACGCTATAGAAATTTGCGATGAGATGGAATAAATGCCGCTGGCCAGGTTGATGAGTCCGCAATGGTTGAAAGAATACGGGGTGGCGTTGTAGGTGGCGGTATAGCTATTCAAATCGTGAACCAAAGAACAGCCGGGCAGGGCGATAAGGGCCGCTTCAATTGTCAGTTTGGCGGAACCGGGACTTAATCCATCGTTTGAATCGCTGCCTACGGTCGACACGTAAAGCACGCTATCGGGGCTGGCGTATTGGCGCGCCATATTGGATTGCGCCAGCAATGCCCCGCACATCCCTCCGAACAGGGCTCCAAACATCGCTCCGAACGGCGCCAACACGCGGAACACTTGGCGCGTTGCTTTCTCCATATTGTTTCGTCCAGACGAAATGCGGCGAGCCCCCTTGCCCACTTAAGTCTTCGGTTATTTCGGTGTAATACTTTAGGCTGAAGGTGCGAGACACGGGATTATGCAGACTTGGGTCCACCCGCTTGCTTCGCAGGCGCCAAAGCGATGAGTGCGATCCCAATGATTCCGAATCCGACCACTCCGATCAACTCCTTGAACTCGATCACGTGCGTGGATACCTGCACGGCCATTACCGAGGCGTGGGCGACATTGGCCCAGCCAGCGTACGTAATCAGGCTACGGTGCGCGGCGGGATTCCGTACCGCCAGCAACAGGAAAATACCCAGCGTGACGTAAAGGCTCATGATCATCGCTACCCCAGGGTCCCGCTTAAAGAACATCACACCAGGATAAAGCAGCGCGACGAACAGCAATCCGGCGATTACCAGCACAACCTTGAGCGCTCGAGCGCGGATCATATGAATCCTCCCTGAAGCTACGAATGCTGAGAATCATACGCTGGAGCCGGCTAGAGCTTGTTTGTCGCGTCCAGAGAGCGGTTGCGGTTCCGCCGGGCTTCGGTTGGACGAAGAACCTCAGCGGGCTAAATCCGTTCGGGGTCGAGTCTGAATCGCCAGGTTGCCGCCTGAGGGTGCGCACTAGACGCGAATGGCCCCGGTTATTCGGGGCCATCGATAAATGCCGTGGTGCAAGCACTCTGTCCAGTCTTTGTATTCGTCTGGCAGAGCGAGAAGTCGAATTCAGCGCTGAGGAGAGGCCGCCGGAGGGTTGGCCGCAGACGCCTGTGCCCCATGGTCGTTGCCATCCGTCTTCAGCAGCGGCTCATCGACCGGCACTTCATTCTTCACCAGGTCCGTCTTCACTTCCACTTTCTGGTCGCCCTGCGGATTGATGTCCGTCTCAAACGTCTTATATCCGGGCAGCGCGATTTTGATCTTGTGGACACCCGGTGCAATCACCAAACCTCGGCCCACGCCCTGGAACTCTGCCACGTGTCCTACGAACGATCCATCCAAAAAGACCGCCGCTCTCGACGGATTTACCGAAATCTTAACCGTGGATGTCACGTCGGGAAGGATCCCCATAGGAGCCTTCGCCATCGCCACTTGCACCACTTGCGTCTCTCCAGGCTGCACAACCAGCCGCTCGGTAAAGTCGCGATAGCCGTTCTGGCGCACTGTAATGATGTGCTCCCCCGGCATAAGCAGGACCTTCTTCGATCCCTTCGAGTTCCTTCAGGTAACCAACGTATTGTCCATCCACCCATACGCCTGAAGTCTTCTCAACCTTTGATTTTCCTTCGAACTGAATCTCCGCCATCACCTCGTTTCCGGCGTAGACCGCTGGCGTAAACAGCAACGCCAGAATGGCGAGGACGATCCACCTCCGATGGGAGCTGAGCAGCGCTCGTTTCATAAGGAACCTCCTTTTTCGATGAGGTACAGAATGAAATAAGCATGACGGATGCCAATCGTATGTCGCTGATAAAAAATAGCTTGCGAGTCAGGATCAGGGGCAAAAGCACCCGCGGGTATGTAGATTGTTCGCCAAGATTGTTGCCGGAGTGGCCGGGCTCCAGAGCCGGCGTGGGGTGGTATCAAACGGGGGTGCCCCAGTGTCTCGCTGGGTTTGCGAGACCTGGGTATTCGGAACCTCGGTCACCAGCCAAGCGAATTAGCCGTCTTCGGCCACCCTTCACCTCCTCGGACACACCACGCAACGCACCGGCATCTCCTCGCAACGGCACCGCTTCGGAATATCTCCCTTGCCACGCGCCTTCGGAGGACAGGTCAGCAGGCACCATGTCTCGCGATAAAGTTCAAACATCCCCTGGCTCTTCGGCCCGTAATTAAAGTGAACCGTAGCCCGCGGAACAAATGCATCCGCCGGAACCATATACCACAGATTCTTCCGAGATCACATACGCCGCCAGAAAATCAATGTCATCCAAAGTATAGAGTTCCCCGCTCCCTGCGGCCCGTGCATCGCATCGAGTACCGCGAAAGCTGGTAGCGCATTTCACCTGAACTTTCCACAGCCGCCACACCCTCCACCGCAAAGTCATAAGGACGGCTATCTCCCCAAGGCTTCAACACAGGAATGCCCAGCATAGTGGCCCGAGCCAGGAACGCAGCTTCCACCGCCTCACCCAAACGCCTTGCGCTCAGGTACGCCCACGGCGTGTATCTCAATGACTTCCCTCTCCCACTTACCCGAATTGTCATTCTTCTCATTCATAAACAGAAAAAGCGCAGCCCATAAGCCACGCCTGAAAGCACTCCTATGTGAAAGTAGCGCCGCCGTCCCGGCGGCTGGGAGCCTGCCCTGAGCGAAGCCGAAGGGGCGGGCGTCCTCGCCCGCCGCTCGGGGAAGCGGCATGAATTCATCTCGCTTCCTTTGATCTTCCGACCCACCCGCCGGCAAACACAAAAGCGCAGACCGGGAAGGCCTGCGCCGCTGTTTCGACTCTATAATATTATTATATCATCCCGCATAGGGTAAATGCGCCACATTAGCCAACTTTGATTTTTTCCCCGAACCAGCAATTGCCCCAAAACCGTCCGTCCGGGGCGTGGCGATTTTCCCAAAACGGGTAGAACCCAGTGCGCATCTGCCGCTGACTGTACGGCACTGGCACTGATACCCTACAATCCCTGAGCTGTCTCTCAATCCCAACGAAATTTATCTACGAGGAAATCGCGGATGCGCAACTCTCGTCTGGTAACAGGATTTTCTTTGCTGCCTGTGGTCGTCTTCATCTTGGCACAAGCAGCGGCGGCAGGCACTGTGCATAACTACTACGTAGCGGCCGATGAGGTTGAGTGGAACTACACTCCCCTTGGGATGGACCGCATGATGGGAATGCCGTTCACGGCAGCCGCCAAGCTTTTCACCGAAGCGGGCCCGCATCGTATCGGCAGCATCTATCGAAAAGCCATTTACCGCGAATATACCGACGACACCTTCACCCAGCTTAAGCCTCGCTCTCCGGAGTGGGAGCATCTGGGCATGTTGGTCCGGTACTGCGCGCTGAAGTCGGAGACACCATCCGCGTCACCTTCAAGAACAATGGCTCGCACCCCTTTAGCATGCATCCCCACGGCGTCTTCTATGCCAAGCATTCCGAGGGCGCGGGATATGACGATGGCGAATCGCCTGAGAGCAAGCACGGCGTACCGCCGGGCAAGACCCACATCTACACCTGGGAAGTACCCGAGCGGGCCGGTCCCGGGCCGAACGACCCTAGCTCTGTAGTGTGGCTTTATCACTCACACGCGGATGAACTCCGCGACGTGGAGAGCGGACTGGTCGGCGCCATCCTCATCAGTCGCAAGGGCATGGCCGGACCGGACGGTCGTCCCAAAGATGTTGATCGCGAATTCGTCACCCTGTTTATGATTGTCGACGAAAACACAAGCTGGTACCTGCAGCACAACATCGACACGTATACAACCGACCCGAAAGGCGTCAACAAACTGGAAGCTTCCGTCAGCGACGATGCCGGCAACTTCTTCGCATTCGGTGCCGGCTTCTCCGGCGTGAATTTCCGGTCAACCATCAACGGTCTGATGTTTGCAAACATGCCCATCATGACCATGAAAAAAGGAGAGCGTGTCCGCTGGTATGTGCTTACCATCGGAGAGTTCGGCAATATCCACACTCCGCACTGGCATGGCAACGTGGTGCTTCACGACGGCCGGCGAACCGATGTGATCCTGATCGGCCCCGCTCAAATGGAGACAGTGGACATGGTTCCCGACGATCCCGGCACCTGGATGTACCACTGCCACGTCGACGAACACATGCTGACCGGAATGACGGCACTGTACAAGGTCGAGCCGTAGGTGGAGTGAAGAGAGGATCTGGACAGGTTTTGTCCTCGTTTTGCGCGACATGCGAATACGGCTCAGACTATCGGCGAGCTACCTTCGTTTCAGCATAGCAAGGACTGGCCGATCAGTGGGGGGCTTCTCCTGGTCGACTGATCGCCACCTAGCAACTTCTGGCGAAACCCATGTCTTAGGCTGACGACGCTCGGCCGCCACCCAGTCGGGCCGATAATAAAGTCGAACAGCAAGGCAGACCACGGCATTAGTGAAGCGAAACCTCGGGTCGGAGGTCGGATGGCCCGCTCCCTCAGGCAGGTCGGAGCGCAGGGTTGAGCACAAGCCCGCTACTTTCTCATTTTGGAATGAAACTCCGTGTTTCGCATGTGCAAACTCGTTTCTCACTTTACGTATAAGGTCAATTTCGGCGAATTCAAAGTCATCGATAAGGCCCAATGCGTAGCACACTTGTGCCCTGGAGGAAAGAGTTCCGAGGGGCGCGTCACCTTCATCTAGGAGCCTGCCCGATGCGCGGCATTCGCAGAAAAACGAGCGAAGCGTCTCTTGAAGGCGGTCATCAATCAATGCCGCACCAACGAGAGGAAGCCCGCGATCGGTCTCTAGTTCCAACTCCCTCACAAAAGAATTGAGGTCATCGACATCCCGCGGCCGCATATGGCCTCCTTGAGTGCCTCTACCATCCCCTGGTCTGCAACATCTGCGCCTCGTCCAACCCAGCCACAGCCAGACCTTTCATCGCTCCAACCAGGTCTTCGCTGACTTCAAGTAACACTTTAGGATCGTTGAAGTGGGTGGCGGCTTTGTACTATCGCGCGGGCGCGTTTGTCCGCTTGCTCCGGTGGGGCGAAAGCGCAGTTGTCATCGTACGAGTGCTTCCCTTCTGCGCAGCCGCACGACGTACGCTTCCCCATGAAGATGCCGCTGCCTACGAAGACGGCTTCGGCGCCGAGTTGCATGACGAGCGAAGCGTCAGCGGGCGTGGCGATGCCTCCGGCGGAGAAATTCGGGACGGGGAGCTTCCCTGCTTTGGCTACCATCTTGATCAGTTCGTAGGGCGCGCCGTGCTCTTTGGCTTTGGCATAGAGTTCTTCTTCGCCCAGCACGGTCAAGATTTTCATCTCCTGCACAATCTGCCGGATGTGCTTGACGGCGTGGACTACGTCTCCAGTGCCGGCCTCACCCTTGGTGCGGATCATGGCCGCGCCTTCGGCGATGCGGCGCAGGGCCTCGCCCAGATTCCGCGCGCCGCAGACGAATGGGACGTTGAAGGCATGCTTGTCAACGTGATGAGCTTCGTCGGCAGGGGTCAGCACTTCGGATTCGTCGATGTAATCGACGCCCAACTCCTGCAAAATCTGAGCCTCAGCAAAATGCCCAATGCGGCACTTCGCCATGACCGGGATCGAGACCTCGGCCATGATCTCGCGAATCTTCTTAGGCGAGGCCATCCGCGCAACGCCGCCTTCGGCGCGGATCTGCGCGGGCACTCGCTCCAGCGCCATGACGGCCACTGCTCCGGCCTTTTCAGCAATCGAGGCCTGCTCGGCATTGGTCACGTCCATAATTACTCCGCCTTTTAGCATTTCGGCTAGGCCGGTCTTCAGGCGGAGACTGGTGTTGCTACCGTTGTTTTGTGACATGGTGGACTCTTTTCTGCGGGCTTCGGCGCTCCGCTATCGGGCTTCTGCGAAGCTTCTTTTATTTTACAGCGCGCTCACCATTCGCGGTACCCCCTGGGAGCGGCTATCAAACGGCGTCGGCAAGAATCTTTACCACGGAGGTCACGGAGGTTCACGGGGTAAATCCTTCTTGATCAGCGTTCCACGTGCTTGGCGAACATCTTTTCGGGGTCGATGGCGATAAAGATGCCGCGGCTGCGGGCCAGGACTTCATTCTTTTCGTTCAGGATTTCGGCGGCGTTGATGTGGCTTTGTGCCGCGGACTTCGATTTCGCGGCCTTCGACGCGCAGGGGCTGGTGCAATGGGACAGGCTTTAGATATTCGACTGTCATTTCGCGGGTTAGCGCGATTACTTGATGCAGCTTGTTTACCTTGCCCATGGCGTCGTCGAGGATGCTGGCGATTATGCCGCCGTGGCAGTGGCCGGGCGGTCCGGTGTAGCGCTTGCTTAGGCGGAAGCGGCAGACAAAGGTTTGGCGGGCTTCGTCGAGGATGAATTTCAGGTGCATGCCTTCGGGATTGTTTGGGCCGCAGACGAAACAGTTGTTCTTTGGCAGTTTGACGTCACGGGTGTCGTGGCCTTGGGCGCGAGGTGGCATGGGAGAGATTTTACGTGATTTTCCGATGACCATCGAAAATCAAAAGCCCCACTTCTCGCAAAAGACGCGAGAAATGGGGCACCCCCATAAGAAACGCCTTGCGATGGTAGTGGCGGCGCACGCTTTAAAGGGGTCCTTCGACTGCGGTTGTGCTTCGCTTTCGCGAAGCACAACCTCCGCTCAGGATGACAAAGATGAGGGACTGCTGAAATCCTGCTTCTAACTCTCGCGGGAATCCTGTATACATATCGGTTTTGGAAATCTTTCGATTGGAGCCTCTTGTGAAATTGAGCATTGGTGTTGTTTTTGCCTATTTGTTTCTGACGTTCTCTTTCTTGATCGCCGCTCCGCAGGATCAGAGTGCGGACAACGCGGCGCGGCCGGCTGCTAAGAAGGAGTCGAAGAAGGATCAAAAGAAAGATGAGAAGAAGGACGAGTCCAAGGACAAGGATAAAGAAAAAGAGGAGAAGAAGCCCGGCATGAATGCCGACACTTTCTCTGGGCTGAAGTTCCGCTCGATTGGGCCGGCGGTGGCTTCGGGGCGGGTGATGTCGATCGCAGTGAATCCTAAGAACAAGTTTGAGTATTACGTGGGCGTGGCCTCGGGCGGAGTCTGGAAGACGCTGAATGATGGGACTACCTGGACTCCGGTGTTCGATAAGGAAGGATCGTATTCGATCGGGTGGGTCACGCTTGATCCGATTGATCCAGCGGTGGTTTGGGTGGGAGCGGGCGAGAGCAACTCGCAGCGCAGCGTGGCTTACGGGGATGGGATTTACCGGTCGGATGATGGCGGGAAGAATTGGCAGAATCTGGGGTTGAAGAAGTCGGAGCATATTGGGCGGGTGGTGATCGATCCGCGGGATTCGAAAGTTGTCTATGTTGCGGCCGAGGGGCCGCTCTGGGGGCCGGGCGGGGATCGCGGGCTTTACAAGACTACCGACGGGGGAAAGACATGGAAGGCTGTGCTGACGATCAGCGAGAACACTGGCGTGGTGGATGTGGCGATTGATCCATCGAATCCTGACGTTGTTTATGCGGCGGCTTACCAACGGCGGCGGCATGTTTTTACTTTGATTGATGGCGGGCCGGAGAGCGCGATCTACAAATCTACTGACGCCGGGGCGAGCTGGAACAAATTGAAATCTGGATTGCCGACCGTTGATATGGGGCGGATCGGGCTGGCGGTTTCCGCGGTCGATCCCAGCGTGGTGTATGCCTCGATTGAGGCGGCGGATGGCAAGGGTGGAATTTTCCGGTCGAACGACCGGGGCGCGACGTGGGAACGGCAGAATGAATTCGATGTGCAGGCGCAATATTACGCGCGCGTGGTTACCGACCCGAAGAATGTGGACCGCATTTTTGTGATGAATACGCTCTTGCGCGAATCGCTGGACGGCGGGAAAGACTCTGCACAAAGTCGAAGAGATCAACCAGCACGTCGACAATCACGCGGTCTGGATCGATCCAGACAACACCAAGCACTGGCTGTTGGGCTGCGATGGCGGCGTCTATGAAACCTGGGACGACGCCAGGAACTGGGAGTACAAGGCGAACCTGCCCACGGTGCAGTTCTACGACGTTGCGGTTGACAACGCGCTTCCCTTCTATAACGTGTGCGGCGGAACGCAGGATAACAACACATGGTGCGGTCCGGCGCGCACCCGCAACATCAACGGCATAATGAATTCCGACTGGTTCGTGAGCACCGGGGGAGATGGTTTCCGGTCGCAGATGGATCCGGTGGATCCGAATACGATTTATTCGGAATCGCAGTACGGGGTGCTGGTTCGCTATGACAAGCCTACGGGGCAGGAACTGGTACTGCAGCCGCAGGAGGGTAAGGGTGAGCCTCCGCTGCGGTGGAATTGGGATTCGCCGGTGATCATCAGTCCGCACTCGCACACGCGGCTTTATTTTGCCGCCAACAAATTGTTTCGCAGCGATGACCGGGGCGACACATGGAAGGCGGTCAGCGGCGACCTTACGCGGCAGATCGACCGCAACAAACTACCGGTGATGGGGAAAGTGTGGGATCCGGACGCAGTGGCTAAGAATGTGTCGACGTCGTTCTACGGAAATATTGTGGCGCTGGCGGAGTCTCCGAAAAAAGAAGGGCTGATCTACGTCGGGACCGACGATGGACTGATTCAGGTAACCGGCGATGGCGGGCAGAGTTGGACGAAGTACGAGAAGTTTGGCGGAGTTCCGGAGACGACTTATGTTAGCCGGCTGGCGGCTTCGCAGCATGACGCGAATACGGTTTACGCCGCGTTCGACAATCATAAGAATGAGGACTTCAAACCTTACCTGCTGAAATCTACCGACGCGGGCAAGAGCTGGACTTCGATTGCGGGGAACTTGCCAGAAAATGGATCGGTGCTGGCGTTTGCGGAAGACACCGTGAATGCGAACCTGCTGTTTGCCGGGACAGAGTTCGGCGCGTTCTTTACCGTTGATGGGGGGCAGAAGTGGGTGCAGCTCAAGGGCGGGCTGCCGACGATTGCGGTGCGCGACATGGTGATGCAAGCCCGCGAGGGCGATCTGGTGATTGCGACTTTCGGGCGCGGGTTCTACGTGCTGGATGATATTTCGGCTTTGCGGCAGATCAAGGCCGAGTCTGTGGAGCAGGCTGCTGCTTTGTTTCCGGTTAAGGATTCGCTGCTGTACATCGAGCGGCATCCGCTCGGTGGTCCGAAGAAAGGTTATCAGGGAGAAAGCTTTTACACGGCGGACAATCCTCCGTATGGGGCGGTGTTGACGGCTTATTTGAAAGAAAAGCTGAAAACGAAGACGGAAAGACGTCAGGAGGCCGAGAAAGAGGCGGCCAAGAAGAACCAGAGCCTGCCTTATCCGAGTAACGATGAGCTGCGGGCCGAGGCGGAAGAGGCGAAGCCCGAAGTGTACTTCATAGTTTATGACGAATCGGGCGCGGCGCTTCGGCGGGTGGAGGGCAGCATCGAGTCAGGATTTCAGCGGGCTGCGTGGGACTTGCGGTATCCCGCGGTTTCCTTGCGCGAGCATATGGAGGACGGCGAGGACTTTGCGCCCGCGGCCGCGCAAGGGCCGCTGGTGATTTCGGGATCTTATTCGGTGCGGATGTTCCAGAAGGTGAATGGCGCGGTTGCGGAATTGGCGGGAGCACAGAACTTTAAGGTGGTCACCGACGGCGCGGCCTCGATGAGTGGTGCGGATCGTGCGGCGCAAGAGGAATTTCAGCGCAAGGTGGCGCGGCTTTACCGGGCAGTCTCGGGGGCACTGCATACGTCGGACGAAGTGGAGACGCGGCTGAAAGCGATTCGCGGGGCTTTGCGGGAAACGCCCGGGGTCGAAAAGCAACTGGGCACAGCGGCTGATTCGATCGAGCAGCGCAACCGCGAAATCCTGCGGATGCTGCGCGGCGATACGGAGATGCAGAAGCGTAACGAACCCACTTCGACTTCGATCAACGATCGGGTGAATGCCATCCTGGAGGGCGAACGCTTCGCTCTCACCAAGCCGACCCAAACTCATGTTGACGATTACAACATCGCCGCCAGCGAATTTGCCGAGGAGTTGAGCAAGCTTCATGTTGTGGTTGAGGTTGATTTGGCTAAGCTGGAGAAGGATATGGAGGCTGCTGGTGCGCCTTGGACTCCGGGGCGCGTGCCCTCGTGGAGCGATAAGTAGAGACTTAGCCACGGATTTGCACGGATTCACACGGAGCAAAACCTTAAACACAGAGGACTCAGGGGATCACAGGGTAGATTTTTCCTTGAAACGGATTCTCTTATCTTGGAGTAGCGGGAAAGACAGCGCTTGGAGTCTGCATGTGCTTCGACTGCGGGGCGAGTACGACGTGGTGGGGCTGTTGACGACGTTCAATGGCGAGGCTGACCGGGTGGCTATGCACGCGGTGCGGCGTGAATTGGTCGAGCGGCAGGCTGCCGCGGCGGGACTGCCGCTGTGGGGCGTTCCCTTGCCGTGGCCTTGCTCGAATGAGCAGTATGAGTTGCTGATGGCTCAGACGTGTGCCAAGGCTGTGGCCGAGGGGATTGAGGGCGTTGCATTTGGCGATCTGTTTCTCGAGGATGTGCGCGCTTATCGCGTCAAGCAACTTAAAGACACTGGGCTAGAGCCGGTGTTTCCGGTTTGGGGGCTGCCTACTGGGGCTTTAGCGCGGGAGATGATCGCTTCCGGCACGCGGGCGAAGTTAACTTGCGTTGATACAGGGAAGCTTGATCGGTCGTTCGTTGGGCGGGAGTTCGACGAGCCGCTGCTTTCGGATTTGCCTTCCGCTGTGGATCCTTGCGGGGAACGTGGGGAGTTCCATTCGTTTGTTTACGCCGGGCCCATGTTGAAGGGCGTGGTACCGGTTTCGGTCGGCGAGACCATAGCTCGAGATCAGTTTGTGTTTGCGGATCTGAATTTCGACGAGAGTCCAGCTGCCAGGAAAGAAAAATCTCTACCACGGAGGACACGGGGGAACACGGGGTAATTCGATGGGAGCCTCCCCCGATTTGTGTTATCCGCGCGCATCGGTGAAATCCGTGGGTGATTTTATCGTTCCTGGAAACTCGATTGCGTTATCCTCAAGGGGCTGTGGTAAACTCGCCGCCGACTATTGACTTGCGCTGTAGGGCGCGGCAATTGTCGTCGGGAAAATCGTTGTCGTAGGTTCTTGTGCCGGGAGGACTGGGGAATGGGCCTCGCGTTACTGCTTGTGATCTGGCTGATTACTTTTGCCAGCACGTACTTCTTTGTCGCCAAGACCTGGTGGCTGCCGACCGGGGCCGCTGAAGCTGCTGGATTTATCGACGGACAATTCACCCTCACTTTGATTCTGATGGGAATTGTTTTCCTGGCGGCACAGCTCTCCCTCGGCTACTTTGCGTGGAGATACCGGGAGCAGCCTTCGGCGCCGCCGGTGGATTATTCGCACGGCAGTGTGAAGCTGGAAGTCGTGTGGACGTTGCTGACGACCGTTCTGTTCGTTGGGTTGAACCTGATGGGGAGCAGCGTGTGGGCGGCCCAGCGCTTTGACCAGGCGGGGCCGGGGGCGGTGCAGGTTGAGGTCACGGGCATGCAGTTTGCCTGGTACTTCCGCTATCCGGGGCCGGATGGAACCTATGGCGGGACCAGCGTCAAGCTGATGGATCCTTCGGCCGGCGGCGAAGCCGCAGTCGGACTGAATCCTTCCGATCCGTCTTCGAAAGATGACGTGGTTACGGGCACGATGTATTTGCCGGTGGATCGCGAGGTCGACTTGAGCCTCCGGTCGGTGGATGTGATCCACAGCTTCTTTGTGCCTTCGCTGCGGTTCAAGCAGGATGCGGTGCCCGGACTGAACATTCACATGCACTTCAAACCGACGGCGATCGGCGAATATGAAATTGCCTGCGCCGAACTTTGCGGGTTGGGTCATTACAAGATGCACGGCATGGTACACGTCGTCAGCCAGGAGGATTTCGACAAATGGCTGGCGGCACGGGAGGCGGAGAAACAATAAATGGCAACCTCGGCTACCGCTCACGCGCATGCGGCCCCTCAAGGCTTCATACGAAAATATATTTTCAGTCTCGATCACAAGGTTATTGGGATTCAGTACTTCTTTCTGGCGCTCACGGCGGTATGGGTGGGAATGTTTCTTTCGCTGCTGATGCGAATTCACTTGATCGCGCCATTGGCGAGCCTGCCGCTGGTGGGGGAGATCAAGCCAGAGACCTATCTCAGCCTGCTTACCATGCACGGCACCATCATGGTGTTCTTCGTGCTAACGACGGCGCCGCAGGGCGGATTTGGAAATTACTTCCTGCCGATTCAGATTGGGGCGCCGGACATGGCGTTCCCCGTCCTGAACATGCTTTCGTTCTGGACTACGTTCGTGGCTTTTGTGTGCATCATTGCTGCGTTCTTTGTCTCAGGCGGCGCGCCGTTGCATGGGTGGACGGGATATCCGCCGCTGAGCGCGTTGCCGTCGGCTGGCCCGGGCGAAGGACTTGGGGCGGATTTGTGGATCACGAGCATCGCGATCTTCTGCTTAGCTTCGCTGATGGGGGCGCTGAATTTTCTGACGACTACGCTCGATATGCGGGCCAAGGGCATGACTATGATGCGCATGCCGTTGACCGTGTGGTCGTGGTTTATCACGGCGATTCTTGGGCTGCTGGCGTTCGGCGTGCTGCTCTCGGCGGGAATCCTGTTGCTGATGGATCGCAACCTGGGTACCAGCTTTTATGTGCCGCTAGTCGTGGTGAATGGACAGATCATGGGGCACAAGGGCGGATCACCACTGCTGTGGCAGCATCTGTTCTGGTTCTTCGGACACCCCGAGGTTTACATTGCGATTCTGCCGGGTATGGGCGTGACATCGCAGATTCTTTCGACGTTCTCGCGCAAGCCGATCTTTGGCTACAAGGCGATGGTGTATGCCATGCTCGCCATCGGCTTTTTCGGGTTCATGGTGTGGGGCCACCACATGTTCATGAGCGGCATGAGCCCTTATTCGGCGTTTGCCTTCTCGCTGTTGACCATGTGCATCGGCGTGCCCTCGGCCATCAAGACGTTTAACTGGCTGGGGACGATGTACAAGGCGCGCATTCGGTTTCAGACTCCGATGCTGTATGCGATCGGGTTCGTTTCCTTGTTTGTCTCCGGCGGTTTGAGTGGGCCGTTTCTGGCGCAGCCGGTGCTCGACATTCAGTTGCACGATACCTATTTCGTAGTCGGTCACTTTCACCTGATCATGGGTGTGGCCGCGATCTTCGGAATGTTTGCTGCGACCTATTACTGGTTCCCGAAGATGTTTGGGCGGATGATGAATGAAACTTGGGGACGGGTGCACTTCTTCATCACCCTGATCGGAACCTACGCCATTTTCATGCCGATGCACTATCTTGGCATCGCCGGCGGGACGCGGCGGTACTCGCAATACACCGAAGTGGCGTATCTGACAAAACTGATGCCGATTCATCAGTTCATGACCTATGCGGCGATTATTACGATCGCGGCGCAGTTTATTTTTGTGATCAATTTGTTCTGGAGCATGTTTAAAGGGCCGAAGGCGAGCGACAATCCGTGGCAATCGACTACTTTGGAATGGACTACTGCGACTCCGCCGCCGCATGACAATTTTGGCGGCGTGACTCCGGTGGTGCATAACGGTCCTTATGAGTATGGAGTTCCGGGCGCGGCTCGGGATTATGTGATGCAGACGGATCCGCCGGTGGGGTCGGGGCACTAAGTATTTATGGCGACCTATACACCGAGTACTCCGATGAACCAGTTGGGCCGGGGCGGAAGTGTACCCGTTCCTCCAAACGGCGGCGGTGATGATGGCGGCTTTCCGGATTCGTTGCCGAATTATGGCGCGCGCCTGCGGCGGGCGCGGCTGGGACTGATCTGCGCCATCGTTACCGTCAGCATGGTGTTTGTGTCGCTGACGAGCGCGTACGTTGTGCGGCGGGGCTTGCCGACCTTTGATGACTCGACCCGCACTTACTTTCGTGACTGGGGCGCGGTGCAGTTGCCCTGGGCTGCTGCTGTTTATCAACACGGCCATACTTTTGGCCAGTAGCGTGACGATGGAAGGCGCACGCCGGCAGATTGCGCGGCGCGCGGCGCTGGCTCCGGTGCAATCGATTCCGGGAGTTTCGCTGGGAGAGGAGAGAAACTTTCCGTGGCTGGGTGTGACGGTGATCCTCGGGCTGGGATTTCTGGTGGGGCAATGGATGGCCTGGGGCGAACTGAAGGCTCGTGGGTTTCTGGTCAGCACGAATCCTGACAGTTCTTTTGTTTACCTGTTGACGGCGGCGCATGCGGTGCATCTGGCGGGCGGAATTGTCGCGTTGCTATGGGCCGGGCATCACTTCCCTGCAACACAAGCCAATCGAGGGGCGGCGGATTGTGGTCGACGTCGCGGCCTGGTACTGGCATTTCATGGCGGTGCTGTGGATTTATGTTTTTGCTCTTTTAGCGTTTGCGCGATAACGGAAAGGGAGATTCGCGAATGGCTGACGCCACGCTGCAACATAATGCCGCTGCCGGACACGGAGCGGCGGGCGAGTACGAGGCACCGCTGTTTGGAGCTTATTCGAAGAAAGTTGGCATGTGGCTGTTCCTGGCCTCGGACTCACTGACGTTCGGGGCTCTGCTGTTCGCATTCAGCTACAACCGCATCTACACCGTCCCATGGCCGACACCGTTTGGCAAGGACAGCATCATCAATGCAACCGTGATGACGGCTTGTCTGCTTTCGAGTTCGCTGACCATGGTGCTGGGCGTGTTCGCGGCGCAGGCGGGCGACCGAGCTAAGACGCGGCTATGGCTGCTGGCCACCATGGTGTTCGGGACGGCGTTCATCGTTCTGCACGGAATGGAGTGGAGCAAACTGATCAACGAGGGGCTTTCTCTGCCCGGCTTTATGACTGCTTTGGGTGCGACGCCGCCGACCGCCACCGGCGAGTATGCAGATATCTCGAAGAACGTGCCGCAATTCACGCAAGCCTTTTTCGGCCTCACGGCGATGCACATGCTGCACGTGACCATCGGCGTGATCTATCTCGGCGTGGTCGCGTTTCGGAAGTGGTTTCTGCCGATCCTGGGCGTGATCTGGGTCGGGGCAGCATTACTGATTCCAGCCGGCAACGTATTTCACTACCCGGTTCATGTGCTGGGGATAGCGCTGGTTGTCTGCGCGATTATTCTTTTCCTGAAGCCGAAAGATTACGACGCGCATGATGTTGAGGTGTCCGGCTTGTACTGGCACTTTGTGGATCTAGTGTGGATGTTTATCTTCCCGCTGGTTTACTTGATGTCGACCAAGGTTAACTAGATCGAAGATCACCGCGGATGAGCGAGGAAATTGATCATGCATGATGTGGCGAAGCACGACGATAGCAAGGGCCAGTATTTCTGGGTGTGGGGCGCGTTGCTGGTTCTGACCGGGGTGGAGGTCTGGCTGGGGTATAACCAGGTGTTCAAAGATCCCAAGCAGATGCTTGAGGTTCTGATGATTCTCTCCATCATCAAATCGGCGCTGATCATCGCTTACTTCATGCACCTGAAGTTTGAAACGGCGCTGATGCGCTGGATGCTCGTGATCGCGGTGACGGGCTGCTTTGTGATTATGTACTTCTTCTTTTTTCCGGACGCGGAGCGCATTTTGCGCCTGGGCGTGAAGTAGGGCTATGAAGTTTCTGTTATGGCAAAATTCGTGCGCTTGCGCTGCTCGCGGTGCTTTGTGTTGTTCACCATGCCCGCTCTCGGGCAGGGTTGCGCGATGTGCAATGCCAACGCAAAGAGCACACCCAAGGAGGGCCAGCAGGCGCTTAACCGGGCCGTGCTGGTGCTGCTGCTTCCCCCTGTTGGAATTATGCTGGTTGGAGTTGGGCTGGCTTTCCGGTATGGAAAGCGGCGCGATCAGGATCCGAATTAGACAACTTCCTTTCTCGCGCTGCGAAGGCGCGCGTCCCATCAATAACGCTCTGCTTTATAATAAAAGATTCGGCAGTACTCTCTGAGGCCGCTGGGAACTCTCCCGGTAGACGATGGGTTGCCGACCCCTTACTTACCCGATGTCTGACTCACTATCCACGGAAAGCATTGTTGTTCGCGGCGCCCGCGTTCATAACCTGAAGAACATCGACTTTGAGGTTCCGCACAATACCTTGACGGTGGTCACCGGGGTTTCGGGTTCCGGCAAGTCTTCCCTGGCGTTTGACACGATTTATGCGGAGGGTCAGCGGCGGTATGTGGAGTCGCTATCGGCTTATGCGCGGCAGTTTCTGGAGCGCATCGAGAAGCCGGACGTGGATTCAATCGACGGCATCGCCCCGGCGGTCGCGATCCGGCAGAAGAATACGACGCGCAATCCGAGGTCGACAGTGGCGACGGCGACCGAGATCTATGACTACCTGCGTTTGCTGTTTGCCCGCGTCGGACGCACTTACTGCGTGAACTGCGGACGCGAAGTGAAGAAAGATACCGTAGACGAAATCGCTGACGCCGTGCTGGCGCTGGATCCGGAAACGCGGGTGCAAGTTGTTTTTCCGTTGCAGGCGGCGGTGGCCGTGCCACAGGAAGCAGAGAAAAAGGCTCCTCGCGGGCGGAAATCCAAGAAAGCCACTGCGCCGGACCCAGGACTGACCGACCAGCTTAAGGCTCGTCTGTTCGACTTGCGCAAGGCGGGTTTTAACCGGCTGTATCAAGCGGGGCAGGTGTTTGAGTTTTCCACGCCGGAGTCGCTGCTGGATATTCGCTTCGACCAGCCCGTGTTTATGCTGGTGGACCGCCTTACCGTCTCTGCGGAGGCGCGCACGCGGATCGTGGATGCAGTCGAGACAGCGTACCGGGAATCGGGCGAGGTTATTTTCGACCTGCCGCCGCATGACGGTCAGCCGGCGCGGCAGTTGCGGTTTGCCCAACGATTCGAATGCAAGAACTGCAATCTGCGTTACGAAGAGCCGGAGCCGCGCCTGTTCTCGTTCAATAATCCTTATGGAGCGTGTGCGCGCTGCCAGGGGTTTGGCAACACGATAGACTTCGACCTGGAGCGCGTCATTCCCGACCCTATGAAATCTCTGGGTGAAGGCGCGATTGATCCGTGGAACAAGCCCAAGTACCGGCCGCTGTTCACGGATATGAAGCGCTTTGCCAAGCAGGAGGACATTCCGCTTGACGTGCCTTGGGCGGAACTCGACGCCACGCAACAGGAACTTATTCTGGATGGGGATGGAAAATTCCTGGGCGTGCGGGGGTTCTTTCAATACCTGGAGCGAAAGAAATATAAGCTGCACATTCGCGTGTTTTTGAGCCGCTATCGCGGATATTCGACCTGTCCCGAGTGCCGGGGCACGCGTCTGCGGCTGGAAGCCCGGCAAGTGAAGATCGACGGAAAAAACATTTGCGAAGTCTGTGCCATGACCGTTGAGGACGCGGCCAAGTTTTTCGCGGGAGTCCGGTTGAGTGCGGAGGAAGCGGACATTGCGGATCGGTTGCTGCAGGAAATCCGAGAGCGATTGCGGTTTCTTAACGACGTAGGCTTGGAGTATCTGACGCTCGACCGATTGTCGTCCACACTTTCGGGAGGCGAGGCCCAGCGCATTCAACTCGCTACATCGCTGGGATCGCGGTTGGTGGGCACACTCTACGTACTAGATGAACCTTCGATCGGACTGCACAGCCGCGACACGCATCGGCTGATCAAGATATTGCAGGATCTGCGCGATTTAGGGAACACGATTTTAGTGGTGGAGCACGATCCTGACATCATGCGCACGGCGGACCGCATTCTCGATCTTGGTCCGGGGGCGGGAGAAAACGGCGGCAAGCTGGTGGCCGCGGGAACCTATGACGAGATTTTGCGGAATCCCGCATCGCTCACCGGCCGCTATCTTGCGGATGATTTACGTATTCAGATACCAGCCGCGCGGCGCCAACCGGGAGCGCAACAGATCAGAATCAAGGGCGTGCGGGCCAACAATCTCAAGGGCATCGACGTCTGCATTCCTCTGGGGATGCTGGTCGGGATTACGGGAGTCTCGGGCTCCGGTAAATCTACCTTGCTGCACCAGGTTCTTTATCAGGCGCTGGGAGAAGCCAAGAAGCAGCAAATCACGGGCTCGGCGCGGGGTGCGGCTACGTGGGAAAGTCTGGAGGGGGACCAGTTCATCGATGAAGTTGTGCTGGTCGATCAATCACCGATTGGACGGACGCCGCGGTCGAATCCAGTGACGTATATCAAGGCGTTTGATGCCATCCGCGATCTTTTTGCTTCGCTGCCGGAGGCCAAGAAGCGCGGCTTCACTTCCGGCCATTTCTCTTTCAACATTCCCGGCGGGCGCTGCGAGACTTGCCAGGGCGACGGCACGGTTACGGTGGAGATGCAATTCCTCGCCGACGTGGAACTGATCTGTGAAGAGTGCAAAGGCACACGCTACAAGGCACAGGTGCTCGACGTCCGCTACCACGGCAAGAATATTCATGAAGTGCTGAACCTCACGGTGAAAGAGGCGCTCAGATTTTTTGCGGAAGTGCCCAAAATCACCGAAAAGCTGCGCGTACTGGAAGAGGTTGGGCTGGGATATCTGCGGCTGGGGCAATCGGCGACAACTTTATCCGGAGGAGAAGCGCAGCGCATGAAGCTGGCGGCGCACCTGCAACCGGCCGCTCGTGAGCTTGGGCGGCCGAGCACGGCGCGGCAGGATGAAAGCCGCCGGCGGAGACGTATGCTCTATATTTTTGACGAGCCGACGACCGGTTTGCATTTCGATGATGTGAGCAAACTATTAGCGGCTTTCCGCCGTCTCATTGATGCGGGCGGGTCGATCCTTGTGATTGAGCACAATCTGGAAGTGATCAAGACTGCCGACTGGGTGATCGACCTGGGACCGGAAGGCGGAGCGCGTGGCGGCAAAATCGTAGGAGTGGGTCCGCCGGAGGCGATTGCTAGGTTCTCCGGCTCTTACACGGGTAAGTATCTGGCGCGGCTGTTGAACGGCAATAGCAACGGAGCGGCGCGTTCTAATGGGAACGAGTAGACTTTTCGCGAGTGTGATGCTGGCTCTGGCAGCGGGTGTTTGCCCAGTCGAGCAGAATGCCAATCCGCCGGCGGGAACGTCGTCACAACCTTCATCACAAACCCAGACTCAATCAACCCAGACTCAATCAACCCAGACTCATCGGTCGGTTCATCACATTCAGGTTCCGGATGAAGATTCTCCGAGCCAGCCGGCCGAACTTACGCAGGCGGAGGCAGCGATTGAAAAAAAAGACTACGCCGCTGCCGAACTTCTTCTTCACAAGTTGGTTGACCACGATTCCGCGAATTATGTGGGGTGGTTCGATCTTGGCTTCGTCGACAATGCACTGGGCAAGGTTGACGATTCGATCACGGCTTATCGCAGGTCAATCGCGGCAAAACCCGATGTTTTCGAATCAAACCTGAATCTTGGGCTGCAACTGGCCAAGACCGGCCAGCCCGATGCGGAAGAGTATCTGCGGGCTGCGACGCATCTGAGGCCCACCAGTCATCCCGCCGAGGGGCAGTACCGGGCCTGGTTGTCACTTGCGCAGACGATTGAAAAGTCGAAGCCGGAGGAGGCGCTTGCCGTTTACCAGCATGCGGAAACTCTTCAACCCAAAGAGGCCGAGCCGCATCTTGCCGCGGGGCGCCTTCTCGAGGGAGAAAACAAATTTGCGAATGCCGAGCAGGAATATAAGCTGGCGCTGGCGCTCGATTCGCATTCCACCGACGCCGTCATCGGGCTGGCCAATGTCTATATGCGCGGACGCCGTTTTCCCGAGGCGGAAGACTATCTGCGAAAGCTGCTTGCCGAACATGACTCTGGCCCGGTTCACATTCAGTTGGGGCGAGTGCTCGCCGCCGAAGGCAAGACTGACGCCGCCATCGCCGAACTGGAGTTGGGAATCACACTCTCGCCGGGTGACGATACGGCGCAGCGCGATCTCGCCGACCTGTATACTACCGCCAGAAAAAATGACTTGGCCGAGGTTGCCTACCGCGCGTTGCTCGTTGCCCACCCTAACGATGCGGAGCTGCATGATGGCCTCGGCAAGGCTCTGTTGTGGCAAAAGAAATCTCCGGAAGCCCAGCGCGAGTTCCTGACGCACAATAAAATTAAAGCCCGACCTTGGAGGGGCCTATGGCGATCTGGCATTCGCGGCCAATGACAACAAGGATTACCCGGTCGTTATTCGCGCGCTGGATGTCCGGGCCAAACTGCTGCCGGAAACTCCGATGACATATTTCCTGCGGGCCTCGGCGTACGATCACCTGCGCGACTTTAAGAAGGCCGCTGCCAACTATCGCCTCTTCCTCAACACCACCAATGGGAAGTATCCTGATCAGGAGTGGCAGGCGAAGCATCGGCTGATTGCCATCGAGCCGAAGAAATAGCCGCAACGGAACCCCATGGCGTTCGCGAAGGAGAACTTTCGATTCTGGCGGGCTGCGGCGCTGGGCACGGTGTTATCGACGCTGGCCGTGGCTTCGACTGTGATTGCCCGCGAACAGCCTACGCTCGAGGAACTGAAAGAGCGAGTCGCCACTGCCAGCATCTCCGACCGTCCGGCTTTGTGCATTCATATATCGGAGTGGCAACTGGATGCCGCCGACAGGCTCTACACGGCCGGCGACAGCGAGAAAGCAAAGGCTGCGCTGGCCGACGTGGCCGCGTTTTCTGAGTTGGCTCGCGACTATTCCATCCAGTCGCACAAGCACGAAAAACAGAGCGAGATTGCAATCCGTAAGATGGCTCGCAAGCTGGCTGACTTGAAGCATACGGTTTCGCATGAAGACCAGGAGCAGGTGCAGACCACGATTGACCGCCTGCAGCGCATTCGTGACGATCTGCTGGCTGCCATGTTTCCGAAGGGTGTGAAGAAATGAGCGCTTCCTCGTTTGGAAAGGGCACTTGCATAGGCCTGTTATTGTGGCGGCCGTAGCGGCCCCGGCCCAGCGTCACCGGGATCCCTTCACCCAACTGGAGATTGATCAGATCCGCGACACCAGTTGGGAGCCTCAGCAGCGGCTCTCGCTTTATGTGAAGTTTGCGCGGGCGCGTCTGGTTGGCGCTTGAGCAGATGCGCAGTGATCCCAAGACCAAGGACCGGCCTCAGCAAACCCATGACAAGCTGGATGATTTTCTGCTGATCTACGACGAATTGAACGACAATATCGACACCTACGTCGATCGCAAGGACGACATTCGCAAGCCGTTGAAGGTGATCATCGACGCCGATACTGAATTCCAGGCCAAGCTGCGCGCCTTGAAGGACGCAGCCGACGTGTCCCCGGAAGAAACGAAGCGATACGAATTCATTCTGACCAACGCCCTCGATACGCTCGATACTTCAGTAGAGGACCACCGCAAACTTCTGGCTGAGCAGGAAGAGGCCGCCAAGCACGGAAAACTGAATTCGAACGCTAAGCCATCTGAGCAAGTCTGAGTGAGCAGCTTCCGGCTGCACGGCGTCCGGCCGTCGCATCGGGCGTTTCGTCAAAGCCGTCGTGTAATCGCTTTCGAGTCCGAATGCCGTGGTAATCTGGCCTCACTGTGCGTGAGGGACTGCTCGAATTCTTCCATGAGGAACACCGGCATTTGCGTCCCGGCGCTGTGCCGCCTGAGCTGAAGATCGAGTTTTTTGCTTTTGCCAACGTCAATAACACCATTCGGCTGCGCGAAGGCAGGCTGCTGGTAAGGCTTTCCGATCTGCTGGAAGGTGCGCCGGAAACCGTGGTGCGAGCCATCGCCCACATCCTGCTGGCCAAGATGTACCGCAAGCCCATCGACCGCAGCCATGCAGCCCGCTACCGGAAATATGTGGCCAGCCATGAAGTTGTGAGCAAGGCTCACCTGGTGCGGCAGATGCGCGGCCGCAAGCGCCTGCATTCCCCCAAGGGCCATGTTTACGATCTTGACTTGGTTTTCGAAGACCTGAACCGGCGCTTCTTTCATGGATTGCTGGGCCGCCCGCGCATGAGTTGGAGCCCGACGAAGACCCGGCGCATCCTCGGACATTACGATCCGGCGCATAATGCGATCGTGATCAGCCGCATCTTTGACCAGCTCTCGGTTCCGCGCTACGCCGTGGAATACATCGTTTACCACGAGATGCTGCACTTGAAGCATCCGGTGAGGCTGCGCGGGAGCCGGCGGTGCGTGCACTCGGCGGAGTTTCATGCCGAGGAGAAGTTGTTTCCGCAGTTGGAGCGAGGCCGAGGCGTTCTTGAAAAAGTTGTAAGAGAAGGGTTTGCCTATCTCACCAGATTCGCACTCGGTCCGCCGGCGCGAGATACAGTTTCTCTCCGGCCTGCACCTTGAATGCGGCGTACCAGGGGTCGAGGTTACGGACCTCGAGGGCGCGGTATTGGCCGGGGGAGTGGCCGTCGGCCAGTACCTGCTGGCGGAGTGCTTCGTCGCGATCCTTCTCTGCCCAGGCTTGAGCAAAGGCGAGAAAGAATTGCTGATCGCCGGACAGTCCATCGTGCACGGGGGCGGGCTGGCCCGCCAGAGAAAACTTGTACGCGTCGTAGGAGGCGGCTAGTCCTCCAAGGTCGGCGATGTTCTCCCCCAGCGTCTGCTTGCCGTTCAGGGCAAGATCGGGGAAGGGTTTGTAAGTGTCGTATTGCGCGGCCAGTCTTGCGGTGGCCGCTTCAAAGTGCGCGAGGTCTTCCGGTGTCCACCAGTTGCGGACGCGGCCTTTGGAGTCAAACGCGCTGCCTTCGTTGTCGAAGGTGTGGCTGATCTCGTGGCCGATGACCGCTCCGATGGAACCGTAGTTGGCCGCGGCGGGGGCTTGAGGATCAAAGAATGGCGGCTGCAGTATGCCAGCGGGAAAGTTCAGCGCGTTTTGCAGAGGCAGATTCACCGCGTTGATGGTCTGCGGGGTCATGGACCACTCTTTGCGGTCAATTGGAGCGCCCAGGCGCGCCACCTGGCGGTGATATTCGGCGAGGCGGCCGCGCCACAAATTTCCGAAGAGATCGTCGGCTTTCACTTCAAAGTTCGAGTAGTCATGCCAACTTTCTCCGTAGCCGACGCCCACATAAAGAGTGTCGAGCTTGGCCTTGGCCTCGGCTTTGGTCGCGGGATTCATCCAAGTCAGCGCGTCGATGCGTTTACGGAAGGCCACCTTGATGTTGGCCACCATGGCCTCTACCTGCGCTTTGGATTCAGGCGGGAAATAGCGCTTGGCGTAGAGTTGGCCAATGTCGTCGCCCAGAAAGCCGCCCACCAGATCGGCGCCCCGCTTCCAGCGTGCCCGCTCTTCAGGAACGCCGGAGAGGACTTTTCCGTAGAAGGCAAACCGTTCGTCGCTGAAGGCCTTGGGCAATGCAATGGCCTGGGATTCAACAAGGTGATAAGCCAGCCAATCCTTCCATGTGTCGAGCGCAGCGGACGCCACTAAGGCTGATTCTCCAGTAAACGCTGTGGGCTGCCAGACGATGAAACTCTGCTGCTTGGTGAGGCCCGCCCCGCGGAAATACTCTGCCCAGTCGAGGCCGGGAGCCTTCACGGCGAAGTCGGCCTGAGTCCACGTGTTGTTGGCCTTATGAATGTCGTCGTTCTCGGCCAGGGTGATATGTTTTTCGGCGATGGCATGTTCCAGTTCGATTATGCGAGCCGCACGAGCCTCGGTGTCATTGAATCCCGCGAGCTTCAGCATGGCGAAACGTGCGCCTGATACTTGCTGCGGATATCCTTCATAGAGGCGCTGTCGGAGAGATAGTATTCGCGGTCCGGCAACCGGAGACCGCCCTGCATCAGGTAAGCGGTATAGTGCTCGACCTCGTTGAAGCCGGGAGCAACCCAGAGTCCGAAAAGATTCGGCGTATGGAAGTTGGTATTGTTGAGCGCGTCGACGTCGGCGCGGAGAGTCTCGCCGAGCGCGCGCGCTAGTTCGCGTTTATCGTGGATCGCGGCAATCGCCGCCAGATGCGGTTGCAGCGGCTTCAGGCCCTTGGCTTCGATCCCGGCTTCGTCCATGAAAGAGTTGTAGAGATCGGCGATCTTGCGGGACTTCTCACCGGCAGCCGCCCCACTCTTGGCGGCCTCAGCGATCAGGTCGGCAACCCGCTTGTCGGTTTCATCCTCCAGCGGCTGGGCGGGCGAAGTTCCTCCGTGGTCAGCGGGAATCTCGGTGTGCTTGATCCACTCGCCATTGGCGTATTGGTAAAAGTCGTCCCCAGGCCGCACCGTGCGTTCCATATAGGACAGGTTGACCGCCGGGCCCGTCGGCAGAGCGTCCTTTGCCGGATCTGCGGCACGGGCAGCCAACAACGGAAACAGGATTACGGCGCAGGAAAAGGCCAGCATCAGTAATGGATCACGGCGTGTTGTTTTCATGAATGTGCTCCGGGAGAGTCATGATCGAAAAGCCCATGAATTAGACGTGGTCCTCAACCGACGGATAGCTGACCGGTCTGATTATTGCACCTTGTCGTAGACCATCACATCCGTTTAATCCCAGATTTCCCCGTGTGATGCCGATCACGCCCGTTTGTGACGCCGCGGATTGACGCCCCCGCCGGTCCCGGCATATCCTTGAAGTTGAAATTGAAATTCATTTTCAAGATCATTTTCAGGAAGCATATCCAGGAACCCGGTCGCTCAAATGCTTCAGGCTTTCATCATTACGCTGCGCGAGGGGGTCGAGGCTGCCCTGATCGTCGGGATCACGCTGGCTTATCTGGCCAAGATTGGCCGGAATGACCTTCGCAAGGCCGTCTACGCCGCCCTGGGCTGCGCATTCGTGGGCAGCATTGGGATTGCGGTGGTGATTTCGCGGCTGAACTGGAACGAAGACGTGTTCGAAGGCTGGATCATGCTGGTAGCCGCCTTCTTCGTCGTCACCATGGTTATTTTCATGATGAAGACGGGGTACAAACTGAAGGGCGAAATCGAGGGCAAAGTCGGCCTTCTGGCGGGTAACGACGCAGGGATCGGCCTGTTCTTCTTTGTGTTCCTGATGGTGCTGCGCGAGGGCGCGGAGACCGTGCTGATTCTCTCCGCCGTCTCTTTGAACTCCACGGAACTGTTGAGCTTTCTGGGCACGCTGCTGGGAGTGCTAGCGGCGATTGCCTTTGGCGTGATGTTCGTAAAAGGCAGCGTGCGGATTAACCTGCAGAAATTCTTCCGGGTTACGACGGCCATCCTGTTTCTGGTGGCGTTGCAGTTGGTGGTCGCCGGCCTGCATGAACTCTCGGAAAGCGGTGTGATTGCTTCTTCGAAGCGCGAGATGGCCATCATCGGGCCGATTGTGCGCAACGATCTTTTCTTCTTCGTGACGATTTTCGCTCTAGCCGCGCTGATGGTGTTGTTCGATGCCAAGCGGCGCGAGCCCGTGCTGGAGTCCGCTTCCCCAGCCCAGCGCCGGAAGGCGATTTGGAGCGCGCGCAAGGAACGCTTGTGGATGACTTCGGTCTACATGTTCTCTTTTCTCTTTATCGGGATGGTGACTGCGGAGTTTGTCTATGCCAAAAGCGCGAGCGCGCTGTCGCCGGCCACTGAGGTCAGCTTCACCAACGGTCAGGTAAAGATCCCGTTGGCTCAGGTTTCCGATGGAGACTTGCACCGCTATGAGGCCCAGGAGAACGGCATTGCGATCCGCTTCTGGCTTTATCAGAAACCGGACGGCAAAATCGCCACCGTATTCGATGCCTGCGAGATCTGCGGCGGAGTAGGCTTCTACAAGTCAGCCAACGGAGTGGTTTGCAAGAACTGCGCCGCACCCATCAATCCGCAGTCGGTGGGCGCGGCGGGCGGCTGCAATCCGATTCCGCTCAAGGCCACGCAGACCGCAGACTCCGTGATTATTCAGGAGGCGGACATCGCGGCCGGCAGCCGCGTGTTCGAGAAACAGTAAGCGATGTTTCTCCGGCTCGTCTACGAATCCTTCCGGCGCCAGAAGCGACGCAAATTGCTGGCCGGCGCGGCCATCACCTTGGGCGTTACTGTGGCTACTGCGATGATTGGGGTTGCCACCGACATTGGCGACAAGATCAATCGCGAACTGCGCACGATTGGCGCAAACCTGGTTGTGACTCCGCAGGAAGACACGCTCGACGTGGAAATCGGCGGCGTCAACCTGAAGCCGCCGAGCGACGGCGCTTTTCTGAACGAAGCGGACCTGCCCAGGATCAAGGGGACGTTCTGGCACAACAACATCACCGGGTTTGCGCCGATGCTGCCCGTGAATGTTTCGCTGCAGCGGGATGGGAAGACGGAAAATCCTACCTTGCTCGGCACTTACTTCGCGAAGAAAGTTTCCTTTGGAAAAGAAGAATTCAACACGGGCGTGCGGTCTACGCATCCCTGGTGGAAGGTTGCGGGAGCCTGGCCTGACGACAATTCCCGCGACGTTCTGGTTGGAGAGCGGCTGGCATTGAGGCTTTCTGCGGGACCCGGCGATGAGGTTACGCTCTCCGGCCGCCAGGTGCACGTGAGTGGAATTCTCTCGACAGGCGGGGCCGAAGACGAACAGATCGTCGCGCCGATCGCTCTGGCTCAGGAAATTCTCGGCAAACCGGGCGCGGTTCGCCGCGTCTTACGTCAGCGCCCTCACCAAGCCCGAGGATGCGCTCGCCCGCCGCGACCCCAAGAGCATGTCTGGCCCCATCTACGACCGCTGGTATTGTTCGCCGTATCCGCAGTCGATTGCCTTTCAGTTGCAGGAGGCGATTCCTCACTCCCACGCGGAACAGATTCGCCAGGTCGCGCAGAACGAAGGTGCCGTCCTGACGCGCATTGAGGGCCTGATCTTTCTAGTCACGCTGGCCGCGCTATTTGCGTCGGCACTGGCAGTCTCGGCCGCCATGGCTACGGCGATCTTCGAGCGCCGTGGGGAAGTTGGTCTGATGAAGGCTCTGGGCGCGGGAAGGGTCGCGGTCGCGTGCATTTTCTTTGCCGAGGCCACGCTGCTCGCCCTGATTGGGGGCTTCGTGGGTTTCGCTGCTGGAGGGTTGCTCGCGCGCCAGATTGGCCGCTCCATCTTCAATTCCGAGATCGCGATTTCGCCTGTGCTCTTGCCGGTGATTCTGACGATTGCCGTGATCGTTACTTTTGCGGGAAGCGCCGCCGCCATTCGCAACGCAGTGCGTCTTGATCCTGTGTTCGCCCTGCGAGGTGAACTGTGAACGCGAACTCGCAAACCGTGTCTGCTGGCCGCGCGCAGTCTCCACATACATCCATGTTTCTCCGGATGCTGGTGCGCGCTGCCGTGCTTCGTCGCGGCCGCGCGGCCGCAGCGCTTTTTGCGATGGTAGTGGCGGCTGCGGTCGCTACTGCCATGCTGAATCTTTATGTCGATGTGCAGGCCAAATTGCGGCGCGAGTTTCGCAACTACGGCGCGAACATCATCCTGGTCGGAAAAGACGGCGCTTCCCTTCCCGCCGACGCTGTCTCGCGGGTGGAATCTACGCTCGCCGGGCGCGGTGTGGCCGCGCCCTTCGCGCTCGTGGTGGCACGGACCAGCGACGGGCAGCCGGTGGTTGTGGCAGGAGCAGATTTCGATCGCGTCAAGCAACTCGACCATTGGTGGTCGGTAAGCAACTGGCCTTCGTCGCCGCAGCAGGCACTGATAGGAGCGCGCGCCCTTTCTGTGGTCTCGCCGCAAAACCAGCCTTTTGATCTCACCTTTCAAGGTCACACGATTCACCTCACTTCAGCCGGTACGGTGCAGACCGGCGCTGCCGAAGACAGCCGCGTGTATCTTGCGCTGCCCGATTTTATTTCCTGGACTGGCATTCAACCCTCAACCATCGAGGTCGCCGCGACCGGATCGCCGGAAGAAATCACAGCGATCATGAACCAGCTTGAGCAGACGATCCCCGGCGCCGAAGTCCGCCCCGTGAGGCAGATCATGGAAGGCGAGGCTCGCGTGCTGGGCAAGACTCGCGCCACGCTGCTGGCCGCCGCGGCGCTTATCATCCTGACCGCTGCGCTGTGCGTGCTTTCGACGCTGATGGGATGGGTCTTCGACCGCCGCCGTGACTTCGCCATCATGAAGGCGCTGGGCGCTTCCGACCGCTTGCTGAATGGATTTTTTGCCGCGGAAGCTGCAGCCCTGGGCGCGGCCGGCGCGGTGATCGGGTTTCTCATAGGCATCGGTATCGCCGCGTGGATTGGCCGGGTTAACTTTCATGCTCCTGTGGTTCCACGTTTCAGCGTCCTACCGTTTGTGCTGGCTGGTAGCATGGTGGTAACGCTGCTTTCGGCGATCCTTCCGATTTCGCAGTTGCGGCGGGTTCAGCCGGCGGTCATCCTGAGGGGAGAGTGAAATGATTCAGATCAAAGACGTCACCAAACTCTACCCTGCCAAGGCCGCGGGAAACGAGAATGCGAGCGGCAAAGAAGGTCAGAACGGCGCTATCCATGCCCTTGACCACATCTCCCTGCACGTCGCGCAGGGTGAATGGCTTTCGATCATGGGTCCCTCCGGGTCCGGTAAATCGACCCTGGTGAATCTGATTGGCTGCCTCGACCGTCCGACGTCTGGCGAAATCTGGCTCGACGGTCAGAATGTTGCCGGCATGTCTTCCGCTGAGCTGAATCGCGTGCGCGCGGAAAAGATTGGATTCATCTTTCAACAATTTCATTTGATCCCGTTTCTGACCGCGGTGGAGAACGTCATGCTGGCGCAATACTTCCACAGCATGACCGATGAGAAAGAGGCGATTGAAGCATTGACCCGCGTAGGTCTGGGCGACCGCGCCCACCATCTGCCATCGCAGCTTTCAGGAGGCGAGCAGCAGCGCGTCTGCATCGCGCGAGCATTGATTAATGACCCGAAGATTATCCTGGCCGATGAACCAACCGGCAATCTTGACGGGCAGAACGAGGAAATAGTGCTGCGCCTGCTGCGCGAGTTTCATCAGCAGGGTCGGACGATCGTTATGGTCACCCACGATCCCGTGGTGGCGCGGCTGGCCGACCGGCGCATCGAATTCCATCACGGCAAGATCGAGTCGCAAGAAGTTTTCGCCATGGCCGACGAAGAACAGTTCGACGAAGTGCTCGAAGAATTGTGGGTGCTGGGCGAGCACGGAGAAATCGCCGAGGTCGAACGCATGGAAGTTCACGGCGCGCTTCCCGTCAGCCTGGCAATTGAGAAAATGATTCAGATGGGGCTGGTCGTTTCCGCGCCGCATCCGCCGCATCCCCACGATCACAAGCCGTTCGTGAATCCCTGCCACGACGCGCTTAAGCCTGTGGCCGCGTCAATCGGCGATGGCACTCTGATCGTGGAACTCACACCGCGCGGACGCGAACGCGCCGGAAGCATCATCCGCCGTCACCGCCTGGCCGAGCGCCTCTTCACCGACAGCCTGGCCATGGACAGCGAATCCGAGATCGAGCAGCAAGCCTGCAAGTTCGAGCACATTCTCTCGCCCGAAGCCACTGACAAGATCTGCACTTTCCTCGGACACCCTCGCACATGCCCGCACGGAGCACCGATCCCGCCGGGCCTGTGCTGCGGCAAGAGTTCTGATTTTGCCCCAGCCGCGGTTTCGAGTTCGACCGCTCACAAGCACTCGTAGCTTCCTCGGAGGAACAACTCTGGTCATCTCCGATTCCCTGTCCCAACCTCTCCGCGCTGCTATCATCGAAATGCAGTTCGAGCAACCATGACCACGCGGCGTCCCACCATCGGCGTATTCGATTCCGGCTTCGGGGGTCTTACTGTCCTTAAAGCTTTACTTGAACTCATTCCGGACGCCGACTACGTCTACTTTGGCGATACCGCGCGCCTTCCCTACGGCTCCAAGTCGGTGGAAACCGTGGCGCGCTATGCCGTCGAGGCCGCTCACTTCCTTGAAAGCCACGGCGCCCAATTTCTGGTGATTGCCTGCAATACCGCGACCGCGCTGGCCCTTGACCGCATTACGGGCGCCGCGCATGTGCCCGTCGTTGGAGTAGTAGAGCCCGGTGCTGAGGCCGCGGCTTCAGTCAGCAAGAATAAGAAAGTAGTCGTGATCGGGACCGAAGCCACGGTAAGCAGCCACGCCTATCGGAAAGCTCTTGAGGCTCGTGGCCTCGACGCGCGGGAGAAGGCTTGCCCACTGCTGGTCCCTCTGGTGGAAGAAGGATGGGTGGAGCATTCCATCACGGAACAGGTCGCACGTATTTACCTGGGTGAGGCCTTTGCCGGCGGCTTCGGCGACGCGGACGTCTTGGTGCTCGGCTGCACTCACTATCCGCTGCTGAAACCAATGCTGCATCGCGTGGCGCCGCCGCATGTGAGCATTGTGGACTCCGCCCAATCCACCGCCCATGCCGTCGCCGATCATCTGGAGAAGCTGTTGCCGCTCACGCGGGCCGTCCACGAGGAAAGACGGGCGCGGCCGCGTCTCAAGTTCTTCGCTACCGACTCGGTGGAAAAATTCCGGCGCCTGGGCGAGCGCTTCCTCGGACGTCCCATCGAAGACGTTCAGCACGTGGACCTGAAGGAATAGAAGAACCATGTGGGGACAGCCGCCCTTCGGCAAACTCAGGGGCAGGCTCTCGGCTGCCTGCCCTGAGCGCGGCCGAAGGGTCCGCTGAGCGAAGCGAGGCGACGCGCTCGATTACGCTTTGCGCGCAAGGTTCGGATAGCCTATCCCCCCAACGCAAAATTACTGTGTCGAAGGAATCGTGGCATCACTCCAATCAAGAAGAACGGCAGGTTTAGGTTCGGCACGATGCACCCCCTCGACAACGTCGTCTGGACGGCTCTAACCACGCGGCAGGCAAACCTGGCTGAGTCCTTCGATCAGGCCCGCAGGTTCATGCCAGAAATTTCTACGATTGCCGGATTCCTTGAGCCCACGTCGAGAGGATACGAGTCATTGGCAGGACTGCTCGGCCCCGGGCAAACCCTGAACCTGGCTCTGGACGCGCCCTACCAGCCGCGGCCCGGGTGGCACCTCATTTTCGGCACTCCTATGCCGCAAATGGTCTACGGGGGTAACGGGGCCAGCCTCGCCCCGCAGTCCCTATCCGATCAGGAAATTGTGACGCTTGGCCCCGCAGACGTACAGGAGATGATGGATCTCACTTCGCTTACCAAGCCTGGCCCTTTCAGCAAGCGCACTCATGAGATGGGTACCTACCTTGGAATTCGCAGTCACGGAAAACTCATAGCCATGGCTGGCGAGCGGATGAAGGTCCCAGGTCATACCGAGGTGAGCGCGGTCTGCACGCATCCAGAGCACACCGGCCACGGCTACGCCCGCATCCTAACGACGGAGGTGATGCGGCGGATCCGCAGCCGCGGAGAAACGCCGTTCCTGCATGTTAGGGAAGATAACGGGCGGGCGATTGAGCTGTACCAGAGGCTGGGATTTAGCCGACGGGTGCTATTGCACCTGGCAGTGCTGCGGAAGGTTTAGTTTTCAACTGCGAACGAGAACTGTGCGCCTCAGTACAGGTGGAAGTCAACTTCCACGGCAATTTCCACCGCTACGTCGTGGCCGTCTTTCTTGCCCGGCTCGAACTTCCAGTTCTTGACCGACTCGATGGCCTTCTCGTCCAGGCCCATGCCAAGAGCGCTAAGTACGCGGATCGCCGTCGGACGTCCGTTCGCGTCCACCACCAGGCCCAGAACGCAGGTCCCCTGGTACTTCGCCTTGCGCGCTTCTTCAGAAAACTCAGGATCGGTCTGATAAATCACGCGGGGAGGAGTCACTCCCTTGCCGATGCGGAAGACGCCGCCGCCCATGCCGCCGCCCGAACCCGGTCCTACACCCGGCCCAGTGCCAGAACCCACACCACCGCCCGAGCCGGAACCGATACCGCTGCCCGATCCCGTCCCGTTCGACGGAATGACCGCGTTTGATTTCGGGTCGCCAAGGTTCGGCATGTTGAGCTGGGCCACCTTGATATCGGGCGGCACAATCACCGTGGGCTCAACCGCCAACTTGGGATTCATGTTTCGGATCACCGCTGCCGGCGGCGTAATCTGCTGCATCGAGAACTTCGGCAACCGTCCCTGAGAGGCCTTCAGCACATCGCGGTCGCCTCCACCTCCTCCGCCACCGGCTTGGGTCGGCGCGGGTTTCAGCGTGTATTCCCCGGGATCGATCAATGAAATGGCGGTCTGCGGTTTGGCCTCGACTTTGGTCACCATGCGTCGTCCAAGAATCGTGCCGCCGATGATCAATGCGATCACGATCACGTGGGCAACCGTCGAGCCCAGCGCCCCATTCTTCTTGTAGTTGTAGAAGCCCCAAATATCCCTCACCGGGATGGGCTTCGATTCCAGCTTGAGTGGCGGCAGTTTCTTGGGAAAGAAGAACTCGTCCAGGCCGCGGGAAAGCGACTTCCATAGCGGCTCAAAGGTATCGGGAGCCAGCAGAAGGTGAAGTTCCGGCTCGCTGCCGGAATTCGGATTGACGTTCGGATTGACTTCTGATGATGCCATCGTTCCCCGGTTCGTTCTCAGTTGCAGAGTAATGACCAGGCTACCTTTTTGGCGACGCCCCGTTTACACAGATGAGCAGTCTTTCCAACAAGTTGCCTCATTATTCGTCTACAAATTGTAAAATCAGGTCCAGCGGCCCCCATTGAGCGATCAAGCTCCAGAACCTTGGCCTCCACTAAAATTGTACCCTTTCTTTCTCTCCTTTACGAAGTGTATTTCCAAGTTCCCAGTTCCGGTCGCATAGACGTTCACAACGCCTCTCCCTATAATGAAAAGATTCAATCATTTGGGAGAATCCAACCGGGTGCCGCTCGAACTGAAAGCCACCATCAATCTGCCGAAGACCGCCTTCCCGATGAAGGCCAATCTGCCCCAGAACGAGCCCAAAATACTAGCCCGCTGGGAGCAGATGCGGATCTACGAACGCATCCGCGAGGCTCGCAAAGGGTCCGATAAAGGCGCCTACATTCTGCACGACGGTCCGCCTTACACCAGCGGTCCCATCCACCTGGGCACGGCGCTGAACAAGTGCCTCAAAGATTTTATCGTCAAATCGAAGACCATGGCAGGATATGACGCGCCCTACGTGCCCGGCTGGGATTGCCACGGCTTGCCCATCGAGATCAAGGTCGACAAAGAACTCGGCGGCAGGAAGCTGCAGATGCGTCCCACCGACGTGCGCGCCGAGTGCCGCAAGTACGCCCAGAAGTTCCTCGACTTGCAGCGGCAGCAGTTCAAACGAATCGGCGTCTTCGGCCGCTTCGACCAGCCCTACGCCACGATGAATCCGCAGTACGAGTCGGTAGTGCTCTCGACTTTTTTCTCTTTCTACGAGAACGGCTTCGTCTACAAGGGCCTGCGCGCCGTCTACTGGTGCATGCACGATGAGACCGCGCTCGCCGAAGCCGAGGTCGAATACGAGAACCACACCAGCCCGACTGTTTGGGTAAAGTACGCGTTGCTCGACGATCCTACAAAGATTGACGTGGCGCTGGCCGGCAAGAAAGTCTCAACCATTATCTGGACCACCACCCCCTGGACTCTACCTGCGTCGATGGCCGTGGCTTTTCATCCGGATGAAGAATACGTCGCCCTGGAATCAGGTGGCGAAGTTTACATAGTGGCATCGAAGCTTGCGAAAGATGTCGCCGAGAAGTGCAATCTTTCAGATACCTACGAACTCGCCCATTTTCCAGGCCGCAAGCTGGAGCACCTGAACTTCCAGCATCCCTTCCTCGACCGCAAAATCCTCGGCGTGCTGGCTGACTACGTCACCATGGACACTGGCACCGGCGTGGTCCACACTGCGCCTTCGCACGGCGCTGAAGACTTCCTTACCGGCGTGAAATACGGTCTCGACGCTACCAGCAACGTCGACGAAAAGGGCATCTTGCGAAACGGCTTGCCGGAATACACCGGCAAGCGCGTGTGGGAAGCGAATCAGCCGATTATCGACCTGCTCAAGAGCCGCGGTGCTCTGCTGCATGCGGAGAAGACGGAGCACTCTTACCCGCACTGCTGGCGCTGCCACAATCCCGTGATCTTCCGCGCGACCGAGCAGTGGTTCATCTCGATGGAAACTCCCATGCCAGGCGGTGTCGGAGGTCGAGGGTCGGAACATGATACGCTACGCACCCGTACCCTCGAAGAAATCAAGCATGTGAAATGGGACCCGGCCTGGGGCGAAGAGCGGCTCTCGAACATGATCGCCACGCGCCCCGACTGGTGCATCTCGAGGCAGCGAGTGTGGGGCGTGCCCATCGCCGTTTTTCTTTGCGAGAGCTGCGGCAAGCCACTCAATGACCACGCGGTCAATCAGAAGGTCGTTGAGTTATTCGCCCGCTCCGGCGCCGATGCCTGGTTTACTTCCGAATCAGACACAATTCTTCCTGCAGGCGCGAAATGCCCGCACTGCGGCAGCAGCAAGTTCGAAAAAGAAACCGATATCTTCGATGTCTGGCTGGAATCCGGCGCGAGCTATCTCGCGTTAATCGCCGATGAGCCCGTCTATCCCTGGCCCTCCGACCTTTACCTGGAAGGCGGGGACCAATACCGCGGCTGGTTCCAGTCGTCTCTGTTATGCGCCATGGGCACGCATGGAACGCCGCCTTACAAAGGAGTGGTCACGCCGGGCTGGACGCTCGACGAAAAAGGCCAAGCCCTGTCGAAGTCGCGCGGCAACGACGTGGACCCGGTGGACATCGCCGACCGAATGGGCGCGGAAGTTGTACGTCTCTGGGTGGCGTCTGTCGATTTCCGCGAGGATGTAGTCGGGTCCGAGCAGTTGATGCAGCGCGTCGCGGAAAATTACCGCAAGATTCGCAACACCTTCCGCTACATTCTTGGGAATCTTGGGGACTTCAATCCTGAAGGCGACACAGTTCCCTTCGAGAAGATGGAAGCTCTCGACCAGTACATGTTGCTGCTGACATGCGAAATGGCAGCGGAGGTTAAGAGTTGGTACGACGAATTCACGTTCCACAAGATTTCCCACAGAGTGAATCACTTCTGTATCGTGGACTTGAGCGCGTTCTACTTTGACATCCTCAAGGACCGGCTCTACATCTTTGCGCCCAAGTCGCAGGCACGCAGAAGCGCTCAGACTGCCATTTGGCGAATCGGGGAGGCGCTAGTGCGTTTGCTTGCTCCCATCATGAGCTTCACAAGCGAGGAGATCTGGCAATATCTGCCGAGGGTATCGAACCGCTCGGAAAGTGTGCATCTGGGGAACTTTCCAGGAGGATCGGATATCACGGGGGAAAACCATCTTAGCGCTGCATTGGAAGCAGTCGCGTCAGCCGCCACGGTTGATGGCTTCGACAGGTTCCTGTCCACCGCCGATGAGGTAGCCGCTCATTTGTTGCCGGGACACGAACTACGCCAGGATTGGACGACGCTCCGCTCCGTCCGCGACGAAGTTCTCAAGGCGCTCGAAGAAGCCCGCAACAACAAGCTGATCGGCACCGGCCTCGAGGCTCAAGTCACCGTGACTGCGCCCGACCCGATTTATTCCGCGCTATCGCGACACGCTGATCAGCTCCGATACCTATTCATCGTTTCGGCGGTCACAATTACTCAGGGCTCCGGCAATGGAACTGGGAGCGTCCACGTAGAGGTCAAGAAAGCTGACGGGATCAAGTGTGAGCGTTGTTGGAATTACTCGACCCACGTCGGCGAAGACAAGACGTATCCCACGGTCTGCGAGCGTTGCAGTGCTGTGCTGAAGGAACTGGAAGCGTCCCGCTAGTCGGCGTTTCTCTACCGCCCAGGATGATCTTTTCGATAGCTGTATAATCGACCGGGATCGGGCGACCTGTGAACTGGCGAAAGCTGCGAACGTTCTTGCTCTGGGTCTTGGTTCTGTCCCTGATCCCCGCCACCCGCTACTACCAGGTTGACGTTCCTCTTCTGCGTTTTCTGAAAGGCTCCCATAACGTCGACCCTTTGTCGCTTCACCTGTCCGGTGAGTTCGTGGAGAGTAATCTTGGAACCGAGCAGAATCCAGATGGCTCCGTAACTGTGCGCATGATCGCGGAGCAGTACCTGTTCATCCCGCACTGCATTCTGGTTCCTGCCGCCGTACCGGTTCATCTTCGCATCACCAGCGCCGACGCCGTCCACTCGCTCACCTTCGATGGCACGGATTACGCGGTTAAGGTCCTGCCGGGTACGATCAGCGAGACGCAGCTTCAGTTTCCCCGCGCCGGCGAATACAAGACGACTTGCCGGGAATTTTGCGGTGCGGGACATTACGCCATGCGATCCGGGTTAAGAGTCGTGCCTCGCGACCAGTTCCCTGCCTTGCAAAACGAAGAAAGGGGGAGCTGTGCAGCCCCATAAGCGACCTGCCGACGCGAATCTTCCGCGCCTCACTGCCGCCATAACATCCGGGCTTACTCTCCTCGTCGCGCTGGCTGCCAGCGCGCTGTGGCTACAGGCGCGTGACAATTCTCCCGATCACATTCCTTCCTACGTGGCCTGGACGCCGGACACAATCGCGGCCGCCTCTTCCGGAGATGCTTTTCAGGGCATGCTCCTGGCCAAGCGTTGCGATCACTGTCATGGTGCGGAAGGATTCAGCGCCGTCGCCTCAACCCCCAACCTGGCAGGCATCAATCGGCTCGCAATCTGGAAGCAGCTGGAGGATTTTCGAACCGGTAAGCGGCTCTCCCACACGATGGATCCGATTGCCGCGTCGCTTTCACCGCGCGATGAAGCCGATGTCGTCGCTTATTTCGCGAAGCTGCCGGTCTTCGCCGATCCCCAGGACAACCGAATCTTTCCTCAGTCCAGGCCCGATCCCGGTCATGCGGCGATCGCCTCCCGGCTGATTTCGTTCGGAGACGGAGAGCGTGGGATTCCGCCCTGCCAGGCGTGCCACGGTCCCGTAGCATATCGCCCCGGAGTCCCGACGCTTGCCACGCAGAACGCCGACTACGTTCTAAAGCAGCTCGAAGAGTTCGCAAACCGGACCCGCGCCAACGACATCAATATGCCTATGCGCACCATCGCGGCACTGCTGACGGAAGGAGAACGGCAAGCCCTGGCGGAATATTACGGTTCAGGACTAGGGCTTCAGCCGGGAAGCGCGACCGCGCCGAAATAAGGCTCTCACCGCCTTCTGCCCCGTTTGGAATGACAAAGGGTTTTGCCGAAGCCCGAAAGCCGAAGCCCGCCCTACCTTAACTCTTCCATCGCTGCTTCCAGCACTTCCCTGCCCGGCCGCGTCAGCGATTCCGGAAGCGTAGCCAGCGGCTGATCGACCATGTTCAGCATATCGAGGAAGCTGGGCGATTTCGTATTCACATAGAAGACGCCGGTCAACACTTCTCCCTTGTCGTGCGCTTGGGAAAGCCGTGTCATGGCGGCGATCCTGTCGGTCGGATCATAGTCTTCTTCCAGTTTGCGCAAGCGCAGGCTGGAACCGTCATGCATGGTCACGCTAACCGTGGTTCCCGGATCGTACTGGACGTCAATTTCTTCGAAGTGCGGCACGAAGCTCATCTCCTGCAGAGCCTCATCGTGATCCTTCACATATTTATAGGATTTGGTTGATCCTTCGTGATCGTTGAACGTAACGCAGGGAGAGACGACATCGAGCATCACGGTGCCGTGGTGCGCGATGGCGGCTTTCAACATGGTGCTCAACTGCCGCTTGTCGCCGGAGAACGACCGGCCAACGAAGGTTGCGCCCAACTCAATCGCCAGGCAGCAGGTATCGATCGGAGGCAGATCGTTGATCACTCCAGACTTCAGCTTCGATCCTAAATCCGCGGTCGCGGAGAATTGCCCCTTCGTCAGCCCATAGACGCCGTTGTCTTCGATGATGTAGATCATCGGCAGATTCCGGCGCATGAGGTGAACGAACTGGCCAATGCCAATCGAAGCCGTGTCACCATCGCCGCTCACGCCCAGCGCAATCAGATTGCGATTCGCCAGCATAGCGCCTGTGGCCACCGACGGCATGCGTCCATGCACCGAATTGAAGCTGTGCGAACGGTTCATGAAGTAAGCCGGACTCTTCGATGAGCACCCGATCCCACTCAGCTTCGCGACCCGCTCCGGCTGCACGCCCATGTCATACATGGCCTCGATAATGCGCTCGGAGATGGCGTTATGACCGCAGCCGGCGCACAGGGTCGTCTTGCCACCCTTGTAGTCAATCACCGTCAAGCCAATATGGTTCGTCTTTGGTTCTGGAGATCTCGGTTCGGCAGTCGGCGTGGTCGCCATTTACTTACCCTCCATGGTGCTCAATTCGTCGGTGACAGAGCGCGCATCGAGCGGCAGTCCGTCGAGATGGCTGATGCTGCGCAATCGCGTAATCAGTTCAGGTTTCAGGTCCAGCTTAAGCAGGCTGAGCATTTGCCCATCACGGTTCTGCTCGACCACGTAAACGCGATCGTGTTGCTCGATGAATTCATGCACTTCGCGCGTGAAAGGATAGGCCCGCAGCCGCAGGTAGTCAGTTTCAATCGCATACTCGTTGCGCAACTGATCGCGGCTTTCGATAATTCCCCAATGCGAAGTGCCGTAGGCGATAATCCCGATTTTTGTCTTTGCGCTCGCGCCCCGCAAAATCTCCGGTCGCGGCACAAACGATCGCGCCGTCTCAAACTTGCGGTTCAACCGCTCCATATTATTTTCGTAATCGTCAGGCCGCTCGCTGTAGTTCGATTTATCGTTGTGACCGCTGCCCCGGGTAAAGTACGCCGCCGCAGGATGCTCAGTTCCGGGTAGAGTACGATAGCCAACGCCGTCGCCATCCAAATCTTTATAACGGGCAAACCCTCCCAGTTTGGTCAACTCTTCCTTGTCCAAGACCTTGCCGCGCTTAATGGGCGCAGTTGGATATTCAAACGGATCGGACATCCAATTGTTCATTCCCAGGTCAAGATCCGACATGACGAAGACCAGCGTCTGGAACTGCTCCGCTAGATTAAAGGCATCGGATGCCATGCTGAAGCACTCCGCCGCGGAGTTCGGGATCAGCATGATGTGCTTGGTGTCGCCATGCGAAAGAAACGCGGTGGTGAGAATATCGCCCTGCGATGTGCGTGTAGGCAAACCGGTCGACGGTCCGACGCGCTGAATGTCCCAGATCACGCCCGGAATTTCCGCGTAATAAGCCAGGCCGGCAAACTCTGACATCAACGAAATGCCCGGACCCGCGGTTGCCGTCATGCTGCGCGCCCCTGCCCAACCAGCGCCGATCACCATGCCAATTGCCGCCAGCTCATCTTCCGCTTGCACAATAGCGAAGGTCGCCTTCCCGTCGGCGCCGATGCGGTATTCCTTCATGTATTCAATCATCGTCTCCACCAACGAAGACGATGGCGTGATCGGATACCAGGTGACCACGGTGCAACCGGCGAACATGCAGCCCAGTGCCGCGGCTGAGTTACCGTCGATGATGATCTTGCCGGCAGTCGCGTTCATGCGCTCGATGTAGAATGCTCCACGCTTTTGCAGGCTGGCCTTCGCATAATCAAATCCTGCTTGCGCCGCCGCCAGATTCAGGTTAGCGGCCTTCACCTTGGTGGCAAACTGCTTGCGGATCGCCTTCTCCACCTCGCCCATCTCGATTTCGAGAAGTTGCGCGACCACACCCACATACACCATGTTCTTGACCAGCTTGCGCAGCTTTGCCTCGGGACAAACCGCCGCCACCAGTTTGTCGTAAGGAACCGAATAGAAAACCAGGTCGTTGCGCAGCTTGTCGAGGCCGAGCGGTTCGTCGTAAAGCACCGACGCGCCGGAAGCGAGCGACATCACGTCGTCCTGCGCAGTTTCGGCGTTCATGGCAACCAGAAAATCTATTTCCTTCTTACGCCCAATGTAACCATCCTTGTTGGCGCGAATCGTGTACCACGTTGGCAGGCCCGCGATGTTCGACGGAAACAGGTTCTTACCTGAAACCGGCACACCCATCTGAAAGATGGCGCGCAACAAAACCGTATTCGAACTTTGCGACCCTGAGCCATTCACTGTGGCAACCTGAATGCTCATGTCATTGATAATGCGTTTGCGTCCCAACTGCCCGCCCGTACCCTGGGGCGCAATATCCGTAGTGGCCATCCCTACACCTTCCTTCGATTAAGGGCGGAGTAAGACCCGCCCAAACTCCAACTCGAGGGGAACATTTAATTATACGGCGGCGGCGTTCCACCGGCACGCCAAATTGCCCGCCCGAAGCCGGGGAGGAACCTATTTGGGAACGAGAAGCTGGAAGAAAAGATCACTGCGGACTCGGTTGTCATCCCGAACAAGCGCTTTTCGCACAGTGAGGGATCTGGGCGAGCCGCGCGAAGCGTCGCGTTCTTTGCGACGCACCAATCGCGCGTTTGGCTCGCTTCCTTATCTGACTGCATCGCTACGGACCGATTACTCGGTCTTGAAGAACTGCGCCATCGCCCGGAACTTGTTATATCGGGATGCGAGCAACTCTGCCGGCGGGATTTTCTTCAGCTCTGCGAAGTGCCTCTGCAGGCTGACGTCGAGCAAGTTCGCTGCCGCTTCGTGGTCCCGGTGCGCTCCGCCTTCGGGCTCCGGAACGATATCGTCAATGCAGCCCAGTTCACTGAGATCCGTGGCCGTGATGCGCATAGCCTCCGCCGCCAACTCCTTCTTGCTAGCATCCCGCCACATGATCGCGGCGCAGCCTTCGGGAGAAATTACCGAGTAGATCGAGTTCTCCATCATCAGGACACGATCAGCCACCGCGATCGCCAACGCACCACCGCTGCCGCCCACCCCGATAACCGTTGCGATGATCGGCACTTCCAGCCGCGCCATCTCGCGCAAGTTGTAGGCAATCGCCTCGGCCTGCCCACGCTCCTCCGCATGAATTCCAGGGTAGGCACCGTCCGTATCCACCAGGGTGAAAATCGGTCTGCGAAACTTCTCCGCGACCTGCATCACACGCAGCGCCTTGCGATAACCCTCGGGATGAGGCGTACCAAAATTGCGGTACACCCGCTGCTTCATGTCCCGCCCCTTCTGGGTGCCGACCACAAGAACTTCCTCGCCATGAAAGCGGGCCATGCCGCAAACCAGCGCCGGATCGTCGCCGAAACCGCGATCCCCATGAATCTCGCTCCAGTCCGTGAACACGCGCTCAATGTAGTCGAGCGTCTGCGGACGCTGTGGATGCCGGGCTAGTTCTGTTTTTTGCCAGGCGGTCTGCAAGCCCTTCATTTCCTCTCTGAGGATGTGGATGCGCTCGTGCAGTTTCGCCAGTTCGCGGTGAGTTTCCTCGTTTTGTCCGGCGGTGGCCTCAATCAGCGCCACCTGGCGCTCGATCTGCTCCAATTCCTGCTGCGCTTTTGGGGTTGCTTCCATGTCTTAACGGATGCGCGTTCAACTGATTACGCGGACACTGCCCCGCCCGCACAACTGTTCGACTCGGGCGATAAAATTGCGATCCGGCAGCACATTATAACCTTCCGCTTCCATCACCACCATGAAATCCCCCGAACGTTCCACGTCAAACAATACTCTTGCTTCCCCCTTGCGCTCTCGGAAAAGCGTGTGCAGATCGTCCACCGTGGCTTCACCCGCGGTCTCCAGCGGCAAGCGGATGCGAATCGCGCGCGGCAGGGGAACCTTGGCTTCCTCCAGCGGCATAATCTCAGCCGCTGTGATCTTGGCATTCGCGCCTTCTTCGATTCGTACACCAGCCCTTACCAGCACTGGAACTTCGAGCTTCACCTTATCGCCCAGACGCTTATAGGCCTCCGGGAAAACAATCATATCGATCGAGCCTGACATGTCTTCGAGTGTAGCCTGCGCGTAGAACTCTCCACGCTTGGACTTTTGCACGCGCACATTGCCGATGATGCCAGCCGTGGCGATGGTCTCATCCTTGCCGGTCGACCGGGTCATCGCCGCAATCTCATCGATTCGCAGCGCCTGCAGATCTCCCAGCTTGTCTTTATATTTCTCCAGCGGATGCCCGCTGATGAAGAAGCCGAGAATTTCTTTCTCTGCCGCAAGACGCACTTGCTCGTCCCAGTCAGGAATGTTTGGTAGCTTATCGTTGTTCGCCTCGGACTCTTCGTGAAACACTCCAAACAGCCCATGTTGTCCCGATTCCGCATCACGCTGCGCCTTCTGCGCGCGGTCCATAGCGCGATCCAGGACCGTCATCAATTGTGCGCGACGGCCCAGCGAATCCATCGCCCCACTCTTGATCAAAGACTCCAGCACGCGCTTGTTCAGCAATCGGAGATCGACGTTTTCGCAGAATTCGTAGATCGACTTGAACTGCCCCAATTTCTTCCGCGCCGTGACAATCGAGTCAATCGCATTCCCACCGACATTCTTTACCGCCGCCAGTCCAAAGCGAATCGCTTCGCCATGTGGCGTGAAGTTCGCAGCCGAAACGTTGATATCCGGCGCTTCCACCGCAATGCCCATCTCGCGGCACTCGTTGATGTATTTCACCACGTCATCCGTGCTGCCCGTGACTGAAGTAAGAAGAGCCGCCATAAACTCGACGGGATAGTGCGTCTTCAAATACGCCGTGTGATAGGCCAGCAGCGCGTAAGCGGCGGAATGCGATTTGTTGAAGCCGTATCCCGCAAACTGCGCCATGAGATCGAAAATCTTCTCGATCTTCTTCGGTGGAAATTTGCGCTGCGCCGCACCCTCCACAAACCGCGCACGCTGCTGCGCCATCTCCTCGGGCTTTTTCTTTCCCATGGCGCGGCGCAGCAAATCGGCCTCTCCCAGGGAGTAGCCCGCGAGCGTGTTGGCCGCTTGCATAACCTGTTCCTGATAGACGAAGACGCCGAGCGTTTCCTGCAGGATCTCTTTCAATTCGGGCAATTCATACTCGATTTTGCGGCGCCCATGTTTGCGCTCGATGAAATCGTCAATCATCCCCATCGGGCCGGGGCGATAAAGCGCATTGAGCGCGGTTAGGTGCTCGATCGAGTTCGGCTGGTAACGTCGCAGCACATCGCGCATGCCGTGCGATTCAAACTGAAACACGCCCGAGGTCAATCCCTTGTGAAAGACCTTTTCATAAGTCGCCGAATCTTCGAGCGGAATGCCTTCGAGCGTGATCGGCGTCCCCCTCGTTTGCGCGATTAGCTTCACCGTGTCGGTGAGAATCGTCAGCGTGGTCAGCCCAAGAAAATCCATCTTCAGCAGGCCCATCTTCTCGATGGCAACCATATCGAAGGCAGTCACGATTTCGTCGTTCTTGGTCTTGTGCAGTGGAACAAGTTCCGTCAGCGGCCGGGGCGAAATGACAACCCCTGCGGCGTGAACCCCGGAGTTCCGCACCATCCCTTCCAGCTTCTTCGCCGTTTGGATCAATTCGCGAATCTGTCCGTCCTTCTCCATCGCTTCGCACAGTTGCGGTGAATCTTCGATGGCCTGGTCGAGCGTGATGTTGAGCTGCGTCGGAATCATCTTGGCGATGCGGTCGACATCGCTGTAAGGAATATCCATCGCGCGCCCAACGTCCTTGATCGCCGCCTTGGCCGCCATCGTGCCGAACGTGATGATTTGCGCCACATTGTCGCGCCCGTATTTCTGCGTGACGTAGTTGATCACCTCGCCGCGGCGATTCATGCAGAAATCGATGTCAATATCCGGCATCGACACGCGCTCCGGATTCAAAAATCTTTCAAAGAGCAACTCGTGCTGCAGCGGATCGAGGTCAGTGATTCCCAGCGCGTACGAGACCAGCGACCCTGCCGCCGATCCGCGCCCCGGCCCCACCGGAATGTCATGCTCTTTGGCGTAGCGGATGAAGTCCCACACAATCAGGAAATATCCGGGAAACTTCATCTGCTGGATGATCGCAAGCTCCCGCTCCAGGCGTTGCTCGTAGTCCGAAATCGGATGCTTCAACCTGCCCTGCTCATGCAACGGCCGCAGTGCCGCCATTCGCCGCGCAAAACCTTCGCGGGAAACGTGCTCAAAATAACTGTCGATGGTGTAGCCCGGCGGAACCTCGAATTGCGGAAACGGCGTCGCGATTTTTTCCAGACGCAGGCTGCAGCGCTCAGCGATATCGAGCGTACGGGTCAAAACCTCGGGCGAGTCCTTGAAAACCTGATACATCTGGTCGCGGCTCTTGACGAAAAACTGAGTCCCATCAAACTTCATGCGCTGAGTGTCATGGATCGACTTGCCGGTCTGAATGCACAGCATCACATCTTGCGCGTGGGCATCGTCTTCGCACAAATAGTGACTGTCGTTGGTCGCCACCAGCGGCAGCCCGAGATCTTTTTCAAGCTGGAACAGTCCGGGATGAATCTTGTGCTCCATCGCCAGCCCCTGATCCTGAATCTCGAGATAGAAGTTTTCCTTGCCGAAAATATCGCGCAGGTTTCCCGCGGCCGCGCGCGCCGCGTCGTAGTTCCCTTCCATCAACCGCTCCGCGACTTCGCCTTTCAAGCATCCCGAAAGCCCAATCAGCCCGCGCGAGTGCTCCGCCAGAAACTTCTTGCTCACGCGCGGCTTGTAATAAAACCCATGCAGCGAAGCCTCCGACGTAATCTTCACCAGATTGCGGTAACCCTCTTCGTTCTCGGCCAGCACCAGCAGATGGTTGTAGGTATCGCCGTCGGGCGGCGTGCGCTCGATGTTGTGATCGTCCTTCTTGCAGATGTAAAGTTCGCAGCCAACGATCGGCTTCACGCCATATTTATGTGCTGCGTTCACAAAATGCACGGCGCCAAAGATATTTCCGTGGTCGGTCATCGCGACCGCAGGCATCCCCAGCTCTTTCACGCGTTGGCAAAGTTTTTCGACGTCGCAGGCCCCGTCCAGCAGGGAGTAATCGGTATGCAGGTGCAGGTGGACGAATTGGGACATAGGGGTCAGGAATTATTGATTGATGATTGAAAATCCCAAGGAACGAGCCTTTTAATCATCAATCAGCAATCAGCAATTTCTTACGTCATTCTAACGGGAAACATCGCAAGAAGAAGGGGTAACTTATCCACAGAGCGACTCAGAGAAGGATTCGCGCGCCTACTGCCCTTCGCGCGCCCCAGGCAAGCGGAAAGCCACCCCGCGCTCGTCGTTCGCCTTGGTGGTTGCCGGAAGGTCGAGGTCCGAGAGTGGAATCTTCTGTGTATGCTCCGGAGCGAAGTTCCACAGGGTCTGGCCTACGATGGCATAATTCTGCACTTCCTGTTTGTGCTGATCGCGGAAAATCAGCACCGTGGCCGGCACTGCTTCCGTGCGTTCTCTGTCGCGCAGGGGCGGCGGTGGAGGCGCCGACCTCGCATAAACATCTTGGTCGGCTTGATTGCGAAACCTCTGTTCTTCGAGGCTCTGCCGGTTCATCTCGTTCGCCAAACCAGTTTCGTACTGCTGTTCGTAGTCGAACGCCGATCCAGAATCCCACCACCAGTACGGATCGTATATTCCGCCATACAGCCACGGGTAACCATAAACCCCATAACCGAAGCGATTGTTTCTGAAGCCCCGGTTTCCAAATCGTTCACCGCCAAAATGGTTGAAGCCGCGTGAGGAGAATGATGGACGGGAAGCGAAACCGTGCGCGGATGAGTGCGCCGCGAGTCCTGATCCGGAGTGCATCCCGCTGAAAGCGTGACCGCCTCCGAAGCCCCCACCGTGGCCGCCGGAAAAACCGTGGCCGCCACCGGACGCATGGCCTCCGCCGTGCTGCGCCGAAAGCGGCGCAGAAGCCAGCCAGAGCACGAACGCCGCAATGAATAGCGGTCGATGCATACCCTCATTATATGCCGGATTCAAGCCACGCGATCCACAAATTAGTACCTGCCAGGAGACGAATAAGGACAGCGCCCTATCGCTTCCTAGTTTTCGCCTTCTTCGAAGCAGCCTTCCTGGCGGGGCGTTTGGCGGCCGGCTTCGGGGAACGCTTCGCGGACTTCGACGGCGCTTTGACCGGCTTCGCCTTAATTTCTGGCTTCGTTTTCGCAGCTGGTTTTGCTTTAGCCTCGGGCTTGGCCACGGGAGCCGGAACCACCGCCGCGGGGGCGGCAGCCTTCCCCTTGCCCTTCGCTGGCGCTCCTTTTTTCCCGGGTACTTCCGGCGCAGGAGCCCCTGCCGCTGCCTTAGGCCCACGTCCACGCCGGGGCGGCGGCGGCGGTGGTGGAGGCGGCGGCGCAAACGGCTTCAAGAATTTCAAAGTTTCCGTCCGCGACCGCAGTTTCCCGTCCAGCAGCAGCATGAACACATCCCGCGCAATCTTCGGATATTCCGGCAGCGCCGGAGTAATCAGCAGTTCCGTCATCTCCGGCAGCGGAATGCGCTGCTGCGTTTGCCGCCACTTGGTCAGGAAGTTCTTAATCTTCCCCGCCACTGTCTGATGCCGCGCCGTCACCGCCAGAAACAGAATCATCTCCGGCCGCGCTCCCGACAAAAGATTCCACGTGCGCGACGGCGTCGCCGCTTCCTTCCCCGTCAGCCGTTTCGCCAGGTCCTTGGCGTGATCCTCGATGTCTCGCCACGACTCGATCAGATCCTTCCGCGGAATCTGCCGCCGCAAGTCCCCGATGTCCTTATCGGAAAGCCGTGCCGTCAGGAAGTGCATCACTGCTGCCGACGGATCGACGGTATAGCCCAGGTCCACCATCTGCTGCCGCGTCTTCATCAATTGCGCCAGCCCATTCGTATCCACTTTAGCCGACGACCAGTGCGGATGCAGCACCTTCAGCCAATCTTCTTTTTCCAGCGCCCGCACCACGCTCAACGGATCATCTTCGTGCGCCAGTTGCGCAATCTCGTGTCCCACTGCGCTGCGCAAAATGTGCTCGATGTAATTATTTTCCTTGGCTGCGTTATACCGCTGCTGCGTGCGCTCCTCCAGCGGCCAGTGAAAACGCGCCGCAAAACGCGTGGCGCGAATCAACCGCGACGGATCTTCCACGAACGAATAATTGTGCAGAATGCGCAGCAGTTTCGCTTCAATATCGGCCACGCCGTTGAACGGATCAAGCAGCAGCCCCCGCGATCCTTCATTCAGCGACAGCGCCATCGCGTTCACCGTAAAGTCGCGCCGCCGCAAGTCTTCCTGAATGCTGGCTGGCGTTATCACCGGCGGTCTGCCCACTTTTTCGTACTCTTCGGTCCGCGCCATGCCGATCTCGGCCCGCACGTTCCCCGGCAGCACCAGAAACAATGTCCGCACGTCCTCGTCGTGGCCCGCGATTTGCGCGCCCGCCCGTTCAAAATCCTTTTGCAGTTTGAGGGGATTGCCCTGGACCGTAAAATCCAGGTCCCGGATCGTGAACCCGCTGATGATGTCGCGGATCGCGCCCCCGGTCAGGTAAAGAGTGATCCCCGCGGCGCGGGCTATCTCTTGCACCAGATTGACGCCTTTCAACTGATCCGGCGTCAACCGGATTTCCATCGTGTAAATGTAATCAGCCATTCGTCTTCAGACAACCGACATTAAGCAATCCCGCAGGCCGCACCTTCCTGCACATCCTGGACACGGCCGGATCGGACTACTTCCACTGCTTTTCCACAGGATTTCCACAGACTGCTGGCGCCCAGACCCGTACCTTCAGCACCAATCAATACTCAAGCCATTAAATACAAAGCACTTAACCTGAGTTTAGTCGAGACAAGTCAACTTAAAGGAATAACACAAGGTTTACAATTTGGCTACTGCCAACGTGGATTCGCGCGATTTCTCCCGAATTAGTGCGAGAATGAGTCGGGCTTCGGATGCCGGCTTCAGGCTTCAGCCATCGGGCTTCGGCTGAACCGGAATCACGGGGTGGTAAGAGGTGACCCGTAGGGTCGGTTCTTCGCCGAAGCCCGAGAGCCGAAGCCCGAAGCCCGACTCATGCCCTCGACCCACAAGAAAGTCATAGTCCGCAAAATGGACCGCGATTCCGTCTCCGGCTACGTCTCGCCCACCCTATTCATTAACGAAGGCAAACTCGAATTGCTCAACACCTCCGGCAACGTAGTAGCCATGGATCTCCGCGAGATCAAGGGAGTCTACTTCGTCCGCGAGTTCGGCGACTCCGAATCGCTAACCCGCAAGACCTTCACCTCCCGCCCCCGTTCCGAAGGCCTGTGGGTCCGCCTCCGCTTCAAGGACAACGAAATCCTCGAAGGCCTGATGCCCTCCGACCTGACTCAGAACCTGCCGGAAGGCTATCTAGTCAACCCGCCAGACCAGCGCTCGAACACGCAAAGAATCTTCGTCCCCCGCACCGCCCTCGATTCGTTGACAGTCCTGGCCGTAATAGGCGCCACCCGCCGCCCAAGACGAGGCCCCACCGACGATCAGCGCCAAGTTACCTTGTTCGAGGAGTGATCTCTACCGAGGCGGGTGCCCCGTCCTCGTCCCTGCGCTTTTTGCAGGGACAGGGCGGGGATTTTGACTTTGAACTCTCAACTGCGGCGTCACCCCGAGCAACTCCCTCTTCCGAGCCGTCCACTGCGATTCAATCTCCACCACGCCCTCGAAGCCCGAGAGATAGTGGCTAAAGCTGCTCCAAGCCCACAAATCCGGACTCTCCACCAATCCCCTTCTCACGGGATTCCGATGAATATATCTCAGCTTCTCGATTCGCTTGGCTTCACTCCAAACATTGAAGTCATAGTATCGAGGCTGCCAGAAGGATCCGCCTTCAACCTCGCGCAGCATCCGCGCAACATTCTGCTTCAGCATCTGCAGAGCGACCGACAGCTTCGCTCGCTCCGGTTCGGTAGTAAGCAGGTGAACGTGCTCCGGCATGACCACGTATCCTGCAACGTAGAATCCGTACCACTTACGCGCCCGCTCCAGAGTCTGCTCGAAGATATCTCTGGAATGCGCCGTACCAAGACGCGGCGCGCGCTGGTAGCAACTGAATGTCAGGTAATGCAGGCAGCGCGCTTCCTGATATCGTTTCAGGCCCCACGGCATGATTCGATCGTAAGCCGGAGCCAATCAACGCACGTCTGTGATCGAAAAATATTCGCGTGATCTTTCCTGGAATAGGAAACATGGAGAGGGAGTCAATTTCCCGCCCTGTCTCTGCAAGACCCGCAAAGACAAGGGCACGGCACCCCCTTCAAGAAATGCGACGAAGAGGGTGCCCCGCTCTTGTCCCTCCGTTCTTTGGAGGGACAGGGCGGGGGTTTTGACTCCGCTTGAGTATGATCGTAGACTCCGGGTCGGAAAGGCCGGGCCAGCCCCCCGCCCAAGGCGCGGCACAACCGATGACCAGCGCCAGGTCACATTGTTCGAAGAGTGATCTCTACCGAGGCGGGTGCCCCGTCGTCGTCCCTGCGCTTTTTGCAGCGACAGGGCGGGGATTTTGACTTCGCTTGGGTATGATCGTAGACTCCGGGTCGGAAAGGCCGGGCCATCCCCAAGGAGTGATAGCGGACGTGCAGATTCTTAAGAAAATGGTAATCGCGTTCGTCGGAACGCTCGCTGTCGGGATGCTAGTTGGACTTGTAGTAGGCAGACTCTATTCTTCGCCACAATTGACCGGGGGTATTGCAGAATTGTCAGGTTATCTCGCCATTGCAGCTGCTCTCGTCGCGGCGCGGCAACATCGTCGCTCACCGGCATCAAAGAACCAAAACAACAAACCTAACTAGCAGCCTTAAGATCGGTGAACTTCTTACGGGCGATTTTCGCCACCTCATCGAGTTCTTTCTTCAATAACTCGACATAACCCTCCACTTCCTTCGCCGTCACGCACTGAGGAGTTATAGTGATTGTGCTTTCGTGACCCTTATAACCGCCGCGTCCATAGGAAATCACTGATACATGCGCGATTCCGCGTGGGCCGTCTGGCACGAACAACAAGTCAAAAATATGGGTAGACATAATTGGAAAGTTTAGCAGACGAACATCACGCACCCTGGGGACTGGCCCGGCCGAAGTCGACAAACGGGCGCCCCGTCCAAGCTCCGCTTGGGCGGGGCTTTTGACGTTACCGCGGCACTCCACGATCGACCAACAGAACGTCGACCCAGAACATTTCCACAGCCCCGTTGTGACATCTGACCTTGTGCCCACCCTCGAACCTGAGCGATCATGGTCGAGGCAGTGACGGTCCGCCCAGAGCGAAACCCGCCCCGCTAAGCGCTTTGTTCTCAAGATTTTGGTATTTAAGTTCTTTGACAACAGGATTTTACGAAGTCCACTTTCGCATTACCCGCGCTGGACAAGGCTTTCAGCCGGATCAGAAAAAATATTTTTCACCCGAAATCCGGCTGATCCCCAATCCGGTCCGTTCTCGCCGGACTCGGCTAGGATTTATTTTGAGGGAGAATTCCACAATGTGAAGGACAGGATGTACGATTTACTCGCGTCCATCCATCCACCATGAAACTCTCTCAGATCGCCTCCGCCCTCAACGCGCGCCTCGAAAATGGCTCGCCCGACACCGACATCACCGGCCTCAACGGCATCGAGCAAGCCGGCCCACGAGAAATTACGTTTGTCGCCAATCAGAAGTATGCGCCCGCAGCGCGGCTCACCAAAGCCGCAGCGGTCATCGTCGCCGAGAATTTTCCCGCAATTCCCGCAGCCACGCTGCGCGTGGAAGATCCCTATCTCAGTTTCGCCCGGGCCCTCGAACTCTTCCACCAACCGCTGCGCTACGCGCCTGGAATTCATCGCACCGCCATCGTCGACCCGACGGCAAAGATAGGAAAGAACGCCCACATCGGCCCTTACGTAGTCGTCGACGAGAACGTCCAGATCGGCGACCGCGCCGTGCTGTTAGCGCACGCAGTCATCTATCGCGGAGTAAAGATCGGCGACAACTTCTTCGCCCACGCCCACGCGGTGGTCCGCGAGAATTGCCGCATCGGCAACAACGTGCTGCTGCACAACGGCGTAGTGATCGGCTCCGACGGCTTCGGCTTCGCCAAGACTCACGACGGAAACTGGTACAAAATTCCCCAGCCCGCCCCCGTCGTCATCGAAGACGACGTTGAAATCCAGGCGAACTCCTGCATCGACCGCGCCAGCGTCGGCGAAACCCGCATCCGGCGCGGCGTCAAGATCGACAACCTCGTCCAGGTCGGCCACGGATCGCAGGTCGGCGAAGATGCTCTGCTCTGCTCGCAGATAGGCCTCGGTGGCTCCACGGAAATTGGCAATCGAGTGATATTAACTGGCCAGGTCGGTGTGGTCGGCCACTGCAAAGTCGGCGACAACGCCATCGTCACGCCACAAAGCGGCGTAGCCAACGACATTCCCGCCGGGGCCTTGGTCAGCGGAGCCCCCGCGGTCGATCACAAATTGTGGTTGAAATATTCCGCAATCCTGCCACGATTGCCGGAGATGGCGCGCGCGCTTCGAACGAAGATGCGGACCGACTAAAGCGATGAAGGGTTCAGAGCGAAGCGTTTCCTTCGCTAACCTTAGTGGCCTCAGTGGTCAAAGGATTTTCCCGAAACTCCTCCGGCAGCCCGCTCTCAATGACGGCCCGCACTTTCTCCATCAAGCATTCCCGGTTGCCGAAATCCTTTGGCTCGATCGGAGGATGGAAGATCACCGTCGCCGTTCCCGGCTTGATCGCGAACCTGCCCTTCGGCATAATGTCATGCGTGCCTGTAATGGTCACCGGAACCACCGGAACTCCGCACTCCATCGCCAGATAGAACGGTCCCTTCTTGAACGGCAGCAGCTTGCCATCGAAGGAGCGATGGCCTTCCACGTAGATGGACATATTCAAGCCTTGCTGCACTACCTGCTTTGCAATCCGCACCGACTCGATCCCAGCGCCACGATTTCCGCGATCGACCGGCACCATCGACCCCATCCGCATCGCGCGACCCAGAATCGGAAAACTGAACAATTCCTTTTTCACCAGCACCGAAGTACGCTTCGGAATCAGCGGCGTGATAATCGGTGGATCCAGGTTCGACACATGGTTCGACATGAAGATGTAGGTGCGCGCCGAGTCAAGCTTGTCAAGCCCGACGGATTGCACGCGCACGCCGGTCAGCCGCACGCCACTCCGGCAGCCAATCATGAACATGCGATACAGCAGGTTGACGTTTCCCACGATGAACGACCAGGGAAATCCGATCAGCGCCGCCACGGGCGCGGCCAGTGCCCAGAAAGTCAGCATCGCGATGGTGCGGATCATGTTGGAGTTTGCCCCTTATCGCGAGTACGCCCTACTGTGCGTGCGCTACTTGCGGAACCTCCGCCTCGCCCTTCAGCCACGCCACCCTGCGTGCTCGCTGTCCCTCAGTAAATTTCTCGATATCTTTGAGCGCGTATGATTTTTCTTCGCGGCTTCCCACTTTCCACCTCAACTCCCGCTCTCCACCGCGCCGGCCGCGGACCTTCAGCACAATCGTGCCGCCCGGCGTAACCCGCGCAATTTCCTCGGAGAATTCCTGCGCGGCCATCTTGCCGTCGATTTCCAGAATCGCCTCGCCCACTTGCAGACCGGCTCGCTCCGCGTCGCTGCCCGCCGTGACTGCCGTCACGGTCATGGGACCATCAAAGTTTCGCGAAGCTACAAACCCGACATCAGCGACCGTGTTCGTCCCTTCCACCAAGCGCAGTCCCACACCGCGGAAGAAGTCATTCCACGGAATCTCCTCCGTGCCCGAAACATACTTCGTGAAGAACCATCCCAGATCCGCATGACTCACCGCCTCGGCAGCCTCGCGCACGCCGTCCGAGTCGGCGAAGAACCGCCCCTTCTTGGCGTAATTCTGATTCATCCATTGAAACACCTCGCGCAGCGACGCCTGTCCATGGCTGGCCTCGCGCACCGCCAAATCCAACGTGATCCCGAGTAACTCACCTTTGTTGTAATAAGAAATGCTGCGCTCCGGGCGCTGATAGTAGGGGTGGCCTTCGAGCCACGCATCCAGACTCGACTCTTCCGCCGATTGCGTCAGGTGCGCCGGACGCCGCTCGAGTTCGCCGATTCCGGATGCCAGTTCTTGCTCGAAGCGGGGTTCATCGAGCAGGCCGCCGCGCAGCTGAATGAAGTCTGCCGCGGTGCTAGTGCATCCTTCGCTGAACCAAAGCGCCCGCGTGTAATTCTCCCGCGTGTAATCCGCCGGCTCGAGCGTCTGCGGACGAATCCGCTTCACGTTCCACAGATGAAAAAACTCGTGCGCCGTAACCGAAACTACTGCCTCAGGAGCCCGCGCCAGCACCTCCGCATTCAGAGAGATCGCGGTCGAGTACGCGTGCTCCATACCGCCGCCCCCCGGTCCGCGCGGGAAGTGATAAAGAAACATGTAGCTGTCGAAAGGACGATCTTCCATCCAACTCGTGGCGGCAGCCACGATCTTGTGCAGCATGGCTGCAATCTTTTCCATGTCGTAGTCGCCCGGCTCTGCGTCCACAATCACGCGATAATGTCCGCCACCTTCATCGAAATCAGCTTCGTGGAACAGTCCGATTTCGACCGGAGAATCCACCAGCCGGTCGTAGCTTTCGGCGCTAAATCTACCCTCGGGCAGCGACTCCAGAGGCGTCGCCACGTGCCATCCCTCGGGAACCTGGCTAAAGCGCAGGACCATCGGCCCATTTCGCGCATCCACGGGATACATGAGCACTTGCGCCAGATTGAAGAATGCATGATGCGAGTTGAACTGGACGCCGAAGGGCCCGGACGAATCCAGGAAGATCTGGTACTCAACCACGGCGCCGCCTTGTGCGTCCGCGATCTGCCAGCGAGCCTTGTCCAACTCGCGCACGGCAAGCGAGCGGCCTGCGCGGTCTTTCGCCCGCACCCAGTTCACGTATTGCGCGAAGTCGCGCACCTGATACAGCGCATTCCACACCGGAAGCTGCAACTCTCTCTGCGCCGCGCCTTCCGGCAGCAGAATTTGCACCTCCACCAGATGCTCCTCCGGATTTGCCAAAGAAATTGTGTAGTTGGTTATCGCGTAGGAAGGCGTCAGAGCGATCAAAAGAAGTAGAACCAGACGCAGACTCTGGCGCGCCGGATTTCTTGTCACGATTGAATGCCGCATTATTTCCCCGCCGCATTCGCTGCATTTGTAACCGCAGCCTCGCCTGCCAGTGCCCGCAAGCGCGCCGGCAGTTTCTCATAGATGCCGCCGAAGCCTCCGTTGGAAAGAATCGCCACCACGTCGCCGCTGTGCATCTCCGGAGCGATCGTCTGCACGATTTCATCGGCGTCCGCAATCAACCGCGCGTGCCGGCCCTGTTTCTGGATGTCCGCGGCCAGTTCGGGTAGTTCCAGGCATTCATTGACCGGTACCGCCTCCGAGCGGAACACGCCCGCCACGATCACCTCGTCCGCCAGCGCCAGGCTTCGGGCCAGATCGGCCTGCAGCACGCGCCTTCGCAGCGTGTTTGAGCGCGGCTCCAGAATCGCCCACAAGCGCGCGCCCGCATAACGCGCCCGCAACGCTTTCAGCGTGCCCGCAATCGCCGTGGGATGGTGCGCGAAGTCGTCAATGATGGTGATTCCATTCACCTGTGCCTTGACTTCGAGGCGCCTTTTCACGCTCTTGAACGTCTTCAACGCCGCCGCGATCTCCTCCTTCGAGATGCCGTATCCGGCCGCCAGGGCGGCGGCCGCAGTTGCATTCCACACGTTGTATTCCCCCGCCAGCGGGAACTCAAGATCCGCCCAGGCCTGCCCGTTGTGCGAAACAGACCATGCAGTTCGCCCCGCCTCCAACCTCAGGTTCGTAATTTGCCAGTCTGCGCGCGCGGCAGCGCCATACCGTTCCACGGGGCAAAAGGCCTTGCTCAAACAGCGCTCGAGGCTCGGGCTCTCTGCCGCTTCTCCTGCCATTCCGTCGAAGGCAATAATCCGCCCCCGCCGCGGAATCAGATTTACGAGGCGCTTGAACGCAGTCTCGACCGCATCCAGATCTTTATAGATATCCGCGTGATCGAACTCCACAAAAGTCAAGATCACTGCATCCGGAAAGTAATGCAGAAACTTCGGTCCTTTATCGAAGAAAGCTGTATCGTACTCATCGCCTTCCAGAATGAAATGTTTTCCCTGGCCTAAATGGAAGCTTGACCCAAAGTTTTCCGCAATCCCTCCGATCAGAAACGAAGGCTGCATTCCTGCGGTATGAAAAATCCACGCCAGCATTGAGGTCGTCGTGGTCTTTCCGTGCGTCCCCGCCACCACCAGCACTTCCTTGCCGCGCAGAAATTCCTCATGAAGCAATTGCGGCAGCGAGCAAAATGGAATGCGCTGGTCGAGCGCTTGTTCCAGCTCGGCATTGCCTCGCGAAATCGCATTGCCTACCACGACGAGATCGGGACGAGGCTCCAGATTCCGAGCGTCAAAGGGCTGCGCCAGCGGAATGCCGAGTTCCGCCAGAAAATCCGACATCGGCGGATACGCCGCCGCGTCCGACCCGGTAACGCGAAACCCGCGCTGCTTCAGCATCCCCGCCAGCGCCGCCATCGCAGTCCCGCAGATGCCGATCAAGTGAATGTGATTTCTCTTGTCCATGCTTTTTCTTCGCGTCCTTCGAATTCCTTTGCGTTCTTTGCGGTTAGCTCTTGACTTTGATTTCGACCTTGCCTGCTCGAATCTATTAAGGTGCTAAGCAGCCGTCACTGCCCCCTCCAAGATCTTCAACCCCACCTGCCTACCACGCACCGTCAACCCAGCCCGCACGCCAATCGGCAGCGTGATGTTCCCTGCCGTCACGTGTCCAGACCGCACCCCGTAAGCCACCGGGACTCCCAACTCGCCCACAATCCGCAGTACCACTTCTTGGAGCGTATATCCCTGATTCTCACTCTTCGCGGTCTGCACGCAATCGCGCATCTCGCCAAAAACAATTCCCCGCACCTCTTCCAGCTTTCCTGCCAGCTTTAACTGCATCAGCATGCGATCGATGCGATATGGTTTCTCCGCCATGTCCTCGATAAACAGAATCGTGCCTGCTGTCTCGATCTCGTAGGGTGTTCCGAGTGATGCAACCAGGATGGAGAGGCACCCGCCGTAGAGCATTCCGCCGGCCGCGCCCTCCACCAGGCCAATCGCCCCGGAACCCGCGCCTAGATTGAGTTCCCAGGCGGCTGAGCCGGCGAGCGCCGACTGCCACGAAGCCACGTCCACACCATCTTCCTGCGCCCAATCTTTCGCCACCATCGGACCGTGGAAGGTCACCAAGCCCGCAGCTTCGGCAAAATAAGTGAGCAGCGCGGTCTGGTCGCTATAGCCGACAAAAATCTTCGGGTGAGCTTTGATCTTCTCCAGGTCCAGCACCGGCAGCAGATAGTTCGCGCCATACCCGCCGCGCGCGCAGACGATCGCCCGCACGTCATCGCGCACAAACATTTCTTCCAGTTCGCGCCCCCGCCGCTCGACGGATCCCGCGAAGTAAAGATCCCGCTCAAGGATGGAATCGAAATAAAACGGCCGGTAGCCGGCGCGCCGCAGGGCTTCGCAACCCGCGTGCAGATCACCGCGACTGACGTTGCTGGCCGGCGCCACAATGCCGACCGTGTCTCCCGGCCGAAGGGCAGGCGGCTTGATACGTGGAGTAGCTGAAGAAGGCATGGAGCAAGGCGCCTGTTATGAAACAAATCCAATCCGCGCACTGAACTGCAAACGAAAAGCCGCTCTCCAGAAAAGTCAGCGGCCTAACTCAGAAAAAACTCTCCCCGGCAAACCAACCGCGCCGCCCCACGCAAGAACACGAGCTTACCTTCCTGGCGAACAGTCTGGATTCCCCCCGGAGCATGCACCCGAACCGGCGATTCCGCCTTACCCGTTGCGCTTGCCGCCACCGCCGATGCACAAGAGCCCGTCCCCGAAGATTGCGTCTCTCCCACTCCACGTTCGAAGAAACGAGCGCTCACATCATGCTTTCCGTCGACCACAACCATCTCAACATTCACGCCCTGCTTGAACTGAGGACTGCGCTGAATCTCAGCACCTTGCGCACGCCAGTCTTCGGCAAACTCCGGCACAAACACCACATAGTGCGGATTGCCCATCGAAACCGGAATCCCACGCACCTCATGCGCACCGAGCCGCACCGCCAGTTCCGTTCCCACGGCGGCCTCGCCCATTTCAACCTCGAACTCGTACTCGGATTCGCTCCGTTCCGTCAGCACGCAAGTCTTTAATCCAGCTCCGGTTTGGATCGTGATCTCCTCTTTCCCGCGCTCCGCGCAGACATAAGCCGCCACACAGCGCGTGCCATTGCCGGAGATTTCCGCCTCAGAACCGTCGGAATTGATCAGCCGAATCTCCACGTCCGCCGAAACGTGCGGCGACATCCACTCCACTCCATCCGCCCCCACGCCCTCGTGCCGGTCGCACATGCGCCGCGTAAGCCCCGCCAAGTCTGTAGGATCCTGAGCGCCTTCCAGGATCGCAGCGTCGATCAGCAGAAAATCGTTTCCGCACGCGCTGGCCTTCACAAACGGAATCACAACTCCGGGCAGACTCACTCCAATTCCACCGGTCCCAGCCAAGTCACACTGCCCAGCACCTGCGACGCCTTCAGCTCGCGCAGCATCTCCTTTTGATCTCGGTTGGATCCCGCCACGTCGAATTGCACCCGGACATGCGCGCCGGTGCTGCCACTCAAAATGTTTTGCATCATGCGATGCTTGCGTTCGAGGATGCGGTTGACCTCCTGCGTAATCTCCTCCACGCTCGCGCCCGTCACCTCGTAGCTGATCAATAGCTTTTTCAGGCTGAAGGTTAGCTCCAGGTGGCCGAGCGTAAACAGCGCGATCAAGACTACGACCGTGGCAAAAATTGCGGTCAGATAAAGGCCTCCGCCCGTGGCCATACCCACCGATGCCACAACAAACAGAGTCGAAGCGGTCGTGAGGCCGGTCGTCAGGCCCCGCGTGTGCAGAATCGATCCCGCGCCGATGAAACCGATACCGGGGATAATCTGCGCTGAAATACGAGTGTGATCGCCAAGGTGCTCAACCGCCAGCAGATCTGAAAGAATCGTAAATAGCGCAGCGCCAAAACAGATGAACATGTTGGTGCGGAGCCCCGCCGGCCGGTGTCTCAGTTCCCGCTCCAATCCGATGATCCCGCCCAGTATCGCCGCCAGCGCCAGGCGCATCAGGGAGCTCATAACAAATTCACTCGCCATCTCTCGGTGCAGCCAATCGAGAATCTGTTGCCAGCTCATGGATTTGACTCTTTGTCCGGAAAGGCTTGGGATGGCCGAATTTTATCACCGGAGCGCCCGCCCCCAGCGACTTCCAGCGTTAACCCGCCTGATTACCGCGTGCGCTCTTGTCCGCTGCCCTGAGTACGTCCTTGAAAAATTGCGGCCCGTGGCTGCCCTGTCGTGTGGATCTCAACCAGCGCCTTCAAATGCCGGTCTTCCGCAGCCTTCCACACCGGGTCGCCGTCGAACCCCACGGCATAATCCGCGTTCGCCTCAGGATCGGCCAGCGCTCGCTCCCACAGTCCTCCAGGATCGACCGGCCGCTTCCATACCCGATGATTGCCTTCGTTGATCACGCGCCGCAACGGAATCCCCGCCTGCTCCAGCGCACCCGCGTGCTCGCCCAAATACATCAACAGCGTGGAATCCGACGGTAAAGACTTGAGCCAGCCCGCCAGTTGCCGATCCAGCGCCACGCGCCCGCGCGCGTTGATCGCAGCCTCGCGATAACAGATCGGGTCCGCGCGCCAGATTGCGGCATAACTCGCAATCACCAGCACGAACACGCTTCCCATCGCCACCACGGGTACCCAGCTGCTCCAGGAAACCAAAGTACGAATCTTGATTGCAGATTGCACCAGGAACGTAATCCCCAGCGGCACAAACAGTGCGAATGCCGGAAGCAGTTGCAATCCGTAGCGTAGGTTGTATTGGGAGAACGGCCACCACGTCGGGACGAAGATCGGTACGCTCCCATACGCCACCGACAAAGCGTAAAACGGCAACGGAGCCCACAGCAATAACGCGACCCGTCCGCGCCCGCTGAATCCCGCCACCAGACTCCCCAGCAGCGTCAGCGCCAGCCACAGGCGGCCCAGCCATTTTGCCTCGCTCACATTCAGTTCCGCCGCCTTCAGGAAATAAGAGCCTGCGGCGAACAAGTTCCCTTTCGCCGGATTCACCGTCGCAGTCTTTTGCTCGATAGCCTTCGCCGAGTAAGGCCCGCGCGCGAACTCCAGCGGATCGCGGTAGACGGCAGCGTTGTACGCCAGCCAAAGCGCCGGAGCAGCCGCCGCCAGTAAGATGAATCTCGCGAGCACCATCCGAGACGCGGCAAAAAGAGATCCTGGTGCACCATTTCTTGCGTCTCTTGCGAGAAAGCCTGCGCTGAGCTTGTCGAAGGGTGGGGCTTTTGCTGTAGTGACCACAGCCCCAACCACCAAAACCCCCGCCAGAAACCATCCGTCATACCGCGTCAAACAACCCGCAAACAGGCACAACCCGCACTTTGTCAGCGATGGCTCTGCTTTCGCGCCGCCGCGCGCGAACTCGGCGAAATAAACCCCAGCCCAGATGAAGAACGCCAGATACAGCGACTCTCCCATCGCCGTAGCCTGCATGTAAATCAGATTAGGATTCGCGCCATAAACCAGCGCCGCAGCCCACGCCCCAATCTTCGCCGCCGCATCCACTTCCCCGTCGCGGCCAAACGCCGCGCGCGCCAGCCGGAACATCCCCAGAACTCCGAACACAAACCCCGCCATCGACGGAATCGAACCCCCGGAGCCGCTCTGCCACATCTGCTTCGACACAATGAAGGGCATGATCAACAAGTGCGGCAGCGGCAACCACACTGTTCCCAACTGCAGCAATCCGGGAGTTTTCGAGTCGAAGACACGGCGCGCGATGTTGATGTGAGCCACCGCATCGCCGTAAAGCAGCACATCTCCCAGCCGGCTGTAAAAAAGAAAAGAAAAAACCGAAACGAAGATCGCCAGCCACGCCAGGCGGACAATCTCAATGTCGGAATACGCCTTAGGCGGCGGAGATTTCGGCTTCATTCGAGGTGGGTCAGTTCGCGAAAAATCTGAAAGCGCGCATCAATCTCTTCGCGGTTCAACGACTGCAGCCGCTCTGTGCCAAAACTTTCCACGGCGAACGATCCCATCACTCCGCCGTAGAAGAGCGCCCGCTTCAACACTTCGCGGTTCAACTCTTCCTGCGATGCCAGGTAGCCCATGAATCCTCCGGCAAACGAATCGCCCGCTCCCGTGGGATCTTTCACTTCATCGAGCGGCAGGGTGGGCGCGCGAAACGGATGCCGACCAATCCCGAACGCGCCCTCGCGAAAGAAAATGGTCGCGCCATATTCGCCGTGCTTGATCACCAGCGCCTGCGGCCCCATGGCCAGCACCTTTTGCGCCGCGCGCGGCAGGTTCGTCTCCTGCGCCAGCATCTTCGTCTCGGTGTCGTTGATCAACAGCACGTCGACCAGCCTCAGGGTTTCGCCCAGTTCCTGGCGCGCCCCTTTGATCCAGTAATTCATGGTGTCGCATCCGGTGAGCCGCACGCCGTTCATCTTCCGCCGCACGTTGGCCTGCAGCGTCGGCTGAATGTTCGCCAGAAACAAAAACTCCGTGTCCTCGTATTCTTTCGGAATGCGCGGCTGGAACTTTTCGAACACATTCAGATCGGTGAACGTTGTCTTGGCCTCGCTAAGGTTCTCGGTGTACGTCCCGCCCCAGCGAAATGTCTTTCCCGAGGAACGCTCGATGCCGCGCGTATCCACACCGCGCTTCTTCAAAACGTCTTCATGCTCCGGGCCAAAATCCTCGCCCACCACGGCAACCATGCGCACCTGAGTAAAATAACTGGCCGCCAGCGAAAAGTAAGTCGCCGCCCCGCCCAAAATCCCCGTCACGCTGCCCGAAGGCGACGCGATATCATCAAACGCAACCGAACCGACGACGACAATGCTCATCTTGAAGGTTTCTCTCCTTGGTCAAGTGATCAGTGATCAATGATCAGTAAAATCTCATGCGAAGGTTTCTACTCACCACCGGCCACTGACCACTGCCTTGATCACTGACGACTGTCTTTCACATACTTTCCAATAATCAGCCTCAACTTCTTCTTCGTTGCTGCGGGAATTTTCTTGGGGTCGGTCAAGATCGTGTGCGCCAGCGCCGAGCCGCACTTGCACGATCGCTCCCGCGGCATCGCCGCCACGGTCTCGCGCACCACTTTCGTCGCGTTCTCCGCATTCTTCACCAGCACCGCGACAATCTGATCCACCGTCACCGAATCATGATGGGGATGCCAGCAATCGTAATCCGTCACCATCGCCACTGTGACGTAACAAAGCTCGGCTTCGCGCGCCAGCTTCGCCTCCTGCAGGTTGGTCATGCCGATCACATCCATGCCCAACCCACGGTACACATTGGATTCAGCTTTCGTCGAAAACTGTGGACCTTCCATGCACAGATAAGTTCCGCCGCGCTTGCCGTTCACACCGATTTTCTTGCATGCAGAATCGACCACGCCCGCCAGTTCGCCACACACCGGATCGGCAAACGCAACATGGGCCACCACTCCGCCGCCGAAAAACGTATCCACGCGATGCCGCGTGCGATCGAAGAACTGGTCCGGGATCACAAACTCAAGCGGCTTGTGCTCTTCCTTCAGCGATCCCACGGCTGAAACTGAAACGATCCTCTCCACTCCCAGTTGCTTGAACCCGTGAATATTGGCGCGGAAATTCAGTTCGCTCGGAAGAATGCGGTGCCCGCGCCCATGCCGCGCCAGGAACGCCACATTGCGCCCCTCAAGTGTGCCGCAAACATAAGCATCCGAAGGCGCGCCAAACGGAGTCTTCACACGCACTTCTTTCACCCGGCTCAGCCCCGGCATCGCGTACAGCCCGCTGCCGCCGATAATCCCAATTTCCGCCCGTGCCACCCATCCTCCCAGCAGCTCCCACAGAAATCTTCAGCGCGTGAAAGCCAAACCGCTGATTATACAAGACTCACTGTGAGCCCCTGTGGTTCAGAACTTTGCGAACCCGCTACAATCTCCCTATGCGGTGCAGGGCCTTCATCATCTTAATTCTCGTCATCGCTGCCATCGCACAAAGCTCACCCAAGCCCGCGCCTCAGTCCGAATCGAAATCAGCAACCGTTCCCTTCACGCTGGATCACAATCGGGTCATCATCGATATCAGCATTCCACTCCCAAATGGAACAACGCAGCGCGTTCACGCCTGGGTCGACAACGGAAACCCCGATCTAGTTCTGTCCGAGAGCCTCGCGAAAACGATGGGGCTGACTTTGCTATGCGCCGGACAAGTATGCGGCACGCCTACTCCGCTGCCCGAAATCCTGATTGGTGACCTGAAAGTTCCCTTGTCGAACATCCGGCCAAGGATCGGGGAAAGACCTGACAAGGCCATGTCTGTTGCGTTCCCCGGCATGTCCGCTGAGATCAACATTCCTTCCACCATTCTGCGCAACTATGACGTGCTCATCAATTTCCCCGGACACGAACTCACCATTGCCCATCCCGGCACCCTGAAGTTCAAAGGAGTTACGGCAAAGGTACTCGTGAATGGCGAGAACGGCCTCATCCAGCTTCCGAGCCGGATTGAAAATAGGAAATACAATCTCGCCCTCGACATAGGTTCGTCCATCAGCTTTCTATCCGGAGAACTTTTTGACAAGCTCGCGGCTGCGCAACCCGACCCTCCGCACATGACTGGCGCCGTGGGTCCGGCAAATATGTGGGGATTGCCCGACGAACCCATCTGGAAGCTAATGCGTGTGAGCCGCCTGCAATACGGTCCGCTCTTTCTCACCGATGTAGCGGTGGTCGATTTTCCCAAAGACCGCATGTCGTTTTTCGAAAAGCGCGCAGGCAATCCCACTACCGGACTGCTCGGTTCGGAGGCTCTTCTCAATTACCGCGTCGGTCTCGACTATGCCCACTCCGCCGTCTATTTCGATGTCGGCCGATTGTTCAACGTCCCCGACTTCGATGTCATCGGACTTATCCTTCGCCCCGAAGACGATGGACGCTTTTCCATCCTCGGCATCGCCGATTTTGATGGCAAACCCTCCGTGGCCGAGGGACCGGATGGCGTTCAGGCAGGCGACCACCTCGTAGCCGTCGACGGCATCCCCGTCGCCGGTTCCACGCTGGGACAAGTTTGGTCGATGCTCGGAGGCGAACCCGGCAAAGAACGCACGCTGACCGTTGAACGCAGCGGCAAGCAGTTCACGGTCGTCGCCAAAGTGCAGCACTTCCTGGGGAAAAAAGAGGAAGATGACACAAAAGGAAAATCGCGCGAGAAGTAATGAATCAAAACCTGATGTAGAGAACCGCGAAACTGATAACTGAGAACTGCCTTCTCACTTCCTAAACACTTCCTTCTCCAGTGTCTCCGTCGTAGCCGCGTCCAGGCTCTCGCTCACCAGCACGGTATCGCCCTGCTCCTCAATCACCACCGTGCCTTCCTCGGTCGTCCAAATATGCCGGCCTTTTAAAATGTCGACCTTGTACTCCGGATGTTGCTGGGACGATTCACCAGGAAGGATTCCCTACCTCTTCAGCCTTCTTGTACCGCTGCGCCAGCGACCGCGCATAAATCTCCGCAAACTCAGACGCCTTCTCGGGGCTCGACCACCGCGACACATACAGCAAGCCCAACGGCGCAGCCGCGTCGTTCTTCGGACGCGCGGCATAGTAATACCCGCCCCGCCACTCCGGATACAGACGGTCCGACAACTTCTTCCCCGCATACTGCTCGATCAGAACGGCGACATCGAACTCACCCATCGCTCCCATGTCAAACTTCAAGTAATCCTTGAAGTCGCGCTTGAATTCCGGGACGCGCATGGGCTCGATCTTCTCTCCCGACAAGTAAGTCTCCGGTTCCATAATCTGCCGCGTACTGTGCGGAGGATTCGCCAGCACCCCGGCAAACGCTTTCTCCTTGCCGCCCTTCTCCATCAGCCGGATTACGAACTTCATGCCATAGCTGTAAGGGAACGTCAGCGACTCGCGAAGAAAAATCGGAGCATCCTTGAAAACCTTGGAGTCGTCGGTTCCGTTCGCCATCTGCGCTTCCATCGTTTCCACCAACTCAGGAGAATCGGCAATCGAGCGTCCCACCGGCGCGAGCTCGTATTGCAGCATCACCGTCTCCGCCTGTCCCTCAATCACCGCTTCGCGCGCATCATCGACCTCGTCGTTCTCGATGTCCTCGGGCGTGGGGTCTTTCCTGATCTCTCCCAGGTCTTTGTCGCCCTTCTTCATCCACTTGTCGAGAGCGATCGCCTGATCCTGCAGGGCATGGGTTAATTCGTGAGCCATCACGGGCTCCTGCTCTTCCATGGGAACCCAGTCCAGCAGATTCACGGTTTTTGTCTTTGGATCGTAGTAGCCCGCGACCTGCTCGCGCAGCAGCGCCACCAGCAGCTTTTCCAGGTCAAAGTCGCGCGGCAGCAGCCCAAACTTCTTCAGCACCAGCTCCGACCGCTGCAGCTTTTTCACATCTTCGTCCTTCATGTGCTTGGTCAAATATCCGACCACTTCATCGCGGCTGGTAAGCCGGCGCTTGACCTGCTTCTTGATCGGCAATCCCGTCTGCTTGCTGTCGAAGGCCAGAATCTCATCGACGGAGTGAAACAATTCTTCGGCCTGCCGCGGCGTGATCTTGACTTCAGGTTTTGTAGCGCTGGCGTCCCCGCCGGCAGGTTTCTGATCCTGTGTGGAAGGAGCTTGTGTGGGTCGGACACTCCCTTCGGCTCCGCTCAGGGCAGGCTTGTCCGACTGCTTTTGACTTTGATCTTGGTTTTGATTCTGCTGTCCCTGAGCGGAAGGAGCAGCCGTGTCCTGAGCCAGTCCTGAAGCCGCACCGCTCAGGCAGGCAAGCAGCACAGCCGCCAAAAACGGCCTCAGAACTTTCCCGCAAACAAGACTAACGGTATTCATTTGAAACGAGTCTACATCAGCGGCTAACTCTCTCCGCCACCCACTCCCCGGCTTCCCGCGTCCCCAGCGTCCCGCCGACGTCCTGCGTAGTCTTCTTCTGCCGCACCGCGTCCAGCACTGCGGCTTCAATCTGTTCAGCTTCGCGAGTCAATCCCAAGTGCGCCAGCATCATGGCTGCAGTCAGAATCGCGCCAAAGGGATTCGCCACATTCTTGCCCGCGATCGGCGGCGCCGAGCCGTGTACCGGCTCAAACATCGACGTCTTTCCGGGATGAATATTCCCGCTCGCAGCCATCCCCAGTCCGCCCTGCAGCCCGGCAGCGAGGTCGGTAATGATGTCGCCAAACATGTTATTGGTCACAATGACATCGAAGCCCCGCGGATCGCGCACCATCTGCATGCATAACGCGTCCACATACATGTGCTGCGCGGCAATTTGCGGAAACTCGCCACCCACCTCTTTGAACACGCGCTGCCACAAGCCGCCGGCATGGGTCAAGGCATTCGATTTGTCGCACATAAGCACCCGTCCGCCGCGGCGAGCCGTCGAGCTTCGTGTGGCGCTCGCAATACTGAAACGCGTAGCGGATAATGCGCTCGACGCCCTTGCGCGTGTTGATGTCTTCCTGAATCGCGATCTCATCGGGCGTGCCTTGCTTGAAGACTCCGCCGGAATCGGTGTAAACGCCCTCGGTGTTTTCGCGGATGACCACAAAATCTACATCCTTCGGCTCGACGCCTTTCAGCGGACATAACGCAGCATCGAGCAGACGCACCGGCCGGACGTTGGCGTAGAGATCCATCTGGAAGCGCATGCCGAGCAGGATCTCCTTGGCGTGGATGTTAGTCTTGACGCGCGGATCGCCAAAGGCGCCGGCGAGAATTGCGTCGAAGTCACGGCCAAGCATGGCAAAGCCGTCGGGTGGGACGGTTACTCCATCTCGAAGGTAGCGGTCGGCGCCCCAGTCGAACTCGCTGAACTGGACTTCAGCTCCCGAGGCCCGGATCGCCTTGAGAGCTTGCGGGATTACCTCTTGACCAATCCCGTCTCCGGGAATGACGGCGATGCGTTTCTTGGAAGGCTTGTGCGGGTCCACGGCAGAAAAGCTAACACAAGCCGAGCAGAATGAGTAGGTTGTAGCTAATATTTGCTGCCAGCTATAGGCTGACAAAGCCCGGACGAGCAGCGAGGCCTTACAGTCGCCGATCAAGCCAAACTGTCAAATCGACGCTAGGCCACTCGGGAAGCGCGTACGCAGACTTTTCCGGCCCGGGTGAACCCTGACATCCTCCAGAAAGTCCGAGCCTCTAGAATCGCCCGGCAAGGTCCTTAGCGTTAACTTCTGGCTAAGTTGTTGATTCCTGGTGGAAGTTGTTGAGTCTTGGTGGAAGTGATTGATTCTACAGCAGGCCGATTTTAGCGGCTGGGGGATTCCAATTGCCGATTTCCAATTGCCGAATGAGGTCAATTGGCAGTCGGCAGTCGGCAATGAATCATTAAGCCGTTCGCTATAATCAATACTTCGATGGTCAGTACTGCACTCCAAGTGGCGCTGCATGCGCAATTTGCTGGTCAAGGGCACCCGCTCGTCGAGGCCGATTACCGCGGAGCCACGACGACCGCGCGCTTTACCAATCCTCAGGCGGAGTTCGCCTCGCTGCTCGGCTGTGGAATCTATGACCTGGGCTTTCGCGCCTGGATTTCGCTCAGCGGCACCGACCGCGTGCGCTGGCTGAATGGCATGGTTACGAACAACATTCGCGATCTCGAGGTTGGCCGTGGCGTGTATGCTTTCCTGCTTAACCCACAGGGACGCATCCTGGGCGATATGTTCATCTATAACCAGGGCGAGTCGCTCATTGTCGAGACCGATCGCAGCCAGGTGGAGAAAATCGTCGCCACTTTCGAGCATTACATCATCATGGACGACGTGGAAGTGACCAACATCAGTGAGAAGCAGACCGCTATCGGCTTGACGGGTCCTAAGTCGCGCGCCATTCTGAATAAGGCGGGTATCGAAGTTCCAAATCTGCAGCCTTTGCAGACGATTAGTCCGAAATGCAACTGCGATTGCGGTTGCGTGGAATGCACCGTCGTGCACGGCGAGGACGCGCCGCAGGAATCTTATGAAGTCTGGCTCGCACCCCAGGATGTTTACAAGACATGGGAGGCGCTGATCGCCGCCGGAGCGACGCCGGTGGGCAGTGAAGCGTTAGAGATGCAGCGCATCGCGGCCGGCATTCCGCTCTACGGCATCGACATTCGCGAGCGCGATCTGCCCCAGGAGACCGAGCAGATGCGCGCCCTCAACTTCAACAAAGGCTGCTACGTTGGACAAGAGATTGTCGAGCGCATTCACTCGCGCGGCAACGTGCATCGGAAATTTACAACTTTTCTGGTCGAAGGCACGGCCGCGATTGCGGCGGGGGACAAGATTGTCTCCGGCGAAAAGGACGTGGGCGAGGTCACCAGCGTTGCGGTTCTGGACACGCCATCCGGCCAGCGGACGGTTGCGCTGGGATACATTCGGCGCGAAGTGGGAGTGCCGGGACGCGAGGTAACGATTGGAACGGTTAAGGCTACTGTGGTGCAGTTGCCGATAGAAGTCACACTGCGGCAGTCGGACGCCTCGCTTTTGCACTCGGCTTAGAAGCAAAAGCTCTTAACCGCAAAGGTCGCCAAGAACGCGCTGAGCACGCAAAGAAAAGGTTCATCGAAGCTCGAGCAAACGCGATTTACAAGGACAGATGCTATGGCTGAGAAGAGGCAAGAATCAGGCTTCACTGTAACGGACCGCCGCTTGTTTACCGAGGACGGAGAACTGCGAAAAGATGTTGGCGAGGAAGCAGTGCCGCTCAAGGCTGCGACGCCTCCAGTTTCGATTCCAAGTGCAAGTCAAACCGCGCCCAGGGAAACTGCGCCCGCCGCGAACGCTGTCGCCGCTTTCCCCGCGGCGACAGACGGACTTGCGGGACAAGATATTCCCGCTGCTCCGACCGCTGCCGAGCAACAGGCGCAGGCCGACGCCTACCGGGAATCGTCGAAAGATCTGGATTCGCGGGTGGAACTCAGCGGCCGCTCCGCCAAAGAGTTTGAGATGACCTTTGAGCGCTTCCTGGCGTCGCTGTACATGACAGCGATGCTGCAGTTGGGATTGATGCATGAGCAGGGCGGCCAGCCTCGCCTTGACATCATCGGCGCGCGCCAGACCATCGACACGCTTGCTCTAATGGGGGAAAAAACCAAGGGCAACCTCACTCCCACGGAAGAAGCTTTTCTACAGAACAGCCTCTACGAAGTGCGCATGGCTTATGTGGAGGTGACCAACGCGTTGTCTCGTCCTCCGCAGCCGGGAACCGCCACGGGAACCGGCGGACGTTAAAATCAGTGGTCAGCGATCGGTGGTCAGTGATCAGTTAAACCCACCACGAACTGGTTACTGAACACTAAGCACTGACCACTTTTCTTAAAAACATGAGGGCTCACGCATGAAGGCCACGCTCACGGTGCTGGGCAGCGGCACGTCGATGGGCGTGCCCACGCTGGGCTGCGACTGCGCTGTCTGCCGGTCCAAAGACGCGCACGACCGGCGCACCCGGCCCTCCGTGATGATCGATTACGCGGGCAAGGTTGTCCTCATCGATACCTCGCCCGATTTTTACGGGCAGGCCATCCGCGAGGGAATCACGCGCGTGGATGCGGTTTTTTACACGCACACGCACGCCGACCACATTCTGGGCATCGACGATCTGCGTCCGCTGAGTTACCGTCACAAGCCGGAGAAGCTGCCGCTCTACGCGCGCCCGGACGCGGCGGCCTTTCTGCGCAGGATGTTCAGCTACATCTTCGACGCGGATTACAAATATGGCGGCCTGCCGCAGCTCGAGTTGCGTCCGATTGACGGTCCAGTGGAACTCTTCGGGGCGCGCTTCGAGCCGGTGCGGCTGATTCATGGCGAGGCTGAGATCTATGGCTTCCGCTTCGGATCGGCGGCGTATCTCACGGATCACAGCGAAATACCCGAGGCGTCGTTCCGTCAGTTGGAAGGACTGGATGTACTTTTTCTGGACGCGCTGCGGCACAAACCGCATCCCACGCACTCGACGGTGGACAATTCGCTGCGCGTCGTGGATCGCGTCAAGCCGAAGCGGGCGTTCTTCACCCACATCTGCCACGATCTGGCACATGCGGCGACCAACGCGACGCTGCCGCCGCACGTGCGGCTGGCTTATGACGGGATGAAGCTTGAATTTGAAATCTGAAGAACAGTGGTCAGTGATTAGTGGTCAGTGGCCGGTGAAACCCTGCTCGGAACACTGGTTTTTCTGACCACTGACCACTGATCATTGATCATTGATCACCGATCACCGATCACTGCGATGCAGATCTTCCACAAACTCGAAGACGTTCCGGCGGGATTTGGGCCGTCGCTGGTGAGCGTCGGTAATTTTGACGGAGTGCACCGGGCGCACGCTCATGTGCTGGGTGAGATCGTGCGGCGGGCGCGGCAGGGCGGGGCCAAAGCAGCAGCGGTGACCTTTGAGCCGCATCCGGCCCGTATCCTGCGGCCGGACTCTGGACTGAAGCTGCTGACCCCGATGCCGGAAAAACTTCGCTTGCTCGAAGGCACTGGCATTGATGCGGTGCTGGTGCTGCCTTTTGGGCGCGATCTTTCGTTAATGACGCCGCGTCAGTTCGCCGAGCGCATTCTGAAGAAGAAATTACATGCACGCGAGGTGCATGAAGGTTACAACTTCCGTTTTGGGCACAAGGCCGCGGGAGACGTGAATCTGCTGTCGCAGCTCGGGCAGGAGATGGGCTTTGAGGTGAAAGTCTACTCGGAAGAGAAATTGCGCGGCGAGCCGGTGTCGAGCAGTCATATCCGAAAACTGATCGGCGAGGGGCGGGTGAGCCGAGCGCGGCATCTGCTGGCCCGTCCGTTCTGCATTCTGGGCGCGCCGGGGCGCGGGCGCGGGCTGGGATCGAAGTACACCGTTCCCACCATCAATCTGGCGCGCTATGAAGAACTTGTTCCCAAGGATGGCGTCTACATCACCTGGACGCGCGTCGGGACGGAGTGCTTTGATTCGATCACGAACGTGGGCAATCGCCCGACGTTTGGGGCTGATTCGTTTGCCATCGAGACCCATCTGCTGAACTTTCATCCGATTGAGCTGACGCCGGAGAGCGAAGTGGAAATCTGTTTTCTCGAACGGGTGCGCGACGAGATCAAGTTTCCGTCGGTGGAGTCCTTGCGCGAGCAGATTGGGCGCGACGTGAAGAAGGCTCGCAGGTATTTTCATTTGCTGCGACTTAGATGACCTAAGCGTCACGCATGTCGGGCTAATGCGGCAAATAGCCTGACTCCATGGGCAGTTTTCCGTCCACCTTCACGACGTTCACGGTGTTGTCGATGGAGTGGATTTCCACCAGGCCCACTGCGCCGGGGGTGGATTGGACAATCTTTAGTACGTCCGCGTCTGAGTCCGCAATCACTATGGAATCCTTGTGAGTGGCGATCAGCGCCTTCAATTCGCCGGGACTCATCTTGATCAGGCGCTCCAGCGTTTCCGTTTCGCCCTCGGAGTTCTTGTGCAGCACCAGGATGACGGTCTTGCCGTCTGGCCACTTCTTGATCTCCGAGCGAAAAATCTTGCCGAGGTGGACGGCGGTAACGTTGTCAACCTTGTTGTCTTTGTTCACTACGACCGCCATGTGGTGGGCGAAACATGGGGTGAGGAAGGTCAGGAGAAACACAAGAAGCGCTGCAGAACGCTGAAATCTCATAAGCACATCCAGTTTCAGAGCGTCGTGAATTGAAGGTGATGGTACGAGGCTAACCTAGAATCCGGGCGCACGAAGTCAAAACATTGTAAAACGGCAGCCCCGGTACCAAGGGAGAAAACATCGGAGCTGGCGGCGAAATCTTGGAATTGCAGTGCTGAAATCGGAATTTGACAATTCCTGAGCCCGCCGTACAATCCCGCCTGCATGACGATTGGCCCGATCCAACTCATCCGGCAAGCCACACCGGGGCAGCGGCGGACGCTGTTGGCGGCGGCGCTGGGCTGGGCGCTCGACGCTTTCGATGCCATGCTCTACGCACTGGTGCTGGCGCTGCTGATGCGCGACCTGGGCATGAGCAAGACCACTGCGGGGCTGCTTGGCACCTTGACCCTGTTGGCTTCCGGGATGGGCGGAGTTTTGTTTGGCTTTCTTGCGGACTGCGTCGGGCGCAAGCGGGCGTTGATGGCCAGCATCCTGACCTATTCAGTGTGTTCGTTCGCGTCGGGCCTGGCAACAAGTATTGCGATGCTGGCGGCGGCGCGCTTCGTGCTGGGGCTGGGAATGGGCGGCGAATGGAATACGGGCGCGACGCTGGTGGCGGAGAGCTGGCCGACGGAGTTTCGCGCCAAGGCACTTTCGATCGTGCAAAGTTCGTGGGCCTTCGGCTTTGCTGCCGCGGCGCTGGTGGCCGGGCCGGTGGCGCGGTATTTCGGATGGCGGGCGGTCTTCTTTGTGGGGATTCTGCCGGCACTGGTGACGTTATGGATTCGACGAGGCGTGCCGGAATCCGCATTGTGGGAAGACCACGCGTTGCCAAAAACACGCTTGGTCACCGAGAGTATTAGCGATGCAAGTAGAGACGTCACAAGTTACGTCTCCACGACATTCTCGGTGATCTTTCGGCCGCCTTATGTGCGGCATACGTTCGCGCTGCTGCTGTTTAACTTCTGCGGAATGTTTGCGTGGTGGGGTTTGTTTACGTGGATGCCGCCTTATTTGTCGCTTCCCGCGTCGCAGGGCGGACGCGGCTTTGGGGTTATGGGCACGACCACGCTGCTGGTAGTTCTGAATCTGTTTGGAATGTTTCCCGGATATGCGAGTTTTGGCTGGGTGGCGGATCGTCTGGGAAGACGCAAAGCGTTTTTGCTCTACAGCTTAACGGCAGCACTGTTGGTTCCCTTTTATGCTGCGGCGCGGTCGCCGGTTGCGCTTATGGGATTGGGGACTCTGGTGGCGTTCTTCGGGACTGGAATGTTCTCCGGTTCGGGAATCATGGGCAGCGAGATTTTCCCGACCAGCGTGCGAGCGCGCGCGCTCGGATTCACTTACAACGGTGCGCGGGCGATGAGTTCAATCGCGCCGCTGGTGATTGGGCGAGTGGGGCAGATGAAGGGTTTGGGGTGGGCATTCTATTTGTGCGCGGCGGGATATCTGCTGGCCGCATTGATTACGACGCAATTGCCGGAGACTCGTGGGAAGACACTGGACTGAGATGCGGTGTTGAAGGCGAGCGTTTCGTTTACTGCGAACTCCAAGTCAGATCGACGCGCACCGGAATTTCGTTTTTCACCTTGATCGTGAGCAGCGAGGGTGGGTCGATCTTGAAATCGGCCAGCGTTGCGGGAATTGTCCCGGTAATTCGCACTTGCTTGCCTTGTGTAACGAGTTGGAACGGAACCTGCTTGTACTGGGCGGTCTGGCCGGCGAATTGGATTTCCAGATCGGCCTGAATGGTTGCGGAAGCGGCGGCGGATTCGGGCAACCGGGTGCGCACCGTGACCATGGGAAATTGCCCGCCACGCGTTACTTGAATCATGTGAAGGTCGCGGTTGCTGTCGCCGGAATCGAACGACTTGACCGGCACGGCAATCAGAAAATCACATTGTCCCTCATGGCAAATTCCCTTGCCGCGCACCTCATGGCTGACCCCTTCGGACTCGTGCAGCTTGTGCGACACATGATAGGTGAGGGTGCCTTCGTGCAGAACCCATTGACTATCGGCAGCGGAGGCAAGCCGCGAAAATAACAAAAGCAGGCAGACGGCAATATTCTTCAGCGTCATAGGCGATCAGAACTTGACGGAAACTGACAGCAGGGCGGCGCCAAACGCCCCGGCGGTAACGATGGCTACCGGCGCATGGGCCTGGGCGATGCCATGGACTTTTTCCCCTTTGTTCTTTTGATCGAAAGCCATGATCCCCAGGATGGGCGTTGCAATCATTCCGGGACCGTGGATCCAAGCCATGACTTTGTGGAAACGGATCGGACCGCGAGTCTCTGTTCCCGGCACTCTCGGCGCGCGAATCGCGTAGTAAGCGGTCAGGAAATATAGGTCCCCCGTCAAGCCGCCTAGAGCGGTATGCAAATCGCGGGAGGCTGTGCTCGTGTCCTTGCCTCCGGCGTTGAGCGAAGTAGCGACGGTGGCAATCAACGGAATGGTCGTAATCAAACCGAGCCGTTGATGGACTTTCAGCATGTGGGTGCGCTTGTCGAGCAACGCCTGTCTCTTCGCGTCGCCCTGCGCCTGAGATGGGGAGAAACCCAGATCTTCGAGAGAAGGTTCTGTCTTGGTGCTGGAGGGCGCATTCGGCAAATCGCTGGAAGGCTTTGTCGTTGGTTGCTGAGACCCGGTTTGCGGCTTGTCCTGTGATTCTGGTGTTGCTTTGGCGCCCTGAGAATTGGATGTTGCCGGGTCAGGGGTTTGCGCGAAAGACAGGAATGGAATCACAAACATGCACAAACAGGTGAGCGCGATAGTTCTCAGGCGAATCATGTTCATGGCGATTCCAGACCTCCGGCAAAAGATCCGATCAGATGAAACACGCCCCACGAATGCTAGGGATAGATGCGGCCCCTCAAGCACGGGATGCCTGCGCATCAGAGTCGTGCGCTGAATACCTGGGAATTCTACTCGATGGGCTCGATGACCACAGACTCTTCGGCAAATCTGCGGGCTGGGCGCTGCACGATCACGATGGCGGCCAGCACAAAGATAATTCCCAGCGTCTGAATCGGACGAAGCAATTCCCCTAATAACAGTGCGGCGAGAAGGATGGAGAACACCGGCTCCAGGCAACTGGCGATGATGGCGCGCGTGGGCTCGAGATACTGCAGTCCGAGGAAGTACAAAGAGAATGGTGCGAGTACCGAGATCATCGAGAAAACGAATAAGAACAGCCACTGCGCGGGCGCGTAGTGGGCCGCGACGATCTTCCAGGGTGGGTTGACGATCAGCCAGAAGGCGACGGCAGCGGCGAGCGTCCAGACGAGCACGCGCCAGCGGTCGTAGCGAGCCAGGATGCCGTGTCCGGCGACATTGTAGAAGGCGAACGAGAAAGAGGCCAGCAGCGCTGCGATCAGGCCATAGGAATCGAGACGAAGGGAGCCTCCGTCGCCGGGTGTTCCGACGATGCCGATCACCAGGGCGATGCCAGCAACCGCCAGCGCCACGGCAACCACTTTTTGCAGCGAAAGCTTTTGCTGGCCGCGAGCCACTACATAAAACAGAACCCACACGGGAGCGGTGTACTGCACGATGATCGCAGTGGCGACATTCGTTCTCTGTACCGAGACGTAATAGAAGTAATTCGAGACGGCCACGCCGAGCGTCCCCAGCAGGAAGCAGTAAGCGAGATCGCGCCCGGGAAGCTTGATCCGCTGCCATCCCTGGGAAGCGATCAGGAGAGGAAGCAGCACCAGCAGAGAGAATGTAGTACGGGTCTGCGAAAGAATTAAGGGATCGATGGCGTGTAGAGCAGCGGAGCTTAACGGCAGCTTGCCAGTAAAGACGGCGCGTCCCAGTGCGGCCGAGACTCCCCAAAGAAAAGCCGCCGAGGCGATGAAAAAATAGCCGCGCAGAGGATGCGGGCGCAGGCTCTGCTGACTTGAATCGGGCTGCTTTGAGTCCGGCTGATTTGAGTTTGGGATGTTGGCCCTCGCGAATCGTTTCGATGATCAGGCAGCAGAGAGGAAGCGGTCAAGGCGCTCGGGGTCGAAGCCTTCGATCACTTCGGCGCCGGCGGAGGCAAGGATTACCACGGTGGGAGCAGTGCGGCAGTGGTAGGTTTCGAGCAGTTCGGCGCGGGCGGCGGGGTCGTTGCTCATGTTGCGCTCTTCGAATGCGATGCCCTTGGCTTCGAGGAAGATCTTCATCACTTCACAGTTGAGGCAGCCGGACTGGGTGAAGAGGAGGAAGCGTGTGATCATGAGTTAAACATCCAGATATTCGATCTCGGCGGTAATCTTCGCGGTTTTGGCTAGCATGGCCGAGACCGAACAGTATTTCTCTTTCGAGAGGCGGACGGCATCTTCGACCGCCTTGCGAGACACTTTACCACCGACGCGATAGAGCAGCTTGATTTCTGTGTAGACGGAGGGCGGATCGGCGGCGCGTTCGGCTTCGGCTCGCACTTCGAGGCTGGTAAACGGTTCGCGCTTCTTTTGCAGGATGGAAACGACATCGTAGCCCGTGCAGCCGCAAAGACCGATCAGAACGAGTTCCATTGGGCTGTTCCCTGCCGTTTTGTTGCCGTTGACGACGATCGAATGACCGCTATCAGCGATGCCATCGAAACGCTGTTTCTCGATCCATATAGTGTGAGCTTCGGTCATGAATGCAGTCTCCAGGCCGGAATCAGGGAATCATAATGGAGCAGCGAGCTTAGCAGGACATGGAAGACGATGTAGATAGCCCAGATCACGACATATGCGATCAACATCTTCCGAAGGTTTCTCAGAACGTACCACAGAAGCAAGAAGTCGAGGGGGATCGGTGCGGCTACGACCGCCCATATGGGAGCGCCGAGGCTTTGGACGCTATATCCCAGAAGGCAGACGAAGCAACCGATCGCCAGCGAAGCAAAGACATGCACTTTCTTGTTGACCAGGTACACTCCCAATCCCCAGGAGAGTGCGGTGAAGAAGATGGCGATGTCGAGCAGGATCGGCGCGGGCAGCGAGTTCAGCATGTTTTACCTCTATCTTCGGTTGTCCGTACTGGGCTCGGGATGAATCAGTACGCGGAACAACTCGGGCGCAGCCTGCTTGAGATGGATTTCGAGTTCGGTCTGGATGTCGTGGACGCGGGCGAGCGGCAGATCGTCAGACATGGTGCAGTGGCAGGAAACGTAGAGGCGTCCGCGGACTTTTTTGATCTGCACGTCGTGGAGATCGACGATCTCGGAAAACCGGGCGGCGACCAGCTTCAGTTGCCGCTCCAGGCCGGCGTCGCGGACCAACTCGTCTCCGGTTTCGATGGTGGCGGGCTCGCTTTCGATATGCGTGAGGATGTCAGCGATCTCGGGAACGTCGCGGCGCATGTCGGCTTCGAGTTCGGTGACCTGGTCGTGGGCGGTCTTCAAAGTGAGGTTCTCGTCGAGTTCGACATGCTGCTCGACATGGAGCCGGCCGTGAAGATCCTGCACGCTGATGTCGTGGACGTTCAGGTTGTGACGCGTGGCGACGGCGCGAATGCGGTCGAAGATGTTTTCCGAACGCTGGGCGCGCGGCAGCGGTTGAACCGTGACATCGGCATCGGGCAGGATGCGATGAACCGCTTCGGTTACGGCTTCCACCAATTGCTCTGAGCGCTGGAAGGTTACGGTGCGGGCAAAGCCGACCGCCAAATCCGCGAAATAACGGTTGCCGGCGCGGCGGATGCGCACCCGGCCTATTTCGAGCACGCCATCGACGCGCGAGACGGCGTCGATAATCTGAGCGCGAACTCCGGCGGGAGCAGCGTCGAGCAAAGCGTCAGTAGTTCGCCGGGCCAGGCGCCAGCTTACGGAAACGATTACGCCGGCGACGAACAGGGCAGCGATAGGATCGGCGAGGCGAAGCCAATCCAGATGATAGATGCGCCCGAGCAGGATTAGCACGAGACCGAGCACGACCACGCCCGCGGACCAAACGTCAGTGGAGAAGTGCAGGGCGTCGGCTTCGAGAGCCTGGCTTTCGTACTTGGTGGCGATGCGCCCGAGAGCGCGGGAACGCCACCAATCGACGGCCATGGAGATCAGCATCACGGCGAAAGCCCAGACGGATGGTTCGACTTCAACGTGGCGGAAGAACAGGCGCATGACCGCTTCGTAGATGACCCAGAGGCAGGTCAGCAGAAGCAGCCCGGTCTCAACAAAGGCGGAAAAGTTCTCGACTTTGCCGTGGCCATATTGATGGTCCGCATCGGCGGGCTTGTCGGAGACTCCGACGGAGAAATACGTGAGTAGAGCCGCGATCAGATCGAGCGCGGAGTGCGCCGCTTCGGAGAGAATTCCGAGGCTACCGGTGGTGACGCCGACTACGATCTTTCCGCTCGTGATGAGGAACGCGGCGATAACCGAGTTTCCGGCGACCGCGCGCTTCTCGGCGCGCATGGCGTTGGGCGAGTAGAGGGCCGGCGTCCCGGACATGATGGGATTATCCGCGATAAGGCGGGATTGCGCCAACGGGAATCGGTTTTGCGCACAAGGGGGAGAAGCCTTTAACCGCGAAGGGCGCGAAGAACGGCCGCAAAGTTCACGAAGAAGCTGCTGCATCGCGGCTACTGCGGGTAACGGCCTATATGCTACGATGCTAGGTTCGGGTGGTTTAACTTCCTGATTTACCAATCCTGGAGGAATCTTGTATGCGTAAGAGTTGGTTGCTGTGTGTGTTTTTGGGAACGCTGGCCTGGGGACAGGCACAGCCAGTAACGCCGCCGGCGCAGGCGAGCCCGGCTCCGGCTCCGGGTGCAGCCCCTAAAGCGGAGGCGGCTGCGCCGGCTGAGGAAGTGTCGTTGAGTGCGGCTGTGCTGACGGTTAAGGGTGTTAATTGCCCGGAGTTTGCGAAGACACCGGCGGGGTCAACTGCGGCCGCGGGAAAGACCGCTGCCTCTGCGAAGAAACCTGCGGATTGCGTTATCTCGCGGGCGCAGTTTGAAAAGCTTGCCAAGGCGCTGCAGCAAGGGCCGACTCCGCTGAATGCGCAGCAGAAGCGCACGCTGGCTAACCAGCTTCCCGGGGTCATCGCCATGTCGGAGGCGGCGAAAAAGAAGGGCCTGGATAAGAGCGAAGGCTACGTGGAGACCTTGAAATACGTCAAGATGCGGATCCTGGCGCAGAAAATGCAGGATAACGTGCGGGAAGATGCTGACAAGATTGCGCCGGAGAAGATTGCGGCGTATTACAAGGAAAATCCTGAAGCGTACGAGCAGTTTTCCCTCGACCGGGTGTTCATCCCGAAGAACAAGCAGCTCTCGGCTGAGGACAAGGACGAAGGGAAAGACACCGAGAAACTGACCGAAGAACAGCAGAAGGCCAAGGAAGCCGCCGATAAGGCGAAGCAGGAAAAAGGCCAGGAGGAGTTGAATGCGTTGGCCGAAACCCTGCGGCAACGGGCAGCAGCGGGTGAGGATTTTGCCAAGCTGCAGAAGGAAGCGTTTGAATCCGCGGGCACAAAGGTGGATAACCCGACGGTGAACCTGCCAAAGGTGCGGCGCACGGGGCTGCCTCCGGCGCACGCCGCGGTGTTCGAGCTGAAAGTGAGTGAGGTGTCGGCGGTTATCAACGACCAGGGCGGCCACTACATCTACAAAGTGGTGAGCAAAGAAGTGCTCCCGCTGGACCAGGTGAAGGATGAAATCCATAACAAGCTGAAGGGCGAGAGCTTGAAGGAAAAGATGGACTCGTATACGAACTCGTACCAGACGGTGATTAACGAGGCGTATTTTGGACCGGCACCGCCGCCCGGACCGGCGCGTCGTCCGCGGATGCCTGCACCTCCAACGGGGCAGGGCCAGCCCCAGGCTCAACCTCAGGGAAGTGCGCCGCAATCCGCCGCGCCCCCGGCCACGAGCACACCGGCGCAGGCCCCGGCGGCCGCGGCTCCTCCGGCGAAGCCCAACTGATTCAGACTGAGCTAAATGGAGAGCGCGAAACCTGTCGTCGTGGTCACTGGCATTGCGGGAAACCTGGGACGCCGCCTGCTCCCGCTGCTGGGGAATTTCTCGGTGATTGGGGTGGACCTGAATCCACCCCCGACCGATTTACCGCTGCAGTTCGAACACATGGATCTGGGGGCGGAATCCTCCACACGCGCATTCTACGAATTGCTGCACGACACGCGGCCGGTTTCAGTGGTTCATCTTGCGTTCGTGATCGACCCCGTGCGCACGGGGGTGCTCGATACCGAGCGCATGTGGCAGATCAACGTTGCCGGCACGGCGCGGGTGATGGAGGCCGTCACCGAGGCGAATCGAACGGCGGATTCTCCAATCCGGCAGTTCGTTTTTCCCAGCAGCGTTTCCGCTTACGGGCCCAGCCTGCCGGGGCCGGCAACGGAAGACTCCGCCATGGCGGCCCACACGCTGCCCTACGCGATTCACAAGAAGCAATCCGACGAGGTGGTGCAGCAGCGCGCGCCAGCATTGCGAGGGTGCAGCGTATACATTTTGCGTCCGCATATTTTTGCCGGGGCCAGCGTGGAAAATTACCTGCTGGGAGCCTTTCGGGGCACGCCCAACGGCAAAGGCGCGCGGGCGGAGAAAATGCGGACCGAGGGCAAACGGTTGCCCTGCATGCTGCCGCGCGGTCAACGGTATCTCGACAACAAGATTCAGTTTGTACACGTGGACGATATGGCGAGGCTGATCGCGCATATTCTGCACCGTGATCCGGAGGCACAACGGCTTACCATCCTGAACGTGGCGGGGCGGGGCGATGCGCTTACGTTTGGGCGCTGCATTGAGATGGCACAAGCGAAACTGGTGCGCGTTCCGGGAAAGTGGGCGATGAAGCTGGTGCTGCAGTATCTATGGAAGCGCCAGATCTCGGCCATTCCACCGGAAGCGTTGCCTTACATCGTCGGCGAGTACATCATGAACACGGACCGCCTGCGGAGCTTTCTGGGCGCGGAGTATGAGAACGTGATGCAGTATACGATTGCTGAGGCGTTTGCTGACAGCTTTGCGGGCGGGTCTTAGGTGATAGGTCTTGGGGATAGGGTTTGGTCTTAGGGTAGCTAACACCTGACACCTAAGACCTAAGACCTGCCAGTCTTCCCTGTCATTCCCCACATCATTTCTTTCCGTGGTATAAGCCGGCGATTCCGAAGGTGTAGGGCGTCCAACTGGCATCGCGGAAGCCGGCTTGGCGCATGCGGGCCAGCATCTCTTCCGGCTCGGGAAAGCGTTCGACTGAGTTGGGGAGATAGGCGTAGGGTCCCCGGACGCCGGATAGCATTGTCCCGATGCGCGGCAGAACCTGCTTGAAGTAGAAGCGATACAGGTTGCCGATGACGCCTTTTGGTTCGCTGAAGTCGAGGATGCCGCACTCGCCTCCGGGACGTAAGACGCGGACGATTTCGCGCAGACCGGCGTCGTAGTCTGCGAGATTGCGAAAGCCGAAGGCTGAAGTCACGAGGTTGAAATGCTGGTCGGGAAAGGGAAGGCAGAGGGCGTCGGCTTCGATCCAGCGGGGTGTGGCGGACTTGCCGTTTTGTGAGACCCGGCCGAGCGACTTCAGCCGGGCGCGCTGCAGCATGGCGTGAGAAAAGTCGGCTCCCAAAATCTGCGGAGCGCATTTCCCCGCCGCCTGGCGCAGGGCGAATGTCATGTCACCGGTGCCGCAGCAGAGATCGAGGACGCGGGCGTCCGGCTGGGCTAGTATCTGCGAGAAAGAGCGGGCAGTGCGGCGCCACCACAGTCGATCTACGTTGAACGACAAGACGTGGTTGAGCAGGTCGTAGCGGGGAGCGATCGAGGTAAACATCTCGCGGACGGCTCGCGACGCGGCGTCGGGATCGCGAGCGCCCTCGGGAGCGGCGCCGACTACGGTCGGCCTCTGGATCTCAGCCACGGCGTGCTACTTTCCCCACCCGCCGCGGGACAAGCGGCGCAATTCTTCGACGGCATTGATCACGACGCTGTCCGGCACGTCGGCGGCGATTTCGACCTTCCCGATCTCCCGCGGCAACACGAAGTGCACCACGCCGCCTTGGGTTTTCTTGTCGGCCTGCAGGCGCGCGAGAATCTTGCGGGCGCTCACGTCGAGTTCCGGCAGGCGTCCCAGGCTGAGCACGGCATCGGCGATGCGACCGGCGGTCACGCTGTCGGTGCGCCCAACCGTGAGGGCGATGTTGGTGGACGCGATCATGCCCCAGGCGACCGCCTCGCCATGAAGCAGGCTGCGGTAGCCGGTTTCGGCCTCCAGCGCGTGTCCGATGGTGTGACCGAGGTTGAGCACGCGGCGCAGGCCGCCTTCACGCTCGTCGGCGGAGACGACTTCGGCCTTCAACTTTACGGACTGGGCGATAAGACCTTCGAGTTCCACGGGATCGCGCTTCAGGATTTGAGTACGTTTCTGTTCGAAGCGCCGGAAAAGATCGAGATCTCCAATGATGCCGCACTTGAGCGCCTCGTACAAGCCGGCGCGAAACTCGCGCGCGGGAAGCGTGCGGAGGACTTCAGGATCAATCAGAACGGCGCGGGGATGATGGAACGTTCCCAGCAGGTTCTTCCCTGCCCCAAGATTCACGCCGGTTTTGCCCCCGACCGATGCGTCCACCTGGGCCAGGACCGTGGTTGGCACCTGCACCAATTCCACGCCGCGCATGTACAGGGACGCGAGCAGCCCGGTGACATCGCCGACCACGCCGCCACCGAAAGCGATCAGAACAGCTTTGCGGTCAGCGCCCAGGCGAGACAACTTTTCGGCCAGCGTTTCGATGGTCTTCAGCTTCTTGGCAGTTTCTCCGTCAGGCATCTGGACTACCTGGGGCCTGAAACCAGCAGAGACCAGGGAGCGAACCAACTTTGAACCCCAGCGGCGGCGCACTGGCGCAACGGTCACTACAAAGACTTTGCTGGCTTGAGCGAGCAACTCCGCCAGCAGGGTTCCGGACCGCGCCAGCAAGCCGTTCTCAATGCGCGCCTGATATGGCCGCGGCGGGACATGGATGGTGACCTGCGCCATGGAATCCCATAATAGCCTATAGCGCAGCGCGCTTTTGATCGCATGGGCCAGGGAAGTGGTACCATTTGCCCATTTATGAAAGGTCTTCCAGCCGAGACCGATTTTATAGTGATTGGCGCCGGAGTCGCGGGATTGCGGGCCGCGATCGAACTAGCGGGCGCGGGACGCACGTTGGTGCTGGCGAAGACAGAGGTCACCGCGCAGTCTGCGCAAGGCGGTGCCGCGCCCGCACTCAGCGATGAAGATGAGGTCATCCTGCACCTGCAGGACACACTGGTCGCCGGCGATGGCCTTTGCCGTCAAGAAGCAGTGAAAACTCTGGTGGGGGAAGGGCCTGAGCGCATTCAGGAATTGATCGCCTGGGGCAAGCAACTGGACAGGCACGGAACCAAACTGACATTTGAAACCGAAGCCTCCTACAGCCATAGCCATGTACTTCGAGCTTTGGGCGATTCGACGGGAGGCGAAATTTTGCGCGTGCTCCAGGTCAAGGCGCGGACGTGCAAGAACATCTCCGTGGTGGAATTCGAGTTTGCGACCGGGATTCTAACCGCGGATGGGAGGGTGACAGGAGTTTCGCTGATCAGCGAGAAGGGACTGCCCGAAGAGGTGGCTTGTTCGGCGGTGCTGCTGGCCACGGGAGGCATGGGACAGATTTACGGCAACACAACCAATCCCGAGGCCGCCACTGGAGACGCCGTGGGTTTGGCCTTCCGCGCGGGGGCGGAGGTCAGCGACATGGAGTTCATTCAGTTTCATCCGACGGTGCTGTATATGAAGAAGGCTCCCCGCTTCCTGCTCTCGGAAGCGCTGCGCGGTGAGGGTGCGTATTTGCGGAACATCGAAATGGATCGCTTCATGGGGAAATACCATCCTCTGGCGGAACAGGCGCCGAACGACGTGGTGGCGCGGGCCATCATGCATGAGATGGAAGTCAGCCGCGCCAAAGATCCTTTCGTGTACCTCGACCTTACACACTTGAATGCCGCGCGAGTGCGGAAACGCTTTCCGCGCATCTACGCAACCTGCATGAAGCACAACATTGACATCACGGAGGACGTAATTCCGGTTCGCCCCGCGGCCCACTTTTCGATCGGCGGGGTGCGCACCGATTTAAGCGGCAAGACCAGTCTGGCAGGGCTCTATGCTGCAGGGGAAGCGGCTGCGACCGGGGTGCACGGCGCGAACCGGCTCGCGAGCAATGCGCTGCTCGAGGGCCTCGTATATGGAGCGCGCGCGGGCATGGCTATGCGAGAAGAACTGCAGCATGCGCGCAAGCCGGCGAGCGGGCAGAAGAAAGCCGCGTCGCAGAACGGGCCGGTGGATGCGGGGATCGAGGAGTTGATTGGCCAGGTCCAGGAAATTATGTGGAAGGATGCCGGGATTGTGCGCACGCGGGCTGGAATGCAGGAAGCGATTAAAGTACTGGATGGACTGGCACCGAGAGTGGCGCATCCCCGCACGCGACGGTCACACGAGGCGGCAAACCTGCATCTGGCGGGGCTGCTGGCGGCGCGTTCAGCGCTGGCGCGCGAGGAGAGCCGCGGGGCGCATTATCGCATTGACTATCCCGGCCACGATGACAAGAAGTTTTTGAAGCACTCGGTGATTGACGCGGAGAGTGTGCGGTTTGTGTGAGTGGGAATTGCGCAGTCGGGACGCGTTCCGAGCGAGTCCCGCCGGGCAAGAATCGCGAACCTGGGCAGTGATAGAAAACGTTTTGTAGAGCCGCTGGTGGCGCCGACGGTCGAGGGGTCCTTGGCCCCGCTCAGGATGACAGAGCTTTTCCGGGATACATCACAGACACGAGCACTGAGACTGCCAAGACTCCCGCCACTACGGCCAGCGTCACGTGCGTTGGGACCGGGAAATAATCAGCAGTAACCATCTTCAGTCCTACCAGGATCAGCACCAGAGCCAGCCCATAATGGAGAAAGCGGAAAACCTTCATCAGTCCGGAAACGGCGAAGTACATCGAACGCAACCCGAGAATGGCGAATACATTCGAGGTGTAAACGATGAAAGCATTCAGCGTAACAGCGAGGACAGCCGGAATCGAGTCGACAGCGAAAAGCAGGTCGGTAGTTTCGATTACCGCCAGAACTATCAATAACGGCGTGGCATAGAGCCCGGGATTGCCTTTCCATCCGCGAACGAAGAAGCGGCCACCCTGGTAGTCATCGGTTACTGGCATCCAGCGGCGCAGAATTTTTACTGCAGGGTTGGTTGCAGGATCGATTTGATGTTCGCCGGTGAATCCCATCCGGATGCCGCTGTAAATCAGCAACGCTCCAAATACATAGAGAATCCAGTGGAAGCGATTGATCAAACCAACACCGGCAAGAATGAAAAAGCCGCGCATCAGCAGCGCGCCGAGAACTCCCCAAAAGAGCACGCTGCGCTGGTTCTGCTCGGGTACGGAGAAATAGCGGAAGATCACAAGAAAGAGAAAAAGATTGTCTACGCTCAGGGAGAGTTCAAGCACGTACCCGGTGACGAATTCAAGTGCAACCTGGCGCCCTTGCCAGAAAAAAACCACTCCCGCAAAGGCCACGGCCAGGCCGATCCACATGGCGCTCCAGGCGAGGGCTTCGCGAGGGCGCACAACGCGGCCGCTGCGGTGGAAGACGAGGAGATCCAGCACCAGCATGCCCACCGCGAACAGGTTGAAGAGAATCCAGAAGTAGAGCAAGTCAGATTGCCGATTGTCGATTGCCAATTGCCGATTGAAAACCAACCCCTATGCTCAATTGGCAATTGGAAATCGGAAATTAAACATTAATTCACTTCTGCCGGCCCAGGCGTCCGCTCTCCCAAGCGTCCCACAAGCCATTGGCCTTGAGCATTTCCACGCTGTTCGTTTCGCGTATGGACTGCTCGATCTGCGCCCGCGTGAAGCGCGGACCGATCTTTTCCGGAAGATTGGCCAGCGCGAAGCCGAACGCGGCGGCCTCGGCTACGTCTTTCTTGAGCTGCACGAAGTCCACCTTGTCATAGGTATCGGAGACGGCGTGATAGTTTTCCAGATAATTCGCTTCCTCCTGATCGGCGACGAATGTTGGAACACCTTCCAGCATGAAATCAAAGTGGTCGGTGCCCCATTCCATGTCGGTTTTCAATTCGCTCAGGCCGAACTGTGCCAGCGGGGCGATAAGGCGCCTGGCGGTGTCGAGCACGTCCTTGCGGCCGCCGTCCGCGAAACCAGTGGTCTTGCCCGTGCCGGAATCGTAGATGACTACCCCCGCAGCCTTGTCGAGTTCAGGCCGATGCGCGCGGGAGTAGGCACGCGACCCCAGCAAGCCTTCCTCTTCGCCGGAAAAAAGAATGAAACGGATGGAGCGGCGGGGCTTCAATCCCGAGGCTTTGATCGCCCGCAGCGCGTCGACCACCAGCGCGGCGTTGCAACCGTTGTCGAGTGCGCCGGTGCCGAGTTCCCAGGAATCCAGATGCGCGCCGAGGATGACAAACTCCTCCGGCTTTTCGCTGCCTTTGATTTCCGCGATCACGTTTGCGGTTCGGATCGGTCCGCCGATTTGGTTGGGGATGTTCAAATCGGCCCAGACAGGATGCCCTGAAGCGAGCAGGCGGGCGATGCGTTCGCCATCCTCGCGCGCCACCAGTACCTGCGGGATGCGGTCGATTTCCCCTTCGTTGGAATTCGTGTGCCGGTAGAGGATGTCGTGCTCGCGCGAAGCCATGAAAGCGACGGCCTTGGCTTTCCCCTTCACAGCCGCTGTGATCACTGGCGGCGCGTTCGCGTCCTCGGCGAAGAGGTCGTCCCAAGTTTTGAGCACCACCGAATGGACGAGTACGATCTTGCCGGAAATGTCTCCGGCTTTTGCGAAATCGGCGGGAGCGCCGCTGCCAACATCGATAATCGGGACATGCTTCGCCGCTGGAAGCGCGGGCGCCCACGCCACCGACACCGCATGCGCGGGGAAAATCGTGGGCAGCAGTCCGCCAACCTTTACATCGCCCACTTCATAGAACGCAGTCACAATCATCTCGGTCGCGCCCTCGGACCATGAGTTCGGGATCGTGAAGCTTTCGGTATGAACGTTGTCAGCCCCGGCAACGGTAAAGGCTTTTACTCCCCACTCGACCGCATGTTGCATAGCAGGCGTGCCGGGTACCCGCCCGCCGATTTCGTCGGTCAAGTGGCGCAGGTTGCTTTCCAGCGGGGAGGGGAGCAAGGCGGTCTGAATGATGCGGGCCGCGTCTTCGGTCCCAGTGGGAGGATTGAGCGCAAGAGAGGCGGCACTGAGGATGAAGCACAGGCACAGGACTTTTAACTTTCGCATACCGGGTGCATTAGAAATGAAATTCTGGAAAAGCGCAAAAGCTCTTAACCGCAAAGAACGCGAAGAACTCCGCAAAGTGCGCAAAGAAGGCCAACTTTCTTCGCGGTCTTTGCGCAGACTTGCCGATCTTTGCGTTAAAGGCTTTTTGTCGTCGCCATTTCGAAGACTTGAGCGTCTCACTTCGGCGGCAGCGGATCCATCTTGTCGAGAATGCCGACCGTCTCCAGCACGGTGTCGCCTACAATTTCCAAGCTTTTGGGGCTGAGCTTGTCGACGGTGTCTTGGGTCGTGTGCCAGAACACATCGTTGTAGCCATAGTCGAAGTCGATGAGATCGGCGCATGGGACGCCGCGCTTCAGGAAGGGCAGGTGATCGTCGTCCACAGTCATGGTTCGCGCGAAAAAATGCGATTGATAGCCCAGCCGGGTTGCGGCCTCATAAACCACGGTTTCGAGCCATGGGGTTGAATTCGAATCATGCTCGATGTTGAGATCGGCGTCTCCGATCATGTCAGCCAGCAGGAATGCCTTAATTTTCTTGAGCGTGCCATCGGCTTGCCATTTTTCCGCGAGGTGAGTAATGCCGTAAAGGCTGTCTTTCTCGAATGGCATTTCCTGCGGGAGGCCGCCAGAGCCGTCGGGTTTGATCGCCTCCTCGGCGTCGTCCCATACCAGCCAGATGCTGTAACCTTCCCGAGGCTTGCCGCGGAGTTGGTTGGCGAATTCCAGAAGAAGCGCGCTGGATGAACCCCCGTCGTTTGCTCCCACGAAGGATGTCTTGCGGAGCGGATAATTCGTATCGTAATGGCTGGCGATGACGATAAGGCCATCCCTTGTCCCCGGAAACTTGGCAATGACGTTGTGCACGGGAAGCCTGCCTTCGGGCGTGTCCGCGGTGAACGTATCGTTCTCGACCTCGTCACCCTTGACATGGGCGAGGATGTAGTCTTCGACCTTCTTGTGATTTGCGCTGCCGATGGGCCGCGGGCCGAAGGCCACGATCTCTTTCACATACTGCATGGCGCGGGCGGCATCGATCGCCGGCGGCGGACCGCTGTCGGGCGGAAGGGAAAGCTTGGGAAGAGTCATGTCGGCGGTAGCGCTTGGCGACTGCGTGGGCGCTGGTGCTGCTCCTGCACTGGCATCCTTGGCGTGGTCGCAGCCGGCGAAGGTGACGACGAATGAGAGCACCAGGATTGGAAAAGAAGCTAGCTTCATCAATATCAATTCATAAACCTCATCGATTCGGAGCCCTCGGGATCTCACAACGACTGTCATCCCGAGCGGAGCGACGGACCTTGGTTCCTGTCTGCGCCATGCGAGTTGTCACCGCTAGCAAACACCAGGATCCCTCGCTTCGCTCGGAGGACAACTGATTCCGGATGGCAACTCGCCCCGGACGATCGCTCAGGTTGCCTTTGTCTCCTTGCGCGCCCGCCGCTGCGTGGGGTGGACCACCCACGCAATGCCAATGCTGACAGCGTACAGTGCGAGCATGGGCGCGGCAAAGATGCACATGCTCATAATGTCCGGAGTCGGGGTGACGATGGCCGCCACGATGAAAATGAGCAGGATGGCATAGCGGAAATTCTTCCACATGAAGCCGGCGGTCACGATGCCCATCAACGCCAGAAAAAAGATAAGAATCGGCATCTCGAAAATCAGGCCCATCCCAAGGACGATGCTGAGAAACAGTGACGTGTATTCCCCAATGGTGATCATTGGCTGGAACTGCCGGCCGAAGTGAATGAGAAAATCGAGCGCACGGGGGTAGACAACTCTATAGCCGAAATATCCGCCGGTCGTGAATAGAGCGATGGTCGAAACCATGAAAGGCACCGCGTAACGCTTCTCGTTACGGTAAAGGCCGGGCGAGATGAACATCCACAGCTGGTAGAGCACAAAAGGTGAAGTAAGGAAGAGACCGGCCAGCGCGGCAATCTTCAAGTAAAGGTTGAAGGGTTCGGTGGGGTTCAGGTAGACGAGTTTCTCCGACAAGCCGTTGGCTTTGAGCGCTGACATGATGGGGCGCTGCATGACGTCGTAGATGCGCTCCACCTTCCACCAGCAGGCGCCAAATCCCACGCCCACCGCCACCATGGAGTAAACCAGGCGGCGGCGCAGTTCCTCCAAATGGTCGAGAAAGCCCATAGTAGGCATGGCATCGGCCCTGCGCTCATCGCCGGAAGGCTCGGTCGCGGTTTCAAACATGAGGCTCCTGCGCGGTCGGGACCCTGTGCTCAACCACGGCCTCGACCGGAGCAGCGGAATTCGATGACGCGGATGGATTCAAGTCGACTGGGGTCGAATCGTTTGAATTCACAACCACTGAGTCGGCATTCAGCGGAGCGCTTTCGACGGTGGAACCGGCCAGTGTATCGGTCGATTCATGCTGGACCGGAGCGCTTTCGGCCGAGTTCAGACTTAAGCTTGCGACGGTCCCTTGCGGCGGCGGGCTGGGCGGCAGGATCGTCTGCTTCTTCTCGACCTCCAGGTGGGCGATCTCGGTTTCGATTTGCGACCTGAATTCGTTCGAGGCGCGGCGCAGTTCGGCGAGAAGCTTTCCCGCTTGACGAGCCATCTCCGGCAACTTCTTCGGCCCAAAGAGAATGAGCGCCAGGAAGAACAAGAAGACGGTGTCGGAGAAACTCATGGCCTCTCATCATAGATGCGAGAGGGCAAATGCGGCAATTCGATGCGGCGAGGGCCAGGCTGCTTTACGGTTACTCCGCGCCGGCGGGTGAGACCTTAGAACCGTTAAGGAGCAGGCTTGAGGACGACCGTGCTCCGCTCATCGCTGGCGATGATGCGGTAAAACTTTCTGAGATCGTCCGCCTTATTGACGGGGACGCTTAGCTCTTTCACCTCAAATGTGCGGGTATAGTCGACCACATTGCCATTCACCACGGTTTTGGCATGATAACTGGCGAAGCTGTAGTCAGCGTCGACGGGCGGCGGTAAGTCGTCCACGGTGTAGCCGGCCGGTATCGTGATTTCAAATGTATCGGTATCTCGGGTGGGCTCTTCCAATTCAATGGGAAATTTTCGCGGGTCTTTGGTTTCCAGGAATCCGAGGCTTTTGCTGCCGATCACGCGCGGTCGCACCAGCAGCAGGTTGCCAGCATTCTTGGCGTAGTTCTGCGACTCGAATGAGTAGTCGAAGCCGAAGGGCTGGTCGGTTTGGTGGAGGTTGAGGACGCTGGCATGGGTGATGTGAAAACTGGAAAGCGAACTGCCCAGCAAATCTTCGATCGGCTTGATACGGTCAGTTTCCTTCGCTACCGAACGCTGTCGCCAGCGCTCATAAGATGCTCGCTGGCCCAATCGCGTCTCTTTGACGTCGCCTTTCAACGTGCCGGACGGGTCGAGAGTCAGTTTGGCGGTGCGTTGGATGCTGTTCATGGCTGACGGTTGCTGGGGCAACTCGACCAGCTCTCCTCCGTTCGGCGTCACCAGCAATCCATAGTTGGCCTGCAGATACCCAGGAATCTGGCCAAAGGGGATCAGTTCGTTTGTAGGATCGAAGAAGAGGATTCTTCCCAGCCTGGGATGCTGCATGGTAGAGATCAATGACGGATCAGTAAGGCCGTCTGGTATTTTAATGGCGGTAATTACGTGGTTGAACCCATCGTGCGCCGGCATGTCACGCGTTACAGAGCCACGCTGCGCGTTAATCACTACGTGGTAGGATTCCACGCCAATCTCATTCAGCATCGACCGCACCAAGGTTGCCTTGTCCTTGCAGTCTCCGTAGTGGTGCAAGAACACGTCGGGCGCAGAATGCGGCTGAAGCCCCCCAATGCCCAACTCAATCGCCACATAGCGCACGTCATGCTGCACGAATTCGGCGATCGCTTGCATTTTTTGCAAGGGGCTATTCTTGGAGGCGGTCAATGAAACCACTTCCTGTTTGATCTCCGCCGATGCATCGACCCGCGCACCCACCAGATTGAAATACCACTTTCCCATCGCTTCCCAGTTAGCATTCGCATTCAGGGCTGGAGTTCCGGACGAGAAAAATGAAAGAATCATCTGGCCGGCCACCCCTCGAAACGGGGGCATCAAAGGTTCATGTCTGATCCCGCTTACGTCGTGGAGCGTCCACTGCCATGAGTTGCTGCCAGCCTCGGTTGGCTTAACCTCCGGATGGTTGAGCCAGGAGGCTTTGTACTCCCAGCCCGGCGGAAGCTGAAGAGAATAGTGGGCCTCCCGCACAGGATCCGTTGCCTGGAAATTCCACGTGTCTTGCAAGAAGAAGGGCTGCTCCTCCACCTCGTACTCAAAGCCGACGATGTTGCCGGGATCGGGCGCCGGAATGTTCAGTATCCTCACTTTCGCATCCGACATCAGCTCCCAGGCCGGGACATAAGATCTTTCGACCGCGTCTTTGTCCCTTACTTCGTAGTCTTTGCCTTGCGCCGGGATGCACCAGCCGTGGAGACTCTTTACCTTCCTCTGGGGATTGAAGTAAACACTCACAATGCCGTGTTCGCGGCCGTTGGGCCTAAGAATCTTGTAGGCTTCGCGAACCTGCGTCCTGATCTTGTCGGCCGAAATAACTGTCACATTGGTTTCGGAATACAGCAGTACAGCGCCGGTTCTCTCGTCGTAGGAAGGCAGGGGCGCATTGACCAAAGCATGCATCCACGGCGGCGCGTCTCCACTGGCCACCGCCCCCGGCGCGCTGGCCAAGATGCACGCAAGAATCGAACCAACCAGCAGCCGTCCTCGCTGCTTAGTTGCTCGCCGTTGCCGCTCCGGGTTGCAGTACGATTTGTTGCTCATCTCCGGACCTCACCAAACCAAAAAAGTTTCGCAACGTCGGGTAGTCCTTCGAGTCCAATATCAGGAAATCCACTCTAAGCTGACGCGTCAAATGCAAAGTGTCCTTGCCGCCTTCAATTTTCAGACCGTAGGCGACCGCGCGCACATCCCGGTTCTGTTCGGGCGGAACGCTGCTCACTTGCCAGCCGGTGGGAATCTCAATGATTACGTCATCCACTTTCTCGTAGGGGTATTCGAAGTAGATCGGGTGGACACGGTTGGCGTGTTCGAAAATGTGTTTTTCCGCACCCGTGAAGATCCCGGCAGGAATCAGCACGCGCTTCCCGGCATTTGACGCCCAACCTGGAATCTTGACGTCAAACTCCGCAACCAGCGGAGTCTCCGAACCGCTCCAGTCAGGCCGGTTCGTTAACTCTGCTTCCGCTGCGACGGGCACTTGGGTTCTCACGCGGTCTTCCAGGAACTTCTTCCGCGCCACTTCGTCGGCGTGGCGGACATTGAGCCGGTGGTACATGGCTTCGAGGCCCGTGTAGGTAACCGTAACCTTCCCTTCCAGGTCGCCCGTGTCGGAGAGTTTCAACTTCGCTTTACGCTCGATACGCGACTCCGAGCTTGCCGGGAGAGTGGTCTCGATCCAAGTTCCACCGTCCTTGTCGAGCCGCATCCCCCGCACTCCCGTTTCAAACCAGGGCAGCAACCCAAACGGTACGAATTCCGCGCCTGGATCGAAATAACGATCCTTTCCGTTCAGTTTGACGAGCACGACGTTGGCATCCAGCCTTCCGCTTTGCATGGTGACGGGAGAAAAGAAATAGTTCCTGCGTTCCGAAACCCAACACCCGTAAGCCTCAAACCCCGCGGCCCGGACAAGAGCCAGGTAAAGCCAGGTCAGTTGTATGCTGTTGCCGTAACCCCGCTTCCAAACCTCCTCAACGTTTTCGGCGGGCTTTTCCTTGTCGCGCTTCGCCTCCTGCTCAGTTTTCACCAACTCGTAGGAGGTGTTGCGGATCTGCTGCACGCGGTCGTAGATTTTTCGCAGCTTCACTTCCTGAGAGTCACTCGACGAGACGATCTGCGCTACCGCCTCTTCCATGGCCTTGCGTTTTCCCACAAAGCTTTCCAACTGGCCGTTCCGCTTTTTCCCTACGGCCCGCCAAAAGCTATTCGCATCCTTCTCGGGGGGCTCGTCGCTGTAAATGAAATCCACGCGCGACTTCAGTTCGTTGGCTGGTGGCATGAAATCTTCCGTCTGGAAGGCCGGAATGTTGTCTGCTTCCATGCGGACGATGTGATCAGAGCCCTCTTTGGGGAGGGCTCCCGGCGGCAAGTCGTGCCAACTCCAGCGCAGGGTCATCATTGGGCCCATATAGGGCTTCAGCGAGAATATGGCTTTCTTAGTGAAGAGCTCCTCGCTGAGAATCCAATCTGAACTGTAGATCTGATGTTCCTTCAGGTCGTAGGTGTAGAAATACTCAATAATTCCGCCCACCTCGACAGCTGGAAGCGTAAAGGTCTTCGCCAGGTAACGCATGCCCCGGCCTTTTACCAGGGATTTTTCAAAGACTTTTCCGTCAAAAGCAACGATCGAACCATCGGGCTTGATGGTTCGCGCCCTGACGTTCACCACATCGGAGCTTTCCTTGAAAAATGGGATCTCCACATCCGCATGCTTTCGCCCCTCTTCAGTGAGGATCTTGATCCGCACGTAGTTGTCCTCATGCGACGTCCTTCCGTTGTCGTCGCGGTCTACCTGACGGTAGAGGATGATGGCTGGCGCTCCGGGAGCGAGCGGTTCACTAGTCATCTTCAGTTCTTCGGGAGAAATGGGCTGAAAGCCCTCGCCCGCTCGAACTGTAACGGGAAGGTAACTACCGGCGGCTAGAACCAGGAACAGGGCGCAGGGTGCTACGGTGACTACTCGACGAAGGAACATCTTCCAACTCCCCGAGCAAATACGTTCACCAGAACGAGGCCCCCGCACGTTTGGTGAGGGACACAATATAGCTGTATTGGCATCAGCGTCAATAGCACTTTTGGTAAGGAGGGAACTTTTCCCTGCGCCGCGTCAATCACTCCCATCCAGCCTATGCACGGCCCCTTCGCTGGTCGTAAGATAGTCGGCCATGCAGCTTTGGTTTGCGCGCGGCAGCGAAGTCAGCATCCGCGAACAACTTGTCACTCAGGTCGTTCTGGGCATTCTGGGAGACGACCTCGCTCCCGGGCAGCGGCTGCCGAGCACGCGGGAGCTGGCGCGGCGCTTTCACTTGCATCCCAACACAATTAGCGCCGGTTACCGTCAACTGGCGCGCGAGCGCTGGGTTGAGAACCGGCGGGGCAGCGGTGTTTTTGTCCGAGCCAACAAGCCCGACGTGCCTCTTTCGGCGGCGTTCGCCCTGGACCAGATGATCGCCAGCCTCTTTCGATCGGCGCGTAAACAAGGCGTCTCTCTGCCCGCTCTGCGCTCGCGCCTTCGCCAATGGCTGGAATTGCAACCGCCCGACCGTTTTCTGCTGATTGAGCCGGACGAAGAGCTCAGACGAATTGTGGCGGCGGAGATGCAGCAGGCAGTGAGTCTGCCGGTCATGAGCTGCGGATTGGAAGATTGCCGGAGGATGCTCGAAGGCAGCATTCCAGTCGCGCTTCCGAACCGGGTAGCCACTGTAAGGCAGGTTCTGCCGGATGGGATTGAATTGCTGACACTGCGTTTTCGCTCCGTACCATCCTCGTTGGGACAATGGCTGCCTGCTCCTTCCGGCGCTCTGGTCGGCATTGCCTCGAAGTGGCCGGAGTTCTTGAAGCTGGCGCGCACTATGCTGAGTGCCGCTGGTTTCCATCCCGATAGCCTGGTGTTGCGGGACGTTGGCAAGCCGAACTGGCAGCGCGGGCTAAAACAGACTACTGCAGTAGTGTGTGATTCTGTCACGGCAAAAGAGCTGCCTGCGGGTTGCCGCGCAATTCCCTTCTCTCTGCTGGCTGAGTCTTCGATTGACGAGCTGCGCCGGTATGCAGAGTTTGTCAGCCGACCGCTCGAATCGGTGTGACACTTCGGAAACTGTCCCAAGTCTGCCAGCACAGGTATGCCATGAACGCTACTCTGCGCTCATGAAACATACAAAACACATTCCTCTCCTGCTGGCGCTGGTTCTAATGGCGTCGGTCACATTTGCACAAACAACAGATGGGCAAGCCGCCGACAGTGCTCCGGCCGAGAACGCAATCTCGGCGGCGCGGAGTCGATACACTACAGACCGCCGGCACCGCGTCCGACGCGGACAACACAACCCTGGCGCAGCTTCATCGAGGCGGATCGGCGCGGCCATTTCCGGCCCAGCGCGGGTATCCCCGAGGAACATACCAAACGCCGTGGAGGGATCATGGAAGCGCCGGACACATCTTGATCGGGGCTGCGATCGGATTCGGAGTTGGAGCTGCCCTCGGCGCCAACCAGAGCGCTCACAACGGAACCCCAGTCGCAGGCGGAATCATCGTCGGGGGTGGGCTCTTTGGCCTGATCGGCGGATGCGTCGGCAAGGCTGTCGGCGACTTGCAGGGCCTGCACTATGCGTCTGTATATCGCAGAAGAACCTATCGACCATCCTGGCCTGAGGACCGGCCTGAGGATGCTGAGCAGGGCGATCTCCGTTCTCATTCCATGGCCAAGGAACTTCACTCTGAAGCATCGGCGAAGCCTGCATCTCCCGGCGAACCCGTCGGTGTTGAAGCGCTGGAACCTTGACCGGTCCTTCCGCATCTCACAATCGAGACGGTGCCGGGCTGGTTACGGGCGATGACCATACCGGTTCGGGACCGTCTAATGAGGTGGTATACTGCGTATATTCAGTACGGTAGCCGGGGAAGCTCGACAGCCCTCAACCGAAGGAAAATTTAAGATGGCACGTAGTTCTCGCCGCTCACTCTTCCTGGTAGTTTTTTTTCTCCTTGCCTGCGGCTTTCTGGGAATTCTTTTCGCCCAGCGCACGGGACAGCAGTCGTCGCTCAGCGGCGATTCCGATGTCAAAGACAGCCTGAAGCAATTCAGCGACGTCTACGCCGTCATCGAGGAGAACTACGCCGAACCAGTTAACCCCGACAAAGCTATCTATAACGGGGCTATCCCGGGTATGCTGCACGCGCTCGATCCGCACTCGAACTTCTTCGATCCCAAGTCTTATGCCCTGATGCGCGAAGACCAGCGCGGCAAGTACTACGGCGTGGGCATGACGGTGGGACCGCGCAACAATAAAGTGATTGTGATCTTCCCCTTCACCGGTACGCCCGCTTACAAGGCCGGCATTCATCCCGGCGACGTGATCATTGCGGTCGATGGCAAATCCACGGAGAACATGAGTACGCCCGACGTCGCCGATATGCTCAAGGGGCCAAAAGGGACGACGGTACACATCAGCATCTCGCGCGAGGGCGTGGAGAAGCCGATGGAGTTCACTCTGATTCGCGACGAAATTCCGCGCTACAGCGTGGACGTGCACTTCCTGATCCGTCCCGGCGTCGGCTACCTGCACGTGACCGGGTTCAACGAGACCACGGAAGAAGAAGTCTCGAAAGCCCTGGATGAATTTGGTGATCTCAAGGGTCTTATTCTTGACCTGCGCGGAAATCCCGGCGGCCTGCTGAGCGAAGGTGTGGGCGTGGCCGATAAATTCCTGAAGAAAAACCAGCTCATTGTTTCTCACCATGGCCGCGCTTCGGCTGAGAAACGCTACGTGGCGCAGCATGGCAATGGTGGCAAGGATTATCCGCTGGTAGTGCTGGTAAACCGGCTGACCGCGTCGGCGGCGGAAATTGTCTCCGGAGCCATTCAGGATCACGATCGCGGCCTGATCGTCGGTGAAGTCACATTTGGCAAGGGTCTGGTTCAGACCGTGTATCCGCTATCGGAAAATACCGGACTGGCCCTGACCACGGCGCACTACTACACGCCCAGTGGCCGGTTAATTCAACGCGACTACAGCAACATCTCGCTCTACGATTATTATTACAATCGCGAACCCGACACCAGCAACAACGCTAATCGCGAAGTCAAACTTACTGACAGCGGGCGCACGGTTTACGGCGGTGGCGGCATTACGCCCGACGTGAAGATCGATCCGGTCAAGAGCAATCACTTTCAAGACACACTCTTGCAGCACTATGCATTCTTCAACTTCGCCAAGCGCTACGTGGTGAATCATCATCCCTCGAAAAGCTTCGAGGTCGACGATGCCATCCTGCAGGATTTCCGCAAATCGCTGGACGAGGCCAATATTTCCTACACCCAGGCGGATCTGCTGGATAACAACGACTGGCTCAAATCCAACATCAAGGCCGAAATCTTCGTCGACGCATTCGGTCAGGACGAAGGCATGAAGGTGCGCGCGGAATCTGATCCGGAAATACTGAAGGGCCTGGATCTTCTCCCGCAAGCCAAAGCTCTGGCGGACAATGCTAAGAAGACGGTCGCGGAACATAACGGCGCGGGAGCGTTCAACCGGTAGGATGGGAATGATTTCCTGGAGGCCCGGATCCGTTCCGGGCCTTTGTTTTTGGCAAGCAACCGGAGCCTTTAGGCTCTGGAAACAGCGTTGACTTCGGCATCTGACTGTGTGAAAATCCGCGGCAGTGGGGGCTTGTAGCCGCGCTTCTTGTGCGCGGGAGCGGCAGATCGGGGACGGTTTGAAGGCGATTGTGCTGGGACTGGCGGTCGCGTTGGCGCTGATCGCCGGATACATGGATTGGCGCAGCCGCCGGATCCCAAACTGGCTTACCGTACCGGGACTGTTCCTGGGGATTCGCGGCAATCTCCTGGCGTGGGGCTGGGCTGGAACCGAAGGCTCCCTCCAGGGGCAGCCTTGGGGCTAGTACTGCTGCTTCCGCTGGCTCTGGTAAGGGGCATTGGTATGGGCGACCTCAAATTTGCCACCGCATCGGGAGCCTTCCTCGGGCCGTGGTCTTTGCTCACCGTCCTGATGGTATCGGTCTTTGTAAATGGCCTTATGGCGCTTGTGCTGGCTGCTTATAAGCGCCGGCTCGGAGAAACGTTCCACAATATTGGAAGAATGTTGGCCTCCCTTGCACATTTGCACTTGCCGGGCCCCGAATTCTCAATCGACAATCCGAGTACGCTTAAGGTCCCCTACGGTGTCGCGCTTGCCTTTGCCATAGTGATCTATGTCGTTGCAGCCACACGGGGAGCCGCGTAGCATTAGTTTTGAGCACTGTGACTTTCGACATCGCGACAATTTGGAAGCGGTGAGAGCTATGGCGATGACGAATTCGCTACTGAGAACCTGGCGCTGTTTAGCGCGCGACACGCGCGGGACTGAAATCGCCGAGATGGCCGTGGTGCTGCCTCTGCTGTTCATGCTACTTATGGGGATCTTCTGGTTTGGACAGGCATTTCGCGTTTATGGAACCCTCACTCAGGCGGCTCGCGCGGGAGCGCGCGCCGCGGTCGCCCCGGTTTGCGCCACCTGCGCTGCCGGAACTGGGCCCGGCCAGTACGCGCAAACCGCGGTCCAGAACGCGATGGCGGCCGCAAGTCTAAACACGAATCAGTTGGTTCCCGTCGCTCAGTGGACAATTCCGACACCGGCGCTGTGCCCGTGTGGCAGTTCGGGCCCTGCGTGCGCACCAGTTGCCTGCGACCGCAGCGTCACCATCCCGATGTGTGTTCAAAAGAACGTTCAGTTGTCCTATCAGGCGCCACCGAATGGGCCGGGGGGCATGGGCACTTGCGGCACAGCGGTAAGTATGCGCTACAAGTATCCCTTCCAGTTCAAGATTCCCGGCACCACCCTGGATCTCAGTACCATCCAGCTTCCAGGCGAGGCCCAGATGAGGGCGGAGACGCAATGACGGAGGCGCAACGACAATGACAAGGAAAGTTGCCAATCCGCGGACTCTCTGGTTGGCGGCACTAAAGCGTGGCTGGAGCGACGAGCGCGCGTCCCAGATCGTCGAGTTCGCTGTTTCGTTGCCTTTACTGATCTTGTTTGTCATCGGAATTTTTGACTTCAGCAATGCGCTTTCCCTCAAGCAAAAGTTAACCAATGCTGCGCGAGAGGCCGCCCGCGCGGCCGCGGCCGATTCGGCCAACGACCTCGGCGCCCCTTCCACGGCGGTCCCGGTATCGGTCGGCGACGCCTTCCAGGTGGTCGACAACTATCTGTTATCCGAGCAGATCAATGACTGCGGCATGGCGACCGCCAATACAATGACGCCCACGGGCCTTACGTGGACATACACCGCCACCGGCAATGGCTGTCCAGGAAATGGAATCAAGCTCATCATCAACCGGGGCTGCACCAACCCCATCACCACGAATGCCGGCACTCTGAATTTAATCGGAACTTGCATAACCATCACCTACTCCTACAAGTGGCAGTTCAACAGCGTGGCGAACTCCCTGGGATGGACCGCTTCAGGCCCCGCCACCCTGACTGTATCGGCCGGCGCCTTTAACGAGAACTGAGAATCCCTATGCTCTCGCCACTCATTCGCCGCGCCGGGAAAAACAGAAACGGAAACAGAAACAACGACGCGCGCTCGAACGAGCGGGGCGTCACCATCGCGCTGGTAGCTTTGGCGATGGTCGGCATCATTTCAATGGCGGCGCTCTCCATCGACGTAGGCACGCTTTACCAAGCCAAGGCTGAAGCCCAGCGCGCCGCGGATGCCGGGGCGTTGACTGCAGCCAGACTAATTTCGATTTCCGGCGTCACGGGAGATCCGAACACGCCAGCCACTTGGCAAGGTATCTGCGGAGCCGCCGGTACCGCCACTCTCGCCGCGATCGCGGTGGCTAAGGCCCCATCGAACCTGGTAGGCGGCGTTGCCGCCGGCAATGTAACTGTCACCTACGGTCCGGGCGCAGGGTCAACCAACTGCAACACCCTGGCTGGACCGGGATCAACCTTCAGCGTGAATCCGACAGTTACGGTTTACGTACAGAATACGAGCGTCCCGACCTTCTTCGCCCACATCTTCGGCCTGTTCAACAGCAACTGGAACAAGACCAGCGTGAGCGCAACCGCCACCGCCGAAGTCTACAATCCTTCCGGCTCTGGCTCACTGGCCAATGGCATGGTTCCTGTGCAACCGCGCTGCGTGAAGCCCTGGATCATCCCGAATATCGATCCCGGAAATCCTCCCAACCAGCTTGTCGTCAACACAACCGGAACCATCGTCAGGACGGGAATCGCGCCAGCCGGTGTAATCGGGGAGAGCTTTCTTATGAATTCCACCTGCAAGCCGGGGCTGGCTAACTGTGAGGCTGGCAACACGTACGACAATCCTCCCACGTATAACTCCGGGAACTTTCCTCAGCCCAACGTGCTGGAGTACGTCCCGGGATGGGTGCAGAACGCTTCGAGTGCAGTTCCTACCTGCAACGCTGAGGGTGGCTGGACGGGAAGTGACTACCAGCAGGCGATCGCTGGATGCGATCAGACGACTGTCTATGCATGCGGAACCACACTCGGCTCGTACGTTGACCTGACGGAGAACCCTGTGAACCCCGCCGCTGCGACTGGCGATACCGCAACGGGAGCAGCGTGCCTAACCAATTCAACCGTTGGTCCGGACACTCTCGCCGGCGGGATCTATCCATTTCAAATAACGGCGGGCGCTGGTAATCCACTTTCCGCTCAAGGAGTAGCTGGCCTCATTACCACCAGCAACTCGATCGCTACGGTACCAATCTACGACAACACTGTGGGCACGCTGGCGGGCCTACAACCGCAGGTCACCATCATTGGGTTTCTGCAAGTCTTCATCAACTCTGTCGACGGTGCGACGGGAAACATGAACGTGACCGTCATGAACGTCTCGGGATGCAGCAACGCAGCGGCTGCCCAGCCGTTGAACGGGACTTCTCCCGTACCAGTACGGCTGATTACGCCGCCATGATTGGAATTTCCGGCCCAGTAATGCCGGAGTAGATCACCAAAGTCTCCACCTGAAGTGAATCCAAAGACTGAAGATTAATTGGGCGCGTCGTTATCGCCCGGGATCTTGGTGTCGGGAGCGGCAGCCGGCTTGTCGCTCGACGGTGTGGAATTATCGGCTGGCGGCGCTGGCCTGCCCGGGGGTGCGGCCCTGTGCTCGTCGGCTTCGGGTTCTTCTTCCTCTTGGACACGGGGCTGGGCCCTCTGCGCGGGGGCCGGCGGCATCGGCCCTTCAGGCCGTGAGCTGAGAATAACGCGGTCCAGACCCCGCGGATCGCTGGACGAACTGATAATCAGGAAATTGAACTTGGAACCGTTCAGCAACCGAGCCAGAACTTCGGGCGCGGGCGCCGGCCCAATCTCTCCCACGACTTGCTCTTGTTCCGCTCCCGCCGGAATGGCGATCTCCGCCCCGGTTTGCTGGTGAATCGCAAAAAGAACCTCCGACAGGTTGGCTTTGTTCGAGCTGATGGTCAGCAGACCACGCCGAAAAGAAACCTCAAGCGGCGGCTTCGGTGGCGGCGCAGTCGGCACGGAGAGTTGGCTGGCCGTGGCGGGATAATTGGTATTCACCAGCACCGGTCCCGCGCTCGAACGGACGGCGCTTTGGGCGTCCCCGACCTTCAAAATCAAAGTTCGCCCCGATGGAAAAAGCTGGTAAGTCTGGGGACCGTTCAAATCCAGCACGACGCGCGTGACCGGCGGATTCGATGAAAACAAACCCACCCGCAGGCTCTTCACTTCTCCGCGGTTTACCGCCAGGTTGCGCAGCTGAGTTCCAGGAAGCGCGTTGACAAAATCGACGACCAGGCGGTCGGGCCCGGTTAACACGTTGATATGCGGGAGGATGCGCTCGCTGGCCTCGATCTCAATCTCGACCTGGCCTCCGCCGCGCAGCACTTGCACCCGGCGAATCGATGGCAAGGCTTGAGTCTGGCACGCCGACGGCGCTGGATAACAGACCGCCGCCCATAGCAGCAATCCGGCAGCGGCTCTAAGGGAACGCTTCATTTCTGCCTAAGTTAGGTTTGCAGTCGCCCTAAGCGCGATTCTAGCAGTGTTTTTCAGCCGGATACCTTACGAAGGGATTACAACTTTGGGTCGGGCCTTTTGTGTCGGAACGCGGGAGCAAGAGCTAAAAAAGCCCAGTGGGGACGGCCGCCTCGGCTGTCCAGCGAGCGGAGCGAGCGAACTTCCTCACAATGCAGCTATCCGTCGGCGAAGAGCCTACCGTAAAGAGACCCAACCTCAGTGCAGCACCATCCGCGATTGCGATAGGATAATCGCGGAATAGAAATGAAGGCGTCGGTGGCTTTGCCTACAGTCGCCATCAGCCCAGATTGCAGGAACTCATCCCATGGCACTGCATACCGAAAACGCCAGGTCGCAATACATGAATTACGCGCCTGCGGATCTAAACCCGCAAAAAGACCTCCCCAAAGGATTCTTCGATTTCCTGTTGCCCCTGCACAAACAATTCACTCCGTGGCAACAGAAGCTGGCCGCAAAACGCGCTGACGTCTTGCAGACGTCGCATCGCGGGCATCCGCCGAACTATCTGCCCGCTTCGGCGGCCACCACCTCAGACTGGCGCATAGAACTGCCCGACTGGTGCGCCGATCAGCGCAACCAGATGACCGGCCCCGCTGACGACGCTGAGTTGACGGTAAAACTGCTGAACTCCGGTTCTCCCGCCGTCATGATCGACCTGGAAGACTCCACGGCAAACATCTGGGAGCACATCCTGCTGGCGGTCAAGAACACGATCGCCGCCTACAAGTACGAACTCAGCTACGACGACAAGAAGCGGCAAAAGAAAGTCACGGTGCAGCGCTCGAAAACCGTTACCTGGGTGCGTCCCCGCGGGCTGCACCTCAGCCAGGGTGGGGTCATAAAAAACGAGATCATGTCCGCTTCCCTTTTCGATCTCGCTTTGATCTGGTACCAGATCGATCCCGCATGGTTGCCGCACAACTTCTCCGTCTACATTCCCAAGAGCGAGTCGGCCGAGGAGGCCCTGTGGTGGCGCGAACTCTTCCAGGTCTTCGCCAAACAGAAACGACTGCCTCCGGACTACATCAAATGCATGGCGCTGGTAGAGTCCCATCCGCAGGCCTATCAGATGGAGGAATTCCTCTTCAACCTTCGCGAACACTGCCTGGGATTGAACCTCGGCCGCTGGGACTACATGGCATCCCTGATCGATTTCATGCTCGAGGATCCGAATTGGATTCTGCCCGATCGCAACACTATCCCGCACGATGTCGCATTCTTCCAGAACTTCCGCACCCTGATGCCGGAGATTTGCCACAAGCACGGCGCTCTGGCGATCGGAGGAATGACCGCGCTTTTCCCCAGTCGCACCGACAAAGAATTGAACGAGCGAGCCATGAAAGTCCTGAAGCAGGATAAGAAAAACGAAGCCGACTGCCTGATGGATGGAGCCTGGACCGGCCATCCCGACCAAAACGAAATCGCAGTCGCCCAATTCCCCTATCCCAATCAGATTGCGAAGCGGCCCAAGCTACCCAATTCACATCCTGATCTGCGGCCAATCCCGAAGGGCGTCGGCGAAATAACCCTCGCCGGAACCCGCGCCGCGGTGCGCACCGTGATTCGCTACCGCAACGGCGTGCTCAATGGCAAGGGCGCCAGCCTGCTCGATGGCTACATGGAAGATCTGGCCACGGACCGCATCTACCGCCTGATGATTGCGCAGCGCGTCCTGCATAAAGTCAAAGTGCGAAGCGACGCAACCGGAGACAATGGCAAGCCGGTCGAACACAGTTCCGCGTTGATAACACGCTTGTTCGACGAAGAACTGGCCAAGCTGCAACAGAACCCGCCGGCAGAAATCGATGAGAAAGCAGCAGTGACCCTCCCCGAGGCCCGCCGCGCCGCCGAGCAGATGATCGTACAGGGCCACCACTCGCCAATCTAACGGGAGGGCAGGTGGAGAAATGTTTCAGGTGGGACTGCCGCCCTCGGCTGTCCGTCGAGCAAAGCTCGACTCTCTGTCCCCATTTGCTGCTCTATCACTAGAATGGAACAACTGGTGGAGCCGGACCGCCCCATTAGATGACCACAACCGGCGGGGACGGGCGTCGCTTAGCGGACGTCGTCGGCTTGGGCTTCCATGTAGGAGCGCAGGATGGCGTTAATGCGGGTCTGGTAGCCTTTGCCGTGTTTCTTGAGCCACCGTACGACGTCGTGGTCCACCCGGATGGTAAGGCGGTCTTTCGGTTCGGGCAAGGTGAGCTTGGCGGAGGCCCAGAATGATTTGTCCAGTTTGGGGATGTCAGAGAAGTCGATTTCGGAATCCCGCATGGCGCGCAATCGTTTGAAGTCAGTGGCGCCTTTGGATCGTGAGGTGGTTTTCGTAGTCTTGCCTTTCATCGCGATGTGCCCTCCTGGCTGAAATGATGCGGCGGCGGTCACCGCGGATTACATAGACTACAACGATCTCAACCTCCTCGATAACACCGATAGCCAATACCCGGTCTTCTCCATGACCGCGGTTCGCTTTCTCGAACACTGGTCCCCCAAAAATCCGCAGCGCATCTTGAAAGTCGACGCCGTGCTTGGCGAGGTTGGACTGCCGCTTGCTCTCGTCCCACTCGAAAAGCATGTGCACGGCTCCGGCGCGCAGCAAGCTGAACCCACGCCCTAACCAATATTGAGAATATCAGAGTATGCACATGGTGTACATACATGTTCGTTGTCAGGCTAACCGCCTTTGTAATCCTTGGAGACGCGGGCGCTATCCCGCAAGTCTATGTAATCAGCACTCGCCGCTGCCGACTGCCATTCTCGTTCGCCCTTTTTCGCCGCTTTTCCTTCGCCCTGTGGCTTTTCTACCACTTTTCCCGCGCTTGCACTAAACCAAACCCTCCCAGTCGCTTGCCGCGCACCAACTATAGCTTTAAGGTGATTTTCCGAGTTTTCCGCAATTTCCACAGTGTTCCGGTAGAAACGCTTATATGTTCCAACTGGAACATTCAACCGGAACATTTTGTACATACAATGTTCCAGTCGGAAGCTCAGCCCCGTGGCGTCGGTCCGCCGCGTACCGTAATATATTTACCTGTTCACTCAAGAGAGACGAGGACTATGAGCGCCATCGAACAGCCACAGCCTACCGCACTTCACCTCCCTGCCCTCGAACCACCGCGCCGCTACCTTTTCGGCCCCGGACCCAGCATGGTTCACCCGCGCGTCTACGAGGCGCTCTCGAAGCCGATCGTCGGTCACCTCGATCCCTACTTCATCCAGGTGATGGCAGACGTTCAGCAATTACTCAAGACAGCTTACGGAACGAGCGACGGAGCGACGCTGGTGATCTCCGGCCCGGGCAGCGCGGGCATGGAAGCTGCTGTTGCCAACTTCGTAGAACCCGGATCGAAGCTCGCGGTGTTCGCCAATGGATATTTTTCCGACCGCCTCACCGAGATGGCCAAGCGCAACGGCGCGAACGTCGTACGTTTTGAGAAGGCATGGGGCGAGACTTACACTGATGATGAGGCTAGAGAATTCATCGGTCGCGAGAAGCCGAAGGTTGTGGCGTATGTTCATGCCGAGACATCGACGGGAGCGTTGCAGTCTGGCCGCGCGATCTGTGCTACCGCGCACGATGCCGGCGCTCTCGTGATCGCGGATTGTGTCACCTCGCTCGGTGGCGTGCCGGTCGAGTTCGACGCGACCGGTATCGATATCGCCTACAGTTGCACGCAGAAAGGATTGAGCTGCCCGCCCGGCCTGTCTCCGATGGCGATGTCGCCGCGAGCGATGGAATGGCTGCGAGCCCGCACCACCCCGTCGCGCAGTTGGTATCTGGATCTCAAGCTCATTCACGACTACTCCACGGTGTCGCACCGCTATCATCACACTGCGCCCATTTCCATGTTCTACGCTTTGCGCGAAGCGCTTCTGGTCATCGCCGAGGAAGGAATCGAGAACCGCTGGGAGCGGCATCGCCGTTGCCATCGGGCGTTCGTCAAGGGTATCGAGGCGATGGGCCTGCACATGCACGTTCCCGAAGCGCATCGAATTGCAACCCTCAACACAGTGTGCGTGCCCGAAGGCGTGGACGAAGCCAAAGTGCGCAAACATCTTTTGAATGGACCGGGCATTGAAATCGCCGGCGGATTCGGGCCTCTCGCGGGCAAAGTCTTCCGCATCGGCGTGATGGGCCCATTGGCCACCGAAGATAACGTGCAGTTTTTCCTGAAGGAGTTCAAGCAAGCCCTGAGCGCATAGCGACAGGCTTGAACTACGCCGGCAAACGCTGTCCGCGCGTCTCGAGTGCGAAAGGAATCAGAAGCAAGCCGAGAGCGAAAGCAATCGAAGTCATCGCGACCGGAGTGCCCAGCGATCCGAAATGGCGGACGCCGCTTCCCACCAGGAAGGTGATGGCTGCACCGCCGAACCGGGCGAATGAGGTGGCAAAAGCGAAGGCGCTGGCCCGGCACTCCGTGGGATACTGCTCAGGTAGCCATAAAGTGTAGACGGCAAAGTTGGCACCGCCCAAGCCCAGAAAAAACAGGCAGACGAAAAACCACGGCAGCCCGCTCGCTCCCAAGTAGAAAACCTTGCCGAAGGTAAGGGCGATGAACAGCATCATCAGGGTGAAGAAAAGAGCGAGGGCACCACGGCGGCCCAGCCGTTCCGCGAGCGACGGCATCGCCAGGCAGCCAAGAATTGTCGCGAACGAAACCAGCATGGTGCCCCATGAGGCCAGTTGCGCGGCTTGCGGGCCGACGCGGCCGCCCGCCTCGGCGAGCGCGGTAATCGCCGCGGGAACATAGACGGTCCCGGCCCACAGTCCACAGATGGAAGCCAGCATCAACAGCGCGTTGATAATAGTGCGGCGGCGCAAGGCAGCAGTGAACAGCGTTCCGAACGGACGCCAAACAGCCCACGAGCGGACAACGCTTTCTTTTCTTTTCCAGGCGGCGGGCTCGACCACGCCATGGCGAATCCAGGCCAGCAAGAGCGCCGGCAGACCTCCAACAATGAACATCGCACGCCAGCCGTAGTGGCTGCCGATGCCGTAGTTCGCCAGCGCCGCGAGGAAAAACCCGACGTAGTAGCCGGTATGCATGAAGCCTGCGCCCATGCGGCGGCGATGCTCCGGCCACTCTTCGGCGACGAATGTGCCGCCCATGGCCCATTCTCCGCCGATGCCTATGCCGGCGAGCAGGCGCAGAATGGCAAGCTGCCAGACGGTAGTGACGAAGGCGCTCAAGAATGTGAATATCGAATACCAGACAATGGTGAGCATGAGCGTGCGCACGCGGCCGAACCTGTCGCCGATGGGGCCCCATAAAAAAGCGAGTCCCCAGCCAATTAGAAACAGCGCGAATGACAGCGATCCGTAGTAGCCGATGTTGCCTTTGTTGGCGACGATGCCAGAGTGGGGCAGCAACTCGCGCAACGCCGGCACGAGCACGAGCGCGTAGACAACTGAGTCCATGCCGTCGAGGGTCCATCCGCCCCACGACGCCCAGAAGCCGCGAATCTGATTTCGCGTGAGCGAGGAAGGTGGGACAGAAGCGGGAGGATTCACTTCGTGCGCGAGGGAGGCCGACATGACAGTGCGGAACTATACCAAAAGCCTGAGAGAGTAGGGAAAATATGTTGAACTGCTCCGGGCGCGAGGGGTTTAGGAAATTACTTGGGGTTTTAGCGTCTTGACATACTCATAGCTAATTGCTAAGTACTTTGTTAGCTCTTTAGTATTCCTCAATAATGCGTCAGGCACGGTAACGTAGTCCTTCTTTACTATGCCGTAGGACTTGAACAAAGTGGTTTTGTATTTTTTAAGAAACTTCTCTACTTCGTCTTGGGGAAGCCGCAGGCCCATGGTGCCAGTCTGATCGAGATAGGTAAACATGTTCCCATTCAGCGAGGTGTAGGGTGGGCGGCGCCTTTGCGTTCGATCTTGGGATGGGTTGCTATTAGTTTGTTGTATAGCTCCAATTTATCGGCGGGGACGTTGCTTTTGGGTGAGGTCATGGGCTTTCTCGCTATGGATAAGAGTTCTTGGTGTCGTGAAGGAAAGCCAGCGGGCTTTCGCCCGCCTTGGGGCCGGCGGGACGCCGGCGCTGCTTTGCTACGTCGGCGCTACTTTGCTGCTTTTAGGCGGTCTTCCAGGGCTTTCACTTCGGCGTTCAAGCCTTCGGGGAGGTGGGTGCCGAAGCGGGCGAAGTGCTCTTTGATCGACGGCAACTCCGCCCGCCAGCCCTCGACATCGACGCTCAGCAATTCGTCCACTTCAGCGCTCTTGATTTTCATTCCCTTGGTGTCTAGATCGGCCGCCGCGGGAATTCTTCCGATCGGAGTCTCTTTCGCGTGCGCCTTGCCATCGCAGCGCTCAAAAATCCATTTCAAGACGCGGCTATTTTCACCGTAGCCCGGCCATAGGAATTCGCCATTCTTGTCTTTGTTCTGACGAAACCAGTTGACGTAGAAAATCTTCGGGAGCTTGGCGCTGGAGTGCGCTCCCATCTTGAGCCAGTGCGCAAAGTAGTCGCCCATGTGGTAGCCGCAAAATGGAAGCATGGCCATGGGATCGCGGCGTAACTGCCCCACTTTTCCGGTGGTCGCGGCCGTGGTCTCGCTGCTTACGGTTGCGCCGAGAAAAGTACCGTGCTGCCAATTGAAAGCTTCTGTGACGAGGGGAACAATTCCGGCGCGCCTTCCCCCGAACAGGATGGCATCGATGGGCACGCCGTTCGGATCTTCCCACTCGGGCGCGATCACGGGGCACTGACTCGCGGCGCAAGTAAACCGCGCATTCGGGTGCGCCGCGTTGCGACCTGAATCCGGGGTCCACGAGCGGCGCAGCCAGTCGATTAATCTGGAAGGCTTCTGATCGGTCATTCCCTCCCACCACACGTCGCCATCGAGCGTCATCGCGCAATTGGTGAAGATGGAATTTCTGGTTATGCTGAGCATGGCGTTGGCGTTTGACTTCATGCTGGTGCCGGGCGCTACGCCGAAGAAGCCGTACTCTGGATTGATGGCGTAGAGGCGGCCATCCGCGCCGAACTTCATCCACGCGATGTCATCGCCGATGGTCTCCACCTTCCAGCCGGGGAGCGTCGGGATCATCATCGACAAATTCGTCTTGCCGCACGCGGAAGGAAAAGCCCCGGTCATGTACTTCGCTTGTCCCGACGGGCTGATCAGCTTCAGGATCAGCATGTGCTCGGCCATCCAACCCTCGTCGCGCGCTTGCACCGAGGCGATGCGCAGCGCATGACATTTTTTTCCGAGCAAGGCGTTGCCTCCGTAACCTGAACCATAGGACCAGATCTCACGCGTCTCGGGAAAATGACAGATGTATTTGTTCTGCGCGTTGCAGGGCCAGGCCGAGTCGGGCTGATTGGGGCCGAGCGGCGCGCCGACTGAATGCAGCCCGCGCACAAACTCGCCATCTTCGCCGAGAACGTCAAGCACATGGCTTCCCACGCGCGACATGATGTGCATGCTAACGCCGACATATGCCGAGTCGGTGATCTCCACCCCGATCTTTGAAATGGGCGAGCCGATCGGACCCATGCTGTAGGGCACAACGTACATGGTGCGGCCGACCATGGAGCCGGCGAACAGTCCTGCCAGCTTCTGCTTCATCTTCGCGGGATCTTCCCAGTTGTTGGTGGGGCCGGCCTCTTCTTTAGTTCGGGAGCAGATGAAAGTTTGATCTTCGACGCGGGCCACATCGGCGGGATCGGAGCGGACCAGGAAGCTGTTCGGGCGCTTTGCCGCATCGAGCGGGATGGCAGTGCCGGTTAGAACCAGCAGCCGCAGCATGGCCTGATGCTCCTCGGGAGAGCCGTCGCACCAATGAATGCGATCGGGTTTGCACATCTGCGCAGCTTCTTCGACGAAGCGCTTCAGTTTGGCGTGCCTGGGCTTACTTGCGGCTGCGTCAACTTCTATCGTGGTGGTGGCCATGCTGAGTATCTCCAAGTAGAACGCACCGCGGATTGCGTCCGGCAGACGCAACACTTTATTTTCTCGTACTTGCGGACATTATTCCAGCGAATGATCTGACGGTAGTGTCGTCGTCACGCGCCCCTGTGATGCCGGTCACGCGGAAATTGAGGGTGAGAAGGCAAAGTATGCAAGCTTAACCAGCCATGGTTGAAAACATGGTGGAGCTAGTCGGGCTCGAACCGACGGCCTCGTCGTTGCGAACGACGCGCTCTCCCAACTGAGCTATAGCCCCACGAAGCGGACAAATGGTTGAAGTGCCAGATTATTTTACCAGCGTTTGGTTCCTGGGCACCATGATCCAAGCAAATGTGTGACGCGTTTGCCGGCGCCGAAGAAACGGCTGGGCTGCGCCCGGCGGACAGCCGAGGGCGGGTGTCCCACATGGCCCTATAGGGTTCCACTTTGGCTAAGTGGTTACCAGAGTCAAAACCGACGAACAAAACAGGCTTGACGAATGCCCCTACTGCGCGTCTAACCTAGCATTAGTGAAGTGGGAGTTTCTTTATAGATGTTTACGCAACTGAGTCCTGGCACATCGACGCAGCGCCGACTGCTGGCGGGCTCGCTTGCGCTGCATGGCGTGCTGTTCGCGTGGCTGCTGCATACTCCGGAACCTCAATTGTTGATGGCGACCTCGGTTGCGATCGGACATAATGGCAAAGTAATTGCGCATCTTTATTTCCCTACTCAATCTCCGGACGACAGCACTACGAGTTCATCCGACAGCGCAGTCGAGGTCTATCGACACCAGAGGCTGGGGCACGAGAAGCTGACTTGGAAACCGACTTCGACACAGGCCAAGTTGCCCTTGCCTTCGGCTCCGCTCATTCCATCCGGAGCCGAGGATAATTCGAAGACTGCAACTCTCTCAAAGTTGGGTCACGGCGCGCCAGCGGGACTTCCCTATGGAAGCGTGCCTGGTGGCCCGGTGTATGGCGATGAGATTCGTCCGGCTCTGCCCATTGCGACTTCAGATCCCGTGGTCTACCCGTGGCAGCGGCCGGATTCCGAGGGGAAAGTCGTGATTGAAATCACGATCGACGAACGAGGGGAAATCGTCCGCAAGACGGTGCTGCAGAGCCTTGGTTCCGAGATCGATAGCAAATGTCTGGCGGCGCTGGAGAATTGGCGCTTTCAACCGGCCACTCGCAACGGCGCGCCGATTCCTTCCAAGCAAGACGCCATTTTCCCCTTCAAGGCGCGTGGTTCGGCAAACCTGGAATCGTCCACGACCCATCGCACGGCCACTGTGATCGCCGCTATAATCAAGAAGTGACCGCTAACTCACTTCAACCTGTCGCCTCCGCGGACTTCCCCACGCGCTGGGGCACGTTCCGGATCTACGGTTTCCGCGCAGTGTCCGGCTCGAATGGGAAGGGCGACGAGGTTGAGGAAGCGGTCGCGCTGGTCATGGGTGATGTTCACTCCACGCCTCCGCTGGTGCGGGTTCACTCGCAATGCCTTACCGGCGACGTTTTTCATTCTCTGCGTTGTGACTGCCGGCAACAGCTGGAGATGGCGCTCTCCATGATTCGCGAGCTGGGCGCGGGGATTCTGATTTACGAGCAGCAGGAAGGCCGGGGCATCGGTCTGATGGCTAAATTGCAGGCTTACGAGCTGCAGGATTCCGGCCTGGATACGGTCGAGGCCAACGAGCGACTCGGCTTCAAGGCCGACCAGCGCGACTTTGCATTGCCCGGGCAGATGCTGAAAGCGCTGGGCGTAAGCAGAGTGCGGCTGCTTTCGAATAATCCGGAGAAGGTGGAGGCTCTGCAGCGCGCCGGGGTCGAAGTGGTAGAGCGTGTGCCGTGCGAAGTGAAGCCCAGCGCGCACGCGGAAGAGTACCTGAAGACCAAGAAAGAAAAACTCGGCCACCTGTTCACGTCGCGGTAAGCCAATGCTGGTTACGACGCTCGGGCGACAAAGCGCCATCCTGCTGTTGAGTGTTCTGTGCGCCGCTGGCATGGTCTATTACCATCTCGGCTTATTCGTGCCGAGAGCGATTGAAGTGCGCAGCGTGCAAGGTTACGGGGGCGGACATTCCTTTGGTGCTGATTTCTACCCTATCTGGTTGACGTCGCGCCGGGGCCTGCTTCTTCGCCGGGATCCCTACAGCGCGTCGATGACGAGGCGAATCCAGATTGGACTGTTCGGGCGCACGCTGGATTACGGCAACCCCGGCGCTTATGCTGCTGCTCCAGTGGACTACCGGGCCTTCGCCTATCCGGCTTTCGTTGACTTGCTGTTTTGGCCGCTGGCGCTGCTTCCCTTTTTTGTCGTCCGGATTGCGCTGGCAGTGGGTCTGCCTGTGGTGACGGCGCTTAGCATTGTCTTGTGGCTTCGAACACTCCGGCTGCGCGTTAGTCGCACTATGCTCGCCTCGCTGATCTTTCTTACGCTGTCGAGTTACGTTGTGCTTGAGGGTTTGTTCGCAGAACAAGTGGGGCTGCTTGTGGGGTTTCTTTTGGCCGCCTCGCTTGCCGCGCTCGTCAACGGGAGACTTTTATTCTCGGGGAGCTTGTTGGCGTTGACGCTTATCAAGCCGCAGATGACGGTCTTAATCGTCGCTTATCTTCTGTTGTGGAGTTTGGCTGAATGGCGGGTGCGCTGGCGATTCGCTGGCGGCTTTCTTTTTGTGACGGCGCTGCTCGGCGCCTCGTCCCTGCTGGTATGGCCGCACTGGATTGGGGACTGGCTGCGCGTAATGTTCGGATACCGGGAATACTCGACCCCGCCACTCGTGTCTTACTTGCTCGGCGATCGGATTGGCTCGCGCCTTGGTCCATTTCTGATTGCCGCACTTGTGGTGAGTGCGATGGCTCTCGCCTGGCGCATGCGGCGCGCATCCGCCGCGTCTACGGAGTTCGCGTTGACCATCAGTCTTCTGTTAGCTGTTACCACAATCACTTTGCTACCGGGACACGCTGTGTACGACCACGTTGTGCTGTTACCCGGAGTGATCCTGATCGCCCTCTCATGGCGCGACTTGGCAGCCTCGAGCCGCGTCTTTCGCGTGGTGCTGGCTGCGACTGCGCTCGCTCTGTTCTGGCAGTGGATGTTGGCTCCGGTTGTGATTGCAATGCGGCCGGTTCTCTCTCCTGGATTATTTTCTTCAGTTGTGCTTACGCTCCCCATCCGCACCGCGGCCTCGATTCCCTTCGGCGTGCTGGCCCTGCTTGGTCTGATGATGCGACAAGCAACACGGACAGATTCCCGGCAGTAGAATGCCGAGCGCCTAGAACAGATTAGCGTTTAAGAATCTTCTCCAGACCGGCGCGATTCTTTGCCGGCAGGTCGCGCAGTGCGGCGCGCGCCAGAGCGATGTAAACCTCCCTGGCTGCCGGGACTCCCCGCAACACTTTGAGATGCTTCTCGACCGTGGCCACGTCGCCGCGCGCGATAGGACCGCTGAATGCCCCGGGCGCGCCCAGTCGCGCATAGTTAGCCAAGGTTTGCATGAGAATCGGCAGCACTCGTTCTCTGGCGGTTTTTCGGCTGATTCCGGCGGCACCGGCAACGCGTTCGCTGGCCGCGAGCAAGGCAGTTAACAGCGGAGAGGCGAACATTCCCCAGGCGTGGTAGGCCTGCTTCTGTTCTTTGCGGATGGTGAATGGCTGCCCGCGCAAATCCAGAACTATGGCGCGCGCGGCTCGCACCGCTTTCTGATCTCCTTCGAGCGCGAATGGAACTTCCACAAGCGATGGGCGTGAACCGCGCACAAATGTCATGAGGGGATGCGCTGATGCAATGGCAGCTCCTCGCTGCTGCAGCACGGCAAGTGCGTCGCTGGCGAGGGCACCGCTGGAATGCAGCGCCACTTTGCCCATCCAATCGGCAGCTTTCGCCAAGGATTTGGCTGCGGTGGAAATGGCTCCATCGGACACACAAAACCAAACCACTTCGGCTTCGATTTGAGCGCGAACTGCCACCACTGCGGACGCCCCAACCTGGTGAGCCAGCCGGCGGGCTCGCCGCATGGACGCTGGCCGTCCCCGGGAAACGATTAGCTCGATCTCGTATTCCGCCCCGCGCAACGACTTGGCCAGCGAATTGGCCAGATTTCCAGCGCCGACAATTGCGATGCGCGGCTTGCCCGACAGCTTCGCAGACATGCCCGGCAGGATAGCAGAAATCAGAACGCCATAAGTTCTTAGCCGAGGATCTTAATTCTGCATTCTGACTTCTGACTTCCTCAGTTAATGCAGAGGTATGAGTCAGGATGCAGAAGTAAACCTCTGGCCTGCGCGTGTGCTTTATATTGTTGTCATGGCCGAGTTTCCGCGCTCCAAGTCGAAGCCCGTTAAGTCCAGCGCCGGTTCACGCCCCAAGGCCCGGTTGATTTCTTCGCGCACGGTGTATCGCGGGCCGGTCTTTTGGGTGACCACTGACGAGGTGCAGGAGCCCGGTGGCGTCCGCGCTCGTCGCGACATTATTCATCACAGCGGTTCCGTGGTTGTTTTGGCCGTCGATGAATCACGTTCGACGCCGCGGGTCTTGCTGGAGCGCCAGTACCGTCACGCCGCGAACGACTATCTGTGGGAACTCCCAGCGGGACGCATCGACCCCGGCGAAAACGCGCTGCACGCGGCGAAGCGCGAACTCCTTGAAGAAACGGGATATACCGCCGCACATTGGCGGCGCATTCTCAACTTTTACGCCAGCCCCGGATTCGTTGCCGAAACCATGTCGGTGTATCTGGCCACCGGCCTTCGCACCGGCCCCGCGCAGCCCGAGGCCGACGAAGTGATCCACAAGCGAATGGTGCCTCTACCGGCCGCGATCCGCATGGTGTTGAACGGCACAATTCGTGATGCCAAAACCATCTCATCCGTGCTGTGGCTCGATCACCAGGTCCGGGGAAAGTAGGGTCCCCTTGGGGCTAGGTGTAAGCGCGCCTCGCTGGCGCTCGGCGGGCAGCCCCTACGGCTTCTCCCTCGACCTAGCTCGGGGCTTCGGCAAAACAGGGCAGGCAGGCAAGGCGGCTGCCCCCACATGAGCGCTCCTGGTCAGCCTGGGCAGAATCCCTGCGCGAGCGCTGTTTCGCAACCATTTCGTCTTGACACCCCCATCCTAATCGCTCCAAAATGCATCCTAAGCGGGCACGTCTTGGGCCCCCCGCTGGGACGTGCGGAAAGAGGGGGTTCACGTGGAGCGTCTGAAAGGCACGGTAAAGTGGTTCAATAACGCGAAAGGCTACGGGTTCATCGGGCGCGCGGATGGTCCTGATGTTTTTGTACATTACAGCGCGATTACTTCCGAGGGCTACAAGAGCCTGCAGGAAGGCGATACGGTGGAGTTCGAAATCACCGACGGCCAAAAGGGACCGCAGGCGGCAAACGTTTCGAAGAGCGCTTGAAGTGGCAGGTCATCCCGGCTCTCCGATGCTGCTCGTCCATCCGGAAGACCTCGCGACCGGATGAGCGAGTTTTGTTTCCCAAGTATCGCGTCTTCTCTATTCTGACCACTGGCCCTGCGGCCCAATCTTGTTTAATCTTTATTGCGTGGACAACAAATCCATCGCCAACATTCTTTACGAAACTGCCGACCTGCTCGAAATCGACGCCCAGGATTCTTTCCGCATCCGCTCCTACCGCAATGCCGCCCAGGCCATCGAAAACCTGACCGAGCAGATTAAAGACATCATCGGCGAACCAAAGAAAGTGCTGGCCATCCCCGGCATCGGCAAGGGAATGCTAGTCAACCTGCAGGAGCTGTTCAAGGACGGCAGCCTCAGTGTGCAAACTGATCTGCTCAGGAAATATCACCCATCGATGCTGCAGTTGCTGAAGATCCAGGGGCTGGGACCGAAGACGATTGCCCTGATCTGGAGCGCCTATCAAGTTTCGGACGTCGATGGCGTGGAAAAGCTGGCGCGCGAAGGCAAAATCCGCGAACTGCCGCGAATGGGTGAGAAGCACGAGCAGAAACTGCTGAAGGCGATCGAAGACTACCGTCGCATTTCCGGACGGTTTCTTATCGACGCCGCCGAGGGTGAGGCGAACAAGCTGACGGAATATCTGGCGAAATTTCCTGGCATAGACCGCATTACTCCTGCGGGCTCCCTGCGCCGCGGCCGCGAGACCGTGGGCGATCTCGACATTCTGGTGACCGGCACAGCTTGCTGCAGCGAAGCGGAACGCGCTAGCGCCGTGGAGTATGTTGCGAAATATCCTCCGCTGATGGACGTGATCGCGCGAGGCGATAACAAGATCAGCTTTCGCCTGCGCAGTGACATGCAGGTGGACGTTCGACTGCTCCCTCCGGAATCGTTCGGCGCTGCCATGCAGTATTTCACCGGATCGAAGGCCCACAACGTTGCCCTGCGCCAGCGCGCGCTCAAGATGGGTTACACCCTCAACGAGTACAGCCTGGCCGATCTCAAAACAGAAAAGCCTGTCGCCGGAAAGACGGAAGAAGAAATTTACGCCAAGCTCAAGCTTGATTACATTCCTCCCGAGCTGCGCGAAAATCTGGGTGAGATCGACGCCGCCGAAAAGCACACGTTGCCCGTTCTAATCACTCTCGACGACCTTCAGGGCGACGTGCACATGCACACCGTTGAAACCGACGGCAAGAACACCATCGAGGAAATGGCCGAAGCTGCCAAGGCGCGCGGCTACAAATACATGGCCATCACCGACCACTCGAAGAATCTCGCCTTCGCCAACGGCCTCGATGATAAGCGAGCGGTGGCCCACATTCAGCGGATTCGCGACGCAAACGAGAAGATCGACGGCATCACTATCTTCGCTGGAATCGAAGTTGACATCCTGGCCGATGGCGACCTAGATCTTTCCGACGATGTTCTCGCCCAGATGGATCTGGTCATTGCCAGCGTGCATTCGGTTTTCAATCAGGAACCGGCGAAGATGACTGAGCGCCTGCTTGAAGCCGTCTCGAATCCAAACACTTCCATCATCGGCCATCCCACGGGCCGCCTGCAGTTGCGCCGCGACGCCTACCACTTCGATATGGACGCGGTTCTTACAGCGGCTGCAAAACACAAAGTTGCCATGGAACTAAACTCCTACCCAGATCGGCTTGACCTGAACGACGTACACCTGCGCCAGGCCAAGCAGCGCGGTGTGAAGATCGTGATCAATACTGATTCTCATCACACCTCGCATCTGGACAAAATCCGCTACGGCATTTTGCAGGCGCGGCGGGCCTGGCTGACTAAAGATGACGTTTTGAATACTTTGACCGTGGAAGGACTTGCCAGGGCGATGAAGCATGGGTGGAATTGAGACCGGGCTTCGGCGTTCGGGCTTCGGGCTTCGTCGATGCGGTAGAATCGACAGTCGGCGAAGAATCCATGACTGATCAGATTCCCAATTCTGCTTCCGTTCCGCCAGTTCCGAGTGCGCCTGCAAGCACGACGCCTCAGGCTTCACAACCCGGGCCTACCATCCACATCGCCGACGAGTTCGGCACCGCCGAACGCAACCTGCCTCCGGTCAAAGTACTGTTGCTGGCCACGGCGGGGATTCTTATTGTTGTCGGCATCTATTCCTTTATCCAGCGCGCCAAGCCGCAAGGCGCTGGATCGCTCGACAACGTCACAGCGGTCGATCTTCCGGGCCAAAACGCCGCTTTGGTCGCGCTCACTTTCACGCTGCGCAATTCAGGCAGAAAATCACTGTGGGTTCATGGCATCCAAGGCAAGCTTGTGACATCGGCTGGAGAATCCACCAGCGACGCGGTTTCCGCCGTCGACTTCGGTCGCTACTATCAAGCTTTTCCGGCACTGAAGGAGGATACGCAGCCGGCTCTCGCTCCCGAAGACAAGCTGCAACCCGGCGAGGAAATAAAGCGCACCGTGCTCGTGAGCTTCCCTGTGCCTTTGGTTGACTTCAAGGATCGTCGATCCGTAAGCGTAGTCATCCAGCCCTACGACCAGCCAGTACCGATTGTCCTGAGCAAGTGATCGAGTGATGACATCAACTCAGAATCTTCTCAACCCGCTTGTTCCCCTTCTTGCATTTCTGTTCTCGACCGTGCCCGTTGGAGCCGCGGCCCCCGCGGCGCACAACACGTCCTTGGTGTACATCGGCACTTACACTGAGGAAGGCAGCACGAGCAAGGGCATCTACGTCTATCGCTTCGACGCAAGCACGGTTACGATCACATCCCTGGGCTTGGCCGCGCAAACTGTCAATCCATCGTTTCTCGCCGTACATCCTAACCACCGCTTTCTCTACGCGGTCAACGAAGTCAAGGACTACGCGGGCCAAAAGAGCGGAGCCGTCAGCGCCTTCGCCATCAATCGCGCGACCGGCAAACTGACTCTCCTAAATCAAGTGGCGTCCAAGGGGGCGGATCCCTGTTACCTTACCGTCGACAAAACCGGAAAGTACCTTCTGGTGGCGAATTATAGCGGCGGCAACGTGGCAGTGTTTCCCGTGCTTGAGGATGGCCGACTGGGTGAGGTTTCAGCCTTTGTGCAGCACTCCGGCCACGGCACGAATCCGCAGCGCCAGGAGGGACCGCACGCCCACTCCATCGACTTATCGCCCGACAACCGTTTTGCCATCGTGGATGATCTCGGCCTCGATGAAACGCTGGTCTACAAATTTGACAGCGTTGGGGGCTCGCTTGCTCCCGATCCAACGCTCGCCAAGGCCGCTCCCGGAGCCGGCCCCAGGCACTTCGCGTTTCATCCCAACGGCAAGTTTGCCTATGTGATCAACGAAATGGGATCCAGCGTTACTGCGTTTGACTACGAGGGCGCGAGCGGCGTCTTGCATCCCCTGCAAACCATTTCAACTCTGCCTAAAGATTTTTCGGGGAACAACGGTGACGCCGAGATTGAAACCCATCCTTCCGGCAAGTTTCTCTACGCCTCGAACCGGGGTCATGACAGCATTGCCGTATTCGCCATCGACGCGAAGCAAGGAACACTTGCGCTTCTCGAGTACGCAGCTACGAAGGGCCAGACCCCGCGCAATTTCGCGATTGCTCCGGGAGGCAAGTTGCTGTTTGCCGCCAACCAAAAATCGGACAACATCGTCGTCTTTCGCATCGACCAGCGAACCGGACGCATCACACCGACGCGCGAGGTCTTAGATGTCTCTCAGCCGGTGTGTGTGAAATTCGTTCCGGTCGACTAACCGCTGTCACGGATTATTTCTTCTGGATGAACCTTCGCCGCACAAGGTGAGTATTGGCGTCAGGCTTGATCTCGTCATATTTCAGGCAGCTGATCGAGCCATCCACTTCCAGCACCGCCAGAGCCACGTCGCTGCACTGCGCAATGCCGTGCTCGCGGACCGCACGCTGCAGTTCGTCCATGCTGATGTGCTCTCGCTCCATGTGCGATTCGATGGGCTTGCCATCGTGAATCAGCAGGCTGGGCTCGCCCTGGACCACACGCCGAAAGCCGCGACTCTTGCCCGAAAGCGTACCCACTATGTAGTTCAACAACAACAGGGTGCTTGCCGCCACCACACCGCCGATCAGTGAAGTGTCGGGTCCAGTCATCGCGTTCTGCACGGAGTTGGAAATCAGCAGCAGCAGCGTGAGGTCGAACGGCGTCATCTGCCCGACTTCGCGCTTGCCGCAGAGCCGCACACCGATCAGCACCACCAGGTAGATCACGCCGGTGCGCAACGCGATCTGCAACGCGACATGCCAGCCTGCCGGGAAAAGCACTCCGTTCAATTGGCAGTCACCGGAGTGGGCGCGCCCTTAGGCGTGCTCAAATATCCCGTCGCCTTCTTTTTGTCCACAGTCCAAACCACCAGCTCAAACAGTAAGTGATCGCGCCCCGAATAGAATTGAATCGGCTCTGAAACGTTGCGATCCTGCTTCTCGATGGTCCTGTCGTCGGCGGTCACATTCAGCGTGTACTTACCGCGCTTGGGGTCAGTCTTCTTAAGCTGAAGGCTGACCGTCGCGACGGGCTGCGGCTTTGCTCCCCTGAGGAGTGTGAATTCGTAATAGTTCCGGTCTCCTTTGTGCTTAAGGACTTCCAGATCACTGCGCGTGTTCGCGATCAAGCCGCTCTGCTTGCCGAGATCTCCGATTGCGCTCTGCAGATTCGCTTTGGTGGCTTCAAGGTCAGCCTTAGTCGAAGCTACGTCGGTCTTGACGCCACCGACATCGCTTTTGACCCCCGCGACTTCGCCGCTCACCTGGCCAATCTGGGCTTTTTCTTGATTCGCTTCCGCCTGCAGGCGGGATTCGGCGGCCTTCTGCTGCGCCTGCAGTTCGGCAGCGCGCTGCGCCAGTTCTTTCTTGGTCATGCCCAGCTTTTGACCCAATGTCTCTTCCTGAGCTTCCGCCGATCGCATGCGCTTTTGCAACTCTCCGACCTGCGCCTGACTCTCGCCTAAATCCTTGGTTAGTTTGTCGACGTGCTGCTGTGTAGTCACGTACCCATAGACCGCTGCCGCGACAAAAACGATCGCAAGAACAATCAGAATCCACTTCCCCGCAGTCGACTGCTGTTCAACGTGTATCTGTTCGCCTTCCTCCGGCATTGTTTCCTCCCCGAAATTAACTACTTTGGCTGTGCGCTCCCTTTAATTGTTTAGCATAACTTCAGTAGTGTCAATTAGCTCTGTAGCTGCCTGCTTCTTCTACAATATGGCGATGAAGAATTGGGACGTGATCGTCATCGGCGGCGGCATCATTGGACTCTCGCTCTCGATCGAACTGCGCAAGAAGGGCACCAGAGTTCTGGTCGTCGAGCGCGGAGAGCCGGGGCGCGAAGCGTCGTATGCCGCCGGCGGCATGCTGGTGGACTGCCTGTTTGAAACGCCCGCCGCGCTGCAGTCCCTCGCGACGGCCAGCGCGCGCATGTACCCCGAGTTCGTGCATGAGTTGCAGGTCGAGTCGGGGATGAACGTCGACCTGCGCGACCAGGGGACAATTTTACTTTCCTCCCCCGAACAAGCTACTCATACTTCTCATCCGGCGGAGCAGGCGGACTCGCTTTCCGTGCCTTTGGCCGAAGTCGAACCAGCGCTTGCTGAACTGAATCGACCCGCTCTTTATTTGAAAGAACGCAGCGTCGACCCGCGCGCTCTAGCCGCCGCCGCGCTGCATGCGGCGAAGCGCCGTGGCGTGGACATCTCTTCGGGCGATGAGGTCTCAACAGTGAATCTTTCCGATGGCCGAGTCAGCGGAGTTGTTACCAAGAAAACATCATTCCACGCGCCGAAGGTCGTGAACTGCGCGGGCGCGTGGTCGGGCCAGATTCCGCCGCACGCTTTTCCAACCCGCCCGGTCAAAGGACAAATGCTGTGCCTGGCTTCGCCCTCGCGTAGCCTGTTAAAGCACGTCGTTCGTTCGCCCGAGGTTTATCTGATTCCCCGCAGCAATGGACGAATCATCGTCGGCACTACAGTAGAAGAAGTTGGATTCGACAAGCGCACCGACGTGGCAACGATTCAGAGGCTGCACCGGTCAGCAGTCGCTTTGGTTCCGGAACTGCGCAACGCGAAGATTCTCGAAGACTGGGCCGGGCTGCGCCCCGGGACTCCCGACGCATTGCCGATTATCGGTCCAACCGCCACGCCCGGCTATTACGTGGCCACCGGCCATTTTCGCGATGGCGTTCTCCTCGCCCCGATCACCGCGCAGGTCATGGCGGAAGTTATCGAGGGGAAAAAACCCGATCAGGATCTCGCCCCATTCCTACCAACAAGGTTTTCAAACTAGCCGCCTGGCGAATGCGTCCTCAGGCAGACAGAACATTCCTTCGGTTATACTGGAGCGTTTTCGCACCGGAAAGGATCAATTCATGGCGTCTCCCGCAGTCGATTTTGCCCGCAATAATCAGCAGCGTTTTCTCAATGAACTGAAAGATCTTCTTCGCATCCCCAGCGTCAGCACCCTCGACGAGCATAAATCGGACGTTCAGAAAGCCGCGCACTTCGTAGCCGACGAATTGCGCCGCATCGGCATGGAAAACGTCGAGGTGATTCCCACCAAGGGCCACCCTCTCATCTATGCTGACTGGCTGCACGCGCACGGCCAGCCTACCGTGCTCTGCTATGCGCATTACGACGTGCAACCGCCCGACCCGCTCGATGAATGGACGACGCCCCCTTTCGAGCCCACAGAACGCAACAACAACATCTACGCCCGTGGCGCAGTCGACGACAAAGGCCAGCTCTGGATGGAGGTCAAGGCCCTCGAATCGCTGATGAAGTCCGGCAATGGCAGGCTCCCCATTAACGTCAAAGTCATTTTTGAGGGCGAAGAGGAAGTAGGAGGCGAATCCATCGCGGAGTATGTCCGAAAGCAGAATAGCAAGCTGAAGGCCGATTTCGCCCTGGTCTGCGACACCGAACTTTTCGCTCCCAACCTTCCGACGCTATGCGTAGGGCTGCGCGGCCTGGTCTACACCGAGATCGAAGCCCGCGGCGCCAAGATCGATCTGCACTCCGGCGTCTACGGCGGCGCGGCGCCGAATCCGTTCTTCGCGCTCGTCGAGATCATCAGCAAATTGAAGGACGCGAAAGGTCACGTGTTGATCCCCGGCTTTTACAAGAACGTGAAAGCGCCCAGCAAGGACGAACTCAAAGCCTGGAAGCGTCTGCCATTCAGCGAGGAGCACTATCGCAAGACCGAAGTCGGCTCGAAGGCTCTCACCGGTGAGCCCGGCTACTCAGTTCTCTACCGCACGTGGGCGCGCCCCACGCTCGAAGTCCACGGCATGCCCGGCGGTTTCATCGCCGCCGGCGCCAAGACCGTAATACCAGCCAAAGCCGCGGCCAAAGTCTCCATGCGACTGGTGCCCAACCAGGATCCCGAAGACATCGCGAAGCGCTACACGAACTTCGTGAAGAAGCTCACGCCTAAGGGCATCGAAACCACGGTCAAAGTCCTCAGCAAGGGTCCGGCCTGCGTGGTTGGCACTGACAATCCCTATATCAAGGCCGCGACGGAAGCGCTGCATGACACGTTCAAGAAAGAAACGGTCTTCATCCGCAGCGGCGGATCGATCCCCATCGTGAACGATATCTATGAGGCTTTGAAAATTCCCAGCGTCATGATGGGATTTGGCCTTCCTGACGACAACCTGCACGCCCCCAACGAAAAGTTCCACATCCCTAACTTCCACCATGGCATCGAGACGATCTGCCTATTCTTCGAGAAGCTGGGCGGAAAATAAGGCTGGATCTCGTTTTTTCCTCGTGTGATTTTCCTGCTGTGAACAGTCAGTTGGACTTCACCTTCATGAACATACTCGATCTCGTTGTCGGCAGACCCATCAAAACCAGCGACGAACGCGCCGAGCAAATCGGCCCCGCGCAGGGCATCCCGATCTTTGGTCTGGATGGCCTTAGCTCTGCTGCTTACGGCCCGGAAGCGGCCCTCACCCTTCTGATTCCCCTGGGACTTCTGGGCGTTCGTTATATCGTACCGATAAGTGCCGCCATCATTACTCTGCTGGTGATCGTGTACTTCTCTTATCGGCAGACCATTGCCGCCTATCCCTCCGGAGGCGGCTCTTATACCGTGGCGCGGTTCAACCTTGGGGCGCCTGCCAGCTTACTGGCGGCGGCTGCGCTCCTCGCCGACTACATTCTCACAGCTGCGGTGGGCATTTCCGCAGGGGTCGGCGCCCTGGTCTCGGCCGCGCCATCCTTGCTTCCGCACATGGTTTCTCTGTGTGTCGGGATTCTGATCATCATCACCATCGTCAATCTCCGCGGCGTGCGCGAAGCGGGCTCTGTTTTTGCCGTTCCTACCTATCTTTTTGTCGGCACACTTCTCATCACCATTATTGCGGGCCTTTTCCGTGTTCTCTTCAGCGGAGGCCATCCCCTGCCGTCGGTCGCGCTTCCGCCTCCTCCACCCATGACGCAAGCCGTCACGTTCTGGCTGCTGCTGAAGGTTTTCGCCAGCGGATGCACGGCCCTTACCGGCGTCGAAGCTGTCAGTAACGGCGTGAAGGCTTTCCGGGAACCTACGGTCAAGAACGCTCAGCGCAGTCTCACCGCGATTATTTTTCTACTGGCGGTGATGCTGGCGGGAATTTCGTATCTCGTCAAAACCTACGGAATCGCCGCAACCGATCCCGGCCAGCCCGGCTACCAGAGCATTCTCTCCATGCTCACCGCCGCGGTTTTCGGCAAAGGCTTCTTTTACTATCTGACCATCGGGTCGATCCTTGTCGTTCTCTCGCTCTCCGCGAACACCGCCTTCGCAGATTTTCCGCGTCTCTGCCGAGCCATCGCGCAAAACAACTACCTCCCGCATGTGTTCGGCTATCGCGGCCGGCGCCTGGTCTACACCTACGGCATCGTCGTGCTGGCGGTGCTTTGCGGCGGCGTTCTCATTCTTTTCGGTGGCGTCACTGATCGTCTGATCCCGCTCTATGCCGTCGGAGCGTTTCTCGCCTTTACGCTATCTCAAGCCGGCATGGTCATGCACTGGAGGAAGAATCGCGGCCCGCGTTGGTTGAGGAGCGCATTCGTGAATGGGCTCGGCGCCGTCGTCACCGGCATCACAACCGCGGTCGTACTGGTTGCGAAATTTCTGGAAGGCGCATGGATTACGCTGCTCTTCATTCCTCTGACCATTGTTCTCTTCGCCATTGTCCGCCGCCACTACCATTCCGTGAAGGTGCTCACCAGCTGCAAAGTTCCCGTCGACGCGGCAGGTCTCAGCCAGCATCCCATTGCGGTGATTGCCATCGACCGCTGGAGCAACATCACCCGCCAGGGAATTGAATTTGCTGCCCGGCTCTCCCCGGAGGTGATCGCCCTTCACGTCGAACCCACCGAGCATTCCGAACTGCTTCGGGACGACTGGGAGCAATACGTTGAGCGACCCTTCCGTGCGGCAGGCAAGGAGCCTCCGCAGCTCCACCTCCTGCCTTCACCCTACCGCTTTATCGTTATTCCCGTGGTTCAGTTCGTTCTCGACCTTTCGAAAAAACATCCCACTCGCAGCATCGTCGTGGTCATACCCGAACTCGTGGAGGACAAGTGGTACGAATACTTCCTTCACAATCAGCGTGGACGCCTTCTGGAGTGGGTGCTCCTAGCCCGTGGCAATGAACGCATCTTTACGGTGAGTGCGCCCTGGTACGTCGGGAAGCGGACCTGACTCCGGCATTGCCTCACAACTCGGACTTGCGCTACCATTATCATGCTCTCGCGGTTCTCCCACCTCGTCCTTCCCTCACCCAAAAACCAGAAATCTGGTGCAATGCATGTGCAACCTAACGCGCTTAGGCTAAAGGCCATACAATATATAGTGTTATATTGCTTGACCCCACCCCGATTTCACCGTTACAGTAGCTCTAATTTGTGCTCGGCCCAACCGGCTGGGGACCGAATTGGTGGGAGGACGCATCGTTTCAGCGCCGGGGGTACCATTCTGGTTAACAGGCCGCCGAGCGACTCAACGAACAACTGGCCACTGACAACTGGCCACTGGCCACTGCTTTTCCAAGGAGTTTACGTTGCTTAAACTGAAGCGGCTTCAGATTCTCGGGTTCAAATCGTTTTGCGACCGCACCGACCTCAAGTTCCACGGGGATGGTATCGCGGCCATCATCGGGCCCAACGGCTGCGGCAAGTCGAATATTGCGGACGCAATCGCCTGGGTCCTTGGCGAGCAGTCGGCCAAGACCCTCCGCGGATCACGCATGGAAGATGTGATCTTCGCCGGCACACGCGACCGCAAGCCCACCGGCATGGCCGAGGTTTCGCTCACGTTGATCGACCCCCAGGACTATCCCGGCGCCGACGCCGACGCGCCTACTGAGATCGACATCCAGGACGAACTTCCGATCAACGCAGAATTATCGCGGCGCCCGGCCGACGACTGGGACGAAGCCGCCATCCGCGCGCGCGCCGCCGAAGAAACCGAGCGCGCCGTAGAAGACGCTCAGCCGGGCAGAACCGAAGAAGTAGAGATGGCGCGTTCGAAAGTAGATACGCTGGCGGTCGCCTTCCCTGACGACGAGCCCGTATTCGCGTTGCCGATCCACGCGGTTGTGCCCATTGCGACTTCAGCCGCCGTCGGCGGTGGAACGCAGGTCGTGCTCAAGATCCGACGCAGAAAATTCAACCAGCAGCAATTCCGCGCAGGTGAGATTGTAGTTACGCGCCGGCTGTTCCGCTCGGGCGACAGCGAATACCTGCTCAATGGAAAACTCTGCCGCCTGCGCGACATTCAGGAACTCTTCATGGGCACCGGCCTTGGACCAGAGACGTACGCCCTCATCGAACAAGGACGTATCGGCCAGATTCTCAGCAGCCGTCCCACCGACCGCCGGGCCATTCTTGAGGAGGCGGCCGGAATCACGAAATTCAAAACCAAGAAGCGCCTCGCCGAAGCTCGCCTCGAAGATGCCAAGCTGAATCTTGCCCGCATCAACGACATTTTTGACGAAGTCACGCGCCAGATGAATTCGCTGAAGCGCCAGGCTTCCAAGGCCGAACGCTACGCCAAGTTGCGCGAAGAGATGCGGGCTCAGCTGCGCGTGGTGCTGGCTAGCAAGTTTGCTGCGATCGAGCACGAAAGCACCGAACTCGACACCCAACTCAACGCGCTCGCCGAAGACATGTTGCACCGGACGGAAGCAGTTCAGCAACTGGAATCGGAGCACGGTCAAGCCACCGAACGTGGCTATGCCATCGAGGCTGAGCTGCGCGAAAATCGCGATCGCATCAGCCAGATTGATCTGGAAATCGATCGTGCTCGCGCCCGCCGGCGCCATAATGACGAACGGTGTGCAGAGTTGGTGATTCGCTCGGCCTCGGCCGAAGCCGAGTTGGCCCAGGTTCGTCACCGCCTGTCTTCGCTTGAGGCCGAGCGCGACTCCAACCGGCAAGTGCTGGAATCCGCAGCCGCCGATCTTTCCACAGCCCAGCACGAACTCGCATTGTCGCACCAGGAAGCGGCGGCGGCGGCGGAAGCGCTGGCGGATCTCGAACTTCAGCAGGAAGAGTCTCGCGTCGCCATCTTTGACTCAGTGTCGTCGGCCTCACGGCTCCGAAATCAACTGGCTCAAGCCGAAGAACGCCTCGCGGGCGCGGATCGTGAAGCCCGCCGTCTGCAGACTGAACTTACCGACGCGAAGCTCCAGGTGGAAGCCTTTGGCGGCCAACGCGGTCAACTGGCACTCGAGTTCGAAACCGTGACGCAGCGCGTTGCTGGAATCACGGAAGAGATCGGCCAGCTTCGCCGCCTGATCGAGACTAAGCGCCTCGAGGAGACGAACGCCAAGACGCATCTCGACCTGCTCCGCGCCGAGTTCGCTACGGCCCTGGGGAAAAGAGGATCTCTCGAAGCAGTCATTGCTGAACATGGCTATTCCACGGAGTCCGTTCGACGCCTGTTCCAGTCGGGAGTAATGCAGAGCGGCCTTGCGCCGGTCGGCGTGCTGGCGGATTTTCTTGAAGTCGAGCCGCGTTTCGAGCGTGTGGTCGAAGACTTCCTCCGCGACGAATTGAACTACATCGTGGTCAAGTCCTGGGACGCGGCCGACGAAGGTCTCCGCCTGCTGCGTACCGACGTCGATGGACGCGCCACTTTCCTGGTTCATCCTGAGGATTCGCAGGCCAAGTTTTCCTTCATCCTGGACGAAGCCGCGCACTGCGCTCCGCCAACGGCGTCTATCGTTCCCTTGAAGAACACCATCCGCGTTCTCGATGGCTTCGGAAAGTCGCTCGAAGTTATCTTGCCGAAGCTTCGCGACGGCTACATTGTCCCCGGCTCCGATGTCGCGCGCGGGCTCGCTCTCGAAAATCCTGACGCATTCTTCCTTTCGCAATCCGGGGAATGCTTCCACAACGTTACCGTTACTGGCGGTAAACAGCGCGCCGAAGGCCCGCTTTCGATGAAGCGCGAACTCCGCGAGGTTCTGCGCCAGCTCGAGGATCTGGAACGCGCTCTCCGCGAAGAAGAGATGCGAGTGCTCACGCTCGGCAGGGAAATCAAAGACTTCAGTTCCCTGCTGGAACGTCTGGACGCCGAAAAGCGAGAGGCCGAGCATCAGTCGATGACGTCAGGCCACATGCTGCAGCAACTCGATTCCGAGCTGTCCCGCGTGAACGAACGCGTGGGCATTTCGCGCGGCGAGTTGCAACGCCTGGCATCCGAGCGAGGCGAGCAAGAATCGACCATCGCAGCGCGACAAGCTGAGATTGCCGTGCTGGAAGAAACTCGCACCCGACTCGAGCAGCAAATCGCAGCCGCTCAAGAATCTTTGGGTGTCCTGCGCCAGCGCCGCGAAGACGCCGCCCAGACCAGTTCGCACCGCGTTGCCCGCGTCGCGGCATTGGAAGAGCGTCATCGCTCTGCGACCACTGTGCTCGGACGCATCGAATCTCTGTTCAGCGAAATGAACGAGCGCCTTCATGCTCTCGTCTCGCAGATCGAAGCGTCGGCCGTCGAGAAACAGCAGCGCGAAGCCGAAAACCTGCAACTCGAGCAGCAAGCCGTGGACTTCGCGGCCGAGCGAAACGCGAGTCAAGCTCGCGAGGGTTTGCTTCAATTCGAAAAGGACCAACTCCGCGCGCGCCTGGCTGAAATCGATGAGCTTCTCCGTCACTCCCGCCAGGTTCTCGACCAGGCTCGCGACCGCAGGGGTGAGCTGCAGGCAACCGCCGCAAAGCTGCAGGCTGATGCCATGTACATGGCGGATACGTGCCTGAACGAACTCGGAATTGAGCGTCCAGCTTTGCTGGCCGACACCACCCTCGTCCTGGTAACTGGCGACGAGCTCGCGACCTGCGATCAGTCTTATCGGGAGATGCGCGCCAGGCTTGAAGCGATGGGACCAGTGAACATGATGGCACTCGAAGAGTACCGCGAGACCGCCGAGCGCCACACGTTCCTCGATGGGCAACGCAAAGACCTTATCTCCTCCATCGAGAACACCACCGCCACCATCCGCGAAATCGACGACGTCTCGCGCCAGAAGTTCCAGGAGGCCTTCACCAAAATCAACGAGAACTTCCAGGCTACCTTCAAGAAACTTTTCGGCGGCGGTCATGCCTTCATGAAGCTTACCGACGAGGAAAACTCAGCCGAGAGCGGTATCGATGTTGTGGCGTCGCCTCCCGGCAAACGCCTGCAGAGCGTGTTGTTGCTTTCCGGAGGCGAAAAGGCGCTCACCGCGCTAGCCCTGTTGGTCGGCATCTTCCAGTACACACCCAGCCCATTCTGCATTCTTGACGAAGTGGACGCACCACTGGACGAGGCCAACATCGGCCGCTTCACCGAGCTGGTAAAAGAGATGAGCATCAAAACGCAGTTCGTGCTCATCACGCACAGCAAGAAGACGATGAGCATTGCGCCCGTGCTGTATGGCGTGACCATGCAGGAACCGGGGGTGTCAAAGCTGGTGTCGGTACGCTTTGGAGCGGCCTAAGAGGAGTTGGGGCGGGTTCAGTGTGAATCAAACCTTAGTTCGACTACTCCGTGGGTCTGCTCTGGAGCCGGCTCGTATCTCCATCCGCGCACTGCCTCGACCGCAGCCTGTGTGAGCACGGGGTTCCCACCCATCACTTCGGTGGACTTTACCCTGCCATCGGGCGCAATTACGACGATCAACTTAACGATCCCACGGAGTTTCAGCTTCCGGGCTAAGTCGGGGTAGACCGGCGCCACCCTGATCACTACCTTGCGCTCAACTTCTGGCTCGTCTTGCTGGGTCCATGAAAATGGGCCAGAAAACACGATCGTTGCCGTTGCAAGAACCAGTAGGGAGAGTGAAAACCTGCGCTGCATAGGAAAACCCTTCGGAAAGCTCGAGCTTAACCGGAAAGGCGACTCTCGGGACGTAACCAAGGTAATGACGCCCGGTTCAGATGTGCCGAATACGGCCACCGCCACGATATCCACTCTCATCCTCAGCTTTTCCACAACTGCCTGACGGCAATTCCTGAGTTCGTCTTCGCGTTTACGATCGTCCGACAGCCAACGTTTCCCCAATCAATAGGATACGGGCTTCTTTCACTGGCTGTAATTTCTGCCGTTGACAAAAATTTCTGAGAGTCTAAAATACGCCTCGCTCCTTACCTGTAAAATTTCAACATGACTCCTAAACTTCTTGATCCCGTCATCCTGCAAACTGATTTCCCCGATCTCGAGCTTCGCGCCAGCGGAAAAGTGCGCGACGTTTATCAGCTGGATAATGAGCGCCTGCTGTTCGTAGCGACCGACCGCATTTCCGCCTTCGACTACGTGCTCGCCACTGGTATTCCTCACAAAGGTCGCGTCCTCACTCAAATTTCGCTGTTCTGGTTCGAGTTCCTTTCTGACATCGTGCCCAACCACGTGATCACAGCAGACGTGGATCGCTATCCACAAGCTCTGCAGAAGTATGCCGATCAATTGCGCGGCCGGTCGATGATTGTGCAGCGAGCCGAGATGTTCCCCGTCGAGTGCGTGGTGCGCGGCTACATTTCAGGGTCGGCATGGAAGGAATATCAGGCTACCGGCAAAGTCTGTGGCATCGCCCTGCCGCAGGGATTGCGTGAATCCGAGGCCTTCCAGGAGCCCATCTTCACGCCGGCCACGAAGGCAGTGAGCGGCCATGACGAAAACATTTCGTTTGCGAGGATGTGCGAGATTCTAGGCACAGCGACCTCCAGCCACCTGCGCGAGATCACCCTGCGCATTTACAAAAAAGCTGCCGCTTACGCCCGCGAGCGCGGTATCATCGTCGCCGACACAAAGTTTGAGTTTGGACGCACCGCCCATGGCATCACCCTGGCCGATGAGGTGCTCACGCCGGACTCCTCCCGCTTCTGGCCCGCCGACAAATACGCGCCCGGGCGCTCGCAGGAGTCCTACGACAAGCAATACGTTCGTGATTACCTGGAAGAAATTCGCTGGAACAAACAGCCACCCGCGCCCGCTCTGCCTGCCGAGGTAGCCAACCGGACCAGCGAAAAGTATCTCGACGCTTATTTCCAGATCACGGGGCACAAACTGGATGTGTGAGCGCCGTTCTTCGGCGGAGCAGCCCGCGTTAAGCCGTTGCGAAGAAGTGCTCGCAACAACGCGAGCGGGAGAGTAGCATGACCGCGGCGGACTGGTTGATTGTCGTGGTTGTGCTGTTGAACGTAGTTTCGGCCGCCGTCCAGGGCTTCTTCGCGGAAGTTCTGAGCATGGCTGGTCTGGTAATTGGTTACATCGTCGCCGCCTGGCAGTATCAGCGGCTGGCGGAGTGGTTGATGTCGTTTTTGAAGAACGAGTGGCTGGCCGATATTTTCGGCTTCCTCATCATCTTTTTTGCGATTTTGATCCTGTTCAGCATAGCCGCCAGGATCGCTCGCAAGCTGATGAAGGCAGTCGGATTGAGCGGGTTTGACCGTTTTCTGGGCGCTTTGTTGGGCGTGGTGAAGGGCGGCCTGGTGGTGGCCGTGGTCCTGATGGGAATGACCGCGTTCACCCCTACCTCAAAGATGCTGGAGAATTCGCAACTGGCGCCCTATTTCCTCGTGGTTGGAAGGGCCGCGATTTGGGTGGCGCCGTCGGCGTTGCGGGCGCGATTCTATGAGGGACTCGACTTCCTTCATCGGGCCCCAAAAGAATTGAACGGCACTCCCGCTTCCAGGTCGAAATGAAATGCCGCGCCAGCAGGGCAGTTTAAACAGTGACATTAAACGAAAAGAGAGAGACCTAACGTGAAAGATCAACTGGAAGCACTCATTCTGCAGATGTACAAGAGCAACATCCTCTACTCCGAGGGCGTGCGCGAATTCAAGAAGCGCTTTATCCTCACTGTCCTCCAGGAAAACAAAGGCAACCAGTGCCGCGCCGCCCGCGAGTTGGGAATGCACCGCAATACGCTCAGCCGGACCATCGACGAACTTAAGATCGACGTGCGCCAGCTTCGGGATGGAGCAAAACGCCCGCCCCGCAGCGCGCGGCCGGTATCGCTCGAAAAGAAAGTGGTGCGCTAGCCGCCGGCGCGCCCGGCTGGAATCGTATTTTCCATAAGAAAAGGCAGCCCACGAGGGCTGCCTTTTCTTTGATTCCCAACTGAACTATTGAGCAGCTGGTTTGTGGTGAACCGGAGCCTTGGGCGCAACCTTCGGCGTCGGCAGCTTTCCCTTTTCCATGACCATCATGAATGGGTTCGGAGTATAGGAGGCGGGCTCACCCTGGAAGTCCAGACTGGCACCTTCTTTGGGGAGGAGCTTCGCGGGAATCGGAGCTTCGAAGGTAAGGGTGATGTCGGCCTTCTTGGCTTCGATGTCGTCGAGGCTTCCAGCGATGTCAATCTCGGTCGATGCCGCTTTGATCACCGTTCCGCCCAACTGTACGGCCTTGCCTTTGATCGTGTTCCACACCAGATCCTGGTCTGCCTGCGAGCCGTTCGACAGGATGAATTCCCATTGCGCGAAGTCCATCTTATCCGGCGGCGTGGCCACTGCCATGTTGTGAGCCTGCTCGGCTGGAGTGGGAGCTGGCTTGATAGTGAAACCCGCCGGAGGCAACGGAGTAGTTGCAGTTTGAGCCAGCAGATCGGTCCATCCATCGTCTCCGCCGTGGTAGTGCATGTACTTATTCCGGCCGAACTTCTTCACTTGTTCCTTAGCGGTGGGGTCTGTAACCAGATTAGCGGCGCGGGCGATAAAGAAGAGTCCGTTCACTTCGTCCGCCGGGGCGGATGGCGGCAACGAAGCGACCGCAAGAGGATAGATATTCTCAACGTTGTTGGGATCAGCTTCCACTGCAGCTCGCAGGTGCTTCTGGGCTGACGCGTAATCTTTCAGCTGGAGGGCGGCAAAACCGGCGATGCTCTCCAGGATTGCACCAAACTGAGTCTTCTGCTTCGCAAAATCCGCGTCCGAGACCCCGTCGGGCTTGGTCCATTTCGGCAGCACTTCCAATCCGTGTTCGGCGTGCGTCTTGGCGTCGGCCCAGTTCTGCGAAGCGCGTTCGCTGAAGGCCAGCACTACCAGCGCTTTCACGTTATCCGGGTTCACGGCTAGCACGCGCTTAGCTGCGTCCATCACCTTAGGATTGCCCGTCTGCTGATATAACGCCATCAGGATGTCAAGCGCCTGGGGCTTCATGATGCTGTTGGGATATTGCGTCAGAAACGCTTCCAGGCCGCTGATCTCCGCCGCGGCGTCCTTCCCCTGGGTTGCGCCAACGTAAGCGTTGTACTCGGCAGGGTCCTTGATAACCGGGCCTTGCGCGGGTGACGCGGACGGTTGCGGACTTGCTGCTTGCCCCTGTGGTGGCTGCGCCGCGTCCTTTGCCGCTGCAAGAACAGCAACTCCAAGCACAACCGTGACCAGAATCTTTTTCATCAGCATGGCTCCTTGGATCGTCGGGAATTTACAACTCTACGAATTTCGTATTCCTAAGTTTCTTGGCCGCATTCCGCCTGACTGCTTCTTCGCACTCCGGATTCCGCGTGGCACGCAAGGCGACTCACCCTTTCATTCCCGGTTGCCGGATTATAAGTACCTCTTGCGCCGAAGGCAAGCAACTTCCCACGCGCCCTCGGCGCTATTGTATAAGATGCAGATGCGGCATCTAGTGGAGAGCCCCTTAATTGTGGCCTCGCCGCGGCGCTGACGCAGGAACGGCAGTGCATCTTTCTGAAGTACTGGAGAGCATTTTCAATGAACGCGGTTCTGAAGGATGTGGGTGAGCCCCTAGCCAGACAAGTGGCGGTCATTACCGGCGCAGGCCGGGGCATTGGCGCTGCCATCGCACGTGAGTTGTCGACTTTAGGAGCCACTGCCGTACTCTGCGGACGAACCCGCACCGCTTTGGAATCGTCTGCGCAAGCGATCACTCAGGCGGGCGGAATGGCCCAGGTGGCTCTCTGCGACGTGACCAGTCTTCAGTCGGTTGAGGCCGCGGCTAGGCATGTCGAGGCCTCGTTCGGGCGTGTCGACATTCTGGTCAACAATGCGGGCATCGGCGGATTCGGCGGCCCGCTGCACCAACTCCCTCCTGACTTCTGGGAGCAGATCTTAAACACGAATCTGCGCGGCGTCTACTATACGGCCCGCGCATTCGCGCCCCTGATGATTCGTGCGCGCTCCGGCCACATCATCAACATCTCATCCCTCGCAGGCAAGAACGCGCTGCCGAACGGCGCTGCTTATGCCGCATCGAAATGGGGATTGAATGGACTGAGTTACTCTTTGGCGGAGGAACTCCGGGGCTACAACATCCGCGTGGCCGTGATTTGTCCCGGCTCGACGAACACTGAATTGAGCCCGCACACGGGGAAAGATCCTGTGAAGATGCTGCAACCGGAAGATGTGGCGCATGCCGTGGCTATGCTGGTGACGCAGAGTCCGGAGTCGTTTGTCAGCGAGATTCTTCTGAGGCCCACGCAGAAACCGTAGCCGACGAGTGCAGCTTCTCCGCGGCGGAGGTTGGCACTGGTCAAGAACTTCATTTCTTGAACAGATTCTCGAATGCCTGGCGGGCGTCGTTCGGGCGCAGGCTGGCGGGCGTGGACGTCTCCTTTTCCCGGGTGACGCGAATCTCGTAGAACGTGCAATCGTTGCGTGCGTCCTTCTTGGCCACGCGCTCCTTGACCGGCTGCATGCATTCGAAGCGGCTGCCGGGATCGAAATACATGCACTGCTTGCAGGAATGCAGTTCGAAGCCGCATTTTGGACAAAGGCCCGTAGGGGGGATTGCCTGCAGCACCGTGCCGCACTGCGCGCAGCGGGAAACGGCGCGGGTGCCGGGCATATTCACCGGTTTTGGCCCCATACTGTAGTCGCGTCTTGCTGGCGGCACCGGCGGTGGTTTTTCTCCGGACTCTCTGCGCGGCTTTTCCTCCCGGTCGCGGTCCTGATATCCATGCTGACGGTATTTAGCTGCCACAGGAACCTCCCAAGCATGTTGGCGTATTGTCTCGCCAGCAGCGCCCTAAGGCAAGTCTCAACGGTTTTCTCCCGTCTTCCTCGGTACTCGGTACCGGGTACTCGGTACTCGATACAATGGAAGCATGATTCACGAAATCTTCCGCGTCGGGCCACTGCGGTGCAACTGCTCAATCATTGGCGACGAAACCACTCGCGAAGCCATGGTCATCGACCCCGGCGATGATATTGAGGACATCCTCGCGCTCCTCCGCAAGCACAACCTTCAGGTCAAGGAGATCGTCATCACTCACGCCCACATCGACCATGTCGGAGGCGCGATGAAGCTGCGCGCGGCCACTGGAGCGCCGATCCTGCTTAACCAGAACGACTATTCCCTGCTCAAGATGCTCGACGTGCAAGCCGCCTGGATCGGCGTCGCCGCTCCCGGCGCAGTCGAGATTGACCAAGGCCTGAACACCGGCGACACGGTGAAGGCGGGTACACACGCGGCCAGCATTCTGCACACTCCCGGGCACACTGAAGGCAGCATCTGCCTTTACTTCCCTGCCGAAAAGACTCTCATCTCGGGAGATACCCTATTCGCGGGGTCGATCGGCCGCACCGACTTGCCCGGCGGCTCGATGCAGAAGATCATGCAATCGCTGCATGGCACGGTGCTCGCGTTGCCCGACGAGACCGTGGTCGTTCCCGGCCACGGCCCACTGACGACGATCGGCGAAGAGCGCGAGAGCAATCCTTGGCTGGTGAAGCGATAGAAATTGATGATTGCTGATTGTTGATTGATGATTGAAAATCGGGAGAGAATGATTTTAATCAACAATCATCAATCAACAATTTCTAGGTACCAACAGCCTCCAGCAGCCGCTTGATTCCTTCGCTGAAATCATCCTGGGCGGCAATCAAGCTCAAGACCAGATATCCGTCGCTCGGAAAGTCATAAAAGTGCCCGGGATGTACGAGTACAGATTTTCGCCGCAGCAGATCAACCGCCAACTCCTCGTCCGTCTGCGTGAACGGGATCCGCAACACTGCGTACCATCCGCCTTCCACCTGCAAACGCTGACAGGCCTTCTGCCCGGCAAGTTGGCGGTCGAGTTCGGCCAGGTTGCCGAGCATGCGGTCGAGTAACTGCTGCTGAATGCTTTTCTGTTGATGCAGCAGGGCCGGAGCCGCCCACTGGATGGGCGCATTCATGGAAAGATATGTGTCTGCGATTACCTCCAACCGCGCCAGTGCCGCCTCAACCTCCGCCTCCGGGCCACTGGTCACGATCCATGCCACCTTCATTTGCGGCAACGCCGAGATCTTGGAGACTCCGCTCAGCGTAAACGACAGCACATCTCGATTAGTAGCAAAGCTTTTCTGGCCAGCTCGATCGTGGGCGTAGTCGAGAAACACTTCATCGGCAATCAATGCGAGTCCATGTTCGCGGCAGAAGCGATTGACCGATTCTCGCTCCGGCGGATGCACATACGAACCCGTGGGGTTGTTAGGATGAACCACTACCAAGCCGCGTGTACGTTCCGTCACTGCCCTCCGCAGCGACGGAAAATCCACCTGCCAGCCGTGATCGTAAAGCAAGGGATAAGGCACGAGCGTGACGTCCTGTAGGTCAGCCAGAAACTCAAACAACGGATAGCTTGGCTTCGGAACCAGCAACTCATCGCCTGGATTGCACAGCAAGCGGAACACGAAAGAATAGCCTTCACTGGTGCTTGTGGTCAGCACCAACTGCTCGGGATCCAAGCTGCGAACGTCGTGCTCACCTCGGTAATAGGCTGCCACTGACTCGCGAGCGGCAAGCAAGCCTTTGGGCTGAGGATCGTAGTCCATGGCTTTCGGCGAGGCCAACGATTGAAGAATCAGCGCCTCATCGTAGTGCAAGCCGACCCGCGTAGGATTCGAGGTAGTCAGATCGAGGACCCGCGCGCCGCTCGACTTGACCTGTTCAAGCGCTTCGGTCAGGCGATTGCGCGTGAGCTTCCAGTTGGTGCGGTCAGAGAACATCTGGGGCGAATCTTGCTCCTGAGTGGTTACTTCCCGAACGCCTCTTTGTTCACGACGTAGGGCATTTTCGTAATATCGCCGCCGAAGTTCGCTTCCAGCACGTCAATCAAACCCTGCACGCACCGTCCCGCCATGCCTTTGTCGGGATCGGTGGAGAGGCGCGTGATGCGCGCCGCGCTGGCAAAATGCGGCATGAGGCGGCAGCGGTCGGCAATCGCAGGATCGCGCAGCGGCGAATCAGCCGGCAGCGGTTCTTTTTCGTATACATCGAGCGCGGCACCGGCAATCCAGTTCTCGCGCAGGGCACGCGCCAAGACCGCTTCGTCGATTACCGGCCCGCGCGAGTCGTTTACCAAAAACGCCGTTGGCTTCATCAGCCGCAGAGTGCGCTCGTTGAATAGATGAAAAGTGGGCGTCGCGCTTTCTCCCGGACGCAACAGCGGCACATGCACGCTGACAAAGTCGGCTTCGCGCAAGGCATCTTCAAACCCTACATACTTGATCCAGGTCCTATCTTTTGAAATGCCGCGGGCGTGGCGCAGGTCCATGGTCTCTTGAATGGCATTGATGTAATCGTGGTTCTCATAGGCCGGGTCGTAGCACAGCATGTTCATATCAAAGCCGGCGCATTTCTTGATCATCGCCAGTCCGATGCGTCCTGTGCCGATGATCGCGATGGTCTTCCCCGTCACCTCGTCGCCCAGAAACGGCAGGTAGGGATGCCAGTATCCCCACTGGTTGTCGCGCGTGAGGTGCTCGGCCGGCCACATCTTGCGCGCCAGCATGCCGAGCATAAAGAAAGCAAACTCGGCGGTCGCCTCGGTGAGTACGTCCGCCGTGTTGGTGAAAGGAATCTTGTAGCGGTTGGCGTCGGCGCGATTGACGTTGTCGAAGCCCACGGCATACTGCGCCACGACCTTCAGCGTACCGTCGCCCGCCTCGAAGACTTCCGCATCGATGGGGTCCCGGAGCGTTGTAATCAAGCCGTCGATGCCGGACTTCACCTTTTCAATAATCAGGCCCTTCGGCGGCGCTTCCGGCTGTGGATAAACCTCGACTTCGTAGCCGCGGCGGCGAAGCAGGTCAATCGCTTCTCCAATATCGCAGGTGGCAAAAACGCGCAATTGTTTGGTCATGAGTTTGTCTGGAAATGACTACGGCTGAACTCGGAATTCTCAGGCCGCACCTTGCAGAACGAACCTTCGAAAATATAATACGCCGAGGAGAGATGTGCGGGCCGAGTCCCGCTTCAAGATGTAGGCCGGCCGAGCGTCAACATGGAGTGTGATCGACTCGAGGCTCAGTTTCGCAACGCCCCTTTCGACAATACCATGTGCCGCAATTTCAGTACTGCCGTCATCCGCCATCATCTGGGGCTTCCCGCGCTCGGTGGAAGTGTTACACTCCAGCAACTCGAACATCGTCGATTCGACTATGAACTCCGGCAATGCTTCGCGGCGGCAGTTTCTTCTGGGCTCGGCCTCGGGACTCAGTTCGGCCTGGCTTGCCATACGGTGGCCTGGAATCCTAGCCGCACAAGCGCACGCCCAGAGCGCGGTGGAATCTGGCCAGCATGCTCCATTTCAATTCCTTTCTCCGGAACAAGCTGTCGAAATTGAAGCCGTGGCCGCTCAGATTATTCCGAGTGACGATGCGCCGGGGGCCCGGGAAACGCAGGTCATCTATTTCATCGATCGCGTCTTGACGACATTCGACCGCGATAAGCAGCCGGCATACACGCGGGGCTTCAAGGATCTGCAACGTAAGACGCAGGAGCTCTTTCCGAGCGCCGACAGATTTTCCTCTCTAACTTCCGCGCAGCAGATTCAGTTGCTGACGGACATCGAGAAAACCGAGTTCTTTGAACTGGTCCGGGTGCACACGATCATGGGTTATCTTTCCCGCCCCGAGTATGGGGGCAACCACAACCAAGACGGATGGACGCTAATCGGGTTCGAAGATGAGATGACCTTCGAGCCGCCATTTGGCTACTACGACGCTGAATACAACAAGGGCCGGTGAAGCACAAAGCATGATCAAATTCGAAGACAAAACACCGGTCGATTTTGTGATCGTCGGTGCAGGCGCCGCTGGAGGAGTCGTCGCCAAAGAGCTTTCCACCGCCGGATTCCAGGTTGTGGTTCTGGAGCAGGGGCCATATCTCCATGACGAGGACTTCACCCACGATGAGTTGAAGCATAAGGACATTTGGGCTCCCCCTTTTATCGGACAAGAAGTGCTCACCAACAATCATAAGCTTCAGCCCAACACGTTCCGCAAAACGGCGAGCGAGAAAGCGGCCCCAACTGCATTCGCGCAGTACGGGCGGTGTGTGGGAGGCGGCACGGTTCACTTCACCGGGAACTACTGGCGTTTCCACGAGGTCGACTTTGTCGAGCGCACCCGCTGGGGAGCGGTCGACGGCACGGGTTTGGCCGACTGGCCCATCACCTACGCCGAGCTTGAACCTTACTACACCAAGGCGGAGTGGGACCTGGGAATCTCCGGTCTGGCGGGAGCAAATCCCTTCGATCCTCCCCGATCCAAGCCTTATCCATTGCCACCAATGCCCGTCAAGTCTTCCGGAGTTCTGCTGGAACGGGGTGCGCGCAAGCTAGGCTGGCATCCTTATCCGGCGCCGCTGGCGATTTTGTCGCAACCGTATCAGGGGCGGGCGGCTTGCGCTCACTGCGGCTTTTGCGAGCTCTACGGTTGTGAATGGGGCGCCAAGTCGAGCACGCTCGCCTCTGTGATTCCTCTGGCAGAAAAGACTGGCCGCTGCGAAATCCGGTCGAATTCCTACGTGGGAAAAATCTCCACTGCCAAGAACGGGCAGGTAGACGGGGTGCTGTACTTCGACGCGCAGAAGCAGGAACACTTCCAAAAAGCAAAGGCCGTGGTGGTCTGCGCTAATGGGGCAGAGACCCCGCGGCTGCTTCTGATGTCAACGTCGAATCTGTATCCACACGGGCTGGCAAACTCAAACGGAATAGTCGGCAAGTTCTTTATGGTAGATCGGGGCAGCTTCGCGCTTGGAACCTTTGAACATCCGCTCAACGAATACAAGAGCGTGCAAGTGACCCGCGTTGTCCAGGATTTCTATGACTCCGATCCGAAGCGCGGATTTTACGGCGGTGGCGGCATCGACGCCCGTTTCAATTTCTATCCCATCGGCTTCGCGCTGGCCGGTTTGCCGCCCCATACGCCGCGCTGGGGTGCGGGCTTTAAGAAGGCGCTAAAGGAAAATTACAACCGAACGGTGACTGTATTGACCCACACCACGTGTCTGCCGCTTGAATCCAATTCCGTGAGCCTTGATCCCGAGACAAAAGATGCGTGGGGCCAGCCCGCATTGCGCTTCACTTATAAGACCCATGCTGACGACGTCATGACGCTGAATTTCTTCACTGATAGGTCCCTGGAACTGCTGGATGCGGCCGGCTGTATTCGTAAGTGGGCATACCCCAACGGCGATACGACTGCCGCCGTGCACTTGTTAGGAACATGCAGGATGGGGAACGATCCCAAGACTTCCGTGGTTGACAAGCACCACCGCGCGCACGATGTCACAAACCTTTTCATCGTGGACGGAAGCAGCTTCGTGACCAGCGGCCGAAACCAGCCCACCTGCACCATCCAGGCATTGGCCTACCGCGCCGCCGATCAAATCATCCGCATGGCAAAAGGTGGAGAGATTGCGTCGTCAGGCTGAGCCGCGGTTTACTCCAGCTTCCAGCGTGTGGACTTTCCGACGAAATGCTTCTCCCACAAGCCAAACACCACGCGCGGACGCACCGCGAAGACCGGCTCCTTCATCGCGAGGATGTCCTGTTTCATTCTTGACATGTCGAACTTGTACTTGCGCTCGTACTGAGGCAAGAACTTGCGGCGCGCGGGTACATCGGCAATTTCAGCTATGCCCTCGACGATAACCGCTTCCTGCGCATGCTCGGTGCATACGACGCAGTTGACGTTTTGCGCCAGGTTGCGCGCTTTGCGTGACTTGCTGCCAGTACTGAACAGGAATCGTCCATTCTGCCAGAGGCCCCAGACCACCATGGTATGAGGCGAAGCTTTGTCCGGCGAGACTCCGGGCTTCACGGTCGTGATCCAGTAGTTGTGCGATCTCTTCAGGCGCTGCACGACCCAGCTCCACTGAAGCAGACCGTTGTTGCCCTCCGGCAAGCCGTAGCCGGGCATGTGTGGACGGCTCGGCTGCGGACCGGGGGTGGACCTCGATTTTTTCTTCGCGAGCTTCACAATCCCAGACACGAATGCCGATTAGAGATTCTTCTGTGTCCACTGGTCGATGCGGTCGAGCGCCTGCTGCAGGTTCTCCAGCGAATTGGCCACGCTGAAACGCAGATATCCTTCGCCGGACTCGCCGAATGCCGTTCCCGAGAGTGCGGCTACTCCGGCTTGCTCAAGCAACGCGTCAGCGAGTGGTTTCGACTTCCATCCCGTCTTCGTGATGTTGGGAAAAACATAGAAGGCGCCTTTAGGCATGCGACAGGAAAACCCCTTAATCTTATTCAAGCCGGCGACGAAAACGTCGCGGCGTCGCTTGAATTCGGCGCACATGTGGTCTACCGAACTCTGGTCGCCACGCAGGGCTTCAATTCCCGCGATCTGGGTGAAGCTGGCGGTGCAAGAAGTCGAGTTCGTGGCCAGACGTGTGATGTGGGCTGCCAGGTCGGGGCGCATAACTCCGTAACCCATGCGCCATCCGGTCATGGCATAGGTTTTCGAGAAACCATCCAGCAGAATGGTGCGCTCTTGCATGCCGGGTACAGACATGATGGAAAAATGCTCGCCCTCGAAAAGCAGCCGGCTGTAGATCTCATCCGACAACACCAGGATATTGCGATCGCCGATCACCTTGGCAACCTGTTCGACGTCTCTTCGCTGCATGACTCCGCCGGTGGGGTTATGAGGAGAATTCAGAATGATCAGTTTGGTGCGGTCGGTAATTAGAGAGGCAAATTCGTCGACGTCGACAGAGAAATCGCACTCCTCACGAAGCTGAGTCGGTACGGCTTTGCCGCCGACATAGTGGATCATCGACTCGTAAATCGGGAATCCGGGGTTCGGATAGATAACTTCATCCCCTTCATCGATTAACGCTAGGATCGTGAAGAAAATGATTGGCTTACCTCCTGGCACGACCACTACCTCCTCAGGGACAACCTTGACGCTGCGGGTGCGGCTCACATAGTCGGCAATGGTCTGGCGGAGTTCGGGCAGGCCGGCCGAGGGACCGTAGTGAGTCCAGCCGTGGTGCAGGGCGTCGACGGCGGCCTCGACCACATTGGCGGGGGTGTCGAAATCGGGCTCGCCAATCTCCAGGTGAATGATGCTCTTTCCCTGGCGTTCCAGCGCGCGCGCCTTGTTCAGAACTTCGAAAGCAGTCTCAGTGCCCAGCCGGGACATGCGGCGGGCCAGTTGCAATTCATGCTGCGTAGTTTGTGCCATGATGACCAGCGCTCCTGATATGCTAAACGGCACATTATACCCTGTGGAACCGCGCACTTCTGCAGCGGGGAGCCTGGGAAGCCTGCTTCTATACCGATTGCCACGCGGAGCACCGATGACTGCATATCTTCATGAACTTTACGCGCATCAGGAATGGGCGGACGCCGAGCATTGGCGGGCGTTCGAAGCTCATCCCGCGGCCTTGGCGGACCGGGCAATCCGCGACCGGCTGCATCACATTCACCTGGTGCAATCGGCGTTTCTCTGGGTGATGGGGCCGCGGACGGCGAAGTTCGTAATCACCAAGGTCGAAGACTACCCGAACATGGCCGACCTGAAGGCTTTTGCGCGAACCTGTCAGTCGGAAATGGCTGCGATGCTGCGCGCAATCAATGACCCGCGCCTGGCAGAAACCATCGAGGTGCCGTGGTTTCAGCCTCCGCTGACGATCAGCGTGCGGCACGCGCTGATGCAGGCGGCCATGCACAGTCACTACCATCGCGGTCAAAATGCGACCCGGCTGCGAGAACTGGGAGGCGTGCCGCCCGGCACAGACTTCATTGAGTGGCTCCGGCAAGGCCAGCCGACGGCGCGGTGGAGTTGATCCTCGGGACCTCGGGCCGGAATCAGCGGGAATGAGGAAGGAATTCCGCTGGCAATGGGATCTCGGGCGTTTCTTCCTGCCAGTAGATTGTGAGTATCCACCAGCGCGTTCCATCGAAAAACAGTTGAAAGCTGTTGATGCCTCGAGCAAAGGGCACGGCATCCTTCGCATCATGTCTGGACTCGTAGGTACTGAATGCTTGCAGGATATTCCCCCACTTGTCGGCATGCCGAGCAATTTCTTTTTCCGAGAAGCCATTCTTTTCGAAGTAGCCGCTCGCGCGATCGATATACTCCTGCACGCTGAAGGAGGTTGCGCCCATGCCACCTTCCTTCTTCGGCGCAGTGCGGATTAGTCGGGCACCAGGATAGAAAAGCGAACGCATGCGATCCCAATCCCGCTTTTGCCCGGCGGGACCGGAGATCACATCGTAAACAGCAACCAGAATGGCATCAGGCGAGGCAACATCTGCCTGCTTCGCTGCCGGAGCAGCCGCCGCCGGCGGGACCGGAGCCTGCGGCGGTGCCTGGTTTTGCTCCCAACTCGCGCCTGCACTCAATAAAAGGCAAAGTCCCAGTAGAGCCATGCGCTGCATTTTCGACAAGAAGTCTTCCTCCAACAGCTCTTTGCGTCAGACGGCATGTTTCGCCTGTTTTTTGAATGGGACGCAACGCCGTCGTGTGTAGTTCAATTCTTTGACGAGATCTATTCCGAGACGCTGTGCTCTTCATTCTGCGCGCGAAGCACGCGGTCGACGGAGTAGGGGGCGCGGTGGCGGGGTTCGTGGTAGTGGCGGACCTGCATCTCGCCCAATAGGCCAATGGCGAGCAGGTTCAATCCGCCGAGCAGCAGGCCGAGAGCCAGCATCATCAGCGGGCCGTGCGAGGCCATAACCGGAATGTGGCGTAGGAATTTTTCCACTCCCAGCCAGGCCACGATGGCGCTGCCGCCGAACATGCTAAGCAGGCCGAAGGTACCAAAAAAGTGCAGCGGCCGGGAAAGATAGCGGAGCAGAAAGCGAATCGTGATGAGGTCGAAGACTACGCGGAAGGTGCGGGAAATGCCATAGTGTGAGACCCCGCGCTCGCGGTTCACGTTGCGTATGGGCACTTCACAAATTGACGCGCCGTACCAGGACGCCAGCGCGGGAATGAAGCGGTGCAACTCTCCATAGAGCGGCACCTGCTCAAGGACCTCGCGGCGGTAGGCTTTGAAGGTTGTGCCGAAGTCGTGAATGTCGACGCCGCTCAGCCTGGCCATCAGCCAGTTTGCCACGCGGGAGGGAATGCGCCGCATCCAGAAGTTGTCGATGCGAACCTTCCGCCAGCCGCTGACGATATCGTAACCCGCGGCAATCCTTTCGAGAAACAGCGGGATGTCGGCGGGATCGTGCTGGAGATCGCCATCCATGGCGATAATGTACTCTCCGCGGGCATGGTCGAAACCGGCGGCCAGTCCAGCAGTTTGGCCGAAGTTCCGCCGGAGCTTGACCACGGTGACGCGGCTATCGACCGCGGCGATCTCGCGCAACATGGCGAAGGTGTGGTCGTTCGATCCGTCATCGACCAGCACAATTTCGAAGGTCCCGCCAGCGGCCTCCATCACCGCTTTCAGGCGGTCGTAGAGATCGGTGACGTTCTCCTGCTCATTGTGCAGAGGAACGACGATGGAGTACTTGGGCACAGGCCTTTATTATAACGCGAAACCCAGTTCTCAGTTCTCATTCCTAGTTCTCAGTGGGTTACCTTTGCGTTTACTTAGAACTGAGAACTCGCTTGTCAGCCTTGCTCCTTGAGCTTTAGCCGGGACTTGTTCTCTTCCAAAAACTTCTTTATGTCCTCGGCGGCTCCGAGCAGGCGGTTCCATTGCTCGTAATAGAGCGTGACCGGAAAGCGGCCAAGGCCGTAGACGCTGACTCCGCCTTTTTCGCCGACCTTGAAGATCAGATCGCCGCTGCGCTTCTTGGTCTCGACCTCTTTTTCCAACTGGGATAAACGGGCTTTGAGTTCTTCGTAAGTTGGTTCTGACATTCGTTCCCTCGCTTTGTAGAATCTGCAGACACCTCTCGCCCTCAGCCGCGGGGGGAGAACGCATCTACGACGGCCGCCGGGTCTGCGGCGCTACTGTAACGCTCCTCTCCATAGTAACTTGCTTGGCATTGCCTTGCGCGAGACAACCGATATAAGCTAAACAGAATCTAGCCCAATGCAGGAACGCATGCGGTTTACTGGCCGATGGTTGACGTGGCTCTGCCTGTCCTTGATGTTGTGGACAGCGGTGGCGGAGTCTACCCACAACCATCCCAACCAGACAGAATCCGCTTCCTGCTCCATCTGCGTGGTGGCCCATAGCACTGCGCCCACAGGCAGTTGTCATCACGCCCGGCCGGTTTTCGAAGCGATCGGCCTGCTGCAAGAAGAAGAAGTTATCGCGAAGGCCCGGCTCAGCGTTTTTGACTTGGGCATTCGTGGTCCTCCTGCCGTCTAGGGACTCCCGAACATGGAAGCTCCGGCGTGTGTGCCGGTCGAATCCCTATTTCTTCATTTCGTCCAGGAGGACTCATGTTTCTTTCATACAAGCAGTTGATCGCCGCTGTCATTGCCCTATCGTTCTGTCTGGCTGGCGGTCTCGTGAACGCACAATCGGGTGGGAGTTCGGGGTCGATTAACGGTACCGTCTTGGACCCTGACGGCGCCGTCGTGCCTAATGCAACCGTTGAGATTCACAACCCGGTCAGCCACTATGACCGCTCAACCACCACAGATAAATCCGGGAATTTCACCCTTCCGAATGTGCCTTTCAATCCTTATCACATGAGCGTGAATGCGACCGGATTCGGCAATAATTCACAGGACGTGGAGGTCCGCTCCGTCGTGCCTCTGAGCGTCAACGTGAAACTCCAAGTGTCGGGGTCCACAACGTCGGTGACGGTGGAGGCTGGGGCGGCTGATTTGCTGGAGAACGATCCGACCTTCCACTCAGACATCGACAAAAGCTATTTCGACAGGCTTCCCTTGGAGAGCACGACATCGGGACTGAGTTCGCTGGTTACTCTTTCAACGCCGGGAATCGCTGCCGATTCCAATGGCCTGTTCCACGGACTGGGCGACCACGCGGAGAATTCGTTCTCTATCGACGGACAGCCCATTACCGACCAGCAAAGCAAAGTCTTCTCCAACCAGCTTCCTGTCGATTCGATTGAATCCATGGAAGTGATCTCGGGTGCGCCGCCCGCGGAATACGGCGGCAAGACCAGCGTTGTGATTGTAGCGACCACGCGCTCAGGTCAGGGCGTAACGACGCCCCACGGCAGTGTGACCACTTCCTACGGGACCTTTGGAACATCCAACGTCGCAGCCGATCTCTCTTATGGGGGTAAGAACTGGGGGAACTTCGTCTCCGTAGGCGGCTTGAACACTGGCCGGTTCCTGGATCCGCCAGAGTTCGCCGTATTCCACGACAAGGGCAATGAAGAAAACCTCTTCGACCGAGTGGACTATCAACTGACAACCGCGGATTCGATTCACCTGAACTTCGGCTACAACCGGAGCTGGTTCCAAACGCCGAATAACCTCGATGCCGAAAACGCGACGCCGTGGATTGGACTGTTTGGGATCGAACCGCAAATGGCAGCCTTTGCCGGCAGAGACCCGAACGGAAATATCGTCGGACCGACGGACCAGCGCTCCAAGATTGGGTCGTTCAACATTGCTCCTTCCTGGACCCATGTGCTGAACGGGAACGCCGTATACACGCTCGGCGCATTCGTGCGCCGTGACGACTACAACTACTATCCCAGCGGCGACGCGTTCGCGGACCTCGGGCCGCCTAGCCTGCAGAGACAGTCCGTGGGCCAGAACCGGACGCTGACCAACGCGGGGCTTCGATCCGACCTTTCGTACGTTGAGGGAGTTAACCAAATTAAGGCAGGAGTCGTCTACCAGCAAACCTTCCTCAATGAAAACGACACCGTCGGGATCGTTGATCCAACCTACAATGCACCCTGCATCACTGCCGCAGCTGTCACCGCGGTGAACACGTTCCCATTTGTTGCGGCGCCCGCGCCGGGGATCACTGATCCCGCGCAATGCGCCGGTGCGTTACAGCCGAACACTGCAGCTAACTTGAACGCACCCAACTCCCCCCTTTACCCCAACTTCAATCCAACTCTATTGCCGTTCGACTTGACTCGTGGCGGAAGCCCGTTCACCTTCAATGGCCACACCGACGTGAAAGAACTTGCTTTGTACGTGCGTGACAACATTACCAAAGGAAACTGGTCGTTGAATCTCGGTCTGCGCGGCGATTTCTACAACGGACTCTCCACCGCAAGGCAGGCCGAGCCTCGGGTTGGGGTCGCGTACAATATCAAGCAGACCAATACGATTCTTCGCGTTTCCTACGCGCGCACCTTGGAATCTCCCTTCAACGAAAATCTGATTCTTTCCAGCATCGGATGCTTAAATGCGGTCTTAAACCCGCTTCTTCTGTGCGGCTCATCGAGCGGCGCATTGAGTCCCGGATTCCGAAATGAATTCCATGCCGGGATCGAGCAGGCGTTCGGGAAGTACCTAGTCTTTTCTGGAGAGTGGATTTCGAAGTACACACACAATGGTTATGACTTCAGTGTGCTCGGCAACACTCCGATCACGTTCCCCATTGAATGGCACAACTCCAAGATTCCCGGATATGCGGGGCGTGTGAGCGTGCCCGACATCCACGGCTTCTCGGCGCTCGTGGTCTTCTCCAGCGTGGCGGCGCGCTTTTTCCAGCCGCAGATCGGTGGGGCGGGTGCAACAGTGGCGACTGCCGCCGGGCTTCCCTTCCGCATTGATCACGACGAGAAGTTCAACCAGACCACACACTTGCAGTATCAGCCGTGGAAGCGCGGTCCCTGGGTCGGCTTCAACTGGCGGTATGACAGCGGACTGGTCGCCGGGGCAACACCGTGCTTCGGGCAGCTCGCGTCGAACAATTGTCCCGGATCGCTCGTCCTCGGTGGTGTGAATAACATCAGCATGGGCGCTGCCAACGTGGGCGAGATTCCGCTTTCCGCCGACCAGGAGTCCGAGGCCGGGTTCACTTGCAACGGTGTCCGCGCAACCCCGACGGCGCCCCTGCCTTTCAATTGCCCCGCATCGACGTTTGGGTCCGCGCTGATACAAGTACCTGCCCCAAACACCGAAGACGACGACCACAAACCGCCGCGTATTACGTCGCGGAGTCTTTTCGACATGTCGGTCGGCCTTGACAACGTCTTCCATGGCGACAAGTACAAAGTGAGTGCGCGATTGACCGTCATCAACCTGGCGAACCATTTTGCGCTCTATAACTTCCTTTCAACCTTCAGCGGCACGCACTATGTCACGCCGCGTTCCCTAACGGTGGAACTCGGTTTCCACTTTTAGCGGGAACTTTTTAATCGGACCGCGGCCGTCATCGCGGCGGCCGTCCCTTTTTTTGGCTTCAGAGAAGGTCTTTGCAGAAGCCGCAGTTTGTAAATCATTGTAAAGGCGGGCAGCATTCGGGGGAGACCGGATGCTGGCTGTTAGAATAACCACATCGCGCTTTCATGGTTGCGGGACTCTTCTTTGGGGAGAAATGCTTGTCGATAAAGTTCGTTGCCCAGCTGTTTTCTGCTCTTGTACTTGCAACTTTTCTTTCCCATCCGGTCGAGGCTCAGCAAACTCCGCCACCGGCAAATCCTGCGCCGTCCACCGCGCCGCAATCTTCGTCAGAAAAGGACAAAGACAAGGGCAAGGATAAGAACGCGCAAGCTGCAACCGACCAGGGCAAAAATACTGGAACGTCGAATGACCGGCTTTTCCTTGCGCTGCCTAATTTCCTGACCCTGGAAAATGCGGGCAACGTGCCCCCGCTCACCACCGCCCAGAAATTCAAAGTCGTGGCCCGGGGTTCCTTCGACAAGATCGAATTTCCGTGGTACGGAGTTCTGTCAGGCATCAGCCAGGCGGAAAACAGCGAGCCGGGTTATGGTCAAGGTTGGGAGGGTTATGCCAAACGCTACGGATCGGCCTTCGCGGATGGGACCATCGAAAACTTCATGACCAGCGCGGTTTTTCCGTCAATTCTGCATCAGGATCCGCGATTTTTCCAATCAAGCGAGGGCGGGTTCACACACCGGACTGGTTACGCGGTGAGCCGAATCTTTGTTACTCGGACCGATTCTGGTCGGACACAATTCAACTATTCGGAAATTATTGGCAGCGCCGTGGCCGCCGCAATTTCCACCAACACCTACCATCCCCGATCCTTCATTACGACTCGTTACGACCCGACCACGAACATGGTGAACTACATTCACAATAATTCCGATCGAACCCTGCCGAACACCCTCAGCGTTTGGGGAACGCAAGTCGGGTATGACACTATCACGATCGTAGTGAAAGAGTTCTGGCCCGACATCCACCGCAAAATGAATCACAAGCGCAGCGCCGAGGCCAACCAGGCCGGCGCGACCAAGCCCTAAACTCGTCCTGCGGGGCCTGGAGGCGCGACTCATTTCGGCGCGTAGCGCCACCCTTCGACCGGGGGCAGGGCCGAAAGCAACGCACGGGTACGAGTCTCTCGTTACAAAACTGTCGCCGCTTCCGGCTTGAAAATGATGCCCTGACTTTGCCTGCTGTTCATGATCACACGCAGCGGCGCATCAAATCGCAAGTGGCGGACGCAGCCGTCCTCGTCCACGGAAGGTTGCTCGCTCAACCACTCCCAGTCCACCGAGCCTTCACCGGCATCGGGATTCACGGTGAAGTAGCCGATCTGGAATGCAGTGAGATTCTGAAAGAAATGGCTGCCTTGCGACGGCATGACGCGAAAGTCGCGGAAGCCGGCCTCGACGATGACGCGCGCACCGGAGATTTCGTCCCATTCCACTGGAATGCCGAGCCATGGATCGTTCGATCCCCAGCGGCCCACTCCAATCAGCAGGTACGGCCGGTTTTCTGCTCCGAGCAACCCGTTGAAGTGAGCGACAGCCTTCGCGACTTCCTGGCTGCGGCTGCGCTCGAAGCGTTGCGAATCGACGACCACCAAGTCGTACAGGTTCTCGATGCGCCCATTCCCCAGAACCTTGGTGCTCTGGCAAAGCAACCGTCGCTGCTCCACTTTGTCGAGGGATAAGTCCTGATGGTCGCGCGAAAGGGTCAGGGGACGGACTTGCAGAAAACCAAACTCCGCGGCTTCGCCAGGCCGCTGGGGCAGACGAACAGCAAATTCGATTTCCACGGGAATGCCCAGAGCGTCTTCGCCAGCCTTTACCAACGTCTCGAGAATCGATGCCAGCGGGAACAATTCGTGTTTGAGCATTGGTGCGAAGCTGACAATGCGTACGCCAGGCCGGCTTACGCCGTCATACACCGCCTGGTTGTCGACCGAATAGGTGGAACCGACCGGGGGCAGAGTGCCGTCTGTCTCTGCCGCATCCAGGCCGAAGCGCATCTCGTGCAGATGCCCCGGGCGGCCTTGGGGAACGCCGTTTAACGCCAGCGCCCAGAACTCGGTTTGCGAATTCGCCAAAATGTCGTCCACCGACGAGAACTGCAGCAGATTTTGCGGATAGCGCGGGCAGAACGTCAGGCACTTGCCGCCGTCGACCACCGCCCGGCCAAGTCCTAAAGCCACCGCGGCAATTCCATCGGCGAACGTCATCGGCGGCACGGGATAGAAATTGTGCGAACGCACCACACCCGAGAAATCGGGATAGAAGCGTTGTCCGTGCACGGTGCCCACGAGTTGCTGCACGATCACCGCCATCTTCTCCTCTTCCAAGCGATAAGGGGTGGCACGCACATACGCCTTGGCGTGGCGGCTGAAAGTCGAGGCATAGACCCGCTTAATGGCGTCGATTAATTCTTGGAGGCGCGACGCCAGGTCGGCCTGCTGATTGCCCAGCATGAAGGTTTCATACACGCCAGTAAACGGCTGGTATTGGGAATCTTCAAGCAGGCTGGAAGAGCGCACGGCGAGCGGATAGGTGACCTCGGCGAGGAACACCTTCAAGTTTTCCTTTAACTCCACGGGGAGCGGAGCAGCCAGGAACCTCTGAAGAATCTCGGCGTCGTCGTCGCATTGCAAAGCGAAATCGAGCAGATTGTTCTCCGTCATGAACTGATCGAAGGCATCGGTGGCCAGGACCAGAGCGGGCGGCACCGCGATGCGGATACCTGGAAAGCGGCGCGTGATGCGGTTCTTGCGCAAGAGATGGCGCGCAAAGGCGAGCCCGCGCGCCTTGCCCCCCAGCGATCCAGCGCCGATCCGCAGAAAACCGGTTTCCGAGGCCTTGAACGTATCGGCGTTGAAGTCCCCAATCAGCAGTTCGCTCTGTTCGCGCCGGTAGTCGTTGATCGATTCAATCAAGTCGCTTCGCAAGTGTTCCGGACCAGTGAAGTCGGAAACTTTGCGCGGCCGCAACTTGGCGGCAAGGGCAAACTCGGTTCGCGCCATGAGCCAATGAGAAAAGTGGTTGCTCTGGGCGTGGTAAGTAAGGCTTTCCGGGGGAACGGTCTGCAACTGTTCTTCGAGTTCGTTCAAATCCTTGGCGCGGCCTACTTCTTTCAGATCCGGCAGACGAAAGACGAAATCGCCGAATCCAAATTGTTCGGTGAGAATCCGGCGCAGATCTTTCAGTAACGTGGGTGAACGTTTCCGCAGAAACGAATATCCCGCCGCAAGAGCGCGCGGACGAAACTCGGTGCGGCTTGTCTGCAAGACTACGGGCACATCCGGCACCAACGCCTTCATCAACCGGGCCAGTTCAAAACCAGCCTCCGGACTGAGTTTGCCCTCCCAGGGAAACTCCACGTCCGATACCAGGCCGAACAGGTAATCGCGATACTCCTGCACCAACCGGGCCGCATCTTCAAAATTCGAAGCCAGCAGGATTTTAGGGCGCGCTTGCATCCGTACCAGCTTGTGAGCGACGTTGATGCCTTCCTGAATAACCCGCCGCGACTGCTTGATCAGTTCGGTATAAATCACGGGCAAAAAAGACGAGTAGTAACGGATGTTGTCTTCCACCACCAGCAACACGGGCACTCCCATGGCCCGCGTGTCATGCAGGACGTTGCGCTTATCCTCGATAAACTTGACGATCGCGATCAGGATGCGCGCATTCCCCTGCCAGAGGAAAATCCGCTCGATATCGGTGACCGGATTACGGCTGACGAAGTTCTTGATTGAGCGGTAATCGTAAGCCAGAACAACTACCGGAACATCCAGGCCGGAACTCTTGACTTCGCGCGCCAGCTCTCCGGCGGTCATGTCGCCGACGGCGAGATTCGTAACGATCAGGTTGAAGCGCGGCTGCGAACGCGCCAGGTCCAGCGCCTCGGCGCAGCTTGAAACGTGAGTGATTCCAGGAATCTGCTGCAGGTTGAGTTCAAGCGATTCGTCGATTAGCAGTTCGTTGAGGCGTCCGTCTTCGCGGAGGATGAAAGAATCATAGAGGCTGGAGACCAGAAGAATGTTCTGGACCTTGAAGGGCATCAAATTGTCGAAGCCTTCAAGGCGGGCTTCGGCATCGAGAAAGGGCTCGATCACGGGACGCGAGGTCATCGAGGGATATCCTAGTTGATCTCGGCAGTAAACGCATGCGGGATGGAGTTGATCCACCCCGCTTTGCAAGGGCTGCATGCAGAGTCGGGTTTTGCCCGGCGGACAGCCGAGGGCGGCTGTTCCACACGCTCCACCTTCTACACAAGTCCCTGATCCAGCATCGCATCGGCTACCTTCGTGAAGCCCGCAATGTTGGCGCCGTTGACCAGGTTGCCAGGCGTGCCGTATTTCTCGGCCGTTTCATAGCAGTTGCGGTGGATGGAAATCATGATCTTGTGGAGCTTGTCATCCACTTCCTCGCGCGTCCAGGAAATGCGCGCGCTGTTCTGCGACATCTCCAGGCCCGATGTGGCCACGCCGCCGGCATTCGCCGCCTTCGCCGGACCGTACAGAATCTTGGCATCCAAAAACAGTTTGGTCGCCTCCAGCGTGCTTGGCATATTCGCGCCTTCGGCAACCACCTTGATGCCATTCTTTATGAGATTCGTCGCATCTTTTGCCGTGATTTCATTCTGTGTGGCGCTCGGGAAGGCGCAATCCGCTTTAATGTTCCACAGTGGGCTGTGCTCCAGCTTCATGTCGGTCGGCATGAAGATCGCCTTCTTGTAGTGGTCCGCATAATCGCGGATACGTCCGCGGCGCACGTTTTTCAACTCCAGCACGTAAGCCACCTTCTCGCGATCTATTCCATCCGGATCATAGATCACGCCGTTTGAATCCGACACAGTCACCGGCTTCGCGCCGAGATCAAGCAGTTTCTCAATGGTGTACTGGGAGACGTTGCCGCTGCCCGACACCAGGCAGATCTTGCCATCGAGTGAGTCCTTGCGGCTCTTCAACATTTCCTCGGCAAAATACACGCAGCCGTAGCCGGTCGCCTCGGGACGAATTAAAGACCCGCCCCAATTCAGACCCTTGCCCGTCAGCACGCCGGTGAACTCGTTACGCAGCCGCTTGTACTGGCCGAAGAGATAGCCGATTTCGCGTCCGCCCACGCCGATGTCGCCGGCGGGAACGTCCGTATTCGGCCCGATGTGGCGCTGCAGCTCGGTCATGAAGCTTTGGCAGAACCGCATCACCTCGTTGTCGCTCTTACCTTTGGGGTCGAAATCGGAACCGCCCTTGCCGCCGCCCATGGGGAGCGTGGTGAGCGAATTCTTGAACACCTGCTCGAATGCCAGGAACTTCAGAATTCCGAGATTCACCGAGGAATGGAAGCGCAGTCCGCCCTTGTAAGGCCCGATGGCGCTGTTCATCTCGATGCGGAAGCCGCGATTTACCTGGACATTTCCTTGATCATTGACCCAGGGTACGCGGAACATAAGCACGCGTTCCGGCTCGACGATGCGGTCGAGGATACGGTTGGATTGATACTCGGGATGCTTGGCCAGTACTAACCGCAGAGAATCGAATACCTCCCGTACCGCCTGATGGAACTCAGGCTCGGCGGGATTCTTCGCCTTCACACTGATCATCACTTCTTCAATGTAGTCACCGGGAGCCTTAATTCCGGGCGAATTCAGAATGCCAGAAGTCATAGTCCTGCCTCCGTGGTATGTCAATTCATACACCAGTTCAATTCTGCTCTTTGTCTTGCACCCTGCAAGGACCTGTAGCACTTTGCGGGGTGATTATTGTCACGCGGACGAAAGCGTCCCACGGGCCTGAAGGCGCAGGGGCCGCAGTTCCCGCCTTGAAGAGGATACGCCTCCCGCCTCCGGAAGCAACCAATTTGACTATTGGGAAGCTTGGCGGTAAACCGCCCGCGAGTTATAGGATTCTTTCGTGGGTGTAGCCATTGGCGCCAAGGGCCGAAATCAGTTCCGCAATGTGGTCGGGGCCGCGGGTTTCCATGGTGATATCGATGGCCGTATCTCCCAGGTTCACATTGTGGTAGGCGCGGTCGTAGGAAGTTTCGACAATATTGGCGCGGTGCTGGGCAAGAATACCAGTGAGCCGGTGCAGAGCACCTGGGTAATCGGGAAGGTGAACGCGCAGACGGACCAGCCGTCCATCCTTCACAAGTCCACGCTCGATGATGCGTGCCAACAACGTCACATCGATATTCCCGCCGCTCACAACAGCGATGATCCGCTTGCCGGTCTTTTCACGAGTCGTCGAGTCATAAATCATTGGAATCCGCCGATTGACCAGCGCACCCAACGCGGCCGCTCCGGCTCCCTCGGCCAGAATCTTCTCTCTCTCAAGCAAGAGCAGAACGGCGTTGGCAATTTCTTCCTCCTCAACCGTGACGATGTCGTCCACATATTTCTGGATCAGGGGAAGCGTGCGCACGCCGACGCGACGCACCGCGATTCCATCCGCGATGGTCACGGCCGAAGGCAAAGTCACGGGCTTGCCTTCCGACAGCGCAACCTTCACCGAAGGCAGCCGCGCCGGTTGAACTCCAATGACCTGGATGCGAGGATTGGTTTCTTTCAGCGCGCACCCGATCCCGCCGATCAGCCCACCTCCGCCGATGGGCACGACGACAACCTCAAGATCGGGATACTGCTCAAGCAATTCCAGTCCCAGAGTTCCCTGCCCGGCGATGACCGCGTCATCGTCGAATGCATGGACAAATGTAAGGCGCTCCTGCGCGCTGAGCCGCAGCGCTTCCTCGTAGGCCTCATCGTAATTCGCTCCGTGGAGGACGACATCGCCCCCGTAGCCGCGCGTCGCCGAAACCTTGATCAACGGCGTCGCCAGGGGCATGACGATTCTCGCCCGGATACCAAGGTTGGAAGCATGGTAGGCAACGGCCTGTGCGTGGTTGCCGGCTGAGGCCGCTATCACTCCCTGCGAACGTTCTTCCGGAGTGAGACTTAGAAGCTTGTTTAGCGCGCCCCGTTCCTTGTAAGCCCCCGTTCTCTGCCGGTTCTCCAGTTTCAGATAGATGGAGTGGCCTGTGAGTTCAGAGACGGTCTCCGACCGGGTGCAGGGAGATACGTAGATCGATTTACGAACCCGGACCAGGGCGGACTGAATGTCTGGGAGAGTAACCATCGGCACGCTGGCTGCGGCAGGATTCGCCATTTTTTCCTGAGGATAATCGTTGATCCTCCACGATACAAGAATCTCGGACACCGACTCCGGAAATCGCCTTCCCTGTAGAGCAGAAAAATCCATGCGCCGCATCCAAATTGTCGATTGTACTTGGATGGGTGTTTCAGGTTAGACAAGTACTATGGGGGAAAGTCGCCTCACATTCGCGACCGATCATGACGCATGCGGCGTAGGGTTCATCGCCCAACTGGGCGGACCCGCGTCTCATGCCGTGATTGAGCGTGGACTCGGCGCCCTGGCGCGCCTGGCCCATCGCGGCGGCGTGGACGCGGATGGCCGCAGCGGCGATGGTGCCGGTCTCCTGGTCGGGCTTCCGAAGACTTTCTTCAGAAAGGCCGCTCGCTCTGCCGGGATTGAATTGCCCGACGAGTTTGCTGTCGGCATGGTGTTTCTTCAGCGTGGCCAGGAAGTCCACGCGAGTGACGCGATCCGAGCCGCCGTTGCAAAATTCGATCTCTCATTTCTGGGTTGGCGCGCGGTGCCTACTGATCCTTCCATCTTGGGGCCACGCTCGAGTGATTCTCTGCCTGTCATAAAGCAATGCTTTATCGCGCCGCGCCGCAGTTCTTCCGGCCTGGAATTTTCGGGATTCGAATCCTCCAATTTCGAGTTGCAGCTTTTCCGGCTGCGACAAGAACTCGAAACTATCCCGGCCTCCGGCTATTACTGCTCGCTGTCTTCAAGGACCATCGTTTACAAGGGACTGCTTACGCCCGAGCAGTTGGCCCCGTTCTATCACGACCTAAGCGATCACGGTTTTGAAAGCGCATTCGTGGTTTTCCACCAGCGGTATTCCACTAACACGCAGCCCCGTTGGTCGCTGGCCCAACCATTTCGTTTCGTGGCTCACAACGGCGAGATCAACACCATTAGCAGCAACCGGCGCTGGTTTCAAGCGCGCGCTGCGACATTACGCCATCAGCTTGGCCTGCCAGACAACTCCAGATTGCTGCAGCCGGGGATGAGCGATTCTGCGAGTTTTGACAACGCTCTCGAAGCCCTGGTTCGGAGCGGTTCCAGCATCGCCGAGTCCGCATTGCGCCTCGTCCCACCGGCGTGGGAACACGATGAACATCTGGATCCGGGGCTGCGCCGATTTCTCGCCCGCAGCGCTGCCGGGCAAGAACCCTGGGACGGTCCAGCCGCTCTGATCTTTACCGACGGACATTTTGTAGGAGCCAAGCTCGATCGCAACGGCCTGCGTCCGCTGCGCTACACGCTGACCTCGGACGGATTGCTTATCGTCGGCTCCGAAGTCGGCATCACCGACCTTTTCGACAAGCAGGTTGTGGAACGGCAGCGGCTTGGCCCCGGGGAGATGCTGATTGCCGATGCGGCAAGCGGAACTTTTTTCCGGCCAGGTGAAATCTCCAGCCTTGTGCGTGCGCCCAACCGCGGCCCCGTGACCACACTTATTCCCGCGGAACACGAGGCCGAGCCAATCTTGCTCGACGGCAACCGTTTGATGGCAGCCTTCGGCTGGACCGAAGACCAGTTCCGCATGCTCTTCTACCCTCTCGTGGAGCACGGACAAGAACCGCTCTGGAGCATGGGCGACGATGCTCCCCCGGCCTTCCTTTCGACTCTGCCGCGTCCTCTATGGGATTACTGCAAGCAGCGGTTTGCTCAGGTCACGAACCCTCCCATCGATCCGCTGCGCGAGAGCCACGTAATGTCGCTCGACGTTTATCTGGGCGAACATGCGAAGGTGAATTCTCCGCTCCTCGATGCCGGACAGATGGACTTGATTGCCGCAGCATTGTCGCCGATTCATTGCATCGACATCACCTTCGAGGCAGCGGGAGGCGTTGAGACCGCCCGTCAGACTCTGAGCACAATCTGTGCAGAAGCATCGACCAAAGCGTCCTGTTCCGGCGCCATTTTGTTGAGTGATCGTGGAGTCGACCACAAACGAGCCGCTCTGCCTGCGCTGCTGGCGGTTTCGGCCGTATGGCAAGCGATGACCGAAGCCGGCGCCTGGAATGTTCCGCTGATTGTGGAAACGGGCCAGGTCGTCGATACCCATCATCTGGCTCTGCTGGTCGCCGCGGGAGCGAGCGCGGTGCATCCCCATCTAGCCTTGAGCATGGCGGCCCGTGCCGACGTTAATGGTCCGGCTCGCTATCGCGCCGGCGTTGATAAGGGTTTGCGCAAAGTCCTCGCCCGCATGGGCATCTCCACCATCCGCAGTTATCGCAATAGCCAGTTGTTCGAAACCATCGCTCTGGATCAGTCGGTGTGCCACGAATTTTTTGCGGATGCTGGACAAACTCTCAGCGGCAAGTCACTCGACGATCTGTTGCGGGACTGCATCTCTTGTCACGCTGCAGGTTTCGGATGTTCTGCTGCAGAGTTCCGCGACGCCGGTTTGTATCGATTCCGTCGAAACGGTGAGCAGCATGCGACTTCGCCGGAGCTCGTGCGGCGCATGCATCGCTACATCAAATCCCCGACGGAGCAGAATCGCGCGGCTCTAGCGATCCTCTCCGAAGATCGAAAGGAAAGCGGGAAGAGCGTTGCGGTCAGGGACTTGCTCGAGTTCCGTCCATCGAAGCCGCTATCTTTGAACGAAGTGGAGAATGAAGTTTCGCTGCTCAGCCGCTTCAGCACGCAAGCCATGTCGCTGGGCGCAATTTCACCCGAAGCTCACCAGACGCTGGCCATCGCCATGAACCGCCTGGGAGGACGCAGCAACACCGGCGAGGGCGGTGAAGATCCCAGCATTTACTACGAGCGCCCGGAGGCGAACAACCGCGTGAAGCAGGTGGCGTCGGCGCGATTCGGCGTTACTGCCGAATACCTGGTGCACGCCGATGAAATCGAAATAAAGATGGCGCAGGGCTCGAAGCCCGGCGAGGGCGGCCAACTGCCTTCCACAAAGGTTACGCCCTACATCGCGCGCTTGCGACACGCCATAGCCGGGACCTCGCTCATCTCGCCGCCGCCGCACCATGACATCTACAGCATCGAAGACCTGGCGCAATTGATCTACGATCTGCGAGCAGTAAATCCAAATGCGCGGATCGGGGTCAAGCTGGTTTCCAGTTCCGGAGTCGGCGTCATCGCCACCGGCGTAGCCAAAGCAGGCGCAGACGTAATTACGATCAGCGGTCACGACGGCGGCACAGGTGCATCGCCGCTTACCTCCATTAAGAACACCGGGCTGCCCTGGGAAATTGGTTTGCGCGACGCACACACTGCGCTGGTGCGGTCGGGCCTGCGCGCCCGAGTTAGATTGCGCGTGGATGGCGGCCTGAAGTTTGCCCGCGACGTGGTGGTTGCCGCCCTGCTGGGAGCTGAGGAATTCGGCTTCGGAACGGCGGCTCTGCTCGCCATCGGCTGTGTCATGGCCCGGCAATGTCACCTCAACACTTGTCCGGTCGGCATCGCTACTCAGGATGAGACTCTGCGAGCGCGCTTTACCGGGAACCCGGAGATGGTGGAAACTTATTTTCGCGCGCTGGCAGCCGACGTTCGCGAACTGCTGGCGGGGATGGGTGCGGGATCCATCGATGAAATTCTAGGTGTCGTTGAGCGCTTGCAGCCGCGCTCCGCGGAAGCTGAACACAGCGTCGCCTCGCTGTTGCAGCCCATTGCCGAACCTCCGGTGCAATTTCCCTGTCCGCGTGAGGACACCAGCGCGCTCCATCTCGAACTGAATCGCGTTGTGGACGATCTGGAATCGCTCTCCATCCGTTCCTATCGTTTTGCAATCACCAACGAGGATCGAGCCGTTGGGGCACACTTCAGTGGCGAAGTTCTCCGCCGCCTCGGTATACATCTTGAAATGACGGCCGACTGCGAGTTTATCGGCACAGCGGGGCAGAGCTTTGGCGCTTTCCTCATCTCCGGCGCCAACTTCCGGCTAACCGGGGAAGCAAACGATTATGTGGGCAAAGGTCTGTGCGGCGGCAGTATCGCCATTGCCGCGCACGCGGAGGCCTCGGAACGCGGAGACGTTCTGGTTGGGAACACCGTGCTCTACGGAGCCACGTCGGGTGAGTTGTTCGTCGCTGGCCGCGCCGGAGAACGGTTCGCGGTTCGCAACAGCGGCGCTCTCGCCGTGGTCGAGGGCGTAGGCCGCCACGGATGCGAGTATATGACCGCGGGCGTGGTGGCGATTCTCGGCCCGGCGGGCGCGAACATGGGGGCAGGAATGACCGGTGGCCTCGCCTATCTCTTGCGCGCCGACAACGACGACTATTCTAACGACGATCACATAAACCGCGACTCAGTGCGGTTCGCAGCTCTCGAACCTCAGGAAGAGCAGTGGCTCCGCCGCATCCTTCGCCGGCACTTGCAACTCACCGGCAGCCCCCGGGCCGCCAAGCTTCTCACCTGCTCCACTCTGCCGCTGCTTCGAGTTGAACCCCTGGCGCCGCCGTGCTCGATCGAAGACGCATGGGCTCCGATTCTGTCGCGTCTGGCAACCGAGGAAGCGCGAAGCTACGGACGCGACAAGCTCCTCACCTCCGAACGACCCGTCCTCCAATAAGCCCAGGCGATGGCCAGCGCATTCCGCCGACGTACAAGACAAAGTTCGTTATAATCTCCGACAAACCCGCATGGACTTCGATCAACTCATCACGTTTCTGGAGGTCGCCCGGCAAGGCAGCTTCTCGCGTGCCGGAGAGAAAGTCTTCCGCTCGCAATCCGCTGTCAGCGCGCAGATCCGCCAACTGGAGCAGGAGTACGGCGATCGTCTGCTCGACCGCTCGGGCAAGTCCGTCAAATTGACTCCCGCGGGACAGGTCTTCCACGACTACGCGCTGCGCATGAAGAAGCTGCGCGATGAATCGCTGGTGGCAGTGGCCGACCATGGCCACACACCGCGCGGGACGCTCGTGGTGGGCGCCAACGAAGCCACGTGTCTTTATGTCCTGCCCGAGGTGTTTGGAGAATACTGCCGCCGTTATCCTGACGTGCAAATCAGCATCTATCGCAATTTCACCTACAAGATCGTCGAAAAACTGGAAAATGGCTCGCTCGATGTGGGTGTACTCAGCCTTCCGGTTCAATCTCCCAGCTTGAAGGTCCAGGCTATCTACCGCGACCGGCTGATGCTGATGGTGAGCCCCAAGAACCCCCTGGCCAAGCTGAAGTCGGCGCAAATCAGCGACGTTGTGAAGCATCCTCTGCTTCTTCCCAAGACCGGTCACACGCGCAGACTGCTGGATAAGCTATTCCGTGAGTACAACACGGAACTCAAAGTCAGGATGGAGCTGCCCAGTATTGGGATGATTAAGAGTTTCGTGGCCGCCGACCTGGGCATCTCGCTCATCAGCGCAGCTTTTGCGCGCGACGAGGTAGCGGCGGGGAGGGTGAAGCTGGTCGAACTGGAAGGCCCCGAACTGTGGCGAGAACTCGGCCTTGCCTACCGCCGCGACCGCACGCTCTCAGTGGCCAACAAGACATTCATCGCGGTGGTCAGGCAGCTCTCGGACTATCTTAAGAAGACAGACGCCTCGGCGCACTCGTAGCGCGCCTTTCGATAAGAATACCGAACCCCGACTGTGCGCCTTGCAGTCCAGCACCAAGAAAAATTCAGCCCTGACGTGCTTGCCGTAGTATTCTCGCGAAGATATCTTTCTGGTTTCAATCCGGGAAAGGACTGCCACCGTGGAGAACAACGAAAGGGCCGGCTACAACCGCTTCCTCCTGCTGGTGGCAGGGCTGGGCGGCTTGCTGTACGGGGTGGACGTCGGCATCATTGCCGGCGCCCTGCCGTATCTCGAGGCCACTTCTGGTTTGAATGCAGGCCAGCTTTCGATTGTCGTGGCAGCCGTGCTGCTTGGCAGCGTGATCTCAACTCTGTTTGCTGGCACGCTGGCCGACTGGATGGGACGCAAGCTTCTGATGGCTCTCAGCGGCGTGCTGTTTGTTATCAGCATTCCGATGATTGCGCTCTCGCACGGTTACGAACCGTTGATTCTTGGCCGTCTGTTGCAGGGCATCAGCGCCGGCTTAATCGGTGTAGTGGTCCCGCTGTATCTGGCGGAGTGTCTGTCGGCGTCGAACCGCGGCAAAGGGACGGGCATCTTCCAGTGGCTTCTGACTCTCGGCATTGTAACTGCGGCCCTGGTTGGCATGCTTTTCAGTATTCGAGTCGAGGAAGTTGCGCGGCTCGGCGATCCTGCCCGGCTCTTCGCTTTTAAAGACACGGCCTGGCGCAGCATCTTCTGGGTTTCGCTGCCTCCCGGAATTTTGTTCGTGATCGGCAGCTTTATGGTGGCGGAATCTCCACGCTGGCTGTTTCGCCGCGGTAGAAGCGATGCTGCCTACGCCGCGCTTCTTCGCTCCCGCACTACCAAGCAAGCGGACCTCGAGCTTGCGGAAATGGAACAGGCGGCCGCCGCCGAGAGAGCCCAGACCTCAACCGGAACCGGGGTTCGGGAATCGCTACTGCGCCGGAAATATGTGATCCCGTTTGTGCTGGCCTGCGTCATTCTAGCTTGCAATCAGGCCACAGGTATCAACTCCATCATTGGCTATAACACTAACATACTTTTGCAGAGTGGCCTCTCCGATGTCCAGGCGCATTGGGGCTATGTTCTTTTCACCATCGTGAACTTTCTGACGACCATTGGCGGCGTTCTACTGGTGGATCGCAAGGGACGAAAGTTCCTGCTGTCGGTGGGAACCGCCGGGATTATCGTGTCGCTGATCTGCACCGGCGTGCTTTTTCGCCAGACGGAACGCCTGCGCGTGGATTCCAGAAACCCGGTCCAATCCATGGTCACCTCAGACCAGAAGATCACGCTCACCTACAACGAGAAATTGGCTGAGACGCTGCTGAACTTAGCCGGAGCCGCTGCCCCCCAGATCGCCAGCCGCCCCACTTCCTTGGTCGTCATTTACTCCTATGGAGACTTCCACGCCGCCACCAAGGCTGCGCGGTCCGACGACACCGCCGCCACGCCAATCGAAATCACGCGCGAAAGCAGTGTGCCGGCCAACAAGGTGGTCGCATTCTTCTCTAATCCCTTCGGCGATCTCGACGCCGCACGCCATGCTCCACTGAGAATCGACCATGCGCTGATCACTCCCTTGCCCAGCCAGCGCAACGGATGGCGGGTTGCTGTCACTCTTTTCGTCTTTATGGCATTCTTCGCCGTCGGCCCGGGTGTGTGCGTCTGGCTGGCGCTTTCAGAACTGATGCCGACCCGCATCCGGTCCAATGGTATGAGCATCGCCCTGCTGCTCAACCAGGCGGTTTCCACCGGCATCGCCGCAGTATTCCTGCCCACGGTCGGCAAGTATGGTTATGCGGCCATGTTTTTCGGCTTTGCCGGCTGCACCGTGATCTACTTCATCACGGCCGCAGTGTTCCTGCCGGAAACGAAAGGGAAAACCCTGGAAGAGATCGAAGCTCATTTCGAGGGAGCAAGAAAGCCCGGCTTCGAACCTGTTTGAAACGTTGGAAAGAATGGAGCGGGAGACCGGGATCGAACCGGCGACATCCAGCTTGGGAAGCTGGCGTTCTACCGCCCCCAAATTCACAACTTCTTCAAAATGCAGCCGGTTACAAATAATGGCAACCATTTCAGTCTCTTACGGTCTTCGCATCGCTCGCACGGTCGCCCGCCACGCCTCCCCTGAGCTGGTTTTCCATCTTTTGTGGACAGTATGGACAGTATGAGATTTCCCGTGCACCTAATGGGCACAAATGTTGTTCCTTGATCTTCCGATCTTCCTGTCCATCGGGGTGTGCTCGTGCGCTGCGCAGTTGACTTGCACCAGGCGGCTCCTCCGGCAACTTATGGATTCAATTCGTCGCAACCGGGAAATCGAGTCCGATGGATTCAGTCAGGGGGACTTGCCGAAAACCTTGTGTAGCCTCCGATATCGTGGGAAGCTGACCTCTTACATAGGCAGATAGCTGGTCGATGGTGACCATTCCTGACGGTTGCTCCAGCGCTTTCAGCAGCGTCTCTGCCAGCACACTCTTACCCGCCGGCCGCCCTACTGCGTAGCTCAGCGGTAAGGTCGCTGCAAGCAAATGGACGCCTACGCCATGTTCGTGTCCTGGCGTGTTTTTCTCTTGTAGTCGTCGCTGCTCTTCAACTTGTGCCTTCACGACTCCGATCTTGCTCAGCGCCTCAATTGCTCCTCCCGACTGACACGCATCTATGATCAGCACGATCCGACGCGCCGGTAGGTTCCGCAGAGCCTCCGCGATCATCGCCGTGTTCACCCCAGTGTCCCGCAAGTCAGCATCGCGCCCATCCACAGGCACGAAATAAAACATCTCTTCGGCTATTCCCACCTTGCCGTGCCCAGCTATGTACAACAGCACCACGTCATCCTCTCCCACCTCTTTGGCCATCTCCGAGAAGCGTTGCCGCAGGTTCTCGCGCGTGGCATCCTGATCATAGAGCCCATCCCACAGCCGCACCGTGGCGTAGGGCTTTTTCCGGTTGGCCTGCTGCTCGTGGAAGAATCCCTCGATGGCTTTGGCGCTCGGCACGGCATACGGCAGCTGTTCGAAGCCTGACGTGGCTGGGTATTTACTCACACCGATGGTCAGCACATGCAAGGTGGAATGACTAGTCTCAGAAAGTTTGCCATCCCAAGGCGTGGTAACGATCTCGGGTTTCCAATTCTGCAACTGTTGCATGAAAGCCGTGGAATTCGCCCCCGTCCTAGGCAACGCTTTCTCGAACTTACAGGTGGGAGTCGTACCCACTCCATAGCCATTCACGGGAGGGAACGAGATGCGTTGGTCAGTTGGACCGATATTTACGACGACGCCCGGCTCTTGCTCAAAACAGACTACAACCTGACCTCCATGGTTCTCTAGATGAGCCTGCTTCTGCGACAACATCATGCGTAACCCAGGCACTTGCACTGCCGTGGCAATGTCCACATCCGCCCTGGGCCGACGTCCGGACATGAGCTCCGAGAATATCCCAGGGTGATAGAAATCTGTGAAAAATGCGTCCAGCGGAACAACATTGTTCGTGTTGTGGGTTCTCCAAGCGACTGATCCCATCGCCTTTGTCGTCCCATCGAACAAACCATCCGGTGTAATCGCCAGCCAGTCATAATCGTCAGCGCTGTCACTCACAAACAGCAACGTCAACAGCAGCTCAGCGCTGCTTGTATGCCAAACACGGAGGGTCCCATCAAAACTCGTGCTGAACAAGAACTTCGCATCAGACGAAAACTGCAAGCCGCTGACGTGGCTTTCATGTCCGGTCATCACGCTCACTCTCGAACCGTTTCTTGTGTTGAAGAGTGTGATATCACTCCCAGCAACAGCGAGAAGCGTGCCGTCAGGGCTGAATGCGCACGCAGGTCGCTCTAGATCAAAGAAAGGGATTGGCTGTAGTCTCGGCCGCAACGTCACGGTATCGATGAGGGTAAGATTGTTGCCGTCATACTGCACCAGTTGGGCTCCATCGGGGCTTATGGCAGCGATGCTGGAACTGAAAGGCTGAGGGGGTGCCGTACTATTGCGAACCGGCGCATGGACAACCGAACCGTCGGCCACACGCCATTCCCACAACTCAGAACTTAATTGAATGTGAGCGATAAGCAGGCCATCATGCGTGAAAGCGACATCAGCGACGGGACCGTCAGTCGTAAATCTATGTACCGAGCCACCCCCATCAACATCGATCAAGACGATTGTTACCCGCTTTGTAAACAGACCCAAAACGTCGGTTGGATCATCGGGATTCGGATGAGGAGAAGAATCACTCGGATCGCGGGTGTCGCCTGCAACCGCAAGAAGTTTCCCATCTGGACTGAAAGCCAGCGAGTTGATGATCTTCAACGACGTGTGCATGTCCCGGGCAAAACTACCGTCTTTAAGCGACAGAAGTCGTATCCGGTCATCGGCGTCTCCGCCAGGTACAGCAATGAGTCCGGCCGCATCGTTCAGAGCTACTATCCGTACCCAATCATTACTGATCTTCGCACTTCGCAGTATGTGCGTGCCAGCAGCGTCATTAGAATTGAAGAACAGTAGGGAGCCAGTTCTCTCTCCGATTACCAACTTGGCATTTGCTGTGCTGACCGCAAATGAAGAAACTAGGTCAATCTCGCTACGGGTCTTCCACCGCACTACTCCTGAATCCAGAGCTGCGACTTCGGTAGTCCATCCAGTAGCAGCTAGAATGTTTTGTTGAGTGCTTATGGTCAGCGTCTGCGCCGGTTGTTGTGTCTCGATGGTTCGCAACAGTGTGCCGGAAGAGATCATCCATTCCTCAATCTGTGTTCCGAACGCGACCAGCAGCCGATCGACGCCACTGAAGACTGCATCACCAACAGTGTGCGCCCGATTCGGAGAATTCCACAGCAACGTCTTGCTCTGCAAGTCCCAAACGAAGATATGGCCAGTGCAGTCCTGGGGTCTGGATCCAAACCCCGAGTTTGAAGTTACGAGCGGACCGATTGAATGGCAGCCATCGTTCGTAGTTACAGCCAATCGGCGACCGTTTGGGCTGAATGCAACCGATTCGATCGGACCTGCCTTAGGCGTCAATTCTGCGATCAATTTCCCACTAGTGGCATCATGAATGCGAACAAATTGTTCGTAATTTCCGTCGGCAATCAGACTCCCGTCAGGACTAAATGCTAGTGCGTATGACGAAAACCGGTACTTCCCCTCAAGATCGAAAATCCGTTTCCCGCTTGCCAGCGACAAGGTGAATGGTGCGGAGGGTGAGCCCGCTCCGTCTCCTTGTTCGCTCAGAACGACACGGGAACCGTCAGGACTCATTCGCATCGAACTTACTCCCAGAGCGCCGACGTCTGGCAGTTCGAGTTCGCGGATTAGACTGCCAGTCGATACATTCCAAAAATCGAGATGGTAGCCATCGAGGGCGACCACCGTTTTGTCGTCCGGGGTCAACGCTACGCCAATGTAGTGCAGTCCATTTTGGGTTGGGACAAACGCGCGGAGCTGTCGGCCATTAACCGGACTCCATAGAATGATCTTGTCGGCACTGCCAGTCACCAGGACAGCCCCATCATCGCTAAGAAACATCGATGAGGGCCGATTCACGTGTCCCAACTGAGGAACCATTTCAGGGCCGAATTCCTCCGCCTGGACACCCTGAGTGACCCCTCCGTTCTGTGCCCGGACTTCAGTTGAAACAACGAGCCAAAGGATTGCAGTAAAGAGCAAAGCCAGACTATTTGTCTTATCTTGCAAGCTGCTGCGCCAAGCTCCGGACAGATTCGACATTTTGAAAGCCTCACGACACGATCACGAGATCAGATGCGACGGATTGCAGTGGACGCTGGGGGAGAATGCCAGAGAATGCCAGTCCAAACCTGTATTGTTTGCCTCGGCTAGAGCCTCCAAACACGACCTGATCATACCGTTTTCTAGCTCACCTGTTTGCGACCGGGAAATCAAGCCCAATGGAGTCGATGAGAGGCACTTGTCGGAAATGAGTAACCTGCTCAGATTTGTCTGGAAGCTGATCCTTTATATACGCTGACAACTGGTCCGCTGTTACCCCCGTCGCTTGCTTCTTGAGGCCATTCAATATTGTCTCCGCCAGGACACTCTCGCCGGCCGGCAACCCCACCGCGTAACTCAGCGGCAAAGTTGCCGCAATCAGGTGTATTCCTACCCCCTGGTCATGCCCCGACGTCTTTTTTTCCTGTTGTGCTCGCCGTTGTTCAACTTGGGCTTTCACAACTCCGATCTTGCTAAGCGCCTCGATTGCTCCCCCAGATTGACAAGCATCCACTATCAATACGATTCGCCGAGCCGGCAGGTTGCGCAGCGCCTCCGCAATCATCGCCGTGTTGATCGCTGTGTCCCGGAGGTTAGCATCGCGCCCGTCCACGGGGACAAAATAGAACATCTCTTCGCCCACCGCCACCTTGCCATGCCCAGCTAGGTACAACAGCACCACGTCGTCTTCTCCCACTTCCTTGGCCATCTCCGACAAGCGCTGCCGCAGTTTGTCGCGGGTCGCATCCTGATCATAAAGCCCGTTCCGAACCCGCACCGTCGCATACGGCTTGTTCGAGCTGGCCTGCTGCTTGCGGAAAAACGCTTCGATGGCTTTCGCGCTCGGGACAGCATAGGGCAGCGGGTCGAACCCAGAACCAGTGTATTGACTGACGCCGACTGTCAGCACATGTAAGGTCGATCGTTTGGTGTCCGAGGATTTTCCATCCCACGGCGTCGAAACTACCTCGGGCTTCCAGTTCTGGAGTTGCTGCATCAACGCGGCCGGATCCTTGCCGGCGCTGGGCAGTGGCTTCTCGAAGTTGCACGTTGGAGTGGTACCTGGCCCGTAACCATTGACCGGCGGAAAGAAAATCCGCTGATCAGTGGGGCCCAGATTGATAACGGCACCGGGTTTCTGTTCAAAACAGATTACAACCTGAGTTCCGTGGAGTTCCGCGTGCGCCAGCTTATTGGTCAACATCATGCGCAATCCAGGAACTTGCAAGGCGGTGGCAATATCCACAGGAGCCTTTGGCTGGTTACCCCTCAGAATCTCCGCCAGTAGGCCCGGTCGATAAAAATCGGTGAAAAATGCATCCAAGGACAGTGTTTGAGTATTTCCGACTCGCCAAGCAACCTGTTGCATGGCATCGGCTGAACCATCAAAAAGTCCGTCGGGAGCAACGACAAGCCACTCTCCATGCTCACCGGATAGCAAAACACAGAGTTGATCGCCCGATAACGCCGAGAACACACGAACACCTCCATCGGTTGACACAGCCAGGACAAATCGATCGTCGGGCCCGCCGAAGCTAACCTCTTTGATAGTTGGCGCGCCTTGGAACTTCATGTCACGAATGCGCGTTCCTGTCTTCGGGTTCCAAATCGTCACTATCCCTGCGTCATTCGAGCTCAAAAGCTCGTCCCCCGAATGTGAAAAGGAAACCGAGTGTACTTCGACGGCTCCCGTGCGAAATTCAGATACAAGATTCCCGTCTCGCGTATTTGAGATACGTATCCATCCGGAATCGAAACCAACCGCAATCTGTTTGTCATCGACTGACAGCGCCTCTGAGTACACTAGTTCTGTGAAAAGCTTGTCTGGAACGAGTCCTGCGCCACCAAAACGGGCCATCTGAACGCCTGATCCTGCGTTGATAATTGCGAAATCAGCATCCTCGCTGATAATTCGCGTTGCCGAGATCGGCCGTCCGCGGTCGAAGGACTTAATACGCTTCCCGTCAAGCCAAATCGACGCACCCGAGCTCGTAGCGGTAACTATGAAAGCGCCAATGTAAGCAACCGAGTGAATAGCTCCCGTTCCGTCTGCGAGTTCGGCTATGGTAGATCTAGCTTCCACATCGATTACGTCCGCAACACCATCTTCACCACCGATGAGGATAAGTTTGCCGTCATGGGAAAAGGTGAGCGATCGCACCACCGCATTCGACGCTATTCTCCAAAGTTCGACACCAGACTTGATGTCCCAACTACGAATGGTTCGATCGACACCAGCAGTGACCACCTGCGAATTATCCGGGGAGAATTCACCTGCCGTCACGGCGCCAATATGGCCACGCAGAATCTGGACCGCTTTACCATCCACGGAGTTCCAGAGGCGGGCGGTTCCATCTTCTCCACCTGACAGGAATCCGTTCCTGTCAGAGGACGAGCTCCGAAGGAAGGTTATGGTCCCGTGATGTCCTTCAAATATCGGCCCAACAGTTCCGTCTTTCCTGCTCCAGCTCTTGATCTCGCCCGAGTTCGTGCCTGCTAACACTAGCGTGTCGGCTCTGGAAAACTCAACTGTGCTTACGACTTCGTGTTCAACGTAAATAGAAACGACCTCAGATCGGCGAAATGTGTCCCACAGCCGAAGCCAGTTTCCATTCTCCACGGTTGCCATCGACAATCCATCAGAAGAGACTGCTAGTGCTGTTGTATTAGCGGGACGATATTCAATGGGTCCAACCCTACCTCTTAGCCGTCCGTCCCATTGACCTACACCTTGGACCATGTCTCCAGTAACATCTGGGTGGTACTCCTGCGTAATAATGAAACTTCCATCATGGCTCAACAGTCCATTCGTGCAATGCTCCGGGCTTTTCTCAGCCAGAACCTTTCCTGTCTTCCGATCATAAAGCCGGATCGTTCCATCACCAGCGCATGTAAGGATCAGCCTTCCGTCACCGGAGACGCGCAGAGACTCCATCGCATAGTTCTGCGTTGCGATGCGGCGTGGCATTGCGTCCCCGGTCGTCGGCCACTCATCCAGCGAGGTCGCAGGCGGCTCAGTGTCTTGGTTGCCCACAAAATAACGATCGCCCTTCACACCGAGTGCTGGAAGTGCCGAAGGGTCTCTATCGAAACGAAGAGAACTGTCGCTATCTTTTGTAATCAGGTTGCCATTTTCCAGATTCCATAGTTCCGTTTGAAAATCAGAAGTAGTTGTGACAAGGCGGCGCTGATCACCTGAGATAGCAAAGCTATCCTCGTAAAACCTATTGGGTTTCACCAGAGCAACTCGAAGTGTAAGCGTTTCGGCATTCCAAACCTCAACATCGCCGTTCCTATTAACAATGACGTACGGGCCACCTGACGCTGAACAATGCGCATCGTCGAAATGATGGATGATCTGCCCGCTTGACCAATCGACTACATCAACATGGCCTTCGTCCCCAACTAGCGCATGTGAGCCTGAAATATGAATCACGCTAGCCAGATCGGTGCCCCCCGTACTTATCGTGCTCAATAATGACCGACTTGGTATGTCCCACACCTGTAGCGCATCCCAACCATCAATCTCGTCGCTCTTCCTGACTCCAATCAAGAGTGTCCGGGCGTCATGCGAGACCGAAAACACAGAGGAGGCATTATTGACCGTTAGAAGGATCTTTTGCGTCGCTCCTTCCGTGACGCGTAGTGCACCACCATCCCACGACAGGACCAACGCCCCGTCATCAGAAAAGGCAACAGCAACACTATTGACCTGCCAGATCTGTTCTCCAGTGGTGGCATCCCAGATACGGAGAGTGTTGTCACCCCCATGACTCACCACAAAGTTCTGTGGCGACAGCACTCTAAGTGCTTTCACTCCACCCGAAGGCCCGATCAACGTACGCTCCTCTTGTTTCTTTGACGTGTTCCAAAGGTGAATTTGGCCCGGAATATCACCTGTCACCAGAAGCTGCCCGTCAGACGAAAAAGCAGCGGAGGTAACATTGTAGCGATGAGGAAATCTACTAGTTTCCCGCCCCGTTGAGGCGTCTTTCTGAATCAAGTATGTGTTGAGGTCGTATGGTAACGACTGTGCCGTTAGACTCCCGACGAATCAGGCAACAGTGCTATCGCGTTTGCATCGCTGGTGCTTGCGAATCGTTTCGTCTCTTCCCCCGTCTGAAGGTCCCAAAGGTGGGCCGCATCGTACGTTCCAGTGAGGAGGTATTCGTTGTCGTTTTGGCTAAACTCCGCATGAAAGGCTGGTAGCAGTGTGCCCCGATACTCGCGGATCGAGCCCGTAGCGAGGTCAACAATGCGTGCGGAGTCGCTGTCATCGTATCCCATGGCAACTGAGCGCCCATCTCTGGTGAAGATGGCACTGTGGAAACTAGAGGTGGCGGTCGGTTGAATGACCCGCAGAATTGAACCGTTCCGAACATTGCGAACAAAAACCTGGTCACTGAATCCGCCGGAAGACACGTACTGTGAACCGTCTGGTGATAAATCAATATGAGAAATCGCAGACTTGTGGCCTACAAAAGGTCGCCCGACTTCCGAATGGTCCAAAACGCTCCACTGGTGAATCGATCCTTTCTCAGTTCCTATGAGAGCCATCAATCCGTCGGATAGGAGAACCGCCGAGCTGATGGAGTCGTCCAATTCGCAGTCGCCAAGCTGGATTCCCCCAGATCGTGGGTCCCAACGCCAAAATATAGCGCGCTTCTCGTACCAAAACATGACTGTGTACGTTCCATCCGAGTTATCGACCTGGAGATAGAGACGCCCAGATACGCGGGGAGAAGGAGTGGTAAGATCGGGTTCGCGTGGGGTTTGGGCTCCAACGTGGCAACACTGAGCACCGAGATTCCACCCAACGTGGTAGCTACCCATAGTTCTAGTGCGCTTGGAGACAACCCGATTGATTTGATACCGCTGTCAAGCTCGGTACTGATGACATTGCTACCATCACGGACATCCCACACTCGAAGCACGCCATTGCTCGTTCCAGTGATCAAGTGCGTGTCATCGAAAAAAAGCACTGACGTTACGGCGGCGGTCTCCTGGAGCACTCTAATCTCATTCTTAGTGTTTACATCCCACAATCGAATAGTGCGATCAAAACTACCGGTTGCGAGCAGGTGCGCGTCGGGTGACATCGCAACCGCGACAACGGAACTAGAGTGCCCCATTCTGAGGGCTAGCTGAGGACCTGTTGTGTCGTCAATCGACTGTGTTTGAGAGTGCGCCGCCACCACCGGCATTAACAACGATGCACAAGTCATCGCAGTTATCAAGCACTGACGGTGGCCAAAGACCGACCTTCGCGATGCGCTTTCGCGTGAGTAACTGAATGGTCCAGAGCCCGCGAACTCGGACAGCGGATCCGACGCCAAATTGAAATCGGTTGAATCACAGATTGGACCGCCTATGTCTGCATTAACCGTAAAATAAGCGCTTGGGCCCGGTTCTGAACAAACCTGGAACTTTCGACTTCTAACTCGACTGACCGCCCGTCGCCGCTTTCGCCGTCTGCGTCCCTTTCGTGAAGAAGAATGCGAGGGTCCGGTCACCAAAAATGAACTAGCTGAAGCGACGCCTTCGAGATACTTCATGAGATCCGCAACGGAGTCCTTTGGTGCCATACTGAAGGAAAGTGATCGCCAAATGAGCAGCGCGTTCCATAGCACAGCAAGGGAGATTGCTGTCCACGCGAGCGAGGACGGAGGATCTTCAAGCCGACCGCTCGGCTGGGGCGAACATCCCACCCAAAATAACGGTGATATGAACGAAATATATGGCCAGGAGTTTCAGGAGCAGAGACTGCAGATCCTCGGGCCACATTCTATGGCCGACCATAAGGAAAGCAATCAGCTGTATTGCTAAGCAGAGAACGAAAATGGCTAGTAGTCCGAAGCGGGCCTGATTCATTGTCACGGCTGTCCTACTTTCCGGCCTTCATCGCGGCCACGATCTTGTCGACGAAATTGTTTGCCGCTTGAAGAATCTCTGGGTTGTCTGTTTGGCGTAGTTCGTCAGAGAGCGCCCTACCTTCTTTTGTTGAATATTGAACATGGAATGAGTACTTTCCGCTGGCCGGATCGTACGGGAATGACAGCAGCAAAGCGAGTTCGGCAAACACTCCGTCGTCTGCAAGTTTCTTGTTCAGGGGCAAAGGGGTGTACGTGGTTGCGAGATACGTGAGTTTATTATTTTGGCGGGAATAAATGAAATATTTCGCCACACCGATTTGCCCGTTCCTGCAGCGACACAGGCAGTTCCCAAGTGTAAGAGTGGATCCCTTGAGAAAACTCATTATCACCGGGAATCTCATTCAGCGGTGGCTTTGCTGCGACTACTGTCGTCTCTTCGATTGGAAGGCGCTCCAGCACGGCACCAGTGGTCGGATCGCAGAATTGCAATTCCGGTTCAGTGGAAATGTACTGATATGTGCCCTTAGAAGAAACGACGCCGAAACCCTTAATGTAAATGCTAGGAGAGTTAGCAAGTCGACTTTGAAGCCCACCAGATACGCGGGTCTGTTCTTCGCGATCAAGACCTTCGCGGCGCTCACAATTTTCGCTCGCGGCGTCGCAGCCTCGCCTCCAGCGGCATGAGGCTGTGTCTGCGCCTGGGATTGGGATACGTGACCAATGAGCTAACGATAAAGAAGAAGAGAAAGTGGCGAAGAATGGACATACTCACCTCCCTAGCAGGTTGCTCAAAAACAATCTTGCCCTCTGGTTCACCGTTGAGTTGTAAGTCTACCAGTCTTGCACAACTGTCATCCTGTTCTGCTTCACGGGCCTGTCATTGCGCACTTTCGTCCTTGTGTCTTTTGCCAGCCAGCTAGGGCGAGTCGAGGCCGATGGAGTCGGCAAGAGGGACTTGCCGGAAGCGCGTGACGTGCTCCGATGTTGCAGGTAGCTGAGCTTTCACAAAGGCCGAGAGCTGCTCAGCAGTGACCAGGCCAGCGGCTTCAGCGCCATCAACACGGTTTCTGCCAGCACCTCCGCCTGCCACCAGTCCTACGGCGTAGCTCAGGGGCAAGGTCGCCGCGACCAAATGCACTCCCACCCCTTGTTCATGCCCTAACATTTTGGTCTCATGCTCAGATCTACCTTCTTCAACTTGTGCCTTCACGACTCCGATCTTGCTCAGCGCCTCAATTGCTCCTCCCACTGACACCACTATGATCAGCACGATCCGACGCGCCGGTAGGTTCCGGAGAGCCTCCGCGATCATCGCCGTGTTCACCCCAGTGTCCCGCAAGTCAGCATCGCGCCCATCCACAGGCACGAAATAAAACATCTCTTCGGCTATTCCCACCTTGCCGTGCCCAGCTATGTACAACAGCACCACGTCATCCTCTCCACCTCTTTGGCCATCTCCAAGACGTTGCCGCAGGTTCTCGCGTGGTAACCTGATCATAGAGCCCATCCCACAGCCGCACCGTGGCGTGGGCTTTCTCCGGTTGGCCTGCTGTCGGAAGAATCCCTCGATGGCTTTGGCGCTCGGCACGGCATCGCAGCTGTTCGAAGCCTGACGTGGCTGGGTATTTACTCACACCGATGGTCAGCACATGCAAGGTGGAATGACTAGTCTCAGAACTTTTGCCATCCCAAGGCTGGTAACGATCTCGGGTTTCCAATTCTGCAACTGTTGCATGAAGGCCGTGAATCGCCCCCGTCCTCGGCAACGCTTTCTCGAACTTACAGGTGGGAGTCTATCCACTTCATAACCACCCACGGGAAAGAACGAGATGGTTCATCAGTCGGACCGATATTTACGACGACGCCCGGCTCTTGCTCAAAACAGACTACAACCTGACCTCCATGGGACTCTAGATGAGCCCGCTTCTGCGACAACATCATGCGTAACCCAGGCACTTGCACTGCCGTGGCAATGTCCCATGGCCTGGGCCGACGTCCGGACATGAGCTCCGAGAATATCCCAGGGTG
>CAWKNF010000030.1:0-73177 GCA_963850805.1 uncultured Acidobacteriaceae bacterium | reverse complement strand
CAGAAGTGCCAGACGATGCCGCCGCCGGCGAAAAGATTGTATTGGTGGCTCTTGCCCGTGTTCACATTCAGTTGCGGTACGCCTGACCAAAACTCTCGACCTTCACCGCGCAGAGTGATATTATGCGCGACGCTATCTCCGCACCCTGATCCCGATGATGGCGGCTCTAGGGCTGGCACTGCCGCTCAGAGGCAATGTGTCGCCGGCCATTACGGAATAAAAACCTGATTCGAATCCCATTTCTGCAACGCGAATGTTCCCCCCTGGTGTGGGGCTCGGGTTTTTTGGCAGGAACTTTAAGGACTACGTTGGCATTTCGGATCTCTTCCAATGCAGGAAATCCTTCTTCAGCAATCTTCTTCACTACCGCTACCGGGATCTGCTCGAAATGTGTTTTCGCCGTTCGCATTCAATCTGCTCCTAATAGTCACTTCCCAAACCTAGCAGGCTGGGAGTGATGCGGGTCATATCTTTTGGGAATCAGCGATTGCCGTTAGCAGGGGGAAGTCGTTCATTTTCCGATACTTGTACCCCTTCCTTGTCGACAGCGAGTTTCCGGTGCGGCTATGAAAGGCATTTCGGTGTTTTATGGCCCGACTTTTTACTTGCATACCTCGTTACTCTGTCGTACTATTTGCGTCACGTTAGTTTAACGTTTTCGCCCATGGAGGACGCCCGATGAGTGCCAAGACCCACAATGCTCCAATGAACTTCAAGACAATGTCACAGCCGGATGTTCCACAAGGCCGAAACGGAAAGCACAAGCAGATTGTTACCAAGATTCTTTCGGATCTTGCTCAGTTGCCGGATGGCATTGCACTCAAAGTGCCCTTAGCAGCGTTGGTTGAAAGCAAAGAAAAGGTAAGATCAGCACTGAATCGTGCGACTCGGAAGGCAGGACGCAACGTTGCTACTGCAACCGACGCTACCTTTCTGTACGTATGGAACACAAAGTGAATGGCATTTTCTAACTCGCAGCGAGTCAACTTACATAGTCGCTCGTTTGTTATCACTATCCCGCGGAGGTGGAAGTGAGCACTTCTCCTAGCAACTCCGGTCTCCAGTTGATGCCGTCAATCGCGCACACGCCTGGCTCTGACCAGGACGGACATTTCGTTCAGTTATATACGGACGATGGGTTTCTTCTCGACGTATTGAGCCGATTCATCGGAGGGGCCATTGCAGTGGGGGATGGCGCCGTCGTCATCGCTACCCAAGCGCACCAGGATGGACTTGCGCAGCGGCTGAAAGCACGAGGCGTGGACACAGCAAAGGCGATCAGCCAAGGGCGTTACGTCCTGCTGGACGCGAGTGAAACTCTTCCCAGGCTGATGGTAAATGGCTCGGTCGATGAGACCCGATTCATCGACACGATCAGCGATGTTCTGACGCGAGTCCGAAACGCTGCTGACGACAAAGATTCCCGCGTTGCCGTATTCGGGGAACTGGTGGCCCTCTTGTGGGCGGACGGAAAATCCCTGGAGGCTCTGCGGGTCGAGGACTTCTGGAACAACTTAGCTCAAAAACATTCGTTCTCGCTTCTTTGTGCCTACCCGATCACCGGCTTTAAGAATGAGAGACACATCGAGCCATTTCTGAAGATGTGTGCGCAGCACTCTAGCGTGGTTCCCAGCGAAAGCTATTTGGGGCTGAGCAGCGTCGAGGAGCGACTTCGCACCATTGCTCAGCTTCAACAGAGGGCTCAGGTGCTGGAAAGCAAATTGACATTGCAGGAAAGCGAGCACCGGTTCCGATTGCTCATAGAGGGGGTCCAGGATTATGCAATTTTCATGCTAGATCCCGATGGCCGCGTCAGGAACTGGAATAAGGGGGCAAAACGTATCAAGGGGTATGACGGCGCGGAAATTATAGGCAAACACTTCTCGTGCTTCTACCCAGAAGAAGATTTGCGAAATGGCAAGCCAGAATGGGAATTGGAGATTGCCGCAAAAGAAGGGCGATTCGAAGACGAAGGCTGGCGTGTGCGTAAAGATGGTTCCAGGTTTTGGGCAAATGTGATCATTACGGCCATTCGAGATGAGGGCGGCAAACTGATCGGTTTCGGAAAAGTCACGCGGGATTTCACGGAAAGAATGCAGTTGGAGAGGGCCTTGCGCGAGGAAGTTGCTCAAAGGCGAGAAGCCGAAATACATTTGCAAAATTCGGAGAAATCACTGCGTGAATTATCCCTCCACCTGCTGCGCACGCAGGATGAAGAGCGGAGACGCATTGGCAGGGACCTTCACGACAGTCTCGGGCAATGCCTTACCGCGCTAAAGATTAAGCTGGATATGTTGGCATCCCCTACGGGACGAAAGAATGACGAGGCAGCTTCCGAGATTGCAGAATGCGTTGGTTTGGCGGAGGAATCGCTAAAGGAGGTTCGAACGATCTCCTACCTCATGTATCCCCCCATGCTTGAAGAGATGGGCTTGGCATCAGCGATACGGTGGTACGTTGATGGATTTTCGGCACGCAGTGGGATCGACACCACTTTCGAACTTGACAAGGACCTTGGTCGCCTGCAAAGCGATGTGGAGCTGGCACTATTTCGAGTGCTTCAGGAGAGCCTTACCAATGTTCACCGTCATTCTGGAAGCCAGACTGCACACATTAAACTGCTAATGAGCAACGGAACGGTTACGCTGGAAGTGACCGACACAGGAAAAGGAATTCCGTCAGGACTCTTGGAACAATCTGGCCAAGACTGGACGGGCGCACTCGGAGTTGGATTGCGAGGCATGAAAGAACGCATGCGGCAACTGGGAGGTTCGCTCGAAGTAGTTTCGACCGAAAAAGGCACCGCGGTGAGTGCAATGGTTCCAGTGGCAGAACACTCCTTTGCGCAGAAGAAGTCCGCCTAGGCTCTACCTTGACCATGACTGAATTATTTCAGTCGGTCCAGCTTCGGGTGGCGCATGTGATCCGCCGACCCGCCTGGTTGTTGGTCGGAGGGCATGGGTCATGCGGATTGGTTCTCCGTGATGCTGAACCCGGGCCGGCCTGGACGGTTCATTCCCGAGTCACAGCTTCACGCGGTATGTCGTTCCTTGAAATCCTCGATTTTACCCTTTACCTTTTCTTTGGTGTCTTCAATGGACTGCCTGATCCTTCCTCGCGTCTCGTCAGCTTTTTCCGAAGTGGCGTCCTTATGCGACTCGTGGATCTGTTTTGCGGCGTCTTTGGCGTCGCCCCAAGTCTCCTTTACGGCACCCTTCGCTTGATCCGACCACGCCCTTGTTGGCTAGCTCTTCATTGCCAACTGCTTCCCCAACGCTTTGCTTGACTTTTCCAACCGCCTGATCGACCTTGCCTGAAACCTGTTCTTTATTCATAAATCCTCCACTTCTAAGTTGTTTCTTGAGTTGCTTCCCTTGCCCCATCGCCTACAAAATCAACACTCCGCGGCACGCTGTCGAATCACGCAACCTTACGGTTGCCTGCCCTTGGCTTGACACTACGATTGGCTAGCGAATTGATCTCGCCGGACAATTTTGTCAATTTCTCGTCTGTGGCTTTCTCCTCCGCCAGTGTCTGTTCGAGAAGAGAAGCATGCTTGGACTCCCCGAGTACCGTGGCGAAAGCAGCGGCGGTGCCGTAAGCAGCCATCTCATAATGCTCAACCCGTTGCGCCGCGCCAATCAGGCCGGCATCTAATACAGCGCCCTCGAAATCCTCCTCCGTGATCTCGGAACCTTCCTCAATCAGTCCCTCCATTGCCTTACACTTCTTCCCTTTGGGACTCTCGTTAAGAAGTTTGAAAATGTCTTCCAACCGTTCGACATGTCCCTTGGTCTGCTCCAGATGCTCCTCGAAACCTTCACGTAGCTTGGAGGACGAAGCGGCTTTGGCCATTTTCGGCAACGCCTTAACCAATTGGTTCTCAGCGTTGTACAGATCCTTCAACTCGTCAATGTAAAGTTCCTTTAACTCTTTTGGCATGATCACTCCACAGATTAGAATCTTGCAGCACACCTTTGATGCCAGGCCGGGCACTCGTGACGTGGTCTCTTTGAGAATTACGTACCATTCTGGCTTGTGCCACAATGATTCCTCACCGGCTCACATCGATTTGATTTAGGACCTGTTGCACATGCGGAATGGCTACCGCGAGCTGCTCAGCTTGATGGCGCTCTCCCACGGTCCTAACCTTTCCAGTCAGGGTGAGCACTCCATTCTTGGCGGTGTAACTGATGTGCTGTTTGCCGAGCCTGCTCGTAATCAACGCAGCCTTGTAGTTTTTCTCGATGCCTTCATCCAGAGCAGCTGCCGCACCTTTCGCCTCCGATTCAGCGCCGACCGGTTGAACGCTAATTTGATTGGCAATGATTCTGGTATTCGCCGCCGATTTCGCGACTTCTGCGGCCTTGGCCTTGGCTTCATCGGAGTGGAGAGTTCCGCCCAGAGTAATTGTGTTCTTGTCCCCGTCCTCAGCGACTGTTACATCTTTCAGATCCGCTTGCTGCAGGGCCTTCACTACACTGTCTTTGTATGACACATTGCTCTGATTCGAGCACGCTAGGCCGATAGACCATAGAGCCGTTAGCACGAATAGAATCACAAAGCGTTTCATCAGTGGCCTCCTCGCTTATTCGACAACGTTCTGGCTAACGAAATACCCGGCGAAAGAACTGATGTCGCCGGGTATTCCCGCAGTGCTAAGCAACCCGAGTGGTGGCGGTCTTTTCGCCAGCGGCTTCGCCGGTCGAGGAAATGTCCTGCGCCCCTGTCCCTTCAAGTATTGCTTTCGCTCGCTTTACCTCGTCTGAGCTGTCTGAGTGAACGGAAAGCAGAATTCCGCCATCCTTGACGCGGCCTTCATACCTCTTGGCCTCGTATTCGGGAATTCCCATCCCAATGAGCGCCCCCGTGAGACCGCCGACCGCGCCCCCGACGCCCGCTCCTGCGAGAGCGGCCACTATCGGCCCGGCCGCAATAAAGGGTCCAAGTCCCGGAATCGCCAGGGCTCCGATACCAACGAGCCAGCCCAAACCTCCGCCCAGCACTGCTCCCGTTCCGGCGCCAGTTGAGGCACCTTCTGGTGCCTTCGTGTTCTTCTCATGGGCAAAGTCCTTCGTGCCCTCATTTTTTGGGAACAGCACAGAAATGTCGCTGTTGGAAAAGCCGGCTGCTTTCAGAGCATCCACGCCACGTTCTACACTTGTGTGGTGCGGATAGATGCCAAACACTGCGGTATTCTTACCTGACATTTGAGTCTCCTTTTTTATTTATTATTTCTTGGGTTTTACTTCTAATTCGCTCGTTACTTTCTCTTGGCCAACGACCTCAGCCGCTTTGATTTCGACAGCTCGCTTTTCGTCATCCGATCTGACCGGCCCCTTCAGCGTTACCATGCCGTTTTGGGAAACAATCTTCACGTTGTGGGCATAGGTAGATAGAGATTTGTCCTTTATGACTGATTGGCGTATTTGCTGCGTGATGTCCCGGTCAGAACGGTTGTCCTTCTGCTGATCCGCCGTTGGCTGGGATTTGTCTTTGTCGCGCTCGTTGACCTTCGTGTTGTCAGGAGCGGGCTGTTGTGAGTTATCTTGTGCGCTCGCTACTATCCAGGTTCCCGTGAGCAAGCAAGTGAACATACACATGTGAAGCGTGAGTTTTGAGTGCCATTTCATATTCTTAACTCCTTTCCTTGCAGTAAAAACTTAGCTCTGTTTTCCACGAACTGTCCCAATGGAAGACCTAACACTAATTTCGTTCTTCTTTTGCCTCGTGCACACTTGCCTTGGCGCTAGCGGCATTAACCGCCGCCATGAAATGCGCTGTGGAGGCCGGGGCGTGCACTCCGCCTGTCAGTGCGCGACGAAACGACACTTTCCTTCCATAAATCGCCCTGGTCGAATCATCGTCCTGTTCCACGACTGCTCCTTCGAGCGTAATACCCGCGAATGCACCCTTGGATCGGGAATAGGTGAGGACTTCTGTATTGAGCTTCCAGTCGGTCCCAGCCGAAGCATGACGGCCCACCGGGCCAGCTGCCGCTGATCCTTCCCCACTGAGTTCAAACTTACTCGACAGCAGATGCTGAAGGCCGCGATCGTTCATGATGAGCATTACAAGATCCACACCTTCGACGCCGATCTGCAATCCCCAACTCCCGCCTCCAACCGAGATAAATGCTGGAGCGCTCCAACCAGTTGCGGTTCGACACGTCGCAACGCCACGGCCATGTTTTCCCCCTACGATGAATCCAGCTTTGACGAGGTGAGGAACGACGACGATGCACTTGGCGCCATCCAAGACCTCCTCTGGGATGCCTTTGTCAGGTGCAGCCATCACTTCCTGGAGTACATTGGCGGAGTTTTGAAGCCGATCCAGAGAATCCTGGCGAGCCGAACCGGCGACAGCGGTATTGGACAGCAATCCAAGAAAGGCCATCAACGAGACAAGCGCAAGGTTTTTCATGTGAGCTCCAGTGTGGATTTTGAACTTTAGCGATTCACAACGGTCGGTGATGTTCACAGCGCCTTATTCCGGCCGCTCAGAAGGTTGAAAACGAGAACGATAACGGCCACGAGTAACAAGATGTGGATATAACCACCCAAAGTGTAGGAACTGACCAGACCGAGCAGCCACAACACCAACAAGATGACGAAAATTGTCCACAGCATGTCAGTCTCCTTGCGGCTACGCCCGCAGCAAATCTATTTTGGCGGCAGCAGCCAGTCAGCCGACTGGCATCGGGCCGAGTAAGGGATCCAGTCTGTCTTACGTAGAGTACTCGCTAGCAGAATTCGCGCTATAAGGCGCGCGCTGTACCTGAGAAGAAACCTTCGGGTATCGCTTGCAGCGGTGTCATCGGGCTACGGCAGTCTTACGACATCAATCTTGACATTAAAAAATCTCTCAACACCGCCTGCACCGATTAGGATGCGCGGAGATTCTCTTCTCCGATGAGCAACACAATCTGTGCCAGCGAAGTGCCTATCATGTCGGCGCACCTTCCCGATTGAATGGGATCGGTCCAAGATTCCTGGATACGCGGGCCGCGTCAGCTTGCCGAATTTGCATGGGTTCTCGGCGCTCATGGTTTTCTCCAGTGGGGCTGCCCGCTTTTTCACTCCGCAGATCGGCGGGGCTGGTGCGATTCCCTTTGCATCTGGGCCGTTCCGCATCGACCACGATGAAGAGTTCAACATGACGGCCCATGTTCAGTACCAGCCGTGGAACCTTGGCCCGTGGGTTGGTTTCAACTGGCGCTACGACAGCGGCCTGGTAGCTGGCCCGGCACTTGCGCAGGAGGACAAGACTACGCCAATGGCCCAGCGGGCAGCGCACCGGTTGTGGATCCTTCAGGACTGAGCGCGGATCAACAGTTTGAATCAGGACTGACTCGCAACGGCGTGCGCTCCGCTCCGTCCCAGCGCGGCGAATACCGTGAGCACTTTCATCAGTCCCACCAACTTATGCCCCGCCAACGTTGCTAGTCGTCGTATCCCAGATATTTTCCGTCCGGCGAAATGGCTTTCCGAGTGGCGCTCTGCTTGCTCGGCGAAACGACAGTCCGGTCCGACTCGGCTGTCGGATATCTTGACGCGCCCGGTGCGTAGGTCGGTAATATCCGCGATCAATTGTTTCTTGTCAGAGGAATGGGTTCGCTCCCTACACGGAAAACCCTATTTGCGGTTGTTATGGCGGTGCTTGATAGTGGGCTGTTGTCGTCGACAAGCTTTACGACGACGATCTCGCACCTATGCCCCTCCAAACCAACCCCGCGCCAGCATCCTTGCAAAGACTAGAGTCGCCTTCAGGCGAGTCCTCACTCCCAGGCCCAGAAACAAAACAGACGCCGGAAAGTCAGGATCTGCTCTCGACTGCCGCGGCTATCGAAGAAGCGGAGATCCTCCATGCTTCGATTCGAGCCGGTTCGGTCGCCCAGATTGTCGTAGCAGGCATCGCCGTGATCGGCCTCCTGTATTTGTTGAAGGTTGTAATGGCTACGACGCTGGTGGCGATACTGCTGGCATTCGTTTTCGAACCATTGGTGGGCTGGTTCGCTCGAATTCACGTTCCTCGGGCCGCCGGCGCTTTAATTGCCGTGGCCCTTTTGCTCTGCCTGGCCGGAAATCTTACGTATTTCTTCTACAACCGGGCAGTCGACTTCGCCATTCAATTACCGCAATATTCGGGAAAGATACGAGACAATCTGGCAACCTTTCGTGCCCAGACCACGAAGATCGAAGAGAGCACGCGTTCTGTGCTTGCCTCTCCCAAGGCCGGTAGGCAGCCTTTGCCGGTCGAGGTGCAAGACGCCCCAGCTTTGTCCAGGGTGATTTCAGCCGGCACCGGAACTCTGGCAGAAGTTGTGCTCGCGATTTCATTCGTGCCTTTTCTGGTCTACTTCATGCTTACGTGGAAGGATCACATGCTTACCGCAACGGTGCGGTTATTCCCAAAGGAGCACCGTCTAGTCGCGCACCGCACGGTTGGCAGGATTTCCGCGATGATCCGCAGCTTTATTGTCGGGAACCTGTTGTTAGGGGTAGTGGCCGCTACGGTCAGCACAGTTGTGTTCTGGTCCCTGGGAATTCCTTATTCTTATTTTTTGGGAGTGATCAGCGGATTTGTGAGCCTGATTCCATATCTTGGAGTATTTTTGGCTCTTCTTCCCCCGTTGGCCGCAGGTTTTGGAGTCGTTGACCGAACCGGAGTTTTGATAATCCTAGTTTCAGTTATTGGGCTGCATCTTGCCACTATGAACGTTCTTTACCCGAAGATTGTCGGTAAGCGGCTGCGGTTAAATCCGCTCGTGGTGACTCTCGCTTTGTTCTTCTGGGCATGGATCTGGGGAGCCATAGGGTTGATACTCGCCGTGCCTTTGGTGGGAGCGACCAAAATCATCTGCGACTATGTCGATTCGCTTCGTGGGCTGGGAGCATGGCTGGGAGAGTAAGGCTGATGAGGAAGCTGGTAAGCAACTGTTCTTGTCTTGATCTCATCTGATTTCCGGCACACGAAACCGAAACTTTGATCGGAGGAACCTCATGAGTATCTGGACAGTGTTGTTCGTAATCCTGCTGATTGCCTGGCTTGGTGGCTTTATGGTGTTCCACGTCGCCGGCGGGCTGATCCATCTTTTATTGGTGTTTGCTGTCATTTCCCTCATACTGCACTTCGTGATGGGCTCACGCACTGCCTGACCAGGAAGCATGGAACCGCCGTCCGAGCAGAAGGCTGCTTCTGAAAAACCTCGGCACGCGCTCGGCCAACATGACCACATCACTTGCAACTATGCGGCTGCTCGTGTGCGGACCGCCTTCGCAGCCGCGGCGTTGCGTGCGCGTTTCCCGCGCTTTGCCGCGGCTCTGTTTGTCTGTCGCGAAAGAGCCGATTTGCTTGCCGAGCTGCGGGGCTCGCGCTTCAACGCAGCTTCAGTTGCCCGAGAACGAATGGCGGATGTTCTGCGACGCGGGTTCTTACTCGCTTTCTCATCTTGCGCGGCCTTCTTTCGTAGGGCGGCTGAACCCTTAGGTTTGCCTAGCTTCACCCCGGCTCGACGTGCTTTCGACAGTCCGATCGCAATTGCTTGCTGAGGAGATCGAGCCCCATGTTTACCCTCCCGGATGTGATGGATCTCTTCGCGCACAAATTCTCCCGCCTGGGTTGAAGGGGATTTACCTCTACGAGCGTCTTCTCGTGCACGCTCAATTGTTTTCTGCTCGGGCATAGACCTCCTCACGAATTTCAAACCGATCTTAGCGTCAGGAGCAGACGCTTCCAATCCCAGGTTTACCTTAAGGCGCCCATCGTCTTTCGATGAAAACATCTAGACTCTGTCTCTGTAGAGAGTTGAACGAGCCATCGTCGACTACGGCAAACATTCAAGAGAACTACAGCACGCATTCGATGTTCTGGCTCGAGTTCTCCATTACGTTCTAAATGGGTACATTGTGTGATTGCCACGAGGCGCGGATGGATCTAACAAAACAGCTGATTACTTTTTTAAATACGGCCAGCGGAGTCGCATTCCCATTTCTCATGGGAGCAGCTTTTCTGATTGTTTCTTGCGCTTTAGCTTTTCCTCAACAATCCGGTGATGGAATGGGAACGGCAAGCGAGGTTCTGCATAAGGCGGTCAATAGTGAGTTAAAAGCTCAATCCAATGATCACAGTCGCTGGATGTATCAGGAAAAGACCAAAGATGCGGGAAAGGAACAAGTGAAGTGGATCGTTGAGACTCGCGAAGGGGACCTCGATCGGTTGTGGTCTGTGAATGGAAAGCCGCTTACACGGGAACAACAAAAACAAGAAGACCAGCGCATTGGGGACCTGCTGCACAAACCTGATCGGCGGAAAAAGCGGCAACGTGCCCAGCGAGAGGACGCCCAGCAGACTGAGCGGTTATTCAACATGTTACCGGACGCCGTAACCGCAAGGTTCGAAGAACATAAGGGCGGCCTCGTGGAAATACTTTTCCAGCCGAATCTGAATTTCCGTCCTTCGTCCCACGAGGCAGCGGTCTTTCACGCCATGGAAGGCCGCATCTGGATTGACGAAAAAGAGAACAGGCTGGCGGAGATCGAGGGTCATCTGATGCGGCCGGTCAAATTTTACGGCGGCTTGCTCGGCCATCTCGATGAGGGCGGAACATTTCACGTGAAGCAGTCCGAAGTCGCGCCCGGTTATTGGGAGATCACCCTTCTGCAGGTGAATATGCACGGTAAGGCTTTGTTCTTCAAGACTATTTCCGTGCAACAGAATGCAATTCGAAGTGATTTTCGACCCGTGCCGGCCAACATCACGCTCACTCAAGCCGCTGAGGAACTCCAAAGGCAATGCAAAACGCAGGCCACAGCAAATAACGGCAGCGATCGTGGGGAGCAACGCTCGACAGCCACCACCGCTCGACCATAGGGGATGAAAGCCCTCATGCCACGACGGTCTCGACCAGGGCTGAGAATGCGATCGGCGCTAACGCTTGTTGCGAGTGCCAAAAGATCCGGATTTCCAATAACAACCTGTGTCAGGGTTTAGGAGTCCAACTCCAATGCCGTCGCCTGCCCCCGCCCGCGCCGCAACTCCGCCTAGCCCCGCGCCCTCGGCAGGCGAGTTGCCACAGCGCAAGAAGCGCAACAGGCTCGTAGTCTTGGGCATAGCGGCAGTCGTTTTCCTTTGCCTCGCCGCACTCTTTTGCGAGCAAATTTGGCCCTTTGCTGAGAGGCCGGTAATACAGGACTTGGCGGAGGCCAGCGACAGCGCCGTCACGGTTCGCGGCTTTCAGCGAACCTATTTTCCTTCTCCCGGATGCGTTCTCGAGGGGATCACCTTCCGGCATGGTTCACAACACCGCACTTTCATCACCATTGAAAAGCTCACCATACGCGGAAGTTATCCTGGAATTCTAATCCGGCGCATCCCTCGCATCACGGCGGAAGGTGCCCACGTATTTGTTCCGCCGTTCGGCAGCAACGAGAGCTTCCACTCAACGCCTTCAAAAATTGTTGTGGATACGATTGTCGCCAACGGAACTGTGGTTGAGTTCGAGTCATCGGATCCGCGGAGAAAAGGCCTTCGGTTCGACGTTCACGAGGGGCTGCTGCACGACGTCCGATGGAATAGCCCGATCGGATATAACCTGAAGCTTCGCAATGCCGAACCTCCGGGGGAACTCGAGGTCAGCGGAAAGTTCGGCGCGTGGGTCACACAAAATCCGGGAGAAACGCCGTTCTCCGGGGAATACACATTCGATCATGCCGATCTCAGCGTGTACGGCGGTATCGCCGGCATTTTGGCGTCGAGAGGAAAATTCGGCGGCGTGCTCCAGCACATCGAAATCACGGGCGACACTGATACTCCCGACTTCGAGGTTACTTCGGCAGGACACAAGGTGAAACTGCTAACCAGGTTTGACGCCTATGTCGACGCGACTCGTGGCGACACTTTTCTCAGCCGCGTAGAGGCACATTTTGGGCGAACCAGCGTCACTGCTTCGGGGAGCATCGCCGGCGCGCAAGGGCGGCGAGGAAAAATTGCACAGCTCGATTTGAGCGCCGGCCCGAGTCGAATTGAAGACATACTCGGGTTGTTCGTACAAGAGCAGCGTCCCCCCATGTCGGGGACGCTCGCGGTCAAGACCAAGGCAGAGATTCCGACGGGGCCGGAACCGTTCCTCCAGAGGGTGAAGCTGCAGGGAATGTTCGGGGTTAGGGAAGGCAGCTTTTCGAAAGCCGGAACTCAGCGCGATGTCGACGAATTGAGCGCCGGAGCACGGGGCGACAAAAAAGATGATCCGGAAACTGTGCTCACCGACTTGGAGGGTGAGGTTGCGCTGGAGCGTGGTATTGCGCAATTTTCCGATCTTTCATTCACGATTCCGGGCGCCCACGCGCGTATGAATGGCACCTACAACATCCTGAATTACAAGATCGATCTGCACGGCCGAATGCGCGTCGACACACAGATTTCGAAGACCGAAACCGGAGCTAAGGCTCTGCTGCTCAAAATGCTCGATCCGGTATTCAAACACAAGACGCGGGGCGAGGTCGTTCCCGTGCATATCGGCGGAACCTATGAACATCCCCAGTTCGGACTGGATATTGCGCCCGGCAAACAAGGACATCCGCAGTAAGTCACGCTCACAGCGACCGATTCCGGATGACCTAGCGGTGAGTGTCCTACAAATGCGTAAAGCCCAAGAAAGCAAAAGGGATCAAGGCGTAGTTTATGGACACCCCAGTTGCAGTCGCTTTGGTTGCCTGCGTTCCTATATCGATAACAATCGGTAAAAAAAAGATAGCGTTGCAGCGCGATGCGCAGATCCTCGGTCGAGACATTGTCGCCCCGATCCCATTGTTTCTCCAGCGCTGACCGTTCCTCGGCAAAGATTTCAGCGGACAACCGGAGACAGGCTGGGGAGGCTGGACGCTTTCGACAGCATCACGATCGCAGCGTCGCTCAGCACCTCAAAGTTAAATTTGCGGAGAGGGCGAGAATTGGACTAGAGGGGGTTTGTGGCTCTCGTACCCAACAGACCTGATTGCGGAGCGGCTTCACCGGGCGCATTTTCTCTGAGGGTGGAACGCTCAAAAATGGGGAAACGTGTGCTGATCGTAGACGACCACGAGATAGTGCGGAGAATGGTGTGCTCCATGTTCACAGCGCAGGGATTTGAAGTCTCCGATGCTGAAAACGGTGCGCAAGCTGTTGAGAGAGCTGGGGAACTGCGTCCGGATTTAGTCGTGTTGGACCTCGCGATGCCAGTCATGAATGGTCTAGAGGCGGCGCGGAAATTGAAAATGCTGATGCCGTCTTTACCCTTGCTGATGTTTACCAACAACTTGGGTTCGATATTGGAAGAGGAGGCGAGAGCAGCCGGATTCGCTGCAGTAGTATCCAAGTCTGGGTCTGCTAAGCAGTTGCTCGTTCACGCCAAGGTCCTCCTGAGATGAGCAAGCGGCCAGGCATGCCGATGTTCGTCGATGTCCAGCTTCACTAGAGTGCAGAATTCAAAGAGGATTACCGAATGAGCACCAAAAACTCGGAACTGATGTTGGAGCTGTTGAAAGAATTGGCTTTGCTCAAGGAATTGGATGAAAAACAGCCGGGGCAGCTGAGGTCGGATGCTGGGAATGCCGAACTTGAGGGACGGCAGAGGAGGCGACGGGAAATCTCCAATCAAATTAAGGCTCTGGCAGAACCATCGCCTGATGCGCTCCAAAGCTAGTGAACGCGCAGCCAGGCCTCGGCCAGGCGGCGCAGGTGACTCTAGCTGTGACGGTACAGTTCGAGGCGAGTGTTATGTGTTGCGGTGAGAGACTCGGTGGTAATGACGCCGTCTGTGTTTTCTGTGACCTTTCCGGTATACGTGCCTGTGGTTGAGTCAAACGTGGCCTGGCTCAAGCCAATGACAGGGGCGCCGCTGTCGTTGCCGCCGTGCAGAAACCCGTAGGTGCCACTCAAAGAGGTGTTTGAACAAGTCGCCGCTCAGTCCGCGGAACTGAGCGCAAAGCTGGCAAGAACAATCATTCGAGCGATGCGAAACGTTTTGGAAATCATGGTGCTCTCCTCTTCCCGGTTTTTTGCTTGCTTTAGAGCCGGCCCCTTCATGTGCCTATTGTCCCAAAACCGTCAAGGCACCGGTGGCACCATCGATGCTGTACATCGAGACGTCGTTTGAGACGGAATTCGTTACATAGGCGAACTTTCCGGACGGATGGACCGCTATCGAGGTGGGAGATAGCCCGGCAGCTATCGTTCCTGTGGGCGTCAGGGCTCCGGTGGTGGCGTTGATGGTGTACATCGAGACGTCGTTCGAGTTGAAATTCGCAACGTAAGCGAACTTGCCAGATGGATCCACTACGACGGAGGCAGGGCCTGTTCCCGCAGCAATGGTCCCTATGGACGCTAAGGCCCCAGTCGTGGCGTCGATGGTGTACATCGAGACGTCGTTCGAACCGAAATTCGTCACATAGGCGAACTTACCCGTAGGATCCACGGCCACGGATAAAGGATTTGTTCCTGCGGCGATTATCCCAATGGACGTCAAGGCCCCGGTAGTGCTGTTGATGGTGAACATCGAGACGCTGGATGAATTGCCGAATTCGCCCGCCGCATCCGTCGCATAAGCGAACTTGCCGGATGGATCCAACGCCACCGAATTGAAAAACTCCGGAGTTCCGTTTACCCCTGTTCCGATTATCCCTCCTGTGGTGGACGTTAAGGCCCCGGTCGTGGGATTGATGGCGTACGTCAAGACGCTGCCAAAATCGATATCCCACACATTTCCCGAACTCGCCACGTAGGCGAACTTGCCAAAAGGATCTACGGTCACGGAGTCGGTAAATTCGTCATTTGTAGGCACCGGTGGTCCCATGGACGCTAAGGCCCCAGTCGTCGCGTCGATGGTGTACATGGAGACGTCGTCCGAGCCGAAATTCGCTACATAGGCGAACTTGCCCGCAGGATCGATGGCCACGGAGTCGGGACCTGTTCCTGCGGCGATCATCCCCATGGACGCCAGGGCCCCGGTTGTGGGGTTGATCGTGTACATGGAAACGTTGCCACCAACGTCGGGGCAGCCCCCATTAGCCACATAGGCGAACGTGCCGGTAGGATCCACGGCGATTGATTGCGGAGCAACTGCTCCCATCGTGTTGGTGGTGGCGGTGAAAGTCAAGGAGTTCGAGGTACCACCGTCGGGCGCGGGGTTGGTCACCGTCGCGGCCGGCGTGCCGGTTGAGGCGATGCTGGCAGCAGGGATGGCCGCAGACAATTGCTGAGAGTTGACGAAGGTGGTGGCGGTCGCCGACCCGCCGAAGTTCACCATCGAAGATGCGACGAAATTCGTCCCATTGATAAAAAGCGTGAAAGCCCCACAACCAGCTGCGGTACTGTTCGGAAAAATTGAGGTAATCGCGGGGGTCTGATTTGCGGGCTGAGGCGGAGGCGGAGGCGGAGGAATTGTTGCGTCGAACTACTCCCGCCGCAGTTAGCAAGACCGGAGACTACAAACAATAAAAAGAGAGCGCATATCGTACGAGAGAAAGCCTTGGCCTTCATGAGAATCCTCCAGGTTTGAGATTTGCGCTTCTGCGACCGACCAGTGATGAAAGTTGTAGGGTGAGTGCTTTGCACAGATGCCGTCCTTCGTTACTTAATTGCCCTTCACCAGAGTGCCGCTGACAACCGTGTCCGCGTCCGTCTCAATGGCTAGCATTTCCTTCCCGCAGTCCACAACCACGAGGCTGAAATTCAATACGGACTCTTGACTTGACTCGGCGCGCAGGTCGGGCTTGTCTGTTCCGGAAATCAGACAAATGCACAATTTCTGAGTCGCAAGACCTCAGTTCTGTTATTGTTCTGGGTTTTGGTTCCTGGTCCGGAGCCGCTCACGACTAGTGCCGAATCTGCCTGGGACTCAGAGCCGGCCCCTTCATGTGCCTATTGTCCCTATAAGCGTCAAGGTCCCGGTGGCACTATCAATGCTGTACATCGAGACGCTGTTCGAGCCGGAATTCGTCACATAGGCGAACTTTCCGGACGGATGGATGGCTATCGAGGTAGGAGATAGCTCCGTAGCTATCGTTCCTGTGGGCGTTAAGACCCCGGTCGTGGCGTCGATGGTGTACATCGAGACGCTACCGTCAGTGTTAGACCCCGTCCAATTTGCCACGTAGGCGAACTTACCCGCAGGATCCACAGCTACGGAGACAGGGTTTGTTCCTGCGGCGATCGACCCTATAAATGTTAGGGCCCCGGTCGCGGCGTCGATGGTGTACATCGAGGCGTCGTTCGAGTTGGAATTCGTTACATAGGCGAACTCGCCCGCTGGATCGACGGCCACTGAGACAGGATCTGTTCCTGCGGCGATCGTCCCTATAGATGTTAAGGCGCCATTCGTGGCGTTGATCGTGTACATCGAGACGTCGTTCGAGCCGGAATTCGTTACATAAGCGAACTCGCCCGCAGGATCTACGGCCAAGGAGCCAGGGTCTGTTCCTGCGGCGATCGTCCCTATAGATGTTAAGGCCCCATTCGTGGCGTTGATCGTGTACATGGACACGCTGCCACCCGATCCAGGGGTATTCCCAGTCGCCACATAAGCGAACTTGCCGGATGGATCCACGACCACCGACGAGGGAAAGCACAATCCCGGACAATTTCCGTTTATCGTTCCTGTGGTGGTTAAGGCCCCGGTCGTGGCGTCAATGGTGTACATCGCGACGTTGCCATCAGACTCATTCCCATAATCGTAGACATCCCCCGAATTTGTCACGTAGGCGAACTTGCCAAAAGGATCCACGGTCACGGACTCGGCGTAGGCACCGTAGCCGTAGGTTGACGCCGGTGGTCCTATTGACGCTAGGGCCCCGGTAGTGGGGTTGATCGTGTACATGGACGCGTAGCCACCAACGCCGCCAGAGCAGCCGCCATTCATTACATAGGCGAACTTTCCGGTAGGGTCCACAACGATTGATTGCGGATCAACTGCTCCTGAGTTTATGGTGAAGGTCAACGAGTTCGAGCTACCCCCGCCGGGCGCAGAATTGAAGACTGTGACCGCGGCTGTCCCGGCTGCGGCAATGTCACTCGCTGAAATCTGAGCAATGAGTCCGTTAATGCTGCCATCACTAGTGGTCGGCCGGTCGCTGCCGTTCCAGCGCACGACTGAACCCGCCACAAAATTTTGCCCAACTACCAGCAACTGATTATCTACTGAATCAACGAACTGTTCTCCCGCGGGAGCGCAGCTTGGATAGAGAACATTGAGCATCGGGACGGAGTTTGGATTAGATCCGCTGGATGTAGGCTGATTGATCGATGACGGACTGGCGCCGCCTCCGCATCCGGCAAGGAGCAAAAGGCTCACAATACCCCCAACTGCGAGCTTTCTACCTAGCACTGCTTCGCTTTTCATGGCGCCCTTCCGTTCCACTTACCCACTTCCACATCACCGACCGTCGGCGAGACCCGCAAAACCCAATGCCGCAGTGCTTCGATCCGCTGGCGTCGAAAAACACGGGCAAATTGATTTACCCCGAACCAGCGTGCCCCTCTATTTAGGAGATCGGAAACGGCGGGCAAAAGACGACAGGAAGGCCAAAAAAAACATTGGGGGGCCAAGTCCCCGGCACAGTTGACGGCTAGTTTGGGACTGCCATGGCCCGAGCTCTTAGTCGGGTGTCCACCCCAAGAATTCCTCGTGACCTTCGAAGACCTCGCGCAGCAGTGCTTCGATCCGCTGGCGCAGGGCTGTGAGTTTCAGCTCATTGGCTTCTGAAGCGGCCTGCTGCGCAGGCAGAGTTAAACTGGGGTTGGCGATATTCGGATTAGCAGCCATAACGTTACCTCCTTTGTGACTCATCGCCCACGCAGGCGTGCTTCGGCAATCCGTTCATCCACGATTGGAAACCTGCTCAGCAACTCTGCGTCTACCTATAAAGGCGGAAAAAACGGGCAAATTGATTTACCCCGAACCACCGTGCCCCTCTATTTAGGAGATCGAAAACGGCGGGCAAAAGACGACAGGAGGGCCAAAAATTTATTGGGGCAGGTCCCCAGCAAAGTTGACGGGCCATTTCGGGACTGCGATGACCCTCGCCCAAACTGTTCTAATGCGTGGTTGCAGAGCGGAAGGCTGCGCGAGGGGAGACTTGGCCTAAGGATTGGCGAAGCAGAGATTGAGCATTCGGAAGCTTACCCGTCCAGTGGTTCCAGAGTTGGGTTCGCTGCGCTTCCAGGCGGTCGGCTTCCTCGGTACGGCCAGTTCGCCGCTGGAGGATAGCAAGGGCAGTCCAGGTGCGCGAAATACAGGTGGCATCGCGGAGATCGTTTTGAACATCGGGCTTCCAGGTCATCAGCTTGTCCAACAGTTGCTGATAGGCTTCGACCGCTCTCATCGGTTGGCCGGTTTCAGCGTAGTCGTCCGCCTCCGCTCTCAGGGCATCGTAGGTATCGCTCATAGCCTCGATCTTGTCTGAGGGGTATCGGCCGGCCTGGTTCAGCAATTCGAAAGCTCGGTTGATGCGCCGCTTGGCTTCGCCATTTCGACCTATCCAGCGCAGTGCGTAGGATGAAGCTGCCAGGAGTTCAGCTTCATCCCGTTGCGTGCTGACACTGCTCTTTGCCTCGCGTATGCGGGCCAGCCCATGATCGTAGACCGCCAGCGCACTCCGCGGATCACGGTGGCGCAGGATATTGCCAATTTCCAGACTTGCGAACGCAACGGTATGGCGGCCGAGATAATCGTTCGGGTCCTTTTTCGCGAGATCCTCGGCAATATCCAGCGCTTTTTGAAAATCTGCAAGCGCCTGTTGACCGCGGCCGAAGCTAGGCTCTGCATCCTGCCGGCCTAAGATCATACCTTCAAGGTCGAATCCGTTCGCCAGATTAATGCGCATGGACGCGTGTCCACCTGCGGCTTCAGATTTTTCGAGCTCAATTGCCTCCAGCATGGTCTTCAGAGCGCCATCCAGATCCCCCGACTGCCAACGCGCGCCGGCCAAGACCGTAAGGTTATAACCGTTCCCTTTAGTGCTTGCTAACGGGATGTTCAAAGCCCGCTGGCAATATCGTATTGCGTCATCAAAATGCCTGACTTCATAATACGCATCGGCGACGTTCGCATAGAAGTACCTCATGCTATAGAGGTCATGGGACTCGACGGGGCGAGTACTCATGAACCGCTCGATCAGCGAAGCAGTGATGGCGGCATCCTTCAACTCTTCTGCTTCCTGGCTCCGGCTCTCTGCCAATTCCATGCGATCGTGGGCGATTGTGGTAGCAATGAAAAGCGCCCGCGGATTCTTGGGATCTTTCGCGAGAATGGAATCGGCAAGTGTTTCTGCGCGGTTAAGGCTCACTTCCGCTTCTGCGAACTGCCCCAGGTTGGGAGAGGTTGGATCTCCTTGCGCATGCGCCACCCGTACATAGGCGTAGGCGATTTCGAGCGCGAGGTCTTGGTCAACATTAGCTTCGGCGGCCAACGACGTCAGATATTGCAGCGAATCAGAAACCATTTGCATTCTGACTTTTGTCGAACCCGGTAAACCTCGGATGTCGTTATCGAGTTCAATGAATTTGTTGGCCAGTTGTCGCACTTGAGCGAATCGGCGTTCGGCAACCTTTCGCTCGCGATTTGCAACCAGCAGTCCCATGGAGAGGCTGCCAATCACAAGCACAATGGCAGTGGCGGTTAGCGCCACCACGATGCGGTTGCGGCGCAGAAATTTGACGCTACGATAGGCGAGTGTGTCGGGTCGCGCGCCAATCGGTTCGTGTTTAAGGTATCGCTGAAGATCGCCGGCAAACCCAGTGACTGAGGCATATCGCTCCTGCGGATTCTTCTTCAAAGCTTTGCCAACAATCGTGTCCAGATCGCCACGTAGCTGGCGCTGAAGCTTTTCGGGCGTAGTGCCACGCTTTTCGGCTATGGTTTTGTCCTCCGCCGATGCAACTGCGTCCGATGCGCGTGCAGGTTCCATCTCGACAATCGCCCTCACCAGTTCCGCCGGAGAATGAGGCCCAAGGCCGACCGGATGCTGGCCGGTCAACAGCAGATAAAGCAACACGCCCAGCGCATAAACATCGGTGGCAGTCGTGACTGGCTGACCGGTAAGTTGCTCTGGCGCAGCGTACTCGGGAGTGAAAGCCGAACCGCCTTCGTGCGTGAGCAAGGTTGCGACACCCGTCTGGCCTTCGCCCTCCAGGAGTTTGGCAATCCCGAAGTCCAGCAGCTTAACTTCACCGGCGGTGGTGACCAGCACGTTCGGAGGTTTGATGTCGCGATGGACAATCAGATTCGCATGAGCGTGCGCCACCGCGGCCAGAACATCCAGAAACAGTCGAAGGCGCGCCTCCAGATCGAGCTTGTGCTGGTCGCAATAGTGATCGATCGTCGTGCCGTCGACGTATTCGAGGATGAGATACGGCTGGCCATCGGAGGAAATGCCGGCATCGAGGAGTCCGGCAATGTGCGGATGAGTGAGCCGGCCAAGGATGCTGCCTTCACGTTTGAATCGTTCTTCCGTCGCGCCCCCGGCGAGCGCGATGTTCACGAACTTCACCGCAGCTTTCCGCTCGAACCTGCCGTCGCTGCGACGGGCAAGCCAGACCCTTCCCATTCCGCCTTGGCCAATCTGCGAGACTAAGGTATACGGACCAAGCGTCTGGCCCGCCAGTCCTGTGGAGTTCGGCAACGCCCATCGCCTATTCTCCAGAAAACCTTCCTGCGCCAGCAGCCGGTGTTCGTCGAGAAGCGTTCCCAATTGCGCAGCCAGCGCGGGATCTTGCTCGCGAAGCTGGCACAGCCACGCGGCACGCTCATCGCCGGTCATAGCGAGCGCCTGATCCAGATATGGACTTAGAGCCTGCCACTGATCGGGGCTGAGTGTTGACATCGCGATTCCTCAGAGCGACAAATCTGTGCGAATTTTTCGATGGAGATAAATGCGAGCTTTTTCCCAGCTGCGTTGCACGGTTCGTTCCGAGACGTCCCGCATGGCGGCGATTTCCGCGAACGAGAAGCCGCAGAAGAACTTCAAGTCGATGATCTCAGCGAGGGCAGGCTCCACTTTGCCAAGCTCGTCTAACGTTTCACTGATTCGGACAAGCTCTCGGTGATCCACCGCGTTCTCCATAGCTTCGGTGTCCAGTGAAGTAATCTCGAATAGGCCGCCGTGCTTCTGGGCGTGCCGTTCTCGGGCATGGTCGATGATCAGTCCTCGCATCACTCGAGCCGCATACCCCATGAATCGCGCCCGGTCGGGAAACGACTGGCCGTTGCGCCCAGCCATGTCCAGGTATGCTTCGTGGAGGAGGGTTGTGGCGCTAAGGCTCACCTGTAAGCCACGTCGTGCGAGTTCACGCTTGGCGAGCCGATGCAACTCGGAATAAAGGGCAGCAAACAATGCTTCCGCGGCGGGCCTGTCCCCTCGTTCCGCTGCGACAATAAGCGAAGAGATTGCCGAACCCACGTCCGCCTCCCGGAGTTGCGGGCCACCGCGTGACTGCACCCCAAATGGCGACAGCTTCTCGCAGATCAATACGATAGTCAAGCCCACGCCTCAGACGGTAGTGTCCTAATTCAAATTAGGACACTACCCCTCAGACTGACCAGAAGAGCGAGTCTGACGATTCCGCATGAACAAAGAAAAGAGAACAGCGAACCTCTGGATGCAATCTATCGATAGCTCGCCGGCGCCGGCTGGCTGCCGAGGTTTTCGTGAGCGCGCGTTTCAGAAATGCCAGACGATGCCACCGCCGGCGAAAAGATTGTATTGGTGGCTCTTGCCCGTGGTCACATTCAGTTGCGGTACGCCTGACCAAAACTCTCGACCTTCACCGCGCAGAGTGATATTATGCGCGACGCTACCCGTTCATGCAATCCTCTGCCTGTCGTAGGCCGCGCTACCTTAAATGCGTATTTTGACCGCTCTTAGCAGGACGATTCGCTTCGAAGACTAGATCTGCCGTAGGTTCTGCGAGAGAATTGACACGAGGCCGGCCGCGTCGATGCTCGAAAGACAGCGCTTCGCAATGACGAGAGAGGCTTTCTCCTTGTACAACAGGACGATCAGCCGTTGCGTCTCGCGGTACCCAAGGAACGCGGACCAAGGAAGGAGGCGGGACCCGTCCTCTTCGCTGACTCCGATGCCGCTGAGCGAGGTGGCGTAGCCTGGTGGCGGGTTGATTTCGCGGATTCCGTCGTTGCTCACCGCGTATCGTGATGGACCGTTCGTCGCGCCGGCTTGTTCGGCACGCCGGATGATTTCCCCTTGTCGAATCAGGGTCCAACGACTGGGCAGAAGTCCGGCGACTGCGCCAACGATCATCCATGCCCAAACGGGAAAGCTGGGCGAGGTCTGAACTTTTAGACTGATACCTCCAAAAAGGAGCGCCCCAAACAGCGGCCGCATAAGCAAACGAATCGCCAGCCATAGGTCCCCGTCTCGAATGCGGGTGACCGTGCGGGCGGCATTACCGACTTTGTGCGCTTCGACAAATTCGCTCTGATTGGCCTGCGTCTCGAAGGTGATCGGTTTGTCGGCTGTGGTTGTAGTCACAAGGTGTCCTTTTCGTAGCCTACGCAGCGACTGGAATGGCGGCAAAGGCGTTGAGAGGTGAACTTTACGCTTTGTCACCGCTCCTTCAATACCTAGTTGGACAGTCTCGAAGCCCCGCTCTAATAGTAGACACCGCAGATGCGGGTGCTGCGCTCAAACTCAGGGCATTTTGGTAACTGACGTAATCGCATTATAAAAGGGCGCCCCTGTTGGAGTAGGTTGTGATTGTCACACCACCACCTACGAAAAGGAGCACCCTTGTGAACAGTGAAAAGTATATTGGGCTGGACGTTCATCAAGCAACGATCTCGGTAGCGGTGATGGATCCTAAGGGCAAGGTAGTCATGGAATCCATCCTGGAAACGAAGGCGGCAACCATACTGGAGTTCTTGGCGGGACTGCGTGGAACGTTGTTGGTGACCTTCGAAGAAGGCACCTGGGCGGCCTGGCTCTACGATCTGCTCAAGCCGCATGTTGCCAAGTTGGTGGTGTGCAACCCACGCAAGAACGCGCTGCTCAAACATGGCAACAAAAGCGACAAGATCGATGCTCGCAAACTGGCCAATCTGTTGCGGCTCAATGATCTCGAGCCGGTTTACCATGGCGAGACTGGTGTACGCATGCTGCGGGAGCTCGCCCGCAGTTATCTGACTATCGTCAAAGATGTTTCCCGGGTGATGAATCGGTTGAAAGCAATCTATCGCAGCTGGGCGATTCCCTGTGCCGGACGGGACGTCTACTATACCCGCCATCGCAGGGAGTGGCTGGGGAAAATTCCCGAGGCCGGCACTCGCCGCCGAGCCGAGCAACTGTATCAGCAACTGGACATGCTGCAGCCCTTGCGCCAGCAAGCCCGACGCGAACTGCTGGCGGAGAGTCGCAAGCATACCATCACTGCCAAACTGCGGCAGATTCCGTCCCTGGGGCCGATTCGCTCGGCTTTGGCGGTGGCTCTGATCCAGACCCCGCATCGTTTCCGCACCAAGCGACAACTCTGGACCTACAGCGGACTGGGGTTGGAAACCCGCGACAGCGGGGAATACCACTACGTGCAAGGCCAAGTGCGGCGCCGCAAAAAGCAGGGGTTCATTCGCGGTTTGAACAAGGATCACAACCATGATCTGAAAGGTCTGTTCAAAGCTGCCGCCACCCGGGCCAGTGTGCAGCCCGGACCGTTCCAGGATTTCTACCAGCGATCGTTGGCCAAAGGCATCCAGCCGACCATGGCGCGTCTGACGCTGGCCCGCAAGATTGCAGCCATTACCTTGACTCTGTGGAAGAAGGGAGAAAACTTCGACGCTGAGAAACTAAAAGCACAAGCCGCTTGAGCGTCTCCGGTAAAGAACCCTTTCCATCGCCGCCCGATTCTTTCTCTGGTGGTGATCGGTTGGTTCTTGAGACGCTCGGGTTCGAGGGTGAGCATCCTAAACGCCTGTAGGCGCACAAGGTGCCGCTGGCACTTAGCCTCCGTGTAATCCCTATGCCCCTTCGGATAACCCGAAAAAGCACTAGGCCACGAGCCTCAGATAGATCCATGGTTGCCACCATGCAACCGTACGGCTTGATGCGTTTCGAAACTGATCGGCGTCGTCGCTACTAAAGAAGATGCAGCTGCTGCGATGGAACAAAGAAGGTGCAGGACACCAGGCGATCTTCCATGGTGACAGGGGGCTGGATGTCGCGAACCAACCCGCGTTTCCGGCAAAGGGAGAAAAATGTTCTTGACATGCCCTTTTATAGATCAGGCGATAGCTCTCAAAACCCGAGTCAAGCCACGCTCTCGGTCAGAAGTTTGGCGAAAGACCGCACAGAGTTCAGCTTGTCCTCGTGCAAACCGCGCAGTTCCCGCTCGCTGATCCGTTTTTCATGCAGGAGTTCTCCCAACACCTGGGTCAGGTGCGAAGCTCGAAATTGATATTTGCGGTCAATCTCCTTACGGCGTTGAGTCAGATACTGTTCCAGCTCCCAGACGTCCGAGGGCTGCCTGATCCGGCTGGCGCGCTGCCTGGCATCCTCCATCACTTCCCGCAGTTCCCGCTCCAGTGCAGCGTCGTAAGCTCTGCGGGCGACTGCCTTCTCTGCTCGCGACCATGTCACATCGCTCGCGCTGGCATAACCGTAAGGGGTGGGAGATCGGGATGGCCTCCTCATAGGCTGCACCTCGCTGGCGGCATTCTATCCCGACATGAGGCGCATTTTCTACAGGCGTTGGGTCCAACGCACCATCGTTCTCTGGCTGATCGCCGCTATTCGCGTGGAGGGTGAGCAGGTCGTTCACCGGCTGTCCCAGATTTTGCTTGCAGCCGAGGTAACGCTCGGTCGTCTGCACAGAGGCGTGCCCGAGTAGGAACTGAATCTGCTCCAACTCCCCGCCGCTGCTGTGGCAAAGCTTCGCGCAGGTTCGCCGCAGGTCGTGGGGTGCGATGTGCTCCAACCCGGCTCGCTCGCAGCAACTCTTGACCACGTACCACACCACATTCTGCGAGATCCCCCGCCCCCAGACCTTCCCCGTCCTAGCCACGGCTCGGAAGATCCTCCCCTCCGTGACACGAGCGGCTCGAATCCACTGATCCAGCGCGACCTTGACCCAGGCTGGAATCGGCACGGTGCGGATATGCCCACCTTTGCCAATCAGGTCCACCACCGCCCAGTGCCCCTGACGCATTTGGATCTCGTCCAGTTCCAAGCCGACCAGTTCTGACCGGCGGAAGCCACAGCCAAATAGCATGTCCAGCATGGCGTAGTTGCGCTTGGCCCGCATGCTGTTACCACAGGCATGACCGAGGACCTGCGAGCTTTGCTCGGCACTCAGCCAGTTGCCGGAGCGGAACCCGAGCTGCTTGACCCCTTTGACGCGGCTGATTCCGGCAGCCAGTTCGGGACTGAGCAGGCCGGAATCGGCGGCTTCGTGGGCGAGGCGGCGCACGGCGGCAAGCTGCTGGTTGATGGTATTGGCAGCCAGACCTCGGGATTCAAGGTACATGCGGTAGCGCACAACGACGATGCGATTGAAGGCCAGACGGGGCTCGGAGCAATACCATGCGATGAACTGATCGATGGCGTACTCGTACACGCGGCGCGAGGCTGGCGAACCGAGGCTGTTGAGCACGGCCACCTTGCAATGATCCAAATCTGGAAGCCGAAGCACTCGGCGGTGGTAATTCGGCTTGATTCTGTGTTTGCCCATAGCGACGGCCTCCCATGCCGCAGGCATTGGGACGACGGAGACCGCATGGGCGACTCAACCAAGGGTCGGGGCGACCTAGTCGAGATCGAGGAACTAGATCTGATGTAAGTTTTTCCTGTTCCGCGGCGCTCGATGTCTGTACTCAGGTCTTTGGTGTAGACGGCTCATGCAACCTGTCCGCGGTTTCCGGCGGCTTCGCACAGAGAACTTCTAAGAGCGCACACGGTGGAATTTCCATCCTCCGGGGGTGCTATCCGCCCGAATCTGCCCACTGAAGGGATGCGAGGATCGAGTGCTCAGGCCATCGTGGTTTCTGTCGGATGTTGCACCTGTGGCGGCATTTGGATCTGGATGATGTTGTTCTTGATGGCATACACAACCAGATCGCGGATGGAGTGCAGGCTGAGTTTCCGCATGATGTTGCTGCGATGAGTTTCCACGGTTTTGGTGCTCAAGTTCAGAAGCGAGGCCACCTCCTTGGAACTCTTTCCCTCAGCGAGAAGCTGAGTGACTTCACGTTCCCTGGCAGTCAGCGTCGGCAAGCTAGGCGGTTCATTCCTGGATATGACGAGCCCCTTGTCCAAAAAGCCTGCCAGGACGAGATCGTTCACTCTTGGCGTGAAGAACATTCGCTTGCTCTGCAAGGCTTCGACCGCGGACACCAAGTCACGCGCGGCGTCAGACTTGAGCACAAAACCACGTGCGCCGGCATCGAGCGCTTCGCGGATGACTTGATCGGAATCGGTAATCGTCAAGACTATGACTTTGAAGCGCGGGTCGTGCTGTAGTAGTTGGCGTGTCGTATCCAGGCCGTTGAGGTTTGGCATGCCGACATCCACGATGACGACATCGGGCTTCAACTGCTTCGCCATTTCAATCGCTTCGCGTCCATCGGAAGCCTCTCCGCATACCTCCCAGCCCTCATGTTTCTGCAGGAGCGCACATAGCCCTCGACGTACGATTTCGTGATCGTCGGCTAGCAAGATACGGAGTTTCATGGCAGATATCCTCCTGGGTAGGGCTTAAGATTTGGACTGCTAGTGCTCTCATCTAACACGAAGCCTGTGGACTTCGCGCCAGCGCTGTAAAAACCCGATGCTGGCTCACGGCTTCCACAGCTTCCAAAAGATCACGAGCTGCATTCGACTTCACAACATACCCCCTGGCACCCGCATCCAGCGCCTCGCGCATCATTTGCGGCGAGTCGTGCTGCGTTACGAATAAAACCTCAAGACTCGACGCCTTCCGCTTTCGCTGAATCAAACGGCAGGCTTCCAGGCCATTCATTCGAGGCATGGTGACATCGAGCACGACAACGTCGGGTTGCAAGCAGTCGATCTTCTCCAAAGCCTCGACCCCATCCGATGCTTCCCCGACTACTTCCCAGCCCGACCGGCCTTCCAATAAAGTCCGCAGCCCTTGCCTCACGATAGGATGATCATCTACAAGCAGAATACGGACGGCCATAATGTTTTGGGCTCTTTGAGGCAGCCTCGTACACGTAAGTCGATACAGGTCTCCGGCTGGCTCTGATTTTACGCTTGCCCGTTCCTGCCGCAGGGTCTAATAGCACCAGGCTGAAACGAAACTGATTAGTGAATCACTCAAGAAACTAGCATGGGAAACATTCGTGTCCGAATACAGGGAATCCTGTATTTTGGCCACGCTGGAGTCTGCCAGGGGAAGGTTCAGGTGCGCAGCGAATTCATCGCTGGAAAATAGGTTCCCGCATGCAGCAAGGCGTCGACTGCCTGCACGATGGAACCCACATCGGATTTCGCGCAAGCTCCGCGGATCCCCGCTCTGCGGGCCTCCTCGGCCAGTTGTTTGGATAGATTAATGGTAACCATCAGAATCGGAATCTCAGGAAAGAGCTTTGTGATCTGCCGGGCGACGTCGAGCCCGTTCAGATCTGGCATCTGAAAGTCCAGCAGGATCATGTCAGGCGGATTCTTTTCTACCCGTTGAAGCGCTTCTCTTCCGGTCCGAGCTTCGTCGCAAACTTGCCAGGTGCTTTGCTGCTCCAGGAGAGCCCGCAGATACTGCCGGACCGCCGGGTTGTCGTCTACCACAAGAATTCGAACCAAGCGGCACCTTCCTCACCTAGGGCCCCAAACCTTCCGTACGGCCATACCTACTACCTACCCGGCGCACGCTCGAAAGGAAAAACCGTTCAATGTCCTTTGCTGTGATCTGCTGCCTTGTGCTTCTTCAGCACGGTGCGCGCAGCCACTTCCTTGGCTCGGCTACCGTAGCGTCCGGACCGTTCCGCACTTTCTTTGATATGTTCGTATTCCCGTTGCTCCTTCGCGCTTACACCGCGTACATGTTTTGTTCCTGGCACGGACTCCTCTTTGACAACCATGTTTCTCTCTGCAATGTCTTTTCTCGACCATAGACTTGCATTCGCTTGGTCGCAATACCGTAAAAGCCTGAGTATCCGGCGGAGTAAGGCAGGAAGCGACAAGGGAATTTGGTGACTCTTGGGTAAGCAGAGCTTTCTCTCCATTTCGTGCGCCGTGGTCGAGCCGGGAAATTCGCGATCTGCCTCAAGTAGTACGATGGCCCCGCCTAACCCCACAGACTTTGCCCCTTTTCGTTACTGGTCAGGAACTCTCTGTTCCTGAAGTCTTTACTCGCTCGCACTGTCATACACGAGCGAAAGTTGAGGCCGGCTACTGTTCTTCTCGGGAGACGAGTACTCGTCAGCTGAACGAGCTGCAGCCCGTCGCAGGATCTTCCGCTTCGGAAACAGCAAGTCGCGCATCTTCATCTTCGCTTTGTGCAGCTGCGATTTTGAATTGCCCACGGAACATTCCAGCATTTTGGCAATTTCATGATGCTGATATCCTTCAACCTCGTGAAGGGCGAAAATCTTACGGCATCCCTCGGGCAGTTCCCCCATAGCGCGGCACAATGCAATCCGGTCGATGGCTCCGCTGAGCCGCGGATCTGCTCTTCCGATGTCTCTACGTAACGACGGCGACTCTGACGACACTGGTTCGTCCAGAGACACCGGCGGGGTCTTGCGGCGGCGCAACTTCATGAGGACGGTGTTAACGGCAATCCGGTACAGCCAGGTGGAAAAGGCGGAGTCGCATCGAAACGAGCCGACGCTGCGAAACACCTGCAAAAAAGCCTCTTGTGTCAGGTCTTCCGCTTCAGCTATGTCCTTGGTCATCAGCAGACAGACGGAATACACTCGCTTCTTGTGAAGCCGGAAGAGCGTATCGAAGGCCTGTTCGTCGCCACGCTGTGCGCGCTGAATTAGACTGCGTTCGGATTCGTCCGGCTTAGTTTCTTCTTTGGCTGGAATCACATTGGTTGCTGTCGCGGAAATCACGCAAGTCGCCACTGTAGTCTCCTTCTATCCAACTAAAGTGTTGTTTTTTGCTCTCCATGATTCCGGGAGCATTCAGTTTCAAGAGAAGACTAATGGCAGGGCGGTCCACGGCCCATCAGCATGCTCCTGTAATTGACCCGCAGACTTGCTGTACAACCTGAGGGCGCTGATTGTTGAGGTGTCGGTTTATTTGTGGAGGCGCGGCGAAACTTCTGTGGACGGAAAGAGCTGTTGGTGAAGTCAAGGAAAGGTCGCAGGACTAAGGATGAGACCCAGCATCGCGATATGTTCGACTGAGGATGCGACGAGACCATTTGGATCGACAATTGTCGAACTGTCCCCAGATTGCGTCTCGAGCGGGCGCTCGATGCCGCTCGCGCTTTTTCTGGCTGCACGCTTCGCTCGTGTCCTGCGTAAAGAGTTTCGAGGGCCACGAATGAAGAAAAAGGTGAGATGAAGAAACTGGAAATAACTCGTGCGCGGCGACGCGAGGATTGTGCCGGTTCGGCATTGGCGTTCTTTATGCAACTGCAACGGGGATAGAAATCGACCGCCGCACTCCGAATCGACATCGAAGGATAGCGGGACAAGAACTTTCCCGCCATCCTCCAGATTACGAAGGCGCCGGCGTTTAGCCGACGCCCAGACTTCACAGCCGCCCAGCCAGAAGCAGCACCAGTAAGACCACAACCACCAGACCGAGTCCGCCACTAGGGTAATAGCCCCACGATCTGCTGTACGGCCAGGCCGGCAGTGCCCCGAATAACATCAGCACAAGAACGATAAGTAGAATCGTGAACATGAAAAGCCTCCTCAGCGCACCTTTGATTGAAACCCTGGGCCCGGCCCTTAATAACGAGCCGGCTTTCATCCGAGGCCGTCAGACCTCCATATGTCAACGACTGGCGGCGTTTGTAGTCTCCTTCGGCGTCTTCAGTTCGCCGTGTTCCCTTGCTTGGCCCGAATATCTCTTTACTGCGGATAGAAATGGTTCACTGCCCTCTCTGGGACGGATTTTTCCGTTCAAGATTTCGGAAAAAGGCACGAAGCGCCCGTAAAGAATTCGAGTTTCGTCTTTGTCCTGCGTGACCGCGGAACCGTTCAAGTCAATTCCGGCAAAAAGACCACGGGCTCGAGAGTAGGTCAGCACCTCTGCTCTCATTTTCCAGTCTGTGTCGGCGCCAGCGTCACGTCCGACCGGACCCGCGGCCGCGGAAGCATCCGCACCGAGCTTGAACTTGCTCGATAACAGATGCTGCATTCCATCTTCATTCGTCACGACAAGCACCAAGTCAACGGCTTGGCCGCCGAGCTGTAATCCCCAGCTCCCACCCGAGATGGTAATGGGCGCGGGAGCGCTCCAGTGACCGTCTTCCGTCCTGCATGTAGCCACACCCTTGCCGTGACTGCCGCCGAACCCGACAGCGATTTTCACCATCGAGGGGATCACCGCTATGCACTTCGCATCGCTCATCACCTTGTCGGGGATGGCTTTGTCCGGAGTGGCCATGATTTCGTTAAGGACTTTGGCGGACGCGTCGAGACGTTTGTCGATGTCCGATCGATCCTTGTCATCTGCAGACCAGGCCATGCTCGCAACGAGCAAAAGACCAGTTCCCAGCACCAGGAGACGTTTCGTAAATCTAGAGCCGATTCTTGTCATAAGCGGGACCTCTTCTTCTGTGCTCGAAGCGAGCAACTTGTTTTGAATTTTCCCTGCGAGGTCAACCCTAACTCTCACGCTGTCCTGATTCCATCCGGTTCAAGCTGTAAAGTGGATCACGTGCGAGCCGGGGAGTTGGAGAGATGGTTCCAATCCCCTAGGGGCTGCTACGGTCGATAAACTCGCTGGGGTACAGTCATCGCGGTATGGAGAGCATAAAATTCAAAACACGACGCTTGCCCCTGACACTAGATCTCCGGTCCAGAGAAGTGTGTTTTATTCCAATGATGTTGATTGTGGAGCTGGAATCAACTGACAGAATCGCTCACGTGGATCGTTAGAAAGTCACGAGGGCTGCTTCTGTTGAGAGTTCGGACGAGACGAGGTTAGCAGGGAAGATCGCGGTGGCGCGCGTGCCGCCGCTTCCGGAGGCAATCTCCAGGCGTCCTCCCAACTGTCGCACTCGTTCTATACTTCTTATTCACTCCTTCCAGACATAGAGCTTGCCGTCATCGGCAACTGTCTCGATGTTCAAATCATTCGACGAAGCTGCACGATGAACGGCGGAACGAAGATTGGCCAGACCAACGCCTCCGACTTCGGCAAGTGGAATCTCGAGGGGCTGAACCTGGTTTCAGTGTAACTAGCTCCTGCACGATTCCCTGAACCAGCGAATAGTGCTTTCCGTGTCTGCCCGACTTCAGATCAGCGACGTTGACCTGCCGGTACTTCGCGACGGGGGGCTGATTCTTGAGTTTCTGTTCGGTCGTCACAATGAACTCCGTCCATTTGCTACGAAAAATGCCAGAGACGAATATTATCTACGTCAAGTATATTGTGTGGTTGACTATGGAACTGTTTCTAGCTAATTTGATTGCGATAATTATTGACTACGATATGTATACGTCTGCCATGCGGCGCGCTGGCGGTGTCATGCCCCAACTCCCGCTGGACTGTACGTTCGGGTTAGGCACGAGAGACGTAAACAAATATTCCACCTATTTTTAGTGGTGTCGGTATGCTCGAACTGGGGCAGAAAGGCTTCCGTGAGGACTGCTAGTTCTTCGTGGGAAGAACTGTATGCTGCTGCAATGCTCGAACTTGATCGTGCCCGGTTGCGGAGCAGGATTGACGCGGCTCAAATCGCCATCCGCCAGTCCGATGGAAGCGTTAACAGGCAATTGCACGGTTGGTGCAGCGGAAGACATACAGGCTCTCGGTGCCGCTTTGGGCAACCTGCAGACACCCCAAAAGAGTGCAATTCAGAAAACCAATTTCTTCCGACAACGAAGCCCTTACTCGCGGAGGGCTGATGTCATGAAACGTATGTGCCGCAGAATAGGAACCACGACTTGGTGCAGACGACAGTTGGCGATGAGTGAACTGCTGCATAACGCTAGAGTCGTGACGGATCCAAATACGTTGGCGCGTCTGAAAGCCGAAGCTGCGAGGCGGGAACTAGGAAGCAAAAACGACACCGTTCACGTCAAATGTGAAGCTCTGCGTTAGGCGGTGGACTCGCTCTTGACGACGGGCATCGATAGGACTCTGCAAGGTAGGGCCCAAGTGATGACGGATCATATCCGAGAGCTTGGCGACTACGGCATCGACCGCAGTAGTGTGCCCCGTTACATTCTGGCGATACTCGCGGCGTTCGTTGCCCTCCTGCTTCGTCAACTGCTCGCTCCTCTTCTCGGAGAGAATAATCCTTATCACACCGTTTGGGCAGCGGTGGCGTTTTCTGCCTGGTACTGCGGGCTCGGCCCTTCTATCGTCACGGCCTTTCTCTCATTAGTTGGCATCTGGTATTGGTTCCTGCCACCGACCCATTCCTTTGCGCTTCAAAACCCCAAGACTGCGATTTCCGGGATGCTCGGTTTCCTGGTCCTCTCCGGTTTCATCATCGCTCTCGGTGAAGCAAACCGCCGCTCACTCGCCAACAGCAGGTGGGCTCAGGATCAACTTCGAAGAGCGCATGACGAACTTGATAGAAAAGTTCAAGAACGGACCGCAGACTTGAACTCGGCGAACGAGAGCCTGCGTGAACTCTCCGGCCGGCTGCAACAGATCCGCGATGAAGAGCGGCGGCACATTGCGCGAGAGTTGCATGACAGCGTGGGGCAACTGCTCGCGGCACTCAGCATGAACATTGCAGTCGTGCAGAGTCAGTCGCATAAACTCGATTCAGCAGGAGCCCGCGCCGTCTCTGAGAATGCTGCAATGGTGGAGCAAATCAGCCGGGAAATTCGTACTATCTCGCATCTGCTGCACCCTCCGTTGCTCGATGCGGCCGGTCTTGCATCCGCTCTTCGCTGGTACGTGGACGGGTTCTCAGAGCGCAGCAAGATCAAAGTCGACCTGGATATCCCAAAGGAGTTCGGCCGGCTATCCGACGAAATGGAAATTGCAATCTTCCGCATGGTCCAGGAGTGCCTCACCAATATTCATCGCCATTCAGGAGGGACCTACGCCACGATACGCGTGCATGAAAAAGATCGTCATGTTTGCATCGAAGTTCAGGATCAGGGCAAGGGCATACCCCTCGAAAAACAGTTAGAACTCAGTTCATCCAGTCGAACCGGAGTTGGGTTTCGCGGCATGCGCGAGCGCCTCCGGCAGTTGGGAGGTTCTCTGGAAATTCGGTCGGACAACGCAGGCACAGCGGTGACCGCCACGTTGCCCCTTCTAGACTCAGTGGCCAGTGAAGAGCAGGAATCGGGAGCTGCCTGAAGTCTGTCCCTCGGCTTCTCCAACTTCGAGGTCGTCGGTGCAAGGCGCGCGCTGCGAAACGACGTGGAACGGCGCGCAGAGATTCTCGGCGAAAGCGTCGCGGCAATGTAGAGGGGTTAGCCAGAGTCGATGCGAGTGAATTTACGTCCGCCGCGCGGATCAGAATCTTGCTTGCCCGGTGGAACCAGTAATCTCTCCTGGCTCTTACTCGATAGGCAGATTCGCCGTCACCAGCGTACCGCAGCTAGTCGAGTGAACGCTCAATGCTCCGCCTAACTGCCGCAGCCTCTCGCGCATCCCGTTGATCCCTACTCCCGAGCGGGCATTGGGAGATTCCATCGACATTCCCTTGCCCAGATCACTGACCTGAACGCAGACGCGATCCGGGGATTTGCTGAGGCGAATCGCTGCAGTCGCGCTTCCCGAATGCTGTTGCACATTCGCCAGAGCCTCTTGAACGAACCTGAAGACGGCGATCTCCCTTTCGCGGGAAAACCGGCCGAAATCATTCGAGATTTCGAGCGTAACATTGATATTGCTCCGCTTCGCAAAACGCTCGGCGTACCATTGAATGGCCGACGGCACACCCATTTCGTCCAACGTCGGAGGATGCAACAGATTCGATAGCTGACGAAGCTCTCCGAGCAGGTTATCCACGAGGCTGGCACTCTCGGCGATCAACTTCGACTCGCGAGTGTTGCCGCCTTGTCCCCCTACGCCGAGGACACTTAGGTTCATCGCCAAAGTAGCCAGAACCTGAGCGGCGCTTTCATGTAACTCGTGTGCCACGCGCCGCCGTTCTTCATCTCGGATAAGCATCAGCTGGCTAGTCAGCGTGCGCAAGCTGGTTTCGGCATCCTCGCGTCTCCGGCCCTCCTCCAGAAGCTGAACGTTCTTGCTTTGGAGTTCAGCCGTACGCGCTTGCACGTGCAGTTCAAGCTCTTGCTCGAGCCGTTTGTGTTCGGCGACTTCGGTCTCCAGGGCCCTTGCCTTTTGCTGTAACTGCGCAATGCTGCGCAAACGCTCGCCTTCGCTGGCAAGACCCATGTAGCTTTCAGTCGGTATCACCGCGGAGTGTTCATCGCAGACTCTCACGAGCAGTTCTGCGTCCTCTTCCCGATGGAAACTGCCTATCGGATAGGAACAGAAGAGTGAGAAAGTCTTCGTCCGAGACAGGCCATTCCAAAGTTGCTCCAAGCGGATCGCGGCGTCGCTCCTGCCATCGGCCCACAGCAATGCGACCATTTCGCCGAATATCGCCACTCGGGGATCCTCGCCGCCGGCGCACGCCAGAGCCTTCGCGATAACCCCTCCGACAACTTCGTTAAACCGATCTTCGTCTGGCCACCCGTCCGACATGAATGCCGTTAAGAGCTGGGCTGCATCTATAACGACCAAATGCCCTCGCTCGACGAGCGCCGCAACATCCAATCCTTGGGCCGTTAACCATTGCAGAAGGCCGTTGCGATGCGCCTCTGTGGCAACCACGATGGCGGCGTCCCCACCCCGCAGCGCATTTCCAATGTATTCGCTAAGTTCCTCGAGCAGAAATTTGTCCTGCGAATAAAACTGGACGCCGTGCTCACGGACGCCATGTTGGTGCCACGAACGCTTCTGTATTCGCGTCTTTCCGAAATCTGTGGTTGGGGTTACCGCGCTTTCCATCTTCTCCTCGCCCGGTTACCGTCAGACCCCGAAGTGGTCAGACGTAAAGGTTCTTCGCCACATGTACAATGCCACACTCTTGTTTGAAAAGGGATACAGCGTTTCCAGTAGGAAGAGCGATAGGGACTCGGTAAGTATGCGTGGCGCGACACTCACGGCCTGGTTGCGTCTGCGCCTGGCTGTTGACTCTTGGGGGTCGTTGCGCCGGGTTCCGCCTCAACGGTAACTTCCACATCGGCACCGGGCTTGAGGCGTACCTTTTCTCCGTTCTCGTCCGTCACTAAGCAACCAGTTTTCCATTCGCGGGCGCACAGGTTCGAGAACATCCAGAGCAAGCGAATCCCCGTAGGGAAATAGCGCTCTTCCCCGAGTGCATGAAGGGTGTGCTCAAAAAGTCCTTGACACCGCCGACATTGTTAGAGATGGCGATTGTTAGGTTAACAACAGGTGGTTGGCTAGGCGCGGAACTAGTGCAATGAAAAAGCATTCGTGGTTCGCTTACGCTTAACTCTATTGGCGAACATGCAACCGAGGGCAAAACCCAGCAAGGCTCCGAAAAATGCGGCAGTGAGCAAGACGCCCGGTGACGCATGACCATTGTCCGGGGAAAAGTGGGCAAAGAGGAGGGCAACGTATGCCATGGACCCAGTCCAAAAAGCGAGCCGCAGATACATGGTGACCTCGGCGGAAATTCTACCAGGCACACTGGTGCACTGTGCTTCTTTTGCAGTCGAGAATCTGGCAATTTCAAAATTGGCAGCCGTGAAAACATCCCCCATGGCCGTACAAAGTGAAGTCCCGGCCACAGGGCCAGGACTTTCAAAGACATCAGTGAATTATTACAACGAAGAATTACTACGAGGCCCGACGCTGTCGGTCGCGGTTCTGGTCTTCCTCGCCCTCATTCTCCTGGCCGCCCTTCTTTGGCTGGTACTGACCGGGCTGGCCGCTCTGCTGTCCTTGACCGGGCTGGCCCCCTTGCTGGCTTTGGCCCTGCTGCCCGGACTGCCCACCCTGCTGACCCTTTTTCTCCCTATCGTCTGTCATGAAATCTCTCCTAAGAAAGCGTGGGATCTGCCCCCGCCTTCGGAATTTATCGCCCTTCACAGCTTAGGTGCTGCGGGAGATTGCAAAGGTTGCGAGCGATTTCGGCGGCCACCTCTGTCACCGGGGTGAAGGCACCAGTGAAGCGCCCGGGCAACAACTATACTGATCAGATAAGCCTAGATCCGCGGCGTCACACGCTTATCCGCGGCACCGCGTTTGGTTGTTATTGTTGGCATTGCTACTCTGCCAGGCGCGAGGCTATTCGCAATTAGGACCGCAGCCGCCATGCGGGAAGGCACCCGTTCCGCCCTATCCTGGTCTGGATGATTCGGCCATCGCGAAGTCATGGAGCAAGTCTGAGTTCGGCCGCGATTGGAAACCGCCTGCGTGCACCGGTTGGGCTGCGGTAGGCTTTACAACGTTGGTAACCACGGTCGCGCGATTTCGTCAAACCTCGGAAGCTGAAGGCTTGCTTCGCCACATCGGGGCCATTTCCCAACTCTCTGGCATGCGCTACTGGTCGACCACTCACAAGCAGTGGCAAACATTAATTGTGGACGCCTACGCTCTGACCGGCTTGCAGACTAGTCAACGCCGCCAAGACTTCACGCCCGAAGAGATGAAGGAAGGCAAGGTACTCTACTTTGTGCAGGTCGATAACCTTTCCGGCAAGGCCATCTACCGAATGCACTTCGTAGAGGCTTCGGCGGACCGGCTCGTCTTCGATGTCGAGAACGTCAGCACGATGCGCTATCTCTTCATAACTCTCTTCCATCCGGGTGAGATGCAGTCGATCTACTTTCTGGATCGCGAATCGGAAAACGTTTGGCGATACTACAGCATCGTGCGCACAGGAAAGAATGCAAACCGGCTGACCGCGGGAAATGAGTCTTCCGCGGTCAACCGGGCTGTTGCGTTCTATCGCTACCTAGTCGGAATTCCCACCGGCCAGGAACCGCCGGCGGCGCGATGAAGGCAAGAGTTTGTAGCTCGTGCAGCTTTGCTCACAGATACGCCGATCGCAAGTAGTTTGATGAGTCAAGAGTTGTTCCTGAGGTTGAATTCATGAGTCGCACTCTGTTCTCGACCCGTGCCGAGCGGGAGAGGCGGCATGGCTTGACCCTACAACCCACTGGCGGCCCTGTCTATACAGGGCCTTCCTGTTGTCTGGCCAACATTGAACTGTCCGCTAGCGTACAGGCGACTCGATGTTAGAATTCATTCTATCCACCACCATTTCGAGGCCGCCTGATGAGCAAGAAGCGTCAAAAGCTACGAGGCACTGTTCAGAAAGTCATAAAGCCTGTCTTTCAAGGCCAAGCAGAGAAGGCGCAGATCGACGTTCACGGTGCTGACGATCTTTATAAGGAAATTCGCATTGAAAATGTGGTGACCGATGAAGAAGGCAAGAAGGCTGGTCTCAAACAGGGAACAGAAGTGGATGTAATTATTGAAGCTGATTCGAGCGCCACGATCAACAAACCAGAGAATATTTAGCGCAACTAGAAACGGAAACGCCCCGACTTTCGGTTCCCCCCGAAAAAAGTCAGGGCGCTTAGCCGGCCAACTTCCGTCTACGTAAGTCTTAGTTGCAGAAAAAGCCGATTCCGATGCCGAGAAAATAGCGTCTGCCACCGTACAAACCAGTCCTCCCCGTTCCGGCATCGAACTCTCAATGAGTATTATTGAGCGATTCACTCCCCAAAAAGGCCAAGTGGTAACGGCCGAAGGACACTCGGGTACGTTCAAAATCGTGGATGTTTCGGCGGATAGCCAAACCGCAGCTATTCAACCTTTCAGTTTGTCTAAGCAGATGTTGTTTGGCTCAGTACTGAAGAACATTTCTTGCAGCACACTGCGCCACTACAAGGAGAATCCCAGCCAAGCCGCTGCTCGAATCGTGAGAGAGGCTATCCAAGAATGAGCGGCAGACATAAGGGATCTGCTGCCAGAGTTCGGGTTCCCCCTCTCGGAGTGTCCCGCTCAGGGGCTGAAGCGTTTTTCTCCGGGATGTTCCCGAGAGCCTCGGCGTATAAAATGCTAGCACAAGATAGGGACGTTGCTGTATGGAACCCAATTTTTGGACTTGTCGTACACTCCCGGCGATGCTTTCACCTGGGGACATCGCGCAATCAAGATGGAGATTTAACGACCGGAAAAACTCCACAAAAAATGCCGCGACGAGGAGATGCAAAAGCGGATTACGGTTTGGATCGAAGAACAGAAGCAGAAGTTAGACTCCAGCGGTCAACCACCGTGTCCCGTCTGCTTCTATCCTTGCGGCCTAGAAGAATGCGTCATAGACGCCAGGGGTCGCACGTCCACAAGGGCTGTTACCGCACTGCTCTTATTGAAGGGCGAGAGAGCCTCTAGGTTATGTGTTTAGCTTTGAGGTGTTCTCGACATTTGGGGCACGCCATCGAGTCGAAGTCTACGCGCCGAATCTCGGCGGGCGGGATGGAGTACCCGCACTTTGGGCACAGCGCGTTGAGCGCGGCTTGAATCTTCTCACGGTCAACAACACATCGGACATTTTCTGAATTGAGGGGATGTGTTTGTCTGTGGCATAATGCCGCCAGACGAGCCAAGAAAACAGATAGGCTCCTTTTTTGGGGCTCGAAGGCCCGGACGGGAATCCGGGCTTTTTTCTTTTGCATCCGTTCCTGTGGCATGATATTCCCGTGGCAGATGAATCCCACTCCGAACGGCTTCGTCGTTAATCCGACGAGTTGCTGGCAACCGCAACCAAATTGATAGAGCACGCGGAAACTCTCAAGGCACAGGCAACTGAATTGCGGAAACAAATAGCGCGGCTGGATAGCAACGTCAAACAGGAGGAAACGTAGCAATGCCCTATTGGGACACTAACGGTGTCGGAGGCGGCATGACTGATATTACGATTGCGCATCAAAATGGAAAATTTGCTTTGTCTGTCGATGGTGCGACCCGGAGCGTCGAAGACGAAGCCGCTCTCCTTCTTCGAAGGTCACCGATAAACTTCCACGCAGCCCTTGAATGAACTCAAGAATCGTGGCCGCTTTCGTCTCAAGGATGTATTCCCATGATCAGCTTGCCCGAGCTGTCCATCACAGCAACTGAGATCGTTGCTTGGTGAACGTCCATGCCAATATACTTTTCCTGGTTCATAACGGCGCTCCTTTCGGTAAGTGGTGATCTCCAACAATCACAACCTACCGCAAAGTGGGCGCCTTTTATATTGCGTGTAATCGCCCGGTGGCGCCCGAAAGCGGCTTGTTACAATACGCGAAAAGGAGTTCCAATGCCCTTTGTGAATACGAGCAGCCTTCCGGTTATCGAGCGATTGCCGGGTTGGAAGGGGCGCTATTTTCACTCGCCGAATATGACCTTCGCACACTACGACTTCACGCGCGGTTCTTCCATTCACGAGCACTTTCATGCTGCGGAAGAGGTCTACGAAGTGATCGAAGGTGAGCTTGAGGTGACCATCGACGGCTTGGCTCAAATCGCGCGAGCAGGGCTGGTTGCGATCGTGCCGAGCAATGTCCGTCACTCCGTGAAGGCGCTCACGGACGGGCGTGCGATTATCGTCGATCATCCAGCTAGGCCCGAGTTCGGCTAGAAGCCGCCACAGGAGGGCCAATTCTGAATGAGTGTAACCGCCTGTTAACGACACCTAGCTGGAACCCGCGCCTGAAACGACACCAACGAGATTCCGTAGAGCCTGCCAGTTCCGGGGTCGGTGCAAACACGATTACGTTTATCGAAACAGCAGCGGTGCAAACTCCGCCAGATTCCGCCGCCATACCATCCAGGTGTGCATCCCCGGCGTCTCGATCTCGGTCACCTTCACTCCCTTGGTCTTGAGCCACTCCCGAAGATCACGGTTGACCTTGATCAAGCGATCCTCGGTGCCACACGCGATCCATAGCAGATGCAGCTGCTGATTTGCCTTTGCGTCGAGGGCTGGAAAATCTTTCTGAAAGTCGTCGGGGATGCCACCCGAACTAAAAGCCCCGATCCACGAAAACTTGTCGAGATCATTCAGTCCGGTGAGCAGAGACTCTGAGCCGCCCATCGAGTATCCGGCGATTGCGCGCGAACTTCGATCCTTTGTGATCCGGTATTCGCTCTCGACTCGCGGCACCACTTCCGTGAGCAGCGCCTCGCTGAACTTCTTAAAGTTGGTATCGACCAACGCCGCGTCGTTCCAGGCATTCGATCCCAGCTCAACGAACCTCATCGTCCCATAGCCCAGCGGCATGACAACGATCATCGGCTTGGCTTTGCCCTGCGCGATCAGATTGTCGAGAATCACGTTCACATGCCCGACTACAGTCCAGGCTCTGGCGTCGTCGCTGTAGCCATGAAGAAGATAAAGGACGGGATACGATCGCTTCGCGGCGGGGTCGTAATCCGGAGGAGTGTACACGTAGTAGTCGCGGTCATCGCCCGCGACCGCCGACCTATAGAAGTGATGATGAATCTCGCCGTGCCGTATATCGTTCAGTTCCCAAGGCAATGACAGGGGCCCGGGAACATGCACGACATTCCCTAGGTAAACCAGGTTGGGCACCGGGTCGTGGTTGGAAGGGTCAAGCAAGTCCACGCCATCGGCAACGAGCGTGTAGATGTAGTAGTCGGGAGGCAGGGGAGGAGTGGTGATGCTCCAAATCCCTTGATCGTCCTTCCGCATGGTTACAAGGTCCGCACCCCCAAGGCCTATCTTCACCTCTGCGGCATTCGGGTCACGGAAACGGAAGGTAACGCTGCCGTCGGTATGCACCTCGGGCGAGACAATCGGCGCTGGTGGTTGAGGGGGTGGAGTTTGCGCCGGTTTGTCCTGCGCGGTGGCCAGAACTCCGAGCACCAGGAGGACGCTTAAAACAGGACTCCAGAGAGGGTGTGATCGATCTAATAGGCATGAGCCCGCAGACGATGAAACCCGCATGCGTTCCTCCTGTGTGAGTAGGACGAGCCAGAGCGAAGAACGTCACCTAACACTGTTGGGGCGATAGCAAACAAGGAAAACATCCTCGTGTTGGGCTTGAGAGCTGGCGCGAGTGATTGACGTAACATCGCGATTGCACTCATCCTATGAGAGAGGATGTCAAGCAAAAACACTTCTCCACTCCTCTCCGTGAGACCTCGATCGGTGCTTGCATCCAGGCCCCTTCTTCTTCGTGGAAAGGATTTTGGTTTTAACGCCTGAAGCGCCACAGAATACGACAGGGGATACGGATCGCAGTTGCTGGTTTCCCTTGAGTGGTTTCATGCGGCGGTCTCGACACCATTCGTTGCGAAGCTGCGCAAGCCCACCGTTGGCTTAAGTGCCAACCATCATCCTATGTGAGGCTCAAGGCCTATGGCTTTTTTGGGTTATCCGAGGGGGCATAGGATTGACCCGGAGACTGGGTGCTGATGCAGCACCCGAACGCCTAATGAGCGCATGGATACTCTCCCTCGAACCCGAGCATCGCCAGAACCGATGGGTCACCACCGAGGCGTGAAACCTGGGAGACCACCTGAGCTCTGTGCAACGCTCAAGCTGCTTGCGGCTTCAGTTGTTCCGCGTCGAAACGTTCCTCCTTCTTCCAAAGTGTCAAAGCAATGGCCGCGATCTTTCGGGCTAAGGTCAGACGTGCCATCTCGGGCTTCATGCCCTTCGCCAGCAACGCCACATAGAAGTCGCGTAACGGACCCATACCACAGCTGGCTCGGGTCGCGGCGCCCTTGAAGATCTCTTTCATCTCGTGGTTGTGATTCTGATTCAGACCCCGAATCTGCTGCGGCTTCTTCGAGCGTTGCAGTTGTCCGTGCGCGTAGCGATATTGCGCACTGTCGCGGGTCTCAATGCCCAGCCCGCTGTACGTCCAGAGTTGCCGTTTGCTCCGGAACCGGTGCGGCGTCTGCATCAGTGCGATCAAGCGGGCAGCTCGAATCGGACCGATACAGGGAATCTGGCGCAGCAGTTTCGAGGCTTTATGTTTCCGGCTCTCCGCCAGTAACTCAGGACGCAGGGTTCGCCGTAACGCCTGCAATCCATCCAACTGCTGATAGAGCAGCTCGGCACGCCGGCGCACGCCGGCATGCTCGATCTTCTGTAGCCACTCTTCCCGATAACGCGGAGCATAGACCTGGGTCCCCGCACAAGGGATGCTCCAGCCACGATACAGAGCTTTGATCCGATTCATCACCCGGTTCAGGTCTTGGCTGAGGGTCTGATAACTGCGCCCCAGCTCGCGCAGCGTCCGCAGTCCGTGTTCCCCGTGATAGACCGGTCGCAGCATTCCCGTGCGTAACAAGTCGGCCAGCTTGCGCGCATCGATCTTGTCGCTCTTGTTGCCTTCCTTTAATAAGGCATTGCGCCGCGGATCGCAGACCAGCACTCGTTCGACCTGGGGTTGCAGCAGATCGTACAGCCAAGCCGCCCAGGTCCCTTCTTCCCAGGTGACATGCAACTCGCCCCGCAGACCGTGGATGAACTGCAGAATGCTGCTGGCTTTGGTTTCCACGATCGACTCCATCACCAGCTTGCCACTGCCGTTCAGCACCGCGATCACGGTCGCTTCCTTGTGCACGTCCATGCCGATATACTTGATGTCGCGACTCATGCAGTTGCCTCCTTGAGGGAAAGATCATTCGCGTCAACGGAGTCTTTCCCTCAAGGTAAAGTGCCATTCTTCAGCTGATTTGCCTACCTGCTCCTTCCGTTATGCGTTGCCGCATTGCTATACGGGCCGCTCTCTCATAATGCATTGACCCATCGCGGGGTTTTGATTACGTCAGTGATGTCGCCTTGAGATACGCCCTGATGAAACAATCATTCTAGCTGTTGAACTGTCAAGCAGATGACGTATACCCGCCTCCCGCCTCCGCAACGTGTGCGAAAGTTGGAGCTGATGACCAAGCGCTTAATTCGGGGAGCGATAAAGTGTGCACGGAGACCGCCAGGCCGCGACTAGGTGGGGGGCCCGGACGCCAGTTCACGCAGTTTGTAGCGCAATAGTTTTCCGGCCGCGGTCTTCGGCAGTTGGTCCATGAATTCGATGCGACGCGGGTACTTGTACGGCGTGATCCGCTGTTTGACGAACTCCTGCAGTTCCCGCTCCAGAACAGGAGTGGCCACAATGCCTTCTCGAAGCACAACGAATGCCTTGGGAGTGTAAAGTTCAGTGTCTTCTCGATAAGCAACCACCGCCGCTTCGAGGACGGACTCATGTTCAATCAAGGCACTTTCGACTTCGGCGGGCGAAACCCACTGCCCGGAGACCCGGAACATATCGTCGGAACGGCCTGCGTACCAGTAATATCCATCGTCATCCATCCAATACTTGTCGCCAGTGAAGAACCATTTTCCGCGCATGCGTTCAGCAGTCAGATCCCGCCGGTTCCAATAGCAGGACGCGATACTGTCTCCAGAAACCAGGAGATCCCCAGTGGTACCCGGCGGAACTTCGCGGTCGTCTGAGTCAACGATGCGCAGCTTGTACCCCGGAACCGGTTTGCCTGTACTGCCAGGTTTGACTTTGCCAGGACGCGCCGACAAGTAAATATGAAGCGCTTCCGTAGAACCGATGCCGTCCAGGATTTCCACGCCAAACTTGTGTTGCCAGCGACGGAAGATCTCGGCCGGCAAGGGCTCCGCTGCGGAAACTGCAAGGCGGACGCTGTCCAGACGGTACGACTGATGCTCGGCTTCCTGAAGCATCAGGGCATACAAGGTAGGAACAGAGAAGAAAAGGGTTGGCCTGACGCTCTGAACAACTTCCAATATGGCTTTCGGCTGTGGCTTGCCCGGGAACAACACCGTGGTCGCTCCGGCATGAAAAGGGAGCATCAGCCCATTTCCGAGTCCATAGGCGTGAAAGAGTTTCGACGACGAGAACGTTATATCGTCGGGACCGATCCCCAAGACTGCGGCGCCATAGTTGCGGCAACAGCCGAGCCAGTCGCGATGCAGGTGTACCGCCGCCTTTGGACGGCCGGTACTGCCTGAAGTCCAGAGCCAAAAAGCAACGTCGTCCTCCTTCGTCTCTGCTGCATCTAGTTCAGGCGAATTCTTCGCGAGCCACTGATCCCAATGCAGATACCCGGGCTGAGGTTCACCGACGACGACGATGTGCCGCAGAAAGCGTTGCCTGGTCAAAACTGGAGAAACTTCACCAAAAAGCGTCGAGTGAACGATGAGGATCCGCGCCCTGCTTTCCGTGAGGGAGTAATCGTGGTCGGCCGTGCGCCCGGCAGTACTGCTGGGCACCGCAACTGCGCCGATTTTGATTATGCCGAAATACGCAACCGCAAACTCCGGAGAGTCCGGCAGCAGCAACAATACCCGCTGTTCCTCTTGCAAACCCAAACTTAGGAGGCCATTGCCAACGCGATTTACATCGGCAGCCACTTCGCTGTAAGTGCGGACGGATTCGCCGCATCGAATCGCTGCCTTCCGGGTACGGCCTTCTCGAAGATGCCGGTCCACGAAGTGGTCCGTGAGATTCAAGGAAGTGCGATCCTCCGAGTCGAGTGTGCGGAAACACGTGCTCTGGCATTACAGTCGAAACTACGAGGATATGGCAGACTTGGGCACATGTCCACGCAGCACCACCCATGTTTGTGGGGCGCTACGAGGAGACTTGGATGATGGTGGTCGCACCGGCTGAGGCGACCGGTAGGATGCCGTATGCCAATGTCCTGCAGATTACGGACCACAAGTGGACTTTGCTTCATCGTGATAAAGCCGGGAGCACGCGGATACTAGCTGCCGGGGCCTATTAGATTGGGGTGCTGACGGGCGAGGCCAGTCTGCAACTCAAACTAACCTCGAATGGCCTAGCAAATGATTTCCAAGAGAAATGCCGCCCCCCAAATCGCTAGCTGAAAGCCTCGGGACAGGGGGTTCGCCTGCCTTATTTCATTTCCATACGACCGACCGGGCGAAGTTCACCACTGGTGCCATGAAATGGCACGCAAAATAATCATGAGCCGGGGACTCGCAACCGATACTTCTTGCTAGTGGAAATGCAGTAGCGTATCATCCTGGCTCGATACCGGATTCATCCCGTCCTGAACGATAATTCGCTGCGGGCGATGAGGTTGGGATTGATCCCCAAATGGGGGACGCTCGGTGTCTGACCCAACCACCACCCTAGCCTCAGGGGATCTCGTCTGCAATTATAGAATCCTCGGCCTCGCCGGAGCCGGGGGCATGGGTGTGGTATACCGCGCGCTCGATGTCAAGCTGCAGCGCACGGTCGCGCTGAAGTTTCTTCCCGACTACGTAGCTGCGAGCCGCGATGACCGAGAGCGCTTCCTGCGAGAAGCCCGTACCGCGTCTTCGCTCGACCATCCCAACATCGGCGTGATTCATGGCCTGGAGGAGACCAGCAGTGGCCGCTCCTTCATCGTAATGGCGTATTACGTGGGGGAAACCCTGGCGCAGAAGATTCACCACGGTCCTATCCCCATAGCCGAAGCGATCGACATTGCCATCCAGATGGGGGAGGGCCTGGCTGCAGCTCACGCGGGTACGGTGGTACATCGCGACATCAAGCCTTCCAACGTCATCCTCACGCAAGGTGGTGTGGCGAAGATCGTGGATTTCGGCCTTGCGCGGCTGGCACCTTCGACCAGCAGCACACAGAGCATTACGACTGCGGGAACCATCGGCTACATGTCGCCGGAACAGACGACAGGCAAGCTGGTCGACCAGCGCACCGATATATGGTCGTTGGGAATCGTGCTGGCGGAAATGGTCACTGGGAAGAATCCTTTTCTGCGCGATTCGCATGGGGCCACGATTTTGGCAATCTTGAATGACCCGCCGCGACCGATGGACGAAATACCGATCGATCTGCTGCGAGTGATCTACCGAGCCCTGTCGAAAGAGCCAGCCACGCGCTACCAAGGTTGCCGCGAGATGGTGGCCGATCTGAAGGATGCCCGCAACCGGCTAAGCCCGGCGGCGACGGCAGCGCAAACCGGCAGTCGGCCATCGTCTACAGTCGCGTGGCAACGACTAAGAAAGCAGATTGATCAAGCCGCGCGTCCTCTGGGGGGCACGGGCGCCAAGCCGGCGCAAAGGCGAAACCTGTGGCTGGCCGCCGCAGGCGCGGTAGTGGTATTGGTGGCAGTGCTCTCGTTTCTGCCGCCGGTGCGCGAGCGCGTGGCGGGATTGTTTGACCGCCAGGAAGAACACATTGCGGTGCTCCCGTTTGAGTCTGTGGGGAATGATCCGGCGAACGAAGCGGTTGCCGCCGGACTGATGGACACTCTGTCCAGCCGCCTGACGAACCTCGATGTGGGCAAGCGGCCGTTGTGGGTGATACCGGCCAGAGAAGTGCGTGCGGCACAAGATTGCCGATGCGACGTCGGCGCTGCGTGAACTGGGGGCGACGGTTGCGGTGGAAGGAAGCCTTCAGCGAGACGGCCAGACGATCCACCTGACCGTGAATCTAGTGAACACCAGGAACCTTCGCCAGATTGGCTCGGTAACACTGGAAGACCGTGCGGGAGATTTCTCGGCGCTAGAAGAGGAGGCGGTGGCACGAGTGGCAAAGCTGATGCGGATCGAAGTGACGCCTGAAATGCTGCGAGCCACGAGCGGCGCTGTCAATCCTGGCGCGTATGAGTCGTACGTCAAGGCTCTCGGCTACATCCAGCGCTATGACAAAGCGGGGAATCTCGACCTGACCATCGCGGCGCTCAACGATGCTGTGAAGACGGATCCCGACCTTTGCCCTGGGATTTGCACAGCTCGGCGAAGCCTACCGCCTGAAATATCAGTTGGACAAAGATACCAGATGGCTCGACGTAGCTCTCGCCAATTGCCAGAAAGCGCAGCAACTGGATGATAGCTTGCCCGTGGTCTATGTGACTCTAGGCCGAATCCACAACACCACGGGGAAATACGATCTCGCGTTGCAGGAGTTCCGGCGCGCGTTGCAACTCGATGCGCGCAGCGCGGACGCGGTCGTTGGCCTGGCCAAGTCCTATGACAGTGCAGGACGAACCGCCGATGCCGAGGCTGCCTACAGAAAGGCGATCGCCCTTCGTCCCGATTCTTGGGACGGTTACAACTCGCTCGGGATTTTCTTGGATGAACACCAGCGCTACGACGAAGCCATTGCGCAGTATCACCATGCCATCGAGCTTACTCCTGACAACGCGCGGGTCTATTACAACCTATGCGCGGCCTACATCGACAGTGGAGACGCCAAGCACTACGCCGAGGCGGAACGGGTACTGGGGAAATCAATCGCTCTCGAACCCACTTACGGCGGCTACGCCAATCTTGGGAATCTCTATATACAGGAAAAGAGGTACGCCGAAGCCGCGGACGCCGTGGAGAAAGCCCTGCAACTGGACGACAAGGACTACATCGTTTGGGGCAATCTGGCGCTGGCCTACGAGGGCCTCAAAGACAAAGAAAAAGCGACCAACGCCCGCGATCGTCAGCTCTCCCTGCTCGAAGAGGCGTCCCGGAAAACTCCGCGCGACGCTCTTGTACAGGCCGACCTGGGGCTGCTCTACGCGAAGAAAAAGCTTCGCGAAAAGAGCATTCCGCGCATACAATCAGCACTCGCTCTTTCCCCGGACGACCCCAACGTTCTGGAAGACGTCGGCGAAGCGTATGAGGACCTCGGTGATCGCGCTAAGGCGTTGCGATACATCGAAAAGAGCCTGCAAAAAGGTTACGCCCTGGCGGACCTGAAGAGTGTTCCTGATCTCCAAGGCCTGATGTCAGATCCCGGGTTTCGGCCCAGCGGGAAGTAAATTCAATTTGCAAAGGAGCCAGCCATGGCCACAGATCGTGTGATTCCTATTAGAGAAGATATTGCAGCCCAGGTCATCACAATTACTGCTTCCGATGCCTCACCAGACGCATGCACGATCCTGGGGCAAGGCCAGAGAGTCAGGTTCGAGAACAACTCCAAGTCTTCTATAAATATTAAGTTTGAAACCAATCTCTTTACGCCAGCTGTGTTCCACGACATGCTGATCAGGTCCACCGACAGCTACACCCAGGAACCGGAGGCCGCCAATTTAACTGTTAATTATTGGGTTTACGAGGACGGCTCGGAGCGGCGGGGACCATATGCCATCCAGGTAGGCACGGGCCCCCTGTTTGTACAGATCAAGTATGTCCCTGACGATGGAGCCGACGTCGGCGAGGCCGTCGTTACTCCTCAGAAAGTAAAGATTCCCTGTCACGGCTGGCTGGAACTGGTTTCCAGCGATTACAACTACAATGTCGCGTGGGATCCCTTCGACCCATTTGAAGATGCCCAAAACCCAGCGGGCCTAGCGTCGGTTGGCGCTGGCTTGTCGAAGAATGCTCCCCACCAGGAGCGCAAAGGCGTCACTAATAAGGAGTATGACTTCACGGTCAGCGAATCTGGGCCCCCGCCAACTAAGCCGCATAGAGGGAAAATCAAAGGCGGTGGAGGCACGGTGAAGACAGGGAGCTAGCAGCGGGATGTGATTGCTCTTCTGCGGGGGGAGCGCCCGATTCGCGGATCGTCTGAGTTCTCAAGACTTGCTATCTTGCCGTCAGTCCTAAGAATTTCATCATCGATAAGGCGGATTCCAGGTAGAGTGTCAAAGGAACTCGCAAATTGTTGACGCGTGGTGCAGCGCCGGATATGCGCAAACCAAGTACGGCCCTTCTTGACAAAATGAAATTCCGATTAGAGTTCTCGATTGATGTTTCGTTTTGAAACCCTGAGTTGAACGCGCTAGGGCCTTAGTATCTTTGCGGGTGGCACATCGGCGGTGGTTTTCGCAAACATTTTGAATGAGACGCCCCAGGCGCTGCGGGGCTTGAACCCCAATGTGGCGCCCAAGCTGGAAGAGGTCATCAACAAGGCGCTAGAGAAAGACCGCGAGTTGCGCTACCAGACGGCGGCGGAAACTCAACGAACTGACTCCCGACCTGCACCTTGAGCCTCCAGACGACGAGTGGCTGTTCATGACAGATGCGTATGCCTTTACGCTGGCCGGATTGCCGGGCATCGCTCCGCTGGTACGGGCGCCCGGTTATTTCGAGCAAGCGAATTCGGCGGAAGATACTCTCGACAAGATTTCACCTGCCGATCTACGCCAAGCTATGACGGTGTTTGCGATGGCCAGCTTTTTCCTTGCGGATGCGCCCGATATTCCGCAGGGACATTTCACCCCGGCCCAAACAGCGGCCGCGCTGATACAAGGCAAGCAGAAGCCAATGCTCGAAGTCTTTGGGCTATGGCCCTCTTGAGGGGTCGGTTGAGGGTGGTTTGTCGGCTACTCGGGAGTCAGGGGTTGGGGGTACCCCCCTAGGTAAGAACCAGCGGGCGTTTATAGGACTGGTTGTAGACATTTCAGGCAGGGTGCGAGCTTCCTTTCAGAAGTGCCAGACGATGCCCCCGCCGGCGAAAAGATTGTATTGGTGGCTCTTGCCGGTGTTCACATTCAGTTGCGGCACGCCCGACCAAAACTCTCGACCCTCGCCGCGCAGAGTGAAGTGCTTGTAGATCTTGACGTCGAGTCCCAAACCACCTTGCACTACACCCGTAGTGGTTCCGGTTTTCCCCGGGTTTGCCAGCCCCCCAAACTCAAGCGTGGAACTCTCACTGAAATGACCGAATCCGCCGCCAAAACTGATCCAAGGAGAAACTGCCGTTTCCGGAAAAGCGTTCAACCGTGCTGCGGGGGTCACAAAGAAAGATGAGTATTGTTTTGGGATCACGTTCTGGGCGGCGTGGAGATCCTCAACGGGGTTCACCACGAACGGGACTTCTAGGGCGAGGGACCATAGTTGTCCACCCATGACGTGGCGGGCATAATTTATTTCGAAGGTTAATCCTTTGCCGAAACGCAGGTCCGGATCGTAAGAGGGGGCGCCTGAGATGCCCTGATCGCTGATGAAAGTACGCCCAAGGATCCCCGTCAATTCGTTTTCTTGCGCCGCGCCTTGTGCAACGAAAGTACAAACTGCGACCACAGCCGCGATGGAGAGGTGCTTAAGCGACATTTCTCCTCCTGGAGACGTCCGTTCGTTGTGGCGCAAGAGTTCTGCTTAGGTTAGCACGATCGTGTTTTTTCCATTACATATTTTCGAACCCCAGGTTTCGGCTGTTGAACTTATTAGCAACAAATGACGGTGGTTTGACGCGCAACGTATGATGGTTGGGCGAGCTTGGGTCTAGAAGAGGATAGCTGCATGACACCGTTGAACCTTCTTGTTGTCGAGGATGACCCCGCAAGCCTGGAATTAATGACCGAGGTTTTCACATCTTTGAAAGCGAATGTGCGTGGGGTCAGCGATAGCCAGCACGCGGCTGGCCTAGTGAATCAGGAAAGATTCGATGGGATTTTCCTGGATTTGGAGATGCCCAATCTGCATGGTTTCGATTTGGCGCGCGTCATCCGCAAGTCCTCCTGGAATAAATCCACTCCGATTGTCATCGTGACGGGGCGGGATGAGAGAGAGACGATGCAACAGGCGTTCACGATAGGAGCAACTTTCTTTCTTCAGAAGCCGGTGGATAGGCAAAAGCTGAGCATCTTGTTCCGCACTGTGCAAGGCGGGATGTTGGAGAATCGACGCCGACACATGCGTGCTCCAATTCAAACAGAGGTGACGTGCACGCATTCTGGAAGATCATGGGAATGATCTGCCGTCCCGACGAGGTCTACACCGATCCAGGCGTCGTCGCATCTACCCAAAAGGTGCTTGATCGCGAGGGCGGTGGGCCGTCGATGCTTCAACCGACTTGTGAACAACTGCTCTCCGCGCTCGCGAGATAGGCGTTTGGTTTGAAGAATTGAATCAGCGATTGTTGCGGATGAAGGTGCTGTTGGAAAGGGGAGGCGACCATGGAAGATGCTGTATTTCCTGCCAACCTGGGTCGAACCGGCAGGAACCGAATTACTTCCCGTTTGCCGACCATGCGGGAATTGATGCGGTCTCAGCCATACTGCTGTGTCATGGCGGAAGAAACTCTAGCAATCCGGATTCCCTAGCCTAAGGGGGAAGGCGTATTATGTGCGAGCTAGGGTCCAAATCGTATGTTCTAGCTCAACTTAGGGATGACGCAGGGCTTACCGAGCGACGCCGCACCTGCTGGCATAGAACAAGTCAAATTTCTGGAGGCCGAGATCAACAATGCTGAACGAAGCGAAGATTGCCGATTTCAGAGCCTGCTTACACGGAGGGCTGATCGAGCCAGGCGATCCGAATTACGACGCGGCTCGCAGGGTGTACAACGCGATGATCGACCGGCGGCCACGACTGATTGCGCGTTGCACCGACGTGGCCGACGTCATGGCAGCGGTGAACTTCGCCCGCGAGCAGAAAATGCTGGTCTCCATCCGCGGCGGCGGGCACAACGCTGGCGGATTGGGAATATGCGATGACGGGTTGGTGATCGATCTTTCGCCGATGAATTATGTTCGCGTGGACCCGAAGAAGAGAACCGTGCAGGTCGGCGGCGGAGCGCTCTGGCGCGACGTAGACCATGCGACGCACGCGTTTGGTATTGCGGTTCCCGCTGGCATCATCTCGACGACCGGCGTGGCCGGACTGACTTTGGGCGGCGGGATCGGCTATTTGACGCGGAGGTATGGCCTCACCATCGACAATCTGCTGGCGGTCGAAATGGTGTTGTCCGACGGGCGTTTCGTTACCGCCAGCGCCAAGGAGAATCCCGACCTGTTCTGGGCGGTGCGCGGTGGGGGTGGCAACTTCGGCGTTGTGACTTCATTTCTGTTCAAGGGGCAACGCGTACACACCGATTACGGCGGTCCGATGCTGTGGCCGATGGAAGACGCGGCCGAGATTATGCGCTGGTACCGCGATTTCATCGTGAAGGTGCCCGATGACCTTTATGGTTTTTTTGCGTTCCTCACTGTGCCGCCAGTAGCTCCGTTCCCCGAACACCTGCACAACAAGACGATGTGCGGGATCGTATGGAGCTACACCGGACCGATCAAGAAGGGGGAGAAAGTGTTCAAGCCGGTCCGGAGCCTGAAGGCTCCGGCGCTCGACATGGTCGGGCCAATTCCGCATCCGGTACTCCAGAGTATGCACGACGGTCTCTACCCTCCGGGCCACCAATGGTACTGGAAGGCGGATTTCGTGCGTACGCTGCCGGACGAAGCCATCGCGGTGCATGTGAAATACGCGGCCAACATGCCGTCGCTGCAGTCGACCATGCACCTGTACCCGATCAATGGCGCCGCGGGCCGTGTCAAGAAGAGTGCCACGCCTTGGGGTTACCGCGACGCAACGTGGAGTTCTGTGATTGTCGGAGTCGACCCGGACCCGGCGAACAAAGAAAAAATCTCGACGTGGGCGAAGGAGTATTGGAGCGCGCTTCATCCCTACTCCGCCGGCGGCGCATACGTCAACTTCATGATGGAAGAGGGCGATGATCGCATCCGGGCCACGTACGGCAAGAATTATGACCGTCTAGCGAAGATCAAGAAGCGCTACGATCCGGGGAACGTTTTCCGGGTAAATCAGAACATCAAGCCGAAGTGAAAGAGGAAGCTGAGATCAAATCCTGATCTGCGGTTCTCTACTGCTTCCATTTGTTCTCAATCCGCGGGGGATGCTGCAGGGTTTGCATCACCACGCAATATTGTTCGGTTTTGGCCTGCAACGCGCTTAACTGATCTGGGGTAGCCTGTGGTGCACGGATGTCGAAAGTGACGCGGATGCTCTGAAATCCGACTGGGGCTTCTTTCGATATTCCCAGCGTTCCCTGCAGATCCAGATCGCCCTCGACTGTGACTGTCGATCGCCTCGGTCGGTATTCCCATGGCAGCGGCGACCATTTGGCAGGTAATCTGGGCGGAGGCCGCTAGCGCGCCTAACAGCAAGTCTCCCGAGCAGGCTCCGGTACCAGCGCCACCCACTCCTTTGTGCGCTTGCGCCGCGTAGATTGCACGCCCCAAGTCCACAGAACAAGCGATCGGTGCGTCGGCCTGAGTGCCGTGCGCGGTCAGCGTGATTTGCGAATTGGCCGGGTCTTGCCGGTACATATCTTTCAGGGGCCGCTGAAGCGATCGAATATCCATTAAATCCCTCCGAATTCTGGGATATTATAAGCCCATCAGGGGTGCTACCTTGGGATCTGTCGCGGTCGCGAAATTAAACTATTCACCTGTAATTGCGCAGTAGGTAAGGTCCGCTTCGGGCATGCCGAGAGCCGCTTCTACAAGTTCCATGAATCCACCTCCCACTTCAGGTTCGTTGTCATCCGCCCTGTCGCCGGGTGCGCGCTTTGGCAATTACGAGATTCTTCAGAGACTGGGCGCCGGCGGGATGGGGGAAGTCTATCGCGCCAAGGACAGCCGCCTCGATCGTGAGGTCGCAATCAAGACCCTTTCGCTCGACCGCAGCTCGGATCCGGAAGCCTTATCGCGTTTCGAGCAGGAGGCCCGTTCTGCCAGTGCGCTGAATCACCCGAACATCGTGACGATTTATGAACTCGGGCACGAGAACGGCACGCGCTATATTGCCATGGAGTTGGTGGATGGAGAAACGGTGCGTTCACTGCTCGCCTCCGGCCCGATTCCGTTTCGCAAATTAGTTGCAATCGCGGCGCAAATTGCCGACGGTCTCGCCAAAGCGCACGAGATTGACCTCATTCATCGCGACCTGAAGCCCGAGAATCTAATGGTTTCTCACGACGGAATGGCCAAGGTGCTAGATTTCGGTCTAGCGAAACTTCTTAAACCCGACCGCGGCAGTTCGGAATCGAGCACCGCCATCACCGAGCATGGAACGGTGTTGGGCACTGTCGGCTACATGTCGCCAGAGCAAGCGACCGGCGAGGATGTGGATTTTCGTTCTGACCAGTTTTCCTTTGGGTCGGTTCTTTACGAAATGGCAACTGGAGCTCCTGCATTCAGAAAGAAGACGCATGCGGAAACGATGGCAGCAATCCTTCGCGACGAACCCGAGCGCCTCGGCGCCAAAACGCTGCAGGCGCCCGCTCCTTTCATTTGGATCGTAGAGCGTTGTCTTGCCAAGGATCCGAAGCAGCGTTACGCCTCCACCCGGGATTTGGCTCGCGACCTCGCTGCGGTGCGCGACCGCCTGACCGATGTGCCTACCCGGGAAGCGGAACCTCGCCGCAACAACCTGCCGGTGCAGCGCACCGCATTCATTGGACGGGAACGCGAATCGGATGATCTTCGCCAGCTTTTGAGCCGCCCCGGCATACACCTCGTGACTCTCACCGGTCCGGGTGGCATCGGGAAGACGCGGCTCGCATTACAGGTGGCGGGCGAAATGGCCGGCCAGTTTCCCAGCGGTGTTTGTTTTGTCGCGCTGTCCGCGATTGCCGAACGTGGTTTGATAGCTTCCGCGATCGCGCAAGCCGTGGGTGTGCGCGAGACCGGAAACACTTCGCTGCAAGAAAACTTGATGGAGTATGTCGGCGCACTGAGTCAGCCGATGCTCCTCGTGCTCGACAACTTCGAGCACCTGGTCTCTGCCGCGCCGATCGTGGCGCAAATGCTCACTGCTGGCCCCAAACTCAAAGTGGTGGTCACGAGCCAAGCGCCGCTTCATATCTACGGCGAACATGAATTTCCGGTGCCACCGCTGGCGTTGCCCGATCCCAAGTCGAATCCGCCTCTGGACGTGCTTTCCCGTCTTCCAGCGATCGAGCTATTCGTGGAACGCGCGCAGGCGGTAAAGCACCAATTCGCGCTGACGAAGGAAAACGCACCCGCGGTGGCGGCTATCTGCTCTCGACTTGATGGCCTGCCTCTAGCCATTGAACTGGCAGCGGCGCGCATCAAGTTGCTTTCACCGTCCGCTATGCTGACACGTCTGGAAAGCCGGTTGAGCCTTCTGACCGGTGGCGCCCGCGATCTGCCGACTCGGCAACAAACTCTTCGCAACACCGTGGAGTGGAGTTACGGCCTCCTCAATGACGCTGAACAAACTCTCTTGCGGAGGTTTTCGGTGTTTACGGGCGGCTGCACGCTAGAAGCCTTGGAAGCCGTGTGCGACACCAAAGGCGACCTGGGGCTGGACGTGCTTGACGGGATGGCTTCACTCGTGGACAAGAGCTTAGCCCAACAGGTGGAGCAGGTTGATAAAGAAACGCGCTTCGTTATGCTCTCAGCCATCCGCGAGTACGCTCTCGAACGCCTCGCTGGGAGCAACGATGAATCTGTGACTCGCCGTGCCCATGCGGCTTATTATCTCGTGCTTGCCGAAGAAGGTGCCGAGGATATTGCCGCCAAACCCGAATGGCTTGATCGTTATGAGGTCGAGCATGAGAACTTCCGCTTAGCGATTGACTATCTAATCAAAACTGGAGATGTCGAATGGGGTCTTCGCCTTGGCGCCGCTCTGTTCCGCTTCTGGGAGACACGAGAGCATTTCGCGGAGGGCCGTGATGGCATCGGCAGACTCCTAGCGTTGGAACGGACAGCGTCGCGTCCGAAGCTTCGTGCGCGCCTGCTGTTTGCCGGCGCAGTAATGGCGGCGGCACAGGGCGATTACGGCTCTGCACGGCCAATGTTCGAACAGAGCCTCGAGACCTGTGTCGAGCTAAAGGATAACCGCGGCGTTGCCGTCGCACTTAACGCGTTGGCCATCAATGCTCGCGATCGTGGCGAGCTCACCGACGCCTCCTTACTTTTCGAGCGCTGTCTCGCCATATGGAAGGATCTTGGCGATCCCGCTGACATCGCCCGAGCCCTTAGCAATTTCGCGAGCGTGATGAAGATGCAGGGCGAATATGAGCGCGCATCCTCGCTTTACGATGAGTGTCTTACGGTGTTCCGTCAGGTGGGAGATAGCGCCGGTGTCGCGTGGACTTTGAACTACCTCGGCGATGTCGCACGGGAAAAAGCGGACTTGGTGGCCGCGCGTTCTTATTGTGAACAGAGCCTATCGGAGTTTCGCCGGTTGCAGGACAGCTGGGGAATTGCGAGCACTCTCTCCGATTTGGCAAGTCTTAGCTGCGATCAGGGGAACAACGCCGAGGCGCGCCGTCTGCACGGCGAAAGCATCAAGTTGTTCCAAGAGTTGGGTCACAACCGGGGCATCGCGAGGGCGCTCGAATGTCTCGCCGTGAATGCCGCCGCCCAGTCAAACGCCGAGCAATCGCTGCACTTGGCAGGAGCTGCTGCCGCGCTTCGCCAACGATTAGGCACTCCGGTCACGCCGGCTGAGCAAGCCAGGCTTGAGAAGGCCCTTGAATTTGCGCGCAGAACTCTCGGCGATGCTGCCGGCCTGACGGCATGGATGGAGGGATGGGCGATGCCGATCGAGCAAGCAATCCATGAAGTGCTTTACTGCGACCCGGGATCAGGCGTTCGGAACGAAGACTCTACCTAAGAACTAATTTGCAGTATTGGGATCGATCATGCGGCGGACGGCTGAGATGCGATTCGCCGGAAAACCTCCGCGGCGTGCGTGTTCGCGAATCGTTTCCTCGTCTGGTGCCAGGTACACACAATAGACTTTATCGCCCGTGACGTAGGAGTGGAGCCACTTGATTTCCGGTCCCAATTCCTTCAACACTCCGACCGACTTTCTGGCGACGGCCTGCAATTCCGCATCCGTCAAATTACCTGCGCCTGGGATCTCCCGCTCGATCACATATTGGGGCATGGCAACCTCACCAAGCGGTCATGGTAGCAGATTTTTGACCCTGACAGGTGCATTCCACGAGGTCATGCAGAACTTGCAGAACGCCACAAGCTGGCAGCTAGTCAGGCAGTCAAGCCAACGGGCGTTCGCCGAATCTCTGCTCATTAGCGGATGACGGCCAAGCCGGCAGTAATCCGGTGTGAACGAAGGGACGGAAACTGGCCGCCTGAGAATTTGCCGATCAAGTTGATCCAGTGGCGAAGTCACGCTAGCTGCGGATTCAATCTGTCAACCGTGTGTTTGCTCTGACGCTTACCGTAAATTCCCATTATTATTAAATAGGTTTTGAGGTCGATGCATCTTCAAAGCTTCTTGTCGGTCAGCGCCACCAATTCGTCTAGGATTCCTGCAATCTTTGAAGCCGACGTTCGTGATCCCCCACTGAGCAGGGCATCTTTTTGCCCCCATGTACAGACGATTCGCCTCACTAATTTGCGGTATTTCCTCTCGCAACTTTACGATGCGTTCTTTGACGGGATTCTGCATCTGGATAGGCTAGCAGAGCACAATGCGCCAGAGAGTATCTGAATTGGGGCGGAACGCTGTGTACTGCACGAGATGTTGAAAGCAGCATGAAATCGTTGGCACCAATGAGCCGAGGACTGTGCGGACGAAAAGGGGGAATCGTCGCCGAGTGGGGTCATGCACGATGGTCGGTGCGGAGAGTTGATACAGCGCACGGCGAGTTTGAAGCTGACACGCACCGAGACCCGAACTATCTATGTAGTTCACATCCGCTGAGTCCAGCACGACGCGCTTCGCTTCCGGGATCAGACCCCGGATCGTGCCTCTACGATACTCCCGGAGACCGCAAAGTCAAACAGTCAAGCCCAGATTTAGTCAGGGACTGCAACCTCATTGCAGCTTCGCGTACTCCGCCTTGGCTTGCTTCAGGATGGGGATGTCGGGGTCGGCGTCTTTCCAGAGGGTGAGGAAGTCCTGATATGCGGCTTTGGCCTTGGCGGTGTCACCCTGCATTGCGTAGCTCGTCGGTTTGTACGTGTGTGCCAAAAAGCAAAATTGCGAACTGAAACTCATCAATCTGAACCACAGGGTGAAGGAACTGTTTCGGATCACGAAGTTGGCTTCAGTATTTGAAGGACATGAATAGTTGTCGGCGGGTGACACTCAATTAGTGTTTTAGCGGTGGTCTGAGTCAATCTTTTTTTGGACATCGGGCCGGGGTCCTTTGGAACGACGCCACCCCGGCATTCCCATCCTGAAAGAAGCCAAGGCGGAGAACGCGAAGCTGCAATAACTGTCCGGGCTATCATGTTGTCGGTGGCAGCAAGGGAGGACGTACTATGCGTCGAGAACGTGCGCTGAGGGTTGTGTTGTTCGCGGTGGGCTTGATCTTTTCCGCTCTAAGTTTATCCTTTGAAGATGTTTGTGCGGCAAGAGCCTGCGTTGGCAATGATGCTGAGCCTTTATGTCACGCTCGGCATTTTCCTGCTGCTGGCTGCCCGTAACCCAGCGGCGAATCGCAGTCTGATTGCTTTCACGGCATGGTCGAGCTTCGTCTATGCAATGCTTATGGCAGGGCAGGCTTTCGCTAATCTGATCGCACGCGGAGAACTCGTCGGCTCTGCTGTGCTTGTTGTCATCGGCGTAGCATTGATCGTGCTGGCTCCGGCGAAGTCGGTGGAGCGGGCATCGGCAGCAGTAGTGTAGGCAGTTGGATATGGCGATCATGGCGTGGGTCATCCTGCTTCTGGCAATCCTGCTGACTCCCATCCTTCTGATCCGGCTCCGCAAACGGAATCCAGCGGCGAAGGAAGCGACGGTGCGGGACTCGAAATCGCGCTTCGCTCGCTAGTAGGGGAGAAATCGAAGGCTGTCGCCGTTGGCCGAGCGCCTGATTCAGTATCCCGCTTCAACCGTTGCAGGTCGGCTCGCATCTCCGCTGCACCCTGATAGCGCAGGTTGCGATCTTTCTCCAGAGCCTTGTTGATGATGTCTTCCAGCTTGGGCGGCACGTCGTGATTCAGCCGCACCACGGCCACCGGGGCACGGTTCATGATGGCTTCGCAAATGACCGCTGAACTTTCTCCTTGAAATGGCAAATCGCCAGTTGACATCTCGTACAGCACTGCCCCAAACGAGAACAGATCGCTCCGCGCATCCAACTCTTTCGCCCGCACCTGCTCCGGCGACATGTAGGCTACCGTGCCAAGCATCGTCCCTGGACTAGTCAGTTGCTGCTCATCGATTGAGGCCGTTAGCGCGTTCGCCAGTGCAGTCTGGCTAGACGAACTAGCCATAGAGGCGACCTTGGCGAGACCAAAATCCAGAACCTTGGCGTGTCCGCGCTTAGTGACAAAGATGTTGGCGGGCTTAATGTCGCGGTGGATGATGCCTTCGGCGTGGGCCGCGTCTAGAGCATCGGCGATTTCGATAGCGAGCGAGAGAATCAACTCGGTGTCCATCGGTCGCCCAGCGATGCGATGCTTCAGAGTTAGCCCGTCCAGAAATTCCATGGCGATGAAGGTCTGGCCATGCTGATCGTCGATCTCGTAGATGGTGCAGATATTGGGATGGTTCAGCGCAGAGGCTGCCTTGGCTTCGCGCTCAAAGCGGCTGAGTGCCTGCCGGTCTTTGGCTACGTCGTCCGGTAGGAACTTGAGGGCCACAAAGCGACCGAGTTTGACATCCTCAGCCTTGTACACCACACCCATCCCGCCACCACCGAGCTTCTCGACGATGCGGTAATGCGAGATGGTTTGGCCGATCATGGAGTCGCCCAATGGTAGGCTGGAAGCGAGTACGGGTCAATGAAAGCCGTGGAGTGCGGTGGCTCAACAGGATTGTTGGCGAAATATCAGCAATCGTTTGATCCTCCGCTAAAGTCCCACCAACATTGTTCAACCAATGTGCAGGAGGGCGAAACGGGGCGTAGAATTTTTACCGTTCTCGACAGTCAAAAAGGAAATCTCGGGTTAAGCTTTTGCAACCTATCCACCAAGTATCAAATCTTGACGACATCGTCGCGGCGATCCGTGGCGTGCCACTCCGCGGGGGATACAAAGCGCGCCTGATCGCCATCAGTGGTATCGACGGATCGGGGAAAGGCTACGTGGCTGCACGGCTGGCGGATGGGCTGACGGACAAAGGGCACCACGTCTCGCTGATTGCCGCCGACGGCTGGCTGAACCTGCCGCATGTTCGCTTTGGCGGCGATGAGCCGGGCGAGCACTTCTACTCGCACGCTTTCCGGTTCGAAGAGATGTTCTCTTCGCTGATTGATCCCCTGGTACGTCACGGCAGCGTGCATCTGCTCGCTGACTTCACGGAGGAGACGGCATCAGCGTATCGCAAGCACCTGTACTCATTCGAAAATGTAGATGTGGTTTTGCTCGAAGGGATTTTTCTGTTCAAACGGGAACTCCGGCAGCGCTACGACTTCCGTCTCTGGATCGATTGCAGCTTCGAGACCGCGCTCGAGCGGGCAATCGCTCGCTCACAGGAGGGACTGGCGGCTTCCGCCACAATTGCTGCCTATGAACGTATTTACTTTCCGGCGGAACGCCTGCACTTTGAGCGCGATGCTCCTCGCGATGGCGCAGACCTCGTATATGCGAACTAAAGCCCGTTGCTGTTGAAATACCCCTCCCCCAACTCGGCGGTGTCAAAGACTTTTCGATCTTCTGTGGCGCTGCGGTGCTAACCTTCCTCATTGCCGGTCTCCTTTATCTCTTGCGCTCCGACTGGGAGCGTACAGCATCCCGTTGGAGACCGCCTTTCTCATCCCATCTGTTAACAACGACCATCAGAGTTTGTAATCGGACAGAGCGCTGGGTTCCTTTCGTCACTTGCTCCTGGCAAGCGATTTCATTTCTCATGATCCCAGGTTCGCCACGCGATTCATCGTGCACTCGTCCTCGGGAGATTGCCCAAAGGTGAAGAAGTCAAGGGGTGCAGCAACCCTAGATGCTTGGTCCAAACGCCAAGCGGAGTCAGGCCACGGCGGTCTGCCCAACCTCGGCCTCGGCGGCTCCTTGGTCGCGGTGTTCGTCGCTTCCTACTTTTCTGCCCTGATTGGGGACGCCCTGCTGGTGATCATTTTGTGCGGTCCGCATGCCTTCTTTGTGCAGGGCATCCGCGTGAGCGATTGGAAACATGGCGTTCTCTCCAATGGTGCGCACGTTGGCCCATTCACAGGACTCATGACATTCGTGTGGTGGGCTCCGCTGATAGCCTGCGCCGAGATCGCCGCAGGGTTCCTCTCCTCCTTCTTGCGAGCGAGGCCTCGGTGGTTGACTCCTGTCGCTCAGTTTTTGGGCGGGTCTATGCTGCTGGTGTTTTCCGGCTGGCTATGGTGCTGTGACGGTTTTCCGTTGATGCACCCCATCCCCCTCGCTGCCCTAATCGGAGGCGGAGCCATGACATGGAAGGCAGCTCGTTCCGTGGTGGCTGCTTAGACGAGTCGTAAGAGTGTTGTAGTTGGTGATAAATCCCCTCCCTCTCCAAGAAATGTCGGCGGCATCCCTCGTTTTCATCGGTCGTTGTGGCGTGCTAACGCCATGCCATACTCATCCCATCTGATTTCGCCATTTGACTCCTGACGACAAGACCTCCTATTGCCAAAAGACGGCTAACCTGTATGCTTATGCGGTTCGCGCAAATGGAAACTAAACTTCCGAAGGAGATTCTCCGATGGCTTCGTTGTCGGATGCAAGAGTCAAGCAGTTGCTGGAAAGCCGATATATCGCGTCCTTTGCTACACACAACCCGAACGGGTCAATCCATATCGTTGCTGTGTGGTTCTGGTTCGACGGCACCGACATTTATGTTGCTACGGCTTCGCGGAGCCGCAAAGCCCGAAACCTTCAGGCAAATCGGGAAGTGTCTCTGATGGTTGACTCTCGTGACCCCGCCGCGTCCTACGGAGTTACCGTCACGGGCAGTGCGCAGGTACTTAGCGGTGAGTCATCTCATAGATGCAACACGGAGATTCATCGCAAGTACCTAAGCGAAGCTGCGTTAGCGGACCCGAAGGTGGGTCCAGTGTTTGCAGGATGGGATGACGTTACAGTCCGACTCGTGCCGACTTCTGTAATCGTGTGGGATATGCGCGAAGCAGATCAGCACGTCTTCGGCGGCTCATTTAAGAACAATCCCACATACCTGTTGCCGCTAGAGCGATAAGTTGGCGAAAAATCGCCGTGTCACGACCCCTTGCTGACCACCGAGGCTGCGAGCCGATTTCCGCTTGAGTTCGCCTAGAAAATTGCGGCGTGGGACGCAATCGGGCTCTCGGAACTGGGGTCAACGAGATTCAAGCTGTTCAATCCCTCCGCTCGTGTTCTGGATAAGCTGAAGCACGTTTACTTTGAGATTGCCACCCTGGAGCAGATGATCAGCCTCCTATGCTGTATCGAAAGTCAATATGCGCGCGCCTTGATCGAGTCGCAATCTTCGTTGCATCAACTGTCGAAGTACGCTTGAATTATGTTCCTTGGGGCAAGAAAATGGCCCTAGACGGTCCGGAGTTAGGTCCGAGGCAGTATGGAGGCCTGCTATATGACAAAACCAGAATTGATCGATGCGGGTTGGCTTGGACCAAGGGACGAAATGGATCGCGCCAGTCATCGCTTCGGCAAGTGCTCTGAGTGCCATGAGACCATCTGCGTCGAAAAGGCAATAGCGGATGGACCGAGTACACTGGGACAAACCAACGAAGTGCTCTATGAGGCATTTCGCGCACACGTTAAGCTCAAACACTCCGAGGACTTCAATCTAGCCGCTATCCCTGCCACAGAACGGCACGAAGCCTAACTTAGGTTTCCGCGATTGAGGCGTTGGATAAGGTCGAACAAGGGTGGCGTTGCACCAATCGCCCCACACGACGCAAGTTGCGCGAGTCTTGAAGAGGCTTGCGCCGCCGATTCGGGCATGTCCGTTACTTGCCGTTCTGGCGTCTATTATTCGAATCGGCTAAGGAGGTTCTTTATGGCTGACGCTCTGCGAATCACAGTCGAAGAATTGAAAAGACGAATGGACGCAGGAGAAGATTTCAGGGTGATAGACGTTCGGAATCCTCAGGCGTGGGCAGAATCGCACACCATGCTGCCAGGAGCGATCCGAGTTCCGATAGACAAGGTAGAAGAAAACCTTCCCAGAATCCCCAAAACCAAACCTGTAGTGGCGTACTGCACTTGACCCGACGAGGGCTCTAGCGCCAGTTTGGCGCGGAAACTTCGGGAATTGGGTTACCAGAACGTGTGGGCTCTTCGAGGCGGATTCCAAGCATGGCGGAAGGCTGGATTGCCCGTCGATCCGAAACGGCAGGCAGCCTAACGGACGTTCACCCGTTTCGTTTACCGATAAGGCAACCTGCTGGTTCTATGCCCACCCCTGAATCTATTTCGAGTCGTGCAACGGAGGGGATGTCGGGGGCGTCGGTTGGGCTGGGCGGGTTTTAGCCTCGTAGAAGAGAAAGGCGAGACAGAGGATGACACAAAGCGCCACGATGTACAGCCATATCGACCTCCCTGTGCGCCCTCCCGGAACAATCATCGTCGCTCCGAGACTTGGGCCACTCGCTTCCTTTTCCGAACATGTGGGTGTTTCCGAACAAACAAAAGGGGTTCGGATTCCTGGATCGGTTTGGGCATAGCCTCTGTTCGATGCTGACTGCCGGCTTCAGGGCTGTAAGCGAAATAGCGACCAACACTGTGAGGAGGTTCTGAAAGATGAGTGCGGACCGCGTGCGATGGTCGCTTTAGCAGTTGAACAAATGATGCTATTTTTGAGACCAAACCGCTTCACTATTCCCTTCGGCCAAAATTACAGTGTTCACTGTAGTCTTCGTCGCATTCGCCGAGCATCTACACGGTGAGCAATCCTGAGTCGGGGTATCAGTTTTGAAGGGATTGACTGGTGGTGCAGGCCGCCGTCAAACGATTTTATGTCGCTTCTGCTCGGGCGACCACGATACCCGACTAGCGTAATTTTACTATGGCCTTGGACACAGCAGCGGATCTCAGGAGTGCGCCGAAAACCACCCAGCTTGCTTTTGCCGATTTCCTGGTCCGTTTTTTTGAGTGGTTCGGAGATCTGGGCCTCTTCGGCTTTCAGTTGCTCCGAGCCGTATTCCTGCCTCCATATGAATTCCGGGAATTCGCACACCAAATGGACGAACTGGGCTCGAAATCGCTGCCGCTCGTAGCGTTGGCGGGCGCGGCGACGGGCGTCGTTCTTTCTCTTGAAACCCATGAGAGCCTGGTCAGTTTCGGTGCCAAGTCCCTGCTCCCCGAGCTTCTTATCTTGTCGATCGTCAAGGAGAGCGGCCCAATCATAACCGGACTGATCGTCAGTGGACGAGTGGCTGCAGGCATTGGCGCAGAATTGGGTGCCATGAAAATCACCGAGCAGATTGACGCAATGGAAGCCTCAGCCGTCGATCCCTACAAGTATCTGGCAACGACACGTATTCTGGCCTGCATTCTAATGCTGCCACTGCTCACACTCGCCGCGGACTTCTGTGGCATCTTTCTTGGCTGGATTACGACCACATTGACAGAGCCGATTTCGCTTCGACTCTTCATCGAAAAAGGCTTCAAAGAAGCTACCTTCAACGACTTTCTGCCGCCGACGTTCAAGACCGCGGTTTTTGGGCTGATCATTGGACTGGTCGCCTGCTTTCAGGGGATGCGGGCGCACGGGGGCACGGAAGGCGTCGAGCGCGCGGCGACCAGTTCTGTGGTGATCTCCTCGCTTTTCATCATTCTCGCTGACGTTTTGCTGGTCCGGCTGATCCAGGTATTCTTCCCATGACGGCACTGATGAAAACCGATGTTGCCGCCCCGCCGATTCAGGTAAAGACTCTGCGCAAGTCTTTCGGTGAGCAGAGAGTGCTGAACGGAATCGATCTGGAAATTGCCAAGGGCGAAACGTTGTCGGTCCTTGGACGGAGCGGGACGGGCAAGAGCGTGCTGTTGAAATTGATCATCGGACTCCAGCGGCCCGACTCCGGGTCCATTCGCGTTCACGGACACGAAATCACCGGTCTCGCGCGCCCGCAACTGAACGAAATCAGGAAGACGATGGGATTCCTCTTCCAAAATTCGGCGCTTTACGACTCTCTGACCGTGGAACAAAACGTGGCCTTCCCCCTGGAACGTGCCGGTGGCCTGTCCGATGCCGAACGAAAGAAGCGCGTCCGCGAGCTGCTTGCGACGGTTGGGATGGAGAAAGACTTGGACAAGCTGCCTGGACAAATCTCCGGAGGGATGCAGAAACGGGTCGGTCTAGCGCGAGCCTTGGCTCTTTCGCCCGGCATTCTGCTCTTCGACGAACCAACAGCGGGACTCGATCCCATCACCGCGTCGGAAATCGACGCATTGATTCTGAGGATGCAGAAGGAAACGAACCTTACTTCGATCGTGGTCACCCACGACCTGCCCAGCGCACGGACGATTTCCGATCGCCTAGCGCTGATGCGGGACGGAGAGATTTTGATCGAGGGATCGTTTAAAGACCTACAAGCGAGCAAGGACGAGTTTGTCGTTCAATTCCTGAACCGAGATTCTTAGGCGGTTATGTATGTCTCGCGCATTTCGATTGGGCTTGTTCATCGTGACGACGCTTCTTATCCTGGCAGCGGGAGTCTTCCTAATTGGGGAGAAGCGATTCTTGTTTCGGCATACCTATAGACTGGAGGCGGAGTTCCAAAACGTTGCCGGACTCGACAATGGTGCCGACGTGCGCGTCGGAGGGATTCATCTGGGGACGGTGAAATACATCTCCCTGCCCAGCGGCCCGAGCGGGAAACTAATTGTCGTGATGGACTTGGCCGACTCCACCAAGAACATCATCCGGCAGGATTCCGTCGCCACGATCAAGACCGAGGGTCTGCTGGGCGATAAATATGTGGAGGTCTCTTTCGGATCGGAGAAGGCGGGAGCCATCGAGAGCGGCGACACGATCAAGGGTGAAACACCGGTCGATTTCTCCGATGCCGCTCTCGCCGTCATGAACCAGAGTAAGACGGCGGTCACCTCGTTCGCCGAAGATGCGGATGCCCTGAAACAGAATTTTCTGTTCCGCGGCTTCTTCAAACAGCGTGGTTACGAGGATCCAGCCGAACTCAGAAAGAACAGGATTTCGCAGCTGCCATCGCAACGCAGCGACAAGGAATTTGCGTATGACGCCAAGGACATCTTCGACAAATCCGACAATGCCAAACTCAAGAATGAAAAGAGGTTCGAGGAGGTCGGGAAATTCCTGGAGCAGAATAAATTCCGCCTCGCTGTCATAGCAGTCTCCGCCGACATTGGCGATACGGACAAGGACCGCGTGTTGACTCAGGCCCGCGCGAAGGTGGTCCGCGATTACCTGGTGCTGCACTTCAAGTTCGACGACACCCGAGTGAAAATCATCGGCCTAGGAAAGTCCAAGGGAACTGAACCAAGCAAAATCGACATCCTAATCTACGACTAGAGGTTTCATACGAACTCTCGGAGAACTAGCCATTTGAAAGACGCTATTACGGCGAGGCCCAAGAGTTTCCAGGCAGGATTATCACATGCTCTGGGGCCATCGAGCAATCCGACGGGAATGTCAATGCCAAGGCAGGCAAGATTAGGAGGGCGCTTTCTCAGCAACGATGGGAGGATGGGAGATCGACCAACTCGACTGAAGTGGTGAGTGATGGCAATTCAACCTTGAAGGCGATCTATGCTGCCCGACAAGCAACAACAAATTGGATTAAAGTTCGTGCTATCTCGGACCGCGTGGGAGGGGGACTAGACGGCGGATCATGTTCAACGACCTGTTGGCTCTGGGGGGGCAAAACAGACAGTAAACCTTTCAACAACCTCTGACATCATAAACCCGTGCCAGATCAGAAGGACTACGAGGTTGAAACGCTTCGGCGCTTGTTCGCGCCCATGCACGAAAAGCGCAAGCAGCCTTCCGGCTTGAAGGGAATCTTCACTTGGCTGTGCAGCGAAAAGGTCATGAAGAGCACGCCACTAGTGAGGTTGTCCGGCCACGTTCTTGACCCGCCGCTCGAATCCGCTCCCGTGAGCCTCTCGCCGTACCGGGATAATAAATAACGGATGAGCAGGCAGAAGGAAGCACAATGCGTACCACAGTTGCTATTCGCTCTTTGCTGTTTTCGTTTGTCTTGCTGGGTCTCTCCCACGGTGCGTTCGCTCAAATCGGTGTCGGCATTTCCGTGAACTTCGGTCCCCCAGCTCTTCCCGTCTACGAGCAGCCAATCTGTCCCAGCGACGGATACTTATGGACACCTGGATACTGGGCGTATGACGACGACGATGGCTACTACTGGGTACCCGGCACCTGGGTCGAGGCACCCCAGGTCGGCTTCCTCTGGACCCCAGGTTATTGGGGCTGGGGCGGCAGCGCGTTCCTTTTCCATGAAGGGTATTGGGGCCCGCAGGTGGGCTTCTATGGGGGCATCAATTACGGCTTCGGTTATGGCGGTTTTGGTTATGAGGGCGGCCGCTGGGAAGGTGGTCACTTCTCCTATAACACTTACGTGAATCACGTAGACGTCAGCATCATTCACAACACCTACAACACTAGGGTGACGAATGTCTCCGAGACTCACGTCAGCTACAACGGTGGAACCGGCGGGGTCGAAGCGCGTCCCACGCCGCAGCAGGAGTCCTATGCTAACGAGCACCACGTTGGTCCGGTAGCTGCGCAAACGCAGCACGTTCAGGCTGCTCGTAGTAATCCCGAATTGCGTGCCTCCACCAACCATGGCAAGCCACCCATTGCGGCTACTACCAAAGCCGGTGATTTCAAAACTGGTGTTGTAGCCTCCAGACAAGCCGGGGGCGAATACAAGGCTCCTCCAGCGAATGCAGTACGGGGCAACGAAACACGTCCGGGGAGTGAAGTTCACCCTGGCACGGAAAATCGTCCAGAAAATACCACCGAAGCTCATCCTACCGCTAGCAATCACGCCAGCGAAGTGCAGCCGCATAAGTTCACACCGCCAAACACAGGCAACGCCACAACTGACAAGAAATATCAGCAGCAACAGGACAAGTTAGCGGCGAAACAAACGCAGGATCACCAGAAGCTCCAGCAGCAACAGGAAAAAGAACACCAGCAAGCAACCAAGAAAAACTACAACGACACGCAAAAACAGCAGATGGAGCAGCGTCATGCTCAACAAACGCAACAGGTTGAGCAAAAGCATGCTATCCAGCAGAAGCAGATGGAGCAGCGCCAAGCACCGCGCAAGAGTGCATCAAAGCCTCAGAGCCGTCCTCCTGCGGAAAAGCCGCACTAATTGCGGTAGCCGCCGCAGGCAGGGCTGGTAGCCCAGTCCCCGCAAATTCAAGCAAACCAAACGGGCTGACAACGATTCCGCGAAATCGCTGCCACCCCGTTTTGTATTTCCAAGGGTTCCCACTGGATGAATGACGGCTACCCGGAAACAATCCATAACGGCAGGGGACTCCGTTTGACGACTGCCACGCTCATGATGGATATTGAGACGGAATGGATGCGGCAATCAAAAAAAAGGGAAGTAACTATAAGATCCTCAAGGCGTGAGGTTTTCTCCGAGATCTGTCCTCGGACGCACGTGTCCGGGATCTCCGCTTCGAAAAGTGGGACAGGATCAGAATGGTTCAGGCGGCCGGACGGAACTCCAGGCAACTCTGGAGCGCCCGCAAAGCGTACAAGGCATCATCCAGGGCCTGGTCTTCTTCGATAGTGTCAGAGCCGGCGGCGAAAAGCTCGCGGGCTCGCGCCACAATCGCTTTCTCAGCATCCGCGATTCGCTTAGGGATGCGGTTTTTGTCCGTCTCGAACAGAGCAGCAGTGTACAGCTCTCGCCAGCTTTGGAGCATGGAAGGGGAAGTAATTTGGGTCCGCATAAAGTGGCCTCTTACTACACAAACCTTCGCGGATTTTCCGCAGGAAACCTAGTGCGAGGACCTTATTAATTGTCGTCGGGAAATGCTATACGGTGAATACTGTAGTCATATCGAAAGGAAATGGAAGGTGGCTTCCACCCCTTTCCATTCTGTGTTCGTTCTACGCGGCGTTCTTGGTTCTTGAAGTATAGGAAAATCGAAATCTCGTGTTCGGCGTGAACGAGCCGATATCTCAGGAAAGAATCTGACGCCAAGATTGTAGGTGTGGGCGCTTGAAAACACGCGTTGGCTGCCGAGATTCCATTGATGCGAGATTTTCGAATTTGCTAGTCCGTCCGGTCGGGTCGCACGTCAAGTGCTAGTTGTGGACCCAGCTGTCGTTGCTGCTTCTCGGCTGGGGCGTCGCTAGTTGTTCGCACCTGCTGATAAAGCAGATTGGCACCCTGCGCGGCCGTCAGATCATCCCGCAATCTGCGGAACATGCTGCGCTTTGTTTCTTCCTGCACGCCGATGGTTTTGAAGAAAAGCGCTTTGCCCTTCATATCCACATCCAGGGCAACCAATTCCCAGTAACCGGTCTGAACCTCTTCCTGCTTCACATAAAAATGTCCACCTGCGTCCAAATGCCACAATAGGCCACCGCCGAATTTCACCGTGCGCGTCAAATGTCCAGACATTTCCACTAGGCGTTTTTGGCTCCCGTTGACCCATAACACGCCTTCCATCGCATGTACGACAGCAGCCTCATGTGATGGAGGACGCAAATGTGGATTGCCCTTGAATTTCAGTTCCACCAATTCTCCCCGCTGTTCTCCATATTCAAAGTCCAAGGCCTCCGGCAGCATTTTCAGCAGCCGCTGACTTCGCACCTGGTCCTCAGCTTTGTCTCGCTGTGATCTTTTCAGCTCTGCGGGATTACTTATCAGATGTTGGAGCCCTCGCTGTCGCTCGCTTCGCTGGTCCTCCGGAAGAGGCTTTCCGTTCACCGAAATCAGCCAATCCAAGTCTCCGTCCTTGGTCTCTACTACTTCCCTCACTTCGGTTTTTCCAGACTTTCGCGTCTCTAGCCGCAGCATCCAATGACTGCGATCGTTTTTCTCGGCTTGCAACTCGTTGTCGATGATCTGGCGTGCAAACTCGTTCGCGGGCGGTCGCCCATCAGAAGTTTGCGAGCTACTTAGGCACGCAAAAGGTAAACCGACTGCTAACACAACCGCCGTAATGACTCTGAGCACAACCATTTGACGAGCAGATGCTTTAGGCAGTTGCCAAGCATCTGCAATGTGGATGGCAAGAGAAACGAATGGTGAAGTGACCGACGCTGGTCAGTGCAATGCTCGGAGAGAGAGAGAGCGTGCTGTGACGCAGATCACAGCACGCAAGGACCCTGACTTCGGGTTCCCCTTAGATGTGAAGTCAGGGCTAGTCCCGGCAGTTGAACGGAATGCTAGTCCCAACCCCGAACAAGTTACAAGAGACTCAAGGCTCTAGCGGTTCCTAAGAGAGCGTTGATGGAATCGTGACGGCTATTGTCTCGCGTGCGTTGAGCAGGGTCGTCTAGTTCAAAGGTTAGCCGGAGCGGAAGTGTGCGGAACTCCGTCGCTGATGGTACGCCTTTCCCCCAAGAGGAACAGAGAGAGGGGTCAGCCATCAATCGTAATTGGAGCCGACAAAAAACGAAAGCGCCCCAGACTCGATTGAGTCACAGGACGCTCTTTCGTTCGAACGGTCCTCCCCCGAAAACTGCTCACCACCAACATACGGTGTGATCTGCATTTGACGCAATGCCCCGTTCGTAATGCAACCTCTGTTACCTCTGTGTCGCTTGCGGGGTTCGAATCGCAGATGAGCAGACACCTGTCTCAGGCGGACAGACATAGCGGATCACTCTTGGATGGAAGGCCGAGCAGCCACAACGATTAAGACATTAAAAAAAGCGGTCGTGAGGGTCGCAATGAGTACCCATAAAGCACTCGCTAACCCATGACCGCTTTCAGAATCGTGACCTACCCACGAGAAGATACCCTGAGCGGCAACTTGAGACAATACAGTGGAATCCGTAGTGGGAGTTGCTGTGAGGTCTATGATTCGCAACTTATAGCGTTGCCAGAAGCCACCGCTTCGATGGCCTCCATGACCGCACCGATCCCATTTACGTCCTTGGAGAGAACGGCGCGAACACCAGCAGAAAAAGCCAGTTCTGACAGTTGTGGAGTAGCAAACATTGTGTACATCAGTATGGCGCACTCAGGAGCAAGGGCGCTCATTACTCGCGCTGCCTCAAGCCCGTTCATCACAGGCATGGCGTAATCGAGCAAGACGACATCTGGCTTTACGGTACGAACCAACTCTATGGCGGCATCTCCGTTTTCGGCTTCTCCACACACGACCCAATCTTCCTTCATCTTTAAACACACCCGAAGCGCGGCTCGCACCCTTGCATTGTCATCGACTATCAGGATTACTGCGTCACGATCTGACTCCGGCCTAGGATTCAGCACCTTGAATGAAAAAATACTCGATGCCGCGGCCCATAGCTGCGCACAATTTTCTTTCGTGGACGTTGTGGCATTGTGACGGAACTTGGTGGCGTTTCCGTCATTTGAACTCTATCTACCAAGGAAGTAAATGGCCCGAGCGTGGAACGGAGCAACGCGATATGAGGTAAGGTACTTTTTGCAGTTGGCACAAGGCTTCTTCAACTCTAAGCGTATCGCGAAAGGTGACGGAACGGGAACTGCGATTCGAGCAACGCGCACGCGTACTCACTATGACACGGCCAAGGAGACTCATCCTTTGTTCCAGGGTGGCAATTTCAAACTTTACATGCTTTACTTCCCGCACGAGTTCGGAAGGGTTGAACAGCTAGGGTCGAATCTCGTGCTCCTGAGCCCACCTCTATAGCAGCACGAGCACCCTAGACCGCCACCGCCTATTGCGTGCATTTTTGTCAAATCCAAAACGGCACCGCGGGCCTTATCTGGGAGGTAACGGCATCCTGTAATTTGGACGCCGCCGCGGTTCGGACAAACTTTCCCGCGCATTCGACGATTGCCATTTCACCTAGGTTGTCAACATGTACGCTTGGCATGAGCCCTCCATTCTTTGGCGGAAATTACATCACGATGCAGGTGTAGTTTTGATCTTCATTTCTTCTTCCGCGAACACTTAAACTCGGGGAACCAACATCCCGATTTCGAATTGGAAGACTATTAGCGAAGTAGCGGTCACAGACCCGGTCTGTCAGTTCCAGGGTATTTTCCAGCGGTGACTTGGCTCCAATAATCTGAGAAACCACGGTGAGCAAGAAAACGTCGCGGGTTGTGGGGCTGAGGAGATGGGTGAGAACGCAGCGAGGCAGTCGTGGATCAACATGGAAGCCTCCTTGGTCTTTAGTAGCGAATTGTTCCTCTAACACAGCGGATTATCGTCGTACTCCAGTCACCAATCAATACACGCGATAACCGATTACCAAAGGACATGTCCTGTCAGCCAATCGCCCGGAGGGCTTAGGTAAAAAGCCGACTCTGAACCTCCCCTCGTTCCACAGGCTTAGAGCACTCCACGTCGTCATTCGCCACATGGTTGATCCGCGTGCTCACGGGGAAGCACGTCATCAGCCGAGCATCGTAGGGCTTCGAGCAGTAGGAAACCTTGCTATAACCGCACGGCAACCGATAGGCTGGTGCGTCACCGTTGTTCGGGAGCGGTCTGGTTCCAGCGGAATTTGGTGCAGGCCGCAAAGGAGCGTTCCTAATGAAACTGACGCTGACAACGCGAACGAAGGATGGAATTCTGGTGGTGGATTGCAGTGGCCGGATGGTGTTTGGCGAGGAGTCCTCGCTTTTGCGGAGTACCGTCAAGAGTGCCTTCTCGGAGAACAAACGCATCGTGCTCAATCTGGGCGGGTGAACGCCCTGGATTCCGGCGGCCTGGACGCGCTCGCGGAGCTGCGCACAAGCGCGCAAAACACGGGTGGCACGATCAAATTGACGAGCTTGACCGAGCGTGTAAGTGATCTGCTGCAGATCACCAAGTTGATCACGGTCTTCGACGTATACATCTCAGAGGCGGAAGCCATCGAGTCCTTTTCCGCAGGACGGCTTAGTCCGGCCCACGAGTCGGGGCTCAACGTTCCCACCTGGCTACCATCGCTGCCCATCACGCCTGTTCTGGCACTCTTTCGAGCTGTATAATCTCTCCGTTTGCGGACGCTTCCGATTGTCGCGGAGAAAGCCGCTCGTTTGACTTTCGACACCAAGGGTGAGAACATTTTATGAAGGGCGGAATTGGAGGTTTGCCCACCCACTTGACGCTGTTCTCGCCTTCTTGCGCATTTATTCTTCCTTAATCATAGGAAGTTGCCTTCTGCGCATTCGCAATTCTTGAGAGGGGTCAATCATGCCACTCGTGGCAGCGTCCAAGAAATTCATCAAATTCGATACCAAGACATTCCTTTCGACCATCAACGGCGGAGGTAGGAAGATCGCGGCTTTTTTCTCCAAGAACCAAACGGTCTTTGC
>CAWKNF010000029.1:0-248319 GCA_963850805.1 uncultured Acidobacteriaceae bacterium | reverse complement strand
TTTGCGCAATAGGAAGGAAACCTTCCACGCCGAAAGACTCCGTCTCCAATGCGCATTTGGGATGAATGACGGGGCAATCCGGAAGCTGACCTTACCAAGAATCCACAGCGATAGCTGCACGCTACGACCTCTGGTAGTAGCCCGCACCGCAGTTTAGTCTCGCTACTGCTGGAACCATGAAAGCAAGTTCGCGCCACATCGCCCTAACCCTGTTCGCAATCCTGCTGACGGCGACGCTCCACGCCCAGAACCCGCGAGGATCGCTACGCGGCACGGTGCAGGATGCTACCGGCGCCCGCATCTCTTCCGCCAAGATTGTCGCGCACTTATCAAGCTCTTCCATGCAGCGCGAGGCCGCCAGCGAAGACCGCGGCGAGTTTCGTCTCGATGATCTTCTGCCGGGCAACTACCGCATCACGATCAGTGCCGCGGGCTTCGCTCCGGCGCAGGCGGATGTCTCGATCGCCGTGGCCACCGTACGCGAGATTACGGTCACGATGAAACCTGCGGAGGCCTCGGCAACCATCAACGTGCAGGGGAATTCTTCCTCGATTACGACCGAAATAATTGACACGTCGAGCGCGGTGCGCGGAGGTGTAGTGGGCAGCCAGGACCTGGAAACTCTGCCGCTCCCGGCGCGAAGTTTCGCGAACATCGCCTATCTCGTGCCCGGAACCGAGCCGGTCGAGCCTTCCGACCCTACTAAGGCGCGCATCACCGCAGTCTCCACTGGGGGAAGCTCGGGCTTGAACAACGAGCTATCGGTCGATGGCGCCGAAAACTCCGACGACTGGATCGGCGGCTTCCTGCAAAATTTCTCGCCCGATGGCATTCAGGAATTCGCCGTGCGCACGTCGAACGAAGACGCCGACACCGGTTGGACTACCGCCGGGTCGGTCGTAATTACAACCAAGCACGGGACCAACGAATGGCACGGAAGCGGAGCGTTCTATGATCGCCAGGCCGCGCTGAATGCGCGCTTTCCCATCGAGAATCCGGCTCCGGATCCGAAGCAGCCGTTCTCTCGGCAGAACTATGTTGGAACGTTCGGCGGTCCAATCGCAAAAAACAAAGCCTGGTTCTTCACCTCATTCGAGAACGTGCATGAAGACTCTAGCATCGCCTATAGCCCCGCCAGTACTACGCAATTCGACGCGCTCGCGGAGTTGGCATCAGAAGGATTGATCACCGGCATTCCTTCCATCCCGGTTCCCGCCAACGTTCCCATTCCTTTCCGCGACTACCTCAGTTCGCTGCGCCTGGACTGGGCACAATCGCAGAAATCGAACTGGTTCCTGCGCGCATCGCAAGACAGCTACCTTACGCACAATGCCCTGGTGCAACAGGCCACGCTCCCATCGACTGGCCTGATTACGCACAACAATTACTGGAATGTGGCGCTCAGCAATACCTATACTTTCAATTTAAACTGGCTGGGCAGCCTGGTTCTCGACGCCAGCCTGCTGCATCTCACGCAGATGCGGAATTCGGATCTCGGCTTTGCGATACAGTTTCCCTTCAGCGTAACGGCGCTGACTGTCTCTGGCTTCGAGACTTTCGGCGACAATCAGTTTGCCACTCCGATCACTCTTTTTCCCGACGTGCGTAATCAGGACAAATATCAGTTCCGCTACGATCTGAGCCACGTGGTGCGTGACCACGCGTTCAAGTTCGGAATCGACTTCATTCACGAACCGGTGCTGAGTGGAGCGTTCGCGTCGACGGCGGAACAGTTCACCACCTATCCCGCCAACCCTGATTGCTACATCAATCCGCCCGGCCCCGATTGCGGCGGCATCACGACGCCTTTGCCGTTTTACTACACCCCCCCTAGCGCGATGTGCAATCCGATGCCGGACCCGAGTACCGGCATCGGTTGCACGTTTACTCCCGCGGGCGACGGCAGTTTTTCGCAGAATGTTCAGCGTCTCGGGCTCTACGCCGAGGACTCCTGGCGGGTCTCGCGCCAACTCACAGTCAACTATGGCGTGCGTTATCAGAACACCTGGGGACTATTCGTGGGTTCGGGGCGAAGCCAGGCCGATAACGCCGCGCTGGTAACGCTGCAAGCGTTGCAGATTCCGATTGTGCCCGGCGTTCCGAGTGATTATCACAAGCAAATCGCGCCGCGCCTTGGAATCGCTTACTCGCCCGACCGCAGCGGGAAGACCGTAATCCGCGCCGGCTTCGGCCTTTACTACGACGATCTCGCGCAGAACGGATGGGCGACTGCGTTTCAGGGCGTGAACAATTCGAACTTCACCACCGGAACGTGCAGCCTTACTGGGGGCGCAGGGACTTATTCGCTCCTTGGCTCCGGCTGCCTGGTGGGCGGCGCTGGCGCCGCCGGCAATCTGGTCGGCTCCCCTTATAAAACGCCCTACGCCATTCACACCACCGGCGGCATCCAGCACGCTTTCAACGAACATTGGCTGGCGAGCGCCGATTACGTACACGAGCAAGGCAATCATGGCTACCGTGGCTTCCCCTACAGCAGCGGTTCCAACCTGTTCACTCCGCTTATTTCTGCGTCAGAGCCTCCCCTGGAATATGCGGCCGATCAGACTAATGTTGTGCCGAACGTCAATGTATTCGAGTCTGACAACCGTTCCAGCTATAACGGGCTAATGCTGCATCTGCAGGGCAATATGAGCCGCTTCAACCTGGTGGCGAACTACACGCTCTCGAAAGCACAAACCTGGGGATGCTTGTTGGGCGAACTGTTTGACTATGTGGATGGCGTCTGCCCCAATGAGCCGAACCAACCGAATGCCGGATTCCTGAATGCTTTCGGACCAGGCGATTACGGCTCGTCCGGCGAAGACGTTCGGCATCGCTTCGTGCTGGCAGGCACGGTGCGCCTTCCAGGCGGATTCGAGTTAAGCACCATCAACCAGTTCGAGAGCGCCCGCCCGATCACCATCACGAACTTGAATAACACCGACCGCATCTATGTGAACGGAGCGTACACCAGCCTGGACGTATTTCGTGGCACACCTTACATCCAGTCAGACCTGCGGGTCACGCGGCCTTTCAAAATTAACGAGCGCTGGCAAGTCGATCCATTTATCGAGTTCTTCAATCTCTTCAACCGGAACAACCCCGGCGCGAACTTCGCCGTCAATGTAGCCCAGCTGCCGGTTCCCTCGGCTCAGATGACGCCTGATCCAGTCACAGGCATCACCAATGTAACCAGTATTTGTGCGGTTGCAGACTGCTCGCAAACCGCGCCCATCACCAGCCTGAAGCAGCTTGAGATACCCGAGGGCGCTCTGGGAGATTTCTTCGGACCGGGTACGACGGTCGGCATTCCATTCGCCGCACAGTTGGGCGTGCGAGTGACGTTCTAAATCGCCCTCGGATTTGCTTCACGGAATAGAAGTTCTGGGTGGCGCAGCGCTTCCAGCGCTGCGATACTCCGGCCAGCACCGTGGGCTTCAGCCCGCGAGGGTACTTGTTAGCGCACCAGCCACTCCGTCGCCGCGTGTACCCGGACGAGTAGTTCGCTGTAAGTCACAGCTACTGTGACCACCACGGCAACAGCGGCGCAAAGTGCATATCGCAACGAATATACCGCGGCCGGGCTCGGCTGAGGTTCCGTCCACGCGATCAACCGCTCCACGCGCGCATTCAGCGACTCCGCCGGGCTGTGGACCAGAGCGGTGGTCAGTTCAGCGGGGGCTTCCAGCGGGGCCAGTCGCGACAACTTGATCACAGCCGCAGCCAGATTCAGGGCTTCAGCGGCGTTCGAGACTGCGGCATCGTCGGCGGCCATTTCAGTCGCCTCACGCCACGCGCTTTCCATTTCAGTCATGCCGGGAAACGCCACCAGGCGCAGGATCAGCTTTCGCAGATTGTCCCGGCGGCGCACATGCACCACTTCATGCCGCAACGCGCTCTGCAACTCCCGCCCGGTCAGCACAAACTCCGCTGCCCGCGACAACCATATACTGGGCCGCAGAATGCCGGCTGCGGTAAGCGGGGGCGCCGCTGCCGAAATCCGCAGCACCGGAACCGAACCGCTGGACTCCACACCGTTGGAGTCGATCACGCGCGCCCCGCTCGACCACCGCGCCACGGCTTGCGAAGCCCGCAGCAAGGCGGCCGACCCGTTCCTCATTCCTACCAGCATCACCGCCATCCCGCACAAACCGAGCACGACGGGCACAATTCCCATGGGTTCTTTCACGGCACGGGGCTCGAGCAGCAGGAACGAAGGCACCGCCAATGCGAGCGTGACTCCAGTTGCCACCGCGAATGGAAGCACACGCAAGGCGAAAAGCAGATCGGCGTAGCGTTTCGGCGAAGACATTTGGCTGACAAGCCCCGCCTTCCGCCACAAGACCCCGACTGCCAACGACAAGGCGCTGTAGAGCATGACGAAGATCGAGAAAGAGACGGCGAGCCCGCGCACGGCGAACATTATTCTTTCTCCTCCCGGCCCGCTTCCCGTAGGCCCAGTTCGCGCCGCTTGCGATCCACAACCTCCCGCAAATCGTCCAGCAGTTGCTCGTCCCGCTCGCCCAGGATTTCGACCAGAAACGAAAGCGGCAAAGACGAAGCCGGACTCGCATCCAGCAGTTGGCGAAAGGCGTGGCTTGCCGCCTCCCGATGCAACTCCTCGCGGCTGAATCGCGGAGCGTAGCGGAACGCCCTGCCTTCCTCCGATCGCTTCAGAAGGCCTTTCTTGAATAGCCGGTCCAGCGTGGTCATCACGGTCGTGTAGGCCAGATCACGGTAGTCGCCTTCGACCAGTTCGCGGACGGTCGCGCTGCCCCTCGCCCACAAACCGTCGAGCATGCGCTGCTCCAGCGGTCCCAGCTGCCGCGAAGTGCTTCGAAATGGATGGAGAATCCGCTTCATTGGCTTCCTGCTAAAGTCAGCATTCTATCCTGAGTCAGCCGCGGGCACCAATGGCCCTTCTTCCAGAGCTTTTATTCCCGGAACTGGCGCCCGCGTAGGGACCGCCGCATCGGCGGTCCAGCCGAGCGCAGCGAGCGTTGGGACACCGCGGCAAAAGGGGGACGCCGACTTTAGGCCGCGCCTTCCCGGCTCTTCCGCGTCACATCTTCAATCGCCAGCAAGATGAAAGGATGCCCCGGCTGCAGTTCAACCCGGCGGGCGTTGAGCAGCATTTCTCGCGGTCCGAGGTGGGGAAAATCGTGCCCCATCTCGAAATCGTCCACCCGCGAATTTCGCGGAACAATTTCCTCCAGCAGTTCGCGCAAACGCAGCGTGGAGGCGCTCTATCTTGCTCAGGGTAAACGCTCAGAATTTCGCTCAGTCTGCCGAAAAACAGCTTAACAGACGTAACAGACAGGTTACGCGACTGAAGCACGGAAAGCGCCTTCTTATGCCCCGAATCGCGGGGCTTTTTCAGGTGGCTGCGCTCGCGCATTTCGTGTCAATACCGGGTTGAACCGTTGTAAACACCGAAGTGCGCAGCGGGGGCCTTTTCTGCGCCGCAATCTGCTCTTGACTTCGCAAACCGTCTGGACGCAAAATGAGACTCACTGGCATCCCCAGCGAACTGCTGGGTGTTTTGTCGACGATGGAGTCGTGCGACGCAGACGCCGCCCTAAACAGGGGTGGGAAGCCAGATGAGAAACAGATCACTTTTACTGATTAAGAAAACTTGTTTGTATGGATGAGTGATTCTCCCGTGAGCCACCTCACGGGGCCGTGAGCCATCTCACGGGGACGTGACTCCGGGTTAGTCACGTCGTAGTACAGAAGCCGTAGCGCCAGATACACTAGCTTCCGCATTGAATCTCAACTGTCCACCGACCCGGCGGCGGATAAGGGGAGATTTTGATGTCAGCGCCCGCCGATTCAGTTTCCAGCTTCATCGTCCAGCACAACCTCATGCCTTGGCTGTTGTCATACACAGCCGTGACCACTATTGCGGCGCTAAGAAAACTTGGATCAGCACTGAAGAAGATCTCGCTGGACGTTCTGCGGGGACTTCGGGAGCTGCACAGTGTTCTCTGTGACTGCTTGGCTGGGTGCTATGCAAACTGGTGGCGCTGCAAGGCGCGCTGTTCCGGGATTCGCCGTCGCTACGAGCAAGTCGCCGGAGAATCGGTGCGTGTTGTCTCGCGTGCGGGAGGAGAATAAGGAAGGTATGACATAATTTCCGACAAGAGAGGTACGCGCCATGATTCATCAACGTTCGGATAAGAACAGTCACCTCGACACAATCCTCTATGAGATCGACATGCTGCGCTATTGCTCGAAGACACTGGCCGGAAAGAAAGCCAGCGCGTGTGAGTCCGATGAAGCACTAGCCGAATACAACTTGGGAATCGAGGGCTTCTTAATCCACCTCAGGAACTTGCTCGCCTTCTTTGTTCCAGGGCACTCTATACCAACTGACCTGCGACTGAACCATCCTGAGATGTGGTCCGGGCGCTCTACTGTAAACCCACGCGAATATTCCGATCTGATCAAAGCTGCCAAGCTGTTCAATGCCGATCATGGCGCGACGTTCAACGAGGCGAAGAAGCTAGATTGCTACACCCTGATCTCGAAGTTCCTCCAGCACTGCACTCCTGAGAGGTATGAGCAAGCCTTGTGGTGGGACATCGAGAAGATGTCGGCAGAGATCGAACCGATCCTCGTTGACTTTGAGAAGCGCTTCGCGCCGGCTCCGGCTCCGGCTCAACCTCATCAGGCCAGAGTTTTGGTATCGCCGGTTTCAAGCCACAGCACGGCCACGATGAGGATGAGTGCTGTGCTGTTAGAGCCGAGAGAAAAACAGTAGGCTCGGGGCTTTTTTCAGGTTTACTTCCGGTAATCCACCTTTTGTTGTTTTCGCATGTACGTCGGGTGTTTTTCCCACCACGAAGCGAGATCCAACACAACACCATACCCTTCGATTTCTCCGCTCGTGGCGTCATACAGATTTTGGTCACGGCATTGATAACAACTTTTCACTCCAGCCGGAAGTGGGTTAGCCTGAAGCTTCCTGCCGCACCGGGGGCACTCCCCCCGACGCCTGCGTTCTTTTCGCAGATGCGCCATCTTTATTTGCCCGACGGGGAGGCACTCGTTGCAACGGGCGAACTCCCACGTATCTTCTCTCCCACTGCGCAGGCATTCACCGCAAACCCCTTCGTGGGCCTGTCGCTTTCCGCACACAGAGCACATGTACTTTCGGCAGTCGTGACACTTGCCGTCTTCAACCACGGTTTTATTTTCGTGTGGGTCCATCTACCTCTTGTAGCACACCGGCTGCCTAAGGAATGCGGTAGGAGAAATGAAATTGGTAGGGGCACGGAGTTGGTAGGGAGCGCTATTGACCAGCTCAGACCCGGCACTTACAACGGTCATAGAGGAGCATTTTTATGAAGATGAACCGCAAGAAGACTGAGCAGCAGAAGACCGAGATACCACCCACGGAGAGTAAAAATACCACCAGTGATTCTGCCAGTGCAATGCACACGCAGAATCAGCAGGAGCAGCAGCTCATCAGCGCCATGGCACAATTGCGGGACGCCAATATTATGGTCCTAAACGACTATCATATCGGCGACGTTGACACCCTGAACGACGAACAGCGATACGCTGCATTGCAGCAGGTGCGGGTCGGGTTATTCCTTCGCGGTACTGAACGGAAAAAGTATTTGCACGAAGCGGTGATCCCTCTCTGTAAGGTAATCATCGCAAAATTCCCCAAAGAACCTCGCGTCTCGAAGGGTCGCCTGAACAATGCGCCGACGCTCGAGGAGTTGTTTCAGTCAGTCGGCCTGTCTCTGAACACGGTTTACTCTTGGATTCGTCGCGACAAGGACCCGACGCTGGGACTGGAAGAGTTTTATCCGGACAAGCCCAAGGTGTTGTCGCAGCGTGAAAAGGAGCGCACCTATATTCACGGGCTCGTGAAAGCCGTGAAAGAAGGTGACAAAGAAGCCCGGCTCGCAGCCGCCAAAGCGGTCGAGGACATTATCCCCGCCCCGCAGCAACCCAAACAAGACGCCCTGCCGCCGATAGATGAACTGCCATTGCCGCGCTTGGCCTTGGCATTGGTGCGCGAGGTCGAAGCATTTTTCAATGTTTCCAAACTACCGAAGCCTCTGGCGGTCGCCGTGTCAAAGCTCAAGGCCGAGCTTCATGTTGTTGATGCAGCACCGGCACCGCAGGAAGCCGACACGGAGAAAGCAGCCTAAAGGAGAAAAATATGTCTGACAACATCCGAGAAATAACTGAGTCCATCAAACGAGCAGATTACAAGTTCCCGCGTGACCTTCCCGACGGCGGAGGGCAAGAATGGTGGAGTGTGACCTGCTATACGAATGCCAACCACATAGTTTGCGAGCAGATCAAACCAGAGAATAGCTGCCGCGATAAGAACGGCAAACCAATTGAGAGGGAGTTTACGCTCGCCGAGATCCTTAACGAACGGACCATGTCTCGGAGCGCGTAACCGAGCGAAGCTCATTGTGTCCGTAACAGAAAACAATCAGGCCACGTCTCGGAAACCGAGACGTGGCCTGATTACCTTTGGTTGCTGCGTGCGACTACTTGCTAATGACTCTAGCAGCGCACAATAACCGCAGCAAGGGTACTGAAGTTCGGTTGCTGTCCTGAAATGCTGCCAGTGCCAGAGAGTGGCAATAAAAAACGCCCACGCTTCCACGTGGGCTGAGTGCTTATGTGAATTTGGTTATGACCACTGACTGCCACTACCCCCGCTCGCTGCGCTTGTCCGCTGCTCTGTCGAGCTTGGAGCAGCTTCAAGTGTCTCTGGCGCGAATGAATGTCCTTTTTGTTCGGTTCCAGCAAACCATACGCAATACACACTGCCTTGCTCGACTTGCGATACGGTCATCTTGGGGCCGCCAGATTTCAGTTGAACAACATCTCCAACTTTCCAATTTGCCATAGTACCCGGAGGTTAGCACAATGAATTACCTGCAACAAGAACAACATATCGGTGTCGGCTTCAACAGCAAGTTGCCGCTGAGTCGGCACGTGCTCTCTCGCACCGCGTGCCGAGGGGTTCTCACCCGCACCCTTTGCCCGTTCTCGCGCATAGTCAACCGTCTTCGCCCTAGCATCCCGCTTTGTGGCAAACTGTCTGCGTCATCTGCCCTCACTGCAAGGCGCAAATCAGCATTCCCGGTGGATTCGACTGGATTGACGTTGGCAGGTTCACGTGTGAGCACTGCCTGACCGAGTTCCTCATCATCGACAACGTTACGATGACCGAAGAACAATATCACCAGAAGAACAGGGTGCAATGACCTTAAGCAACTTATGCCCCGCAAGCAAAAGCTCAACCGCGAGAAAATTCAAGCCGCGCTCAACACGCTTTGTCCGAAGTGTGGCTACTCAATACCACCGGCTGAGATTCGCCGCGTGGACTTCGACACGATGAAATGCCCCAAGTGCGGGGAACGCTTCAAAGCCACGGCAAGAGCGCCAGCCTTTCTCGGTTCGTGCTGTCTCGCACTGCGTGGGCGGGGGCCAGGTGTGGCTGGAACATCCTTATTTTCTCGGCTGGAGCGGACTCTCTCACTGATTCCTCGGCGATTTGGAAGCCTCGGCCAAATTCTTTTCCGGAGAGTCAGATTTCGAGGTCTTTAGCGCTGAAAGTTTGCGTTCGAGCTTCCTTATGGTCTCTGCGAAGCCCTTTCGATCATCTGTCTCGGCGCGGAGGTTGGCAAATGTGAACTCGAATGCGCTCTTCCCTTCATCTGCAATATCAATGCATTGTTCCTCTGTCAACGCGTGCAGACCAGCGCTGACCAGCCCATAGAGCACTTCGAGCGGATTCACACCCTCAATCTTCAACGACTCGGGCATAACTGTGGAAGCGATCTTCAGTTTCTCGTCATAGGTTGTTTTCTTAACCCCGGCAGCTCTGATTGCCTCAACGGTCTTTGGATCAATCTTGTTAGATTCTGCGAGTTGCGCCACGACCTCGATCAGTTCCTCAGTCTTGTCTTCAACCACGCGGCGAATGTAGCTGACAGCCCCAAGCCCGTAACCTGAGTTTCGACTCACCAACGCCTTCCTGTACAGCTCAGCCGACGCTTTCCCAAGGTTATTCTCTAGTGCCCTAGAAAGGTTGACTGTCAATGCTGGGTATTGGCCAATCTTTAATGCTTGCGAATAAAAATGTCGGGGCTGCTGACCGCTAGGGCCAATGACCTGCTTTGTTTTGTACCCCACCTTCAAGTAACAGACAACAAGGTTGAATTTTTGGCACAAGGTGCACTGATAATGAACATGATAAAAATTGGGATCAACATTGATGAAAAAAGTCTTATTGGTCAGAACCCACGTGGTTTCTTTACTGCATTCAGTATTCGGGCAATGAAAACTGATGCGGGTAGGCGGCTCATACTCCTCGATGTCAAACGGAGTGTAAAGAGGCCAGTTCGTGATGAAATCTTCGCCCGAGAGTGTCTTTTTCTTTTCTTCGGCCATGCGCGGGATTGTAGCACCAGCCGTTGTACTATGAACCCAGGCGATGAGTTTAACAATGATCGGCCCGATTTCCAGATACCTAATGTCCGGTGAGTACGGACCATTCGACAGGGTTGTCGAGTTGGGCGTTCTCGCCCTAATCGGCTACGAGGTAGCTGTTGGTGTCGTGCGTCACCGCAAGGCTGTAAAGCGCCAAAGGGAGCTGGATAATATTGTTAAGAGTCTGACCGATTTCATGTTCAAAGGACAGACGCTTCAGCAGAACGTACCTGACCCCCAACAAACAGATTGGAAAGCACAGGAAACGTGGATGAAGGCAGTGGCGGAGTGGGTTGTGGATACGGCACAATTTCTACACGCTCGTTCTACGCGGGCGGGAGCCTCTTTTCTACTTGTGCTCGATTCAGCCGCTTCTGATAGCGAGCTGATTATGCTTGGTGGGTATTCGATTCGCCTATTCGGTCTCGTTCGTCAACGCTACCAGATGTTACTTGTTCACCTAAGCAATCTGCGTAGCATCATGGAGAAGCCGGAAGCCTATTTCTAGGTCATTTATACTCATTGGTTGCTTCATGACTGGAGTGTAACCCTCCGATGCCAGACTCGATCAGTCAAAATCAGGATGCTCCACACTGTAACGGGGAACCCGAGAAAAAGCCCGATAGTCCTGTACAGCACGCCTCTCCATCTGTGACAAGACCTGAGCCTCCGCCATCCCATCCCAAATCCGACACGAAAAAGCGCGACTGGTTCGATTATGCAAAAGCCATTTTGGAAATCGCTGGTCTTGTCGTTCTCTGTGTCTATGCTGCCTATACGATCAAGATTTATTCCGCCAACCACGATGCGGCAGTAGCGGCTCAAAAACAGACTGAATTGCTTGCTAAGCAATTGAAGGGAACTGAGGCTGCTTTCCTTGAAGTATCTCCGGTCATTGGCACGCAGGTTGGTGACTTTGACAGCGGCTTTAACGTCATCAAAGTTGTCGTTCGGAATTCTGGGCATGCGATTGCCACCGACGTAGTTGTTCATATCTCCGTGGTTCGCATGACAATTGATGGAAAGTATTTGGCAAAACCACTGACCTATGAAGTCTTGGCACCGGCGCTTGACTATAAATCCGGAACCTCTGAACTTTATAGGAGGTACGTCTTTGAGGATTCGGAGCATGCCGCAAAGACATTGGAAGCCGCTAGGCACCTTGAGCAGACGGTACGAATTGAGTGGTATTACAGCTATGGAGACGGATTTGAGGACACTATCAAAAGTGAGACATTCTGTAGGCAATTCTTGTCCGCAGAATGGGTTCCGTGCGAGAATTTCCCCGCTCTGCTGCACGACATCCGATCCAAACAGCACACCACAGAAAAGCAATAGCGACTGTCACGGCTTCGTCGAAGCGCGCGGCAAGCCGCGCTCGCGGCTGTAGCATCACGCTCGGAGTCTGGTATGATCCTCAGCCGAGGGGGAATCATCCAAATGGGGAACGTGTCTAGTAAGGTGGTTACGCTGTTGCACAAGGAACACACTCGACTCACGAACGAACTGCACCGCGTAACAGCCGCCTTGACCGCCTTCGGGAAGGTCTACACGAACGGAACAAGACCGAAGCGAACGATTTCAGCGGCGGGACGTAAGAGGATCGCGGCTGCCCAACGTGCGAGATGGGCCAAGATCAAGAGGAAGAAAGCTGCCTAGCCTCACCGCTGCGCGAACTTTCTCACTAGATCCGTGATGGTGTGCGGGCGCACAACCGGAACCACCGGACTGCTTTGCTGCAAAGAAGATTGCTGCGCCTTGCGCGAAACGTAAGGCTTTCTATCAGGCCAGCTCGACTCAGCCCACGGCAAGTTCCGTGCGTCGCCGCTCGACTTCACCGGCACCGGCTGGGGCTTCTCATCCTTACGCGATAAGATCGTGCCCCAGTCGTGATGCATTCGGCGCACTTCGTCAGCTTCTAACTCAGCACCAGCAAGCCTGAGCGCGGCGTATTCGGCCCAGCGCTCGATGACGGCGTCGAGTGTAAGACGCCCACCATCGCGTGTAGCCCGTTCGAGGCGACCGCGTCGCAACTGTCTGAACGCCTGATCCCTCATAAGCAAAGAACCATTCGCGCTGAAACCGGAGGAGAACTGGGGAAAAGTCCAAGGTTGACGGTTAAGCAACCCTAAAGACCCAGTCACCCTCCGGCCAGCCGTTGCTATCGGGACGAGTCACAAGCGTCACGATGCAATCTTGTTGGGCAGCAGACCAAGGACAAGGTGAATGAACCTCAGTTCTGCTACCCGCATCCGCTGTCTGGAGGTTCAGCGGAAATCTTTTTAACAGCGCGATGAACCGGAAGGCAAACGGTGAATAAGCCTCCGATCCTCGCTGCTGCAACCCCGCTGTAGCGCAGATGATGGGTCGCCTCAGCGGAATAACGTCTCGTGGTGGACCAGTTTCGATACCACCACGAGTGCCCCAACAGTTCATCCCCGGCCCTTGGACTTTCAACGGAGTGAACAGCATGGCAAACTTTTATTAGGCTCTCAATGCAATCGCACTAAGGGCGCGGTCGGCTTCGATTAAATCCGCGTTAGTTGGATTGCCCTCCGAAAGCCAGCGATCCAAGCCCTCGCGTCTGGAGTTTGCGATCCGCAGTTGCGTGACCTGAGTATCTTTGGCAACCTGCAGGCGGAATTTTAAGCCAGCGAGTTTGTGGACGATTCTCTCAGGCACGCTGCCGATCTTCTGGAGTTCCTTGATTTGCTTTTCGACTGCGGCAACGTCTTGCTCCACTTCCACTTCGTTGTGCTTCGCGTTCGCAACAGCATCTTCATTTGATTTCACTTCACCAAGTTTGTTGGTGAGGATTCTTGCGGTGCCTGCGGCATCTCTGCCGTCGCGAACGGGAATTGCTAGGTTGTTCATGTTCTAGTCGCCTCCTTAAACGTTGTCGTATCTGCTGGTCATCGGCTCCATCGCGTCGCTCACATCTACCCCAACACTACGCTGGCCAGTTTGGTTGTTTTGAGGATTGGTGCGTGAATTCGTACAAGCCAACCGCGCTAACTCGGGAGTTAGCCCCATGCCGAGGAAGCATTCGTACAAGCGCTGATTCATCGGCGGATATCCGCAGCTTTTTCAGCGGCCTCAGAGCTGAGACCCATTGCGCGCCAGGACTCGACAAGTCGCGCTCGCATAGCCGCCCGATCGGGGCGCTGGCTCTCCAATTTCCGTTTGGTTTCGGCAGACTTGCGGCTACTCTCGACAATTTCAATTTCTCTTTCTTCTGGCTTCTTGCGCACTGGGGAGTGCCACACATTGCCCTCTTTTATCCAACCGTCGGCGATCAATTTCTGTTCCGATATGATCCGCATGCTTATCTGCCCCAACTTTCCGCCGCATTGAACACGGTAATAATTTTCTGACCCTCATCCGTACCCGCCGCAACCTCGGCAGCCTCGCGGGTAAGTCCAAAGGCCATGAATGCTTCGACAAGGGCGGTTTTAATCGCGGTTTTTCGTTCTTCGGTTTGTGGAACAGTTTCCAAAATTAAGTAACTCCTTAAAAGGTATCGGGGAGGGTGTCCTTTGCGCTGTCGGTGTCCGTTTGATCCCATGATCCAAAAGGAGTCGTCGAAGGCTCGACTCGCTTTCTGGGCTTGTTGACAAGGACGACCCCCTGGTCCGATCAGTCCGGGCCGCACAAAAACGAGAAAGCGTCTGCAGCTTGTTCCGGTCTATTGTCAGAGTAGCAGTGTGCAGACTCGATCTTCTCAAACCCGCTGAGCGCATTGCCCGGTAATACTTAACCGTTCAGCGCGTTGTGTAGTCGCTGGACCTTCTCTACAGGTAACCGCACTTTCTTGTTAATCGCCACGAGTGAGGGTGACCAGCCTCGGTTGAGCAGTCGATTGCCAGCAGCACACGCCGATCTTCGTCTCTATTCTCCTGCGAGCTTAGCCTGACGGCCACGGTGCGGTTTCTGCTTGTGTTTCAGCTCGACTTGCTTACGCGCCAAGATGTCCAGCGCCATCATCTACCAGTCCTCTCGGTCTTCATCTTCATCACCGAAACTGAAGTCGGCACGATAGTCGTCTTCATCTACGACCCCGAGCTTCCGCAGCCGCTTTCGTCAGCTGTGACGCTGCGCTCCCTTTTCCTGCAAAGCCGCTGCGTATATCTCTTCTATCAACAAGTCAGCCTCAGCGTGACTGCGCTCTGCGCCGATCTGTCTGCTTAACCGATCCGCAGCCGATGGTGATAAATAGCGCGACAGCTTACCGATGAGTGTTTTTATCATTTTTGCCCCCTTAGAAAGCGTTCCGCAGAATCTATACTTCGATCAAAAGCATTCTCCTCAGCGAACGAGCTGCGAAACTCACCGTAGCCACCGCTGTTCACTTCTGGCCTAGCAATATCTCTACTTCATTCCTCATGACGTTGCCTCGGTGCGGGCAGCAACAGGGGCTTCTGAAAGTCCTGGCCTGTGCCGGTGAAAGCCGCGCAAAGCGTGTACTGCCGCATCCACACTGTGATCCCTGTCCGAAGCTGGAAAGTTGGACTGCGCCCGTGATGAACTGAGTATTCGAATTCGCTCTAACGCAGCCGCACACGCTACCTGCCGAGGTAAATCGGCGTAATCCACTCGCAGCGTAATAATTTTGGACTTCACGGCCTTTGCCTTGAGCAGAGGCAACTGTGGGAATTTGGCTTTCGATGATGTCGATCAACCCCGCGCCGCTTGAGGCTTCCTCGATACACAGATAAGCTGGCACGTGGAGAAACTGCACAGTCAGACGGCGGTAGCGTCAAGCAAGATCAGCAGCAGCTTGTCCAGCGTGAACTTGCCCTCAAAGCAGTCGAGGACAACGAAATCACCGGTCCAGCGACGACCGATAGTGACGTTGCAGCTTATATCGTTCGTAGCCTTCGTGCAGCTCGCGTGTCCCATGCGTAATAAGGAGCTGTACTCTTTCTTACAGATCATCTCTACCAGCCCCCACTCCGCAGTTTCTACATCTGCCCTTCGCCATCTATTAGCTGCCCCTTGTACAACGCGCATAGATGCGCTAGCCAGTCTCCCTCTTCCTTACCAAGAAATCATCTTCGCTGAAACTGTAGAGCTAGTTCGTTTCGTAACCCAGAGCGTACCGTGAATTATAATCAACATGCTGTGTCCTCAATAAAACTCTCATCGTGCAGTTTGTTACCGACAGTTGATGTATCTGAACTAGCGTGCTCTCTGTTGCCTTTGCGCCCTCTTTAGAAGAAACCTATTAATGATCCAAATGCCAGCGAGTATATATTCCGAAATCCGCCCGTTAGTAGCAACCGAAGTCAGCAGCGAGTTGAACGCGTATCCAGACAGTCTCGCACTGTTTCGCTGTAAGCCTCACCCAAACTTTTAAGAATCGTCAAAGATCAGAAGTTTGCGCATACCCCGTGAGCTAACCGCGTATGCCAGCACTGTGCAACGTTAAGCGTCCGTCACCGCCAGCACCATGAATTGTGTTCCAGTCATCTTGCGTAAGCTCTAAAACATTTTCTTAAACGCTGTGACAGAATTGAGCGCAGAACCTCACCAGCAGCAAACAGCCAGCGCATCGCTGTTCGCGTTAAGAGAATATGATATGCGTCATCAATCGAGTAGATCAGATAAGTCGTAGCAAATATAAAAGAATTGTTTTACCTACCGAACCACGCGCTGCTAATAACTTGCGCGTTACCCCTTCCACTGTCTCATCCAGTGAGTGCAACCTCTTCACCCCAAGCTTCGTATACCAGTCTTTTCGTAGCTAGCCAGAGATGTTTTGCCAGCTCAAAATCTTCATCGTCACCTTCCGCAAGCTGCTTCGTTCGTTCCACAGTTTGAACTATCAGCACTTCACAGTGACAGCTTACCTAATGTTCAAACCTGAGTCACTAATAAGCTATAATGCTTTTCCCTTCGCTGCGTTATCCATATAGCTAGTCTCAAAGAGCCAGCGCCGTACTCTAGCAAATCTAGAATCCACTTCAGCACCTGTGTGACTTTTAGTTTAGCCTAGTGCTGCGCTATCTAATACATGTTTAGTAACCGTGCCATCTATCGCTAATGCGCTACGCATTCTTCACTCTATCTCACCTGCAATAGTCGCCAGCTCCAGCTTCACAACATCAAAATGAGCAAACAAGTCAATCGTTCTTCTTTGTTAGCGTGAATCTCTTTCCGCGCACCATAGCCTCTAATCTCTGTACAACTCCAACTAAACACCTAACTTCTCAGCATAATCTTGCAGTTAACCTATTTCATTATCTTTCACGCTAGCTTTGACAACGCTTGACGCGCAGCCGTGTCTACCGCTGAAGCCTTTCCCCTTTTTGCCGCTCATTCCGTATTTCTCAGTCGCGAGGAAAGCGCCTTTCGCCGTGATCTTGATGACTGGTCAGACAATAAGTCCCTAGTAACCCTCGAAGTGCCAGCGGCGCGAACTATAATCAGGCAAGCCTTCTGCGCGAGCAAGTCCAAATCCGAGCGAACTGCTTGTCTTTCTGATTGCTTATACCCACCTTGGCGGCAAGCTCAGATTCAAGCTGGTCACCGAAGCGCGATGCACCCAGGATCTTCTGTTGTTGCAGCCCACGCTCCAGAAGCCACCAGTTTGCCGTCTACCGAGACATACTGCCTATCTAACCACCTGTGTTTTGCTGCCGTATCGAATACTGGTTCAACCATTTGTTGCCTCCTTTTGTGTTGTTTCTGTAAGTGCGAGTCGCATACCGCCCTCTCGCCCGATCTGTTCTACGATCAAATTCTCGGCAAGGAGCTGCGATACGCAACTGTTGAATTCATTGTCTGTGGACCACGGGAAACCAGTGTGCAACTCGCTGGCGTACCCAAACTTGCGGTTCGCTAGTCGGCGCAGTAACCCGCACCTAAGCCTCGCCATGCGAAAATCTGCTTGTGCGTCTGACATTTACTCCTCCTTATTGCCCTGTAACATGTCCTGAGGTTCGTCGCAGTACAGCAGACGGATGCCCTCAAACCCTTGTCTCAATTTACCTCCGACTCGCTTGGCCTTTGCTCGCACTGTTCTGTGCTCGCGCAATGATGCGGCGAACCATTTTTCATCCGACGCTTCAAGACCGCGGTCGCTGCAATAACCTTTCCAATTCATATACATCGACCGGGTTACTGACCAAGACTCCTCGCGTGCTTCTGTAGCCTCCTGCAACCAAGCCTCAAAGCTGTCGGCTTCTTCGGCGTACGCTTTACTAGCGGCTTTTATAGCGGGCGGTGCTTGCAGACCTGTTTCCAGATACTTCTGGCACCCTTCGACACCCCACGCCAAGATTCCCGGCAACTCTTTATCTAGTTGCTCTTTTAGCTTGGTATTTTCATTGCTAGTGCCGCGAAATGTTTGCGTGAACGGGACAACCAGAATGCGCTGTACGATTGCTTCCTCGACTTCATCAAGACGCGGCGGTTTGTTTGCCAAGATGACGGGCTTGAATACTGGATCGAACTCCCCCGGGTTGCCACGCATTTTGCGATACGATATGCGCCGATCACCACCGCTGAGTTTTTTCAAGGCTTCGTTTGAGAACGTAGCTGATTGGTGTTTCGATGACTTTGCCGGTGTCTCGGTCAGTACAGCGAGCCGCGCACCTGGCAAATTTGCCAGCGACGTATCGTGTCGGTCAGAGCTCGCATCTGAGGATATTGCAGCGAGCGGTAGCTGGCGATAGTACGGCCCCATGATCTGACTGAACGGGTGCAGCATCGTGCCTTTACCGCGACCGCCGTTGCCGTGCATAAAACCGTCACCATCTGCCGATGACATATCAGTGAAAAATACAAGGATGTTGTCTCGGGTTAACCCAGTGAGGCACAGACCAAAGAAGCGCTGCAAGAACTCCCGAATTTCTTGGTCTGGGTGAGTTGTGCGCAGGAACTCAAGCCACTTCGGTGCTTCCTCTGCTCTGCCCGGCATTACTTTGAAGGCCTTGCTGATGAAATCTTCCGGCACGCTCAGACGAACGCCTCCTGTCTGAAGGTCGAGCACTTTACCGCCCGGCAAGCCTGCTAGCAACGGATCTTTATCGAACTGCGAGGCTTCAATTCTCAACTTTGGATTGCACTCGGCCAGATACGTGATGTTGCCGGTCAGGTTACGGCTCAGCAGTTGCCTGCGTATCTTGTGTTGCGACTTCGACAGCCCTTCAACCTCGTCCCCGGCGAGGCTCTTCAAGTACATCTGCATTGGATACCGGATGCTGTCTTGGGACGTCCATATTCCAGCAGAGTAACCGAACCATTCACCTTCTTCTGTGCGCCGCGTGGTGCGTTGATTGTTCTTGACCCACTCCTCGGCGAGCGGCTGCTCGAAGTCAGGACTGGTCAAGTTCACTAACCACAGGTTGCTGTCATAGACGCCGTGGTCCTTTTCCATCTGTTTCAGAAACGCGCCGAGCTTGTAGTCTTCGCAGCCTGATGAGTTGCATTGAAAGCCAAGCGACCCGCTAGCTGTGAGCACCAGTGCCGTGGACGTAGCGTTGTGGCTCTTATGCGGTTTGCCGATACGCGGACAAGTGCTCAAATTGAAATACACGTCCCCGCTCCTTTTGCGGGTATTCGTGTATCTGCAAGCCGCAATGCGTCTCTACGAAGTCATACACATCTAGATCCGGGTGCCGCTGTCGTGGTGGCTCATCATCGGCAGTCAGTGTTTCTGCATCTGCCTCAACCTTTCTGTATTTCTGACACCAATCCCATAACCGTGCAGGCATAGGTGTGTAGATCGGGAGGGTGGTGTTGTCGGAACCTAAGTCTGCGACCTCGTAATAGTCGCCGCTGGGGTGTTGATTGCCTAGACCTGCTGTTTGATGGTTGTAGTCACCGCGCCATTCACCTAAGTGCAGTGCTCCGCCGTCTTCGTCTTTTAGTTCTTGGTCTTCTAAGTCGAAGGTTACGTCTTGCTCTTCACCAGTCTTCGCAAAATATAGGTGCTCGTGATTGCCGCGTCGAACATTAAAGGAGCGCGGCAGTGCTTCGCCAGTCTCACGCTCGATGCGCTCGCGCAGGTTCGCAATGTCAAGGTCAAGCGGTGCTTTGCCCTGTAGCCCCTTCTCGTACTTAAGGGACTGCACGCCGTAATTGCTAGTGGGGTCTTTTGCCTGCTGCTCGTTGATCTGTATACGTCGGTCTAACAGCGTGTTGCCTGAAAAGTGCTGCCAGCCGAGGGCTTCTAGCCCGTCGGGGAATTTTCTGCGGTTGCGGTAGAAGACAATGCCGAAGTCGGGCGCCATGAGCTTGGCGCGTTCTTCAACGCATGATTGTAGCCTGTGGTTTAGTCGATCTTGCAAAGCCAGAGCCCTCGCTGTGCCTTAATTACTGGTTGCGAGTCGGCTACTTAGTCCTTCACTTAGGCTGCAATCGTCTACGGCGTCGCCGCGGCGTTTTGTCTTATACCAAGCTAACTGCTTGTTCGGCAGTCGGACGTCTGCAAGGTTCCGCGCTTGCCACGCGTGCTGCTTTTCAACGACACAATAAGTGTCTCACACTTACTAACCAAAAGATACGGGTCGGATGTTTATTTATTACGCTGCTGAATGAATCGTTCGATGCTGAGTTAGCATCACGTGCCGTGATGAGGCTGATGAGGCTCAGCGCTTCTATAGACCTGAGTAGAGTAAGTAGTAGATATCCAAAAGTCTTACTGAATCTATAGAGTCTTTCACCGTCATCAGCCTCATCACATTGGCTTCAGTTTTGCGCTAGGCTTGTGGTTGTGCTACGTTGGGCTACACTCGGCGCTTTGATCAGCAAGTTAAACAAGACGATTGCCTCACGTATCGACGCGCACGTCTCACGCTGCCCCGTTTGCCTTCAGCTCATCTCGACTTGAACGGCACAAACCCCGTTTTAGATCGAGTCTCAGAACACGGCATTACCGCGTGTCCCAGCGTGGGACACACGTGGAAAGCGGCAATCTGACTCTATAGAGCGTCGCCGAGAGGAAAGATCAAGCAGTCTCACTAACTGCCCTACAAATCGTCTGTACACTATTGCCAATACACGACTTAGTAGCTTAGTTTTCAGTCGCGGAGGCGATGGGCTATCAGACTCAAGCGTGGAAGTCGTTTAGAATCAACAAGCGATTTCGAGCGTTCCCCGAAGCACAGTCAGCGCCGCGTCAAGCTCGTAGATCGTCGTGCCCTGACGCTCAGAGCGACGGAGCGCGATAGCGAGCCACTAGCCTAAGCGCGAGCGCTCGAAGCTGGATAGCTGTGAATCCCGAGAGGAAGAACTTGCTTAATCTCAGGCTTTGCCGTGCTCCTGCGCCGCTGTTAGCAACTGCGCCGCGTGTGCGCCTGTCATTCGACCATGAGCATAATGGGTCATCACGGTTTGTGGTTTGTTGCCCAGCATACGCGAAACACTAAGGACATCTGTGTGGGTCGCATCCAGAGCGTTCGTTGCGACGCTGTGGCGTCCGGCGTAACACCCTTTCCACACAAGCCCGGCCTTCTCGACGCGCCACTTGATAGCTTCGGCGAAGTCGTACGGGTTGATGACCTCTCTAGTGCTCTTGCGTCGAAACAGCAGACCATCAGCAGGGAACGCCCGTTGCGCGTGATAGATCCTCAAGTGCCCCAGAAGCGGCTCAACAATCAACAGCTCGCGCTTCGACTGTTCGGTCTTCGTCGCGGCCAACACGCCGTATACTGCAGCCTCTTTCACGGCGAACTTCGGATGTGGCAGCGCGTAAGGCTCAACATTCTCCCACTTAATGGCCGCCGCTTCTGAAGGTCTGAGGCCAGCAACCGCGCACAGCCCAAAAAAGACTTTGGCCTCATAACGCCTGAGGCACTTCAGGATCGCATTGCGCTCCTCGATGCTGTAAACCTCGCGCTCCTTTGGTTTGCGCACCCGTTTCTTATCCAGCGGCACTTCGCGCCATGGGTTTGCTGGAATCCTGTCAAGCCTGACGGCGTGAGTGAAGATACCTGACATCAGCGACTTCACGTGGCCCAGGGTGTTCCTGTTTAGCCGCTTGTAAAACTTCTCCAAGAACCGATTAGCGTCACCAGCACTGAAGCTGGCCAGCTTCATGCCGTCAAGTGGCTGGCAGTACAGCCACCAAATCCTGTCATAGGACTGCGCCGTGCTCTTGCGGCCGTCGTCTATCGCCGGTTTGTAATGCGCCCGGTAAAACTCACCGATCGTGAGCCCTTGATCTTCTTCGAGTTCGCCGAGCGCTACACCTACTCTATGGCGACTCTCAGCGTTCACGTCTTTCATCCATGCACGCTGCGCACGGTCGCGGTCAGGTCTCGCCATCTCAGAATCACCAAGCCTGTGACTGAGACGCACGCGATTCCCGTGCTCATCGTCTTTGTAGTAGCGAACGTACCAACCATCGGCGTACTCGACTGGCACGCCCTTCTGTGTTCTGACTCTGCGCTCGCGCTGATACTCAATGCCGGCCAAGTCAGCAGCACCCCACTTCTTGACCTGCAGTCTCTCAGTACGTTTCTGCTGTCGCGTAAAAGCCTTCATTTATCGAGCGCTCTCCTGTAGCGCTGACGACAGCTTACGCGACATATCGGACATAAGCAATCTGTTGATATGCTTTATTATCAGTAGTTTAGAGTATTATTTGCTAACAGTTCGCGCAGCTTCGGAATATTCCATTGCCCGTTGCCCAGCTCATAAATCAGACGCTCTTCGGTTTCTTCCGGGCTCACCTCGAAAGCCCGGTAAAAGGCGGGATTCGCCGCCGTAACCTGCAGCTTGGTATTCAATACCAGAATCGGCTCCCGGGCGCTCTGAACAATCGTATCCGCGTATTCGCGCGTCTGGTCCAGCGTGCGTTTGAGGGCGTCGACATCCTGCAGGCTGATTACTGCCCCTTCGATCCGGTTGTCCCAGGTCTTGTAGGGACGCACGTGCAGCACCTGCCAACCGCCTTCATTGGTGCGCACCTCCCGCTGCTGAGAAGAGGCGTGGCGGATGGCTTCACGGGCCAGCGTCTCCAGGTCTTCCACGTCAAGGTTTGGCCGGATCTCGCCCAGGCGCCGCCCAATATCCCCGGGCAACAGGTTCAGCAGCTTCTGCGCGGGCGGAGTGAAGCGGCGAATCCGCAGATCGTTGCTTACCATGACTACCGGAATATCGACGTGCCCCAGCAGGTTCAGCAGATCGTTGTTGGCTGAGCCCAGCTCCGCGTTGCGGTTCTGCATTTCTTCGTTGAGGGTCGTGAGTTCCTCATTCGTGGATTGCAGCTCTTCCTTGGCCGTCTCCAGTTCTTCGTTCGTGCTCTGCAATTCTTCGTTGGCAGACAGAACCTCTTCATGCGCCGCCTTGAATTCTTCTGCCGTGGTTTCATGCTCTTCAATGAGCGCCCGCAATTGCTCCCGCAACTGATTCGTCTCGCGTTTCAACAGTTCGGTCTCCGGCGCCGCGGAGCGAGCCAGCTTCACCACTCTCCCGGCCGCGCTCTTGTCCTCCAGAACCTCCGGCTTGCGAACCACATCCTGAAACACGACCACGTAAAAACGCTCGTGCGCTGTGGGTCCGCGCAAAGGCACCACCTCAAGACTGACCTCTCGCGCGCCAGCCTCGGATTGAATCTGCACTCCTTCCTTCCGCACCGTTGCGTTGGTTTTTTTGGCGGTGTCCAGGGCTGCACGCAGGTCGACCAGCAGGCCTTCACGTGCCATTTTTGCCACGCTGAAGCTGGGTTGCCCGGCCGGCGGCTCCAGGTAGGCTCCAGTCTTGCCATGGAACTGCACAATCTCCATCTGATCGTTGACCACGATGCTGGCGGGAACAAAGCGGTTCACCAGCAGATGCTCAACTTCCCGCTCCACCGTAAAGGCTGCCGGCAACTCGCGGCCTAGCTTCGCATCTCCGGTTCGAATCGGCAGATAGTCTGCGTTCGCAAAGTAGGTAGTCAGCCGCGCCGTGGTCTTCCTCTTCTGGTAAATCTTGTCTTTCTTGTCGACCAGTCCGAAGTGGTCGGCAAATCCTCCCAGATTCTCCGACGCTCCCAGCATCAGGTAGCCGCCGGGCTTTAGCGCGTAATGCAAAGAGGGGATCACCCGCCGCTGCAAAACCGGCCCCAGATAGATCAACAGATTGCGGCAGCTCACTAGATCCAGGTTTGAGAAAGGGGGATCCTTGACCAGGTTCTGCTTGGCGAAGATGCACATATCGCGGATCGACTTGTTGATCTGAAATCCACCATCGAGCCGGATGAAGAATCGCTTCAGGCGTTCCGCCGAAATCTCCGACACCGCTGCCTCGGTGTACAGCCCGGTGCGGGCGCGGTCGAGCGCGGTGTCGCTGATGTCGGTGGCGAAGATCTGGATCGCGGTCGCCGCCTGCGAAATGTTCCGGCTGTGCACCCACATGTATTCCAGCAGCGTGATCGCGATGGAGTACGCCTCCTCGCCGGTCGAGCATCCGGCCACCCAAACCCGTATGGGATTATCCGGCTTTCGGCCTTCAAATAATTTCGGATAAACGTGCTTGCGTAGCGCCACAAACGCTTCCGGCTCGCGGAAAAATCCCGTGACGTGGATCAGCAGGTCGCGGTAAAGCTCGTCCAGTTCTTCCGGCTTCTTGCCAATAAAACGCAGGTACTCCTTCAGCGTTTCCACCTTGTGCACCACCATGCGCCGCCGGATGCGCCGGTGCAGCGTGGTGTGCTTGTAGTTGGTGAAATCCACTCCGCTCGATTCCCGCAGAAGTCCGAACAGAGCGTTCAGGTCGCTGCCCACCATGCCATGAAATCCTTCCGGCCCCGGCGCCACGACCCGCGCCACATAGGGATGCTGGCTGATTCCACCCAGCTCTCGCGCGATGTCCTTGGGCGGCAGGATGAAGTCGATGCAGCCGGCGTTCACCGCGTTGCGCGGCATGCTGTCGTATTTCGCCGACTCCTCATCCTGGGCAAAGGTGATACCCCCGGCCGCCTTGATGGCGCGGCATCCCTCGGTGCCATCCGATGCCGTGCCCGACAAGATAACGCCTATGGCCTGTTGCCCGGCGCTTTCCGCCAGCGACCGGAAAAAATCATTGATCGGCATGTGTTGTCCGCGCGTCAGCACTCGCGAACCCAGTTGCAGCATTCCATTCTTGATGGTCAGGTTCGTATTGGCGGGAATCACGTAGGCGTGGTCGGGTTGCACCACGATTCCCTGCGTGACCTCGGTGACGGGGATCTTAGTGGTTCTCGCCAGGATCTCCTGCAGCGCGCTGCCATGTTTGGGATCGAGGTGCTGCACCAGCACGAAGGCCATGCCGGTCTTTTCCGGCAGGTAGCGCAATAGCTCGGAGAATGCTTCCAGTCCGCCTGCCGAGGCCCCGATCCCCACAATGGGGAACAATCCGGTGGATGCCTTGACGTCAATCTCTGCGGTGGTTTTGCGACGTGGTTTGACCTGCTTGCTTGGAGAACTCTTCATGTCGCTCCTCCTAGAGAACGAAAAAAGGGAGCCGAGGGCCCGTGAATCTGCTTCCCCTCTGTCGACGGTGACAGGCCCTGCAAGGCGCAACCGCGCCCGCAAGAAGATTCGAGCGGCATTTTATTCCGGCATGGTTTGCGGGTCAACGAATACAGAACAGAAAAACGTGCCAGGCAGCATGCACTTTCCCAATTTGGTCCGGGCAGTGTAGCCCAAGTAGAGTGGGGACGGGTTCGGAGACACCGGGATTCGGCGCGCTTTAGCCTCCGAGGTATCTAAGAGGAATTCCTCGGCAGCCAAGATATTGGGGGGGCAAGAAAAAATTCTGGGGTGGGAAACGGGAATCGAACCCGCAACCGTCGGAGCCACAGTCCGGTGCTCTGCCAGTTGAGCTATTCCCACCGCCTGACCGATTATACAACCGCGCTTCGCAGATGTCAGAAGGCAGCGCCTAGGGATCGAGCCTTCAATTCCAAATTGGTCCGCTGCTTGAACGACAAAAACCGCCCTGTGGAAAACTGGGGATTTTCGTGTGACGGATGACCTGGACTTCGACTTTTCTTTCTCCTAATCTGAGAAACGTTGGCCAGGATGTTGTGCCGCGCAGCTCCGGACTCCTCGCGGCCCCTGCCTAATCCCACGCGAGACTGTGGTAGGGACATCCGATGCGGGCGTTTTGTGGCTTCCCTGGTAGGCCCAGGGCTGGCGCCCGTTGTGGGAGTGATCACTCCTCAGCTAGAAAGCGGCTCCACCAGGAACTCAACAGGTGAGTCAGGCTGGAAAAGGACAAGTAGAAGAAGAAAGACGATAAACTATCGAGAATTCCGGAGAGAAAAAAGGAAGATCGGGTTAACAATGGCAGGCGTTCAGGCTGCTGTGTCGGCTGCTGCTCGGGTTGGAACGATTCTTCGCTCACAGATCCTGGGAGGAGTTTCTTTTGACCGCAGCTTCCGGATGCCGGATGGCCGTTTATCCCCGCCCGACGCCCACATATTCAAATCCCATGGCGCGCAACCGCGCGGAGTCCAGCAGATTTTTCGTATCAACGATGATCGGCTTCTTGAGTAAATGCTTGATCCGATCAAAATCAAGTACGCGAAACTCAGGCCAGCCCGTGCCCACGACCAGGGCGTCCATGCCTTCCGCTGCGGCATAAGCTGATTCGCAATAGCGTACCGAGCCATTCAGACGCAACTTCGCCTCGTCTAGAGCGACTGGATCATAAGCCCGTACCCGCGCGCCTTTGGCGACCAGCGATTCAGCCAGCCGTATCGCGGACGAACCCGCCACGGAATTCGTATTCGGCTTGAAAGCCAGACCCAAAATTCCAACGTCTTTGTTCTCCACCGAATTCAGGGCCTGGGCAATCTTATCGACCAGGCGATCGGCCAGCGTCTGGTTGACGTCGCGCGCCGCGCTCAGCACTTTCAGCGGAACCCCGTTGGCCAAAGCCAACTGCGCCAGCGAATCCATATCGGACTCGGCAAACACTCCCCCCATGCCCGCTCCCGGCTGCAGGCAGCGCGGAGCGATCTTCTTATCGAGACCAAGAGCCAGAGCCAGGCTGACGGCGTCCGCGCCGACGCGCTCGCAGAGCGCCGCAACTTCGTTGATAAAGGAAATCTTCGTTGCCACAAACGCCGTCGCCGATTCGCGCACCAGTTCCGCCGTCGACTGGTTGGTGACAATCACCGGCACGCCGCGCATTACCAGGGGATGGAAAATCTGTTTGAGAACCTGCACCGCTTCGTTCGAGGTCGAGCCCAGAATCAGCCGGTCGGGCCAGTTGAAGTCTTCCACCGCGCAACCATCGGTGAAGAACATAGGCTGGGAAACAATCGTCCCATGCACGCCCGCGTCCTTCAACGATTTCTCGAGCTTCCCAGCCGTGCCCACTGAGACCGGAGTGACGATGGTCAGAATCGGAGGTTTGGTCGCCAGCCGCGCGATCCGCATCACCACGTCGGCCAAGTTGTCCGCGTTATCCTCCGCCAGAAAAATGACTTGTGTCTTGCGCGCAAACGATTCGATGTCGGTGGAATACGCCAGGCGCCCGGCCCGCACATTGCGCCGGATGATCTCTTTGAGATTCTTTTCGTGGAAAGGAATATTGCCCTGGGCCATCTCGACCATGCGCGTCCGGTCGGGATGACAGCAGGAAACCGGAGTCCCAAAATCTGCCAGACATGCTGAAATCACTGTTCCCAGATAACCCGAACCGTAGACTCCGATCTGCATGCTTTGCCCCTCCGGCAGTCGCTCAAATCCGCGCCCAAAGTGGCTTCCGGCGCGGCATTCCAAACTATTCCCTACTATTTTGTTTACAGGGCGGCCAACCCCTTCGCAACGCACGGGAGGGAAATGTACCAGGGGCCATGCACTATGGGCGGGGAGTAACGTAATCGGCAGGTAATCAGGCGGCGGTTACCGTATTTGCATGGACCGACATCCGGCAGGTCAAATGTATACCGCTTGTCATCCCGAGTGAAGCGAAGGATGACAGGCCGTAAGAGGTGACAGCCACGGCGATGCCGCCGAGTGCCCTGCTAGAAACCTACGATCGCCTCTGACACCGTAGGGATCCAGGTAACAATTTTATCTATGCTGGTGAGCTTCAATACCTGTTCAATGTGCTTGTTGGCGCCAGCCAGTCGCAGCTCTCCACCAGCGTGCTTCACCTGCCCGGCCGACATGACGATGATCCCGATCCCAGTGCTGTCGATATGGGTCACGCCGCTCAAATCAAAGATGATCTTCTTTTGCTGCTTCTCGCGAACCAGGCTGTCGGTGGCCCATTCCAGTTGCTTGCACTCCCGGCCGATCGTGATTCTGCCCGTGATTTCCAGGATCACAATGTCAGGCGGCAGGTGCTTGGTCTGAATCTCCAGCATAAGCGAGTCCTTTCCTACTGATTTTCTTCGCGCAGCAAGACAACGTCGGCGACATCGTGTTCGCGAACGACGGCCAGAGTTTTTCCATCCGGCGACCAATGAAAATCGGTTATAAGTTCGTCAGTGAAGTGAGTGAGTTGACGGCCTGGGGAGCCATCCAGCGGTTGCGCCCAAAGATTGTCGACGCCGTTTTCATGAATCACGTACACCATGGAGTTGCCTCCGGGTTGCAGTTGCACGCGGGGGTTGAGAAGTCGGGCTGGGCCGAAGCGCGGGTCAAGCACCTGGGCGCGGACGGGAGCTGTCCCACTGCTCTCCAAACTGACACTTTCCAGGTCAGCCCTGGCATTATTGGTAGCAGGATCATTCACATCGGCAACAAAAGAAAGATATTTCCCGTCGCCGGAAACATAGTTAAGGCTCGCTAGGCCGAAGCTATTTGGAATGTCGGCCCCGTGAACCGGTTCGGATTTTCCTCCATCGATCGGCACGCGCATAACCTTCCTTGGCGGCCGGTCCAGGTAATATACCCACTTCTGGTCGGGCGAACAGACAGGATCGGTTTCCAGGTATTGCGAAGTGAGTTGCCGGGCAGCGGAGCCGTCCGCATTCGTTCGCCAAATGACGACGGTGTTGCCTTCATGGTAAGCCCACGTAATCAATAGGTAATGCTCGCCGCAAGGGGAAAAACCTAGGATCCTCGCCCCCGGGTCACTCACCAGGACTGTGGCGTTCTGCCCGTCGGTATCCATCCGGGAGATTCTCTCTCCGTCAGAAAACAGCAGCTTTCCGTCCGGCGTCCATTGCACCAACTCAAGATCTGCGGTTTGCGGCAATACCTTCGGGGCAGCGTCGGTTCGAGCCAGATCTTGCGCCTGGAAAACCGCGAGCATATGCGTGGTCTTGAGTTGAACGGTGGAGGCGGTCTTGCCGTCGGCGGAAAGAGTAAGAGTGTCGTAGCGATTGGTGTCGCGGGTGATCCGCTGCAGCGTTCCCGTAGTTGAAAGGACTCCGACCTGGCTCCGCCACTCGGGGCCTTTACCGCTAAAGATCACCAGGAGAGAGCGATCGCCTGGCAGCCATTTCAGCTGGGAGACGCCTTCCTTCTTGAGGGCAGCGAGGGTAACAACTTTCTTTGAATCTGTGTTGAAGCTCTCAACGTAGCTTAACGCATTACCCGACGAGGCATACGCGTAAGCGATTTGCTTTCCGTCGGAAGACCAACTCAGGTGTCTGGGGTCGGCACCGCGCGTGGGCTGAGCGATCAGCAGAATAGTTTCATTGCTTCCGTCGAGGCTGGCCGCGAGCAAGCGGTATTTCCCTATCTCCGGGTCGTTCGAACGGATGTAGGCGACGCGTTGCCCGTCGGGTGAAAACGTGATGTCGCTGTCAATATCGTGAACGATGGCCTTGGAAGCACCCCCCAGCACCGGCGCGCGGTAAAGATCGTATTCTGTCCCCTGCGCATTCGCGGCTTTCTCGAAGTACACATAGTTTCCATCGGGAGAGAATGCCAGATTGCGATATCTCTCGGTCGCTGGGGGGACAATCTGCGTATCGCTGCCGGTGGGCACGTTGCGCAACCAGAGGCTCTGCCGCCCAGCATCACTCTGCACATTCAGGATGTACTTGCCGTCGGGCGAGATCGCAGCCTGCGCGGCTCTCCCGGTGTTGGTGATCTGTGCGATGGTGAACTCGCGGAAGGGCGCGCGCTGGGAGCGGGTGAACCACGAATAAATCCCGTAGCCTGCCGCAGCGAGCAGCAACACCCCAGCGACAACTGCAAACGATGTTCCCCACTTATGCTGCCGTGCCACAACCGCAACCGCGGACCCACTGGACTGGAGCGCCGCAGATGGGGTGCGAATGCTTCCCGCTGAGTCCGCCTTGGGAACCGGTCCGCTCTGCGACTGCACCGCGGGTTCAACCGGCCCGGCCGCGGCGCTTTGTCCCGAAGCGCTGTCCCGCTGTAGCCGCTTCAGGTCGCTCCGCATCTCGGAGGCGTGCTGGTAGCGGAGTCCGCGATCTTTTTCCAGAGCTTTGCCGAGGATCTCGTCGAGGCGCGAAGGCAATTGAGGGTTGAGGCGCAACGGCGAAAGCGGAGGCCGGTTCAGGATGGCATCGAAAATCACGGCGGACGTATCGCCGTTGAACGGCAATACGCCGGTCGCCATCTCATATAGCACCGCGCCGAACGAGAACAGGTCGGTGCGGCCATCGAGTTCGCTGCCCTTCGCCTGCTCGGGCGACATGTAAGCGACCGTGCCCAGAGCGGCTCCCGGACTGGTGAGATTCTGCTCATCGACCGTACCCGACACCGTATTCGCCGATCCCATCTGGCTGGAACTGGTTGAAGGCGCGACCTTGGCCAATCCAAAATCGAGAATCTTGGCGTGCCCGCGCTTGGTGACGAAAATGTTGGCGGGCTTGATGTCGCGATGAACAATCCCCTCGGCATGGGCCGCATCGAGCGCATCGGCAATCTCGACGGCCAGGCCGAGCAAGACTTCGATCTCGATCGGTTTCCCGCCGATACGATGCTTCAGCGTCAAACCATCGAGAAACTCCATAACGATGAAGGGCTGGCCGCTTTCCTGGCCGATCTCGTAGATCGTGCAGATGTTTGGATGGTTGAGCGCCGAAGCTGCCTGCGCCTCGCGCTGGAAACGGGCCAACGCCTGGGGATCTTTGACCAATTCGTCGGGGAGAAATTTCAAGGCGACAAAGCGATGCAGCGTTATGTCTTCGGCCTTGTAGACAACGCCCATGCCCCCGCCGCCGAGTTTCTCCACGATGCGGTAATGCGAGATGGTTTGGCCGATCACGCGGGAAGGGTCTGTCCTTGGCGCATCATCTTAGGAGCCGGATCGCGTCAAGTCAATGAGTCGTGGTCAGGTGGTGGGCACTTACCGTGAGACCAGACTCCCGCCAAGCAGGACCGGGGCGAGATCAATCCAGCAATTTTTCGCGTCTTCGCGCACAAACGTGAGCCGGTCGAGCAGGATGCGGCGGCTGCCGGAATACTGCCGCCAGCGTTCGCGGGCCATCCCCAGCGCCTGGTTTGCCGCTTCTTCGGTCTCCATTTTCACGATCGTGAGGTGCGGAATATAAGGCCACTCTTCGGCGAAGGCGAGCGCCTGCGCATTGAGCTGCTCATGCAATTCCAAGAGGCGCGATGCGGCATGCGCCACGCGGATGTAAACCGTGGGAGTAGTCGGAACAAAGGTTTCCACGTCGCCCAGGGTCACTACAAAGGGCTCGACCTGGCCGCAGACCGTCTCCAGCACATGCAGCGCGGCGTTTTCCGTTCCCTGCAGAGGCCGCGGCGGCAGAAACGTGATATGGGCTGCGAGATGGGGCAAAGCGGGATGCAGCTCACGCCGGAGGTTCTCGACGAACTCTCCCACTGGACTTCTTACGTACGCAACCAACGCATACCGCGGGCTCGGCATATCCAGTAAAGAATTATAGCGCGCATCCGTCGTTTATAATCGAAAGAGCGGTTGATTCAATAGAGTCGTTGCCGTTAATAATGTCGGGGCGTAGCGCAGCCTGGTAGCGCACCTGCCTTGGGCGCAGGGGGTCCGCGGTTCAAATCCGCGCGCCCCGACCAAACTCAATCGATCCCAGCCCGCGTGAGGGCTCTTCCGCGCCGAATCTTCAGATCCCGACTTCAGATCGCGGCTTCTGGTCTCGGCGAAAACTTCCTTTTGTAGTACGCCGTCCAAATCGCGATCGCGGGCGCACCGAGCATGGTCGGCCAGAGCCACACCCACCATGCGGCGCCAAACCAGCGCGTAAGATTCACCGCGGAGAAAGCCGTTAGAGCCGCGATGTAGCTGCCCATCATCCCCTGCATGTGGGCAAACCACCAGAACATCTTTTCCGTGGGCCGCTTGAGAAACCCTGCAATCGACCCTTGACCCATACTCATCCCGATGATTCCGAACACGACAGAAACGATGCTGACCGAGTGTCCCGCAACCTGAATCACGCCCACGCCCATCAACTCCGGCTTGAGAAAACCCATGAGGAACAGCAGGAAGCTCGATAGGATCGTGACCACGGCGGCGAGCCAGTCCACTGCCTTGGGCCGCGCTCCGTTGTACATGTCTTTCAGAGAAAGGATGCGATAGCCCGCGAACGCGGAGTAGAAGCTGAACACGGCAACCATCGCGAGAAAGAAAATCGGCAGCGCGAATGACAGAATGAGCGCCGTCACCGCGACTCCCGCCATGGCCCAGAAATAGATCCTGCCCCATCGCCGATGCGTTTTGCCACCCTTGGCTGTCGACAGAGCCACCGGAGCGCACACAAAAGCCACGGCGCCGCATAAGATATGTAGCGCCAATAAGACCCGGAGGTAAGTTGCCCAATCAGGATGCATCGCGCTTTCCTTCCAGCTCAGGGCTTTGGTTCTGTGTCAGGAGTTGCATTTATCGTACTCGGATATCCGATTGCGGAGTAGCGCACTTGCCGAGAGTCAGGCGGCGATCGCTCTGAGCATCCGTTTCTAGGGAATAATCACGGCCGCTCCGTCGATGGCGTCATTCTTTACGGCGGCGAGCGCTTCATTGGCCTGATCCAGAGAGAATAAAGTTACCTTTGGTTGCAGCCGGATTTCGGCGGCGATCTTGAGAAAGTCTCGCGCGTCGGATCGCGTCATATTGGCGACGCTGCGAATTTGGCGCTCGCCCCACAGCAGCCGGTCGTAATCGAACTCAGGAATGCGGTCGAGATGGATGGCGTTGATGGCAACGACGCCCCCCTTTCGCAAGCTGGAGAGCGCGGCGATCACCACGTCTCCGCTGGGCGCGAAAGTCACAGCACGGTCGAGTTCGACGGGCGGCTTGTCCGTTTCAGTCCCCACCCATGAGGCTCCCAAAGAGACCGCCAACTGGCGATGGGAAGCGCCACGCGTCGAGACATACACATCGCAGTTCCACGAGCGCAAGACCGCAATTGCAAGATGCGCCGACGCGCCAAAGCCGAATAGTCCAACCCGGTCGCCCGGCTCAACGCCTGCGACGCGCAGGCTGCGAAAGCCAATAATACCGGCGCAAAGCAGCGGCGCGGCGTGCAGGTCGTCGAGTTCCGGAGGAAGCTTAAATACGAAGTCGTTGCGCGCTACGGCATACTCCGCGTAGCCACCATTGACGGTGTATCCGGTAAAGACCGGCGCATCGCAAAGATTTTCGAGGCCGCGGCGGCAGTAGGGGCAAGCTCCGTCGATGCCGCCGATCCAGGAAACGCCGACGCGCGTGCCGAGCGGCAACTCAGGCGTCGCGTTCTCCACGATGTCGCCCACGATCTGGTGGCCGGGAATGAGCGCATCCTTGCGCGGCGGCAATTCGCCCTCCGCGATGTGCAGATCGGTGCGGCAAACGCCGCACGCGCGCACGCGGAGCAGAAGCTGGCCAGCGGCGGGTTGAGGCTTTGGAGTCTCTTCGATACGAAGAGGCTGCTTTGCGGTTTTGAGGATGGCGGCTTTCAATGGCTGGACTCCTGGAGTCCTTTTACATCACAGGATACCTAGCTCGTTGCCGTTTCGGCACTCATTACCCTTTCGTAACCATCTCCTGCACATTTTTCGGGGCAATTTAACATTTGTGAAACATTTCATCCGTATTATTAGCTCAGGAGGCACCCATGGGTTCGCCGCGCATTGCGAAGTCGCTGCCGCTGCAGGTCGCGGCGATCTGTTACCGCAGGCGTGGCACCGCGGTCGAGTTTCTGCTGGTGAACACCAACGGCGGAAATAAGTGGACCTTTCCCAAGGGATCGCCGGAAGCCCGCCTCTCGCACGGCCAGGCCGCCGAGCGCGAAGCCGCGGAAGAAGGCGGAGCGCTGGGCACCATCGAGCCGCGCCACTTTCATCTTTACATTCACTCCAAGGGCGTGTTCTGGCAGCCCGGCGGCGTGCAGGAATTTGTGGTCAAAGCCTTTTTGATGGAAGTCCACGAAATGCGTCGGCCCGATGAGCCGATGCGCCGGCCCACATGGTTTAGCCCGGAGGAAGCGCGGGAGCGGTTGGCTAAAGGCCGCGAAGTGAAGTACGCCCATGAACTCGATGCTGTGATTGATCGCGCCCTCGAGCGCATCCAGTTCCACAGCGAGTTGTGGGGCCGCTCCCACGAAGGCCGCAATGGCCGTGCCGCCGCGCACTCCTGACTCATCTCTCGGTATCGTCTCTCGGTACTCGGACTGGCTTTTTATGAGACGATGAATCCTGCCCATGATTCAGCTCTCTGGCGCCGGAAAACGTTTCGGCCACAAACTTCTTTTTGAAAATACCGACTGGCTGATCACGCCTCACGACCGCGTGGGGCTGGTCGGCGCGAACGGCACTGGCAAATCCACGCTGATGAAGGTTCTCGCCGGGCTCGACACGTTCGACTACGGCTCGCTGATCGTCGCCAAGGGCACCACGGCTGGATATCTGCCGCAAGATGGCCTCTCGCTTTCAGGCCGCAGCGTATTTGCCGAATGCATGTCGGTGTTCAGTGAGTTGCACGCCATGGAGCGGGAACTGGAAACGCTCACCCACCAAATCTCTGAACTCGACCATGAGAGCGCGGAATATGCGAACGTGGCCGACCGCTACCACAGCCTGGAGCATGAGTTCCGCACGCGTGACGGCTATTCGATTGAAGCCGAAGTGGGACGCGTTTTGCAGGGGCTTGGTTTTCGCAAAGAAGACTGGGAGCGGCAGACGGACGAATTTTCCGGCGGCTGGCAGATGCGGCTCGCGCTGGCCAAACTGCTGCTGCAAAAGCCTAACCTGCTGCTGCTCGACGAGCCGACGAACCACCTCGACCTGGAAGCGCGCAACTGGCTGGAAGAATATCTGCACGATTATCCGCACGCGCTGGTGCTCATTTCGCACGATCGTTATTTTCTCGATGTAGTGGTAAACAAGATCGCCGAAATCTGGAACAAGCGCTTCTGGTTTTACACCGGCAACTACGACAAGTTCCTGTCGCAAAAGACGCAGCGCAACGAGCAGTTGCAGGCCGCTTACAAAAACCAGCGCGACCGCATCGAGCAACTGGAAGTATTCATCAATCGCTTCCGCTACCAGGCCACGAAAGCCAAGCAGGTGCAGAGCAGAATCAAGGAGCTGGAGAAGATTGAGCGGATCGAAGTTCCTCCAGAAGAAAAGACGATTCACTTCTGCTTCCCACAGCCCAAGCCGAGCGGACGCATCGTGGCCGAGTTCGAAGGCGTCGCCAAGAGTTACGCCAAAGCCGACGGGGGCCAGAAAGAAGTTTTCCGCGACGTCAGCTTTTTGATTGAGCGCGGCGACCGCATTGCGCTCGTCGGCATCAATGGAGCGGGCAAGTCCACACTGATCAAGCTGCTGGCGGGCACGGAACCGACGACGCGCGGCGAGTTCCGCCTGGGACACAACGTTCAGGCCGATTACTTCGCGCAGGATCAATACAAAGAGCTGGATGCCGATGCGCGCATGATCGACGATCTGGACAACGCTTCTCCGGGATCCACACAGACGGAACTCCGCAGCCTGCTGGGATGTTTTCTGTTTTCCGAGGATGACGTTTTCAAGAAGATCGGCGTGCTCTCGGGTGGTGAGCGCGGTCGCTACGCTTTGCTTCGCCTGCTGCTACATCCCGCGAATTTTCTTTTGCTCGACGAGCCCACCAATCACCTGGACTTGCGCGCCAAGGACGTTTTACTTGAGGCGCTCATGGAATACACCGGCACCGTCGTCTTCGTGTCGCACGATCGTTACTTCATCGACAAGCTGGCTACGCGGGTTTTCGAGATTGGAGACGGAAAGGTCGAAGTCTATCCCGGCAACTATGAGGACTATCTCTGGCGCAAACAGGGCGGGAGCGCCAAGCAGAATGAGTCGATCCGGCAGCAATTGAAGATAGTCGAACCCGCGGCTGTGGCGCCATCCAACGGCAATCAGGCCGCGGGCGACGCTGCTCCCGCCGCGAAGGCGAAGCGTCTGAATCCCATCAAGCGCAAGAAGATGGAGGATCGCATCCACGAACTGGAAGCGGAAATCAGTCGCGCCGAAACTCTGATCGCGCAATATGAGACGGCGCTACAAGACTTCGTCAGCGCCGACGAGAGCCAGCGCCAGTCCCAGGAACTCGACCGTCAGAGAACCGCGCACGCCGCCTTTATCAAGGAATGGGAAAGTCTCAGCCAGTCGCTACAGGAAGCCGACTAACGGAAGTCGATTGACGAGAGTCGTCCAACAGTCAAGTTACCTGCGCAACCGTACACTCTCTTTCGTAATCTCGGAGAATTACTTACCTCTGTGCGATATTCAGATTGGCCGAAGGGACACGCACAACCAGAGGCCCAAGATCCCAGACTCACCGCAGGGCGGCGCAAAGGCCGGGCGGGGAAATAAGGAAGGTCGCATGCTCCAGTCCTCTGACAAGTCGTACGAGGTGAAGTCCAGTTCGCCAGCCTCCAACCCTAACTCTTACAATCCGGTGAAAACCACAACCGCGCCCATCGAGCAGGCGACCATCGGCCGCACGCTCGTCATCAAGGGCGAACTCAGCGGTGCGGAAGCGCTTTACATCGATGGCCGCGTCGAGGGCAAGATCAGCCTGCCCGACCACCGCGTCACGATTGGCCGCAACGGCAGCGCTCAGGCCAACATTACGGCGCGCGAAGTTGTCGTCATGGGCAAGGTGAACGGCAATATCGATTGCAGCGACCGGGTGGATATCCGCAGCGAAGGTTCGGTCACGGGAGACGTTTCCACCATTCGCATCAGCGTGGAAGACGGCGCGGTACTCAAGGGCGGCATCCAGGTTCGCAGCGGCGAGCAAAAGCACCAGGCGCAGTCTCAGCAGAAAACGGCTGAGGCTCCGAAGCCGGCCGCAACCGAACCACAGAAGTCATTGGCTGCAATTGCGGGCGCATAACATCTACCCAAGGCAGCCACGGATTCACACGGATTTCCACGGATAGCCTGGATAAGGATAAGGCAGAATTGATCTATCCGTGCCCATCCGCGTAATCCGTGGCTGAGTTTTTTACTTCTTCTCTTTTTCTTGCGGCTTCAAGTCCAGCGCGGCGGAGTTCATGCAATACCGCAGCCCGGTCGGCGCAGGACCGTCCTCAAACACATGCCCTAAGTGGGCACCGCATTTCGCGCAGCGCGCCTCGGTGCGAACCATTCCGTAGGTGGAATCTTTGTGCTCCTCGACCTTTCCCTCGTCCGCGGGTTTGAAGAAGCTCGGCCAGCCCGTTCCGGAATCGAACTTCGTAGAAGAATCGAACAGCGGCTCTCCACAGCAAACGCAGTGATAGATCCCGGCGTCCTTGGTCTTCCAGTATTTGCCGGTAAAGGCCGGTTCGGTTCCCGACTGGCGCGTAACGTGATATTGCTCCGGCGTTAGCTGCTGCTTCCACTCCGACTCGCTCTTTGCCATTTTCTCTGCCATATAACGTGTGCCCCCAAATCAGTGGTCAGGGGTCAGTGGCTAGTGGTCAGTAAAACCTGGGCTCCAGCGCGACCCCAGATTTTGCCGACCACTGACCGCTAGCCACTGACCACTATTCTTTAGATGTTCGGCGACCAGAAAAGTGGCCGCCCCCCAGGTTTTACTAACCACTGACCACTAGCCACTGACCACTGCCTTGTGACATCCGTCACACAGTAATTGTGACATCTAACCTTGTCTCCCACAGGTGCGTCGCGCAAGTATGGTCGAAACGTCTGCGAGTCCCTCCGGCCCGGTGTTCTCCTCATGAGACGCCGGGCCTTTCTAATTTTCATCGACTTCTTAATCTACTTCCCCGCCAATTTCCCAGTACCTGCCGCGGAAGAACAACAGCGGTTCGCCCTGACGCACCACTACATCCTCCACTTCCGCAATAAAGATGGTGTGGTCGCCTGCCTTTTCGGCCGACTGCAGCCTGCATTCCAGGTAGGCGAGCGCCCCATGCAAGATCGGAGTTCCCTGCGCGGTGCGCTCAAAACGCGCCCCGGCTTCCTCTTCGGCATGCTCGTGGCTGTGTACCGGCCGCGCATAGTATTCGGAAATCTCCCGCTGGTGCGCCGCCAGAATATTGATCCCGAAGCGCTTCTTGGCGTGCAGATGCGCATGGGTGCGCGCGCTCTGTTCCACGCACACCAGCAGCAGCGGCGGATCGAGAGACACGGAAGCGAACGCGTTGGCGGTCATACCCTGGACTTCGCCCTCCAGATCGAGAGTGATGATGGTCACTCCCGTGGCGAAGCTTCCCATCGCCTTTCGATATTCGGCTGGACTCAGGCTCATAGCGAATTCGGAGTTTTTTCTGCCGCGACTGCCTACATTACCACGGCTGTGGTCAGCGGTAGTGGCTGGTGATTAGTGGCACGGGTAAGATTAGATTTACTGACCACTGACTACTGGCAACTAAGTACTGATGTATGATTCGATGCATCGGAACCGAGCATTGTGACGCCAACTGCCATCAGAACGGCCGCCCTAGACCGCAGTTCATCCTGTACGCCAGAACTGGCCGAGCTTCATCCCGAGCTTCGGCCTGGCTCACCCATCTCACGCGACTTCGCACTGCGCCTGATCCACTGCCCTGACCAGGATCTCCCTGCCCTGCTCGCCGCCGCCCGCGCCGCAAGAGATAGCTTCAAGCCCGGCGTCATCACCTACTCGCGAAAGGTCTTCTTGCCTCTGACTAATCTCTGCCGCGATTACTGCGGCTACTGCATCTTCCGCCGCGATCCCGGAGAGCCCGGCGCTCACACCATGACGCCCGAAGAAGTCCTCACAGTCGCCCGCGCCGGCGAAAAACTGGGATGCACCGAAGCGCTCTTTAGCTTAGGCGACAAGCCGGAATTGCTCTTCCCCGAGATGCGCGACACACTGCGCCATCTCGGCTATAAATCCACGCTGCATTATCTGGAAGCCATGTGCCAACTAGTGCTGCGCGAGACCAGCTTGCTGCCGCACCCCAATCCCGGCCTGCTCAGCGCCGAATGGATTGCCCGGCTGGCCGCCGTTTCGCCCAGCATGGGCCTCATGCTTGAGACTACGAGCCGCGCCCTGCTTGCCCCCGGCGCAGCCCACGACAACGCTCCTGACAAAGTCCCGGCCAAGCGCTTGCGCACCATCGAAGAAGCTGGAAAACAGCAAGTCCCATTCACCACCGGCCTGCTGATCGGCATCGGCGAAACTCCGCAAGACCGCGTCGATACGCTGCTTGCCATTCGCGACTTGCACGACCGCTACGGCCACATCCAGGAAGTGATTGTCCAGAATTTCCGCGCCAAGCCCACCATCCCCATGGCGCGCGCGCCCGAACCCAGCCAGGGCGAGATGCTCCGCGCCGTGGCGGTAGCTCGCTTGTTAATGCCGAACGTCAATATTCAGGCGCCTCCCAACCTCAATGCGCCGTATTATGAAGAATTGGTGGACGCTGGCATCAACGACTGGGGAGGAATTTCGCCGTTGACCCCTGACTATATCAATCCCGAAAAGCCCTGGCCGCATCTGGAGCAACTGCGCCTGCGCACCGCGGGCAAAGGCTTCCAGTTGCGCCAACGCCTGCCGGTCTATCCTGAGTTCTTGCCGATGGTAACGTCGAGGCCGGCGATGTCGAAGTCTGGATTGCTTTCAGAAAAAGTCCAAGCCGCCCAGGACCGCGAAGGTCTCGCCAAGAACAAAGAACAGAGGGCGGCATGATCTGTGTGCTCACCGGCGGCACAGGCGGTGCCAAGTTCGTGGATGGGTTGCGGCAAGTGCTTCCGCCGGAAGAAATCACTCTCATCGTCAACACCGGCGACGACTTGCTGTGGTGGGGACTTTACGTCTCCCCGGACATCGATTCGATCACCTACGTTCTTTCCGGCCTGCTCAGCCGCGAGCGCGGCTGGGGCGTAAAAGGCGATACTTTTCTCTGCCTGCAAGCCATGGGACAACTCGGCGAGCCCACGTGGTTTCACACTGGCGACCGTGACCTGGCCGTGCACTTGCTGCGCTCGCGCCTGCTGGCGGAGGGCAAGACGCTTTCCGAGGCTACCTCGACGATCTGCGACAAGCTCGGCGTGAAGGCACGCATACTTCCCATGAGCGATTCGCGGGTCGAGACGCGCGTGGATACGCCTTCCGGCGAGTTGAGTTTCGAAGAATACTTTGTGCAGCGCTGGTATCAGGATCCCGTGAATTCAGTGCGCTTCGCCGGAGCCTCCGACGCTGAACCGGCGCCGGGAGTGATTGAAGCCATTTTGTCCGCCGATGCGGTCGTGATCGCGCCCAGCAATCCCATCACCAGTATCGGCCCGATTCTCTCCGTACCCGGGGTCCGCGAGGCTCTGTGCAGCGCGCGCGGCAAGGTTGCCGCAGTGAGTCCGATCGTTGGAAACGCTCCTGTGGCCGGGCCTGCGGGTATTCTGATGACCGCGCAGGGACTGCCTTGCTCGATCGCGGGCGTGGCCAAGGCTTACGAAGATTTTCTCGATCTCCTCGTTTGCGACAAGCGCGATGCCGGCGCGGCGGAAGCGCTTCGCGGAAAAGGTTTGCGGGTGCAGTGTGCGCAAACCATCATGCGATCCGTCGAAGACCGGGCTGCGCTCGCTCAAACCGTTCTTTCGTATACGATCAGCGGACTGCTTTCCGGGGAGCGGTCCGCGGTCGAATCCGTTTCTGACAAGCCAGCGGCCCGAACCGCCGTCGACCAGCCGTGATTCTCATCCCCGTCAAGAATTCATCGGCGGCCAAGCAGCGGCTGGCCGCCATACTCGATCAACCCGCGCGCACGGAGTTGGCGCAGGCCATGCTGCACGATGTTGTAGCCGCAATTGCCGCCTGGCCGCGCTGTCCTCCCCGCGCACTGGTGACCAGCGATCCGTTTGCCCTCGAACTGGCGCGGCAATACGACTTCGAAGTAATCCCCGACCCCGCGAACCCCGGCGAAACTGGCGCGATCGAAATGGCCACGCGCTTCAGTGTGGTGCGCGGCAGCGACAGTACGCTGGTTGTGCCCGCTGACATTCCGCTGATTCAGGCCGGCGAACTCGATCAGATCCTGGCATACGCCCCCGCGGAAGGCTCGGTGCTAGCCCCCGCCGCCGACGGACGCGGCACCAACGCCGCCTTCCGCCGTCCCGCGAATCTGTTTCCCCTGCGCTTCGGCAACGACAGCTTCAAACCGCACATCGCAGCCGCCCAGGCAACGGGGAAACCGTGCATTGTGCTGCAATTGCCCGGCATCGCTCTCGACGTGGATAATCCCGAGGACTTGCAACGGCTTCTCGCGTATCCCGGCGAAACCCGCACCCAGCGCCTTCTTCGCGAGTGGGCACTCGATGGCCGCTTTCTGGCTACAGGAACAGAGGGCGTGTGAGCAGACCTCGCCGGGCCACCAGAAAAACAACGGCGAAACAGCGCCGCAAGCATGGTTTGAACCAGTTTCACACCCAGCTCAGTGTCGTCCCGATTCCTCTCGCGGATGAAATCAAAACTGGCGACTCGCTCGCGGACAAGCTCTTGCAAGCGCTCCGGCAGCATAAACTCGCGTTCGAAGCGGGTGACATTCTCGTCGTCAAACACAAAATCGTTTCCAAAGCGGAGGGCCGCATCATCGATCTGGCGACGATCAAACCCTCCGCCCATTCGATCGCCTGGTCGAAGAAATACAAACTCGACGCTCGCGTCATTGAGCTTGCCCTGCGCGAGAGCCGGGCCATCATTCGGCGCAAGAACGGCGTGCTTATCACCGAGACGCGCCACGGTTTCATCTGTGCCAACAGCGGCGTGGACGTCTCCAACGTCGATGGCGGCCGCCACGCCCTGCTTCTCCCAGCCGATCCCGACCGTTCCGCCCGCAAACTTCATCGCGAACTCAAGAAGCGCACTGCACTCACCATTCCGGTTCTCATCACCGACACGTTCGGGCGTCCCTGGCGCGAAGGGTTGGTCGATTTCTGCATTGGGATCGCAGGAATGAAGCCCCTGCGCGACGATCGTGGCCGCCGCGATCCCCACGGCTACACGTTGCACGCCAGCCTTGAGGCCGTTGCTGACGAACTGGCTTGCGCCGCCGGACTGGTCTGCGGCAAGCTTAACCGCACCCCGGCATGCATCATTCGCGGATTTCCGTACGAACCTGCCCGAGGACGCACCCGCGACCTGCTTCGCCCCGCCGCCAACGACTTGTTCCGCTAACCTCTCGCCAAAAGGCATGCTCTAGGAGTAATTTGGAATACCTACAGCTTTGGAGGACCTCGTGCCCCGCGAACTCTCAACCTCGGAACTGGAAAGCTTTCCTTCGCTCGACTGGTTCGACATCGGGCCGCGAGTTTCGGATGGCGTGCGTTCCGCTCTGGAGAAAATTCTCGAAGCTCAAAACGGCAACGCCGTCTCGCAGGAAGAGGCTTACGCCCTGGCCCGCGCCGAAGGCGACGATCTGCTCGGCCTGCTCGCCGCCGCCAACCTGCTGCGCGCCGAACTTTCCGGCAACCTCGTCACCTACGTCGTGAATCGGAACATCAACTTCACCAACATCTGTTTCGTGGGATGCAAGTTCTGCGCCTTCAGCCGCGGCCCGCGCGAATCCGACACGTATTTCCTTGAGCCGGATCAGGTCGGGCAAAAAGCCATCGAAGCCCGGCAACTGGGCGCAACGGAGGTCTGCATTCAGGGCGGACTGCCGCATGGTCTGCCTCCGTTTTATTATCGCGACATTCTGCGCGCGGTGAAGAGAGCCGTGCCCAGCGATGCACATCCACGCGTTCTCCCCCATGGAAATCGTCTACGGCGTCGAACTCACCGGCATGCCGCTCGCCGACTATCTTTCGATGCTGCGCGACAACGGTTTAGGCACGCTGCCCGGCACCGCCGCCGAAATTCTCGACGACGAAATCCGGCATATTCTTTCGGCCAACAAGCTTTCCACGACGCAGTGGATCGAAGTCATTCGCACCGCCCACCGCGCGGGCATCCGCTCCACTTCGACCATGATGTATGGACACACCGAAACGCCCGAGCACTGGGTGCGCCAGATGCGATTGCTGCGCGATATCCAGGACGAAACCGGAGGCTTCACCGAATTCGTCCCGCTCGGTTTCGTACACCAGAACACGCTGCTCTTTCATCAAGGCTTGGCGCGCAGCGGGCCGACTCTCGCCGAGCATCTCAAGATCCACGCGCTGGCTCGCTTGTTGCTCGCAGGCTCCATCAACAACATTCAGGTCTCGTGGGTAAAGTTGAACCGCCGTCTTTCGCAGCTCTGCCTGCACGCCGGCGCCAACGATTACGGCGGTACGCTGATGGAAGAAAATATTTCGCGCGAAGCCGGAGCCACCGCCGGCCAGTACACCAGCCCGGAAGACTTTCAGTCGCTGATACTGGAGATGGGCCGCGTTCCCGCCGAGCGCAACACAACCTACACGCGCATCAAGCTCAAGCTGCCGCTGGAAAAATTCACCGCAGAAGAAACGCTGGAGCCGGAATTTGCATGAGCGACGCCTCGCGTCCTATCGCCATTCTGGGTGGAACCGGGCCCGCAGGCGCCGGCCTTGCTCTGCGTTGGGCCCGCGCCGGAGAAACCATCATCATCGGTTCGCGCGACGCGCAGCGGGCGCAAGAGACAGCAGACAAAATTAAACAGAAAGCAGGAAATCAGGCCCGCGTCTCCGGAATGGAAAATTCCGCCGCCTGCGCCGCCGCGGATCTTCTCGTGCTCACCGTCCCATTCGAGAGCCAGGCTGCGCCTGCTCAAGCAACTCAAGCCCGCGATTCGAGCAGGCAGCATTCTGATCGACGCCACTGTCGCACTCGCTGCCGGAGTCGGCGGACGCGCCTCCCGCACTCTCGGCGTCTGGCAAGGCTCATCCGCGCAGCAAGCTGCCGAACTTGTGTCTAAGGGAGTGAGTGTAGTCGCTGCGTTCCACAATCTGTCTGCCCAAATCTTGAACGGTGACGAGTCTCTTGACTGCGACGTCATCGTCTGCAGCGACGATCCCAATGCAACTCAACTCGCGCGCGCACTTGCCGCGAAGATTCCCGGCGTCCGCGCCATCGACGGCGGCAAACTGGAAAACGCCCGCATCCTCGAGCAGATCACCGCCCTGCTCATCGGATTAAATATCCGCCACAAAGGCCACGGCGGCATCCGTGTTACCGGATTGCCGCCGGAAGCGTATCGCTAAAATCTGCGCTCACTCTAGAACCCATACTTCAACGAAAACTGAATCAGCCGTGGCGTGCCGATGGTGGAACTGATCGGTGCCGAGCCTCCGGCAGACGACACCGACGCCAAGGCCGGAATCGCGAATGACGGATGGTTGAACAAGTTGAAGAAGTCCGTCCGGAATCGCAGACTCTGCCGTTCGCCCAGCCGGAATGTCTTATCCAGCGTGAAATCCACATTCTTCTGCGGCGGCCCAATGATGCAGTTGCGCGGCGTGTTGCCGTAAACCGTCGCGTCGCTGGGAGAGCCGTTGGAAAGCGTTGGGGCCAGAGGATCAGGCGTATAAGCTGCTGGATTCACCCAGTTCGCCAGCCGCGATTCCGGGCTTCCGCTGCTCGGCGCATTGCCGCAGCTGAAGCTAGAGGCGAAGGTCGCAGTCGACGATGGTGTGCTGGCCAACGCGTAGGCAGTGCCTCCAGCCGGATCGTAAACTGTGAACGGCGCCCCAGATTGGAGGACCAGCACGCCGCTGGCTTCCCAGCCGCCGAGCGCCGACTTGGTGACGCCGTTGGAGTTAGCGAAGAAGGGCAACTGGTAAACCGCGCTGGTTACGAAGCGCTGCCGCCGGTCGAAGTCGGAAAGCCCGCGCGAAGCGCGCGCGTCATTCTGATCGTTGACCCGCGTAAGAAATGCCACCGAAGCCGTGGAGACATCATCAATCGACTTCGAGTAGGTGTAGGCGCTCTGGAAATACAGCCCTTTGCTGAAGCGGTGAGCCAGCGTCGCTTGCAGTGCGTTGTAATGCGAGTCGGAGTTGGCGGCGAACTCCTCGAAATCGCCGGGGGCGATGCCGATATAAGGCGCACGGAGCGAAGCATTCTCCACCGTGGTATCGACAACTGAGCACGACAAACCCCCAGCCTGCAGATTGGCGCAGCCTTGTCCGGGAACGACAATGGGATTCTGCTGCGAGGCCACGTTGCCCTGATCGGGATCGTAGGTCGAGCGCAGCCGGCTGCCCTTGGTGCCGACATAGCCAAGCTCGGCAAACCAATCGCGCCCTAGTTCGCGCTGGATCGTGAAGTTCCACTGCTGGGTAGTTCCGACAACCCAGTGCAGCGGCACGGCGAGTTGAATCAATCCATTCACATTGCCGCTGAAAGCCCCGCCGCAGGCCGTACCAACGCCGGGAAAGGTGTTCCCTAGCGTGCAGGTCGCAGGAGAACCCTGCAGGATCGCGGCTGTCGGCACGTAAGTCTGAGTGGGAGTAGCGCCGAGCGCGGGGATGCCGTTGGGAAACGCGGCGCTCGCTGCAAACAGGTTGGCCAGACTGCCTGCTCCGGGAAAAAATCCCACGAGAAACGGATAAGTCGGAGGAACGATGGCGAGATTGTCCACCGCTCCCAGATCCTCGCGCACGCTGTAAATGCCGTAGCCGCCGCGAATCGAGGTGGTGTGGTGCCCGCCAAGATCGTAGGCAAAACCGATGCGAGGCTCCGAGACGGTAGCGTATTCGTTATTCAGGCCGGCCGAATTCAGCGTTCCAGTGATGCCGGAAAGACCGAACTTGCTGATGCACTTGGGATACACATAAGGTTGTCCTGTTGTAATCGCCAGACTGGGATTGGTGTTGCCAGTGTGGCAAAGCGTGTCGTAGGGCGCACCGATGAACTCGTTCCGGAAACCGATGTTGAGAGTAAGGGTCTTGCTGGCCCGGTAGTCGTCTTGAGCGAACCAGGCAAAGCTGGGAATGCGATAGTCATGGTTGCCGAGGCCGCCACCACCTTCCCCCAAGAGAGGGGAACCCTGCAGGAAACTTTGGAAGTCCGAATAGGGTCCGGTCGCACCTGAGACGAAGAAGATCAATCCATTGTCTGCAATGGGCAAGCTGCGGCGCATGGCCACGCGGTCAATCTCGCCCCCAAAGCGCAGTTGGTGCGGACCGTGGGTCCAGCTCACAGTGTCGACCCAAGTGTAGTTATTCGAAAGCGCCGACTGTAGTTGCGTCGGGTACGCTCCAAAGGCGAAAGTGTCGAACTGGAAACGATATATGTTGGGATCGCCGGCTTGTCCGTTCACCCCGGTGGCAGTGGGCAGGTTGATGCCAATTTGCGCGTTGGTAACCGGCGGCTCGTTATTCAGCTTGTCGCTGATGATGTTGACCCCAAAGCGAAAGTCATTAATCAGGCTGTTGTTGAATATGTGAGTTTCGGTAATGCTGCCAAACCGGCTGTGTAGAGGGATATCAAGCGGGAAGTTCAGGTTGTTGGTGCCGGGCTGGCCTCCGGTCTGGATGCCGTAGGAATCGGCTCCGAACGGTTCAAATGTGGCGGAATTGGACCAGAAAAAGCGTTCGGACAAATGGTCTTTCCCGCCCCGAAATTCGCGATCCCAATTGATCGTGAACTGGTTGTCAGTGAATTTGCCCGGATCAGTGATGAGAAAAGGTTCCGGCGTGAGACAGGGTGTGCCCGCGGGCACGTTCGGCAGCAGCGGATAGAGATATCCTCCTCCGGGCAAACCGAACTGATTGCTCGTTACGTTCAGAAGATTGAAGGCCACCGGGTCGATGCTGGGCACTCCGCAGTCGGCCTCCATTGCAGCCTTCGACTGGCGGTCTGCCAGCGGGACGTAAGGAATACCCGGGTTTGCCGGAATGTTGATGTAGGTTCCAGGCGAATCGCCGCTGCGCTGGCGCGTGCCCTGCAGGTTGAAATAGAAAAATCCAAACTTGGCTCCAGAGCCGATCGGCCCGCCAATGTCGCCGCCGAAAATGTTCTGCTTGACAATGACCTTGCCCAGAAAATAATCGTTCGCATCGAGCGATGTGTTGCGGAAGTACTCCCAAAGATCGCCGTGGAAATGGCTGGTCCCGCTCTTGAGGGTGGCGTTAATGTTACCGCCCCCGTTCCGTCCCTGCGTGGCGTCATAGAGGCTGGTGCTGACCTTAAATTCCTGGATGGCGTCCGGGCTGGGCAGCGGTGTGAAGGTCAATTCGCCGAAGGCATAGTCGGCCACGGTAATGCCATCGATCAGATAATTGTTGTTATCCTCGCGGCCGCCGTTTACGTGCATGTAAACCTGGCCGCGGCCAAGCTGAGCCGCGCCGTTCAGATCGGAGGAAGCGCCCGCCGACAGCGCCAGCAACTGCTGGAAGTTTCGCGTGGCCAGAGGAAGATCAGTAATCGTCTCCGCCCCCAGCGATTGGCCAGTAGTGGCGTCCGTGGTGTTCACCTGTTCCACCTGAGATTGCACTTCCACAACTTCCTTCACCGTGTTCACTTTGACCACAGCGGTCATGCGTGTTGTTTCCGTGATGCGCACCACCACGCCGGGAAACTTGGTTTCGGGAAAGCCCGCCGCGCTCACTTCCACCGTATAGGCCCCTACAGGCAACAGTGTCGCCGTGAACAAGCCGGATGCGTCGCTCGTAAGCTGCCGCAGCACTTCGCCCGTAGCTTCGCTCTTGACGCTTACCTTCGCGTTGGCAATGACGGCTCCCGATGCGTCTTGAACCACTCCACCAATGGCACCGGTGGATCCGCCTTGCGCGAAAATCAGTCCAGTGAAAACCGCTGTGAGAAGACTCAACGCCATCATCCTTCGAAATGAATTCATCTTGTCCTCCAATCGGACAATTACCTGCGGCGCTGACCCTGTCGATGGTGGATCGATGGGCCTGCCAACTAAATGGTGAGATAAAGGCGGATATATCACGACCGAACGTCGATGTTCAAGAAGTATGCAGGCCGGCGAGCACGCACAGATTGAATTGGCCCGATTGAAATTCGCGGTCCGCTTTGCGAGGTAGATCACTGCAATTGTGGCGGTTGTGCCGTGGCGTCTGTATCGCCGCCGTCCCGGCGCTACTTATTGCATCACGTTTGGCTTGACTTTGCGTCCGCCGGTAGTATCGTAGTTGCGTTCAGCCGAGCCGGTTTTGCTGTGCTCGGTCCGGTTTAGCTGTCGGCTTCGACAGTCATAACCATGACCTAGTTCGAATATTGTATGGTTTGAATTTCCAGCTAAGGAGACCCGCAATGGCCGCACAACCTATCCCTATTCCAGAATTGAATCTCGAAACGGTAAGAACTCCGGAGGAAACCGTCGTCCGCTGCAGCGGTAGGATCACCTCGACGACCTCGGCCACGCTGCAGACAGCAGTCCGCGGCCTGATCCCGGAAGCAAAGCCGATCGTGTTGGACTTGACTGACGTGAACTACATGGACAGTTCCGGCCTCGGTGCGCTGGTCAGTGTTTATCTGTCGGCCAAGAGGCAACATTGCGCACTAAAGCTCGTCAATGTCGGCCCGCGGTTGCAACAATTGTTTCGCCTCACCAAGTTGGCCTCGGTCTTCGAGGGACATGACGATTTCCTCGGCTGGACTCCCGATTAAACGCCAGTCGCCGCCCCTGGCTGGAGCAGCCAGGAACAATTCGGGGTTAATCTTCCACTGCCTGCGCTGTCATCTCCGGCGGTTCGCCGCCGGCTGCGGCTTGGGCCACGATCAAACGCCGCGCTTCCACGCGAATCTTCGGGAGTTGCATTCCGAACCAGCCCGCGCCCACCAGACATGCCAACCCGCCAATCGCCACGGTGCGGGGCGCGCCTAAATGCTCGGCGAGCGCGCCGCCCAGCAGGGCTCCAATCGGAGCCATGCCCATGAACATCATCGAGTACACGGCCATCACCCGCCCGCGCAGCGCGTCCGGCACCATCACTTGAATCAGGGTGTTCGAGCAGGCCATTTGCAGCATCATCGTGTAACCCACGGGCAGCAGCAGAAGCACTGAAACCCAGAACGTGTGGGAGAGCGCGAACACGGTGAGACTGGCTCCGAATCCGGCGCAGCACCACGCCACCCATCGCCCCAAGCCCTTCACGCCCTCGCGGAATGCCAGAGTCAGAGCGCCGAACAAGGCTCCCACGCCCGTAGCACCCATCAGAATACCCAACCCACGCGCCCCGCCGTGCAGAATCTGGTCGGCAAAAATCGGCATCAGCACGACATAGGGCATACCCACCAGGCTCACCATGCCCAACAACAACAGCAGCGCGCGGATCGGGGCCGTCCGGTCGACGAAGCGGAATCCCTCCATGATGTGTTCAAGCGGCGACGTCATCGCCGCGCGCGCCGGGCTGTGCACCTTCATCAGCAGCAATCCGATGATCACCGCGATGTAGCTCGCGGCGTTGGCAAAGAAGCACCAGCCTTCGCCAATTTTCGCCACCAGAATCCCGGCGACAGCCGGACCAATCACGCGCGCGCCGTTGAACATGGAAGAATTCAGCGCGATCGCGTTCATCAAGTCTTCCTTGCCGACCATCTCCACCAGAAACGATTGCCGTCCGGGAATGTCGAACGCATTCACCACGCCCAGCAGCGCGGCCAGCACAAAGATGAGCCACACCCGATGGTCAATCTCATGAGTAAGCGTGAGCACCGCCAGAATGAACGCCAGCACCATCGCAGCCACTTGCGTGGAGATCACAACGTGGCGGCGGTTGACGCGATCGGCGGTCAGTCCGCCCAGCGGCGCAAACAAAAACACGGGAATCTGGCTGGCGAATCCCACCGATCCCAACAGCAAAGCCGAACCAGTCAGGCGGTAGACAAGCCACGATTGCGCCACACTTTGCATCCACGTGCCGATAAGAGAAATCAGTTGTCCACTGAAGAACAACTGGAAGTTGCGGTGTCGCAGCGCCCGCACCCCCGCCTGCCAGCGCGATAGAGAACTGGAGGACACATCTGCGCCGCTCGATGCAGCGCTTTCCTGGATTGGAATTCTAGATTCAGCCACGATCTTTTCTTTGGATGATGCCATCCCTTCTCTCGATTACTATAACTTGCATGTTAGTGGCAACTTGCATGTCAGCGACGCATGCCAGCAAGGCAGTTTTCCACAGGAAGGGCAAGGCTGGTGCCATTCAAGATGCGCCGCAACTGCATAGGCGCTTTTTTTTCCCAGTCACTTTCCTGATTCGGATCCGCAGCAATTTTTGACTTCCCAGACTGGCTGGACTGCGTTACAGTGGCACTTGCAGTTGCACTTTTCCTGGCGATCCCTTAAGGAAGTGACACAGCCATGACTGCTCCCCCGGTCGGTGTTGAGCGCCGCATTGGACAACGCTTTGCTTTTAACCTTCCTGTCGCCCTGCGTGATGTTGCGACCGCCTCCGAAGGACTCGGCTTCACTCAGGATCTAAGTTCCCGCGGAGCCTTCCTGTTCACCGACATGGCGCTCAGCGAAGGCGCGGAAGTCGAACTCACGTTGAAGATGCCTTCCGAGATCACGCTCGGCGAAAGCATGCGCGTGCGTTGCCGGGGCCGCGTTCTGCGCATAATCAAGCCTACGGACAACGGCTGGAGGCCTTCGGGCGAGATCGAGACCAGAGGTGCCGAAACCAGGTCCGCCGAAACCAAGATCGGCGTAGCTGTCTGCTTGAAAGACTACGACTACCTTCCCGAAACCGAGGACGGTTCCGCCGACTTCCGGCGCATTTCGGCCCTGCACAACAGCGAGAGCGAGCGTCCTGCGGCGCCTGCCCCCGGCAATCCGCGCGCCGCTGCTCATTAGCTAAGTCCGCAGCCGAAAATCCCGGTGTGGGTCGAGTGCCCGCTGACTTTAGTTTTTTCCACACATCTCAGTCCTGTTCAATCTCCGCAGCTTGGCTTAGAATAATCGTCAACGTGCGGATTCGCTTGGGAGTCTTCCAGTTGTGCACCTCAAACTGAACGTGATGATCTTGCGGATGACTGTTCCTATGTTTCGGCGAGCATTTTGGCGCGAATTTCGTCCAAAAACGCTCTCCGGTAGTTACTTGAGTCACTTGGCGAAGGGTACTTTCTCTTTCTAACATGCAGACACCGAGAGAAATCAGCGAGAACCGCGCCATGCATGGGATCGCCGTAGCCCTTCTGTCCGAGGACCGGGAACACCTGGCTGAATTGCAGAACCGCCTGGAGACTACGCAGCTAGCCAGGGTAGTGTTCAGCAACGTCGGCTTTCCCCATGGACCCACGGATTCCATCTTGCGCCAGATTCAGGATCTGCGCGCCGAGGTGGTCGTGGTTGATATTCCTGCGCAGAACCCTCAGCCTGCCATCAAGGCCATCGAACTCATTCAAGCCAACACCCTGCAGCTCGCCATCTTCGCCAACGGCAGCATGCAGCAGCCCACCACCATCGTCGCCAGTATGCGCGCCGGGGCCGGGGAGTATCTGGACGACAGCGCCGGCACCGAGGCTCTGCTCGAAGCCCTGACACGTTTTAGTTCGAACCGCACCCGCACGCGCGGGGGCGCGGGCAAGGCCCGCATTTTTACCTTCCTCAGCGCCAAAGGAGGCGCAGGGGCCACCACCGCCGCCGTCAACACTGCTCTCGCGCTCCAGCAAGCCCACGGTAGCGTGGTTTTGGTGGACTTTGCTCCTGTCGGCCACGCTCAGCTCCATCTCAACCTGCGCCCCGCTTTCGGAGTATCCGACGCGCTCCAGAACCTGCATCGCCTCGACGTTTCGCTGCTCGATGGCCTGATGACGACTGCGAAAGACGGCTTGCATCTTCTCGCCGGCCCGCAGCAGCCTTATCCCTCCATGCCGACGCCGGCCGAATTGGCCCGCCTGTTCGACCTGCTGGTAAATCACTATCGCTATGTCGTCATCGACGCTTCCAGCCGGCTTGATTCCACCACGCGCCTGCTCTCCGATCTCTCGAACGCCGTGCTGATGATCGCTCAAACCGACGTGGTCTCGCTGTGGAGCGCCAGCCGCATTCACGCATTCCTCGAAGAAGGCACGGGCCGCAACCGGCTGCGCGTGGTGCTGAATCGCTACAAAAAGATTCCCGGCTTCACGGACGAAGACGTGGAACATGCCACACGCTGCAAAGTGCTGTGGAAGATTCCCAACGCATTTCATGCCGTCTCGCCCGCCATTGATCACGGCACGCCGGTCGTTCTGCAGGATCAGGAAGTGAGCCGCTCCTACCGCGCCCTGGCTGCGGCATTGGCCGAAGCTTCCACCACGGACGAAGGCGGACTCGACCTCGTCTACGCGCAAGAAAAGCCAGACAGCAAGAGGAAGATCCCCGGACGCCTGGTGATCACACCCGCCCGCGCCGGCCAGTAAAGCCTCCAGCAGAATTGATGATTGCTGATTGGTGATTGACCCCAAAAACCAATCAGGTCTTCAATCAACAATCAGCAATCAACAATTCTCTTGATCGCCCGCCGGCACTTCCGGCGAAACTGTCTTCACCACGGAAGCCTTCTTGCATCTAAGATAGAACGATGCCCGAAGCGCCAGGCCTGCTGCTGCAAGAGGAAGAGACCGAAACGCCGGTTGCCGACCTGCGTTTGCTGGTTGAACCCGAACCTTGGTCTCGCGTCTTCCTCCAGAACCTTCGCGCCTTCTTTCAGCGATCCGACGTCTTCAATCAGAAATCAGCAATCGCCGATCATCAATCTGAAGTCACATTCTGGACTGACGTATTCGTCGACCGCGGACTTCCCTGGCGCCGTTTCCTGCAATCCGGCGCATATCACGTTCTCGCGCTCGCCATGATCTGGGCAGGATCGCGCGTGCTCGCCTCGCAACCTCACATCGCGTCTCAGCCCGCGTTCACGCATGACGACGTCGTCTACTACACACCCTCGGAATACCTGCCGCCTCTGGACACTCGACGCCCGAATGCCGTTCCCCCCCGCAAAGCCGAGCCCGAATACTGGCCACAGTCCATCATTTCTGTTCCGCCGCAGGCCGACAACCGCTCGCAAACCATCGTCACTCCGCCAGACATCCAGTTGCAGCATGACGTGGCTTTGCCCAACGTCGTCGCCTGGTCGGCGACGCCCCAGGTTCCTATCGGACCAGCTCCCGCTGTTCCGGCGTCGGAAATCTCGCGCCTTGCGCCGCAGATGGAGCGTTCCATCATCGCGCCACCTCCTGACGTGCAGCCCGCCTCGCAGAACACTTTGCAGGCTCCGGAGCCCGCTGTCATAGCGCCGCCGCCTGCTGTGGAAGCGGGCGCAACGCGCCGTGTCAGAGACCTCAACATCGGACGTACTTCAGTAATTGCGCCCGCGCCGCAGCTTTCTCTCGACGAGCAACGCGCGGTCCCCGGCAGAAGTTCCACCGCTTTGAGCAGGCGTTCACCCGAGGTGATTGCACCGCCGCCCTCCCTGGCGCCAGGACGATCCCGCTCCGGCGGAGGCATGATCGCGCTAAGCCTTCATCCCGCAGTAGGCGCACCGCCCGATCCGCCCGCGGGCAATCGCCGCGGCAACTTCGCTGCCACTCCGGAAGGCCATAGGGGAGCCTCAGGAGCGCCCGGAGCAATCGCTGCGAACGGGAAAGAGCATGGAAGTGGATCAGGCAGCGGAAAGAAGACCGGCGGCGATCTGCCTTCGGGACTCTACGTCGGCAAGAGTTCGAATGCCACGTCTTCAGTTGCGGGCGATCCCGCCCCGAACTCCAACGCCAACTCCGTCAATCCAAACCTCATTGCGAATGTGCGCCCACCACGCGTGCCGTCTCGAATTCAATCGGAAAACGAGAACAAACTTTCCGACGAAGAACGCGCCGTCTTCGGCACCCGCAAGTTCTACTCGCTCAGCCTCAACATGCCCAACCTGAACTCCGCCGGGGGTAGTTGGATCGTCCGCTTCGCCGCGCTCAAACCTCCTCCGAACTCCAGCGGGCACTCTTCCGCAGATCTATCTACCGAGGATCTCTCTGCGCCCTCCGCCACGCGCAAGGTCGATCCAGCATATCCGCAGGAACTGATGCGGCAGAACGTGGGCGGCACGGTAATCCTTTATGCCGTCATCCACACCGACGGCACGGTGGGCAGCGTGCGCGTGCTGCGCAGCGTCGACCAGCGCATCGACCAGTTCGCCAGCGAAGCCGTCAACAAGTGGCAGTTCCAGCCAGCCACGAAAAACGGCGCTCCCGTGGACGTGGAAGCCACGTTCTCAATTCCCTTCCGTCCGGCGCGGGTGGGATCAAATTTCTGAACGCCCTCGCAGCGCCAACGGCAGGCTGCGCCATGACCTCGAGCACCCTACCGCCACCAGAAATCAGTTTGGCAATGTCCTTTACGGAACGAAAACATCCGTCCGCACCGACGTTGAAACATCCCTGGGCAAGAGGTCATTGCTAACTGTGCAACTCCCAACATCGCTATTGTCAAAGCAAACCAGGTCCACTTCGACTTTGTGCGCCTGATTATCCTTCGTGTTGGTTACGAAGATGGGAAAGTTGAACGAGGCGAGGACAGTAAGAGCGTTTCCGTTGCGCTGCCACAGGACCTCGGGGAGGAAGCCGTCAATTGATACTCCGTCTCCTGTATAGCGGAACAAACCCAGTGAGCCTTGGCTCGTGACGACCGCAGACGATACCTGGACGGAAAACGTACATGTCTTGCCCTTTGCCAGCGGACAAACGATATTCACGGACTCAACGAGTGGAACTGTCGCCTCGCATCCACTGGAACTACAAGTGGCCGTAACGAAGCTGCCCTCCTGCATGGTGGTCGTCTTAAGAGTTAGACTTCTGACTACCTGCGCTCCACTAACTGTCGAGGCAGCAAGCAAGAGCAGCAACATCGCCAAGTTTGACTTTTTCATAGAGTGTCCTTTCTAAAGAGGCTACGACGAGAACATCTGCGTCAGATGAGTGATGCGCAGCAATTCCACCACGCCACGTGTCATGTTGGCGAGTTCAAGGGTGCACAGCCCTTGCTTGATCGCCGACGCCTTGAGGCCAACCAGCACTCCGAGGCCCGCGCTATCCAGATGTTTTACATCACCAAGATCGATAATGATGCGACCACCAAGAGGGATGAGGGGCCTCACCAGTTCTTTTAGCTCATCCGCAGTGCCATAGACCAGTTCGCCATTACACGTGATTGTCGTCACTTGATTCCCGTTTTCATCCTTATCTCTCGCCTTCTCAAGTTCACAGTGGAACGAACCATCTCGTGCCATAGCTCCGGTCCCCTTTAGCGAGAGCGAACGATCCCGATCCTCATCTGCTCTCCAGACGTTTCCAAGATTCTATGCCATGAAACCTCGCTTTCTCATTCATTGTCGCTATCAGGCGATTAGGTGGATGGCCCCACGTTTTGCAGCGCCAAAACCACCAGGCGGGAGGAAGGAGGTTCCTCACCTAGCTTGGCGCCCGGTCGGAATGACAGAAGGGGTTCGACGTTCACGGCGCGCATGAATGCTTGCCCCGATTCGAATCACGCCCAGGAACCATGGAGAAACTTTTTATTCTTCGGTTTTCTCCGTGTGTCTGTGTCTCTGTAGTGGGGGTTCTTAGGCCTTCGCGGCTTTCTTCTTTTCCAGCGCGGCGTAGATTGCGGGGTCGGTACAGACTTCGTAGTAGGTGCGGTCGGTCCAGGTCTGGATGGAGAAATCCTCGACATCGATTCGCGGCACGCGGCTCTGGCGCACGACGATTTTGCGGAAGATGTCGCGGTCGACCGGCACGGTCGCGCTGAAGAGCTGGTACTCGCCTTTATCGGATGGCTCGATCGAGGGCAGCACCTTCACCGACAAAGGCACGAGTGAAATCTCCTGCTCCAGTTTGCGGAAGGCCGCTTCATTCATGCGAATGCCGCCCAGGTTGTAGCTAAGGACGTCTTCGGGGTTCTCCGCCTCATCTTTTGTGGGCTCGGCTCCGGCCGTCTGGAACACGAAGACGTGGAACGGTCCGGCCTGCGATTCCATTACGCTGCGGGCGCGCTTGTTGCAGGAAGAAAGCCGGTCGCTCTCATTCAGCGCTTCCGAGATCATGATCTGATGCTCGCCATCCATTAGGTACAGCGGCGCGGCCTCTTGCAGCGTGATGCCCACGCCCAACTCGAGTTCGGGCATGCCCGAGCGCTGCATGAGCTGGTTGTAGCCGCGCACGATCTCGATAATCTCGCGGGCCAGCACGCAGGCCCGGCTCACCGCAAGTTCGGGCTCGCCGGAACGCTCGAGGATTGCCAGGATGATGGCATCGCCCTCGAGAAAAACTTTCTGCGCTCCGTACTTGCCGAGGAGCTTGTTTACCGGATCATAAAAATTAAGACTGAAGTAGGACGCGGGATTCAGTCCCTTTTCCATCAATGTACGCGTGAGCCGCGTGGAGTCGCGCACGTCGGCCTTGATCACCACATGGCGCAGAACGCGTTCTTCCTCCGGTTGCTGCTCCTCGGGCAGAAGAAACTCGTAGAGCGTGCCATTCATGCGGGAAAGCTCACGGACTTTCTCGGTGCTCACCAGGTTCACGGAGTCGAGCGCCGCGTTCAAAGTCTCCAGCCGCCGCAAGTCACGGTGATATTGGGAAAAATCCTGCAGAAAGCGCGCCGCCACCTTGGCCCGCTCCGGGCCCCGGCAGCCCGCAACCTTGCCCACCGCCGCATAAAGGCTGCTGGGCGAGAGCTTGCCATGCTCCTGGATCATGCGCTCCACGCGGTCGCACTCGGGACGAGAGATGAGGGCATTCTTCAATTGCTGCGGATTGATTCGCGGCGCGTACTGGCTGAGCAAGGGCACGGTATGGTACGAAGCGATCACGCACTCCATGACCTGCTCATCTTCAAGCAGCCGTACCCACTTGGCCAGGCGCTGTTGCTGGGCCAGACCTTCCGCCGTGGAGTCATCGGGCGTCCCGGTTCCCACAAGAGCGCGAGCGTTCTCCGGAGCGCACAACCAGGCATCGATCATCTCGCCAGTGGTCTGTTCGCCGTACACCGAACGCACAAAGCCCCACACGATATCCTGCAGGTGCGGGTAGCGGTCGGGGTCGCGATCCCAGTTTCCGAGCATCACGTAATGTTCGGCGCACAGGTAGTCGTCGCGGCCATCCTCGGAAAACGCCAGACGGTTCAGGAACAGGCCGTAGCTCCTGAGGCCGGCGCTGCCCGTTTCGCCAGTCTTTATTTCGCCAGTTTCTAATTCGCCAGTCTTTGTTTCACCAGTCTTTGTTTCGCCGGCTTTCGCTTCTCCGAATAACGACCGCCGCATGCGGGCCAGCGTTTCTTTTTCGATCTCGCGCAGGGTTTCGAACAGATCCTGCCCGGTCTTGCGCAGGATGATCTTCTTCCGCACCTGAAAGGCGGCCACGCACTCGCGATACTCCACTGCTTTACCCTGCCGCATGCCTTCATAAGTCTTGAGGAGAACGCGGCAGCGCTCCAGCACCTGCGCAAACTGCTGATTCATCTCCGTGCGAAGAAACTTGGTCACCGCCAGGCGCGCGAGCAGGTCGACGCAAATGTTTTCTTCCTTCTTGGCGCGATTGAGCGCCGCCAGATGCAATTCGGCCAGCAGCGACTTCCAGTCAGACTTTTCCGCTGGGCTGCGAGCTGGCCCCGCGGCAGCATTTCTCATCCACGACGGCCCCTCCGCTTTCTGCGAAGCTTCGGCCGCAAGCAGTCCCTCCAACTCGCCATGGCGCACGATCAACCGCATCACGTGCGACCGCGCCGCCTCTACGAAACGAGGACTCAGGGCCACGTCGTGCCGCAGGTTGTCGACCCCCACCGCGAGCGCTTCAAGCGCAATCGACGGCGACGCCGCAATCAGCTCCGGCAGAGCCAGCTTGTCGGGATCCTTGCCCAGGCGAAAGATGGGAAATCGAGGCATCGTCGATAGTCGAGAATTCGTGGAAGCTACTGATTACACATGTACATATCGAGGCTAGCACGCGTCCTGCGGCGGCTAAAGTTACCTCGGTTACGGGCATTAGTTTGGAGTGCAGCCGACGCGATAAGAACGTAAGCTGCTTTCCGAACTGGATATTGGGTCATTTTCCGGTTCGCTGACCAACCGTCCGGAATTGGTGCGCATCCTCTGCAATGCGAACGGGCTATAATTGCGCGCATCGATGGCGCTTACCTCGGGCACCAAACTCGGGCCGTACGAGATCGTATCGCCGTTAGGAGCGGGCGGCATGGGCGAGGTGTACCGCGCACGCGACACGCGGCTCGGCCGTGATGTCGCGATCAAAGTGCTGCCCGAGGCGCTGGCTAATGATGCCGACCGACTGCGGCGTTTCGAACAGGAAGCGCGCACGATTGCGGCGCTGAACCATCCGAACATCCTGGGAATCCATGACATTGGTGCGCACGACGGTGCGCCGTTTCTGGTCAGCGAATTTCTTGAAGGACAAACGCTGCGGGAGAAGCTCGTATCAGGGCCGCTGCCGGCGCGGCGCGCGATCGAATACGCGCTCGGCATTGCGGAGGGAGTCGCGGCTGCACACGACAAAGGAATTGTGCACAGGGATCTGAAACCGGAGAACGTGTTTGTCACTCGTGACGGACGGATGAAAGTGCTGGACTTCGGGCTGGCGAAGCTGGTTAGGCCGGAGGAAAGCCACGAAACTGCAGTAACGCTAACGAGCCCGGCGACTTTGCCGGGTGTGGTGATGGGTACCGTAGGCTACATGTCGCCGGAGCAGGTGCGGGGCGAAGCGATCGACTCGCGATCGGACATTTTCAGTTTCGGCGCAGTGTTGTACGAGATGCTCACCGGCAAACGCGCTTTCAAACGCGAGACGTTCGCAGAAACGATGACCGCAATTTTGCGCGAAGAGCCACAGGGGCTGAACGATGCCGGCTGGCAAGGTCCGCCGGAACTGCAACGGATTCTTGGGCGATGCCTGGAAAAAAATGTCGAGCGACGATTCCAGTCGGCCAGTGATCTGGCGTTTGCCATTGAATCGCTGAGCGGAAAATCGATCGCAACGACAACCGCAAAGAGTGTGCCGCAGCCGAAGTCAAGGCGAGCGTGGCTGCCGTGGGTCATAGCTGCTGCGCTGCTGATGGGAGCTGCGGTCCGGGAAATGCTTCGGCCGGCGGCGGCACCGGCCAACCCGCTCGAAAAAGCGCATTTCGCGCGCGTAACCGACTTCGTGAGCGTGGAAGCGGCGATCTCGCCGGACGGAAAATTCGTGGCTTTTGTCTCCGATCATGACGGCCCCTTCGATGTATGGCTCACCCAGGTAGGTAGCGGGCGCTCGGTTAATCTGACACAAGGGAAGGCAGGCCCATTGCCCGGGCCTTTACGAAGCCTAGGTTTTTCAGGAGATGGCTCGGAAATTTGGATCGGCGGTGGTGATGTGGGGATGCGGCTGCAGCTGATGCCCCTGACCGGAGGTACGCCTCGTAATTTCCTCGGTGAGGAGGCCGTCAACCTGGCTTGGTCACCGGATGGCGAGCGGATTGTCTATCATACTTTCGCTAATGGCGACCCTATGTTCGTGGCGGACCGCACGGGCGCCAATGCGCGACGGATATTCGGGGACCGGCCGGGACTTCACAACCATTTTCCAACTTGGTCGCCTGACGGTCGTTGGATCTATTTTGTTCATGGGACTCCGGCGACGAGGGAGATGGATTTATGGCGCATCGACCCTGACGGCAGGCACCCAGAGCGCCTCACGCAACGCAATATAGACGTTGCTTATCCCACACCGTCCGGGAAAAACACAGTGTTCTACGTGGCGCGGGACGAGGACGGTTCCGGACCTTGGTTGTGGGCGTTTGATCTGAAACGCAGGGATTCGCGGCGCGTGAGCGTCGGTCTCGAACAATATACGTCCGTGCAGGCCAGCGCGGACGGCCGTAAACTGGTGGCCACCATCAGCAATCCCGTCGCGGCACTTTGGACTGTTCCGATTCTTGATCGCGTCGCCGAAGAACACGACGTGAAACTGTTTACGGTGCCGACGGTGCGCGCTCTGGCACCTCGTTTTAGCGGCTCGTCGCTGTTTTATTTATCTTCCCTCGGGACGGGCGACGGACTGTGGCGCCTTCGGGACGGAAAGGTGACTGAGATCTGGAAGGGCGCCGATAGTGCGCTGCTGGAGACACCGGCCGTTTCGCCCGATGGAAGTCGCGTGGCCATCGTGCTACGCCGGAGCGGGAAACACCAACTGCATGTCCTCTCTTCAGACGGCGCCGAACTCCAGCCTATCGCGGAGGGAATGGTCCCTCAGGGTTCGGGCTGCTGGTCGCCGGATGGCAGATGGATCGCCACTGGTGGCAGCGACGCCGCCGGTCCCGGGCTGTTCAAGATTCCGCTGGAGGGCGGATCGCCAGTTCGCTTGGTCAGCGGGTCGGCACTCAATCCAGTCTGGTCGCCGGATGGAAGCCTGATCGTATATGCGGGTACGAATGTGCGCACTTTCGCTCCGCTTCTGGCCGTTCGCCCGGACGGAACCAGCGTCAAGTTGCCCGGGATCAGCTTGCGGCGCTTGGGTGAGCGCGTGCGCTTCTCGCCTGATGGCAAGAGTCTGATCTACATGCAGGGAATGCTCGCATCACAGGACTTCTGGCTACTCGATCTCGCCTCCATGAAGTCGCGCCTTCTCACCCGGCTGCAAAACCTTGCCGCCATGCGGACCTTCGACGTCACAACCGACGGGAAACAAATCGTCTTCGACCGCTTACGCGAAAACTCGCAAGTCGTCATGATCGATCTTCCCAACGAATAGCCTTAATCCAATAACGCGGAAATTGACAATCGCCACACCCCTCTGGTTCTATCGGAAGAACCTTGCCACTGATTGGCATGGGTAACGGACGGTTCTCGAACCCAGAGTTAGGACACACTCCCCAGGACTTCGGCAATGCTGGCTGGCATTCGCACCCGCGACTTACGCAAAATCTATACTTCACCGCCTCCGCTCGCCTCCGGCGGCGGCTTTGGTTTTGGTGCAGGGCGCGGCAAAGGCAATAAACAGCCCAAAGCGGAAATCGTTGCTCTCGACGGCCTCTCGCTTGAGATCTTACCCGGAGAAATCTTCGGCTTGCTCGGACCGAACGGTGCCGGGAAGTCGACGACGGTAGGAATCCTCACCACGCGGGTGCGGCCGACGGGCGGCCAGGCATGGATTGGCGAGCATGAAGTGTGGCTGGCGCAGGTTGCGGTCAAACGGCTGATTGGAGTGGTCCCGCAGCGTCCAAACCTTGATTTTGCTCTTACCGCGCGCGAGATTCTGCTGTTCCACGGCGCTTATTTCGGCCTCGATTCCAAGGTACAAGCCGAGCGTGCGGAGGCGCTGCTGGATCGATTCAAACTGCGCGATCGTGCAGATCAGATGGTGCGAGGATTCTCCGGTGGCATGATGCAACGGCTTTCCATCGCGCGCGCCATGATGCACGATCCCCAGGTGCTTTTCCTGGACGAACCCAGTGCTGGCCTTGACCCGCAGACCCGGTTGCTTCTTTGGGAAATCATCCGCGAATACAACCAGGGCGGCAAAACCATCCTCCTGACCACGCACAATATGGAAGAGGCCGACGCGCTGTGCCAGCGTCTTGCCATCATCGATCACGGACGCAACATCGCGCTCGGTACTCCCAGCGAGTTGAAAGCATCGGTTCCGGGTGGGTATCTGCTCCGGTTGCGCTTCGGCAGGCTCTCGCCGGAACTGGTGCAGCGCCTTCAGGCATTAGCTGGAGTGCGGGAGGTGCGCGCAAGCAAGAGCATCGGCGATGATGCGAACGGCGACAACTCCGCCGACGTGTACGCTGACCGCGGAGGCTCGCTGGTTTCTGAGATTGCCAATCTCGCTTCGGGCACCGGCGTTGAATTATGCGACGTGCACATCTCAGAACCCAGCCTGGAAAACCTTTTCCTGCACCACACCGGAAGGAGCTTGCGCGATTGAACTGGAAAACTTTTATAGCCTTGCTTTCCCGCGACGCTCACGTCGCTCGCCGCAACTTCGTTCCGTTGCTGCTGCAGACTTTCCTGCAGCCGATGATGTTCGTCTTTATCTTTGGCCGCGTGATGGTAAGCAGCGGCTACATGCCCGCCGCCTACAAAAGCCTGTTGCTGCCTGGGATCATGGCTATCAGCATGGTCTTCACGGGCGTTTGGGCTGTCGCCATGCCTTTGATCGCCGAATTCCAGTTTACTCGCGAGATCGAAGACCGCCTGCTCGCGCCGATGGAAATCTCCTGGCTGGCCATCGAGAAGGTATTTTTTGGCGCGATGCAAGCGCTGGTTGCCGGTCTTGTGGTCATCCCGGCAGCGTGGCTGTTGCTCCGGCCGGGAGTCGATTTGAACCTGCGCTCTCCGCTGACTTTTGCCTGCGTTACGCTGCTGGTGGCGCTTTTCTCCGCCTGTGGCGGTCTTGCTCTCGGGTGCAGCATCAGCCAGACTCACATCGGACTTATGTTTAGCATGGTCTTGACTCCGATGATCTTTTTCGGCTGCACTTATTATCCTTGGAGCGCTCTGGCGCATTTTCCCATCCTACAGAAGGTTGTGCTGGTGAATCCCCTCGTTTACGCGAGCGAAGGGCTGCGAGGTACGCTCGTACCCCAATTCCCGCACCTGCCCGTGCCGGTCGTGCTGGTAGCGTTGTCGCTCTTTGACCTGCTGCTGCTGGCTGCCGGGCTCCGGCAGTTCCAGCGGAAGGCCGTCAGTTAGGTTGCGGCTTGCGGTTCCGCGTGCTCTGGAAACAGGCCGGGTCGGGTTCCGCTCAAGGTGTAAAATCTATCGCGTCGCGGCAGCCTTGTCTGTCGTCTAACTTCCCAACACAAGAAAAACCAGGAGAACGAACAATGATCGGTTTCTCCGTTAACGGCAAGCGGGTCGACCTCGAGGTCGATCCTTCCACCCCGCTGCTTTGGGTCATTCGCGAACAGCTTGGCCTCACGGGAACAAAGTATGGCTGCGGCATGGCGCAATGCGGCGCCTGCACGGTGCACATCAATGGAGAGGCGGTGCGTTCGTGTGTTGCGCCGGTCGCGCGCGCGGCAGGCAAATCCGTGACCACCATCGAGGGGCTGTCGCCGGATCTAAGCCACCCGCTGCAGCGGGCCTGGCTGGAGGAAGACGTTCCGCAATGTGGCTACTGCCAATCGGGGCAACTGATGAGCGCGGCGGTGCTGCTGCGCGAAAAGCCAACGCCAACTGATGAGGACATTGACGAAGCGATGACCGGCAACATTTGCCGCTGTGGGACATATCCGCGCATTCGAAGAGCCATCCATCGGGCCGCTGCGATGGTGGCGAAGGGAGGCGCCCAATGATTCGACAGAAGATGATCCGTCAAGAGGTGATCAGTCGAAATGCAAACGGCGGGATTCAACGGCGAGATTTCCTGAAGGCTTCCGTCGCGGCTAGCGGCGGCTTGCTGATCGGCTTTCACTTTCCTGGAATCAGCCAGCTTGCGTCGGCGCAGGCGTCCGCCACTTCTTTCATGCCAAACGCATTTGTACGGATCGGAACCGATGAGCGAATCACAGTGATCGTGAATCATTCCGAGATGGGCCAGGGCGTCTACACGTCACTGCCCATGCTGCTGGCCGACGAACTCGACGCCGATTGGACCAAGGTGGGTTACGAGTCGGCTCCGGTTGATCCCAAGTACAACCATCCTGCGTTCGGCATGCAGATTACAGGAGGAAGCTCCAGCGTGTGGTCGGGACTTGATCAATTCCGTCAGGCTGGCGCAGCCGCGCGCGCCATGCTGATTGCCGCGGCAGCGCAGCAATGGAATGTGGATGCAAGCACCTGCCGCACGGAATCGGGCGCGGTGTTCAGTGGATCCAACCGCAAGTTGACCTATGGCCAGCTCGTGGGCGTGGCGGCGAAGCTGACGCCGCCCGAACACGTTCAATTGAAAGATCCCAAGAACTTAACGCTGATTGGCAAGCCCATCAAGCGGCTCGACACTCCCGAGAAGATAAATGGCGGTGCTGTGTTCGGAATCGACGTCAAATTGCCCGGAATGCTGACAGCAGTAATTGCCCGGCCTCCCATCTTCGGCGCGAGCATGAAGAGCTTTGACGATTCCCGGGCGCGCGCCATGCCGGGAGTGCGAAAAATTGTCGCCGTTCCCTCGGGCGTGGCGGTGATCGCCGATACATTCTGGCAGGCCAAGGTGGCGCGGGACGCTCTGCGCGTTGATTGGGACGAAGGGAGTATGGGGAGCTTCGATACCGGCAAGATGATGCAGGACTTTCGCGAACGGGCAAAGACGGCAGGGACCAGCGTGAGGAACGACGGCGATGCGGGGAGTGCGCTCGCGAGCGCGGCAAAGAAGATCGACGCAGTTTACGAAGTTCCTTATCTCTCGCACCTGATGATGGAGCCGCTGAATTGCGTCGTGGATTTGCGTGCGGACTCCTGCGAGGTGTGGACCGGCTCGCAGTTTCAGACGGTCGACCGCGCAAATGCTGCGAAGATCGCGGGGCTGCCCAACGAAAAGGTCCAGCTCCACACGACTTTTCTCGGTGGAGGCTTCGGACGGCGGGCAAATCCGCAGTCGGACTTTGTCGTGGAAGCCGTGCATGTCGCCAAAGCGGCTGGGGCTCCGGTCAAGGTGATCTGGACGCGGGAAGACGATATGCAGGGTGGTTGGTACCGTCCAGCGTTTTTGCATGCCATTGAAGGCGGCATTGATGCGAGTGGAAATCCGGTAAGTTGGAGGTCGCGTCTGGTGGGGCAGTCGATCATGGCGGGTACGCCGTTCGCGGCGATGCTGATGCAGGGGAAGAAGTATGATCCCGCGTCGGTTGAGGGCGTTGACGATCTTCCTTATGCGATCCCGAACGTGACCGTTGAGTCGCAGCAGGCGGAGATTGGTGTGCCGGTGCAATGGCTGCGGTCTGTGGGACATTCGCATACTGCTTTCGCCGTCGAATGCTTCGTGGATGAACTTGCCGCACTCGCGCAGAAAGATCCTTACCAGTTCCGGCGACAACTGCTGCTGAAACAGTCGCGCTATCTTGGCGTGCTCGATCTCGCCGCGCAAAAAGCAGGGTGGGACAAACCTCTGCCCAAAGGAATGGGCCGGGGAATCGCCGTGCACTTTGCTTTTGGCAGTTACTCGGCGCACGTTGCCGAAGTATCCGTTGCGGAGGGCAAAGTGCGCGTTCACCGCATGGTCTGCGCCATCGATTGCGGCCAGTACGTGAATCCGGGCATTATCGCCGCGCAAACCGAAGGCGGAGCCATCTTCGGCGCGTCGGCGGCTCTCTTCCAGGAGCTTATTTTCGCCAACGGACGCCTGCAGCAGACAAATTTCCACACTTTCCCAGTAATGCGTATGAATGAGTGTCCTGAGATCGAAACTCACATCGTCGAGAACAATGAGAAAGCTGGCGGAATTGGCGAGCCGGGTGTACCGTGTGCAGCTCCGGCGATCGCAAATGCCGTGTTCGCCGTAACCGGGAAACGAATCCGCCGGTTGCCCATTCGTCTGACGGAGGCGGTATGAAGCGAGTGCACGCAAGAGTTCGATTTTTCCTCGCCGGGTTGATGGTTTCGACTTTCGCCGGAGCGCTGTGGTTCTCGCATTCCGTAGCGGCAGCGGAGCCACCGGCCGCGGCGGCGAAACTCGGCGCCGCGCCCGCAAAAGATGAGACGCTTTTCGTCGCGTTCGTTTCTGTTTTGCGGGGCCCGCGCTGCATGAACTGCCATTCGCAGGGAGACTCTCCGCGGCAGGGCGATGACGGGCACCCACACACGATGAACGTTCGGCGCGGCCCTACTGGGTTCGGAGTTACTTCGGAAAAGTGCAGCACCTGCCATCAGGATCACAATCTTGCGGGCGCGCACCTTCCCCCTGGCGCCCCCGGCTGGCGTTTACCGCCTGCGGGCATGCCCATGATCTGGCAGGGCCTTACCGATGCGCAGCTTTGTGAATCGATAAAAGATCCGAAGCAAAACAGAAACCGGAATCTCGATCAACTAGTCGAACACCTCACCGAAGATAAGTTGGTGCTGTGGGGATGGAATCCCGGCGAAGGGCGAACTCCCGTTCCCATGCCGCATGATGAGTTTGCGGCGAAAGTGAAGCAATGGCAGGCAGCAGGCGCGCCTTGCCCGGCAAAGTGAAGCGGCTTTCTCGGTACTCGGACTTGGTACTGGGTACTGGCTGCTAGCCCCGCGACCGCGGGACTAATTCTTCGAGCTTCAACCAGCGCGAAAGTCGCGCACATCTTCTCCGGGCCTGAACACGGACGCTGGGGGAACGCTTCGCGCCTCCGCCATTTTTCGGCTGACCTGTTCGAAGTCGGCCTTTACCCAGCCCACGCTGGAGATTTCAATCTCGCCGTCCTGGGCGATCCAAAAGACACTAGGGACGTTGGTCAGGCCGTAGGCGTTCGACACGGGATAGGATTCCGTGTCATCGAGCAGCACGGGGAAGGTCACGCCAAACTCTTTGGTGAACGCAGCTGTCTGCTTGGTATCGTTCTGCGAAACCCCGTTGATCCTGACACCCTGGTGCCCGTACGCCCGCTCCAGCCGCTCCAGGAAAGGAAATGCATACTGGCACACGGGACACGAGACCTTGAAAAAAGCCAGCACCACCGGTCCCCGCGCCAGTTCCTCGCTCAGCACGAAGCGCTTGCCATCCATCGCCTTCAGTTCAAAGTCGGGCGCCTTCGTGCCCGCGGTCAATGCCGCCATCGGTCGTCCTCCGGTTCGTTTTCTTAGGATGCTTTGCAGCCAGCGCATACGCCCTCGCCCTGGGTTACTTTTATTTTAGATGATTGCGGGCATGCAGTGGCCAGTGTCTATTGATCAGTGGCCAGTGGTCGGTCCGAGTAAGTTTGCCATCAAAGCATTGCCGCTTTCCTCAGAATTTTTCGCGCCAGCCCCGTGAGCGCCATTCTCCCCAGCCGCGCCACTGGGATCCACTTTCCGAACTCGCGCGATGAAGCAGCGCCACGCCACACGCGCACCGTGTAGTTCGTGACTGTGATCGAATGCCGCAGCGTGAACGCCGGACCGCTCCCGCCATTCATACTTGTCATCTCTGGCAACTCCCACATGCCCGGCATTAGCGACGCATCAGCGGGCCGCTGCACTAGAAGCACTGCGCCGTTTTGGCAATCCAGCGCGTAATGAATCTCGCGCTTCTTCTGCTGTGCTGTTTTTCCAGCCGGCTCTAACTCTCCGCGCGTCGCACACAGCTCGATCACGGGGCAAGTCAAACATGCTGGTACGCGTGGGGTACACACGGTTGCGCCCAACTCCATCATTGCCTGATTGAAGTCGCCCGGACGATTGGCATCCAGCAGGCGATTGGCCGCGGTCCACAATTCCTCTCCAGCCAGCCGCTTTCCGGTCACTCGCTGTAATACGCGCTCGACGTTCCCATCCACGACCGCGACTGGCTCGTCGAATGCGATGCTGGCAATCGCCGCCGCCGTATAACGGCCAATCCCGGGCAACTCCAGCAATCGTTCCTCACTCGCAGGAAACTTTCCATCGTGCTCGCGCACGATCACCTTTGCCGCCGCGTGCAGCATGCGCGCCCGCCGGTAGTACCCGAGGCCGCTCCACGCCGCGAGCACGCTGGCCTCGCGCGCCGCGGCCAGTTTCTGCATCGTGGGAAAACGCCGCAGGAATTCCCGATAGTGCTCAACCACCGCCGCCACTCGCGTCTGCTGCAGCATGATCTCGGAAAGCCACACGCGATAGGGATCGCGGCTCGCGCGCCAGGGCAGGTCGCGCCGATGAAGGTCGTACCAGGCGAGTAACTGCAGTCCGAATTTCTTCCGCTCGCTCTGCATGCCAGCCTCGACCTGTACAAACGTACTCAATTTCGCCGGCTGCGATTCTAATCGATGGCGCTCGGATGCCTGACGCCGTTGCCCTCCCGTGTGCCCCGCCATTGACCCCGCGCCTTTAAGCGCGAAATAATAGGCGGGCCTGGCATCCGCAACAGCGCGTGAGTTTATTCACGCCCAGCAGCATCGAGGAGCATCATGAACGACTTCAACCGCAAGGTGGAAGACGCATCGGCGCGCGTCAGCAAGACTGTCGCCGAGGCCGCCGAACGCATCGAGAAAGAGATTCCCGAATTCATCAAGTACTTGAACGACGAGGTTGTGCCCGCTGTGCGCCAGCACTCGACCAAAGCGCTGCGCACAGCCAGCGTGAAACTCACCGAACTGGCCGACTATATGGAGCAGCAAAAAGCTTCGCACAAGTGAAGCTGTGCCGAGCGCGCTTCGTCCAGTGCACCATGATCCCGATCCTGCTTACGATCTTGCTCTTCCTGCTTGCCGGCTGTGGCCAGCCCAAGCAGACGCCGCTGAACGTTCCCTCGGCACCGGCGCTCTCCTCGACTGCATCGCCGTCATCGTCGCATTCTGGAAGCGCCGCCGAGCCCGCCATTCCCGCCGACGCCATACCGCTGGCCACCGAAATCGGGCGGGCGAGCTGGTACGGTCCGCCGTATCACAACCGGCGCGGATCGAACGGCGAAGTCTACAACATGCACGCCATGACGGCGGCACATCGCACGCTGCCGCTGGGCTCGATTGTGCGCGTCACGAATCTGAAGACTGGCCACACCGCATTGGTGCGCATCACCGACCGCGGTCCGTTCATCCCCGGCCGCGTTCTTGATTTATCGCTGGCTGCTGCGCGCAAGGTCGATGTGTACCAGCCTGGAGTCGCGGAAGTAAAAGTAGAAGTGATGCAAACCCCTGCGCCGCTCGAGACCGGCGGGAAGTGGGCGGTGCAGATTGGAGGCTTTCCCGACGAAGATTCCGCCACGAGCCTCGCCGATCACCTCATCCGCCGCTACCGCACAGCGAAAGTGAAGCGATTCAACAGTCCCGCAGGCGACTGGTGGGTGCGAGTGCGGGTGCTCGATGACAATCGCGAACGGGCTCAGCAAGTCGCCTCCGAGACCAACACTCCCGAGGGTGCGGTCTTCCTGGTGAGACTGGATTAGTGCAGTGGTGAGTGGTGAGTGGTGAGTGGTGAGTGGCTAGCAAACCCGGAGGATCTTACAAACTGACCCCTAACCTCTAACCACTGACCCCTAGCCACTTTCTGCTATGCTCACGCCAGCCTACCCATAATGCCAGACGTCATTCCCAAAACCGCGCGCCTGCGTGGCGCAAAGATGATCGCTGCGGCGGCCGCGCTTTACCTTGTGCTCCGCGTCGCGGGCTTTCATAAATTCTTTGAGAACGACGCCGAGGGGATCGGCGCGCTTCTTCAGATCATCGGCACGCTTTACAGCGTGGTTTATGCGTTCGCCATGTACGTGATCTGGGGACAGTTTGCGGCTGTCGAAAGCGAGATCCAAAAAGAGTCAGGAGCGTTGAAGGACCTGCTCCTTTTCAGCCAGCGTTTGAAAGAAACAGTCCGCGAACCGATCGTGCGGGCAGTGAAGACCTACGCGCGGGGCGTTGCTGAGACGGAATGGAGCGCGCTGTCCACCAGTGAGGCAACTGACAAGACTGACAAACTATTCTCCGCGGTCATTTCCAGCGTCACTGACGTAAAGTCCGAGGACGACACCGAACGCATTCTCTACCAGCGCCTGCTTGAGATTGCGAATCAAGCGAGCGCGCACCGGGATGAACGGCTTGCCCTGAGTGTAAAGCGAATGCCGCAGACGCTTGTAGTGTTTGTCACGCTTACGGCAGCGATGATTCTGTTTCTGCTTTTCTTTTTTCCGTTCAGGAATCTGGCGCTTGGCATGATATCCATCGTGATTACCGCTATGCTGCTTTTTTTCGCTAACTTCGTGCTGATGGACCTGGATAATCCCTTCGAAGGCACCTGGAACGTGGGTTCTGAGCCTTTCGCAGAGTTGGTCACAAAGTTTCGCTAGCGAGCTCCGCTGACAATTCCCCGGCTCAAGTGCTATCGTTTTCGCCAGGTGAATCAGCGATGACGGAACCAAACAGCAACTGCCTTTTCTGCCGTATTATCGACGGCAAGATTCCCGCCAAGAAAGTTTATGAGGATGAACATGTCTTTGCCTTCGAAGACATCAACCCGAAGGCTCCGACGCACGTGCTAGTCGTTCCGAGGAAACATTTCGCCGGATTGAACGAAGCGCAGGCCGACGACGCCGAGGTAATCGGACGCTGTCACCTGGTCGCGGCGCAGATTGCGCGTGATCGCAACATCGAGGCAGGATACCGCACGGTGCTCAACGTGGGTCCGGGCGCGGGGCAGTCTGTGTTTCATCTCCACGTCCATCTTTTGGGAGGACGCGGGCTGAACTGGCCTCCGGGTTGAGCAGTGCTTAGTCCTCAGTTCTCAGTTTCCACATAGGGCCCTAACGCCTACTGCACGGTCGGGTTCTCGTCCTCCGGCACTCCATGGCGGCGCAGCAACTGAGGAAGGTTCTGCGAGAAGGCGGAACGGGGCAGGACCATGTCGCAGCCTACTTCGTGAGCCTTCTGCTTCAGATCGCCTTGCACGTGCGAGAGGAATCCGATGATCGAGGTTCCCTTCTTCAGCTTCGCCTTCAGCTTGGGAATGAGCGTCAGCGGCTTGGCATTGGCGTTGTTCAGATCGAAGATGATCAGCGAAGGCTTCTCCTCGCCGTTCTGTTGCATGCGCTCGGCCAGGTCTTTGTCGTTCTTGGCGAACTCGACCTTGACGTTGAGCTTGCGCGCGGTCTCTTGAATCTTGGCGGCGAAGAACAGGTCGTCGACGAAGGCAAAGATGCGCGAGTTGGAATCTTCGCGCAATGCGGGCAGCGGCTCGGGATCAGCAGGCGCAAAAGGCGCGGCGAACCCGGGACGCTGGCGGCGCGCGCCTTGACCGTTGCCGTTGCCGGCGAGCGCGGCGCGATAGCTGTGATCCATAGGCGCCGTGTAGATGCCATCCTGATTATGGCGCGCCTGACTGGGCCCGGCGGGACGGGGCCCACGGGGATTGTTAGGGCGGCGTCCGCGACGCCGTCGGCTTCTGCCTCCTCCACCGGAGGGTCTTCCTGGTCCTTGTCCATGTCCTGACGGTCCTGCGTTCATAGTCCTCTCAAAGCCTGCCGGACCGGGCCTTCGACCCGGTGCAGGGTTGCAAAATTCACGATTTCAGGTGTCACCAAATTTAGGTGCCCAGACTTCAGGTGCCCAAGATTTCAAGAATCCCATTGGTTGCGGCAGGCCCTCAAAATGTTGGCACACAGCCGCCTTCTCGCGGGGACCTATCCATTTGCCCGGTTACACCAATCAGTTACATCCGTCAACCATCAAGTCTCGTGACTGCGCTCGGGGGACATGGCCAACTCTCCATGTGGGATTGCGGGTTGGGCTGTACGCAATCGTGATCGTAGTCGCGATGAACCGCTATCTGGTGAAGCAAACTCGTACTGGCGAAAAAAACTATTAAATTTTGCGTAATCGGTTATCCGTTGTCGGAATCCGTCGCGCCGCCGGGAACGGCCTGGGGCGCGGAAGGCCTACGCGGGAACGCGGCCAATGAGAACAACACAATGGTACTCGTCCCGGCGCGGGCGCGCAAGAGGCAAAGTGAGAGCCATTTGCACAGGAGGTCATGGTCAGTAGTCAGCGCCTGTAGTGAGCGATTGGCGATCAGAAACATCGGGTCGGCTTTACTGACCACAAGGCACTGACCGCTGACCACTTTTTTCAGTTTCCCACCACGAGACTAAACGTAAAGGGCGAATTGGAATTGGTGACCGGGTTCGCGCCACCGCTGGTTGCGCTGATTGTCACCGTGTAGCTTCCGGCTGGCGTCCCGGGATTCGCCGGGCTGGTGTTGGTGCCGCCGCCACCGCCACAAGAACCCAGCCACAGCGTGGAGAAGCCAAGAACCACAATCAGGCTGAGCAGGCGCATGCCGCGCAAGCGCGATCCGCCCACAAAGACTACTCCGAACAAACCGGGAAGCAGCAGGGTATAAAAGATCCGGCTGCCGCGTAGCGGACGCAGTTGGGTCGTCGGGGCTGTGGTTTGGAGGGTGACCGTCACTCCGGTCGCGTTCGTGCTGCCGCTGGGACTGATCAGGCAGGAAATCTCCGCCGTGGCCAAACTCGGACTCCCGGAGCAGGTATAGGTGAGAGGCAAGGCGGTCGTGGCGCTGGCACCAGTGCCCACGATGAAGCCAGTTGTGCTGTTGACCGAAACCGCGACCGAAGCCTTCCCGCCTACAGTTGCAGGGAAAGTGGCGGCGGTTGTGGAAAGGCTGAAGGTCTCGGTGGTCGTAGTCACCGTCAGGCTGACGTTTGCCGTAATTATTGTGGTGCCGCTGGTGCCGGTCACGGTGATGGTCTGAGCGCCGCTGGGCACCGTCATGTTGGCCGCAGTAGTTATGGTCAAGGTGACCGTTGACGGGGTTGAGCCATTGAGCGGAACGCTGCCTTGACTGAAGCTGCAGAGCGCTCCCGCCGGCAGTCCTGATGTGCAACTGCCAGGATTGGACGCCGTGGAGTTGGTGAAGGTCACGGAGCCCGTGAAACCGGTCGCAGGCGTAATGGTTATGGTCGACATTGCAGTCTGCCCCGCGGAGACGCTGAAGGTCGAGGGGCTGGCGGACAAGGCGAAGGGCGCCGTTACGGTGACGACCGCCGGGGGTGCGGAGGTCGACGTAGCGTCGCCCCCGTCTCCGCTATAGGTAGCGATCACGCTATCCGAACCGGGCGGCAATGCTGCCGTGGCAAACGTTGCCGTGCCGCTAGAGAGAGGGCTCGTACCCAGGGCAGTTGCGGATCCGTTGTTGTAGAAACTGACGGTTCCAGTTGCCGTCGCAGGACTCACCGTCGCCGTAAAGGTCACGCTGGTACCCTGATTGACGGTTGTCGAGCTGGCCGAAATTGATGTGGTCGTGGCGGCGCGCGTTGCCGCCCAGGCGACCGCCAAGTTGTTGGCATCCACTGAACCGAGGCCGGTGACCAGGTCGTAGCCGGCGGTGGTGTCGAAACCGAATGTTCCGGCTGCAGGACAAACGATGGCGGCGGGCTGGCCCACGGGATCACCGACAGTGCAGTTCACAACGCTGGTGCTCCCCACGGGTGTGTCATGGAACGCGGTGGGCGAACTGACGGCGAGTGAATACAGCATTGGATTGATGTTGCCCAAGCCCGACGTGCCTAAGTACTGATTCAGTAACACCGCGATTCCCGCCATGAGCGGCGTCGAAGCGGAAGTGCCGCCGAAGGCGGAAAAGTCCACCTCCAGCGCGGTTTCTATGCCGTTGGCACAAGTGCTGGTCGACCCGGTCTGGCCCACCTCCGACAGCGGGGTGCACACAATGTAGGGGTCGTTAACATTGGAGGCGGATAGGGAAACGTCGGGAACATCCCGCACGCCGTCGGCGGGCACTCCGGGTCCCGTTTGCCAGAGCGGTTTGGAGTTGCCGGAAACACAAGTAGTGAAAGTGGAGTTTTGATTGAAGCAGTTGCTGGGCCCGCCGCCGCCACCGTCGAGAAATCCCAGATGGGGAAAGTCATTCCAGGACTTTTCCGGGATATAGGAAATCGCCGAGCCTCCGTTGGTGGGGTTGTTGGTCGTGTTCCAGTAGGTCCCGCTGCCTTCGTTGAATTCTGTGCCCCCCACTCCGGTGACATACCAACTGCTGGCGGGATAGTCCACGGCCAGGCCGAGGAGCGCAGATTTAACCTCACTCGCGGCGTCGTTGATGTCGCAGATGGCAGGGCCGTCATCCCCAGAGGCGGCAAAGAACGAGATGCCTTGCGTGGCCGCCTGTTGGTAGAGAAGGTCTTGAGTGGCCAGGCTAGGCGGACCCGCGCTCTCGAACTCGCACTGGCCGTAACTCATGCTGATGACTGGGGCAAGATTGTTGTCGATAGCGTATTGCACCGAGAAAATTACCCCGCCAGACGCAAAATTGGAGGTGACGAAGATGAGTTTCGCGTTCCGAGCCACAGCGCCGGACCACTCGAGATCCAGATCCGATTCGCTCAGATCGCCGGCATTGAAGCCTGGGGCGGCAGTGGCTTGAATGTATTGCAGATTTGTGGTGTTGCAGCTCGGCGGAGCGTTGCAACTGCTGACCGAGGAAAGGCCAAAGTCAGTGCGAAAATTGTTGATGTCATCGATGTAGATGTCGGTCTGCCCGACCAGGACCATCTTCTGGCCGGTACCGTCGATGGCGGGCGATAAATTGTAGAGCGGATTGATGTCGTAAATGGTGGCGACGTCGCCCGGAGCAAGCGCGTGAGGGATGCTACCGGCGCCGGTGTAATCGGGATGCGGCCTGAGTGCGGGTTTCAAGGCGAAGTCGTTAAGGCCGCGGAATCCGACAGCGATTCCGGAGAGCGCTGCAGGAATGGAAGGCAGGGTGGCATTGGCAAAGTGCGATTCGCCGTCCACGTTATAGCGGTGGATCTCCATTTGGAAAGCGTTCTCGACTTGGGCAGCGGTACCGCCGAAAACGACGAACTGTCCGCCGCGAGCCACGGTGACGATGCGGAGGCCCTGCGATCGCAGCCATGCGGTCACTTTTTGCATATCGTTTGCGGCAAGGCCAAAGCGGGCGCCGAACTGCTCCGGCGTGAGCCACTGGTGATAGTTCGGAGACGACGGGTTCTGCTGCCCGGCGAGAAGCACGTCGAGCGCCTTGCTCTGGCTGGCCGAGGGCGCGAAGAGCATGGTCACATAGTCCAGTGCAAACGTTGGCTCGACTCGGCCCTGGTCGTATTGCGGCAGCGCTTTGTAATGAATTCGGCCGGAGAGCGTGACCCTCTGACTGGAATCGATAGGTCCGGGGATGCGGTCAGACTGCGCGGCGAAGCACAAAGTTGAAGCTAGAAGGGGCAACAGAAACTTCCAAAATCTCATGAAGAACACTCCGTCTGCGGTCCGAGGCCTGCGCTGGCTGTTCTCTCCAGCTTTCTACGGCTTTGATAGCTTATCGGCTTTATTGCAATCTGATCAAGTTACCCGATAGGAAGGTTGTATGCCAGGGGGAAAGTTACAAAGTCAGGCGGTGCGGGCGCGGTGACTTCAGTCACGTCCCGAGCAAGTTGGGATAGAGCTTGGTGTAGCCGTGCTCTTGCGCCCAGAGGCTGAGCGGGACCGAGGCGAGTTCGTCGACGAGCGGGTCGGCGAGGCCGTTCCTGGTGAGGTCGATGGATTTGATGTAGCTCTGGCATGTGTCGCAGCACTCGACGCGAATGTGCGGCAGCTCGGCTGCGGTGTAGACCGGAAGCTTGGCGTGGTCCTCCTGGCCGCATCCCGGACAGATGACCCGGCGGAACTCCCATTCGGTTAGGCAGAATCCGCAGAGCAGGCTGCGCTGGCCGCCGTCGCCCCGCTGGCGGAGTACGCCGCCAGCCGGTTTGCGATTGCAGAAGGGGCAGAGCAAGGACGTGTAGCCCTCGATTTTCAGCGAAGCGTGTGAGCGGGCGAATTCTGCGTAAGGCTGAAAAAAAGCGAAGACGAGGAATTCCAGGGGATCCGCGGGCGCATCGATGTGGGTCCAGCATGCGGTGAACAGGTCATGCCAGGAATTAGGGTCTGAGCTGCGCAGATCGTGTGCCACCTGGGCGAGGCGCGCGGGAGCTTTTTCTTCGACAAGCGAGAGAAATTGCGGGAAGCTGGCAAGTAGCGTGTTTGTAGCGCCAGCATCTTGCTTGCCGGAGAGCGGGCGAGACGCCCTGTCTTGTCCCAGTAAGACAGCCGGCGGAGCTTGCCCTGAGCCTGCCGAGGGGGCGCCGGCGCTACTATCTCGTTGCGTCCGTTCGAGGCGCTGGTAGAGGCCTTCCTGAAAACGGGCTACGTGGACGTAGAAGCCGAGGATCTCCGCTGCAAAGGGGTGCTGTTCGGCAAGGTGTTCCGCGCGCCGGATGCGCTTCTGCCAGTGAGTGATGGCCACCGGCCGATTATGGGGCTTTGGTCCACGGCAAGCAACTATTCCACGGGAGCCCAATCTTTACCTACAACCTTCGCCGGATTGACTGTCGTGCGGGGACAGGTTTATAGTTTTTTGCAACTTTGGGGTGCAGTCCGTTCGGCTTGTGATTCGAAGCAGTCGGAGGATGCGCAATGGAATTTTCCCGCAGAACCTTCCTCAAAGGCGCGCTCGTTGGTGGAGCGGGCTTTTCTCTCCTGGGATTTGATCTGACTCCCGCCGTCGCGCAGCTGAAAGAACTCAAGATCGCGCGCGCCACCGAGACTCGATCGACCTGCCCGTATTGTTCCGTGAGTTGCGGCGTCCTCATTTATACGATCGGCGACAAGGCAAAGAACGTCACGCCGCAGGTGATCCACGTCGAGGGTGACCCGGACCATCCCATCAATCGCGGCACGTTGTGTCCCAAGGGAGCGTCGCTTGAGCAGGACATCCTCAATCCCCGGCGCCTGCTGAAGCCGCAGGTGCGGCGTCCCGGCTCCGACCATTGGGAAGACATTGCCTGGACGCAGGCCATCGACGAGATCGGGCACTGGGTAAAGAAGACGCGCGACGACACATTCATTGAAAAAGACGCGCTGGGACGCACCGTGAACCGCTGCGAAAGCATGGCATGGATCGGCGGCTGCACTGACACCAACGAGTTCAACTTCCTGGTCGTCAAGACCATGCGCAGCCTGGGGCTCACCTATATAGAAAACCAGGCCAGGGTTTGACACGGCCCTACGGTCTCAAGTTTGGGACCAACATTTGGACGCGGGGCCATGACGAATGGCTGGGTCGACATCAAGAACACCGACATGATGTTGATCATGGGCGGCAATCCCGCCGAGAACCATCCTTGCGGCTTCAAATGGGCCATTGAAGCGAAGCGCACCCGCAATGCGAAGATGATCGTGGTCGATCCGCGCTTCACCCGCACGGCGGCGACGTCCGATTTATTCTGCCAGATTCGCGCTGGAGCCGATATTGCGTTTCTCGGCGGAGTCATCCGCTACGCCATCGAGAACAACCGCATCGCGAAAGAATATCTCGCCAACTACACCAACGCGGCCTTCATCGTGAAGGAAGGCTTCAAGCTGCCGGAAGACGGGCTCTACTCGGGCTTCGACGCTCCCTCGCAGACCTACGATCGATCGACTTGGACTTACGAGTACGGCAACGCCGCCGGTGAGGTTGCACCAGCACCACCCGCACCAGCACCCGCAGCACATGCCACCGCGGCGCCCGCCGGTCCGCCGCCCGTGGGATCGGCAAAGCCGCTGCCCGGACTGCCGCCGCAGGTGGCGTATGACCTGACCTTGCAACATCCGAGATGTGTGTTTCAGTTGTTGAAGCAGCAGTATTCGCGTTACACGCCGGAGATGGTCGAGCGCATCACCGGCATGCCAAAAGACCAGTTCCTGAAAGCCGCCGACACTTTCACTTCGATTCGCAAAGATGGCGATATGAAGAAGGTGGGCACCATCTTGTACGCGGTGGGCTGGACGCAGCACAGCTTCGGCACACAGATTATTCGCACTGCGGCGATGTTGCAGTTGCTGCTGGGCAACGTGGGGCGAGCGGGAGGCGGGGTCAACGCGCTGCGCGGCCATTCCAACATTCAGGGCGCCACCGATATGGGTGGGGTATTCGACAGCCTGCCAGGGTACTTGAAGGTGCCGAACCCGACCGATACCGATTTGGCCGCCTGGTTGAAACGGATCACGCCAACCGCATCCAAGCCGGCGCCGTGGGATTCGTTTAACTACTACTCGAACACGCCGAAGTTTGCCGTCTCCTACCTGAAGACCCTGTTCGGAGACGCAGCCACGAAGGAAAACGACTACGCCTTTAATTACATGCCGAAGGTGGATCGCAATTACTCCTGGACGCAGATCTGGGACAACATGTATCGCGGTTCGGTGAAGGGCATGCTCGCGTTCGGCATGAATGGTGTGGCGATTGGGCCGGACTCGCAGAAAAATATCGATGCGCTCAAGAAGGCAGATTTTCTCGTCGTCGGCGAGATTTATCCCGATGAGACCAGCGAATTCTGGAAGTCCCCGGGCATCACGCCCGAGGAAATGAAAAAAATCAACACCACCGTCTATCGCCTGGCCTGCGCCGGCTTCGCCGAAAAAGATGGATCGATGACCAACTCGGCGCGCTGGCTGCAATGGAAGAACGTCGCCGTTCCGCCTCCGGGCGAGTGCCGTCTGGATCAGGACATCGTCGCGCAAATCTTTCTCAAGGTGCGTGAGCTGTATCAGAAAGAAGGCGGCAAGTTCCCCGATCCGATCGTGAATCTGACGTGGCCTTACGTCAATGCCCAGCATCCCTCGCTCGGCGATCTGGCCAAGGAGATGAATGGCAAGGCTCTGGCCGATCTCGCCGATCCCAAGACACAAGTCACTATCAAGAAGGGTCAGCAGCTGCCCGGATTCGCCTGGCTGAAAGACGACGGCACGACCGCCTGCGGCATCTGGATTTATGCCGGATGCTGGACCGACGGAAACAACATGAGCCGTCGGGGCACGGAAGATCCGTCGGGCCAGGGCATCTACCAGAACTGGGCGTGGTCGTGGCCGGCGAACCGCCGCGTGTTGTACAACCGGGCATCCTGTGATCGAGGGGGCAAGCCCTGGGATGCCACTCGCAAGCAGATCTGGTGGAACGAGTCGGCGCAAAGCTGGGTGGGAAACGATGTCCCCGATTTCAAGCCGGACTCGAACCCGAAAGATCACATGGGGCCGTTCATCATGAACGCCGAGGGCGTTGGCAGGATATTTGCGCCTCTGGCGCTTTTCGCCGATGGACCGTTCCCTGAGTTCTACGAACCCATCGAGAGCCCAGTGCAAAATGCACTGCACCCCAATCAGCAGAACAATCCCGTGGTCAAAAAGCTCAAGACCCCGGCGGATAAGTACTCCACGCCGGGCGATGGCTTCAATGTGATCTGCACGACGTATCGCCTCACCGAGCACTATCACTATTGGACCAAGAACAATGAGATGAACGTGCAGCTCATTCCCGAAGCGTTCATCGAGATTCCCGTGGAGCTGGCGGCCGACCTGGGAATCAAGGGCAACGACAAAGTGAAGGTCACGAGCGCGCGAAGCTATTACATCGCCAAGGCGTTCGTCACCAAGCGCATCAAGCCGATGACGATCGACGGCAAGAAGGTTTACCAGATTGGCATTCCGATCCATCAGGGTTTTCGCGGGATTCAGGAAGACGAAGACAAGAATGCCCGGACACTGTTGAACCGGCTCACGCCGACGGTAGTGGATCCGAACGCCTACACGCCGGAGTTCAAGGGCTTTATGGTGAAAGTGGAGAAAGCCTAGAAGAAATTTGGTAATTGGGCAATTTTGTAATTTGGTAATTTGAAAATATCAGTGCGCAGCAGAGCGTGAGGTTTCAAATTACCCAATTAGTAAATTGCCAAATTACAAAATGATTTTATGAGCCAGGCAACTTTATCAATCAAGAGAATTTCCGGCCACGCCGGAGCCGCTCCCGGCGAAGACGTGGAGCGCGACTACCAGGTCTGCAAGCTGATCGACACTACCACGTGTATCGGCTGCAAAGCCTGCGAAGTCGCCTGCCTCGAGTGGAACGGGTATTCGTTCACCGACACGGTGTTCGACAACAGCTACCAGACCATGCCGCAGACGGCGTGGAATTACTGGAACCTGATCAAGTTCAACGAACACGAGCGCGAAGATGGCAGCATCACGCTGCTCATGCGCAAAGACCAGTGCATGCACTGCGCCGATCCCGGCTGTCTGACGGCCTGTCCCGCCGATGGCGCGATCGTGCAATATACAAATGGCATCGTCGATTTTCAGCAGCAGAATTGCATTGGCTGCGGATACTGCGTCAGCGGATGCCCGTTTGACATTCCCAAGTTCAATCCCACCACCAAGAAGATGTTCAAGTGCACGCTTTGCGTGGACCGCGTAAGCGAGGGCCTGGAACCGGCGTGCATCAAGTCGTGCCCCACCGGCTGTCTCCACTTTGGCAGCAAGGACGACATGGTGGATCTGGCCGAGACTCGCGCCAAGCAGCTTCGCGACAACTATGGCATCGAGAAGGCGGGCGTTTATGATCCGGCGGGTGTGGGCGGTACGGGCGTCATCTATGTGCTTCACGATGTGACTAATCCCGAGGCGTATGGAGGACTGCCCAAAGATCCTCACATTCCGTGGGTGGTTCGCTTCTGGAAAGGCCCGGCGAAGTGGATTGGAAATCTGGCCATGCTGGGCGGCATCCTGGGCGTGACTCTGCACTACTTCCGCTATGGTCCAAAGGAAGTGCATTCCGAGACGGATGAGAACGGAGGGCAGCCGTGAGTTCGCACGTCGTTTCCTCCACGAGAACCACCGGCGAACCCGGAGAACACATCCTCCGTTATACGCTGTCCGAACGCCTTCATCATTGGGTGGGCGCCCTGTTCTACATTTATTGTCTGATCACCGGCTTGGCCTTCTGGTCCCCATACATGTATTGGCTCGCAGCCATCGTCGGCGGCGGACCGACTGCGCGCTTCTGGCATCCCTGGTTCGGCGTGGCCTTCACGTTCTCCATGTTCTGGATGTACAAGATGTGGCGCGGCGACATGGCCACGACAGACGCCGACCGGCGCTGGAAGAAAGCGATAAAGTATTACATCGAAAACGACGACCAGCATCTTCCCCCCGAGGGCCGCTTCAATTACGGCCAGAAAATATTCTTCTGGCTGATGCTTTATGGCGTGATCTTGTTGGTGATCTCGGGCATAGGGCTATGGTTTGTCGAGTCCATCCCCTGGAGCCTGCGCTGGCTGCGTTATTTGGCGGTCACGGTACACGTGTCGGCAGCGCTGGCCACCATTGGCGCCTTCATCATTCACGTTTACATGGGCACAGCCATGGTCCGCGGTGGTTTCACTTCTATCATTCGTGGAGAAGTTTCCACGGCTTGGGCGAGAACCCATCACCGGCTTTGGTACGAGCAGGTCACGAAGGGTAAGTCCGCGGAGAAGTAATCTTCCCACAATCCCAACGCACCCAACGTGCATCCAAATGTGATCGGCGATATCTTGAGAGGACTCATGCGCTCATTTACCAATTCATACGCCCGTATCGCGGCAGCGATTCTGTTGCCGGCGTCGCTGCTGCTAGCAGCGGATGTAGACAAGAACTTTCACAACGCGCCGGCTTCCGTTCGGGCCACCAAGAATCCGTACGCGGGCGATGCGACCGCCGCTCAGGCCGGGAATCGGTTGTATGCGCGCAATTGCCTGTCTTGCCACGGCAAGGCAGGAAAAGGCACGGGCAACGTGCCGTCGCTCGTGGATGGCAAGCTTGCTTCCGTCACGCCGGGGGAAGTGTTTTGGTTCATCACCCGGGGCGACAAAGATAACGGTATGCCCTCATGGGCACAATTGCCGGCGAAGCAGCGCTGGCAGATCATCACGTACGTGATGTCGATGGGAGCGTCGTCGGCTGCCAAAGAGGCAAGCGCGCCGCCACCACCGGACGTGAGTACATCGAAGCTGAATGCCCCGCCGCCTACGCCGCCCTTCACCGACTTCCGCTACGAGAAGCCGGGCACGGTGCACAAGATCACAGTGAACGATCTGCCACAACCGTATGCGACGCAATCGTCGAACAACGGCGCGCACCTGGTAGCACGGCCGGAAAATGTTTGGCCAGTGACGCTTCCCGGATTCAAAGTGGAACTCTATGCCGCCGGGCTCGACGGTGCGCGGACCCTGCGCACGGCCCCGAACGGCGACATTTTCCTGACGGAAAGCGATGCCGGGCGCATCCGCGTGTTCCGCGGCATGACCGGCGACGGGAAACCCGAGCAGTCAGCCGTATTCGCCAGCGGACTGAAGCAGCCCTACGGTTTGGCGTTTTATCCTCCCGGCCCTGATCCGCAATGGCTCTACGTCGGCAATATCAACGAGGTCGTTCGCTTTGCGTACCATAATGGCGACTTGAAAGCGGGCGGCGCCCCGGAACACATCGCCGATCTGCCGGGAGGCGGGCACTGGACGCGGGCGGTGACGTTCTCGAATGATGGCAAGAGGATGTTTGTGGCCGTGGGTTCTGGGTCGAACGTGAACGATCCTGACACCCATCCTGATGAAAAGAACCGCGCGGATATTCTTGTATGTGACCCTGCGAACTGTCAGCTTAGCGTCTACGCTTACGGCATTCGCAACGCCGGCGGCGGAATTGCGGTGAATCCCGAGACGGGTGAGCTGTGGTGTTCGGTGAACGAGCGCGATGCTCTCGGCGATAACCTCGTCCCCGACTACATCACCCATGTGCAGGAAGGCGGATTCTACGGCTGGCCGTGGTGGTACATCGGAGCGCATCAGGATCCGCGGCATCAGGGCAAGCATCCGGAGTTAAAGGACAAAGCCATCGTCCCGGATGTGCTCCTGCAGCCGCACAACGCTTCGCTGGAGTTTACTTTCTACAATGGCCAGCAATTCCCGGCGGAGTACAAGGGAGACATTTTTGCTTCGGAACACGGCTCGTGGAACAAAGCGGTGCGCGTGGGCTACGAAGTAATCCGCGTGCCGCTGCACCAGACCGGCCACGCCAGCGGCGAGTATGAAGACTTCCTCACTGGCTTCGTGCTGCCAGATGGCAACGTGTGGGGACGTCCAGTGGGCGTGACGGTGGCTCCAGATGGCTCGCTGCTGGTGAGCGACGACGGCTCGAATTCGATCTGGAGAGTCAGCTACACAGGAAAATAAAGGAAGACTGCTTTCGTCCTCTGGGAAGCGTGCGAACAGTGGAGTGCGGAAGGAGCGGCGTAAATAGAATGAATGATATACATGCTGAAACTCTGTCCCAATCGACACTACTGGCCGCCGAGCCGCAGCTCTTTGTAGGCGACGTTCGAACCTCGCGTGAGTTCTATACAAAAAAGCTGGGGTTTAGTGTGGCCTTCATTTATGGTGAGCCACCATTCTACGGACAAGTGTTCCGGGATGGAGCCAGGTTGAATCTCCGATCTCTACCCGAACCCGCAATCAACCCGGAGCTTCGGGACAGAGAACATCTGCTCTCAGCATCCATCACACTCGACGATGCAAAGCCGCTGTTCCTTGAGTTTCAGACGGCAGGCGTGGCATTTCATCAGGCGCTCAAGACCGAACCATGGGGCGCTCGCACATTCATCGTTTGTGATCCCGGCGGTAATCTAATCCTGTTTTCAGGGCGCGGATAGCGAGCGAAAATTCAAAGGAGCCCAGTTCCCCGGGGGCCGGGTAGACAGTTACCTATCTAGACCCGGCAAGCGCGGCCCATACAAGAAAAAAACCTAACAGAACCTACTCGGAATCGTCTGACTTCTCATCTGAAGGCAGGTCATTCGGAACAAAAAGCATACTTGCGACCTGTTCAGGACTCAATCCTGCTGCAAGTAACGTCTGAGCCATCGCTCTCTGTTGTGCTTTGTAACTTTCACCCGGTACGAACTGTTCAGCGATGGAGTCGCTTTCGGCCCACAAACCTCGCTGGTCGGGATAGCCTCGCTGTTTAGCCATGCAGCACTCGCATCTTTATTGATTATACGATGTGATTTCAAACTGAGGCACCTACCTAGGGCCGAATCGCTACACTTTTCGGCCAAATCGAGTAATATGCTAGAGCCCCACACCGGGGTGCGCCATGGAGAACCCTTCGTCCCCGAGAAAACTGGCAGGCCGCTACGAGGTCAGGCAGATCCTCGGCCAGGGCGGCATGGGCCTGGTTTACCGGGCCTACGACACGGTCGTACGCCGCGAAGTCGCGGTCAAGACCATTCTCGACATTCCCGATCCCGCTTCGCTTCAGTTGTTCTACAAAGAATGCGATGTGCTCGCCTCCATGAGCCATCCCAACATCGTTGAGATCTTCGATATCGGAGAGTTCGAGGAAGAAGGCAAGAAGAAGCCCTACTTCGTGATGCCGCTGCTCCCTGGCACCACGCTCGACCGTTTCATTCGCAAAGCCAGCCATCGTCTCACCGTGGAGCGCACCATCGACATCATTTCCCAGGCCTGCCGCGGTCTGCAAGCCGCGCACGAACGCGGCCTGGTTCACCGCGACTTAAAGCCCAGCAACATCTTTGTGATGGAAGACGACTCGGTGAAGATCATCGACTTCGGCGTCGCTCACATGGCCGACGCCCACACCACTCGCGCACAAAAGGGCACACTGCTCTACATGTCTCCCGAGCAGATCGAATTAAAGCCCCTGTCGGCGGCCTCCGACATCTTTTCGCTCAGCGTGGTCTGCTACGAAGCCATGACCGGCCGCAACCCGTTCCAGCGTACTCGGGCCGATGAAGTCGTCGACGCCATTCTCCATCACATCCCGCCGCTGGCGGCGGAGCTGAATTCCTCGATCAGTCAACCGGTGAGCCGCGTGCTGCACAAAGCCATGGCAAAACAATCGTGGCATCGCTTCGCCAGCGCGCGCGATTTCGGCGACACCCTGAACAAAGCTCAGCGCAACGAAGCCATCGAGTTTTTCGATCCGGAGCGCACTCGTCCGCGGCTGCAACGTGCCACCAAGGCTTTGGACGAAGGGGACTTCCAGTTTGCCGGAGAGATCCTTGGGGAACTCGAAGCCGAGGGCCATATGGATGAGACCATCGGCTCTCTGCGCCGCCGGCTCGACGGCGCGGTCCGGCAAAAAACGCTCTCCCAGTTGCTCGATGCCGCCAGGGCGCGCTTTGAGGAAGAAGAAGATCCGCTCGCTCTTCAGAAGTTACAGGAAGCTCTGCAGATCGAACCTGACAACGCTGCCGCGCTTAGTCTGAAGAGCAAGATTGAAAACCGGCGCAGCGAACGCCAGATCGATAACTGGTATCGTCTGGCCCGGCAGCACATCGACAATCATGCCTATGCGCATGCCCGCGAGGCTTTGCAGAACGTTCTCCAACTCCGGCCTAAGGAGGCCCGCGCGCTGCAGTTGCTGGCCGAGGTCGATCGCCAGGAACTGGAATACAAGAAACTCCGCCAGGAGAAAGAGCATCTCCATCGCGCCGCCATGGACGCTTGGCAAAAAGGCGACGTAAGCAGCGCCCTCGCAAAACTCGGAGTGGTGATCGATCTCGACCGGCGCGCCCCGGATTCCATCAACCGCGAGAGTGGGGCCAATTATCAGTCCTTTTATAACGAAGTCCGCTCCGAACACGACGCCATGAACACAGCGTATGCCGAGGCGCGGCGATACCTTACCGAGCACAGCTTCCGCAAGGCCATGGATGCCTGTCAGACCTACCTGGCCAAGTATCCCAACAACGCCATCTTCCAGGCTCTCAAATACGACATTGAGGAGCAACAACGCCAGGAGCTCTCGGCCTTCGTCGCGTCCGTCGATCGCCAGGTGGAAGGTGAGCCTGATCTCGAAAAGCGCGTGAACATTCTGCGCGAGGCGCTCGATCTCCATCCCGGAGAATCGCATTTCGAACGCGCGTTGCGCCTGGTTCAGGACAAGCGCGATCTGGTCAATTCCATCGTCGCCCGCGCCCATCTTCACGAAGAGCAAGGCTCTTACGGCGATGCTCTGAACGATTGGGAAATCCTGCGCACCATCTACAGCCAGTATCCGGGATTGACCTTCGAGGTGGAGCGCCTGCAGAAGCGGCGTGAGCAGCAGACGCGGATCGAATCCAAGACCCGACTGGTCGAACAGGTCGATGCCTGTTTGCACTCCAGCGATTACGCACGCGCCCTGGACTTGTTGCAAGGCGCAGCTGGCGAATTCCCCAACGATGCCGAACTGACAGAACTCGAGAAGCTCGCTCAGGATGGCGTCAAGCGAAAGACCGAAGCCCACCGCCTCATGACAGAAGGTCAGGAGCTGTGCGCTCAACAGAAGTCCCCCGAGGGGATCAAGTTACTCCGCGAAGCTTATGAGATGGATGAAAACAATTCTCTGGCTCGCGCGGTTCTAGCCAACAGCCTGGTGGAACAAGCCCGCGTCGTCGTGGAAAGCGATTGGCGGGAAGCCGAGAAACTGGCTCGCGAAGCGCTGGAGTTGAATCCGGCGCACCCCATGGCCAAGACCATTCGGACCCTGATCCACGACCAGAAAAAAGAAACCTTCATAGAAGACTGTGTTTCACAGGCGCGCAAGCTGCAAACCTCCACTGATCTTGCTGGAGCCTTGTCCCGCATCGAAGAGGGATTATCGGTTTATCCGAGAGAGCCCCGGTTGGTGCAGATTCAGGAGACTGTCCAGCGCGATCTTCAGGCGCAACGCCGCCAAGGCAGGCGCCGCGATCTTGAAGAACTGCGGCGCATCGAAGGTGAAGTGGATGCCGCGGATGCCGCGTCGAAGCAAGCCTTAGGGGAACGCGTGCAAGCAACGGCGGACAAATATCCGAACGATGGAGAAGTGCTCTCGGTCGCGAATGGCCTTCTGCACCGCCTGGGCTTGCTCGAAGTGGACCGAAAGACTACGACTCAGTCGCCGGAAAGCGAAAGCGCGACGCTCACCTACCACACCCCCCGAGCCAGCACGCCGGAATCTTCATTGGAGGTAACGAGCAATGCTTCCTTGCCTCCGCCCGCGGCTGAATCAGTCTCCGCTCCGCCCAGCGCAGCGCGTGTTCCGGCAGAACCTGTTCCGCCGCCTCCGCCTCCCCCGTGGCCCGTTGTGCCCTCCGCGACCAAGCCTCCTGCAAGCGCGCCCAAGGCCAAAATTCCATCTTCGAGTATTAAGAAACCAGCAGGACCGCCGCGGCGTTACTCAACCATCATCCTCGCCTCGGCCGCGGCGATAATTCTGGCCGGAGCGATCTTTCTGTTCGCACGGAAGCATCACGCGCCGCCCATCGCCCAAACTCCCGAAGCGGCGCCTGCTGTAGCGGCGCCTGTTGCGGCAACTCCAGTAGCGCCGCTACCAGCACCGCCACCAACACAGGCTCTGCCGCTGGTGAAACTGTCTTCCGACACGGGCACGGGAAAAGTCACGTTCGACGATCAGCCGGCTGCCGAATTCCAGGATGGACAATGGTCCCTCGACCAGATTCCCGCAGGCGAGCATAAGCTGACTTTCGAGGGACCTCGTGGCGTAGCGTCCTTCACTTTCTCAACCAATGCGGGGGCTGTGCCCGTCGTCAAAGGCCCTATCGTTTCCAAAGGCGTATTGGCGGTCGTAGTCAGCGGCATGGCTGATCACCTCCATGTGTATTCCAGCGACTCCGCAGCCAGAGTCAGCATCGATGGGCAGCCTCGGCTTGAGGTGCCTCAGGAAGGTCTCGACCTTCCTTCCGTTTCCGCCGGCCCGCACGAGCTAGGCGTGACCCGCGGCAGCGACCAATACAAACTCGACATTGAAGCAGGAGCAGCGCCCACGCTGAATGCTTTTCTCGAGTCCGGCCAGAACCTGGGCGCGCTGGTTGTGATCACTGGCCAAGACAAAGCAAAAGTCTTCCTCAACGGAAAGCTTCAGCAACAATCTACTCAGGGCGGCCAGTTGCGCATCCCGAATCTCGAACTCAAGGACTACGTGGTACGAGTGTCCAAGAGCGGATTCCAGGATCTTCCCGAACAGAAGATCCGGATTCACAAAGGCGAGCAGGCCAAAGTGATTTTCAATCTGCAGCCTTTGCCAGTTTCGTCTTCGCTGACCATCCAGGGGGGAGTTCCGGGAGCCACAGTTCTCATCGACCAAGCTCCGGTCGGAACGGTACGGCCCGATGGCACACTCACTGTGGGAACCGTCAGTCCCGGAGATCACACCATCGAACTGCGCAAAGACCGGTTTAAACCCCGGCAGATCAAGAAACACTTCGTGATTGGAACGGCCGTGTCTCTCGCCGCCGCGGATCTGGCGTTGGAAGTCGCTCCCAGCGAGCTGAAAATCACCTTCACCCCTCCCGATGCTCAGGTGACCATCAACAAAGCGGGCGAGACTCCGATTAAGGTAAGCAGCGGTGGCGTGCTGAGTCTGTCGGCCGGTTCCTACACTCTCACCGCAAGAACCGCAGACAACTTCGCTCGCTCCTCCACCGTAGAGGTCACCGCCGGTCAAGCGCGCAGTCTGGATTTATCTCTCTCACCGAGCGGCATGTCCAAGTGGGATGATCCGGCAGGCTGGAGGCAGGAGAATGGCTCGTTTGTTCGCAAAGGCGGCGAGTTCGTGATGTACTCCGTCTCGCCAACGACTGGCACGTTTGTATTCTCCGCGATGCTAACCAAGGGGCACCGCCTGCAATGGATGCTCAACTGCACCGATGCCAACAACTACGTCCTCTTCCAAATGGACGACAATAACTTCTACCGCACGGTGGTGAAGAACGGTCAGAAGGGCGACGAGACCAAGATCCCCCATAAGGTCGACAAGAAGAGTTTCCGCACGCTGCAGATCCGCGTAGGACCGAACGAGATATTGCACCAGACCAGGCAAGGGGACAGCTGGGTGGTTTTGGACCGCTGGACTCAGCCGGGGAGCAATCTAAGTCTGGGCAAGTTTGGCTTCTACATTCCAGGCAACGACCAGGTCGCAGTCGCCAACTTTGGTCACTACGTTGACCTGAACCTACACTAGCCAGGTATGTTGGTAAATGGTGGGCGCTATAGGATTCGAACCTATGACTTCCACCGTGTGAAGATGGCACTCTACCGCTGAGTTAAGCGCCCGCGAGAGTTGATTCATTCAAACATTTGCGGGCGGATTATGCAAGACGGCGAGCGCTGGTTCGCGTGATTGTTCCATCGTTGTTTCCCCACGGTCGCACAGAGCGCGACGGAGACTTTGGCTAGTCCCCGGCGGTGAGATCCAGATCGAAAAAATCATAGATCGATCCGGCTAAATTATTGAAACAAAGATACTTGCTGAAATGCGATCTGATCGACCATCGCTAAAATATTGTTTCTAAATCATTTAGCGGTAAAATATTGGATCTACAGTACTTAGCTGCGACTCTTCGAGCAAAACCCTTCAGAATCCAGCGACGCCGCTCGCAAAATCTTGAGCCACAGGGACTTGCGCGATCGACGCCAGTTCGATTCTTCACTCAGACTGTTTTCGGTTGTCAAAGATCGCAGGTTCGCGCTTCAGCGCTAACCATAGCCTTTTGCGAGTTTAGCCTACGATTCTCGGGCATGATGTGACGGATGACCTGGGAACGACTGTGGAAAAGTTCACCCCACTTCATCGCAAAAAGCGCGCGCAAGAATGGGGCACTTGCTTGGCATTCCTTTCTGGGTCAAACAGACGAACAAACCATATAAACCACGAAGTACCACGAAGGTCCTTGATCTCAACGTCTTTCGTGATGGTTGCAAGGATCCGGGAAAACTTGAGGAACTAAGGATCGGAACTCCAGCTTCTGGCGCTACGGCTGAGCCGAACCTGACCGATGACTGCGGTAAGGAGCGGTCGTCAGATGGGAAGGTGCGTTCTCGTCGTGCTGCTGGTATGGACGGGGTCCGCGCACGGGCAGGAGTTGCCGGATGCGCCGCTATCGAAGACAACGTGGACGACGTTTGCGGGGGTGGCCACGGAAATTCTGGCCGACGGAGTGACGACCAGAGTCCTTTACCAGCGGCACCACGATGAAATCGATCCACTTGCCAAGCCGTTCGTTGATGCCGGAGTTCCGGGACAGATTGCAGCCAGTCTGCTGGGAGCGGGAGCGATGAGCGGTGCGTGGTTCCTGCTGCACCGCACCCGTCACGATCGCACCGCGAAATGGTTCTTGCGCTCGGTGACGGCTGGTGAGGGCTACAACGTCGCCCGCCAGGTCGCACTTTTGCGGACGAGCCAGACAAATCAGGATGCAGATCGCGCGGACCTCACAACCCAGAACAGCTCGAGATTCCGCAGAACGATTTCAGGAATGCGAATCCGGCTAGCGCAGAACGCGAGCGGCGGCCGCTCTCAGTTCAGGTGATGCACACAGTATGGCGTCCCTGCAACTTGCTCCCAGCCCGCGGGTATTCCGGGAATCGAAGGGCACGCCGCTACAACTAATTTTGCGTGCGCGCGGGCGGACAGGTCATATACCTGCTGTTGCAGTTCCCCGGGAGCGTTCCAGAACTCCGCAGTGCCGTGGCCGGTCTCCATAATCTCTGCCACGATTCGCAACTTCGCCAGATGTGCCCAGTATGCTGCCGTTCCATTCATGATGATGGCCACTTTATCGCCGGGCTGCGTTCCCATTCGCCAGAGCTGCTCGGCGGCGGTTATGTCCTGGATGGTCGAGTTCGGACCGCTGCCCGGTATGGCAAGATGATGAGTGGCGACGCGGACGGTGTAGTCCGCGGTTGCGAGTGACATGGTGAAGAACACCGCCAGCGCAACGTACGCGGCGCTCTTTTGAGCTTCCGGGCCACATCGCACCGCCGTGAGCAAGGCAAGAAACAAGACCAGAACAAACCCGCCCAGGTAGCGATCGTTTTCGACTAGCGGGAGGTAGAGTCCCATGCCCACGACGGAAATCGCGATGAGGGGCCACAACCTGCGCAAGCCCGCCAGCCACATTGGCCCGCCAAGGAGCGCCAGGACTATGACGCCGACGAGCAGATCCGGCCGGGAGCGAAACAACAATCGGACCTCGCTGGGTATGCTGACGGCGAGCACTTCCAACTGAGGCTTCAGTTTAAAATGCCACCTCAGTCCTTCATTCCAATAAGAGGGATCGGTCCAGGGAGGATACGTGCCCGCGACGGGACCGTCGAATTCAAACAGGGGTGGATGCTTCAACAGTTGGCGCGTGGGGTGGACAGGAATTCCACTGCCTGGAACTTCGCCCTGCCAGTTTCTCCAAAACGTCCGCGGAGATACATACCACGCGTAGTTGAGCTTACCGGTATCGCTGAAGGTAAATCTCCCTTTCTGGTGGGAGAGCAAAATGATCAAAGGCGCGGACGTGCAGAGAAAAAACAGACCGGCCACGAGGATGCCGCGGGCCCAACCCGGACTGGATCGTTTCCACCAATAGGCGACGGCCAGGATTACGAAGCCCAGGGGGAACAGTATTGCTTTTGTCCAATACCCGACGCCAAGGATAACGCCGAATAGAGCGAAGGACCACAGTTTGTCGGCCGGCCGGAGCCGCAAGAGGATTCCCGATGTCAAGCAAACGCAGGCCATTACGGCTAAATCCGGCGTCATATCCCATGGCGTCTCAACTTCCAAGGCAATCCAGAGGAATATGGCATAACCGAAGAGGATCATCATCCACTCTTGCAAGGGTGCGCCAGCGTCCGGCATCGAGTCGGAACTTTGTTTGCGCGAAAAGGCGATCAATGCGTGCAAGAGAAACCGGAAAGCGAGTAGGGCCAGGACAAACACTCCAAAATTGACCAGGCGGGCGACGGGGAATTCCCACCGGGGAGAAGGTTTGGCTATCCCAACAACGAGCCCAACCGTCCAGGGATACAAGGGACTCCACCAGGCATTGACGGCATTTGCCCAGTCGCGGCGAAAGAAGGATTGCCCCACATCCAGATAGGACATACCGTCCGGATCCATAGCGTAACGTCCCAACCATGTGTGGAACAGTCCCAGAGTAAGCGTCGCGAGCGCGAGAATGCGTTCGAGAGGAGGTTTGGGAAACGATCGATTCAACATCCGGGAGATTGACTCCTGTCAATATTGATGTCAAGCAGGGCCTAGAATAGGAGGTTGAGCAGTCGTACTCGATAGAGTCGGCGCGTGCAATCCACACAGCGGACGGGCCGGAGCGCTAACATCCAGCAGAATACGCGCTCGATTCTGCTGCGGAGCCGCGACGGGCGGAGTGCGTCATTTAGGCAATACGGGCAGAGCCGTCTGGCGAACCGCATCCTAAACCCCCGACACAGCATAACGTAGCGCGACGAAATCCCCAACCGGCCGGAAGCGTTTCCGAAGAACCGTCACAGAAAACCGAGTGGCGATCCAAAATGTGCTCTGCTCCTGAAAGCAATTTGGACGGGGAAACAGGGCGTGATAGCCTAAGCGACGGGGGCAAAGGCGGGTTCGGGTGGGCCCGTGCCTGCATGCCCAAAGTAACCTTCCATGCCGGACCAAACCAGGCCAGTTCGATCTCCTGTATCCCCCTCATCTGCGGGGACTTCGGAGGGTCCGGCGAAACAAGAAAAGGAAGAACTTTCCTCCCACAACCGGGTTCAATCTAGTGTGAGCACTGCCGCCATGGACCGAGGGGTTCTAATGGCCGCGCTTGGGTCTCGCCCAGCCGGCGCTTTGGAACCAGCGCTGGCTGGCGCTGAAAGTTATACCGACGCCGAGGTCATGCTGCGGGTGAAGGCGGGGGACCAGTCCGCTTTCGACTTCCTGGTGCAGAAGTATCGCCGACCGCTGGTGAGCTTTATGTACCGGATGGCGCGCAATACGGCCGCTGCGGAGGACCTGGCGCAGGAAGTTTTTCTGCGGGTGTATCGTTCGCGGCAGAGTTACGAAGCCAGCGCCAAGTTCACGACCTGGCTGTATCGGATTGCGACCAACCTGGCGGTCAACCACGCGCGCGACACGCGCAAGGAGCGTCCGGAGGTGACAGTCAGCCTGGACGAACCGGATGAGGAAACCGGCACGACCATGGACGTGGCCGACGGTACGCTGTCGGCCGAAGAAAGTCTGGTGAGACGGGAGCGGATGCTGGCGATCCGGAGCAAAGTGGAGGCGTTGCCCGAGCGGCAGAAACTGGCGGTAATTATGCACAAGTACCAGCAGATGGATTACAAGCAAATTGCCGAGGTTTTGAAGTTGAGCGAGTCGGCGACGAAGTCGTTGTTGTTTCGGGCGTACGAGACTTTGCGGGAACAGCTAAAGGAATTTGTATGAGGGAAGGAAGCGAGCCACGCGCGTGGCTCGCCCAGATCCTTCGCGGGACAAGAAGCGTCCCGCTCAGGATGACAAACTGGAAATGGACGAAGTGACAGTGGCGAAAAGAAGTTAAGGGGACACGGTTATGAAGTGCGAAGAGATTCAGGAAATGATGCTGGACCTGGCGTCCGGTGTGATGAAAGTGACGCCCGAGATCGACGGGCATCTGGCGGGTTGCGGCGCGTGCGCCGGAAAGCTGGAAGAGTTCAAGCAGACGATGGCGCTGCTGGACCAATGGCAGGCTCCGGAGCCGTCGCCTTATTTTGATGTGCGTCTGCAGGCGCGGTTGCGGGAAGAGATAGCCAAGCCGCAGGCGGGCTGGCTGGCATGGTTCCGGCGTCCGGTGCTGGCTGCAGCGCTCACGGTGCTGATAGGAGTTGGGCTAGGCCTGTTCTTTACCGAGGGCAGCGGTATCTACAAGTCTGGCGGTGGCGAGATAGCGGAGATCGGGTCGCAGGCGGAGCCGGGGACGGCGGTAAGCGATCTGCAGGCTCTGGAGAAGAATCAGGATCTGTATTCCAACTTCGAATTGCTGGATGACCTGGAAGTGCAGCACGATGTGGTGGAGAATCCGTAGGGTTGAAAGTGGAAGTTGAGGCGCGGAGAAGAAGTGAAGTGGGGAGAATGCGGCGGGGAAATTTCATGACGGGATGGATGGCGACGGCGGTGCTGTCGGCGGCGACCGTCGTGTTGTCTTTCTCTCCGTGCCTGGCGCAGCGCGACAACTACCGGCCGATGCAGGGACGGCCGGTGGCGCCAAATCAAAATCGGCAGCCTCACCCTGGGCAAGCGCATGCCGGCGACTGGCTGCGCCGGTACAAGGGCCTGTCTCCGGGGGAGCAAGAACACGCCTTGCAAAACGATCCGGGATTCCGGCGTATGTCTCCGGAGCAACAGCAGCGTTTGCGGCAGCAGTTGCGTTATTTCTCGAGCCTGCCGCCGCGGGAACAGCAGCGCATCGTGGACAACATGGACCGGTGGGCGCACCTGACACCGGAGCAGAAGCAACAGGCGCGGGAAGTGTTCGGCCGTATGCAGCAGCTTCCACCCGAGCGGCGGCCCATGGTACGAACAGCGATACGCGACCTGAGCGCCATGCCGCCGGAGCAGCGCGAGCAGATCATCGACTCCAACCGGTTCAAGAAGATGTTCACACCGAAGGAGCGCGACGTGATGCGCGCAGCTGTCAGGCTGCCGTTTGCCTCGCCGGAGAATGGCCGACCCGAAGAACCGCCGGCACCTGAGCAGTGAGCATTTCTGAGTTCAGTTCTCAGTTTCCGGTTTCTAGTTTCTGGTTTCCAGAATCAGTGGAAATCGTGTGAGACGGTTTCTGCTTTCGTGACGAACAGTGGCTGCACCCGCTCCGCTTTGACGGAGATCACGTTGTCCTGATTCTGCAGGATGCCTTCGATGGCCAGGAACCGTTCTGAGGCCAGCAGCAAGCGGTTGCGGTGAAAAAGATCGGGCGTGATGATTGCATTGGCCACTCCGGTTTCATCTTCCAGGCTGACAAAAACAAAACCTTTCGCGGTACCCGGGCGTTGGCGCACGATTACGCAGCCTCCGATGCGAAGCCGCTTGCCGCTGGGAAGGTCGCGGAGTTCGATGGCCCGGCGAATGCCCATGGCATTGAGCCAGTCACGGCGGTACGCCATGGGATGCGGACCCACGGTGAGGCCGGTGCCGTGAAAATCGGCAATCAGGCGCTCTTCGTGGTTCATGGGCTGAAGCGGGGAAGGCGAATCGGGTTCGGGCAATTTTTCCAGCAGCGGCCCGGAGCCACGCACGGCGCGTTCCACCTGCCAGAGCGCATCGCGACGGTGGAGCTGCGAGTACCCAGTACCTAGTACCGAGTTGCGAGATTCCTCCGCCCCTCGCTTGCGCTCGAGGGTCGGAATGACAAATGGTTTACTCGGTACTCGGTACTCGGTACTAGCTACTGAATTCAAAGCGCCGATTTCCGCAAGAGTAGTGAGTTCGTCTTTACGCAGTTCAGGAACGCGGCGAGTCAGATCGTGAATGGATGCGAACGGAGCACAAACGCGCTCACGCACTAGACCCTGGGCCGCTTCCTCGCGCAGCCCGCGGACGTAGCGGAGACCAAGACGCAGAGCCGGACTCGCGAGTTGCGAGTGCTGAGCACTGAGCGGCGAGTACCGAGATTCCTCCACCCCTCGCGTTCGCTCGGGGGTCGGAATGACAAAAGTTTTTTCTATCGCTCGCGATAATTCCAAGGCTGGAACGGCAAAGGTTTTGCTCGGTACTGGGTACTCGGTACTCGGAACTGACTCACTGGCCACTGCTTCGAGCGTGCACATCCAGTTCGAACACGACACATCCACCGGCAGCATTTTCAATCCGTGGCGTTGTGCGTCTTTGGTGATGGTCGCGGGAGAATAAAATCCCATGGGCTGGTTGTTAAGCAGGGCAGCAGTGAACGCCGCCAGGTAATGGCACTTCAAATAAGCGCTGGCATACGCGATCAGTGCGAAGCTGGCGGCATGCGATTCGGGGAACCCGTAGAGCGCGAAGGATGTGATAGAAAGAATGATTTTCTCCTGCGCGTCCGGCGGGATTTTGTTGTGCGTCATGCCTGCGCGCAGCCTGGCCTCGATTTCTTTCATGCGTGCCTGCGATCGCTTGAAACCCATGGCACGGCGCAGGTCTTCGGCTTCGCCGCCAGTGAAGTTGGCCGCGATCATGGCGAGACGAAGCAGCTGCTCCTGAAACAGCGGCACACCGAGCGTGCGCTTGAGCACAGGTTCGAGCGAAGGATGCGGATATGTAACCTCTTCGCGTCCCTGGCGGCGTTGCAAGAAAGGATTCACCATCTGACCGACGATCGGCCCCGGCCGGATGATTGCGACTTGCACCACGATGTCATAAAAGCGTTTCGGTTGCAGGCGCGGCAGGCACGACATTTGCGCGCGGCTTTCCACCTGGAACAGGCCAATGGTGTCGGCCTGCTGCAACGCTGAATAAACCGCGGGATCATCCTGCGGAAGATGCGCCAGATCGACCTCCTCGCGATAATGGTTGCGAATCAGTTCGATCGAATCCTTGAGCACTGCCATCATTCCCAAGCCAAGCAGATCTACTTTGATGATGCCCATGTCGGCGCAATCTTCTTTGTCCCACTGCACTACCACGCGGCCGGGCATGGATGCGGGTTCGAGGGGAACGACAGAATCGAGTTGCCCCTGGCAGATGACCATGCCGCCGGAGTGCTGGCCGAGATGTCGCGGCATGTCTTGCACGGCCAGGCAGAGTTCGTAATATTTGCGCAAGCGCGGATGTTTGAGGTCGAGTCCGGCATCGCGGAAGCGGTGGTCGAGCGCATCGTTTTCGTCGCGGAATTCCCAAGTGGCGACGGCGGCGGAAATCTTTGCGAGCGTTTCCGGATCGAGGCCCAGCGCCTTGCCCATTTCGCGCGCCGCCATGCGATTGCGGTAGGTGATGACATTCGCAGTCATGGCTGCACCACGCTCGCCGTAGCGGCGATAAACATATTGAATGACTTTTTCGCGCTCGTCCCCACTGGGTAGGTCGAGATCGATGTCAGGCCACTCGCCACGCTCCTCGGAAAGAAAGCGCTCGAAGAGAAGCTCCATGCTGACGGGATCGACAGCGGTGATGCCCAGCGAATAACAGACGGCGCTGTTGGCGGCGGATCCTCGCCCCTGCAGCAGAATATTTTGCTCGCGGCAGAAGCGGACCAAATCCCACACGATAAGAAAGTAGCCTTCAAGTTTAAGTTTCTCGATGAGCGCGAGTTCGCGCTCAATCTGGCGGCGGGCGCGGGTTTGCATATCGGCCGAAGCGCGGCCATAGCGCTGGCGAAAACCTTCCCAGGCGCGTTCGCGCAAAAACGAGTTTATAGTCTCGCCTTCGGGAACGGGATAGTGGGGGAACTGATAGCCCAGATCGCTGAGCGTGAATTCAAGGCGCGAGGAAAGTTCGACGGTGTTGGCAACTGCTTCGGGTAGGTCGGCGAAAAGTTGTTGCATCTCCTGCGGCGATTTCAAGTGGCGCTCGGAGTTACGCGCCAGCAGGCGTCCGGCGGTCGATAGCGTGCGGTGATGGCGGATGGCGGTGAACGCATCGCAGAGTTCGCGATCTTTTGCGGCGGCGTAGCAGACACCATTTGTCGCGAGCAGAGGGAGATTGAACGAGCGAGCAATTGCGATGGCGGCGCGGTTGCGCGTTTCTTCTTCCCGATGGAAGTGGCGCTGCAATTCGACGTACACGTTGCCCCGGCCGAACATTCCAATCAGGTGCTCGACTTGTTTGCGGGCTTCTTCGATTCCACTGTGCTGCAAAGCGGCGGCCAGCAGCCCTTCCGCGCCACCGGTGAGGCAAAAAAGACCTTCGGCATGCTCTTCCAGTTCTTCCTTCCGCACCGCGCCTTCGCCTTTTTTCGCACGCAACTTCATTTTGGTGATCAGGTGGCAGAGGTTTTGATAACCGGCGCGGGAAGAGACGAGGAGAGGAAGACGGAATTTGCCAGGGAGACATGCAGTGACTTCCGCGCCGATGTGCGCTTTGATGCCAAGTTTTTTCGCTCCCAGGTGAAAGCGCGGCGCACCGTAGACTCCGTCGGTGTCGAGCAGGGCCATGGCGGGCATGTTGAGCCGGGCGCAGAGTCCTGCCAGATCCTCAGGCAAGGAAGATCCTTCGAGGAAGCTGAAAGCAGAGCGGGCGTGAAGCTCGATGTACATCAGTGATCAGTGGTCAGTGGTTAGTGGCCAGTAATTTCGCAGAAAAGACGAGCCACTGATCACTGGCCACTGATCACTGTTTTTTCAGTCATACGTGCCTTCCACGAACCAGCTTCCCCCGAGCAGATCATGCACGAGGTGGTAGAGAGCAACGCTGTCTGCATTTTGCAAAGCGATGTCCCACTCATCGCGCGCCCAGGCTTCCCGCTCCCACCAGTCTCCGGAACTGCGCCATGGGCCAGCCTTCCAGAGCACATTGCCCTGGACTTCTTTTTTCTTCGAGCAGACCACGCGCATCGGTTCACCGCTTTCCAAAGTTACGGCAGCCCGCAACCGCGGGCGGAACATGCGCAGAGCAGCGACGGCGGATTTTTCTTCTGCCGCGGCTTTTTGACGGTTCGTTTCTGAAACTGATCCGTCTGAATATGACCCGGGCACGAAGCGCTTCATGCGGAAACCTTCGGCACGGTAGGTATCCAGCAACTCCAGTGAGCCCACGCGGAATTCGCCGACCAGGCTGGCAATGCGTGCCAGCGTGAGTTCCAGCTTTTCCGGTTCCGGCGACGGAGGCAGAAACAGGCCTCCCTGGGCCGAGCGCGGCGGCGCCGGTTCCGCAGTGAGATGAACCTTTCTAATGGGCGCGCCCGGCGGATGAGCGCTCAAGTCCAGTTGCAGCAGCTTGAGAAAAAGTTTGGGATCGAGCATGGGAAGAGGAAGACGAAGGGTGCGGCAAAACAATTGTTGATTTTTGATTGTTGATTGTTGATTGAATGACGAGAAGCTTTCGAGTTCCAATGTGAGCCGCAGTTCCTGCGTGTTCAGGGCACGCGAGGCCAGACGCGCACAAATCTGCTCGAGCAGTCGATTCAGTAGAAAGGCCAGCGGCTCCAGCAGCACGATTGGGTATTCCAACTCGGCCGATTCTTCGAATACAGCCGGCGCTTCCACCGGAACCAGCGTGCGAGAAGCCGTGCCCCGCGCCAATTGCTGCAGGCGCAAGCCTTTCTGTCCCAGGCGCTCGCTCAGAGCAATTTCCGGCAGCGCGGCCAGTGCGCGCAGATGTCGAATGCCCCAGCGTTCAAGGGTTGCGAGCAGACGCTTGGCGTCTTTTTTCTGTTCATCTTCTTTTTCTTTCACTTCGATCTCTTTCCCCGCAATCTGCGGGGCAAACAAAACTTCCACCGGCAGAGATCCCAGAGACTCGCCTTCTTTCCCAGGTGGAATTACGGTCACGCCGGAAAATCCGCGGGCGGCGAGCATGGCAGCATCGGGATTCGAAGCTACGGCGACATTGGCTTCGAGCCCGAGGCTGGTAGCGCGCTGAGACATGGCATGAGCAATTTCAGGCAGAGATCCGAAAAGAGATTCCATGCCTTCGAGATCTACAAGAGCCGTGTCGGGCTCGGCGTCTTCTACGCACGGGGAGAACGATTGCGCACAATCCAGCAGGGCAGCGTGCGACGAGGCTTCTTGCAACGGAGAACGCGGGCGCAGCGTCAACTCCGAACAAAACTCCGCCTGGGCTTTCGTCATGCCGGGTGCGATGCCAATGCGGCCCGCGCTCTCGTTCACGGCAAAAACTTTTTCCAGCGGAGGCTTGCCCTCGAAAATGGCTACGGCTTGCGCGCGCAACGCCGGCTCGGCGCGAAACACCGCGGCCACGGGAAAATTCGGCACGAAGATGCAGGCAAACATGAAGCAGTACCTAGTTGTCAGTACCCAGAAAAAAACAGGTTTCAAAGTTTCAGAGTTTCAAGGTTTCAAAAACAACTGCTCAACTTTTGAAACTCTGAGACCTTGAAATTTTGAAACCTGTTTCTTTGTTCATCCCGCCCATGCGGTTTTGCTGGCGAATGTGATCTCGGCGGAACGAACCGGCTTGCGATCCAGTCTTGATTGCACCAACTCCGCGGTGATTTCCAATCCAGTCAGCAATTGCGCGTGTGTGGGCGCCGGAAATTGAGAATCCGCTAATTGTTTTATCCGTCCTTGCGGCCCCAGCTTTATCAATAAGGAAGAGCAGCTTCCGACGATGGATTGCCGCTCGATAGCCAGCAGCACGGTGGGCGTATGTTCCACGGCACGGCGGAAACGGAACCATGTGGTCAGCGGAATGCGGCGCGCTGCTGGCTGCGGCAGATCGCCTAGATCGAGGGCGATCAGTCCGAAGCCTCCGCTTTCGAGCAACAGGTCCGCCGCACGCAGAAGTTGTTCCAGGCACTTTTCTGAAGAATTCTCCCCGCAGCGCACCCACAGCAGTCTCTCCAACTCGACCCCTGCGGCGGCAGCGGACTGTGGGTCTAGAGCGTCGCTGGCATCCACGACCGCACAGCATTCCCCGCGCCGGGTGGCAGCGGCCAGTGCGGCGAGCAGCAGGGTGGTGCGGCCAGAAGAGGCTGGACCGCAAATTTCAGTCAGGCAACCGCGCGGCAGGCCTCCGGTAAGCGCATCCGTCGCGGTGATGCCGCTCGAAACCATTTCTGGCGCAGGACGCACTGCCAGCCGCGAAGCTGGAGTAACGCCGGTGAGCCGCGCATCTTTGAAAGTAGAAAAAGCTCGTTGCGGCGGGCGCCCCTCGGCAAGCTTCGCCCCGGAAGGCTGCGGGCAGGCTTCGGCGGCCTCTTCAATATCAAAAACAAAAGGGCGGCCCTGGACCGCCGAAGTGGAAACCACTGCGGAAGACATAGATTCCTCGGGAAGATTTCAGGGAACGCCGGGCTCAGAAGGCCCAGAGGCGTTTTCGCTTTTTATTCGCCTATGGGTATTGTGCACCCGGCGGCTGAGATTGTCAAACTAAGACTGGAAGAAGGTTGCCGGCCCCGACTAAGAAGCCGCCTCGCTTCGCTCGGCGGGACAGCCGAGGCGGCTGTCTACATCGGATTGCTTACCTCGGCATTCTCCATCCGTCTAAGCCAAACAGCACAGCGGTCAGGCGCAGGTGCTTCTTCCAAGTTGCTTCATCCCAGGATTGCGACTGAACCGGCTGTTCAGATATCCCCAAAAAGAAAGATAAAGAGGAGTTTCCCATGCACAGAACTCGGCTGCTTGTTTTGTTCGCCAGCATTTTGTTGTTAGCCAGCCTTTGCGCTGCCCAAACCGTCATGCTCGAACTGCCCCGGCAGAGCCAGCATGCCGTGGTCACGCAGCGCATCGGCATTACAGACATCACCGTCAACTACCACCGGCCGCTGGTGAATAGCCGCCAAATCTGGGGCAAGGTTGTGCCTTACGGAGAAGTCTGGCGCGCCGGAGCCAACGAAAATACCACCGTCACCTTCACCGATCCGGTCACGATTGAGGGCCAGTCGCTCGATAAGGGCACCTACGGCTTGCACATGATTCCCGGCGAAAATCAGTGGACAGTGATCTTCTCGAAAATGTCCACGGCATGGGGAAGCTTCAGCTACAAGCAGGATGAGGACGCGCTGCGGGTCACGGTGAAGCCGCAGACTGCCGAATTCCATGACGCGCTTACTTACGACTTTGATGACGTCAAACCCGATTCCAGCGTTATTACGCTGCGCTGGGACAAAGTTGCGGTGCCCTTCAAAGTTGCGGTCAAAGTCAACGACATCCTCGAAACCAGCATTCCCCGGCAGATACGCGGCCTCAATCAGTATTACTGGGAGAGCTGGGACGATGTGGCGACTTATTACCTCACCAACAAAACCAACCTGGACGAGGCGCTGAAGGACGAAGATCAGTCCATCAAGACGGAAGAACGCTTCGACAACCTGCTGACCAAGTCGCAGATTCTCGAGGCCATGGGCCGCAAAGATGACGCTACGACCGTCCGCAGCAAGGCGCTGGAGAAGGGTAGCGCGCAGCAACTCTACTTCTACGGACGCCAGCTTCAGGGGGAAAAGAAGCAGGAAGAAGCCTTCGCGGTGTATCGCTCAAACGCCAAGAAGTTCCCCGACTATTGGACGTCGCACCTCGGTCTAGCCCGGGTTTATAGCGGCCAGGGCGACTTCGACAAAGCCGTCAAGGAGGCGCAGGCCGCTCTATCGGGCGTGCCGGATGATGCCAACCGGTCCAACCTGGAAAAATACGTGAAGCGTTTGCAATCGAAAGAGGACATTAACCGCTAGCCAAGCCTGAGAACGGAAAATGGGCCAGCCCGAGGGCTGGCCCATTTCATTTGCGGACTATTCCTTAGTAGAACAGATTGATCTCACCATACGCGGCAAGCATTCGCCCGGACCATCTTCTGCCCTGCCTTGCAACCGAAGGCCTGGGCAAACTCGTGCATATTCGAAACCACGTTGTCGATGCGGAAGATGGGCAGCGAGTGCGGATCGGTGGTGACGATCAGACGGGCCACCTCCGGCCTGATGTTGGCGCACCATGAGTAGGCGTACGAGAGAAAGAAGCGTTGGCGATAGGTCCAGCCATCCGGACCTTTGTCGTCGAGCGACTTGCCTTGCTTCTTGAGTTCGGCCTCGAGCGCGATCAGCGAGAGATGGATGCCGCCGTTATCTGCCGTATCCTCGCCCTGGGTCAGCAAACCAGTCTGCTTGACCCCAGCGCCGGCATCGGGAACGTCCTGCGTGTACTCGTCGGCGATGCACTTGCCCCGTTCGTCGTATTGCTTGGCGTCTTCCGCGGTCCACCAGTCGCGCAAGTTGCCGTGGGCGTCGAACTTGCGGCCCTGATCGTCGAAACCGTGAGTGAGTTCGTGCCCGATCACCATGCCGATGGCGCCATAATTCACGGAATCATCCATGCTCTTTTCGAAGAACGGCGGCTGCAGGATGCCCGCGGGGAAGTTGATCGTATTCAGTTGCGGATCGTAATACGCATTGATGGTGGCCGGCGTCATGGTCCACTCGGTGCGATCAACGGGCTTGCCGATCTTGGCCACCCAGCGCTCGAACTCGAATGCCGAGGCTTGTTCCGCGTTGCCCAGATAGCTGTCGCGCGTCACCTTCACGCTGGAATAATCGCGCCAGTGCGAGGGATAGCCGATCTTGTCTTCGATTTCTTTCAGCTTGACGATGGCCTGTTCCTTGGTCGCAGGCGTCATCCAGGTCACGCTTTCAACGTCGTCATGCATAGCGTGCTCGATGGCATGCACCATTTCGAGGGTGCGCGCCTTGCTCTCCGGCGGAAATGCGCGGTCCACATAAGCCTGGCCGAGCGCTTCTCCCAAGTCACGGTCGGCGTTGTGCACGCAGCGCCGCCAACGCGGTTCGTTCTGTTCCTGGCCGGCCAGCGTGTGGTAAAAGAAGTCGAAATTTTCGTCGACCAGGGCCTTGGTTAAATAGTGCGCGGACCTGGCAATGACATGCCAGCGCATGTAGGTCTTCCACTGCTCGAGCGGATGTTCCACCAGCAGTTTCTGCTCGGCGCGGAAGAAATCGGGCGAGGTGACGATGTAGTGGCCGCTGGCCGGGGCTTTCAACGCTTTCAGGTAAACATCCCAATCGATGGAGGGCGTAAGCTCGCGGATCTGCGCCAGGCTCATTTTGTTGTTAATATTCTTCGGATCGCGGCGCTTGACGTTATCCATCTGCGCCTTGGCCATGCCTGTTTCGAGTTCTATCACCGTGCCCGCGTCGGAGCTGGCTTGCGCCTCCGATTCCCCCACCAGCACGAACATCTTCTGCACATGCGCGTGGAATTTCTTGAGAGTCTCCACCGACTTTTCATCTGTATTGATGTAATAGTCGCGATTGGGCAGGCTTAGGCCGCCCTGGTCAATCTGCGCCACCACTTTGGAGGCGTCGTCATAGTCCTGTTGTCCGGTGAAGCCGAAGAACGGAGAGTTCGACTGATTGTCGCCCTGTTGCCATGCTCCCGGAAACAAGCTGTGAATGTGGGCGATTTCAAGCGTGAGTTCCTTCTTGGACTTGAGCGCGGCAATACGGTCCAACTCCATCTGCAAGCGTTTCAAACCGGCCGCTTCGATGCCGCTCTCGTCCATGCAGGCGGCCCAGTAATCGCCGATCTTCTGCTGCACAGGGCTGCGACTGGGATCGTTCTTGCTGGCGGCTTCCATGGTCTCGCGCAGCACGCTTTCGTTCCACAGTTCCAGATCGCTTCCCGTGCTCCAGAACACTTCGTCGTGCGGAATCGGGTTGGCCGCGAGCCACTTGTTGCAGGAGTACTTATAGAAGTCGTCGCAAGCATTCAGCGCAGGATCAACCAAATTGGGATCGAAGTGTTCGAGCTTGGGAGCTGCTGGCGCGTCTGCCGCGGCTCCGACGTCAGCACCAACAGTGGAGTTGAGGCTCGCACTTTGTCCGAGCGTGGTCAGGGGCAAAATAAGCAGGAGAAGACACAATATAAATCTGGGAGTAAGCATTGGACCTCTTTCCGGTAGTAGACAAAATCGGAGCGGAATGCAATGGCTCCTTAAAGGTACGCACCAAGGAAGACGCAGGTTCCGCACAGGCAGGGGACAAATTTCGCATTCCGGCGTTCCCTAGAACAACATACTATGGACGAGCCGCAACCCGCATGGTTAGCGGCGCGGAGTGCTCTTATCCCGTATTATGCAATCCCGCGGCGATGCCGTTGATTGTAGCACCGAGGGGATACTCAAGTTTCCTAAGATCCTCACCGTGTTGCTTGCGCCGCAGAAGCTCGACCTGTATCAGACTCATCGGGTCCACATAGGGATTGCGCAGATGAATCGACCGTGCCAGCACGCGGTTGTGCGCCAGCAACTCGCGTTGGCCGGAAATGCGCAAAATCATCCGCCGCGACCGCAGAAATTCATCTTCCAGCATGGCAAAAACGCGGGTGCGCAACGCCGCATTCTTCACCAGTCCGGAATAAAGCCGGGCAATGTCGAGATCGGCCTTCGCCATGCCGAGTTCAACATTGCGCACAAGGTCGGAGAAGAGCGCGAAATGCTGAAACATCTGGCGCAGCAGACGCTGATGGCTTGACCCTTTTTTCGCGAAACTCTCCATTCCCTGACCTACTCCGTGCCAGGCGGGCACGGCATGGCGGCTCTGCATCCATCCGAATACCCAGGGGATGGCGCGCAGATCTTCCAGGCGGCGGCCCCGGGTCCGGCGCGATGGCCGTGAGCCGATGCGCGCCGCATCCAACTCATGCACCGGCGTGGCCTGCTCGAAGTATTCGAGCACGTCGGGGTTTTCCGCGATATCCCGGCGATAGACGCGGTAGGCTTCCTGCGACATTTCCTCCATCGCTTCTTCCCAGTGCGCCTGATTCTTCGCGTGCGGGGAACCGGAGCGCGTAAGCGCTTCCAGGCTGGCGGCGATCATCAGCTCCAGGTTCCATTCCGCCAGCACGGCGTCGGAATACTTCCAGTTCAGAACTTCCCCCTGCTCGGTGATGCGGATGCGTCCTGAAAAACATCCTTCCGGCTGAGCCACAATTGCCGAATGCGTGGGCCCGCCACCGCGGCCGACGGTTCCTCCGCGCCCATGAAAGAGCCTTAGTTTCACGCCGCATTCTTTCGCAACACGGTGCAGGTTCCGGTGGGCTTTATACAGCTCCCAGGTGCTGGTCAGCATTCCTCCGTCTTTATTGGAGTCGGAGTAGCCCAGCATAACTTCCTGCCACCGTCCCCAGGAGTCAAGCAGCAACTGATAATCGGGACGCTGCCACAAACCACGCATCACGCCGGGCGCCGCCCGCAAAGAATCGATCGATTCGAATAGCGGCACCGGCATTAGGCCGGGATCGTTCAAAAGAAGATCGTCCAAAGGAAGATCGCCGCCGGAACCAGCCAGACTCACGCCGCAAAATTTGGCCAGGCGCACTACGTTGAGCACATCGTCCTCGCACTCCGCGCCGCTGATAATGTAGTGGCGGATCGACTGCGCGGGATATGTCCGCTTGAGTTGGCGAATCGTGCGAAACGTCTCGATCAACTCCAGGGTCTGAGGGGAGGCCACCTCGCTGCTGTCCCGCGATGGAGCGCCTGCAGCCAGGGCGGGACCGGTCTCTCTCAGATCGCTCTTTCTAAGTTTGGTTTTTTGAGGCTCGGCGTTTTCTGGTTCGAGCGTGTTTATGTCGATCTTTCTTGCGCTGATCTCCTGCAGAACTTCGGCATGCACGCGGGCGTGCTGGCGGATGTCGAGAATCTGGAGATGAAAAGCAAAAGTCCGGAGTTGCCGCAGTAGAGGATCGACAAAGGCCTCCGCCAGCCGCTGCCCGCGATTCGAAACCAAGCTCGATCGCAGCATCACCAGATCGGACTCAAATTCCGCCGCATCCTGGTACGAATCCTGAACGCTGGGGCCCTCGCGGCTGCGCTGCAAGCGGTGAATCACATAAGAAAGGAAACGGCGGTAATGCTCCAAGGTATTTCCCGGCCCCCAAAGCATCGCGGCTGTGGGCATCGAACCCTTATACTGCGCCAGCCGCGAAAGGAGCTCGGGGGAGACGCCGGCCTGGCGCGAAGACGAACTCAAACAATCGCACAAGGACTCGACGCCGCGGATGTATTCGCGCAGAATCACGGTTCGCGCCAGTTCGAGGGCATCCTTCAAGCACTCTGGTTTAACCAGCGGATTGCCATCGCGATCGCCGCCGATCCACGATCCGAAGCTGATCAGGTTCGGCAATCCGTCGGCGGCGAGAACGGTGCCGTAAACTTCGCGCACAGATTCCGCCATTTCCGCGTAGAGGCGGGGCAAGCTTGCAAACAGCGACAGCCGGAAGTAGCGCAATCCCATGCGCATTTCGTCGTTGACAGTGGGCTTGGTGTGCCGGACCTCGTCGGTCTGCCACAGCGATGTAATTTCGGCGTGGATGTTCTGCTCGCATCGCAACGCTTCGCCCAGCGTGAGAGGAAGCCGATCCACCCTTTCCAGTTGTTGGGCGATGCGGCGCTGTTTCAGCAGGACCGTCTGGCGCGCCACTTCCGTGGGATGGGCCGTAAACACGGGAGTGACCGTCACCTGGCGGAGCGCAGCGAGGGCAGCCGCGGCGGAAATTCCGGCTTGCTTCATTCGCAATAAAGTCCCGTGAAACGATCCGGGCAGCGGCGCGCGTTGCCGCTCCAACTGGCCGGAGCGGCGGCGGCGCTTGCGATGGTTGGTCTCCGCTAAATTCGCAAGTTCGAAATAGATCGCGAAGGCCTTGGTCACCTGGTAAGCGCGGGTCAAGTCCATCTCTGAAATCATCGCCTGGGCGCGCGCCATGAGTTCACCGCGATCGTGGGCAGGACCGCGCCCGGCGTCATGGTGGCGAACCTGTTCGCGGTGCTGGGTCGTCAGGCGCCGCAACTCTTCTACGGTATCGAATAAATCCTGGCCTACCTGCTCCACCAGCACGCGCCCGAGTAGCGCGCCCAACGAACGCACATCCCGGCGCAGAGGATAATCCTTAGCGGAATCGTTCGCTTGCGCCGTAAGCTCGGACAAGCGGGCCTTTTGATCGTCCGCTTTCCACAGTGGTTTGGGCCGGGTCATGAGGGTTGCGACTTTGCGAGGTGATTAGACAGGATAAATCAAAGACCGTCGGAGTAGGTCTAAACTGAGAACTGAGAACTGAGAACTGAGAACTGAGAACTGGCTTCTCACTTTGGCGATTCGAAGCGATAGCCGATGCCGCGCAGCGTTTTCAGATACTTAGGGTGACGAGGGTCGGCCTCTATTTTTTCCCGCAATCGCCGCACGTAAACGTCGATGGAGCGCGGGGTTACGAAGGGAGTCTCTTTCCACACCGCATCGAGCAACTGATCGCGCGTGAGCACGTGCCCGCGATGGGTAGCTAAATATTCCAGCAAGCGAAATTCTCGCACCGTAGTAAGAACGGCCCGGCCCTGCACCTGCACCGTCATGGATGAACCGTCGATTTCAAGATCGCCCAGACGAAGTACTTCCGGCGTTACCGGCGGTTGGCGCAAGCCTCGCAGTACGCTACGCACCCGGGCTACCAGTTCGCGCGGGCTGAAGGGCTTGGTGATGTAATCGTCTCCCCCCAGTTCGAGCCCTTTCACGCGGTCGGCCTCAGCCGTCTTGGCGGTCAGGAAAATGATGGGCGTCGAGGAAAGGGTGGTGGTCTGCCGAATCTGCCGGCAGAGATCAAAACCGTCTGCGCCCGGAAGCATCACGTCCAGAAGAAAAAGCGACGGCATCTCGCGCAAGGCTTCCGAAACCACCGACACGCCGCTGACAAAGCTTTGCACGTCGAAGCCCGCCGCCTGCAGATTATGCGAGATCAGCCGCGCGATGTCTTCTTCGTCTTCCACCACGAAGACAAGGCTGCGACACACCGCTGCGATACCGGTGTCGCCCAGCGTTTCGGAAGATCCCATAGGAAGGGGCATCGTCATTTGTAGCGGCCTGGCCCCACAGATAAGGCCTTGCAACATGGGGTTCTGCATTGAATGTATGTTGGAGATGTTGCGAGAATGTTTCCCGCGTGTTAAGGAATGATGAATTTCGGAAGGCGGTGGTTAGTGGTCAGTGGCCAGTAGTCAGTGAAAACCGAACCTTCATATTAGGAAGCCGGCAGCGAGAACTGGCCACTGATAACTAGCCACCGACCACTGCTCTTACGTTGCTGCCCGCTTCTTGGGTGCGTGCCGCAGGCTGCGGCCTTCGATGAGGCTGTAGAGATCTTCGGCGAGATTCGTGGTGTGGTCCCCGGCGCGCTCCAAAGCCTGCGCCATGAGCAGCACGTCAAAGCTCGAGGGATTGTTATCTGACGCCTGTTCGGTGAGGTGTTTCTGGAACATGGCATGACAGACACGGTCGATGTCCTTGTCCATTTGCAGCACCTTGCGGGCGCACTCCAGATCGAGATCGACAAATCCGCGATACACGAGATCGAGCATCTCGCGGAGCGTCGCCGACATTTCCACCAGTTGGCGCACATCGGAGGCCGCGATCTTTGACGTCCGGGACTGCACGCGCATGGCTACGCTCATCATCAGATCGCCGATGCGTTCCAGGTTGGTGGTGCACTTCAGGCTGGTTAGCAACTGGCGCGCCCGCATCTCGTTCACGCGCGTGATGGCTGCGGGCAGGCGTTCATCGATGTAGCGCTCGATGATGTCGAGTTCCTGCTCGCACTCTTTGATAGCCAGAAAAGCCATGCGCGAAGAGTGCGTAAGTAAGTCGCGCACGTTGAAAGCGGCGTCGCGGGCGATAAGAAAAGCTTTGAGTGCTGTGCGCGCAAGATCGTCGAGCGACCCAGTACCTTTCTTGACAGTTTTCTTGCCCGCCGGCTGATTCCGCACGGGTGTGGCCTCGGGGGTATCGATCGCACCCGGCTCTTCTATCGCGGTCCGCGATGTGGCAGCTTTGCGGGGCATCTTGCGCCAGTTTACCCCCACATTGTGAAAGGACTGTTAACATATTCCCGCCGCTTTCTAAAACGCGATGCCTGGAAAATCATGGAGTTACTCGAACATTTGCGTCGCCAGTTCGCCTACGATGCCTGGGCGAACCGCGAAGTGCTCGCCACATTAAGCGCCAGCGCACGCCCAGCAGCGCGACCGCGCCAGCTCTTGGCACACATTCTCTCCGCCGAACTCCTGTGGCTGGAGCGAATTCGCAAGCAACCGCAAAGCCTGCCCGTGTGGCCGGACTTCACCCTCGGGCAATGCGAAGCGCAAATCGCTGAGCTCGCCCGGTTGTGGCGCGAATTTCTCGGCCAGCTTTCTGATCTGGGACTGTCGGAGAAGGTCACCTACAAAAACAGCAAAGGTGAGCCCTGGACCAGCACGGTGGAAGATATTCTGACCCACGTCGTGCTGCACTCGGCGTATCATCGTGGCCAGATCGCCAGCCAGGTGCGCGCCGGCGGCGAGCAGCCCGCCTATACAGATTTTATCCACGCCGTGCGGCAGGGTTTGATTGAATGAGGCTTAATTCAGAATGGAGAGTGCCGCAATGAAAAAACTTGTCCTCCTGGCAATGATGTTCATGCCTCTGACTGTCACGGCACAACAGGCGCCGGTCAATTCGCCTCTGCTCGACCATCTTGCCGGCAAGTGGCTCATGCAGGGGACTGTGGGCAAGCAAGCCGTGACCCACGACTTCGACGCGGAGTGGGTCCTGCAGCACCATTACCTGCGCTTCCGCGAAGTCTCGCGGGAGAAGAACGACAAAGGCGAACCGCAATACGACGCGACGGTATTCATAGCCTGGAACCAGAAGACCAAGCAATACGCCTGCGTTTGGTTGGATGTTTACGGTGGACTCACAACGGAGTCCATCGGGCTCGCCACGCCCAAAGAAAATGAGCTAGCTTTCGTTTTCACCGATGAGCACGGTGAGACCAGCTTCACCAACACCTTCATCTACGACCCCAAGACCAACACCTGGGATAACCGGCTCGACAACGTAGTCAAGAGCGAAGCCAAGCCATTCGCGCGATTCAAGGTGACGAAACAATGAATTGTAACGCGGGGCTTGGCGTTATGTCCTCAATCAGCCCTTCGCATACTTCAACCATTTGACGATTTCAGGCAGGGTCGGCCGCTTCCCGTACATCAGTATGCCGATGCGGTAGATGCGTGCACAGAGAATGAGAATTCCCGCAATCGTGCCCACTAGCAACGCCAGAGAAAGAGCGATTTGCCAGACCGGCGGCGGCTGAACCGCGATCCGCAGGTACATCAGCACCGGCGAAAAGAAAGGAACCATCGAACTCCACACGGCAACCGGAGCGTCCGGAGCGCGCATCACCGGCCCCATCATGAATACAGAAATGATGAGAGGAAGAACGATAATGAACTGGAGTTGCTGCCCCTCCTGCTCGCTGGTGATAACGGCGCCAATCGCCGCATAAATACTGCTGAAGAGCAAGTACCCCAGCAGAAAGAATAAGGCAAAAGCCCCCAGTGTCAGAGGCGGAATGCGAATCTCTCCGGTGCTGGCGCTCGCCGCCAGCGCCGGCAGCGCGTAGACTCCCGCCATCACGATCCAGATCCCGATCTGAGTCAGACCCACGGCGCCCACGCCGATCAGCTTTCCCGCCATGAGTTCGGTCGACGTCGCGGAGGAAAGCAAAACTTCCATAACACGCGAGTTCTTTTCTTCGAGCACTGCGCGCATGACGGAAACGCCGTAGAAAATGACGGCCGTGTACAGCAGCATCACCATGGCAAAAATCGCAAAGAACATTCCTTTTTCGTTGGCCTTGGTTTCCTTGCCGCCTTCGACGCGCATGGTCTCGAGCTTCACGGGCTTGAGCAGTTGGTCGACCTGAGCGCCGCTGACGCCTCGTTGAGCAAGTTCCTGCAGCAGGATCGCGCGGTCCAACTGGTCCTTAAGCCACGATTTCTCCAGGAATCCGCCGCTCTCCCGGCCGTAGTAGGTAACCTTGCGGGCCGCGACTGCGTCATCGCTCAGCCATAGGAAACCATCAATGTCGCCGGAGTTCACCCGATTCCGCAAGGCTGTCCGCTCCGCTTCGCTGGCATTCGAATCCACCACAATCGCGTAGTCGCGGCCGGGTTTGTCTTCGAAATCGTCGTCTTTGTCTTTATCTTTGTTCGCGGCGATGGTCTCGTCATCGGGCTGGTTGGTGGCCAGAAGTTGCTGGCGCACAATCTCGCCGAACTGCTGTGTAGAAGTCACTACCACCAGCCGTTTCATCGTGGAACTCTTCATGCGGGAGAGTTTTGCGGGGATCACAAACGCGCCAATCATGATCGCCGGCAGCAGCAGGGTAAGCACGATGAAGGAACGCTGGCGCACCCGCTCTAGATACTCGCGTTTGATCACCAGCCAGGTGTTCCGTAACGATTTGCTACGCATTGGCCTTCCCCACAGCTTCGATGAAGATTTCTTCCAGCGAAGGTTCCATCAACTCAAACTTGTTGACTCGGGCGCACGAAGTCGCCGTCCGCAGCAATTCCTGAGGATCGGCCCCCGCAGCCAGCCGCACTTCGACGTAGTTTCCGTAATCGTTGAACGACTGCACGAGTTTCGAATCGTGTAGAAACTGCGAATCGCCCTCGTATTTGATCTGCACGTTCCGCTTCCCGTATCCGGCGCGGATCTTGCCCAAATCGCCTTCCAGCACTGCCCGCCCATGATTGATCAGACAGATGGAATCGCACAGGCGCTCCGCTGTGTCCATGCGATGCGTCGAAAAGAGAAGAGTCTTCCCCGCGTTCTTCAGCTCAAGGAACGCATCCTTCAACACCAGCGCGCTGGATGGATCCAGGCCCGAGAACGGCTCATCCATCACTACAAATTGCGGATCGTGCACCACTGCCCCAATGAACTGCGCCTTCTGCTGCATGCCTTTGGAGAGTTCTTCCACTTTCTTATCGGTCCATTCTTTCAAACCAAGGCGCTCGCACCACTGTTGTGCTCGTTGCGCCGCATCGTGCGCCGACAATCCTTTCAGTGCTCCAAGAAACACCAGTTGATCCAGGAGCTTCATCTTCTTGTATAAGCCGCGTTCCTCGGGCAGATAGCCGAGTCGCTCCGCGTGCGCCCGCCGCAAGGGCTCGCCAAACATCGACACACTGCCGGAATCCGGCACCGTAATGCCGATCATCATGCGCAGCGTGCTGGTCTTTCCCGCTCCGTTTGGTCCCAGCAAGCCATAAACTTCACCCGGCCGAATGACCAACGACAAGTCATCCACTGCGACGAACTCGTCGTAGCTCTTGCGGATTTTGTTCAGTTCTACGGTATTCACCGGACATCCTTAAGATGGGAAACAGCGTAAATGCGCCGGCCAAACCGACGCTACTTCGAAATCGACCTAGTAGAACATACCCAGTCTTGCTCTTCAAATTGCGGAGGGGCTCATGTGGTGACAGCCGCCCCGGCCGTCCCGCCGAGCAAGGCGAGGGGAACTTCTGGGTCGGGACCATGTTCCATCCGTAAGGAGCCTAGAGCCGAATGCTGCAAGGTAGGTTAATATTTCTGCAATGAAGAAATTCCCGGTTCTTATCTTCCTCATGCTCGGTGCCGCGAGCGCGCTGGCCGCGGACCAAAAGAAAATTCCTCCCATGCCGGCCGCGGTCTCCGGCAATGCCGTGGCGGTTTTCGAAAACGGTCTGGAGATAGTTTCCATCATGGGTGTCGGTCCCAAAAGAACCTGGGATGACGTTACCAACAAGGTCTACATTATGAGCCTGGCGCGGCCGAAGTGGCGGGAAGGCCGTACCGTGCCGGGGGTCGCGGGCCGAGTAAACGCCGCCGCCGTCGGAGCCAAAAGCCTGATCATTCTCATGGGCGGCTTTGTGGTCGATAATCAGGGCGCCGAACTCACGCTGCACGATGTAAACCTCTACGAACCGAACGCGCGCCGCTGGTCCCGCGGCAAAGACATCCCTGTTGCCGTGGATAGCGCGGTCGCCGGCGTTACCCATAGCCGCTTCGTGTATCTGATCGGCGGTCGCTCGCCCAATGGCCCAGTGAACAATGTGCAGGTCTATGACCTCGAGAAAGACACCTGGAGTCAGGCGACTCCGTTCCCCGGCACGCCTGCCTTCGGCCTCTCCGGCGGCGTGGCCGACGAAGCCATCGTGATCGTCGACGGCGCGAAGAGCGGCCCTGCGGGCGGTCCGCGTTACGTAGCCAGCGACGAATGCTGGCTGGGCAAGATCGACCACAAAGATCCCAACAAGATTGAATGGAGCAAATTGCCCGCACATCCCGGCACCGCGCGCTTCGCTATCGCCGGCGGTGGCAACAACCGCGACCACCGGATTTTCTTTTCCGGAGGCACTCCCACTCCTCACGACTACAAAGGCGTGACTTACGATGGCCAGCCCACGGAAGCTTCTGCCATAACGTTTGACTACGATTTGCATCATCACCAGTGGGAGACCATCAGCGACGATACCTACGATCCCCGCGCCGACAGCCGAGGCATCGTGTTTACGCCCATCGGCCCCATGGTCCTGGGGGGAATGGTAAGAAATATGGCCGTGACTGCCCGCGTGACGCAGTTACCGCATCAGTGAGTGGTGCTGGATGCTTGGAGATCGAGTTCTCTGTTCCTTATCTTTGCATTTGTCGGACGCCGTCACTTCGCGATACAATCCTTGAGATTGATCGTGGGGCCCCTGCACTTCCGTCCGAAGGTTCGCGCCATGGAAATGACAATGTTTAACCCTCGTTAGTTTCGCCATCCTCTTGAGTCCGCAAGTTCGGACGTCTCGTTCTGTCTCTGGGTAATTCTTATCGGCGCATTCGCAAGGTTTTTCCTGGCGAAGAGCGTGGAAAGCTCGCAGGTATCTATGGAAGCCACAGCCTCGGCTAGGGAGAAAGAACAGCACCACACATTATGGGCCTCACTGGTGGAAGCCATTCGCGGCTCGCATCAGGACTACACCACCGGCAGCCTGAACCGCGCCATCCTGCTTCTGGCCGTGCCCATGGTGCTGGAGATGGTGCTGGAATCGCTGTTCGCGGTGGTCGACGTCTTTTGGGTCGGGCGCCTGGGCGCAAACGCCGTCGCGACCGTGGGGCTCACCGAGTCAATGCTGAGCCTCGTGTTCTCGGTCGCGATGGGGTTGAGCTTGTCGACCACCGCGATGGTCGCACGGAGAATCGGAGAAAAGGATCCCGAAGGCGCGGCAGTCGCGGGCGTGCAGGCAATCGCTCTAGGGTTGATGGTCTCGCTCGCAATCGGCCTCCCGTGCGGATTGTATGCGCCGAACCTGTTGCGCCTGATGGGCGCGTCGCCAGAGATCGTCGCGACCGGCAGCGGTTACACCAGGATTTGCCTGGGCGGAAGTTTTGCTGTGCTCCTGCTTTTTCTTAACAACGCAATCTTTCGCGGCGCGGGAGACGCGGCTATCGCCATGCGCCTGCTCTGGGTCTCGAACATCATCAACCTGATACTCGATCCCTGCCTGATTTTTGGCTGGGGACCATTTCCGCGCCTGGGCGTGACCGGCGCGGCTTTGGCAACACTGATCGGCCGCAGCATCGGTGTGCTCTACCAGTTCTACCGCCTCATGCGCGGCACCGAGCGTCTCCGCATCCTCGCCAGTCAGGTTCGCCTGCAGTGGACCGTGCTCTGGCGGCTGATCCGCGTGTCGCTGACTGGCATTCTGCAGTTCGCCATCGCACATTCCAGTTGGATTGGCCTGGTGCGCATCGTCAGCATCTTCGGCGCTGCTGCCCTCGCCGGCTATACGATTGCGATTCGCATCGTCATCTTCGTAATCCTGCCGTCGTGGGGATTGAGCAACGCGGCGGCCACGCTGGTCGGGCAAAATCTGGGCGCGGGGCATCCCGAACGGGCCGAGAAAGCGGTGTGGCGCACGGGACTCTACAACGTGATTTTCCTGGGCTCGATCGGAGTTGTCTTCATATTCTTTTCCGAACCGATCGTGCGGCTGTTCACGCACGATCCAGAAGTGGTGCCGCTGGGATCGGCCTGCCTGCGTATCATCAGCTACGGCAATCTTGGCTACGCCTACTTCATGGTGATGATGCAGGCCTTCAACGGCGCGGGCGACACCATCACCCCCACCATCGTTAATTTTTTCGGCTTCTGGCTGTTTGAGATTCCGCTGGCCTACTGGCTGGCGATTCCTCTGCATATGCGGTCGAATGGAGCGTTCTTTTCAATCGCCATCGCTGAGAGTGCAATGGCCGTGGTCAGCGCGATTCTGTTCAAGCAGGGGAAATGGAAAAAGCAGAAGATCTAGTCTGCAAAAACTACGGCAATCTCGAAGACGAAATCAGGCATCGACCCACTGACCACTGACCACTGACCACTGACCACTGACCACTGACCACTGCTACCGCGCCCGTGCCAGCACCAGCGTGATGTCGTCCGGCTGCTCGTTGTCGCCGATCCAGTCGTCGACCGCGGAGGTTACCGCTTCGCTGACTTGCACCAACGGAGAATGCCGGTTCGCCCTTACCAGCTCAATCAGCCGTTCCTCGCCAAATTCGCCAAATTCGTTTTCCGGCTCGGTGACGCCGTCGCTGTAAGCAATAAAGATTTCCCCGGGATGCATTTCCACCGCGCCTTCGTCGTAGGTCATGTTATCGAACAAGCCGATCACCGTTCCGCCGGCTTCCAGCCGCCGCACCGAGCCGTCAAGCCCAATCAGGATCGGCGGCAGATGCCCGCCATTGCTGTAAGTCAGCTTGTGGGATCGGCCGTCGTAGATTGCGAGGAACAGCGTGGCGTACTTTTCCGGCGGGGTGCTCTCATAGAGCTGGTGATTGAGCAGGGCCAGCAGCGCTCCGGGAGAAATCTCGATGCCCTCCGGCCAGGCCGCCATAATTCTACCCGCACCCGCCACGGCGCCCACCGCCACGGGCTCGCGCATCTGCGGCAAACTCTCCACACTGTAAGCACGCACGGCCGAATGGATGGTCGCCATCAGCAGCGCGGCCGAAATTCCTTTGCCGCTGATATCCCCCACGGCCAGAATCAGCTTGTGAGAACTGGCGGTGAGGAAGTCGTAGTAGTCGCCGCTCACAGTACGCGCCGGACGGCAGAAGCCATGCACTTCGAGCGATTCCAGCTCCGAAACCTGCCGCGGAAACAGTTGCGCCTGCACTTCCTGCGCGATCGCGAGTTCACCTTCCAGCCGCTGCTTTTCTTTCTGCTCCAGAATCAATTTCTCGATGGACTCCGTCATCGAATTGAACGACACCGAGAGTTGCGCCAGTTGGTCCGCGGATTTAATCGGAATGCGATGACTGAAGTCGCCGCGATCCACGTTCTTGGTCGCGTCATAGAGCTGAGCCACGGCGCGCGTCACCGTGCGAGTCATGCGCGTACCGATGATCAGCGCAACCAATTCAATCACGGCAAAGAAAATGAGGATCCCCAACAGGATGTATTCAACCCCTCGAGCGAGATCTCCCAGTGCCGCAAACAAGTGGGTATAGAGCACCGAAGGCCGGGTCCGTACGCTCACCAAGGCGCCTGCCCGCGCCAACTCGCCGGTCCTCCAATCCACAACCCGAAGTGGAGTGGCAAATGTGATCTCACGGTCGGTCATGCCCGCGGGTGGGGCGAGCGACCCCACGGCGAAAGTTGGATGGAAGGCCTGTGGATCCCCTTGCGGGTTGGAACCCGGCTTTCCCCCGCTCTCACTGCCTCCGCCTTTATTCTTCCCGGGTTCATCAAAAAGACGCGTTTCAAAACCGTGCTCGTTTGCGCTCGCATTCGGAGCATTCGGGTTCTGATATTTCCCTTGCGAGTCGAGTGTGATGCCTGCCGAGTAGAGCGTGATCTCGCCCAGGTTCGCGGCAATGTCGGCGATCAGATCTTTATCCAGAGGTTCGCCGGTGACCACCGTCAGTTTTTCCGGTCCCACCACAAACACCGAAGCTACTCGCAGGTACAACTCATCGTTGTCGCGAACTATCTCCTTGAATGGCTGGCCTTCGAGGATCGCTTTTGCATACTCGCCCTGCTCTTTGTTGAAGAAATCAGGAAAAGCCATCGCCTGCGGATTCGGACTGCCGCCGCTGACCAGCACAAGCCTTGTCCCGTGCCAGGCACAAACCCGCCGTCGTCCCCAGGCCCGGTCGCGCCTCCGCAATCCTGACAGCGACTCTGCCGTAGGCGCCTGGCCTTTCTCGATGCGCGCCGCAAGTTCGTTACTTACCGCCGCGTTCACCGCCTGCATGCTCCGCAACTGAGAGTTGATCTCCGAGGTCACCACGAAGCTGGCGAACTGCCCGGCGAAAAGATAGATGGTAATGGCAGCCATCGCCACCAACAAAACGGCCGGGATCACTCCAATAAAGACGTAAGTTACGATCAGGCGATTGCGCAGACGCCACAGAAGTTTTCGTTTCAGCCAGCGAAAAGCGAGAATGGAGAAAAGCAAAGCCGCGTCGAAAACCAGAAACTTGACCCACCCCCCGAGACTGTCGCTGGCCTTGGGCGCAACCAGCTTCGACAGCATTTCCAGGGCGAAGAGTCCCACCGCCAAGCCCAGCGAATAGCACGCTCCGCGCGCGACCCATCCCTGCGGCCATATACCGGCCGTTAGCATCCTTTCTCGCAGGGTCCAATAGAATTTCTTCATGATTTCGATTCGCCACTTCGCAATGAAATCGGGCCCCGAACGGGCCAGCTCTCACCGGCCCCAAGGTCGAGAACTACTAGATCTCCGGATACAGATCGAAGAATGCCTCCAGGCTGGTGCGCAACTGTTTCTCGATCTCTTCTTTGCTGCCTTCGAGCACGTGCATCGTGACGTGCGCTTCGCGTCCGTTGGTGAGCTTCACAGGTGCCTCGCCCACTTCGGCCACATCTTCAGAGGGCAGTAGCCGCATGCCATAAACCAGTGTGAGATTTGCCATACTGAATTCTAATCGAAACCAGTTCCGAAACCAGTTCTCAGTTCTCAGTTCCCGGTTCTCAGTTAGAAAACGTGGGTTGCTGAGAACTGGGAACTGAGAACTAGTTTAGAATTCTGGCGTGCTCTCAAAACTCATTCTGATCCTGGTTGCGTTTCCGCTGACTCTTCCCGCTGTGTCTCAGCAGGCTGCCGAGCCCAATTCCGCTCAGCCGCAGGTGAAGGTCAATTTGCTGAATGTCTGCACGCCGTCCGCGGAGGAGCAAAAGGAAATCGCCGCGGCCCTGGCGCGCGTCCCCAGGCAGCCGCTGTTTGCACCCGACTTCGAAATCTCTCATGGCCTCTCCACTCTGACCGACGCTCCCAACTTTCTTCAACCCGCGCAGAGCGCGCGTATGTCGGATGAACCGTCGGTCGCCCGCTACGTGCGCATTCGCCGCGAATTCGCCGTGCAAGCCTTGTTTGCCAGCGTGCAGTACTCCTTCAGCAGCGATGGGCAGAACATGATCGAGACCCTGGTACTGCATGCGCGCGAGCCTAAGGATTTGATCCAGGTCTCGATGGAAGACAGCGCTTCTGCGATCAGCAGCGCCGAAAACATGGTCGCGGCCAACACTCCCGCCAGCCGCATCCGGCTTGAGCGCTTCGGAAAGTCATCGATCGCACTAGCCCGCTGCACTGGATCCGAAAACGGGCCTCCTCCCGACCAGAGCGTCTACGAACCGCTATTCCACAACGCCTCCGAAGTGCTTGCCAACTATCGCAACCTGCTGGGAGTCCGGCACACCGTGCCGGCGGAGCTGGCGCAGATCCCGGGTGCAGCGCCCGCTACAGCCGCGAAACCGAAATCTGCCAAGCCCGCAGCGAAGCCGGTCGACGAAAAGAAATGATTAGGGAATTACCCCGTGTACCTCCGTGGCCCCTGCGGTTATGGTTTGGCTCTTGAACTTGAGGTGGAGCAATGCATCGAAATCTGAAATCCACAATCTAACGGCTAGTCAATCATGAGCGAAACCCGCAACGTCGTCATCATTGGTTCCGGCTGCGCCGGACACACCGCCGCGCTTTACACCGCCCGCGCCAATCTGAAGCCTCTTGTGGTCGAAGGCCACGAGCCCGGCGGCCAGCTATCTCTCACCACGCTGGTGGAGAATTTTCCCGGCTTCCCCGAAGGAATCATGGGACCGCAACTGGTCGAGAACATGCGCAAGCAGGCGGAGCGTTTCGGCGCCGAATACCGCACGGCCCACCTCACCAGCGCCGATCTCAGCGAGCGCCCGTTCCTGCTGCATCTCGGCGTGCACCAAGTGCACGCGCAAGCGCTCATCATTGCCAGCGGAGCTTCCGCCCGGTGGCTGGGCCTGCCCAACGAGCAAAAGCTTATCGGCCACGGTGTTTCCTCTTGCGCCACTTGCGACGGCTTTTTCTTTTCAGGAAAGGAAATCGTGGTGGTCGGCGGCGGCGATTCCGCCATGGAGGAAGCCATATTCCTCACTCGCTTTGCCACCAAGGTTACGCTGATTCATCGCCGCGGCAGCTTTCGCGCTTCCAAAATCATGCTGGAACGCGCCCAGCACAACCCGAAAATCCAGTTCCTGACCGACACGGTCGTAGAAGATGTCTACGATCACGACAAGCAGGAAGTGACCGGCCTCAAGCTGCGTAACGTCAAGACTGGCAAAGTCTGGGACTTCCCCACCAGCGCGCTGTTTCTCGGCATCGGGCACGAGCCCAACGCGAAGATATTCGACGGCCAACTCGACACCGATGCCGACGGCTATCTCAAGACGCACAACTACGTACACACCCGCGTCCGCGGCGTCTATGCCTGTGGCGATGTACAGGACCGCCGCTACCGCCAGGCCATCACCGCCGCCGGCACCGGCTGCATGGCTGCCATCGAGGTTGAGAAGTTCCTGGAAGAGCACGGAAGCTGAAACGGGCCCGCTGGCTGGCAACGCAAGAATCACTCCCGCCCGCGTTCAATTATCGATAGAGTTCACTTAGGTGCAGGAAACCAAAGCCCTGCTTCCCGGTGTCTAACCGTGAAGATGTGCCGGCTGGACCTTCTTGCGGAGGTGTAGCTCCATGATGGCTCGCTTCGTCTGTTTCTTTGCTCTCTGCGGCAGCCTTTTCGCGCAGCAGCCTTCTCAACCCTCCCTTACCATCTACAACCAGAATTTCGCCGTCGTGCGGCAGCAGTTGCCGCTTGATCTGAAGTCGGGCGAGAACCAGGTCAATGTGAACGACATCACCATGCACCTCGAACCAGACTCGGTCATTCTGCGCGATCCCACCGGCAAACACGCATTGCAGGTGCTGGAGCAGAATTATCGCGCCGATCCCGTTTCGCAGTCTCTGCTGCTCTCTCTCTACGAGGGCAAAACGATCGATTTTGAAGTAGGAAGGGCCCAGGGATTCGAGACCATCAAGGGCAAAGTGATTCGCAGCGGATATGTGCCTCATAACGAATCCGCCATGAGCCTTTATGGCCAGCAGTATTACCAGTCGCAGATGAATGCCGCCTCCGAACAGCCGATCATCGAAGTCGATGGACAGTTGCGCTTCAGTCTTCCCGGCACGCCAATCTTCCCCGCGCTGACTGACGACAGCATCCTCAAGCCTCGCCTGGAGTGGCTGCTCGCCACCGACAAAGCGGGCAAGTTCCCTGCTGAATTTTCCTACGTCACCGGCGGCATGACTTGGCAGGCCGACTACAACATCGTCGCGCCCGAGAAAGGGGATCTCGTTGACATTGTGGGCTGGGTCACCATGGACAACCAGACCGGCAAGACTTTCCAGAACGCCCGCATCAAGCTCATGGCCGGAGACGTGAACAAGATTCAGCAGGCGGGAATGAACGGCCGCAACTATGACCGGATGGTCGCTGTAGCCGCAGCGGCCGCGGCGTATGGCCCACCAGTAACCGAAAAAACCTTCGATGAATACCACCTCTACACGCTCGAACGCACCACCACGCTGCGCGACCGCGAAACCAAGCAAGTGGAATTCATTCGTGCGGCCGGAGTGGGGACGAAACAGATCTACATTTACGACGGCGTCAAGATCGACGGCAACCGCTACAACGGCTGGAACTGGGACAACATTCGCAACGATCACTCCTACGGCACGGAATCCAATCCAAAGATTTGGGTGATGCGCGAGTTTCGCAATTCGGATGCGAACCATCTCGGCATGCCGCTGCCCAAAGGCCGCGTGCGCTTCTATCGCCGCAATGACGATGGCCAGATCGAATTCACCGGCGAAAATACCATCGAGCACACGCCCCGCGATGAAACCGTGCGCATCTATACCGGCAATGCCTTCGATCTCACGGGAGAGCGGCGCCGCAGCGACTACATCGTCGACAACAATAAGCGCACGGCCACCGAATCTTTTGAAATCAAGATCCGCAACCACAAGAAGGAGCCAGTGGACGTCCGAGTAGTAGAACACCTCTATCGCGCGGTGAGCTGGGATATCGCTTCCAGTTCTGCCGAGTATAAAAAGACCGACAGCCACACCATTGAGTTTCCCGTGACCATCGCACCCGACGAGGAAAAGACGATTACCTATACCGCGCACTACAACTGGTAAGCGCCATCGCATGCCGCCGAGCACGGATGCAAAACCCTGAGCAGGTCTGCGCCCATACCAAGGCTTGCCCTTTCCGGAATCACCTCTCTCCATTACCAGGGTAATCTTCCGTTGGTCATTACATTCCTCTTATTCTGAGTGCGGACGATCAACCTATGAAGAACCGAATCGCGGTTGCTTTATTTGTTCTCGTGCCGATACTGATGCTAGCTCCCACCCACGCTCCTGCCCAGGATCCCTCTGAAGGCAGCCGCAAAGTTCTGACCAAGGTGGTTCCGCAGTATCCCGGCCTCGCCCGCTCCATGAGACTCCAAGGCGTCGTGCGGGCGGATGTATTAGTTGCTCCTAACGGTACCGTAAAATCTATCGAAGTGAAGGGTGGCCATCCCGTCCTCGTCGATGCTGCCCAGAACGCCCTGCGCGAGTGGAAGTGGCAGCCCGGTCCTCGCGAAACTCACGAGAATATTGAACTCAGATTCAATCCTTAGCCTCCGCAGCCCAACCAAGTCGCCGATCTTCGACCGTGGTGGTCTCGGCCCTGCTGCGGCACGCGCTTCGTTGTGATACAACTTTCTGTGCTTCTCATCTTCATCCACCAATCGGTCCGGGCTGATCATTTTCCTGGTGCGGAATGTTAAGAACTTTTTTCGTCCGTCTTTCCGAAAACCCATCTTTGCGTAATTTTGCCGAGCGTTCCTCGCTTGGCCGCCGAGTCTCCGGCCGCTTCGTTGCCGGTACTGAGATCGCCGACGCGGTCCGCGCCACTCAAGCCATTAACCGCGCCGGCATGAGCGTCACCATCGACAACTTAGGGGAAAACGTCACCAATCCCGACGAGGCCCGCCAGAGCGCCCAGCTCTATCATCAGATTCTCGACGCCATCGCCGCCCAACACCTCAACGCAAATATCAGCCTCAAGCTCACTCACATGGGGCTCGATGTGGATGAGAAGCTGGCCCGCGACATCGTCAGCGGACTGGTCGCCAAAGCCGCATCCATGAACCCTCCCGGCTTCGTCCGCGTCGACATGGAGGGCTCGCCCTACACCCAGCGCACCCTCGATTTCGTCCACGAACTTCACCGCATGCCCGGCAACGCCAACTCCGTCGGCACGGTGATCCAGGCTTACCTTAAACGCTCTGCAAGCGACATCGAAAAACTCCTGGCCGAAGGCATCCGGATTCGCCTCTGCAAAGGCGCCTACAAGGAACCTCCTGAGATCGCCTTCGCCGCGAAGTCCGACGTTGACGCCAACTACATCAGGCTGATGAAGATCCTGATGAAGAGCGGCATCTATCACGGCCTGGCCACGCACGATGAGAACATCATTCATCAGGCCCAGGCCTTCGCGACCGGTGAAAAGCTTTCCCGCGATTCGTTCGAGTTCCAAATGCTCTACGGCATCCGCCGCGACCTGCAGCGAAAGCTGGTGCGCGACGGCTGGCGCCTCCGCATTTATATCCCCTTTGGCACGGAGTGGTATCCCTACTTCATGCGGCGGCTGGGCGAGCGCCCGGCCAACGTCCTGTTCATCGCGAGGAACCTGTTGCGGGCGTAAATGGTAAGCGGATTCTTCGGGCGAGAACCGCGGGAGGCTTTGGTAGCGCTACCGGGAAAGAAGTTCAAGCACTATCTTTTTTCCCAGTTTTAACGCAAAAACACATTGCTCCTCAGCGGGTTGCACGGAAGCTGGATTTCCATTTTTCCATCGACACTGAGAGATTTTGAGCGTCATTTTCGCCAAAAAAGACTACAAAAGACTACAAACTTAGCCCAGCGTTCTGAACCTCAGCATGCCCTTTGTGCAACCCAGCGTCCCTCTCCCAGCGCCACTCCGACCCAGCAACCTCTTGCCCGAGCAGGCTCTTTTGTCAGTAGGCGAACAAAAGGCGAACATGCTAAACTCAAACCCGTAACCTCGCGCAATTTTGCGTGAGGTTCGACTCCCCGGTGCCCCTCATGGAAGAAGGTCGAAAGCGTGTTCTCGGGATCATGGCAGCTATTCTGGCGAGTTTGCACATGCAGACGGCGGATGATTTGTTCGGAGGTCCGATGGGAAGCCCCCGCAGTGAGAAGCTGATCGCAGCCAGCATTCAATGGGCGGAGGAAATCATGCGGAAAATTGATGATGTGTTTTCGGGATGAGGCAATGCGCCGTGCACAACCCTTGGTTTGGAAGCTCTGTGATCAGGTGCCCTTCGTCCCTCACCACTGTTTGGCAGTCCACTCCCGGTATGCCTCTCTCCTCGCCGACCTTTCGCACTTTTGCGTGAGACTCCGCTCCCATCGCGGGTTCTGGCTCCCTGACTGAATGCCCCAAAATAAATCTCAAAATACAGTAAAAATGCCCCTCCCGAGACCTCGCTAAAAAAAGGAGCCAGTGTTTATGCGCCTTTGCGCATCCCTTGGGCCGCAAAGTTCGACTTGCAAAAGGCCAAATGTTTGGGTGTAGGGTCGGAGTAGCTAGAACCGCAAAGGAAGAAAGAAAGGATCAGGAATGAAAACACCAATCAGCAAAAAGGAACTTGCTCACGAAATTCACGCCTGCCTTGCCGCAGGATGGAGCGCATCCGTTGCGGAGCATGAGGAAGAGAGTTAAAAGGAGAAAAAATGAAAAGCCAATCTGAGGAAGTAATGGAAATTTTGCAAGCGCAAATCCCTCGCTTGTTGGCGCAAGACCCCAAGGCTAATGACGAATTTCGCACCGATTATTCAGCGGCGCTTGCTGTCATTCGCAGTTTGGAAGATGCTGGCATCATCGGCGATAGCACACTGCTCATGCTTGCGTCCGAGGCGCTGAAGAAACGCAACAAGACCAAAGAAGTTGGGCTAAGTTTGCTTGCCTTTGAGTGGGATACCCCGTCTCTTCCGCCGTGGGAGCGAGGCGAGAAAGTTGCGTAACACTATGTACCTTAAGAGTGGAGAAAACAAAATGCCCACCGCAGTAAGAATCAAGCAAGACCCGCCCCACGGATCGCCGGGGAAGGTAACGGCCTACAAGGGGTTCACCATCCACCAATTCACAGATTTTTTCATGCAGCCCAGTGCTTATGCTTTCACCGCCGCCCCGGAGGATCGCTGGTATGTGCTGCTCCCGGATAAGAAGACATGGCTCTATTCTGAAGAGGATGATCCCAATAACATCTTGATGTTTGGCACCATGCAATGGGCCAAGAAGGTCATTGATCTGTACATCGTGGGGCAGCGCAAATTCGAGGAGGCTTAATAAACAAATGGACTACTACGACCTCCTGCTACTCCGGGCGAGAGAGCATTTGGACAGGTGGGAGAAACAGGGAATTCTAAAACCGAAGGAGATGCCTGTGTACTTAGAGGTTGGTGAAAACTATAACGTGATGTGCGCCAAGGGCTGGGGGGCTGCAGAGTACACCGGGCTTAATGAAAAAGGCAAGCATGGTTTTCGTGACTTGACAGGTCATTACATGATTTGGGTTGCGCCTTCACAGGTAGACCTCAGGGTGCGTGAGATTGAGGCTCCCCATGGCAAATAAGCAGTTACCAATTAAAGGACTGACCATCGGCGGTATCAATCCCCGTAGCACAGGACGGGACGCTGCACGCCTTCACATTCACATGATTTTGGGGACGAATTTTGTGACTCTGGAGGATCGGAAATATCTTCCCGTGCACAGATACCTAACCCTTGACACTTTAGAGTTCATTACGGAGGACAGCATTGACCATGTTTTTGCTTCCCTGACAGCAAGTCTGGATACTCCCGAAGTGAGTGAACATCTTGGGATTATGGAGGGAGATATGGTTAGTGGCATCACCTACCCTCGGGGCACAACCATCAACGAGCAGAAAGAATTCAGCGCACCACACGCTGCTGAAATTGACGGCAGAGCGTCAAGCTACCAAAAGAGAGGGCGAACGGATGTGGGCAAAACTCAGCAAGGAGGCAGCCGGTCGCCAATAACGGACCGCTCAGTTCCGTCGCGTTTCATGCCACAAGATGAACTGTTGCAACTGAAGGATGCTGCGTGAAGCTGTCAGCAGACTCGCGGCTTTTTCCAGCACATCGGCTCAGGTCAGTTCCCGGTCGCCCGCCGCAGCAATGCTTGCATTGCTTGCCGGAGCCGCAAGGTGGAACCTCGTGCTCACCCGCTCACGACGGCATGTCCCCTCTCAAACCCCACGTCGATCTTCTGCCTTCCAGTTTGAATTGCTGCCTCAATAGCCAATTCCTCCGTGGGAAAGGTGTCAGGCAAATAGAACTGAGTTTCGGTCACGCCGGACGCATCATGCTCTTCGATCCAAAGCTCCGCCGAGAATCCACCATCCTGTTGCTCGTATGACCGTGCCTCGATGACGTAGCCCTTGTACCCCTGCCTGCTTTTCATGACTGCGACCTTTCAGGCTTCAATTATTACACTTCGGGGTTGAAGAGATTTTGAGCAGAAACACAGGGCACTCAGTTCCTCGTCGCCAGCATCGTGGATTGCAGTCGGTGCTATACTATAAATGCACCCGACAGGGTGTTGCGCAAATGGCAAAGTGTCTGGCATACAAATCAGACTTCGTGGCGGGGCTGGGCTTGGTTGGCGGGGTAGGTTGTGGCTGGGTTTGGAGGCTGGGTTTTTGAGCATTCCAAGCGCACGCTCGCAAACAAGCATTTCAAGATACGCTGGGGTTTAAACTCAAGTCTTAAGGGCACCTTCGGGTGCCCTTAACTGTTCCCGCAAATTTTCCGCGCCGTTGAGCGCGTCCAGTTCGGCGAGTTCCTTCCACCAGCCCATCGGCTCCCTACTGCGGATGAACCGAGACGGCAAGAGCAAGCGTTGCCTCCCGACACCAGTACCGTTCATACTCCGACCATGACACTCAAAACTGCGGCATTGCTGGCATTGATCGGAACCGTGCTGATGACGGTTCTTTTGGTGTGGAATTTCGTCTTCAACTTGCTCAATCTGCTGCGTGGCTTGATTCCTGCGGTCACGGTGTTCTCGTCACTGATCTACGCGTTCGGTTGCTTCAGCGTGATGGTGTTCTTTTTCGTGTTTCATAGAACGCAGGCGTGATTGCTACCTTGGAACGCGGGACTGGTGAACAACATTGCGCAGAATGGGCGGTTTCTAGCCGCAAGGCGACAGCGCCATGCCTATGAGCCGCCATGCTCTGCCTTGAAGCCAAGCCTGTGCTTCAGGCTCGAAGGCTAGACCACTCCCCGACCTTCGTGACCCTCACACTCCCATCTGGCTGCCCGCGCACCGAAACTTTGTCCAACCGCACAGCGGCATACAATCCCGAACGAAATCGGTTGCGGCTCCTCTCATCCGTGCCGATGCCTGGAACATCGAAGTGCTGACCGATTTTCAGCCTGTGAACACGCTTGGCAATCTTGGGGTACTTGCCCGGTTGCTCAACCCGCTGACGGAGGTAGGAGTGTCGGAGCGCGATGCAGTGTTTGTTGCCGCATGAGGCACCGACAACCTGGCGGGCAGGGACAGCACCGTGGGCATCAATCCAGTTCCGCCGCCGCCGACCGTAGGCGGTGGACGGGTTGGCGATCTCCTCGCAGTCGCCGTTTAGCCTTGTTGGTGAGAATTTTCCCATGGCGAGTCAAGGTCAGGCGTGGATTCGCCTCGCCGGGATTTTATCAAGCTGCTGCTTAAGGAAGCCGATTCTGCGGGCATTCGGCTAGCTAGATGGGGTTTGGGTCGGTTCGGGCGCTCTAGAAGCGCAAGAACCCTTCGTGGCCAAGCAGAAACCACATCAGGGGAAGCATGGCGACCGGATATTGCGATCCCACGGCTAGGCGAAAGGCTGTACGTGAAAAAACGCCAATGTTCCCGACGACAAAGCCACCCCCACGTACCACCATTTGGAACCCCGAACTGCGGCGATACTCCGAGTGAATGGCACGACACACCTCTGCGTCCTAACTTGTATCCGCTGGCGGCTGGGCACTATTTGGAACTGTCTTTTTTCCCACGATAGTAGTCTCGCAACTCTAGGACGGCGGTTTTCAGGGCATCGAGTATGAAGAAACCCATACCCAACAACGACGAGCTTAGTTAAAGCCAACTCCACTCGGCCATTGGCTACCCAGAATCCCAAACCTTCGCCGACTAGGATTATGAACAGACCAGCTATTCCCCCTAGTGCGATAAACAAAACCCTTCTGGCAGATGCCACCTCACCGCTCGCAACGGCCCGCTGGATTCGCTTAACGCCTACAACCCGTGCATCGACGGATAGTTTGCCACCTTGGTTTATCAGAGTCTTTATTCGCAGCCTATCGCCTCGGTTCAGCAAAAGCGGGTCCACAACTATTTCGTTAACGCCAGCTTTGATCGTTGGTTGCAGACTTTCAGGACTTACTTCTACGACTTCCGCAGTAAGAATTCGCGCGGGCTCAGCCCAGCTAAATCGCAAGGCACGCTCAAAATCGTCGGCTCGAATAGGCTCGTTGCCCGAATTGTTAACCGTGATCATCACGAGGCGAACGTCTGTTACTGCCTTGCCATCAAACAGGATTTGTAGTCGACTAGGGTTGACCGCTTCATGTACACCTAGAACCCGCGTGTCCGAGAACATATAGCTCAGGCTCTTTCTGCGCCGCCCTACCAGAAAAAGAAGCACCGTTGTGGAAATTGCCACAACAGCGAGAATTGTTCTCAACATGGGATCACGGAGTATCGCCACCAAATCGTGTGCCATACCCCGACATGATAGCCCACTGCCCCGGTAGTGGCGGATAGTTCAGTGCGAGTTGACTCGAACCTACGAGGGCCAAGGGTTTCACAGTCCCTTCTATCGGTATAATCGTTTGTCGCAGACGGGAAAGGGTCGCTCTGATGCCTGACCTTCTCAAATTCGTCGCAACGCTTCTTGTGGGCTTTCTGGGCGGGGGTGCGGCTGGTGCCCGTTTGAGCGAATGGTACCGCCAGAAACATAGCAGATTGCAAAAAATCCCACTGATTGAAAGGGTCAACCGCATAGTCAGCCCGAACCTTCAAGGGGGCATCACACTAGCCCGGTTCGTCGGTGATCCCGCTCATCACCAACTTGTGTCACTGGCTAACTTGCGAGAGTACCAGTTAACTCTTCGAAATACATCTACTGTCCACTTGCAGGATGTGGAAATTCAGTTCGAGTTTCCTGCTCAAGATGTTCAAGAATATGTATCGCCCCGAACGACTCTGAGCAAGACAGCACTTATAAAAATTGATGCCTTACCGCCTGAGGCCAGAGCCTTTCCGACAGTGTTTCGGTGGCGCATTCCACAGTTGCCATCGGGTGATTCAGTAGAGTTTACTTTTCAGGCTGAAAACCCACGATCAGAGGATTACGAAGCGGCTCTGTACAACAATGATCGCGTGATTATTGAAAAGATAAAAGGCGAGCCTGCCCCGGTCAAAAGTGTTCACCGTAAAGACTGGCTGATTATCACGTTCGCCGTTGTGGGGGCGATAGCCCTTTGGCTGATGCTATCGTGGCTAGGATTCGGTCGTCCAACCGATAGGCTTACCGTGGTGAAGGAAGCAGGATGCGACTTACGTGTGGTTTCATCATTTGAACGCTACGAGCAAGACTCGAATACCCGCATAATTCAGAATCGCATCTTTAACGCTGGTCAAAGTTGCATCATCAAATCGGACCAGCTTGATCCAAAGGGACCTTTTACAATCGGGGCAGGGGATACTGCTACGAGAGAGAGGCTGGCACAGTCTAGGCCCAAACTGGTTCAAACTGAAGTCTTCGTTGGCGTTTCCAATACGAATCTGAAGAAAACGCTCATTCCGCTGTACGCAGAGCCGTAACTGATTCGTTTGAGGTTTTTATTGTTGTTGTGCGAAGAATGCCCGCCGCTCGCCTACCTGCATCGCAAAGGAAGGCGACCAGGGAAATGCATCCTACTGGTATGGTCGGGCGGGGAAGCCCGTTTGCCGTGAACCACTGGATGCGGAATGGCTCAGCATCGTGACTGGACTGCTGGGATAGAAGCGCCTGCCGCAGCCTCGCAGCAGGCTCATTGTTGCTACGCCGCTTTCTTCTGTTGTGACTTCACCTTCGCCCACCTTGCCCGCTGTGCCGCCGCGATCTTCCTGCGGGCGGATGCTGACAGGGTGCGCTTGGGTTTCGACGCCTGACCTCTCGCCTTTGCCCATCGCTTTTTCTGCGCCAAACTGATTCGCTTACGAGCCGAAGCCGACAGATTACGCCTCGTGTGATTTGCAGCAGCTTTCGGGTTGCTTCCAGACAGGTAGACCTTCCCGAAAGCGGTCAAGGCGGCTGTTACGCGGTGCAGTTCGTCCGTGAGTCTTGTGCGCTCCTTACTCAACTGCCTGACCACTTTAGCCATGTTTCCCATTGGTTCCCCCTCGGCTGACGATGATAGCAGGCTTGGGGCGGGACAAGTTACGGCGGTGGGCAGGGTAGAATGGGCAGTTGAACCACATGAGAGCTGAAGATATTGAGCAAACGCTGTTGTTTGTTCGACATGTTGGGTGCTGCGGCACTAACTGAAAAGTTCCCGACGCGTCTGGTTGATTCTGGACCCGATGAAGCCGGGTTCCACCACACTTGGACAACTGACGCCCCCAACCAGTTCAACCGTTTTACCCGCGTTCTCGATGTTGTCGTTCAAGAATGTCAGTTCAATGGCCCGATGCGGGCGATGCTGTTTTCAGATTGCGCATTTCTGGAATTTGGCAGCCCCGTGCTGATGGCTATGATGGCCACGAAACTGATGAGAGACTTCATTCTGAGCAAGGTTCCCGTTCGCATGGGTGTCGGAAAGGGAACGTTCTACACATTCAAGTTTTCGACTGACCTTACGGATTCTACAATCGTGACCCGTTCACTCTTCATGGGAACTGCGGTTGTGCGCGCCCATAGCGCCGAGCAATGCGGTGGAAAGGGAATGAGGATATTTGTCCACCCTTCGGTTGAGGTGGAGTTCGCTTCGAAGACCGTGCCACTTGTGAAGCCCTTTGAACACTCCAAGGCAGAGTTGAACTTCCTCCACGAGGGCCGACCCGCTCAACAGCAACCATCAGCAGAAGAGGATGACCGCAAGCTGTTCGACGCTGTCATGGAGATGAAGGGGGCATCGCCCGAGGGCGTACAGAACCACTACCTTGATACCCTCGAAGCGATGAACCGTATGCGCCGAAAAAACAACAGGCCGACGATTTAGGAGGCCACGCGTCGCCACTACGGTTTCGCGGGTGGTGTTGGTTTGATTGCTTCTTTCGGAGGTGGTGTCTGCTCACAAGGAAAGACAGCTTTGAGTGCATCCGCCGTTAGAACGCTCTTAAGTTCGTGAAGTCTTTCGGGATGTTCGCGCAGCCATTTAACGACTGCGCGCCACCTGAATGATCGGAGCTTTCTCCGGAATGCAAGCACCGCGCAGGCTATCTAAGGCATGCTCTTTCACTTTATCCGGTCCTGAAAGTGTCACGCCCATCTTGGCGATGGTGTAAAGCCGAACTTGCGTTTCCGACATAGCGTCCCCCGTTGCTTGGAGGTAGCCCCCACACCATCCGTACTTCGTCATCTGTTCGGTAAACCTCTCCATACTCAGGGAAGAAAGCGAAATCGGAGAATCCGCAGAATCTACTGCAACGCTCCAATAATCAAGCAGCCCGTTACCTGATCCCTGAGGTGGGTCTAGTCGCCCGCCTGGGCTAATTCTGTGTCATTCAGTTGACGTGAGGGAACGATCCTAGGGGCTGCGGCACTCTCGCAGAGGGACTGGACGCGATCCCTATACTTTGCAAGGAATCCCGACGCCGAGCTGATGGCTTTGGAGGCTTTCTTCAACTCACTGTCAATCCGATCCAAATCGGCAAATGTGCGCCTTACCTCCGCGGCGAGTGCGGCATTCTTATCCAAGAAATCCACGCCCTGAACCCGCATCCGCTCGAAAATTGGCTTCAAGACATCAAGATCACGGGGTAACCATAGCCGGGTGGTTCGCAATATCCAGATGCCGTCCTTGCGATCCCAGCGATTTTCTTTATCCACTTGCCGAAGTTGGGTTTCATCCCGTGTGACCAAAATGGCGACGGGGATCGAACGCTCCTTCGCATCCCTAACCAATTTGGTGATGTCGCTCTCTGCAACCTGATCTTTGTTCTTATTGTCCACGAGCAAGCGGGGTTCAAGTGCCGACCACTGGGATCGCGGTACGCCAGGGTGAAATCCCCATTCCGAGGGAGTTTTTCGCTTACGCAAATGCCCGGCCAAGTACGGGCTTCCTCGGCGAAATCCAATTCTTCCTTCTTGCCCACTCGGGCGACCTTCGCCATTTCAGCTTCCAACTCGTGATTCCGCTCCCTTAGTGTGGCTACCTCTCTCAGAGAATCTTCCACCCGGCGATTGGCATGGTCGATTTCCAGCACCTTCTGTTGCTCCACGACCCTCGCCGCACCCTCCAGTTCCTTCGTTCGCGTAACGAGGGCATGGAGTTCATCCCTGTGGCTCTGCGCAATCTCGGCGGTGCGCTTCCCTAGTTCAGCTTCAAAGCGAGCCCATCCACTCTGTTCATCCTGCTGGTGCTTGGACAAAAGCAGCCGGATGGCTTCCTCGGCGCTGAGTTGGGCGACTCGGGCGAAATCCTTGACGCCTAACCGATCCAGAACCTCAGTTCGCTTCAGTTTGCCTGCGCCCAGACACAGCGGGCACTCAATAGCTTCGGTCGGCATTGCGGATTTTGCGGTCAGAGAACCTCCTTGAGAGTGGGTTAAGCGTGGAAATCAAGGACAGGGAGAGGGTTGTTACTGCTGATCAAACGGGACGGGAGCACAGCTTGCGAACGATGAATTCTTCGATGTTTACACGCCTAGTATACACAGCAGTTTGAGAATCATTACCTTTTTTATCGAAGTCAGGTTTTCTTTGCAAAATAGTTCTAATGATTCCGTATGTCGCTTTGTATACTGATGGTGAAGATAGACCATTTTGGACCATCTCTCGCTGTGCAAAGTCGTCCCACCTGAAACTCTGGTTCCCCACACTCTTTATCACTGCGCTAGATGACCACCGTCTGGTTGTGCCGAACGCCGTATCGCTAACTTGCTGAACACGCCGCCGGAAACCAGTGTCACCAAACTTGGTTTCATCCTTACTCTGTAAACGCAAAGGAGAATCACCACCATGAAGAAAGCCGCCATTTACGTCCGAGTGAGCACACCCGATCAGCATGTTGAATCTCAGTTGTACGACCTGAGAGAGTTTGCAGCACAGAGAGGCTTCGAGGTCGTGCATGAATATGAGGATCGTGGCGTCTGTGGACAGAAAGCGCGTCGTCCGGGGCTTGATGCGCTCATGGCGGATGCGCGGCGGAAAAAGTTCTCGGTTGTGCTGGTTGGCGGCATTCGACAGAATTGCGAGGAGCACTCGGAATTTTCTGCAGATAATCGATGAACTGGACAGTCTGGGAATTGAGTTCATCAGCCGCAGAGAGGGTGTGGCGACGGGCGGTCCCATGGGTCGTCTTTTCGTGACCATCATCTCGGCGATCGCGGAACTGGAACGGTCATTAGTCGTTGAGCGCGTGAAATCGGGCATGAGACGGGCGAAGCTAGAGGGCAGGCAAATTGGGAGAGCCCGATTGGATGTAAATCGGGAACTGGTTGTGCAGGATCGCCGCAGGGGAATGTCGCTCACGCAGGTCGCCAGCAAACATTCAATCAGCAGAGCCCAGTGTGTGCCGACTGATGAACGAAGCAAATCGGGTTGCTATTGGTGCGGGGTTGCCGACTGCCGAGATTCTCGGAACACGAAGCTTCACATAGGCTAAGGGAGTGCCTACCACAGTGACAATAAAACTGAACATGCCGGTGCAGATTCGTCTCACATCCTCCGTGGAATCCGTGCGTGCATCACTCGAACCCTACAGGGAGTGGATCGAGCAGACGATAGGTGTGCCTCTGGGACAGACCCTGGTGCTGGAAGTGGACTCCAATCCCGGTGATGCTATTGCTGAGGAACTTCTCGAAGGGCTGCTTCTGCCGTCAGCGACCAAGGAGAGAAACCGTTCTTGGCGAACACTGATTGAGGACTGGTCGCTTCCCCCCGGTCTAAGCCCCCGAATCGCTGCCTCTACCCAGCGTGAGCGCAAACCTAATGCCCCTCCCTTCTCCGTGTGGGAAATCGATTGGCAAGACTGTCCCGTCGCCCTCAGGCTGCGGGGGCTGAGCCGATGGGTAGTCAGCGTGAAAGTACCGACAGTTTTTCCACCCAATGACTCCCCCGTTATAGCCCCCATGGCATCGGAGCACTGGTTCATCGCGCACCGAGAGGATGCCGCCAAAGTTCTCCTCCGGCGACAGCAGGTGCAGGACCGCATGGAACGTTATCTTGAAGGTTCACACGGTCGGGCTCGGCTGCAAGGGAGGTATGACTGGGATGTGGTGGTGCTCGATGCGATAACCCGCCGTATGGTAAGAACGGACTTCGAGCTTTTCTTCCAGCGGGAAGAGTGGTTTCGCCAGCACAACTTGCCCTATCGTCGTGGGTATCTGTTCTGGGGCGCTCCGGGCAACGGCAAGAGTGCAACCATCCGAGTGATGGCGGCTCATCCCCACATTCAGCCCTACACGCTGGACTTAAGCGATACCGAAGAGAAGAGCGCAAGCGTTCTCCACCTATTTGAAAAAGCTGCTACGAACGCACCAGCATTGGTGATCCTCGAAGACCTTGACCGTGCTTTCCCAACCGAAGGGAAGCGGACGCAGGAAAGGACGGTGAGCTTCCAGACTTTGCTCAACTGCCTCGACGGCGTAGGCACGCAGGAAGGGGTCATTGTGGTCGCGACAGCCAACGATCCCACATGCTTAGACCCAGCAATCCTGAAGCGCCCCGGCCGGTTCGACCGCGTGGTTCATTTCCGAAATCCCGATGCGCATCTTCGCCGCGAGTATTACCAGCGACTCAGCCCCGTGCTCATCGGAGAGCAGTTTGAATCCGTCATCACGCAGACTGAAGGATTTTCGTTCGCCCAATTACGGGAGACCTACATCCTGGGAGCGCAGTCGGCATTTGAGCATGGGCGGGAAGTCGGGGTCGCAGATGTCATCGAAGCTATCGAACTCCAGGCGGCGGGAGCACAGGATTTGAAAACCTCGGTTGCCTCGTCGGGATTTGTGCTCGATACCGAGCGTTCTGCTCCGCGCTAGAGCCAGAGACTAGTTCTCGCATTCCCAGAACCCAAATGCACAAGGAACTTGAGCAACGTCTGGTCGAGCGTTGGCCCCGTTGGTTCAACACCAGGGGCGACATCCGACACACAGCGATGCCTCACGGCTTCACGAATGACGATGGCTGGTTCGACATACTCTGGCGGCTCTGCGAGGACTTGGAACCTTTGGTCGCCAAATTCGAGCAGGCAAGCGGCAGTCAGTTTGAAGTGCTGCAAGTGAAAGAGAAGTTTGGCGGGTTGCGTATTCATGTGAACCATGCGAATGACGCCATTCACCAACGCATCGAAACCGCCATACAAGAGTCGCTCCATACCTGCGAGATTTGCGGTCAGCCGGGCGAACTGCGGGAAGACAGTTGGATCAAGACCGTGTGCGACGAGCATGCAAGCGAGCCCGGAGCTAGAATCGATGCCTGAGCTAACACGCAAGCAATGTTGGCCATCCTAGTTTCATTACAATCGCGGCTTTGCTATTCTACCGGGGACTCAAGGAACAAGGAATAATGGCTAAAGACAATCGAGAATCGCTGATCCGCAAACTGCTCAAGGAACTACCAGAATTGTTGGCAGATTATGAGCACTTGGCACCTGACAGCGACGGCAAGATCGACCCCCACCGAAAAAAGCGGATACAGCGGATCGGCGCACTGCTGCTGAAAATCGGCATGCGCTCGAACTAAGCACATGCCATCACACGAACAAATGAGCCATTTGAAGGTCAAAGTACGGGGTAACGCTGTGCGCCCTGCTGCCCCGCTTGTTACAGATAGAAAAAGCGATATGGAAACCAAATGGGAATTGGAGACAGAAGATTTTCGGAGGTCTGCACCGAAATTAACCTTTCATCGAGGCAAGATTTACCGTATGCGGGTTTGCGAGGAGTTGATCGGCGGACGCTGGGAAGGATTCGTTTCGATGGAGCCTATCTCAGAACCAACCTCAATTCAATAAATCAGGCTCTCGCATTTGGTGATTTGCATTGACTTGTTCCGGCCAGTTTGAAGTCCCCCCGAAGAATTTGTCGAATAGCGAAATCACGCTAACTTATCACACCAGCAACTCTGGCACGTAGAATACAGGGAGAGAAGCCGTAGAGAATGAGTGACGCAAGGGAGTCAGTGGCCATGCAATCACCGAGCGAACGCAATCCCGAGTCAAATCCGCCCGAGGTAGAAGCGCACATTAAGAGTGCTCACCAGATTCTAAAGGCGCTGCAAGAGAAGATCGGAGTACATCCAGAAATCGGCGAGGCCATCACGAAGCTGGAGATGGCGCTGAATGTTCTGGCAGTCCGAACTGGCGGGATGTTGTAGCGGCGGGTTTGGTGAGAGCTCCATCGGGATTGGGGGTGGGGAGAGCACAGAACCAATTAGGAAACGCCTCGATTCCACCAGCCAATTTAGCGGTCAACCATCCTCAAAGCTTCTTCCAGTCGGTCAGCGCCACCAACTCATCTAGGATGTCCTGTAATCTTTGAAGCCGACGCTCATGATCCCCCACTGAGCCCGGCATCTTCTTGCCGCTTTTCAAGTACAGACGGTTCGCTTCGCTGATTTGCGCTATCTCCTCTCGCAACCTCACGATGCGTTCTTTGACGGGATTCTGCATCTGGATAGGCTATTGCAGCTTACGGTGCCAATATCAGCACGCCACTGAGCAATGTCGCCATGTCTGGGTTTCATATAATTAGGCGAGCATCCGCCTTTTTGTTCCGCCGCTGTCACTCTGCTCGCTACTTACTTCGCTATTGGGAGTTGCGCGTTGGCAACTACTTGCCAACCGCCATCTCGCTTCTCGAAGACATGAAGGCTGCGGTGCGACTCCGTGACTTCTTTGCCATTCTCCATGCCCTTGGTGGTTCCGCGGTGCGTCATCACAACAACGTCGGGGCTGAGCATCTCGAACTTATATTCATCCGCAACATAAGAAGCATTCTGCACACTTGCGCTGACGGCCTTATTGTCGGCAATCAGCTCCTTTTTGTCTTGCGCCTCGCCCTTGGAACCAACAGCCAATAGGTTGTCGCCGATAATTTTGTCCAGCTTGGCGGTATCGCCCCCGGCTTCGCCCCACTGTTTATCAAGCGAGATCAGAGCCTGTTGAACGTCTTTAGGTACATCCTTGGCTTGGGCGCTGATGACCAGCGCCACAGCGGTACACAACACGGTAATCGCGAGACTGCGCTTCATAGGAAAGCTCCTTAACTGGTTAATTTGCGAGTTTGAACCATCGGGACGTGAATGACTTGATGCCGCCGTGATAGAAGGAGCAAGGCTACGCTGCCGATGGGGTTCTGTCAATCGACGCCCAGCCGAAAAACGGCTTTGGGAGAACCAGCCTGAGATCGACAGCAACCAATTCCTCTTCCGTAAGTTTCCTGCGAATCATGTAATCATTATTCATCCATGCTCCGAGTTTCCTCCACTGACCGCGTCTTCATTCTTGCTGGGGCTGGGGTGAGCGCGGAAAGCTTGGGCAAGGTAATTCCTATCGCCGCGGCCAGAGAAGCGAACTACGGGAAAGCGGTTGGATTAAGACTTTGTGCGACGGGCATGCGAGTGCACGGGAAACAGAAAAGTGATGCAAGAAATGAGTGATCCCACCAAGACCCCATTGCAGCTCCGCGTACTCCGCCTTGGCTTCTTTCAGGGTAGGGATGTCAGGGTCTGCGCCTTTCCAGAATGCGAGCAACACTTTCGTCACAGAAACGTGACGTACAGCAATACACCGAAGCAGATAGCAATCGCTACCACGCAGATCACATAGCACGTTAACCGCATGCCCCTATCTTCTTCCGAAAACTGTTCTGTGTGGGCCACAATAGAAACCTCCCAACAGAAGGCCAGCGGACTCTAGCCTACCAATTCGACGATCCTGTAGCTGCTTGCGGATGTTTCCAGATACATATCGTCTTACGATATAAATAATAATAGTGCAAGGGAAACTTGTCAACGCGGATGAGCCCGGCGAATGACCCCAGGCGCTCGCCAAACAGAGCCGGAGGGTCTTGCGGCACATAGCCTTGACAAGCCCCTGCGATGAGCGAAGAATGCGTTTCCATCAGGGCGAGCGCCAGCTATTTCGCTCACGGTAACCCAGCCTCCTGTCTTGCCCTCTATCCTCCAGCCAGAGTTCACGCAGGCGAGCAAACATACAGCGCCTAAGTTTTTGCCCTAACCGCGTGGTGGGCGCTTCCGAGTACCTGTGGAAAAAAGGGCTTGCGGAGACATTATTATGGCACTCAGGTGCTATTTGCCCACCGGGTCCTTGAGACTAAAGTCTTGCTAACGATGCACTCCGAGCGTGTGACCCTTTGTGGGTTGCACCGCCTTGAATCTTAAGTAATCCCTTGATTCTTTGTTGCCGATAATGGACTAGCTTTTTGTCCAGCCCATGCTCCGAGGACGCCGTAGTCGTGAGTGATATCTCAGTCAAACTGCTGTAAGAAAGGAGAAGAAAGAGATGGCTCAATATGTGATTCCAGCTCTGCGGACTGAGGGGAAAATCCGCGTGCTCGCCGCCGACAGTACTCGGATGAGCAGCCAGTTGCTCGCCGAGGCGCTGGCGCAGGACCGGCAATTCGAAGTCACCGGGACAGAGCCCAAAGGATCGTCCATCCTGGAGGCGGTCGCGCAGAAGAAGCCCCACGTCGTACTTGTGAGTGCAGCATTGGAGGAATCCGCCACTCTGGGTTTTGACCTGACCCGCCAGGTCTCCGCCTCTTATCCCCAGATCCGCGTCGTACTTTTGATGGACACGTCCAGCCGTTCTGCTGTGGTTGAGGCTTTCCGTTGCGGGGCGCAAGGAGTTTTCTCGCGCACCGAATCTTCCAAAACACTTGCCAAGTGCATCAGCAACGTCCACCAGGGCCAGGTGTGGGCGAGCAGTGAGGAGCTGCGCTACCTGCTTGACGCTTTTCGTGATTCGGAACCGATGAAGCTGGTGGATTCTCGCGGAGAAGTGCTTCTTTCCCAACGTGAGCAGGATGTGGTTCGCTGCGTTGCCGAGGGATTATCCAACCGCGAGATTGCAAGCCGGTTGCAACTGACGGAACACACCGTCAAGAATTATCTATTCCGCATCTTCGACAAGCTGGGGGTCTCCAGCCGAGTGGAGGTTGTGCTTTACGTCTTCCGTCTCCGCAAGGACTTGGCCGCCTGACTTCCTACCTATGTGAGTCAGAATGCCGAAGCCGGGCAATCGGTCGGCAAATTGGCTCGTGATTCGGTTCGTAACAGCCAGGTTGAAGGCTGCGACCCACCGTTTGCGGAACCGGATTAAAAGGATGGGAGTCAGCAGGATTGCCAGAAGCAGGATGACGGATGCGGCGATGACCATGCCCCCCTTCCCCTAAATTACTCAAAACAAATAAAGGCCAGCAAAATAATGCTGGCCAAGGGCTGACGAAGATGACGCTAGCCATTCACTTCTGCATGCTGTCGTTCTTCATCTTGTCTGCCGCCATCTTGAGCGACATGACATGAACCTCGCCCTTATCGGCATAAACATGCGCGCTCAGGGTGACATGGTGTCCCTCGTGACCTTTTATGGTATCCGGGTTTTGGATGGTCCAACTTTTGCCGTCTTTGTCGCTGACAAACGTCTTTCCGTCGTCGCTGATTTTGCCCGTTACCTTGACCGCTTTTGCGGACTTGTCAGCCTTCATATCGTCCTGCTTCGTGCCATATTGAGCCACCGTGACGCCACACATGAGCAGGCTAAGCGCGAAGAAAACGGTGATTAGTTTTTTCATGTTGGTCTCCTCCTTGAACGAAAATTATACGCCTGACAGATCGGACCGCCCCGCGTCCTCAAAATCCAAGTTCGTCGGTCCGGCTTCTCCACGGGTTTCCGTAGCCAAAGCCCGGGTTCTCTTTTCTCTTAACTTCGGGGTACGAGCAAAAAAAGCCGAACTCGTGTGAGTTCGGCCTGAAGCGTGAGTACATGAATGCGGTCGTGAGGGTCCGAACGTCGGTTTCCCGCCACTAACCCATGACCGCTGTTCCGGTTCGGGAACGAACCGAGAATACCTGTGGCCAGTTTTCAAAACTGGTCAATTTTATACACTCCGACGACATGCCTTGCCGCCCTTGCGGAACGAGCACCGGATGGCAAGTCTACCGCGGGGATGCCAACAGGTCAGCGAGCATCGAGCCAGTGGATCATGGCTTCTGGGTAGCCCTCGACCATCCGTTCAGGCATTGCGGGGTCGTCCTCGTACCCAGTCATCGATCTTTCCAAAGTGTGACCCGCTCCTGAGAAAGTCAATATCGTCAGGTCCTTCAATCCATCTCGATTGAATGCCTTGCGAAATAGTGCGGAGCTGTCGGCGGAGTCCACGTTCTTGTCGAGCGCCCCGAATAGCACGAGCGTCGGTGTGCGAACGAGTTGCAAGGTGGCAGCCGGATCGTAGATCAGTCCAGCACGTAAAGCGGACAGCATCGGCGACGGTGGCGGAGCGGTCATTCCCGGCGGAATCCGCATATAAGGGAACCAGGGCTGTTTCGTGGCCGCGGCCAACGCTTCGCCCGCAGCGCTCCAGTTCGCATCCGTCTCCAGCGCGAGGAACATAATTCGTTCAAAAGAAAGTGCGGCGGAGACCTGTTCCGGAGTGAACCGGTCGTTTTCGCTCAAGGATTGCCTGATCTCGTACAGTATATTCTCCGCGATGGTTTCGCCCGGCGCACTTTTCAAAATCATGAATGCCACTGGGAACCGCGTTGCAACGATTGGGGCAACCCAGCCGCCATTACTGAATCCCCAAATACCGATCCGATGCGTGTCCACCGCCGGATCGCTCTTAACTTCTTGGAGTAACGCGATCACATCGTCGGCCTTGGACTCGGGCCCCGTGAATCGCCAATTTCCGGTAGAGTTGCCTGTACCACGCTGATCGTAAGCGACAACATTGAGCCCATGCGAAACAAAATACGGAATAAGAAAGCCCATCTCGCGCGTCTCATCATCCGCCCCATGAATCAAGACGATTGTCGGATGTCGCCCCACTCCCGGTGCGTACCAAAGCGATGCGCCAAGGCGACCATGGCTGTTCTCGATAACGAATGACTTTTCCGCAATCGGCGAAGTAGGAGAATCCAACACGAACTTTATCGGCGGGGAATCGTGGGTTTGGTACTCCTCGCCCAACATGTGGTCGAGAGTTCCCGTTCGTCGGGTTCTTTCATCGTAAAACTGTATGGTGGGATGATCGGGCGGTTCGGCTTCAACTCCGACATATACGGTCCCTGTGGCGAGTCGATACGCACCCTGTTTCACAGTCGGCGGCGCGGATGCCTGTTGTATCTGCGCGTTGAGACTCATCGGACCAGCGAAAAGGCTGCCGCACGATGCAAATACAGTCATTCCTACCAATGCTACGGATCGCATTGCATCAGAGGCGATCAAGAGTTGTCACCGTGCGCTGTAGTTGATGATACGGCGCATCCGAAGAAGAAAACGGTCAATTTTGCACAGGTGTTGGCGGATTGCTGTCGCAACATCTCCTCTCCAACAAGTCGGCGGTGCCAAGTAGTTTTCGATCCCCTTTGCCGCAACGGAGCAAAATTGCCGGTCTCCTTTATCTCTTGCGCTTCGAGCGCGTCGATAACTTGGGAGCCCATAGCGTCACGTCGGAGACTGGCCGCTCATCCCATCTGATTACGTCAATTCCCACGCAGCCACCGTCGGCGTGATGCAAGGAAAAGCCGCCCAGACATCGGGCGGCTTGCTGTCTGTTGGGACGTGATCCGTGAGAGCAGCCAGGCTACTTCCCGCTGCTCAGCTTCGACAGCTCGGCGCTGGTTGCCTTGTCGTCGTAGACCCCGGCGGAAACCACATACGGGGTTCCTTTGGCACCTAAGCTATACGTGAGCTTGCGGGAGCCCTCCTTATCGCCGGGCTTCGGCCACCAATACTCGGACCAGACGCCGGAGGGCTTCTTCGCTGCATCGCAAAAGTCTTTCTGGAACGACTCCTTCCCCCTAGTGTCCTTCATCGTCATGAAGTCTTGGCCTACTCGCTCCGGACTGATTGGTTGAGCCGCTATTACCTTCTTGTCGCAGTTCTGGATGAAGATATACCAAAGCGGTGCAGCTTCACGTCCTCGGCTTTGTAGACCACACCCATCCCCCCGCCGCCGAGCTTGTCGACAATGTGGTAGTGCGAGATGGTTTGGCCGATCATTCGGAGATCCGTGGTTTTCGGGTCGCTTCATCTTAGGGAGACGACAGCGTTCAGTCAACGAATGACGGCTCTGGAAGGATCATGTCGAGCCCAGAACACCTGCTTTATGAAGGGCTAACCGTGGAGGCGACGAGATAACTCCCGGTTTGTCGGCAAACCTTACCTTACAAGATTAGGGAAGAGTAGCCCGTCATGCGAGCGTAATGGTTGTACCCCCAGGAGACATCTTCCTTCATCCCAGGCAAGGCCCTCATTCTAGGTGCAGCCGGCAGTTAATTTCAGCATCCCTTATTGAGTCAGGCGATAGATCAAAAGGGCAGTGCGTTTGCTCTGCAGAGGCATGCGAGACAGGTCCACGGTTTCCCCTGGAGCATGTGCGCCACTTCCGGTAGCTCCGAGGCCGTCAAGCACATCCACAAAAGGAGCCACGAACGAAGCGTCACCTGCACCGCGCTGCATGGGGTCCAGAGCCTGGATTTCCGCCATGCCTAGGGCTCGATTCCCCTCGTTCAATTTCGCCAGCAGCGCGACGTTGCCGGGCGTTGGAGCCATCGGTGGATACTTATCCGTGAAGGTGATATCAGCCTTGGTGCCGGGAAGGTTCCCGCTGCTCACGATCGACAGCATTTTGTTCTTCACGCGGGCCAGTTGGTCAGGAGTAAGTACGCGAAGATCGCCCCTCACCAGGGCTTCGCCCGGAATGATGTTCGCCTTGCCCGCAACGGAAGCGTCGCCGCTCGGTTCCACCTTGATATTCGAGCCTCCCAGCAGCAGGCCAGGGCTGTACGTCATGTTAGGCTCGCGCAAGGTGTCGTGGAAGAGGTTGAGGATGCGACTGACTTCGAATATCGCGCCATCACCCTGGGAGGTGGAAAAGATGCCGCCGGAATGACCCGTCTTCGCATGAACGCGCAGTTCCCATGAGGCGCCGCCGCGTCGGGCCGTAGTGGCGTAGTCCTTCCCTTGTTCGCTTATGCCAGTCTCGAAAGAGAGGACCGCATCGCTATTCTTGCCAGCTTCAATAAACTCCTTGCGGGAGATCTCCGTAGGCTCACCGGGGGCTTCCTCGTCGCCCGTGATGAACACCGTAATTCTGGCTCCGTCGAGTGCTCCGGCGCTCCTGAGCGCCTTGAGGGCAGATAGAATCACAACGATTCCGCCCTTCATGTCCGATGTACCGGGACCGGTTGCGATGTCCCCGTTGCGGACAAATTTCTGGAATGGGCTGGAGGGCTCGAAGACCGTGTCCATATGCCCAATGAGCAGCACTCGCTTCCCGCGGGTGCCTCGCCGTTCCGCGACCAGCGAAGGCGCGCGCTGCACCGCGTCCATCGGCACCCAGTGGGTCGTAAAGCCAAGGGCCTGGAACTCGCCTTCCAATACCTTGCCGACTTCAACGACACCAGCAGGATTAAAGGTCCCTGAATTGATGTTCACGATTTTCTCCAGCAGCGCCACCGCCGCAGGGGCCTCTTCGTCAACGGAGTGAACGACACCTGCTTCTTCCTTGGACAGTTGTTGCGCTAATAATCGAGAGGAAGAGAAGAGGACAGCCAGAGTGAGAACGGCCAATCGGAACTGGATGCGCATGACGTCATTTTATCCAGCCCTGGCTCCGATTGGATCATGTTTGTGCCTTTTCTTAATCATCCCCGATTCAGGCTTGGACATTCTGAGCCTGTCGAAAATGTGTCTGAAGCCACAGCAAGCGAGAAATGGCCACAGCCATCATCTCAACTTCGGGCCAACGGCAATCACTCCCGGTTGGTCGGCAACCCTTACCTTGGGATTATTTCAGGGTTGGCCGTCAACCGCCAAGATGGCGTTCGATTCACCTAACAGCCGCGGAGGGCGATGTTCTTCGCCTATTTTGCATCGGAATACACAGCGTCGCTTTCCAGAAAATCCCCGGAATCCACTGGCCCTTGCTTCACTCTTATCGAAATCGCTCCTAGAACTCTGTGGAACTGCGAAAAATAAGCGGGGAGGCCCCATGCCTTGAAGACTTCGGGGCCGTCCATCAACGAATAATGCAAATGTGGAAAGATCGAGTCTCCGGCAAAGCCAATGCGACCAACAGGTTGACCCGGTCGCAAGCGATCGCCAGGTTTCACAACTACGCTGCCCAGCTTCATATGCACAAGCAGGCTGTATTCGCCATTCTGATGATCAATCAACACGAAATTACCGATGTCTTTCGGATCTTTGTCAGCCGGAAGTTTTGGATGCCCGATCTTCGTGGCCTTAGCATCTTCAAACCAGTTTTCCGGAATGTCATTTGCAATTGCCAGAACAATGCCTGCACCCGGCGCATAGATCGGCTGGCCGTAACCGTACCAGTTATCTAGCCGCCGAGGATCGTCATGATACTCCCGCCCTTGCGCATCCAGATAAATGAAGTCGCTCGCGAAGTCATTCGAGTTTGCAGTGATGCCGAGTGCCTGCACGTTGGGATCACTTAACGGCACACGCAGGTGGTGGGCATACAAATCATGCCCCTCCCAGACGAAAATCTTCCCACGCAGCGGCACAATGAGCGCCGTTTTGTCTTTATATGTGCGCGGGCTAACAGCTAACTGGTCGCGGAAATCACAGTCATCCGGCAACCTATGTCGATTGTTTTCTCGCTGCTGCTCGTTCGATTCGCGCAGGAGGCAGAAGGAATACTCAAGGTCCGTGAGGGGTACAGACGATTCGAATTCAGAAAACGGATTGAACACGTCGAGTGTCTCGCCAGGCGCCAGTATCTGCTTGCCGATCACGGCAATGCTGGGGGCAAAGGCGTCGGTGTTGATCGACTTTCGCAGCACCAATTGGTGTGCGGGATCATACACGCTTAATTCAATTTGTGAGACGCGCAGTGTCAACCTACTCGCATTCTGGACAACCATGTCAAAGTTTAGGAACTGATTGTATTCGCGCACCTCGACGATGGGGTGCTCCGGGGCGGAGCGAACTGTCGCGATGGGCGGTGCCGACGTTTGGCAGAACGCCGCATTCTCGCACAGCAGCAGAACCAAAGCGGGCAACACGGCCCGGCTAGTCATAGAAGGGCCCTCCTCAGGAGAAATACCACATTTATGGGCACATTGTCGGCAACCCTTCCCTTACCGATTATGGAAGGGTTGCCCGTTATTCGGACAAGAGCACTTCGTTTCGCTCAGTAGAACAAGGGTCAACGTCTATACTGGTCCTAACATGAGAACGAGGTCCTAATATGGACCCGATGATCGGCCAGGCGCTGGGCCACTACCGGATTGAAGCAACACTCGGCGAGGGCGGCATGGGGGTGGTCTACCGGGCCTTCGATACTCATCTCGACCGGCCCGTAGCCATCAAGATCCTGCGCGCTGATGCTATCGCCAGCCCCGAGCGCAAGCGCCGCTTCGTGCAGGAAGCCAAGGCCGCATCGGCTCTGAATCATCCCAACATCATCCACATATACGACATCAGCTCATCTGGGGACACGGATTTCATTGCCATGGAGTTCGTGGCGGGCAAGATGCTCCACCAGTTGATCGGCACGAACGACCTACCCTTGAGAGACACACTGAAGTATTCGATCCAGATCGCCGACGCCCTGGCCCGCGCGCACTCGGCCGGAATCGTGCACCGCGATCTCAAGCCGGCCAACATTATTATCGACGAGGACGGCCGCGTGAAATTGCTGGATTTCGGCCTGGCCAAACTGACCGAGAAGACTGTCGATTCCGAGGGTGTCACGGCGACGATGACCGCTGAGGACGGCCCGCTGACGGAAGAAGGCTCGATCATCGGCACCGTCGCCTACATGTCACCCGAGCAGGCCGAAGGCAGGAAGGTGGATGCGCGTTCCGATATTTTTTCTTTTGGTTCGGTTCTCTACGAAATGGTCACCGGCCGCCGGCCATTTGAAGGCGCAACCAAAATGTCCACAATTTCGGCAATCCTGCAGAAGGAACCGCCGCCACCTGGCGCCCTCGCGCCGAATCTGCCGGCTGAGTTCGAGAAGATCATCCTACGCTGCCTGCGCAAGGACCGGGACCGCCGCACGCAGCACATAGATGATATCAAGCTGGCGCTGGAGGAACTAAGGGATGATTCTGCGTCCGGCAAGCGATCGCTGGCCTCGAAGGGCAGCGACCAAACTCCTGCCCGCGATTCGGACTCAGTAAAGACCGCAAAACCCGAAGAGCCGCCCGCCTTGGTGCGGAAGCTCTTCGGATCGGCGGCCCCCAAACCATACCGGATTTGGGAAATTCTGCACATCAAGATCTGTTTGCGCTGTGTATTGCTCGTGTATCTGGCCTGGCGATTCAAAAATGTGACGAATGGAAGGTGGAGCCTGGCGCTGTTCTTCGCGATCTTATTCTGCGGCACGATTCAAACAATCATGGCCGGGGTTTTGCTCCTTGCGGGCAGTATAGACAGAGAATTCCTTCGTAGTGAGGCGCGAAAGTTCGCGCCATGGCTTCGCGCGTTCGGGCTGGCGAATGGCGCGCTGGCAATAAGCATGGCGGTATGGATGGCCGAAGGGCACACGATCCTGGCCGCGCTGATCGCATTCCTCGGGATTGCAATAGGAGTAACCGCACTGACCCTCAAGCCCGCGATGGACCGGGCAGCGATCTACGATTCAAACCGCTGGTAGCCAGTGGCACCCGGCCCGGTCCGGGTGCTCGGGGCAGCTACAAAACCGTCTACAGTTTCGGACTTTTTATTATGGGGCAGGTCCGCCGGGCAGTGCCGTGTGACGCCGGCCCACACCGAGTGAGAAAAAAGGGAAAATTTGGAAAAAGAAGAAGGCAATTTTACCTCTCATTATGTGACATTTCACCCTGAAATCTTTGTCGGTTCTGAATTTCGAAGCGCAAAGCAGCCGGGGGAGACTTGTACATCTCCGGGGCTTGCCGCGGGTCTCCGCTACGATCCTTTACCTCACTGGAATCCAGGTGAATGGTTGCCAATCCGCAGGGGCGAATATGTACATGCGCTCCAATCAACCTTCGCGTTGACTGGCGGGTGAAGCGGCGTCCTTCGATCCGATCAGGTGTCACAAGCGTGTGTTCAATGGGCCAAGTCCCTGAACAGGATGCGCCGCCATCTGGCTTGACAATGCGTCCGTTTATTTTGCCGACGGACTTGTCACCGTCTTTCTTGACAGTCGGATTCGGGCCAAGTGTGTCAGATGTGCTAATCCAGGTTCACAGCTTCCACTTTGCCCATGACTCGCCAAGTGGGAAATCCTTACAACGTAAGCTCAATACTTCGCGACACCTGAGGAGACTCACCACGGCAAGCTCACTCCTCAAGTACGGCGCCTCCGAAAACCGGCCGGCCGCCCAGGGAGGTGTAGAAGGCGTAGAAGGACAACGCGGCGATCAGCAGAATTCCTGTCAGACTGATGCCCGCATACCAGGCAGACCCTTGCGTCGTAAGGGGAAACCTCTGCAGGACAAAGTAGACCATGAAATTAGTGACCAGCGCCAGCAAGCCGAAGCGGATCATCACCAACACAGCCAGACTACTAAAGATCAGACCGCCCACGAAGGCAACGGGATCAAACTGGCCACCAGGAGTGGCGAAAACCGTAAATAAAAGAACCCATGCGACTGCTGCCGCCCACTCCTTGCGCAGCAAGACCTTCAAAAGGAACAGGACAAACAGAGCCAGAAGCCAGAAAAAAGGCGCCCCGACCAACGCGGAGGCTACACTGGCAACTATCGCCCGTCCGCCCAGAAAAATCCATCGTGGGCCCAGAGCCGGTTGCGGCGGAGGACAGCCGAGCCGGGAGGAAACAAACAAGACCAGTCCCTGAACAGCGGTCGAGAACGGCGCCAGGAAACAGCCAGCAAGCACATCGCGTCCCACCAGTGGATCCCGAAAGCCCCCCGCCAGCAAGCGACTCCAAGAGACCAGCGTGGCCGGCCAGCGGCGGCGCACATAAGGCTCCAAAGCAATATAGAGGACCCACAGAAAACAGGACCACGCAAACCCCCAAGCCAAGAATTCGATAAACAGCCCGAGTTCGTCGAAGTCTGGCACGTGATGCGCGCCAAAAAACCACGCCACCGTCCAGGCCGCAAAAACAAACGCTGCCAGACGGGAAGCGCCACGGCGATCACCCCGGCCCAGGCGCAGGTTCCGCCGGGCGAGCATTGCACCGACCATCAGTACCGCAAGTAACAAAACAGTGCCAATCACCCCACCTGCTCGTTCGCCGGCGGTCAGCTCATACGGCTGCATGCGCTCGGGACGGGTCCAAGGACCAATCAACTCGAAGTAGACGGGCTTGCCCCGGTATGCCGCGGCCTCAATTCGCATCGGGATATTGGGACGCTCGGCGAGCGATCCTGTCCACGCAGCGCGCGCGTCGCTATCAACCAGAGGTGTCCACATTGGCTGTGCTGGCGGCCACTGGGATAGATCGAGCCCCGCCGCAGAGAACAGAAGTGTCCAGTCAGGGGACGGCGCTACACCTGCCGGCTTCTCAATCTGGGGAGGAACGGCGACGAACTGCGTAAGCCGACCGAGCGGATTGAGGCTGACCAGCGTCATCCCGGACACATTCAACGGTGGGTCGTCAGTCCATACGGACCCCGATATGGGTGCATGCGAGAAGATGTTCCCAGCCGCGAGCGGCCGCGGGCTGCCGCGATACCAAAACACGAATGCCCCGGTATCAAGGTGGTCCCAACGCGCCTTCGATTTGTCGTGTTCCGCGATGTAGCGTAGAAAATCAATCCCATGGTAGAAGCCCATCGCAGTGTCCACTGGCGGCTCGGAATAGCCGACGCTCCGGAGAATTTCCCGCGCGCGTCCGGCAAGCTCCTCCGGTGGTTTTTCGAGCGGCACGCGCCGGTAGAGCATGGTTTGTGCGCTCATCAGAATCGCCGCGGCGACTGACACAATGACTCCCGCTAGCACAAGCCACGCCACGAGGGGACGCAAGCCTTCGGTTTCTCCGGAAGCGGCGACCATCTCGGGCGACGGCGTTTCCCCTGCCGCAAGCGCAGCGGCGAGAGGGTCGCCTCCTGGAAAAGCGGCCGCCACCTGCCGTACCGAAGACGGTCGCAGCGCGGGATCTTTCTGCAGACAGCGCAGGATCGCTTTTTCCACGACAGGATCAATGTCCTTGACTACCGACGATGGGGTTCTCGGAGAGGATTCCAGATGTGCGCGGCGCCATTCGGTCGGAGTGGTTGCCTGATAAGGAAGGCGTCCGGTGAAGAGTTCATACAAGACCAGCCCCAGCGAGTAGATGTCGCTGCGCACGCTGGCTTCGCCTTTTGCAATCTGCTCTGGAGCCATGTAAGCGGGCGTACCCGCCGTCTCGCTTCGGCCAAGGGCATCGTCGCTGCTCAGGGCCAGCCCGAAATCGGTGATGCGCACGCGGCCGCGTCCATCGAGCATTATGTTGGCGGGCTTCAGATCGCGATGCAGCAATCCGCAATCATGGGCGGCGGCTAGTCCGGCGCAGATTTGATGCGCGGTCTCCAGGGCCTTGTCGCCGGGCAGGCGGCCGATGCGGCGCAGCAGGGACGCGAGGTCCTCGCCGTCGATGTACTCCATGGTGAGGAAGTGCTGTCCGTTCACCTCTCCGATGTCGTATACGCGACAAACATTCGGATGGGAAACCTGGCGGGCGTTGCGCACTTCGGCATGAAACCCAGCCAGAGCCGCGGCATCTTTTTGGAGTGACGCGGGAAGAAACTTGAGGGCTACAACATTGCCGAGCTTGAGATCCTCTGCGCGATAAACTTCGCCCATACCGCCACGCCCCAGCAGGGCCACGATGCGGTATCGTTCGGCGAGAACTGTGCCGGGCGAGAATCCACCGCCTCGTTGAGCGTGCGAACTCGGGGGAACTGGCGTTGGGGTGGGCGGAATCCTATCCGGCTCCAGGGTCGGTGTGTCGAGACTGGCAACGGCACGCCCGCAGGAAGAACAGAAGCGGACGTTCTCGGAAGAGACAGCCCCGCACCCGGAGCAGGTGACCATCGGAGGGATTGTATCGCAGTGTGAAGTGGCGCAGTGAGCCTTACGTCTGGGATACCCCGGCGAGTACGTCCGCGCCTCGGGAGTTTATCGGAACCGCCACCCAGAAGCGAACCGCCTCAAGTGGTGAAAAATCTCTATTTCGCTCATTGACCCTGTGACAGGGGTTTTGAGTGAAATGGCCTGTGGGTGTTGAAAAAGTCCCTCAACAGAACGGCTTTTCATCTGCGAGCATGCCGTCGCCGATTTTCTTGTCTCCGTTCGACTAAGAGGTGGCCGGCAGAACCGGTGTTGTCGGGCTGACTGAGGAAGCGCACCAGTCGCTTGATGTTCTGGGCTACCGCTGCCAGGAAGAACTGCTCCCGCACGAACTTCAGTCTGCGCAGGCGCAGGCGACGCAATCCGATCTGATTCTTCAGTTCCGCGAACAGGGCTTCCACCTTCTTTCTTTCCCGCTGTGCTGAGACTTCGGATCCACGGACGCTCGAACACTGCTCGTCATCCTTGGTTTCCATGCGGGGAAAGTGCCGCAAGATTCCTATCCTCTTTCGACACACCTTGCATCAGCTCAACAATCATCGCAAACAGATGATTACGGGTCTCAACTCTCACTCCGGCACGAGTGATATAGCGAATCACGATGTCGACACCAGCTCCCGCCGGCCTGAGATTGACCGACGGCATGGCGCTAAACTGTGGCGACCCTTCTTCGTGCGTCACCCTCTTCCATTCCATTTCCGCCATTTTTGCATCCCCTTCCGTTGTCTTCACCGTCGCTTCGTAGATCCCCTTGAGAAGAGGATGAATATCCGTGCCGGGGGGAATACTTACCTTAATTTCATCCCACATCCACTGTCCTACGGTGGAGAAGTTGAAGTACTTGCCGCGTATGGCATAGCCGTTTAAAAACGAGACTCTTCTTCCCGTAGGATGGCCATTGGCAGTCCAGTTTCCCGTCTCCAGTAACCAGGTGCGGAACAGACCGAGCTGCACCACCTCGCCGCCGACGCCATCGATCTCTATCCAGTCCCTAACCCTAACTCCGTTTGGTCCCATCAGAACAAACCAACCGCAGAATGCCAGGATGAAATCCTGAAAGACCACGGTCAGTCCTGCAGTCGCCAGACCCAGGATCGTTGGCATCTGTTGTGGCACACCGAAAATGGTCAGCAGGACACCTGCCAGGGTGACGGCCAGCACTATCAGCATAATTAGCACAATCACCTTGCGGGCGTGATTCATACGCACACCTTTCGTTGAAACCTCTGGTTGACTGTATCGCAAACGGAGAGGCTAGTGTTCAAGTGCAGATGACAGGCCATCGAACAAACGGGAATTACGACCGGGAAGCGACCCATCGAAGCCAAGGACACTCGCCACAAAGAAGGCTCGACGTTGGCGAAATCGACGTTGGCGAAACCAGGCGATAGCGCAAGCTTGCGCCATCTGTTCGCCTCGGAGCCGGGTCAATGGAAACTCTTCTTTACTTTATGGGTTCCCTATAACATCATGGATAAACTGAGGGGCTGCTTTCCTTAGATGAGTGGAAGCCTGAAATCATCAGGTGCAAGGTTAGGAGTCTCCAGCCCTCCCAATTGATACTGCTGGCATTTTGATGAAAATCTGAATATAGACGGACTAGCACCGGGTTCGGAAAAATCGGGTCCGTCAGAACGGGCGAAGTGTCACCGCGAGCAAAGGCGCGCACAGCTTTTAGTTCAGCCGTAATTCTGCTTCTTCTAAGCGGACTGATCGCCTACGTTGCAATCTCCCGTCTTCTCACGGCCCAGCGATGGGTCACTCACACCCATGAAGTGCAGGTTGCTTTGGCGGACGTCAATATTGTATTGGGGAGGGCCAGACGCGCGCAGATCGAATACATTGATTCAGGAGGAGCACCCGACCTTTTGCGGGATTATGAATCAACGGTCGGCCAGATCCCTGGAACGGTGCGGCGCGTCAGAGAACTAACCGCCGATAATCCCACCCAACAAGCGAATTGCGCGCGTCTGGAAGATTTAGTTGACCGCCGGATCAGCTTCGGGGCGAGCTCGGTTGAACTAAAGAAGAGCGGGCAATCTGACTTGCAAAAGCAAGCAGAGCTGACCCACCAAATCGTTGCTTTGTCTGCGGAGATTGATTCACTTCTCCACCAGATGGACGGTGTGGAACAACATTTGCTTAATCTGCGGACAAACGATTCAGCGCGATTGCTCCACGCGACACTGGCTATCTTGGTTACTGCATTCGCGTTGGCACTGGCTCTACTTCTGATCCACTATCGGCTTCTTAACGCGGAATCGAGAGCCCGTCAGCACGCAGAGGCGAGTCTGCGTGACCTGTCCGGTCGGCTCCTGAAGATGCAAGATGATGAAAGAAGGCGCATCGCTCGCGAGCTCCACGACAGCGCCGGGCAGATTCTTGCTGCCTTGAGTATGAAGCTGACTCCCTTGGCAACCGAAACCAGCACACCCGGTCTTCATTCCGTGAAGGTGATCGAGGAGAGTCTCGGTCTCGTAAGCGAACTGACTATGGAAGTGCGCACCCTCTCTCTTTTGTTGCATCCCCCGCTGTTAGATGAAGTCGGCCTTTCATCGGCACTTCGTTTGTACCTCGACGGTTTTGCCGAACGCAGCAAGATTAAGGTGGATTTGGACATCCCCGATGATTTCGGGCGACTTTCACAGGACTTGGAAACAGCCATTTTCCGGATAGTGCAGGAATCTGTCACCAACATTCACCGCCACTCCGAAAGCGCAGTGGCTAGAATTCGTATTTCCCGTTCCGGCAGAGATGTAAGCCTGGAAGTCGAAGACAAAGGTAAGGGCATACCGCTGGAGAAGCAATCTGAGATGGAGTCAACTGGCATAGCTGGAGTTGGAATCAGAGGAATGCGGGAGAGGATGCGGCAACTCGGCGGCACCTTGGAAATCTTTTCTGACGGCAGAGGCACGCTCATCTTAGCCCGATTACCGGTAGGCAAAACCACTCCGATCGAATCCAACGTTTGAGAGCTGGGCCGCTTGACGTGCGGAACGGAAGACTCCAGACTGTGTCGATTGGGCAGGAGTGAAAAATGCATCAACCGTTTTGCAGGAGGGAGTGTATGACTTGGGGTAGGCGTGTGCTTCCTTCCGCTTTTACCAAAACTGCAGCCGCCCCTGCCTGCTTGCTTTCCCATTCAAGCTGACGAGAGCTGTACAGTGTGAAAAGTAGAATGGGCAAAAATGGCATTAATTTCTTTATTCTCCGGGTTGCTTTCAACCCATCCATCACTGGCATCTGCAAATCGATAATCGCAACGTCTGGGCGAGATTCCTCAGCTTTTTCGACGGCCTCCAGTCCATTCACTGCTTCAGCGCAAACTTCTAGCTCGGTGTCCGATTCAATAATGGTGCGGATTTGCTTTCGCATCAACATGTTGTCATCGGCAACCAAAACACGTATAGCCATCGAATCAGACACTTCGGGCTCCTTGACTCAGCGGCAGCTAAAATGTTGGACTCTTTGGGGACTTAAATATATGGGGCAAAGCGTTGAGTTTCTAAACAGATCCACTGTAGGGGTATCGCGTCGCCTGCGAGATTCCGCGATAGTGCAGCTAACTCGCGATCTTAGCCTCATCCCGGAAAGCAAAGGCGTAATCGTGCGCAAACTGATCAATGGTGATGGGCTTGTGTCCTGTGAGCCGCTCGATGTCGTCCGTCACTCGACTCGCTCTACCCTCGCGATAGAGACGCTGCAAATCGATTAAAGCATCCGCAGACCACTCCGATGCGCCAGTGGACACGATGGCTTTCTTCAATTGGGCCGCCGGCAAGTCCACGTAGCTGATTTTGCGTCCCGCAACTTGGGAGATCTGTTCCGCAACTTGATCGTTGGTAAGAGCTTCTCCCCCGGTTAATGCGCAGGACTTGCCTTCGTGTCCGGTTGCGGCGAGAACTATTACTGCCACCGCGGCAATATCCCGGATATCAATCATGCTGACCGCACAACTTCCCTGGCAACCGTAGAACGCGTTCTCAGACCCGATCGTGCCCGCGTTGTAGTTGACCAGATTCTGCATAAAACCGTTGGGACGAAGAACGTGTAGGGCAGACCCGAGGCCTGAATGTTTTCTTCCGAATCGCGATGCCCACTCGGGAATATGGATTCCCGTCCACCTAAAGCTGAAAGCTTACCAATGTGGTGGTTCTCCCCATTCGCGCGCACGTCTTTGAACGAAAGTCGCTTCCAATGCTGGCAGTTCCCGAATCGGCGGTCCAACCAGAAAAATCTTTTCCACCCTCTGCAATGCTGGACGAATCGTCTCCGGCTTGGCGTAATCGATGATCACTCCTTCCAATCCCGCAGGGGCTTGGGCTGTACGGCAGGCGAGTGGAAGGTTCCCCGATCTTCAGCACACGGCCAGCGCTTGCTTTACCACTTCACGACCGACGTTTCCACTTGCTCCAGTGATCAGAATCATCGCACCCTCCCTTAAGCCACAAACGTATCTTGTATTGAGCTGATGCCGTAGGTCGGCTGCATGTCGCAAACACGCTAGCCCCGACCGTACTTTTTCTTCATCAGAACTCTCCGGCAACCCCCTATGAAGGCTGTTCATCCAAAAGGCGCTTATAAGAAAACACTCATAAGAAAACACTCAAAGGAGTTCACAATGGCGGGCAAGAATACGGCAGTTTTCGGAATTTATCAGACCCAGGCCGATGTGGAATACGCGGTCGATGCGCTGCGGGCGGAGGGCTTCCGTAATACGGATGTATCCGTTCTTTTTCCCGATAACAAAGGCACGAAAGATTTCGCCGTGGAAAAAAATACCAAGGCGCCCGAAGGCTCTGCCGCCGGGGCTACCACCGGTGGCGTCCTGGGCGGCGTACTGGGATGGCTGGCGGGCGTCGGAGCGATTGCCATACCCGGAATCGGTCCGTTCATCGCTGCCGGCCCGATCGTGGCTGCTATTGCCGGCGTAGGCGTTGGTGCCACCGTCGGCGGAATCGCCGGCGCCCTGATCGGCCTGGGCATTCCGGAATACGAAGCCAAACGTTACGAAGGCAGGATCAAAGACGGCGGAATCCTGCTCTCCGTGCACTGCGACAGCAGCAGTTGGACGGCGAAGGCGAAGCAACTCCTGGAGCGCTCGGGCGCGCAAGATGTAGCCTCGGCGGGTGAAGCCACCGCCGATTGGCAGAAGACCGACAAGCCCCTTCCCCGGGCCAGTTGAATTGGGGCTTTGGGGGACCGCGCTGCCCCAAGGTTCGACCGCAAGCTTCATCTGCGAGTCAGTATTGAGAGGATTTCTAAGAAGGGTGCCGCTATGAAAAAGATATTCTTCTTCTCGCTGTGGGGTTTCATCCTTTCGGCCATGATGTTGGCGCAGGATAATTCTGCGGCTCCGATGTATCCCGCAAATCCCCATCCCGCCCAGGTTCCCGCCAACGGCCAAGACGCGGCGCCCCAGCAAATGAACCAGAATACTGGCCAGAATGACCAGGCGCCGGTCTTCCGAGTCAGCGTCTACGCCCGCACCGCCAGCGCCGTGAACTATCGGCATCGCGGCGGTTCCACCATAGTAGATTTTCGCGGCACCGACCTGATGCCCGCTGTCTCCGGACACGCCAAGGTTGACGGCAAAGTCGGCCGGCTCAACATCAGCGCCGAACTTACGCACTTGCCGCCCGCAACCTCACTCGGCGGCCAATATCTCACTTACGTATTGTGGGCCATTACGCCGGAGGGCCGAGCCGTCAATCTCGGCGAAGTCCTGCCCGGCGACAACGGCAAGATGAAGATCGATGTCACCACCGACCTGCAAGCCTTCGGCCTGATCGTGACCGCCGAACCTTATTACGCGGTCACTCATCCCAGCAACAAGGTGGTCGCGGAAAATATCGTCCTCCACGAGACCAAAGGCTTCGAAGAACCCATCGATGCCAAGTTTGACGTTCTTGAGGGCGCTCAATACACCATCGATGTTCCGGCCGATCAGTTGCCTTCGAGCCAGGCCGGCCCCTCCGTTCCTCTGGATCTGCTTGAAGCCCGTAACGCGGTCGCCATTGCCAAGGCCGCGGGCGCGCAGCAGTACGCTCCTGACAGTCTCGCGAAAGCGGAAGACATGCTCCAGCGCGCTGAAGATTACTATCAGCGGAAGCAGGGCCGTACGCCCATCGGCACCGCCGCCCGCGGCGCCACACAGATGGCCGAAGATGCCCGCGTTCTCACGTTGCGCCGCATCGAGCAAGCCAAGCTGGATGCCGAACGGCGCGCCCGCGAAGAAGCCCAACAGAAGGCGGAAGCCGATGCCCAGGCCGCTCAGGCGCAAGCCGCGCAAGCCCAGGCTCAAGCCGATGAAGACTCCCGCCGCCGTGCCGAAGCCGAGCAGGCCCAGGCCGAAGCCCAGCGCCAGCAGGCCGCCGCCCTCGCCCAACAACAGCAGGCGCAGGCCGAAGCGGATGCCGCGCGGCAGACCGCCGCAACCGCTGAACAGCAGAGACAAGAAGCCGAACGCCGCGAGCAGGAAGCCATTCGACAAAAAGAGGAGATGCGCGCCCGCCTTCTCGCCCAGTTGAACCAGGTTCTGCAAACCCGCGATACGGTCCGTGGATTAATCGTCAGCATGCCCGACGTGCTGTTTGATTTCGACAAGTACACTCTCAAGCCGGAAGCCCGGGAGCGCCTGGCTAAAATTTCGGGAATTGTGCTGGCCTATCCCGATCTGAAGTTGCAAGTCGAAGGCTACACCGATTCCATCGGCAGCGACCAGTACAACCAGACTCTTTCCGAAAAGCGCGCCGAGTCCGTGCGCGATTATCTGGTCAGCTCCGGAGTCTCGATCAATAATGTGACCGCCGCAGGCATGGGCAAGTCCGATCCCGTCGCCGACAACGGCACCGCGGCGGGGCGCAGGCTGAACCGCCGCGTGGAAATGGTGGTTTCGGGCGAGGCCATCGGCACACAAATCACTCCCTCCGCCCCCGGAGGTCAATACCCGCCGCAGTAGTGGCCCTTAGGACACTCTTTAGCCAACACTGACGCTGGGACGAACCCCGCCTCGGGCCGCGAAGCTGCGCACGCGAAAGCACACCACCGCAGAGTCGGATGCCCGGAACCAATGTGCCCGGAGTCATCACGGCGGGCACCCGTTTACACGCGCCAGCAAACCAGACAAAACTCCAATTTGCACTTTCACATCGTAGATCACGGCTTATGTTTAGTGCTACCACTCGACACGGGCTTTTCGGCCTTCTGGCAAGATCCTGCGGGACCGCTTCCTGATATGACAGCGACCGGGAAGATCGTGGTCAACCCTTCGAGTCCCAAGAGAATTAAACCTCTGAGCCTCGGGCTTGGCATGGTCAAGAATCGCCGCTCAACCTAGAAAAAGGGCGTGACCGCCCGTTCGGTGAGAACACACTAGAACACTTTTCGCGCCCATGCATCTAAAACGCCGTGACATGGACTGGGCTAAAGCGCGCTCTTAGCTTCACTTATTGCGACATAGTGGAGCATCGCACACTTCAGATGGCGGCAGCGCTTTCCTATTATCTTGTTTTATCTGTATTTCCCGCGCTGATTCTTTTTTTCGCGGTGGTGGCGTCGATTCCCTTCCCCAGTTTATATACCCGAGTGTTTGCCCTTATCTTCACGCTGCCACCCGCTCAAACGGTGCCCATGGTGCAGAGTGTATTGCTGGACGTGGCTACGAATCACGGCGCATGGCTCTCCCTCGGAACCGTAGGAACGATCTGGGTCGCGTCCAGCGCCTTTGATGGGATGATCGAAGCGCTCGACGTGGCCTATGAAGTGAAGGACCTCCGCCCTTTGTGGAAGACACGGCTTCTCGCCCTCGGACTGGCCGCGACCAGCGGATGCCTGTTACTTTCCGGGCTCACCATCATGATTCTCGGGCCGCAATTCGGTGCGTGGCTTGCCAGTCGAATGGCGCTGCCCGCGCACTTCGCGGCACTGTGGCCGGTATTTCATTGGACTGCAGCCGTTGGCATTGCGCTTCTGGCGGTGGAGTTGATGTATTTCTTTGCGCCGAATGTGAAGCAACGCTTCCTTGCGACATTGCCGGGCGGAGTGCTTGCCGTTCTGTGCTGGCTTAGCTTTTCCTACCTATTAGGATTTTATTTTCGCCACATCGCCAATTTCAGCCGCACCTACGGGACGCTCGGGGGATTCATTGCCTTCATGACCTGGTTTTACTGGAATTCATTTGCGTTACTCGTGGGCGCCGAACTCAATGCGGAACTTGCAAAGGAAAGCGCAAAGGGATCTCTGCCGCAGAAGGTCGAGGCGACGGAGCCGGATAGCATCGAGCCTGCCGCCTGAATCAACTCTCAGTTGGAAGCAATCGATTGCGGATTATTATTCAAAACCTGGTGTGAAAGCGGCCATCTACCGAGACGCCTCCCAGTTGGTCGCGGGCCACGCTGACTGACCACCGTTTGTTGATCTGGTAATCGCCCTGGACAATTTCTGCGCCGGGTTGCGACACGTCGGTGGAAAAAGTGAAAAGGAAATTCTTGGTCACTCGTTGCTGCACGGCCAGCCGGGTTGACGGATTCTGATTGCTTCCGCCAAACGAGGGATCGATCTCCAGACGCGTAGCCGCTGTCGCAGTCGGATGGCTCCGCTGCACGGCGGCTTTCATTATGCAGCCTTCGTGCCCCCGCATGGATGTTCGCAGCCCGTTGCGACCTTCGCAAGCTCACGACCGGCGAACGAAAGCCCATAACACCCTCACTCAGTACCGCAGTACCACTCAGTTCAAGATTGCTTTGAAATGTTTCCCGTTACACTCATTGACCTCGTGGTGTAGTTTTATCTGCGTCCAATGCGGTAGGGAGCAACTTGTGAAAACCAAGAAAACAGGCCACGCTCCGATTCGAGGCGTGGCCCACTTGCTTTAAGGAGTGTGTCTTTGACTTTCTATGTACTGACTCTAGCAGCGCACAAGAACCGCAGCAAAGATTACTGAAGTAAGTAATTATTGTCTCACTCCAGCGAAGGAGCAAGCATTCCTCGTTAACGCACACTGGGTACTGATCTGATTCAGTGTTGCTGCGATTTTCGCTCCTCGACCTTCGCCAACCAGCATTCCCCGTGAACAGGCTTTCCGGCTTCAGTCACATTAAAGTCCTTAGGCAATGGGTTTGCCACAGATGGCGCAATTGATCGGTAGCGGTAGCGGTGAGTTTGCGGCCATTATAGGCGCATCCTAGCACTGGACAGCTGATAAATCCCGTATCGTCCAGATCGTGCCTGTGATCCCAGCCGCCGTGCGCGCCTTTCCCGAGCGTGAGAAGGTCCTTGTAGGCAGCACCGCCCCTCGCGAGTGGGGAGTTCAATTCTTCTTCTGCTGAGACTTTCACTTATCCCCAACGCGCCTTCTGATTGCCAGTGGGCGTGACGGCAATCACCAAAAGTTGTGATGGACGAGCTGGGCGCGGGGGACCAGCACATCATGGGTGCTTCATGGGAAACGGGGAGGCCATCATGGTAAGTGAAGAAGCTGAAGTGATCGCGGTGTGCACCCTATGTCCAAACGAGGATTGTGGTGCTCTGATCATGGATCACCGATGGGCGGAAGAGTGCAATTCTGACATCTGGGATTTCATGTGCTCGCGGTGCGGCATTGAGTTCTTAAAGCGGGGGGAAGAACTGATTTTCCAGTTCGTGCGGCTGGAGATGGTTGCTGGCATTGATGCCAAGGTTGCTGGGAGATCAAATTTGAATTCTCACGTCGTTTAGAGGGTACCCACCAAGCTGGCCATTCCACCAGAACGGAAATCCCGGGGCCAAACTCTTCATTGCAGCTTCGCGTACTCCGCCTTGGCTTTCAGGATTAGGATGTCGGGGTCCGCGTCTTTCCAGAGGGCGAAGAAATCCTGGTAGGCGGTGCGGGCCTTGGGTGTGTCGCCGGATAGAGTGTAAACATGGGCTAGGCCCAGGTGCGCCAGCGCGCCCATTTGCTCATTCTGCACGACGCCGCGGCGGCTGGTCCGCATATACAGCCTTCTCTGTATCGCAGATTTGCTCGGTTCCCTAGCCATTTTTTCCCCGTACTACCTTCCTTGGGAATTTAACTAGCAGAAACACAGCTTTCCGGTTTGGTAATCAACTTGCCTCTCTCGTTTGGCAGGTAAGGGTGGGCATGCTAAGACCTGAACATCGATGAGGTTGGTGAAGCGGCCATTGTCGAATGTGAGGGTAGCCTCATCAGCGGTGATGCTGCAGTTCAGCTACGCGATGCGGTGACGAGACGGGCAGTCCTAGCCCTTAAGGAAGGAAATCCCATGCGGGGCTTGGTTCTCTCGGGATTGCATCTTTCTTCGATTCTGTTGGTCAGCTTGTTGGTGCTTTCCACACACGTTCTGTGGGCGCAGAGAACGTCGACAGTAGAGGAGGGCGCTGTCCAACTTCCCGATGCTCCATCACCGGTCGCAACGGTTTCGGAAGCCCAAACAAGTTTTCATCTCACCTACAAAAGATTCCCCTTAAGGCTCAGGCAATATCAGGGCCAGACCGAGTCGCGGATGAGATTCTTTCCCGATCCGACGGGATACGATCGTCCGTCAATCAATACCAATGCCGTGCTGAACCAAGATAGAGGAACGGCTGAATTCTGGGGTAAAAACAGGGGCTTCATGGGTAGCACTCCCACCAAGTGGATGACGTTTGCTTCCCCCTTCGGGCACGTACATCATGAGACGATCCATGGCGCCAATGACCTGGAATACTATGGCCACCACTTGCCATGGGCTGGCTCCGTCATCCTGCGAATCAGTCAGCAGGCTAGAGCTCACCCCCATCTCACAAGTGTACTCAAGATAGTCCATCCACAATTCTGATTGTTCGTCCTGTTCATCACCTACTCGCCATGTTGGCATAAATTCCACGAGCGACCGCAGTTTGGGAGCACACCTTTCCAGGCCTGGCAGGAGCGAGGGTCTTCCCAAGAAAGATCTATGCCCGTGCTACTTGACGTTAACTGTCGATAAATTGCGTCTCTGACAATGTCGGCGATGTCAAGCAGTTTTCGATCTTCTGTGGCGCTGCGGTGCTAACCTTCTTCATTGCTGGTCTCCTTTATTTATTTATTTATTGCGTTTCGAAGCGCATCGGAACCTGGGAGCGTCCGGCATCCCGTCGGAGACCGGACTTCTCGTCTCATCTGGTTACGCCAGTCTGGCTTGGCAGTGAATCGGCGCTACAATCCTAAACATGAGAACAGGTGCCATGCTCCGCGCCATGTTCGCGTTGGCTGCAATTTCCATGGTCGGCCAGGTAGCAACCGGTATCCATCTTGTCGAAGTTCGGTTCAACAGCGGCACGCGGCTGGATGGCGTTGATCTGAACAAATGCGCGGCCGACCTTAAGTCCCGAACGTACGAAGGACCGCAGTGGACGGATTCTCTATTGGAACGCGTAAGAGTTCAGTATCTCCAAGATAAAGGTTACTTCAAGGCGGCTGTTAAGGCCTCAACACGGCAACTGCCGGACAGGCAGGGCACTCATCAGTTTATCGTCACATTCGACCTTGACGGCGGTCCGCAGTACCGTTTGGGACAAATCACATTCAGAAACAACCATGCGATCACCAATGCAAAAGCGCTACGCAATCTGTTCCCGATCAAGGACGGCGATATTTTCGGGCGAGAGGCAATAATGAAGGGATTGGAACAGTTGCGCTACGCCTACGGAGAGCTGGGCTACATCAACTTCACTCCCGCTCCCGCGGTTACCTTTGATGATGAAAAGAAGCTCGGATTTCTGGAAATCGATGTCGATGAGGGCAAGCAGTTCCACGTAAGTAGCATCAACATCGTTGGTGCGAACGCGCAAGTATTGAATGATTTGGCCCTCATGCCTGGTCAAATCTATAACGTGCGACTAGTCGAATTATTCTTGCGAAAGCATCTCCCTGGAGCAGAGGTAAACGATTCAAACATCCAGCACCGGGTGCTAAACGAACGAGACGGGACGGTCGCGCTTACATTCGATTTCCGAAGCCACCCAAACTGAGTAATCCGAGTGTTCTTGGTCGTTGACGATATCGCTTCTCTCTAACAGTGTCGCCAGTGTCAAGCAGTTTTCGATCCTTCTGTGCCGCTGCGGTGCTAATCGGTTCAAGCTAGAGTTCGTGTCTCTGAGGCAACCGGATTCTGTATCCGGTTGCCAACTGATCTGTACTTGAGAGAAGGATCGCTGGTGTTCATTGATACAACTCCGCGGACGCCAGACCGGCAAACATACCGCCGCCCGAAACCAATACGCTGCCGTTCGAGAGTAGCGTTGCGGTGTGTCCCGAGCGCCCGATCTCCATCCCACCGGTAGTGCTGAAAGAGCCAGTGACCGGATCGTAGACTTCCGCGGTGGAACTTTCGTCGCCGCCGCCTGCTACCAGCACCTTCCCGCTCGGTAACAGCGTCGCGGTATGGAACGTTCGGGCCGCGGCCATGGATCCGGTAGCCGAAAACGATCCCGTCGATGGGTCGTAAATTTCCGCAGTTGCGGTCCCTTGCAGGTCAACGGTGCCCGTCGCCAGCCAGGCCGAAGTCAGGGATGCTGGTGGGGAAGTTGTGCCACCGACGATCAGCACTCGACCGTCGGGGAGAAGCGTTGCCGTGTGTTGTTCGCGGGCCACCGCCATTGCGCCGGTCATGGTGAAGGTGCCAGTCGCCGGATCATAGAGCTCCGCGGTGGCAACTGGCTCTGATGCAGATGTTGTGATGCCACCTGCGATGAGTACCTTCCCGTTTTGCAACAGCGTAGCGGTGTGCAGGAAGCGTCCTACCGCCATGCTTCCCGTTTGTGTAAAAGTTCCCGTGACTGGATCGTAGAGTTCGGCGCTGGCCAGGCCCGTTCCAGTTGGATCTTGATCGCTTCCGCCGGTAATCAGGACTTTGCCGTTTGCCAGCAAAGTCGCTGTATGACACCCGCGGTTGGCCGTCATGTTGCCCGTCCCGCTCCATACACCAGTGCCGGAATCGTACAGTCCTGCTCCGTTGTCTGAGGTACTGGTTCCGTAGTCCCAAACGGAGTTTATAAAGCCACCGGCTAACATGACCGTTCCGTTTGACAATAGTGTCGCGGTGTGGCCGTAGATCCCCAGCCCATCATCTCCGAGGATTTCGGCAAACGCTTCCGTGCCAGGGTCGTATAGTTCGACCGATGAGAGGCCCACGTAACCGATTCCCTCGTTGTATGTGCTGCTGTTTGAGCCGTACGCCACGAGCACTTTGTTATTCGGTAGCAAGGTGGCGGTGTGCAGGCCCCGCGCCTCGTCGAGACCCCCGGTAGGCGTAAATTCACTGGAAGAGGTATTCACGGTAACGGTTGCACTCGCGGTGACCGTCGTTTCCTCGTTACTGGCGGCGACGACATGATAGAAACCGCCAGCGGTCGGTGCCGTATAGAGTCCAGCGCTGTTTATCAGCCCCCCAGCGCTCTCCTGAATTGTGAAATTTACAGCCGTATTGGTCAGCCCTGAGACAGTTGCCGCGAACGTCTGCGTCCCAGCAGGACGCAGTGTAACCACCACAGGATCAATCGCTACTTGGGGCGTCGGAACAATCACTACGGCTGTGCCAACGGCGGCCGAATTGGCCTGGCTCGTCGCTATGATATGAAAGGTGCCAGCCCCATTTTGTGGAGGCGTGTAGAGGCCCGCACTGTCGATCGTGCCGCCCGAGCCTTCTTCCACGCTCCACGTGACCGCGGTGTTGGTCGTTCCGGTGACCTTGGCCGTAAAGGCTTGCGTCGCATCCCGAAACACCTTGGCGGAATTCGGGGTCACCATAACGCTTACGATCGGCGGTTCGGTAACGACCGAGGGGGTTGAACTTCCGCCGCATCCCCAAACTCCGAATGCCGTGGCCGCTATAGTCAGCGCCATGGCGATCCGATGAAATCCAGGATTCATGAATAAATTGGATCGCCCAAGGGTCCGCGAATTTTGCATGCTAACCTCCGTCATGCTCAGTCGTTGTACAAAATGCTAGGCCTGCGTCTCGCGACATTGGCGCGAAGTCGCATGAGGCGCAATGGTCGGCGTATGGTTTGTAGGTGTTTTTGTTCTGATCGTGCAACTCTCTGAATACAGGTGGCTTGTAGTCACACCCGCATATTCCTTAGGTGGTAAGCGGTAAGTGATAGACTACTGGCCATCTGGGGGCGCCTGCTATGGAGGCCACCGACCGAACCCGCAAGGTGCGATTCGACGCCTTTGAAGTGGACATGCGTTCGGGTGAAGTGCGCAAGCAAGGCATCCGTCTGAAGCTTCATGGCCAGCCCTTCCAGGTACTCTCGCTTTTGCTGGAGCATCCGGGGGACGTCGTTACGCGCGAGGAGCTTCGCCAGAAACTCTGGCCCGGCGACACTTTTGTTGACTTCGATACCGGTCTGAACAGCGCTGTCAAAAAGCTGCGCGACGCGCTGTGCGATTCAGCCGAGGAACCCCGCTACATCGAGACTCTGCCCCGCCGCGGCTACCGGTTCATCGCCCCAGTCGAAAACGGAGACTTAACCGCACCCGCCGCTGTCCATGAAAAGCTCGCGGTTGTTCCCTTCCCAACGCCGCCCTCATTGACCAAGCGCTGGCGTGTTCTTGGGGTTGCTGCTTTCTTCCTTTTTCTTGCTGTCGTCGTAGCTTCATGGCGCGTCTTCTTCGCCCGGCCTGTGCTGACCGGGACAGATGTCATCCTTCTCGCGAATTTTGTCAACAAGACCGGCGACCCCATCTTTGACAACTCCCTTGATAAACCTCTCGAAGTCAAACTTAACGAGTCCCCGTTCCTCAGCCTTCTTTCAGAAGCTGACGTCGCCTCTACCATGCGGATGATGCGCCGCAATGCCGACGAGCGCGTGACCCAAGATCTAGGCGTCGAAATCTGCAAACGCCGTGGGCTGAAGGCCCTCATCGTGCCGGAAATTGCCGCGATCGGCAACACCTATGTCATCACCTTGGATGCGATTGATGCGCACAACCAAAAACTCGTTGCGCGGCAGGAAGCCGAGGCAAATAACAAGGATCAAGTCGTCGCTGCCCTGGGCAAAGCCGGCTCGCAGTTGCGAAAACGGCTTGGCGAGAGTCTAAGCTCTCTCCAAAAATTTGACGCGCCCCTTGACCTTGCGACCACCAGCTCACTAGAGGCTTTGCAAGCCTACAGATCCGGTCTGGCCTTGTACCGCTCTGGAAAACGGCATGAGGCCATCCCGTTTTTTGAAAGCGCTGTCGAACTGGACCCCCAGTTTTGCTCAGCGTATGACCTGCTTGGCAGAGCGCATCACAGCATCGGCGACAGCCAAGAATCCAAGGCTAACTTTGCCAGGGCCTTCGAACTAAAGGACCGGCGCCTCTCGCAAGAGGAAAATTTTCAAACTACTGCCATTTACTATTCGGCCATCACCGGCAATGTGGAAAAGGAAATTGCCGTAGCTCTTTTGTACCGGCAAGTCTACCCACGCAGCGTGGATGCCGCCAACCTGTTGGGGATCGCCTATGCGCAGATGGGCAGAACGCAAGAGGCCTTGCAGGAGTTCCAGTGGGCCATCGCTCATTCCCCTGTGCCTTCCGCTCAGCACTACTCCAATGCTGCCCAGGCTCTGGTCATCCTCGGCCGCTTTGACGATGCCAAGAAACTGCTCGACCAATGGCGGCAGCAGGGTTCCCTCACTCCGTTTCAGTTGACGTTGCGTTACCGGATCGCTTTCATCGAACACGACGCCGCTACCATGGACCGGCTTGCTCGTGAAACTTCCAGCGAGGATGCGCCCTGGGTCAATCTGCAAATGCACCTGGCATTCCTTCGCGGTGATCTCGCGACAGTTCGTTCCCTCAGCGACGCTGTGGTTAGTCGCCAGAGGAAGGCCAACCAAATGGAAAACGTTGCCTCGGAGCTCGCCTGGCATGCCGACTACGAGGCCTACCTGGGGAACTATCACTTAGCCCGCAAACTGTGCGCTCAGGCCGAAGAAGCCCGGAATAATAGCGATGTCGGACTTTTTGACTGCTCGCACGCTCTCGGGCAGGCCGCGGACGCGTCCGCCGCGGAAGCACTCGCCGCGAAACTGAATGAATTGTTCCCTGAGGACACTTTAAAGCAGAAGGTCCTCCTTCCCGTCACTCACTCCACCATCCAGCGAGCGCGGGGAAATCCCAAGGCTGCAGTGGATTTACTCTCTCCGGTCACGCAGTTTCCGAATGTCGTGGTCTTCTACAATCGAGGTCTCGCCTATATGGCCGCGGGAGATCAGACCAAGGCCGTCGCCGACTTCCAGACCGTCATTGACAACCGTGGTTGGCCGGAATGGGAACTATATGAGCCGCTCTCGCAACTCAGCCTGGCGCAGGCCTATGCGAAACAAGGCGACTTCGAAAACAGCCGCAAAGCCTACGATGATTTCTTTGCAACTTGGAAGGATGCGGACCCCAACATCCCCATCCTGAAGCAAGCCAAGGCGGAGTACGCGAAGTTGCAGTAGCGGAATTGCGCCCGCTCTCCTTCATCGCCACACTCCCTGCGCGGCCCCGCGTCGCCCCCCGCATACCCAGCCGGGGTAGGGGGTGTAGCAATTTGCCCTCAATGCGTATAACCCCGTCAATGAAAGGGGTGGGGGTTGGTGGTGGCTCAAGAGGATTGCTGCTGCGTAGGCAGAAAGGGCAGCGTATGATGAGGTTCCATGGTTGATCCCGGCTGTCTCCCTGTGAATCGCAAACGCGGAAATCCCAATTGGGGGCATCCCATTCTGCCCGGCCCGGCGCTTCCCACTGAGTTCGACCTTCTGGTCAAGCACCTGGAGTTGACGGCAGAGATGTATGCGTCATCAGCAGCTCTCCGTGCTTGGTGCAAGCAAAACAAGGATCGCGTCTACATCCCAGAATGGCTGCTTAAGGAGTTGTGCATCGCCGTGGACGCCGCCTGACCACTTGGGCGGTAAATGTAGGTAGGAGCCTGACGCCGCCGGTTGCTATTTCAAAATCCCCTCTCCAAAACGTGTAAGCGCCTGTTTCTCGACAGTTATTCGCCTAAAAAACTAAACAGTGGTTTAACGTCATGCTGTCTTGATGTCCCGAAGGGGCTGCGAAGAAGAAGTCAACTGTACCAGACTGATCCGTGACTTGATCGTTGCTTTGCTCTTTCGACAAGCGTTCTAAGTTCTTCACGGATCGCAAGGACTCGAAACTCCCGCTTCTCGTGCTCTGCATTCTCAGCTAGCGAATGGCTTCTGTTATTGCGGTAGGAGCGCTCCTCTTCCTGGATCAGCTCAATCTCTCGACGGAGTTTTTCAGTCCGGCCCGCGATTGAACAATCGTCCATGTGTGAACTCTAGGCCTGTGCCGGGAAAAAACAAAATGCTGATCTGCGTGATTCCACTCAAGCCCAGTCGATGAGGGCTAACGCCTGCTAGCAGAATTTATTACTCTCTCGACAGCCTCAGTGGTGCGGAACCACCTCAATGCCGCCTCTGTCAGCGGCGATTGCTAGGTTTTCGGCGTCCTTCGGGGAAGTTAGCAGGGTGACAATGCTTGGCTGCGGCTCAAACCACGCCAGCTCGATGTCCTGCAAGAGAATCGTGCTTGGGGCTTCCGCGCCATGGCCACTGACGAGAACATCCACATGTGAACCTGGCTCAACCGCCACATTGACCCTCGCTCGTAGTGAAACGGCACGCATACCCAGCGGAATCGAGATTCGGGGAATCTTTATCGGCGGTTGTACGGCGGAGCAACCGACAACTCCACTGAGCGCCAGGGCTGCACAGCAAATCAGCAAAAATCGCGTGGGATCCATGGTATCCGCACAAATCCTGCTCCCCTAGGAGGAATCATGTCAATCGGGACCACCGCCGGTCGGCGGTTGATGATAAATCGCCTCCCCAACAAGTCGGCGGTGTCCAAGCGCTTTCATCGGTCGTTGTGGCTGCTGATGCCATGTCATACTCATCCCATCTTTTCGGTCAGCCATCGCTTACAATCGCCAGGCGTGAACGCGGCAAAACCAATCTTGCTAATATCTTTGTTCCTCGGCGCTGGAAATGCCCTCGCGCAGACTGACGATAAAGAACCCGCCGCAGTCATTGAGCTTGGGGCCGCTGCCAGCCGAAGCCTCGCGGAAGGTCAATCGAGCTTTGGTCCCACTGTCGCTGTTGAGGCCACACCGATAGAGAATTGGTTAGAACTTGAGGCCGGGGTCACGCCTTTGTTCCGCCGTCACTCGACCGAATGGAGCATCGACCTTCTCTTCAAGAAACCGTGGACGCTTTCCGACAAGGTGGAGTTCATGCTCGGTGTGGGCCCCGAGTGGATTCATACGAACGCATACGATATCAAAATGAACTCACTTGCTGCTGAAGTCGCACCAGACTTTATGTTTTGGCCGTCCAGAAAGCACAGACTCGGCTGGTATCTTGAACCGAGCTACGAGTACAAATTCGGGTCGGGGCATGAACATTCGCTCGCTATAACGGGCGGTCTGCTGATTGGAATTCCATGAGGCCTTTTGTTAGCTTTGAGTTGGCGTAACACCACCTTTCCAACAAGTCGGCGGCGTCAAGCACTTTTCGATCTTCTGTGCCCCCGCAGCGCCCTTCTTCATTGCCAAGTCTCCTTTATCTCTTGCGCTTCGACTGGGATCGTACAGCATCCCGTCGGAGACCGGCTTTCTTGTCCCATCTGTTAACAAGAGTTGACTTCCGGTTTGCTCGTGATCCGGGAGAAAAGCGTCACCTACGCAAAGCTGCCCTCGGGGCACTCCGATTGGGATTTCTCATTCGCCGGCCCGCCGGGGTATGATCTTGTTCGAATAAAGGGCCCTTCGGAATGGCCTCAGCCGCATCGCGGGCGAATCGCATTTTTCGCTTCGGACAGTTTGAATTGTCGGAGGGCGAGGGTGAGCTGCGCAAGAACGGTGTTCGGATCAAGTTGCAGGAGCAGCCCTTTCAAGTGCTTGTCGAGTTGCTGGCGAACGCCGGCAAAGTCGTAACACGGGAACATCTTCAGCAGAAGCTGTGGCCGGCTGACACCTTCGTTGACTTCGATGTGGGATTGAATACCGCCATCCGAAAGATTCGCCAGACGCTGGGCGAGGACGCCGACCATCCTCACTATATTGAGACGGCGGCAAAGCGGGGTTATCGGTTTCTGGCGCCGGTGATCACGGCCACCAACGTGGTTTTGGTCGAGGGGAGTGCAGGGCAACCGGAGCCGCTCAGCGAGCGCGTGGACACGCGACAAGAAGGCGCGGGCTGCGATCCTGCACGCGCAGCGAGTGGAGTGGCGGTGGGTTCCGGTACGGTGGCGGTGGCGCAGGATGCAGCGCCGCAGTCTGGGAAACAGCAAGAAGTGCCAACATCGGGATCAGTTCCCACTCTTGCTCCGCCATCATCAGCCTCCGTAAAGGCAGCCCAACTTCGGACGGCTGGAGACAGAAAACTCTGGAAGGTTCTAGTTCCTACGGCAGTGCTGGTCATCGCTCTTGTAGCTAGGTTTGCTTGGTTCAGTCGGCCCCTCCCTCCACCTAGAGTTCTCAAGACGACCCAAATTACCCACGACGGCGTTTCTAAGAGAAACCTTCTGACCGACGGTTCGCGGCTGTATATCACTGAGAGCACGGCTGCGAAGGAGATGGGGATCATCGGTACGAATCAGTTCTTGGTGCAAGGATCCGTCACCGGAGGTGACACTTCGGTCATTCCCACTCCATTCACCAGCGTTGGTATGTTTGATATTTCTCCCGATCATTCCCAGCTCTTGGTAGCTGATCAGGTCGGCACTGAGAGCGACACGCAGGTTTTGGTCTTGCCTCTGCCGACAGGCAGCCCCCGCCATCTATCGGATGTCGTCGCTCACTCGGCTGTGTGGTCTCCGGATGGTCGGCAACTCGCGTTTGCCAAGGGGTCTGATCTTTTCCTGGTTAACGCAGATGGCACGAACACCCGAAAATTGATCACGGTTTCTGGCTTTGCGTTCTCGATTCGCTTTTCCCCCGACGGCACCCGCCTTCGGTTCACGGTCTGGACTCCCCAGACCAGCTCCTCCTCGATTTGGGAGGTTCATGCCGATGGCAGCGACTTTCACGCCCTGCTCCCGGGTTGGCACAGCCCACCCTCGGAGTGCTGCGGTGCCTGGAGCGCGGACGGCCGCTATTACTTCTTCATCAGCAGCCTCGCTGACATTTCCAATATCTGGGCACTGCGTGAACCTTCGGGCCTGTTCGACAGACGGCCGTTCGACGCCATTCCAGCTGACAACCGGCCCTATGTCTCTTCCTTTTCTAGTGCCTAGTCCCAATGGGCGGAGACTATTCGCGGATGGGTGGATGCCTCGCGGTGAACTTGTCCGTTATGACAATCAATCCCGCCAGTTTCTGCCGTTTCTTTCGGGAATTTCGGCAAGTGCACTGAACTTCTCTCGAGACGGCAAGTGGATCGCTTACGTCTCTTACCCCGACGGCACTCTGTGGCGGAGCCGCGCTGATGGCAGTGAGCGCCTCCAGCTCACGTTTCCACCGGTTTTGGCTCTCGGGCCAACCTGGTCTCCTGACGGTACGCAGATAGCCTACATCGATGCGCAAGAGGGACAGCCTTGGAAAATTTTCCTGATATCCGCACTGGGCGGGACACCCGAGCCAATGCTTTCGGAGAAGGACTATCAGGCGGATGCACACTGGTTTTCAGATGGCAAGAAAATCATCTTCGGTCGCACTCCGTGGGCCCCTGGAAGTTCGGAGAAAGTCGCCCTTCAGGTGTTGGATCTCAATTCTAAGCAGGTTTCTACGTTCCCCGGTTCGGAGAACTTGTATTCTCCTCGCTTGTCTCCAGATGGCAAGCACCTGGCTGCCTTATCGTCCGACAACAAGAAACTTTTGATCTTCGACTTCCAGACTCAGAAATGGACAGACTGGGTCGTCTCTGAACCCGGGTCCATTATTGGCCTTCCTACTTGGTCGCGGGACGGGAGGTATGTCTATTACAATCAAAAATTGGGATATCGCCGGGTCAAAGTCGGACAGACGCGCTCTGAATTAATCGTTGATTTGAAGGATTTGCGCCGATCCGGGTTTGGCTGGAGTGGTCTCACTCCCGACGATTCGGCCCTCTTCGTTCGTGACGTGAGTACCGACGAGATCTACGCGCTTGACTTGGAATTACCGTAGCCCGACATCCCCATCCTGAAGCAAGCTAAGGCAGAGTGCGCGAACCTGAAGTAGCGAAAAAACGCGCAAGTGCTGCTGGAGAGCGGATTCCCATGCGCTGTTGTTGTAGGTGGTGCCATTGCCCGACGGACGTCATGCAGCGATGATCACGTTCAACGGCCAGAACACTGTCTCGATGGTTGAGAATTCTGAACGACCTTCTCATGCCAACCTAAGTTGCGGTGTCTGCAAGACGAAACGGGCGCCCAGGAGCGCCCATTTCCACGTCACCAGCTGCGCTTTCCTAGCGGGAACCGTTGGCATTGGCGAGAATGGTTGTGGACTGGACCCTCCCACTGTTGCGGGCCAACTCACCTGCGAGTTTGCCGCTCCGCAGGTCGCGATGTAAGTTACTCCCCTGCTCCCAGACCTGGGCCAGAAAGTACTCATTACCGATGCGATGGAAAACCAACTTCGTCTGCTCCGACTCTGCTGAGGTGGGGGAAGGGATTGCGGGGATCATCGCCACTTTCCGGCCGTCCACGCTTTGCACTTTAATCATGTTGTACGGAGGCAGAGTGGAAACAGTGTAGGTGCCCGCCGGCAGATTGCTGTTCTCAACGGTGAAGGCAAAGGGAACGGTTGCCGTCAGGAGTTGCCGTTCTTGAGCCTGCACAGAAACGGAAATAGCTGCCAGCAGCAGAGCGGTGGTGATCAGGATGCGTGCGTTTTTCATTGGAGTTTCTCCTTTTTCAAAGTGCCGGTGAATCCGGCTGACAGTTGGCACATTGCGCCCGGCAGCGCGAACGCACAATGTTCTGCGTCTGGATTGCTTCTGTGTCTTGTGTGTTCTGTTAAGTGACTGAAAACAAGGAGTGGGGTCCAGCTTCCTGTTCTGCAGACTGCTCTGAAAGAAGAAGACGGCTGGGCCCTCGCAGCCGTGGAATGGGCTTGCGCTATTGCTCGAATCGAGAGGTGACTGTACTCGAAAGCGACGGTGCGCTCACTTAGTGATGGTCGGCTGACCGGACGTTATCGGAATCGCCACTAGGCAGGCAATCGCCTCAACTGGCGAAATATCGCCATCTCTAACAATGTCGGCGGTGTCAAGCATTTTTCGAGCACACTACAGCATGCATCACAAGGCATCTTTCGCCCTCTGGGCTGCGTGGTATAACGTCGTGAGAGTTAACACCGCAGTCAGGATGACGCCCGCATGGCCGCTGGCACACTGGAACGATCTGACGATGCGGGGTTTATTGGCTGCCTATTGTTGAGATAGGTTCACATGCCCCCAGACCCACCGCCACCGCTACCGATCAACTGCGCCATCTGTGGCAAGCCCATCTTGCCTAAAGACTTCAATGTAACCGAAGATGCAAAGCCTGTTCACGGGGAATGCTGGTTGGCGAAGGTTAAGGAACGAAAAGCGCAGCCGGACTAAATTAGATCACTGCCGAAAGTCTCTGATTCCCGACAGCACCAGCCACAGGATTGCACAGGACTCGCACAGCTACATCGCCGGATGTTGCCTCCACGCCAACTGATGTGCAGCGGAGAGAAGGTTCACTGTTCCACCCCGCCGAATGCTAAGAGCGAATACACGGTCTGTGAAAGTTACCGTCGTAACAGGCGCATCCAGCCATTTTCGTGGCACTTTGGAAGCCAGTGACGAAACCTTATCAGCGCGAATGCATCGACTTCGACCGGGGACGCGAAGGCTATGTTGCTTCTCCACGGACTGCACCACCTGTGTCTGTCCCAAAGACTGCCCGCAAGTCCGGTGGCCGACGACATCGATTCAGTGTTCTCGGCGAAGAGCGTCTCGGAAGCCTGATCGCGGCTACTGGAGCGATATGGGTGACCTACGTTGCGACAGTGGACTATGCCAACCTCTGGCAATTCCAAATCTTGCCCCCCGGCCCGCTTGAGGTGTGTGCGCTGGGAATTCTGACATGGCTGCACGCAAAGTGTCGGCGTTCTGCACGAATCGGCTGAGCCGCGCTGGTAATCATCAACGGGCAGGCCGTGTTTCACCACATACGGTGGAGAATTCGAGGCGTTATTGCAACTTCGCGTACTCCGCCTCGGCTTGCTTCAGGATGGGGAGGTCGGGGTCTGCGTTTTCCCAGATGCGATCACGATTACACTGCCACAGCCTGCTGCTTCCATCGTTGAACGTTCACGCCCATCACGAGAAGCCACAGGTACACCGCTACGTCCCCGAGAAGGCCAACGGCTAGATTGTAGGGGGACAGATGGTTTACGAGCGGGTTTGACAGATAGGTCAGCCAACCCAAACCAGCAAACGCCATCAGCCCGCCCAGAACTCGGGGCAGGAAGGTAGACCTGAAAATGAGATACCCGATCAGGAGGCAATAGAGTCCGTGAAATACTAGCAGGTTGCGGAAAAACCCGGCTCGAAGAGTTGGCGCAAGGAGACCCCCCACGCTCACCTGCAGTTTCCAGAAATCGCTACAATGTTGCATGGCCGAAGGGGTGAAACATTTCTACGACCGACTCGCCAGCAACTACCACCTCATCTTCGAAGATTGGGACGCTTCCATGAAACGCCAAGCCGCGGCTCTCGGGGCAATCCTTGAGCGCGAGTGCGGCGCGCCAACTGCTCTACGGATTCTAGATTGTGCCTGCGGAATTGGAACACAAACGCTAGGCTTGGCCAGTCTTGGATTCACAGTTACCGCCTGCGACCTTAGTCCTGCGTCAGTTGAACGGACCCGTGTGGAAGCTGCAAAGAGGCGTTTGAATGTTCAGCTGTTCGTCGCGGACATGTTGGATTTGACTGAAATTCCGGACAGTGATTTTGACGCTGTCATGTGCATGGACAACGCCCTTCCGCACCTTGAGAGTGATGAACAGTTGTTTCAAGCGGCAACGCAGATTCGGCGAAAACTGCGGGCCGGTGCGACCTTCATGGGCAGCATCAGAGATTACGACAGTTTGGTTCAGGAAAGACCAGTCGTGCAGGGGCCCGCTTTCTATTCAGACCAAGGGAGTCGGCGCATCGTTCATCAAGTGTGGGATTGGAGCTATGAGCGTCGTTATGCCTTCCATCTTTATATAACAAGGGAAGTCCAAGGCGGTTGGGAGACTCAGCACTACGTCTCGAACTATCGTGCCGTTCTGCGGGAGGAATTCAGTCGCATTCTCCGAGCGGTGGGATTCGTCGGCTGCCGCGCTGGATTTTGACAGCCGAGAGCGGCTTTTACCAACCGATCGTCTTGGCTAAGGCGAATAGCATTCCTTAATGAACCTCGTACCAGAAAACTATCTTGTTTCCACAGCACAACCTGATAAGAAGAAGGCATGCGCGGAAAAGACGAGCAACAGTTGGACGTTTTTAGCTACATCAGCCCCGAGCAGCGAGTTCCGCACGATCACCCCTTGCGCCCTCTTCGTGTCATGACCGATGAGGCATTGCTGCCGGATTTTTGGGAGGAATCTCCCAGGCTATCAGCGGCAGACTGCCTGCCAATCCGACTGATGGGGAGCTAGCGATTTCTTGGCCCGTTCGCTCTCTCGCCTACGGAAAATCCAAATCGAGAAGGTAAATTTCCTGGGCACTCTTATCCCGCCACAAAAGAGGCGAGTCATCCGCGGCCAAGCCATTCCAGGACGGAGAGGGTTGAGGCACATCGCTTGCATCAAAAATGCGCTGGATTTTGTGATCCGTGATGCTGACCCGCTCAATCTCGTACCCTGAACTGAAATCCCCCATGTATACATATTTTCCGTCGTGCGACCAATTGGGGTAACCAAGCGCTCCTTTTGTTACTGCCGCCAATTCCACCCATTTTCCGGTTCTGAAGTCGTAAAGCATGAGTTTCGACCAGTCCCTCGATAAAGCCACGATGTAGCGACCGTCGGGCGACATACGCGGTGCGGTCAGCGCGTCGGAACCAGGTATTCTAGAGATCTGGCGGGTTTTCAATTCCACACGAAAGATGGCGGAGTTCGGGTCTTGATGCGAGCGCCCGAAAACTATCGAAGCACTGTCGGGTGACCATGTGGGGTCAATTTCAGCGAGTTCGTCCTTGGGCATGACTTCCTGTGGTCTGCCACCATCGCGAGAAACCAGGTAAATCTTCCCCGTTTTTCCCAACTGCAGATCGGTGAATACAATTTGGCTTCCGTCAGGCGACCACCGAGGAAGGAACGCTTCCACGGGTGGAAAGGCCAACTGCATACGCTCAGTTCCATTGACCCTGCTCCGCCACAGAGTCAGTTCTGGATAAGCGACATAGGTCACCCACTTTCCATCGCGCGAAACCTCTACGTCACGCGCGGAAATGCCTGAAAGATAGGATACAAGTTGACCTGCGTTCGTGTCGTAACGCAGCAGCTCGGCGCGGGCCTGCGTACCCCGCACGAAGAGTTTCTCCCTCTCGACGCCAGGTACCGGCGATCCAAAGGCGAGAGGTCCGCTGGTCAGGCGGACCGGTTCGGTGGACTTCTTTAAAATAGACCCGGGTTCTGGCAAGACCCAGACATCGTGATCTAACTGTTTGTTTACAAAAAATGTTTGAAAGTAAAAATAGCTCCCATCGTGCGACCATCTGCCGCAACAATTCTGGGCCAAAATCTTCGACTCTGGCACTACGGGATGATGTCCCTTGCCATCTTCTGTTACCTCCCAGAGCGATAATGTGCCCTGGACGGTATCGAGAACCGTGAATCTGAGACGACGACCGTCGGGCGAAAATTGGGGCGTAGACGGAACACCCGTAACGGTCACTAGTTTGTGGGCCTCCGTTCCATCTTTCTTCACCATGTACAAGTCGTTGCCGCTGGCGTAGGCGATATGCACTCCATCAGGGGCCCAACATGCAGCTCTCGCCAGAACATTGCTGACTCGATACGGCGGTCCTGCGGGGACCGGCAGCACCCAGAGTTGCCTTAGTTTTTGTACGACGTCACCGCCCACCAGCAACTCTGAGCCATTTGGCGATATGTCATAGATTTGTACACCACTGAAAGGTGTTGGAATTTCTGTGCTTTCACCTCCCGAGGTCGCCATTTGCTCGATTACCCACTGACCGGAACGCTTTTCCACGAAATAGACGCGGGAACCGTCCGTCACCAGCGAACCTTTTGGTAGCCCATCGTTAGTAAGCTGAATGGCATCCTTTACTCGCGGGGGCTTCCGCAGAGGTCCAAGCCAAAACATGGCAGCCGCAACCACGGCCCCCGCCAGGCCCACGATCGCGATGGCGAATCGGAATCGCCGTTTTACACCTGCGAAACCCGATGAATCTGCGTTTTGATTGGTAGCGACCGTTTCACCTTGCCGGGAGACCCCCTCCATGGAATGTCCGCTGCCATCCAGCTTCTCGACCGGGACGACGAAGCGATAGCCCCGGCGGGCCAGCGTTTCAACGAAACGCGGAGTCTCGGCTGAGTCTCCTAAAGCATCCCGCAATCTCTTGATAGCTGCGTTAAGGCTGTGGTCGAAATCGACGAAGGTGTCTGCTGGCCAGAGTCTGCTGCGTAGTTCTTCCCGTGTAACCACCTCGTTGGGATGCTCGACCAGCAAGCACAGGACTTGGAATGGTTGCTCCTGAAGCTTCAGCTTGACCCCGTTCTTGCGCAACTCCCCTGCCCGAATGTCGATCTCGAAGATTCCGAATCGTAGAACACGCGGAGGCTGAGATTGTGGGGGCATCATGCCTCGTGGGTAGAGGAAGTCTACACCGACCAGGAATTCTCGTCACTTTCGAACGTAAGTAACAGATGAAAAGGGCCTTAGCTCGTCATCTACATTTGTCTAACTAGGAACGGCCGGAGTATTGAGGTAGCTGCCCGCAGATAGCAGAGTCGGCGTCGCCATGGAGGTGACGCCGTGAACAGAATATTCGGGATTTACGCCATACTGATTCTGATGGGAATGACTTCGTTTGCCTTTACACAAAACCGGCCGATGACGAGGTCCTTAAGCCTCGAAGTGACTATCTCTGTGCATGATTATGCCGATGTTCCTACCTCCCTGTTGGCCCAGGCGGAGGCGTACGCGAGCGGAATCTTTCGGCAAGCTGGATTCGAGACGGTTTGGGTTAATTGCGGCCCCAAAGTGGAAGCCGTCGAATCCAAGACGTGCTATAGAGTAGATGCCACTCATCTGATGTTGAAGATCCTCGCTCATGCGCTAGGCGCGCACATTCGCGATCGGAATGAGGTCCTCGGAACTGCTTTTCTGGATGAAAAAGGCGTTGGCTACTATGCGTACGCCTTCTACGACCGTATTCGCCAACTTGCTGACCAGCGGAAACTCGGATATGAGCTCTTGGGTGACGTACTTGCGCACGAAATCGGGCACTTGCTCTTAGGATCAAATTCTCACTCCGTTGGTGGAATCATGTGCGCCCATTGGAATGATAAGGAACTAGCGAACATCTCTCACGGGGCTATGTGGTTTCTTTCTGGGCAATCCAAGATCATGCAGGATCGACTGTTAGTGCGCCAGAGTGAACAAATCGATTTGGCGGCAGTTGTGCCAGACCTAAGTTCCACGCTCACGATGGGAATTAACAGTAGTAGCGGGTGGGAAGGAGGCAGTCGACAGTCCGTACCTGAGGTGCATTCGGAAAAATGACCGTATGTTCGCCTGATCACTCACGATGCCAGAATCGGGTCGTCACCTTGGCAAGTCAATGAAAGGCGGGGAGTTGGCCGGGCCTCAAACAGATTGTTGTTGTAATATCGCGATTGCCAGTTCCGAGCGCCCGATTGCGTCCCACGCCACAATTTTCCAGGCGAACTCAAGCGAAAATAGCCCTTTAGCCTCGGTGGTCAGCAAGGGGTCGTACCTAGCCCCTCGTTTTGGCGACCTTTCGCCCCCTGTTTTGCCTCGTCGGAAGATGGCCAGCCGGTATACCTTGTGGAACGCGCAGGATAGCAACCGCAGTAACGAAGTCTGGGGCGGTAATGGTATTGCGAATCTCCGAGTACAGGCTTAACAGAACCTTCACCGTTGACCGGAAGAAAGCTATTCCTCACTGCAACTTCGCATACTCGGCCTTGGCTTGTTTTAGGATGGGGATGTCGGCGTCTTTCCAGATAGAACTCTAAGGTCACTTTATGTTGAGGGCGTAGATTTCCTGCGTCCCCGTGTCGCGTGTCAGCAAGATGGAGCCGTCTGGAGCAACACCAAGCCACGATGCACCGTTGGTCGCCGGGTCGGAAACCCGCCGCACACCTTTCAAAGCAGCAACGACCTCAATTTTCCGATCCGCTAAACGAACACGGATTGCTTGTGGGCTTCCCGGCGTCTCTCGGACAAAGTACATGTACTTGGAATCTGGTGAAACGATCCAGTCGGAGATGGGCCCTTCGGCAAGCACAGACCATTTCCCGTTCGTGCGGTCGAGCCAATAGAGCGCGTCCTGTTCTCCGCCAGCGACAATCATTTGCTTTGTGGGCCAGAAGACGCCAGCTCTTGACTGCGAGTCCGGGATTACGGAAAGCTTGTTGGTTTCTAAATCGAAGATACCTAGCTGTACAGCATCAGGAGCCCACGGAGCTTTTTTCTCAGTAACGGGAATATTCATAACTAGCGACTTACCGTCGAACGACCACGCCGGGGATAACGCTACGGATGGATCGGACATGACAAGTCTCGCGTCCCCGCCATTCATGCTTACGACGTAAGCTCCGCAAACCACGCGAGCTAAGTTGCGGCACCCTTGAAATGCAACTTGCTTTCCGTCCGGCGAAATATGCGGCCAAAAAGCCAACGTGGGCGGATACGTAAGTTGCAACCGCTCGGTGCCATCGGCACGGCTCCGCCATAAAGAATGATCTGGGAAGGAAAGATAGATCAACCATTGGCCGTCCGGGGAATACATCACGTCTGTGGCGGACCTACCGTCGAGCACGGGTAAGAACTGATTTGAGACAGAATCATGTCGGACTAACTCACCACGGTTAAGGTAACCGACAGCGAAGATCTTTTTCCCGTCGCGGCTAGGCAACGGAGGCCCATAGGAAAGCGGCCCATTTGTGAGACGAATTGGCCCTTTGGTGGAGCGTGGGAAAAATTCCAGCTTTCCGGGGAGTGCCCAAAGATCCATCCGTTCGCCGTCCCACCGAGCAAAAACGAAAAATCTGCCGTCTTGCGTCCAACGGCCAAATGCGCGGCCGCCAATTTGGAGCTTCTGCGGATGCAATTGTGTCTCACTTGTGTCGACCTCCCAGACGGACGAATTGCCCGTGGGGTCCTCAACCGCGAAACGCATTCGTCGGCCGTCGGGCGAAACGCTGGGCAAAAGTGGGGAGCCGCCAACATCCGGAATTTTGCGCGGATTCGAGCCGTCGATTTGGGCGATAAAGATAGAATTCGCTGCACAGTACACTAGCCGTTTTCCATCCGGAAAAAGTGCAGCATAGTCAGCCTTAAGAATCCTTCGCGGCTGACCGCTCGGCAGAGGGAATGTAGCTATAAAAATGTCAGGTTGAGTACCGTACTTTATCAGCAGGGCAGAGAAATCTGGAGCTATGTCCAAAACACTAGGGTTTGTCAGTCCAGACACCAGAGGAACAGTTTCGCCGCCTGCGACAGAAGTTTGTGCAATTTCTAACGAACCACCTCGCAACTCTTGGAAGTAAAGGCGCGATCCGTCGCTCGCCATTAGCGCTGGCACCGGTTTGGGTTGCCCATCATTGGTGAGTTGGACGATGCTTTCGACCTGTGGCGCAGTAGTCGTCCACTGAGACCAAAAGAGAAGTGCAGAAGTAAGCAACGCAGCGCCTAAGGCGACGATCCAGCCCTTCCGCATGATTGATGCGAGCCCACCAAGCAGTCCACCTATTTCGCCCCTCCGTGTGCGCGAGGCTTCAGCGCCCGTGATTAAAGAGGCCGTCGACTCAGTATCCCGCTTCAGTCGTTGGAGATCGGTGCGAATGTCCGAAGCGTGCTGATAGCGCAGATTTCGATCTTTCTCCAGACACTTATTGATAATCTCTTCCAGCTTCAGTGGCATGTCAGGGTTCAACCTGATCGCCGGGGCGGGCGCACGATTCAAGATCGCATCAAACATTGCACCAGACGTGTCGCCCCGGAACGGCAGCGTGCCCGTACACATCTCATAGAGCACCGCTCCGAACGAGAACAGGTTGGTGCGGGCATCGAGTTCCTTCCCTCGAACCTGTTCCGGTGACATGTAGGCGACGGTTCCCAACGCACTGCCGGGACTCGTCAGATGTTCCTCGGACTCGATGGTCGCGGCGCTCGGGGCAATGCTCTCCGGCTTCAGCGACACCTTAGCCAGCCCGAAATCGAGAATCTTCGCCTGACCTCGATTCGTGATGAAGATGTTGGCGGGCTTGATGTCTCGATGGACGATACCTTTCGAATGAGCCGCATCGAGCGCATCGGCGATCTGGATTCCGAGCGCCAGCACCGCTTCAATGTCCAATGGCTTCCCAGCAATCCGGTGCCTGAGCGTCTGCCCCTCCAGCAGTTCCATGGCGATGAACGTTCGCCCATCGGACTCATCAATCTCGTAAATCGTGCAGATGTTCGGGTGGTTCAAAGAGGACGCAGCTTTGGCTTCTCGCTGGAAACGGCTGAGAGCTTGCGCGTCGTGGGCCAGTTCGTCGGGAAGGAACTTCAGGGCGACGTGGCGACCGAGCTTGAGGTCTTCCGCCTCGTAGACCACACCCATGCCCCCGCCACCGATCCTGCTGAGGATGCGGTAATGAGAGACGGTCTGCCCAACGGGTTGAGAAGGCGTCGACACCGGTTAGGACATGTTAGGTGGGGGCGAATGGCGAGGTCAACGCCGAGCAGCTTTGCGTGTTGCACGGTCTCGGAGACGCGTCATTGATGCCGTCCCGTTTGACCGTCGCGGTGCTTATGTTGGATATTGAGACGGAATGGACGTTGAACGTATCATTGACGACATCGAGCAGCTACAGGAAATGTTCGAAGCGCCGGACATTAGACCACTCAGCGCGAGCGACATCTCTGCTGCAAATCGAAGGCACGACGAGACGCTTGCCCACAGCCCGTGGTTCCGGTTGTGGCAGCGATATGGCGTCTGTTGCCGAACCGAATCCCCAGTGCTTCGACTAGGGGAATCGGAGAGCTAGACCTCCGCACGAAGATGAAAGCCACTTGGTACGAGAAGCAGGGCGCTGCACGGGATGTGCTGATCATCGGCGAGATGGACGACCCACAGCCGAGTGCAGGTGAGGTTCGGATTCGTCTTGCCTTTTCAGGCGTGAATCCCGGCGATGTCAAGAAGCGCGAGGACGCGTTTGGCATCGGGATGGCTTATCCGCGTGTCATTCCCCACAGCGACGGTTCGGGCACGGTTGACGTGGTGGGCGAAGGAGTGTCGCAGACGTGGATTGGGCGGCGGGTGTGGTGTTATGGCGCTCAATCCTACCGTCCCTTTGGAACCGCCGCCGAATACACCGTAGTTCCTCTGAAGCAGGTGGTTCAACTTCCCGAGGGAGTACCGATGGAGCAGGGTGCCTGTCTCGGCATTCCGGGCATAACTGCTCATCGCGCTGTTCATGTCGCGGGTTCGGTCGAGGGACGAACGGTTTTAGTGCAAGGCGGTGCGGGTTCGGTCGGGGCTTGTGCCGTCCAACTGGCGCATCGAGCGGGAGCGCGAGTCATCGCCACATGCCGTGCCGAAAGCGACAAGGAAATAGCATCGCGAGCAGGGGCAGAGGAAGTTTTGCTCGCTGATGGAAACTTAGGGGAACGAATTCGCGCATTGGCTCACGATGGAGTCCATCACATCGTCGAAGTCGCCTTTAGCGCGAACATCAAGACCGATACGTCGGTGTTGGCGCAGGGCGGCTCCATCGCAACTTACGCTACCAACGCGCCGATGCCGGAAATTCCAGTCTGGCAGCTTGTCTTTATGAACGCCGGACTCTTCTTCGTCGGCAGTGATGACGTTCCGGCTGATGCAAAGATCGAAGCCACTCGCGCTATCGATCAGGCACTTGAGGCGGGATGGAAGGGGCTTGACATCGCCGAAGTTGTCCCTTTGGATCGAATAGCACATGCTCATGAGTTGGTCGAACATCCGCTGAAACCGGGACGCGTGATCGTTGCAATTACGTAAATTATCGAATCCGACGAGCTAAATAATGGCGAAGAAGAAAGCTGCCAATCTCCTGCCGAAACTCACAGAGATCGAACAAGACCTACTTTCGCACATCCAAGACGGATACCAGCTTGAAACTGATTCGCTCGGCGGCAACCCAGTTCTGCGGCGGTTGAAAGATAATGAAGAAATACGCCCTCTGTCTGCCAATCGCAATACCATCAAGGCGATGGAACGGCGCGGACTCATCAGCCCCGGCAAAGGTCGCGACCCGCTCACTATCGTGTGGCGGCTGAAAAAGAAAGCAAAATAGTGCAACCCCTGCTGGAAACTGGATCGGTTCTCGCGTCAGTCGCGTCCCTCCGCAACTCATCGCTATCTCGCGTATACAATGACGCCGTAAAAGACCTCAAGGATCGAGTGGCTCTTGTGACTGGTGGGGGTCGCGGGATCGGTGCCGCAGTCGCAATCACACTGGCTAAGGCTGGTGCCGATGGCGTCTTACGCCATGACCTCAGAAAGAGTGTCTGAACAGACTGAGGGGCAGGTGAACCGAACGCCTCGACGTGAAAACGGTATTCGCTATGCACCAGCCATGTATACATTTCAGGAGACATCCACATGAACGCATCCGGGAACAAGCAACTCATGCAACACATCTTTGCTGAGCTGTCGAACGGGAATTCCGAACCCTTCGTCGAGAGCATGGCCGATGACTTCCGCTGGACTGTTACTGGCAGCACAAAATGGTCCAAGACATATGATGGGAAGCAGGCCGTCCTCACCGAACTCTTCGGGACATTGCGTTCCAAGATCAGCGGCAGGATTAGGACGACGGCGCACCGCTTCATTGCTGAAGGTGACCACGTTGTGGTTGAGGCTCGCGGGAACAACACTACCAAGAAGGGGAGACCTTATAACAACACGTATTGTTTTGTCTTCCGCATTGCGGAGGGCAAGGTGAAAGAACTCACTGAATACATGGACACAGAACTAGTGACAGCAGCGTTAGGGGACGGCGAATGAGGTGCGGGTTAGGTGGGGCACAGTCCTCCGCTGTCAAAAGTCTTCCAATCATGCCTGCATTCGCAACCCCAGCGGTTCTTCCTTGCGGGGCGACCAGACGCACAGGGGGCGGCCGGATGGGTCGAGGGTCTTGTCCTGGGCCCGGGCTCGCGATCCAAGACGACGGACTGGTCATCCGAGCGGCGCACATGCTCCGCTATTATGACCTCGTTCGGATGCACGGTGTGGGCTCACGCCTGCGCCTGCCTCCCGCAGCGTAAAAGTGCCGCGTCGTGGCACCGGGTGAAAAACAAAAGCGCCCCAGACTCCGTTTAGAGTCACGGGACGCTTACTGGCGAAATAGTTCTTAGGGCTACCGTTGCCAACTTCACTCAGTGATGATCGTGATCCTGCTCCCAATTGTGCTCAGTTTCCCATCGATGTTCTTTCCCGTTCCACCACTGATGATGCTGATTCCAACACCGTTCCCGTTCGGCATTCAAGTCCCGTCGCCGGTCCTCGGCTTCGCGGCTGTGTTCGCCCCTGTCACGCATCGCTCTGTCCAGTCTCGCTTCCGCCTTTTCGATCGCATGTTGGCACTTCCCTCTGTCATCGGCATGCGCCCGTGGTGCTGTTACAAACAACAAAAGTGCCACAGCCACTACGGCTGCCACCGCTGTCTTTCCCAATCTTAGATTCAAAGCTTTTCTCCTCTCTGTTTCGATAGCTGCAACCGGTCGCCCTGTTGCGAATTCAGTCCATCAGCATAGCAAACTGCGCAACGGCGACTTGAGGCAATACAGTGAAATCTGTACTAACCAACCAGAGGTTCACTGTATCCGTCAGGGTCGCGCTTCTAGTATCATCGGGACGTTCTCGCACGGGGACTGAGCCACCGTCTCATTCTCGAAAACGTCGTCCCGTAAGCCAAGTGTCATCCATGGATGAAAAGATCAACATCCTCATGGTAGATGACCAGCCGGGTAAGTTGCTCACCTATGAAGCCATGCTCACTGAGCTGGGCGAGAATTTAATTAAGGCTCATTCAGGACGAGAGGCCCTAGACCATCTGCTAAAAACCGACGTTGCCGTCATTCTCATGGACGTGAGCATGCCGGAACTGGATGGTTTTGAACTCGCCGAGATGATCCACGAACACCCGCGCTTTCAAAACATAGCCATCATCTTCGTCTCCGCAGTGCGCATGACGGACTTGGATCGTCTCAAGGGGTACCAGCATGGGGCGGTGGATTATATTTCCGTCCCTGTCGTTCCAGAATTGCTCCGGGCAAAAGTAAAAGTATTCGCAGAATTACACCGCAAAACACAGCAACTGGAAATGCTCAACGCCCGCATGACGGTATTGCAGGACGAGGAGCGGAGGCGGATTGCCCGCGAGTTGCACGACAGCGTGGGGCAGCTACTTGCTGCCATCAGCATGAACAGCGTGGTTGTGCAGGCGGAATCGCATAAGCTGAGCCCAAAGGCAGCCAAGTGTGTTGCTGAGAACGCCGTGATGGTCGAGGAGATCAATAAACAGATTCGCACCATCTCTTACTTGCTGCATCCTCCCCTGCTGGATGAGACTGGACTTCCGTCTGCTCTTCGTTGGTATGCAGAAGGGTTCTCCGAACGCAGCAAGGTCGAGGTAAAACTGAACATTCCGCCCGACCTTCAGAGATTGCCGCAAGAAATGGAACTTTCGATCTTCCGAATGGTGCAGGAGTGTCTTACGAACATTCATCGTCACGCTGGGAGCCCCTCGGCCGCAATTCGCATTACCCAAGACAACCCTTATTTAACAGTTGAGATCGAAGATGCAGGGAAAGGCATTCCAGTCGAAAAGCAGCTCGCGCTAGAGTCGTCGGTGCAAACTGGCGTCGGTTTTCGCGGAATGCGAGAACGATTGCGGCGGTTAGGCGGTACTCTTGAAATTCAATCAAATGGCCATGGCACGCGGGTCACGGCCATTCTTCCCGTTGTACATGCCACAGCTACCATTGCGAGCCAAAAAGTCGTCTGAACCCTGCACTATAGGCTCTGTAGCATGCGAAGCTCGTCATCGGTCCTCGCTTAAGAAAATTGTCGATCCTGAGTCGGTACGAGTTCCACTGGTAGGAAATCTTCGGTAAACCGCATCGTTCTTCTCCGCATCAAAGCTACGTTCCGAAACTGCGCCTGCGTCTCGACGTTACATGTTCCATGGCTCCAATCACTCCAAAATCCGTCTTGATCGTGGATGACAACGGGTTTATACGTCATGCGCTCTGCGAAGTGTTCCGGCAAGAAGCGGACTTTGAGGTGTGCGGAGAAGCAGAGAACGGAAAAGACGCAATTAAGAAGGCTCAGGAGTTGCGTCCAGACTTAATCGTGCTAGACCTTTCCATGCCTGTGATGAACGGCTTTGACGCGGCGCGTGTTCTGAAACGGCTGATGCCTACGGTGCCGCTGATTATGTACAGCGCATTTGGTGACAAGCTCGCGGAAAAGCAAGCACAGTTAATTGGAATCTCGGAAGTGGTCTCAAAAACTGAGCACGCAGGGGTGCTGATTCACAAAGCGCGAGGTCTCCTCCACTCCGCTGCCGCCTGAGCGTCGAGCAGAGCCGCGCAGTTTCGTTAGCTCAGGTGTGGCTCCCCCCTGGGAGATCACGAGCGCAGGACCCAAGGGTAAACTACCGTTATGCGCAAGCGCCTGATAACGCCGAGTTCGAAGGAAACCCCAAGTCCCGACGAAGGTTGGCTAGACCTCGAAGGCGCAGCTGTGGCGGAGGTCACGTCGGAAGACAAGGATTATCCGGTCGAGTCTGCGTTGGTCGCAGGAGAAATGCGGGGCTGGCGTGCCGCCGATTCTGGCACTCAAACCATCCGGCTAATCTTCGATGAGCCGCAAAAACTCACACGCATCACGCTCGCCTTCGAAGAAACCGAGACAGAGCGTACCCAAGAGTTCGTCTTGCGATGGTCTCCAGATGGCGGACGCTCGTTTCGAGAAATTGTGCGCCAGCAGTGGAATTTCAGTCCCCCCAACACAATCCGAGAGGTCGAGGAATATCCGGTTGAACTCTCGGGCGTCACGGTTCTTGAGTTGGTCATTGTGCCTGACATCAGTCGAGGAGCGGCTCGCGCCTCGCTGACTAGTCTGCGCCTGTCTTGACCAGCTGCGGCCCGCCCTTGGGACCTGACCACCAACTGATTCACGGCCTACGAATGTTGTGGGTCTTAGCGAGCGAGGCGCTCGTATCTTTGGCACTCATTGCTTGCTGAATCTCTGATACAACCGGCCGAGCAGAAACATCGATGTGCCCGTCAACAGCGCAAGGTCGCCGATGCTAAAGAACTGGAGCGAAGATTGGTCTGCTAGGAACAGCAAGTGATTGCCGCTCTGCGCTGCGTGCCATATGGGGGCTGCCGTCTGAAAGTGCAGGGGCATGCCGTTAACCGGCATCACACCATCGTTGAACTCGGTTACTAAGGCGTTTAGCACGACACCTAGGAGAATGGTGAATCCGCCACCGTAGTGAACCAGGCGCGTAGAACGAATGACCCAGATGGCACTGAGCCAGAAGGCAGTACACATCCCAACATTGGGATGCGCCTTCCAGCCGAACCAGAGGACCAATGTAAGAAGGGTTGGCATGTCTTCTTTGCTGACTTTATTTTCTTCAGGCTCATATTGCGAGCACTACTTGCATAGGGGGCACTACTCGGTTAACCACCCTGCGAGTGCTCATTGACTTTCCTACGCCGAGAAACGAATTACCACCGCGATGATGCGCCTGCGAAAAATAGTGCAACCCGTGGCTTGGGATACCCCTGTACCCCAAACCCAGTGCACCCAGCCGCAACTGAAAACGGTGCTATGATGTTCGTTCCTTCCGTGGCACTTCCACGGTACCTTCCCGATGCTGCACGCCTCCTCTTCTCCTGAACAGACCGGCGACGGTCCGTCCCGTTCTTTCCGATTGAGCAACGAGCTACGTCTATTCCTCGCCAGTCTGGCGGCGCTCTACTTTGAGTTGCTGATCATTCGCTACCTTTCAACCGAAATCCGAATTTTTGCAAACCTTAAGAACCTGCCTCTTGTCGCCAGTTTCTTTGGCATCGGCCTGGGGATGCTGCTGGGAAACCCAAGCCAGCGGATGAGAACTGCCCTGCCTATTGCCACTGGGTTATTGTTCGTCCCCACTCGGTTCGCCCAGTGGTTACATCTCTCATTCGGAGATGTGTCCTGGGATTACTCATTGTGGTCTTCCGCGGGATTGGGAACTCACCTTCTACTTGTAGCTCGGTTTCTCGCTGTGGCGTTAGGCTACTCCGGGCTGATCATTGCTTTTTTCACGGTCATCGGGAGCTACGTAGGCCACTACTTGAAGCAAGTGTCTTCTCTGAAAGCGTACGGCATCAATCTGGCAGGCAGTCTGGCTGGATTGGTCGGGTTCTCGTGCCTAGCTTTCTTACATCTTGGGCCTGCGTCGTGGCTGGCGGCGGGCTTTTTCCTATTAGTCCCCTTGATTGCGAAAGATCATTTGACGTTGGTGGTATTTGCGATTGTGGTTGGCGCGGTTGCCGTTCCCCAGCCCAATACGGTCTGGTCGCCCTACAATCGAATCGATTTGGTTGAGATACCGCCCCCCGCTGGCTGGAGCCACTCTTCGGCGTACACGCTTGTGGCAAATCACTCCTGGTATCAGTGGCTCCTCGATCTGTCGCCGGAGTTCCTGAAACGATACCCCCAGGCCGAGCCAAACCGTTTCGCGGTTCCATACTACGAACTTCCGTACACACTGGTAGCTCATCCGAAAAATGTTCTCATCCTGGGGGCTGGAACGGGCAACGACGTGGCTGGAGCGTTGCGCCACGGCGCAGAGCACGTGGATGCGGTTGAGATTGACCCGGTCATCCAGGAGATCGGACGAAAGCACCATCCCGAGCATCCTTACGACTCACCTCGGGTAACCGCCTACACAGATGACGCTCGCAGCTTTTTGAAGAAAACGAAGACCAAGTATGACTTAGTCGTTTTTGCCTTTCTTGACTCCACCACATTGCTGAGCAGCTTCTCCTCTCTCCGCCTCGACAACTATGTTTACACTGTCGAGGGTTTTCGGGGCGCGAAGGCGGTTCTGACGGAGCAGGGTTCCCTGGTACTCTCTTTCGCCACGGGCCGGAACTTTGCGACCGACCGGTTATACGCTACGCTCTGGGCCGCGTTCGGAGCACGGCCCACAGCCTATTTCACCAGCTATTGGGTCAATGGTATCTTGCTGGTGGAGGGCCGAGCTCGCAACACCAGGCTGGCGCAACTCGTTGATGTTAGCGGCGAGTTGCAGGCGAGAACCAGCCGGGGCGTGATCCTCTCAACCGACGATTGGCCCTTTCTCTATTTGACGGGCCGCTCCATTCCGAGCACGGTGCTAGTCGTAGCTGGGCTTTTTCTTCTGATGACTTGGATCGTGCTGCGAAAAACTGACCTTCTTGCATGGAAAAATAATCCCGCGCATCTTCATTTCTTCTTTCTCGGACCGGGGTTTCTACTACTGGAAACAAAGGCCGTCACGCAGCTCTCGTTGCTATTTGGTGGCACGTGGATCGTCAACTCGGTGGTCATCGGCGCTTTCCTCCTGATGAGCCTAGCGGCAAATGTACTGGTTGGATTACGTAGAGTGCCAACGTCTGCCAGCTACGCGATCCTGTTGATGCTTTTGATTGCCGATTTCTGGTTCCCGTACTCGAAGGTCAACGCGATGAGTCTGGGTTCCAGGTTGCTGGTTGGAGGCGGATGGGCAGCCCTGCCTGTTTTCTTCTCTGGACTTGTGTTCTCCAGCAACTTTAAGCGATTCGACAGCCCCGCAGCGATGTTAGGCCTCAATCTATGGGGCGCGGTGTTGGGCGGAATTCTTGAAAACGCGGTGATGATCGGTGGTAGCCCAATTCTCAAGGCACTCGCTGTAGCGATGTATGCCGCGTCCGCGCTCGCGCTATTTAAGACTCGACTTCAGCCCGTTGATCCTGTTCGTCGCGCTGTCTTCAGCACCTTGATCTGCTGACCCCGAGGAGCACCTTGTCGAATGCTAGAACACGGTTAACGCAACAGAGATGGACGGGGAATTCGGGCGGTAGCCCACCGGGGACGTAATCGGCAGCGAGCGAGATTTGGCAGAACAACTTCGGAAACGCCCATTGGAAATTGAACGTGTGAAGTCCGCACGGCCGTCCAAACAGAATGGTGCCGGTTTAAAGTCTAGGAGCCAAAACGATTAGACATGGAAAAAGCGGTCGTGAGGGTCGCAATGAGTGCCCATAAAGCACTCGCTAACCCATGACCGCTCTTCCGAATCGTGACCTATCCACGGAGGTTACGCGGAGCGGCAGCTTGAGGCAATACAGTGGAATCCGTAGTGGGGTTTTTGTAAGGCCTAGCCGGAAGCCACCGCTTCAATCGCCTCCATGACAGCACCGATCCCATTTACGTCCTTGGAGAGAACGGCGCGAACGCCAGCAGCGGAAGCCAGTTCTGACAGCTGTGGAGTAGCAAACATCGTATACATCAGTATGGCGCAGTCAGGAGCGAGGCCGCTCAATACTTGCGCCGCTTCAAGCCCGTTCATCACAGGCATTCCGTAATCGAGCAAGACGACATCAGGCTTTATAGTACGAACCAACTCGATGGCTGCATCTCCGTTTTCGGCTTCTCCACACACGACCCAATCTTCCTTCATCTTTAGACACACCCGAAGCGCGGCTCGCACCCTTGCATTGTCATCGACGATAAGGATTCTCGTCACGATTTGACCCCGGCCTAGGATTCAGCACCTTGAACGGAAAAGTCCTTGATGCCGTCCGCCATGTCCGTTCTAAGCGTATCGCGACAGGTGAGATGGGAACTGCGATTCGAGCAAGGCGCACGCGTACTCACTATCGACACGGCCCAGGAGACTCATCATCTGTTCCAGAGTGGCAATTTCAAAATTGACGTGCTTTAGTTTTTCCCGCACGAGTTCGGAAGGGTTGAACAGCTTGAGTCGAATCGCGTGCTCCTGAGCCCACCTCTTTAGAAGCACGAACACACCTAGACCGCCACCCCCAATCGCTTGCATTTCTGTCAAATCCAAAACGACCACGCGAGCCTGTATCTGGGAGGTAACGGCATCCTGTAATTTGGACGCCGCCGCGGTTCGGACAAACTTTCCCGCGCATTCGACGATTGCCATTTCACCTAGGTTGTCAACATGTACGCTTGGCATGAGCCCTCCATTGGTTGACGGAAATTACATGACGATGTGGGCGTGGTCTTGATCTTCACTTCTTCCTCCTCGAACACTTAAACTCGCAGAACCAACATTCCGATTACGAACTTGGAAGACTAGTAGCGAAGTAGCGGTCACAAACCCGGTCGGTCAGTTCCAGCGTACTTTCCAGCGGCGACTTGGCTCCAATGATCTGAGAAGCCATGGTGAGCAAGAAAGCGTCGCGGGTTGTGGGGCTCAGGAGATGGGTGAGAACGCTGAGAGGCAATTCGTGGGTCAACATGGAAGACTCCTTGGTCTCTGGTAGAGAATTGTTCCTCTAACACAGCGGATTATCGTCGGACTCCAGTGACCGATCAATACACGCGATAACCGATTACCAAAGGACATGTCCGGTCAGCCAACGCCCGGAGTGCTTAGGTAAAGAGCCGATCCTGAATCTACACCCCTTCCACCGGAGCAGAGCATTCCGCGTCGTCGTTGGCCACATGATTGACCCTCGTGCTTACCGGATAGCACCGCATCAGCCGAGCATCGCTTTACGGGTTCGCTTCGAAGTAGGCCAGAGCGCTGGTACCATTGATGCTGCCCCAGCCTGTGGTGTAGTCCCAGTTGACCTTAGCCTTGTAGCCGGGGCCGATCCCTGCGCCGTTGTTGCCGGTAGTCACATCGTGCATGTCGGTTTTGTAAGAAGATGACGCGCCCAGCTTGTAGAAGAGCGGAGCGACATTTCCAGTGCGCACTCCCTTGAGCGCCTCAAGCACCAGCGCCCAATAGCCCGCCATATTCGGGCCGCCATAACTGGTGCCATATCCGGTATACCAATTTCCCTGGTAATAGGTGTCCAGGCCTGTGTTTTCGTCGGCATCGAATGCGATATCCGGGATGTCGCGCTTCTTGTTGCTCGGGACGCCCGGCCCCACTTGCCAACTGGGCTTCGCAAAGTAACTGGACACGCCGCCTCCTGAGTCAGTCCATGCAGATTCGCTCTTATACTTAAACAGGGAGGTAGCATTGAGCGTCGTCCCACCAACCGCCGTCACGTTGGGATCGCTCGGTGGAAAGCCGATCTGGAGCTTCGTTCCGTCGCAGGGACCCGAGGGTAAGTAGCCGTAGGCACCGTAATCGCCCGATCCCGCAAAAATAGTCACGCCTTCAGAGGCCATCTGGGCGAATGAAGCATCCACGGTCTTCATGATCGTAGTCCCAAAATTGCTTTCGCAAGCCCCCTGAGAAATGGAAACGATCTGAGCCGAATTATCGCTGGCTATCTGACTGAACAGTAGCTCAAAATTGGAGAATGAACTCGAAGGTGTTTCGTACACGAGCAGGTTGGCCCCGGGAGCTTGCGCACCGGACCACTCAACGTCCAAAGTTGGTTCGTAATTCAACGTGCTAGTGCAGCCGTTGACGCAGATGTTGGTAAGGGTGCCGGTACGATTGATCTGGTAATAGTACGTCCAGAAGTAGTCAACGTCTGAGGCCAGGTACGTATCGAAAATGGCAATAGCAATGGTAATGCCCGCTCCGTCGTAAATGGTCTTGCCGTGAAACGTGTTGAGACGGCTGGGGAAGTTGTAGATGGACGCTATCTCCAGCGGCGTATACGAGACGGTTGCAGCAGGCGAAGGTTCAAAATTGGACGCGTGATGCATCGTCTCCAGCGAAGTCAGTCCCGTCACCGATTCCACCACATCCTTTAAGCTTGATGGAACGCTGGGGTTGCGATCATTCGAGAAATGAGTCTCTGTGCCGAGCTGGTAGACGTTGATGTTGATGGCGAATGCTTCCTCAATTTGTGCGACTGTTCCGGTGGCTTGCACTAGCACTCGGTTATCCGATACACGCTTTATGTCGAGTCCATGGGATTCCAGGTGCTGGCGCACGGCATCAACGTCAGCTTGACTCGGCGAGAATCTGCTCAGGAAATCCGTGGGTGTAATCCAGCGGTGATAGTCCGGTGAATCGGCGTCGTACAGCCGATTGAGTAGGTCATCGAACTCTGCTTCGTTGTGGCGTTCGAGACCGACGACGATAGTCATCTCTGCGTTGGGATCACTGTGGCTCACGTAGGTGGCGTCTTGCAATGCGGGAGCGACGTTGCCTTCGATTGTGACTCTTGCGGAAGGTTGATCCGACGCAGAAGCCAACAACGACACGACCACAAGCAAAAGCAGAAAAGACAAGCGCAGTGGTGACATATTGGACCTTCCAAGAAAGCAAAAGGGGGAAGGCGCTCTAGGCCTCGGCAGTCGGGCAATTCTCCTGCTGTGGTGTCCTTCTGTCAAGGTGAAGGAACCTGCACATAGGCTGTGGAAACGAAACCGTCCGAGATTTTGGCGGGTCGGGTAGATGACCAAAAAACGCCCAGCCCAGCTTGAAAGAATCGGAGGCGTAAACTCTTCTTAGAATGAATCAGGGCAAGTTGACTGTCGTCGGACTGCCCGGCGCGGGCAAATCCAATGCGAACGCTCCTGATCCCGTGTCAAGAGTCTTCCACTCATGCCTGCATTCGCAAACCCAGCGGTCTTCCTTCCGGGGCAACCAGCCACAGAGCGGGGCACCGAATGCGAGGGCCCAGAAAAGTCTGGGCTTTTCTCCTGATCGGGCCCGATCCAAAACGCCGGAGGACTGGTCATCTGAGAGGACGCACATACCAACGGGCTTTTGCATTTTCGCTGTATCATGCCTGTCAAATGCATTCCGATCCCGGCAAACGAGGATTTCTGTACACTCCCCAAGAGAAACAGCGCATTAGACGGCGCGTTTTCGAAAAGTGGCTCAAGTCAGAAGCGGGGCAACGTTGGCAAAAAGAGTGGAAGCGTAAGGAGCAAATAGATAGCGTCGTAAGAGCCGTAGTCTGGATCAATAAGGGGCTGATTGTTCTTACCGTGGGGCGATGGTGCTCACTTTGGTAGAGAAATTGCCGAGGTAGGGGCGAATCTTATTCCTTGGGGGCTCACCGCTAGTAGTAGATCGTGTTCTGCAGGCTTCTTTCATCCCGCTCTGGCGTGCAGACGCAACCCGTTTCACCTCGGTGCCGCCTGAACGCCGTCCGTGCCGCCGCAGCCGCATCCTCGTCGGCGTTCATGATGTTTTCTGCGGGAGGCTGGCTTTGAGTCTTGGGAAAAAGGCCCGCCGGTCAGCGAGCCTCTGGGTTACCGAGTGATCTACGTCTGAGTTTTTATCAGCATTCTCAGCATGGGCAAAGTTGGGATTGTTCGTAATGCTCTTGACACAACATCCCGTTCTCTGCGACACGGTTTGTGCAGTGTCCGTTTTTCCTCCGTTGACTGACATCTGGGGCGTCACAAAGAGCCGGACTCTTCAAGGTAATAGTGTTTGCCGCCGCAATCGGCATTGGCGTGCTATAGTCCCGAACGTTGTGGCACGTAGAGCGGCCATCTGCAGGACGCAGATGAAGGCCGCAGTTGGAGAAATAAAGCGACTCTTCGTGGTCAAACTTAGACCCGCCGACAAAGATCGTCAGGTAGAGTTCAACTGGCTTTCCCTCGTTATCAATCAGGTTGGGATCATTGTTTTCGAAGAACAGTACTACCCACCCCGGCGTAGTGCCTGCTTCTATTCGTGCGATTGTTTTGCGTCGGAGTATTTCGTTTAGTTCTTGTGCATCCATACAGTTTCCTTTGTTTGAAATCGAGGCTTGCGGTGTCACCAGTCTTTTAGAGAACCCTGGTGGCCCGACCGCCCCGTCTCTTTCTAATACTTGGGAGGCCGAACAATTCCATTTTTAGGGAGTGTAGACACTGGTGATCGATAAGCCCAGCCGTTTCGCTAACTCACTGTGCTTGGCGAACAGCCTCTGATAATTGCGGCGGGCTCGCGCAGGTGGGCAACTGCGGTTGACAAATGGGTGGTGAGCGATCAAAATCCAGCGCTTCAGTTTCTTGGCGACCAGAATATCTCGGATTTGTGGGCGTGCGCGCATACCTTGCGCTCCTCGGGAGGCCGCTCACAGAGACGGTGAGTATCGCTTTTCCCATCGGTTGTGGGAATTCTTCGTTTCAGGAATCTCAAACTCGATTCCGGCGAAAATGTGATTGGGCTCCTAACTAGGGTGTCTGAAAGTCCGGCAAATGGATTTGAAAGTGTTTTGGAGTTCTTCAACAGGGAGAATTTACGCGTCGCTGGCGATGCGGGGAGCAGCCCTTATGAAAGCTGCGCACTGGATGTAAGGCGGCATCGGTGTGTAAGCTGTTGAGCATGAGGCCGCTCGCCATCCCGTTGGTAGGACTCTTGGTCTGTGGCTTCGCTTTGGGTCAAACCGCGCCGCCGGAGTCCGCTCCAATATCTCCCATTGCACAGCGTATGAATATGGTTCGCCGCGCTGGGGAGCAAACCGATCCCACTCTTGAGCTGGAACAACTCTGCGATGAAATCGGTCCCCGTCTTACGGGCAGTGTCGCTGCACAAGCGGCAGAGCGGCAAGTGGTCGAATACATGCGCAAGATTGGCCTGCAACAGGTGCACACCGAAGGTTGGACGTTGCCTCGCGGTTGGCAGCGTGGGCCCGCAACGGCTTCGCTGGTCACACCCTTCCGGATACCGATTCCGATTGCTGCCTACGGTTGGACCGGATCGACGCCGACGCATAGTGGGCCAGTGCAAGTGATACTTTTGCGCGCGAATGATGTTGCGGAGCACCTTAATTCACTGGTTCAGTCGCAGGGTTCAAACTGGAGCGGCAAAGCACTTATTGTCGGTTCCGATCCTGACAAGCCAATGCGGGCCTACGCGGAGCTGTTGCCGCTGCTGCGAGAGGCCACAGCCGCGCACGCCGTCGTAGTGCTTCGTCACGATACCAGGCCCGGCGACGGTATTGTTCACTCGGAGCCGCTGGCGGTAGCGCTCCCCGAGACGATTGATACCGACCTGATTCCGTCTGTCGATTTGCCTGTTGAACATCAGAGGCTGATCGAGCGTTTATTGCTGCAGAACCGCCCGGTGAGCATAGACATTAACGTGGAAAATAGCTTTTCTGCAGGACCTGTTCCATCGGAGAACATTGTCGGAGAAATTGAGGGAGCAATACATCCGGAAAAGGTAGTGGTAGTCGGTGCACACCTCGATTCATGGGACCTGGGAACAGGTGCGACGGATGATGGCTTCGGGGCCGCCGCCGTTCTGGGGGCAGCACAAGCGCTGGTGCGGACAGGTTTGCGCCCTGCACGTACACTTCGCTTCGTGCTTTTTACAGGCGAAGAACAAGGACTGCTCGGTTCGCGTGCGTATGTACGTCAACACGCTGCGGAACTAGGCAACATTGTCGCGGCTTTTGCGCTGGACTGGGGCGCAGGTCCTATTGTGAGGTTGCCAACTGCAGGACACTCCGAGCTAGTGCCGCTGCTCAGGGACTTCAACGAACTGAATCCCGACCTGCATCTTGAGCCTCCAGATGACGGGTGGCTGTTCATGACAGATGCGTATGCCTTTACTCTGGCCGGATTGCCAGGTATCGCTCCGCTGGTACGGGCACCCCATTATTTCGAGCAGGCACATTCGGCCGAAGATACACTCGACAAGGTTTTACCTGCCGATCTACGCCAAGCCATGACAGTACTTGCGATGGCCAGCTTTTTCCTCGCGGACGCACATGATATTCCGCAGGGACATTTCACACCAGCCCAAACAGCAACCGCTCTGATAGAGGGCAAGCAAAAGCCCATGCTCGAAGTCTTTGGACTGTGGCCCTTTTGAAGGTCGCGATGAGTCCATGCCCAATACGTCGTTAGTTTGGTATCGTTATTGGGCAAAGCCAGCGTGGAGGATTAATGAGCTACGGTCTTGAAAAAGAAATCAAACTGGCTAGCGAGTTCGGAAGCAAAGTAGAGAATTTGGTTATCGCAAAAGGGCAATGTCCTACCGGAGACCGTAACACTCCGCTGATGGCTTACTGGTCGCTGGTATTTGAGTTTCATGGCGCAATTCTGAGCCTCATAGCAAACAAGTTTTACGGTGCCGCTTTTGCTCTTGAGCGACCCATACTCGAAGCTACCGTCCGCGCTCACTTGGTTACATTCGTTCCTGACGACATCTTGAAGAAGATATTGGATGATGAATACAGGACAAACTTCGGAACTGTAGGCAAGGAGATTGATGATGCCTTTAGACTAGGAGGGCACTTCGAAAACTTCTTGAAGAAGGCGAAGGATGCGCTCCACGGCTACACGCATGTGGGAATGCACCAGTTGGGAAGGAGATTCAGTGGAACCGATCTTGTGCCCAATTATTCCGAAGAGGAAATCACTGAAGTTATCCGCACGTCCACGAGTGCTTTATTCATGATGAACAATGTTGTCACTAAATACTTTGGATTCGAGGAAGAATGGAAGGAGACCACGAGGTTATTTGGTGAATGGGGCAAGAGCCATGCTTCTGGTGCAGTTGTGAAATAACACGGGCCCCAGTCGTTCCACCCGACCTACAATTCCGACCGTTACCGGAGACTCTGATCAATCTTCATATTGCCGCATCCGCTCAATACATTTCTTGCACGACCAAGAGCCTCGTTCGGGACTGAACTCGTGGCAAGTTTCGCATAGTTCCGACTCGTCCCAGACGCCCGCTTCTGCTTTCTGGGTCTCAACCCTGCGGGATTCAAGGAAGGCCTCACGGCGTTGCTCTGCCGACCATTCCCTGACTGGTTTGCGCTCACTGGCCTCCCGGCGCTGTCGGGCTTCAGCATCAGATTGCGAGAGAGTTGTGTCAGGTTTGTTCATAGTGATCCCTGTTTGCGAATCCAAACAATCACCTTAGGCTCTTGGGCAAATTGCGCCGACCCCTCGTGTAGGGAACACAAAGTTGGTTTTTTCGGGGCTGGGTATGAGTCCGGTCAGTACTCGTCCGGATGCAAGGTGTTCAGAGGGCGCAACCTTGGATCAAGCAGTGGTTGCCATCTCCCGAGGGGTTTCCTTGTCCAATTCCATGATGCCCTCCACCAGAGCGGTAAAGGACTCAAAGGTCTGGGGTTCATTAATTTGTAAGCAAGCCAATATGGCTGCATCCAGATGCCGGACATCCCAAGCCGCATTATTACCCTCGGAAGAAGTGATCAATGGCGTGAAACGGGGCCACTCCCCTTGGCGCAAGCCCTTGAATACTTGTTGTTCCTCCATCGTCGGGTGGCGAAACTCATAGCGAGCAAGTTTTTCCCGTCTCTGGGCCTCTAGTTTCTCCCATGCCTTTTCGGCCGCCTTTTTTTGTTTGATTTGCTTCTTCCGCTGGGCTGAAATTAAACCCCCTTTGGTGCATAGGTCACATTTTTCGCAATCATGAGTCAAAAACTCGTTGACCAAGCGAAGATTTTTCCCCTCCCCCAATACCCGTTCCCACAACCATTGGCAGGAGGTGATCCGGAGTTTGGGGGCCTTGGGGGCCTTGTGAATCCAGTTATAGGTAACCAAGTCACAGGCATCCATGTCCCCCAAGTCTTCCACGCATAGTTGGGCATAGTGGGCCTCTTGCAAGAAGGTGTCATCAAACCCCATAGGATTCAGTTTGGCCACCAACGCCCTCACCTCCGCAGGGTATTGGTTCATCTTGCTCGAAAAAGTCTCTTCATCCCCCTGAGGAACGATGGGAGGAGGCGGAGCCTCCGACCCTTTCTCCCTTCCTTCCTTACTTTCTTGGCCTTTTTGGTTTACTGGGTTAACGGTTACTGGTTCAAACATTACTGGTTCATTACTGGTTACAGTGCATGTGGTGCAGTAGGGTGGTGCATCCGGTGCACCAGGGGGTAGTGCATCTGGTGGAGTAGGGGTGGTGCATGTCGTGGAGTAGGGTACTGCATCACATGGAGTAGGGGGTACTGCATCCGATGCACCACCCCCCTCCGCCGTCATGGCAGAAATAATGGGCTTGTAGCGGTTAACTAGGTTTTGGGGTTTGCCATCCTTGGTGGTCACCCTGGTTCTGACAACTTGAATCAGACCGTTGGCCTCCAAAAATCGGGTTGCCTTCATGACCGTGTTCACGCACACCCCGGCCTCTATGGCTATTGTGGGGATAGACGGCCATGCTTCATCCTTGTTTTTTTCGTTCGCATGCTCGCAGATGATCCAGAGGACGAGTTTATTCAATCCCCTGGCTTTGTCAGTGTTAAATGCGGCTTGAGTGAATGCGAATCCCATGGCTCAGAGGGCCATGTCATTGAATCCTAGAAGTGCTTCCCTAAAATGTTTCATTTCCAATGCCTTTCAGTCCAAAATGATTCTCTCCGTCACGCTTGGGTAAGCGCCCAATGTCTTTGGGAAAAGAGAATTGGGCCGGGGGCATTGGTTCCCGGCCCCAGAAACTGTGATGGACACAATTTCCCTACCCGTTCAATGAAACTCGTAGTCGGCGAATTTCATTTGCGGGGGACTAACCCCGCATAGTTCTAATACTGGGGCCCCACTGAATCCACCGGCCCAAAAGGGGCAAAGGGGGAAAGGAAGCACTGGTTAGCGCCAGCGCAAATTCCGTGTTTTGATTAGTTGCTTGTCGCTGCAGCGTCGTCGGCGAACAGATCGTGACCATTCAAATGATTCACTACCGATTCGGCGTTCTTTCTATTTAAAGGTGCTCCACATACCCCGCACTGCCACGCGGTGGCTGTCTTCTGCGTGCTATAGGGGACGCCGAGTACGCGATTCAGGCACGGTGAGCACACAAGCGTGTCCATCGTTGTCGGCTCCAGCCAACTCAACTGCCGCCTCTTGTTGCCGCAATGAGCGCATTTATGTCCCTGCGTTTCAATTACGGCCTTTTTCTTTTCTTCGCTCACCTTTTCCTCTTGCCACGGTTTCACGCCCTCGCAATTACCATACTGGTGGTCAAGGCAGGTGGTGCAAACCGTAGTGCCGCGTACGCGCCATTTGGTCGGCGCTCCGCATCTACAATTTTTCGTCACTGATTTGTAGATCGGCTCCGGAACTTTTGCTCTTTCTACCCGCTGATCGTTATTTGTTTCTTCCATATGGAGTTAGATTCCTGCCAGAACCAAAAGGGCCGGAACGATGGGCTCGTGTTCTTGCCGAACTTTGATGTTGACCCTCTTCAGGCACCGCATGACGGTGCGACCGTCGCCCTTACCGGGCTAGGTTTCGGTCTTCTTTGCTAGTTGTTGTTGTGCTCGGAACATGCCACTTCTGGGTTCATGTCGGTTTTTTCCCCGTCGGGCACTCCGTTCTGTTCGTCTTCCATGCCCTCGAAATCATCACTCCAGATGCAGCCGTCCTCGTCCGACTCAAGCATCATGTCGGCAAGGATTTCGTCCAAGCATACGTAGCCACTGGCGTACCCGTTGCGGCGGACGTGGTAGGTCTCAAGCGCAGCCTGAGTAAGCTTAAGCGCGTGCTTGCGTTGGTCGATCGCCTCCACCACGCTGGTCATCACGACGCGGGCACAAACATCCCGCTCCTTCATGAAGGCCTCGAATGAGGATTCGAACTCGTCAACAATGTTGTCCAAAGCGATTTCAATGTTCTGTCGGTCGCTGTTGGTCAGCAAGGTGCTGTAGAGGTAGGCACGACGCTCTTGTTGCTCACGATCGGCGCGCCGTTCCTCTGCCTTATTTTCCTTGCGGGTTTGGGCCGCCTTGCGGGCAGCCTCGCTACGGTTATGGTGATTGGTGCGAATTGTAGACATAAATCCCCTCTGACCTACCCGTGGTTCCCGTAGGAACTCATCAGCCGTGCGGCGGTCATCTCGCACAGGACGCTTTTATGCGTTTCGGCTTTGCAATCGCACCCACCACTCACTGCAATTACCTGTTAGATGAACCCAGGTTTGTGAAGGGCCGAAACACGGTTCTAAAACCTTTTGCGATGACAAAATCTGTGTTCCACGACCGTTCGCCCCACGGAGAGTAGAAGCATTGGTTTTGATTCGTTGCTGTTGTGGTTTGCTAATTTTCTTACCCATTTCCACCTCCAGAATTTGCTTGCTTGAGGTTTGATGTAGGGGATGGGCAGAAGGGCCGAAACAGCGGGGCGATAAAAATGAGCGCGGGGTAGCGCCCATTTTTCACTCGTATTTCCTGACCGACGCGCAAGGTCGCAAGCTGACCGGAACTTCTGTGAGTCCGTGCTAAACCAATCGCTAGTTTCGCAACTTTGCGGCCTATCCAGTATTTGGCTGGATGAGACCTTTCTTTTCGTTTTTTGGAAGCAAGTGGCGGGTCGCACCGCACTACCCTAAGCCTCTGTATTCAATTATCACTGAACCTTTTGCTGGCTCCTGCGGTTACGCTCTGCGTTATCCAGAACACCAAATCCGTCTTTACGACGCTGACCCCACCATTTGCGGAGTGTGGGATTACTTAATCCATGTCTCTCCGGAGGAGATTCTTTCTCTACCGCTGCAATTTGACCATGTGGACGAACTAAGGATGTCCCCAGAAGCCAAGCATCTCATCGGTTTCTGGTTAAACAAAGGAACGGTGCAACCTGCCAAGAGTCCGAGTAAATGGATGCGGGAGAACAGGTCGTGGCAGCCCGGAGTCTATTGGGGAGAATCCATCCGTGAACGCATTGCCTCGCAGGTAGAACGTGTTCGCCATTGGAAAATCTCCCAGGCATGTTATGGCGACATACCCGACCAAGGGCCCATGACGTGGTTTGTAGACCCACCTTACGAGGTTGCGGGCAGGGCCTACCGATTCCACGACGTTAACTATCAGGCCCTCGGTGACTGGTGCCGTTCACGGAATGGGCAAGTAATCGTGTGCGAGAACGCAGGCGCTGACTGGCTGCCGTTCCGGCCCTTCAGAACAATAAAAGCACTGGAAGGCCGCCGCGGCGGCAAGCGCAGTGAGGAAGTGATTTGGACAAATAGTGAATGCCTCACCTTCCCTCCTAGCGTGTCCGGTGGCATCTTGCAGGCATCATCACAAACGGGTGCGCTTTCCTTGTAATAGTCGCCGGTGAAGCATTCTGCGGGAATCGAAAGTGGATTTCCCGTTCAACCTTGCGGTTTCTGTCAGAGCGACCTCTGTTGCGTTGCAACAGAGGCTTGATGTCTTTGACATGCAGTTGCCGGTTGCAGACTCTGTAATCCGCTCCTCCGGACGCATCGCTCCATCGCTAGCGCCCTTCCGACCGCTCGCTTGTCAGGAACAAATCTGAGAACATGATGATATGTGGTCGGGATCAGAGCGCTCGGCAGTGCCACGGAACAGCCCACAGACAATTAATTCCATCCGGCGCTGGCCCGACCGCTCTTAACAAGTTCTTCCGCCTTCAGTGCGTCAGCGTAGTGCTCGACTGATCGCATGTCACGATGCCCAAGCTGATCCCGCACTTCGGCGAGGGTATACCCGTTACGCAGGCGATTCGTAGCATACGTGCTCCGAAAATTCTTTGGCATAAACTTCGATACGTCCACTCCGGCTCTCTTCGCGATTCGTTTGCAGGCATCCCAAAGTCTTATGTTGATCCGTCCAGTCCGTGTCGGAAACACGAGATGGTTCTTGCCAAATTCGTTGAGTTCCCGAAGCAAAATAAACAAATCATCCGGTATGGCAACATCACGAATGCTGTGTTTCTTTGGCCGAAATTCTACTTCCTTGTCCCCATCGTTCACCATCTTCACCCGGACGTGGATAACGTGCGTCACCCAGTCAATGTCTGTCCATTCCAAATGGCTCAATTCTTTGTGCCGCAGACCACACTTGAGAAACAGTGACCAAATAAGGAATGCAACGCCCTTGCAACTCCGGAGGAATCTGTCACGCTCTTCTTTTGTGTAGGTCACGACGGTAGGTTTGCGATTGAGAACTTCCGCGAAATCAGACTTCTTAACCGGACCCTGCCCGGGCCCGAGGTTCAGCATGGTCTTAATTGCTTTGTTCACGCGCATGCACTTCCACACGGCGGTCACTTCGTCGTTCGGTTCCCCATTCTTACCATCGCCTCGCTCGATGGCCCATTTCTTGAATGCTAGGATGTGCTGGCGGTCTATTGCATCTAGATAGACTTTCTTGTTGCGTGCGTACTTCGTGTTCCATTCCTGAAACTGTCGAAGAGCGAACGTGTGGAGCGGAACGGTGTTCCCATGCCCCGTTAGGACGCTCAAGTACTCGTCAATGGCTGCTGCGACTGTCAGTCGAGTATTGCCCACACTGGGGTCTTCGACGTGTAATCCTTTCGCGATACCTGCTAGGTAGAGTTCCTTCCTTTCTTTGGCCGTCATTGCGTCTTCCAGTGCTCCGTGTACCGGGTGATACCTGCGTTGCCCGCCCTCACGCCAGAGCAAGTAGAAGTTTCCGTCACGAGAATCCTTAAGGTAAAGCCCTTTGCCATTCGGTTTAGACTTGGGAATTTTTACTGGGAGATTCGTCCACTTGCCGCTAGCAAGTTTGACCTTCTCGATTATCGAGACCTTGAGATTTGGCACCGATTTCCCCCGCTGTTCAATACCCGAATCGGGAGCGAGTCCGTCTATTCCGTCGATAAAAAAGGACGAAAGCGGCTACAAAACGACTACAAGCGAATTGGGAGACTGAGCATCTCGCTGCGAATCAGCGAGATGCGGAGAGAATGGTAGCGCTACCGGGAATCGAACCCGGGTTTGAAGATTGAGAATCTTCCGTCCTAACCCCTAGACGATAGCGCCATCCCCGGAGCCGCGAAAATAAGAGTTTCGATTATAGCAAAGCCATCTCTGCCAATTTCTTCGGGAAATCAGGTTTCCACAGGCCCCAAAGCGTTATACTTACGTCAACTCAGCCACCCAAAAACTTACTGTTCGCAAACGTAGGTGGCGAGGTGTATGTGGTTCATAGAAACGGTCCATTCATTCCTAAATCCAAGTATCTAAAAGGAGTATCCGAATATGGCGAGATCAAAATCTACCCCAGGCGGCAAGACAATCAAAGAGCGAACCAGTGCCGGCATCCCGGCCAGCGTGCCCGATGTGCAGGCCGACGTACGGGCCAATGTGCAGGCGGTCGCGGCGGAAGCAGCGCCCACTAAGCCGGAAGCCAAAGTCACACCCGAACCCCGGAAGAAGTTGGAAGTCGTGAAGACCGATCCCCGCAGAGTGGTTCCGATCAACGTAGAGGAAGAGATTCGGCGCCGCGCCTACGAACTTTACCAGCAGCGCGGAGCCAAACCCGGCAGCGAGCGCGAAGACTGGCTGGCTGCGGAACGTGAAGTAAAGCAACGCTATCATCAGCAGCAAAGCGCGTAACAGCGTCCCGACCGATGAAAGAGCAGCGGCGGTGGAATTTCGGGCCGCCGCCTGTGCCGTTTGCCTCTGAGGGGTATTTCTGAAAAAATAGCCCGGGGGTTCTCCCACATGGCGGTATTGGGCAGTTTCGCGCTGCTTCTGGCTTTGGCGCTGAGCGTTTACACGTTTCTCGCCGGGATCGTCGCGCTCGTCTTCCAGAAACAAGTCTCACCGCCAGCGAGTCAGACTTCTCGTGCCAGCATCGCCGCTTCCGAGGGCAATTCATTCGCCGCGCGGATCCGCCAGGGTTCGGAGCGTATCGGCGAAACTGCCCGCCGCGCCGGCGTCGCCACTTTCGGCGCCGTCTTTCTCGCGTCTGTCGTCCTCGTCATTTGCGCCTTCAGCAACGATTTCTCCATCGCTTACATCTTCCACCATAGCAACGTCGATCTGCCCGGCCCTTATAAGTTCGCCGTGCTCTGGTCCGGCCAGGAAGGTTCGCTGCTGTTCTGGTCCCTGCTGCTGGCCGCCTACGGATTCGTATTGCGCCTGCGCTACAAAACCGATCCGCGCCTCTTCGCCTACGCCTCAGTGGTTCTGGCTGGCGTGCAGATATTCTTCCTGCTGCTGGTGAACTTCGCCGCCAATCCATTCGGCATTCTCGAAGGCCCGCTCCGGCCGGATGGCAGCGGCCTGAATCCGTTGCTGCAATATCCCGAGATGGTGATTCACCCGCCCATGCTCTATCTCGGCTACGTCGGGTTCACCGTGCCCTTCGCGTTCGCGCTGGGCGCGCTGATCATGAAGTATCCCGGCGAGAAGTGGATTCACATCACCCGCCGCTGGACCATGGTGACCTGGGCTTTCCTAACCTGCGGAGTGTTCCTCGGCGCGCACTGGGCCTATTCGGTGCTGGGCTGGGGCGGCTACTGGGGATGGGACCCCGTCGAGAACGCCTCGCTCATGCCTTGGCTCACCGGCACCGCCTTCCTGCACTCGGTGATGATGCAGGAGAAACGCGGCATGCTGAAAATGTGGAACATGTGGCTGGTCTTCGCCACCTTCTGGCTGGCCATCCTCGGAACGTTCCTCACCCGCAGCGGAATTATCAGCTCCGTGCACGCCTTCGCGCAATCCTCCATCGGCGACTGGTTCGCCTGGTTCCTTGTGATCACTTTCGCGGTGTTCGTCATTTTCTTCTTCAAGAACAAGTCTCACTTGCGCAGCGAGCACAAACTCGAATCGCTGGTATCGCGCGAGTCCAGCTTCTTGTTCAATAATCTGCTGTTCGTTCTGCTCTGCTTCACCGTGCTCTGGGGAACCTGGTTTCCGAAGATCTCTGAACTAGTGCAAGGCAATCAAGTCACGGTGGGCGCTCCGTTCTACAACCGCGTCGCCATTCCCGTGGCCCTGCTGCTGCTGATCCTCACCGCCGTTGGCCCGCTGCTGGCCTGGCGCAAGACTTCGCTCGAAAGCCTGAAGCGCAACTTCCTGTGGCCGACCCTCGGCACCATGGCGGTCGCCGTTTTCCTGATGATCACGCCCCAGCGTTGGGGCTCGCCGTTCGGCCTCAAGCCCTGGCAGAATATTTCCTACCTCTATTCCTTAATGGCCATTGCGCTCGCGGTGCTCGTAATCCTCACCGTGGCCAGCGAGTTCTACCGTGGCGGCCGCGTCATCTCGAAGCACACGGGCCAGCGTATGTTCGCCTCTATGGTGCAACTCACTCACCGCAACACCCGCCGCTACGGTGGCTACATCGTCCACTTCGGCGTGGTGGTGGTCATCATCGGTTTCGCCGGAGCTGCCTTCAATCAGGATAAAGAGCAGGAAATGGCCAACGGCGACAAGATGACCATCGGCCCCTACACTCTGATCTGCCGCTCCTACACCGACGATGACGCCCCCAACTACGCCAGCGAGTGGGCAATCCTCGACGTTTACAAAGGGGGGAAGCAGATCGACACCATGACTCCCGTGCGCCGTTTCTACAAAGCCAGCCAGCAGACCTCGACCATGCCCGACATCCGCTCCAACCTCAACGAGGATCTCTACCTGGTGTTTGAGGGCCTGAACAATGATAACGGTCACCCCATCATCAAAGCGCACCTGAACGCGCTGGTGATGTGGATCTGGATGGGCGTCTGGATCATGCTGATCGGAACCGTCCTGGCCCTGGTTCCAAATGCGCCAGCGCCAGTCCGTGTTCCAGCGCCCGCAAGGCTGGATCAAGCGCAACCCGCTCCCGCAGTAACAGGAGACTGATGATCGAAGGGTCTTAGGTGTCAGGTGCTAGGTCTTAGGACTTGGCCTAAGACCTAACGCCTAAGACCTAAGACCAGAACTTTGGAAGCGATGACGAACCCGAATCCGAAAACGAAGCAAGTTCGATCCCCTAGCAAACTCGCGCAGACCATCCTGCTCTGCGCCGCCGTCTTCGCGCTTCTCGGCGCCGGCGATCCAGCCACCCGTTTCAACGAGATCGGTCACCAGATGATGTGCATCTGCGGCTGCAAACAGATTCTTCTGGAATGCAACCACGTCGGCTGCCCTGCCTCCGACGGCATGCGCAACGAACTTATGGCTTCGGTCACTCGCGGAGACAGCGACAGCCTGGTCGAGCAAGGCTTCGTGCAGAAATATGGACCGACGGTTCTCGCAGCTCCCACCACGAGGGGTTTCGACCGCGCGGCCTATATCGTTCCCTTCGCGGCTGTGTTCTTCGGCTTCGGCTTGATGGTGCTGGTGATTCGCGCCTGGAAGAATCGTCCCGCACCCGCCCTCGCCGACGGCCTGCGCCCGGCCCGCGGCGCCGAACTTGAGCAGTTCCGCGACCAGGCTCGCAAGGAAACTGACCTATGATCTGGCTCATCTGCGGCCTGATGCTCGCCGCCTCTCTCTTTTATGTTCTCTACCTGCCCGGACGGCTCTTTCTTGGTCCGGAGAAAACCCGCGCCGGCTATCTGCGCGAACGCAAAGATGCCGTCTACGAAAACCTGCGCGATCTCAACTTCGAATACAAGGCGGGCAAGGTACCCGACGCCGACTACACGTCGCTGAAATCTTCCCTGCAGGACGAAGCCGCCACCATCCTAGCCGAGATTGCCCGCCTGGAAAATCCCGCGCCGCAAAAAGGAACGAGATCTTGAAAGCAGCCCACACACTCTGGCCGTCCACGATCCTATTGCTTGTACTCGCCACTCCGAAAGCTTCATTAGCCTCGATGACCGGTGTGGAGCTTCGCGACAACTGTCGTTGGAGCCAACAGGAGGAATCGACGCTTACGGAGGAGCAGCATCTCAAATACTCGGTTTGCGTATCCTACGTTCTGGGCCTCACCGAGGGTTTCTATCTCGGCGGAGGTAAATCCTGTGTGCCGAGTGGAGAAGGTGTGACCAATGGCCAACTGGGACTGGTCGTTTTCAAATATTTAGACGCTCATCCTGAGGAGCTTCATCTTCACTCGGGCCTTCTGGTCGTTAGAGCACTGAAAAAAGCCTTCCCCTGCAAATGAGTTGCCCATGACATACGAGTTGCGCCTGGAATATAAAGTCAAGGCCCACGGTCGGAGGCTCAAATTTGAGAGCGGGCCCCCGTCCGAAGCGTATCAGTCGAAGGATAACGCGATTGCCACGGAAAACAGGTTGGAGTTGAAGAAGCTGTTCCATGAGCGGCAGGCGCAATTGGTAGCGGGAGAAACAGTCGTGTCGGTCACCTTGTCCATTATTGATGGGCGCGATCAGGTCATTCATCAGCGAACTTATCCGTGAAAAGTACGATCCTATAGGAGTTGTCTTGACCGAACCCTTACGCTACGCCTTACTGACCGCAGTCCTGTTAGTGTCCCTCGTGTTGACCGCGGCTCAAACCCTAACCGGCACAGTCAAAAACTCCACCACCGGCAAGCCCGCCGCCGGAGACGACGTAGTCCTGCTCAAGCTCGGCCAGGGCATGGAGGAAGCCGGCCGCACTAAAACCGACGCCAAAGGCCAGTTCAGTTTCAAGCTGGACGACGACAAATCCCCGCACCTGGTCCGCGCCATCCATCAGGGCGTTACCTACCACCGCATGGCGCCTCCGGGAACCACCTCGGTCGAGGTCGAAGTGAATGACGTCGCCAAGAAAGTCGATGGCATTGAAGTGGTCGCCGATATCGTGCGCCTTCAAGTAGAGCAGGGACAACTCGTGGTAGTGCGCGAACTCGGCGTGCAAAACACTTCCAAGCCACCGCGCACCCAGATGAACGACCGCAACATCGAGTTCTACATCCCCGACGGAGCGCAGATCATTCCAGATTCAGGCAGCGCCACCACCGAAAATGGCAACCCTCTGAAATCCGCTCCCGTGCCCGAAGGCGAGAAGAACCGCTATGCCTTCATCTTCCCGTTGCGGCCGGGGCTGACCCGCTTCGAGGCGGCCTACCAACTGCCCTACTCGGGAAGCGCCAATCTTGACCCTAAGTCGGTGTATCCCTTGGAGCACTTCGTGGTCATGATACCCAAGACGATGCAGTTCACTGCCGCCTCTGATTCGGCTGCCTTCAAGTCGGTTCCCTACCCCCAAGAACCCGACGCCGTCGTACAGGTGGCTTCCAACACCACCCTCGGCCAGAACCTTGCCTTCAAGGTTTCCGGCGAAGGCGTGCTCCAGGCCTCCGAAGGCGAGGCCGGCAAAGGCGAAGCCGGCGCCCAGGCCAATAACCGCCCCGGTGGCGGACTCGGCCCACCCATCGATGCTCCCGACCCTCTGCAGCAATATCGTTGGTGGATCCTCGGAGGCATCGCCGCGGCTTTGATTCTGGGCGGAGTATATGTAGCCCTGCGGCAACAATCCGCGGCCCGCGCTCTAGCTCGCCAAAAGACTTCCACGCGAGCGGCAGCGCATGCCGCTGTGCATGATAGAGACGAAGAAGATGAATACGGACCCGCGCCAGCCCTTGGGACGCCCATCATCCGGTCGGCTCCGGCAGCGCGTCCTGCCTCCATCCTGCTCGATGCCCTGAAAGAAGAACTCTTTCAGCTTGAAGTCGAACGCAGGCAAGGCCAAATCTCACAATCGGAATACGAGTCCGCTAAGTCCGCCCTCGATCAAACCCTGGACCGCGCGCTAAAGCGCGAAGCGCAGAAGGCCTGAGTAAAACCGACTGTCCAGCGTCTTGATTCAGGACGTTCACCAGGAATTGGCTTGACTTCGCCAGCCGTTCTGATATGTTACCCAGCCACAGGCGGAGGAGGGGGCGCAAGGGATTCTTATGCCCGAAAATGCCCCCCTCACAGCGGGAAGCCAACCTGCCGAGACCCAACCGCCGCAGGATCCCCCGGTCACATTCCGAGAAGTCTTTCGAGACGAGCTGCCGAGGATCGCCGAGTCCCGCCGGGCGCGCGGAGTTACCTCGATACCCACCGCCAGCAACCTGATCGGTTTGGCCTTCTCCGGCGGCGGCATCCGCAGCGCCACCTTTAACCTCGGCATCCTGCAAGCACTGGCGGAAAACGGATTGCTGCACAAGTTCGATTACCTCTCCACCGTCTCCGGTGGCGGATACATTGGCTCCTGGCTCGCGGCGCTCACCCTCCGCTTCCTCAAGGCCCTGCCCGGTTCGTCATTTCGAGACATCGAAAAAGCCCTCGTTCCCGGGAAGCGTGAACTGGATGGACGCGAGGAACGCACCTTCCTGCGCTGGCTCCGCCTATACAGCAACTACCTGACTCCCCGCACCGGCCTGCTTTCCGGCGACACCTGGGCGATGATTGGCACCTGGCTCCGCAACGTCTTCCTGAACCAGACTGTGCTCGGCTTGATTTTCCTGGGCGGTTTCGTGCTTTGCAACGGAGTCCTGCTGGGGCTGATGAAATTGTCTCGGCACCATGCCATCGAACTTCTGATCCCGGGCGCTGTTGCTTGGTTCATTGCCGCATTCTCTGTGGCCTGGAACACGGCGGAACAGACCCCCTCCAGGCAAATGCTGCTGACGTCATTTCAACGAGTCAAGGTGACGGTCACGGTCATCGTGCCATTTGTTCTGGCTTGCCTGCTGCTGAACTTCGGCCTGTGGCGTTGGGCAGATTTGGAAAATTCTCCTCTTTGGCAATGGGTCGCCGCCGGCGGAGTCTTCTATTTCCTGGCCTGGACGGTCGCCTCGGTGCCGTTACGGGTGTGGAGGCGGGTGGTGCAGAAGAAAACTGCGAAAGACCAGATGCTTTCCCTCCCCGCTTTCCTGTCTTCCTCACTGATTGCGGGAGCGGTCGGCGGTGGTCTGGGCCGCGGATACTTGATGTTGCTGTGGCGCTTACCGGCGCACCATTACGCAATTTACTGGATCGTCGCTGTTCTCGGAACCGGGGGAATCATGCTCCTCATGTGGACCTCGGGTTCGCTGCACTTGGGTCTCGCAGGCCGCGGCTGCAGAGACCTGGTGCGCGAATGGTGGGCCCGGCTGGGCGGATTCGTGATGTTGGTAACCCTGTCTTGGATGTTGCTGGCCGGTTCCTGCACCTTTGGGCCACTCTTGGTGCGATGGCTCTTGGCCAAGTTGCAGTGGGCAAGCATCGTCCCGGCAGTTTTGTGGATTGTTCACAACTATCTCGGCGTAAAGGCCGCCAAGAGCGCAACGACGAGCGGGCCGTCGGCACAAACCAAATCGGCCGACGGCGACAATGGTTCTTGGATCGTCAACCTGTTCAAGACGCCTCGCCTGCTCAATATCATCGCGATCATGGCGCCATACGTTTTCGGAGTTGGTTTAGTTCTGCTCTTGGCCACAGCGGTTCACATCGGCGCTGGACTGTTTTTTTGTCCCGATCTAACCCTTAAACTGTGGCATCCCATGCCTGGAAGTGAGTGGTCTGTGTTATCCGATCTCTACTGGAGAATCCAGTGGGCAGGGTTGCCTCTACGATTGCTGGGCGCAGGCATCCTTCTGGCGATCGCGTCACTCTTGTTGTCCCGGCGCGTCGACGTAAACGACTTCTCCCTGCACCATTTCTATCGCAACCGCCTGGTGCGCTGCTATCTGGGCGCCTCGAACCCGGAGCGCAAACCGCAGCCGTTTACCGGCTTCGATCCCGACGACGACGTTGCGCTCAAGGAATTCGCCGTCAACTACCCCGGACCTTATCCCATCCTGAACGCAGCCCTTAACATTACCAGCGGCGCCGAACTCGGTTATGCCACCCGGCGCGCCAAGTCGTTCGTGTTTACTCCGCTTTATTGCGGATATGACAAGATCTTCCCAGGGGAAGGCAAGGAGCGTTTCAGGCTGGAAAATGCGGCTACGCCGAGCTACTCGAAAACCGAACTGGGGCGAACCGAGAAATCGCTGACTCGCTTGACCTGCGAGGGCGGAATTGCCCTCGGGACGGCCATGGCCATCTCGGGCGCGGCCGCCAGTCCCAATATGGGCTATTACACCTCCCCGGCCACGGCTCTGTTCATGACTCTGTTTGACGTCCGCTTGGGATGGTGGATGGGGAATTCGCGCTTTCCGGAGCCGTGGAGCAGCGCCGGACCAAAGTGGGGACTGGGCTATCTGTTTTCCGAATTGGTGGCGCAGAGTGACGAGAATAAACACTACGTTTATCTTTCCGATGGAGGACACTTCGAGAACCTGGCGGTGTACGAATTGATCAAGCGGCATTGCAAGGTGATTGTGGCCTGCGACGCCGACTGCGATGGCTCGTATGACTTCGAGAACCTCCTGGCTTTAATTGAAAAAGCCCGGTCCGATTTTGGCGCGCGCATCGCGATTGATTTTTCCAGAATCCGGCCTCCCCAGGACGCGCGTGAAAGTGAATACAACTTCGCGCTGGGCGAAATTTTCTATGATCCCCAAAATCTCAACGATCGCGGCAAGCTGTTTTACATCAAAGCCAGCCTGCCCCCCAGGCAGGAAAAAAACGCCGCGAACAAGAATTCGCTTCCCGATGACGTCTGGCGCTACTCGGAAGAACACAAGACATTTCCCCACCAGACCACGGCCGACCAGTGGTTTGATGAATTGCAGTTTGAGAGCTATCGCGCTCTAGGGCAATGCATCGGGCGTGAGGCCGCCCTTGAAATTGATTCAGCCATCGACAAGGCACTCGGTTAAGGCCGAAAAATCGCGCGGGTGCTTTGCCGCCTCTTGAAATGCTCTAATGCAGTATGGCCTACACGTGGTTCATCCTCCTGCTGGCGATCGCCGCAACAGCTGTCATGCTCTTAGTGGCCCAGGGAACGTCCCTGGGCCGGGCAATCCACGAGCGCATCCCCGACCGACCGCGGCGCCGTCTCTTCGTGGCTTCGGTAAGTTTCTTCCTGACCTTCGCTGGAGTGCGTGCGGTGGTCTTTGCCGTTCTGCACAATATTCCGCCATTCCATTTCATCGAGCGGGGAGGCCGGCACATTCATCACCTGGTCTTCGGCATCATTATTCTGCTCGGCGTGGGCTACGGATGGCTGGCCGACATTGGTACCGGCGAGGACAACACGTCGCTTCTCCTCAGCCGGCTGATGTCAATCCTCTACGGCGTGGGCGCAGCCCTCACGCTCGACGAATTCGCCCTCTGGCTAAACCTGAAAGACGTCTACTGGTCCCCCGAAGGACGCTCCAGCATCGACGCCGTAATTCTTTTCGGAGCATTACTGTCCGCCAGCGCCTGGGGCGCTCCGCTATTCAGATCAAAAAGCAAGAAAAAGAGTTAGAAGCGTACACGGCTCGTGCAGAAGAGGGGTAGTGGTGTGTTTGATTGTCATCCTGAGCAAGCGTTCTTTGCGCAGCGAAGAGCCTGTCCCGAGCTTGCCGAGGGAATCTGGGCGAGCCGCGCGATGTGTCGCGTTTTTTGCGACACAATAATCGCGCGTTTGGCTCGCTTCCTTATCAATCAAAACTGCACCAGTACTACATTGCCGTTGCTCTTGCCTTTGACTTTGACCGATCGCGCCACAAGGTAGCTGACCACTGACCACTAATCACTGACCACTGACCACTAATCACTGACCACTGACCACTAATCACTGACCCCTGACCACTGACCACTGATCACTGACCACTGCTCCTGAAGGCCTCCAGCGCACTCTGCTCCCCGCCGTGGATTTCGAACAAAGTGTTGAGCCGCGTGAGCTGAAGCAGGTCCTGGACCTTCTTGTTGACGTGCACCAGTTTCATCTCGCCGCCCCTCTGCCGGACGATGCTGTAACATCGCACCAGTTCACCCATGCCGTCGCTGTCAATGAACTCCACACCCGCCAGATTGAGCAAAAATTTCTTCTGGCCGTTGCCGGACGAGACGTGAATCAGGTCGCGGAGTTGGGTGCGACTGTCGCTCAAAGTGAGCTTCCCCACCACGTCGACCACCATGATTCGGTCCAGTTCTCGCGTGCTGATTTGAAAACCCATTGCCAGTTCACACATTCTTTTGCGCGCGAAATCATACATTGCTTGACCTTCGCGTTCAATCACCGGATGGAGCCGGGGTGCCCCATTCTAAATTTCGCGTTCTTTGCGAAATTTTAGAGTGGGGATGGACGGGTTGGCCCATCCTTTCGCGTTCTCTCCGAAGGGGTGGGACTGCACGGAATAATGCTTTCACCCGCAAGTCATTGTAATTGGCACCCGCCGCCTCCGACTGCCAGCTCCGTTCGTCACTTTTCGTCGCTTTTCCTTCGCCCTGTGTCTTTCCTACCACTTTTCCGCCTCGGTCAGTAACTCCTTCCCGTCCAGCCACTTGCCGGTAACGAACTATAGCTTTAAGGTGGTTTTCCGAGTTTTCCGCGATTTCCACAGTGTTCCGGTGAAAACCGCTTATATGTTCCAACTGGAACATTCCACCGGAACATTTTGTACATACAATGTTCCGGCCGGAACCTCCGCCTGCATCCCCGCCCAGAGCGTAACATCCAATCAGCTATGGGAAACACATTCAAGACTGCGTTCCTCTTGACCGCCCTTACGCTGCTGCTGATGTTCTTTGGCCGCTACTTTGGCGGCGAGAATGGGATGCTGCTGGCGCTGGCCTTTGCCGCCGTGATGAACTTCGTCTCCTACTTCTTCTCCGACAAGATCGCGCTCGCCATGTACCGCGCGCAGCCCGTGACGCGCGAGCAGCTGCCGCGCGCTTATGAGATAGTCGAGCGCCTCACCCAGAAGATCGGCCTGCCCATGCCGAAGATTTATGTGATCCCCACCGAGTCGCCCAACGCCTTTGCCACGGGACGCAACCCGAAACACGCGTCAGTGGCCGTGACTCATGGGATCTTGGGTTTACTAAATGACGAAGAGCTGGAAGGCGTGCTGGCGCATGAACTCGGGCACGTGGGCAACCGCGACATCCTGATCAGTTCGGTGGCGGCGACCATTGCGGGCGCGATCACCATGCTCGCCAGCATGGGACGCTTTGCCATGATCTTTGGCGGCGGAGGCGGAGGCCGCGACCGCCGCGGCGGCGGACTTGCCGGCCTGTTCATGCTGATCGTGGCGCCGATCGCCGCCAGCCTGATTCAGCTGGCCGTGTCGCGCTCGCGCGAGTATCAGGCGGACGCTACCGGCGCGCACTACACCGGCAATCCTTACGCTCTCGCCAGCGCGTTGCAGAAGCTAGATACCTACTCGCGCCGCGTGCCCATGCAGGCCAGTCCGTCGACGGCGCACTTGTTCATCATCCAGCCGCTGCTCGGGATGAACTTCGGCAACCTGTTCTCCACCCATCCACCGATTGCCAAGCGAATCGAGCGGCTCACGGGCCGGCCGGCGGAGTTCATGCAGTAAAACACCCTCTAGCTCCTAGCTCAACTGCAAGATCAGTTCGTGCTCGCGTTCTGAATTCGTGGCGGGAGAACCAAGATCCCTCGCTTCGCTCGGGATGACAAACATTTCGGGGCAGCTAGAAGCTAGAAGCTCTATGACATCGGTAACTCCGCTGCCTCTGCGCCAGATAGTAAAATCCAAATGATGTCCCCAGAGACTCTCATCGCCGTATCCTACAAGGCTGCCGAACTGGAAAAATCGCTGCGCCGCGTGATTCGCGGGAAGGACGATGTGGTGCGCCTCGCGCTGGTCAGCATCTTCGCCCGCGGACACCTGCTGATTGAAGGCGTTCCGGGGGTCGGGAAGACCACGCTGGGACAGGCCCTTGCCCGCGCCATCGATTGCACCTTTCAGCGCGTGCAGTTCACCAGCGACATGCTGCCTTCCGATGTGCTGGGCATCTCGGTGTATTCGGCGCTGGAGCAGGAGTTTGAGTTCAAGCGCGGGCCCGTGTTTACGAACGTGCTGCTGGCTGACGAGATTAACAGGACCACGCCGAAGACGCAGTCCGCGCTGCTTGAAGCCATGAACGAAGGCCAGGTCACGGTGGACGCGCATTCCTACGAACTGCCGCAGCCGTTTCTGGTGATTGCGACGCAGAATCCGGTGGAGCATCACGGGACTTATCCTTTGCCGGAGTCGCAACTCGACCGGTTTCTGATGCGGGTGCGCATGGGCTATCCCGAAGCCGCGGCGGAGCGGGAGATTCTGCGTTCGGAAGCAGGCGCGGCGCACTTGCAGGACTTGCACCCGGTGCTTAGCGGGGTTGACGTGCTCGAGATGCAGGAAGCCGTCAAGCTCATTCGCGTGGATGAATCGCTGGTGACTTATGCTCTCGAAATCGTGCGCCGGACACGCGAGTCGGAGTATTTGTCGCTGGGAGTTTCGCCGCGCGGGGCGCAGGCGCTGTATCGCGCGGCGCAAGCCATGGCGTTCCTCGATGGCCGCAGTTTCTGCACTCCGCAGGATTTCAAGACGCTGGCAGTGCCAGTCTTCGCCCATCGCGTGGTCGTGAACGGCGGTTATGCCTCGACCCTGAAGAGGTCGGAGCAGGCGGATCAGGTGCTGGCTGACATCGTGGAGAATGTTGCTGTGCCAGTGTAGGTGCAGTTGCCAGCTGCCGGTTGCCAGTTGCCAGTTCTGGTTTCCAGTTTCTGGTTCCTAGTTTCCTGTTCCCATCCCGACACCGAGGCCCGAAGCCCGGTCTACCCCAAGGTATCGGATAACTAGAAAGTTACTCGCAATCCACAGGGGAGGCGCGTATGCTTTTTGGCATGTGTGTCACGGTTTCGATGCTGGCTAGCGGGAGCCGGGGGAATTGCGCGTATGTGTCGAGCGCCCGCACCAGAATTCTGGTTGATGCCGGCATTTCGTGTCGTGAGACGTTCAAGCGCATGAAGTTGCTAGGCGTCGATCCGCAGTCGCTTTCGGCGATTCTTGTTACCCACGAGCATTCCGATCACATTTATGGCCTTGCAACTTTGGCGAAGAAGTTGCGCATCCCAGTCTTCATGACCGGGGCGACGCACGCGGCCTGGGCGCGGGCTATGCGTACGGTGAACGGGGAGCGGCCGCAACTGGAGAAGTTCGAGCGCTTTGAGTCGGGGCATCGCTTTCAGGTGGGCGATATTGAGGTGAAACCCTTCACCATCCCCCACGATGCGGCTGATCCGGTTGGTTTTACTTTCCGCGTGGAAGGCGCCAAGGTGAGCGTGGCTACCGATCTGGGATATCTGCCGGTCAATGTCCGCGACCATTTGCGCGGCTCTGACATCCTGATCATGGAGTCGAATCACGATGTGGAGATGCTGCGAGGAGGGTCGTATCCGTGGGCGGTAAAGCAGCGGGTAGCAAGCAACGTGGGGCACCTTTCGAACGAGAAACTCGCGGATTTTTTCGTTAACGACTATGATAATAGTGCAGCTTTTGTAGTGCTGGCGCATCTCTCTGAGCAGAACAATCATCCGGAAATAGCCCGGCGAGGGGCTGAAAAGGCGTTAGCGGAGCGGGGTGGGCTGTTTCAGAACCGGGTTCTGGTGGCGATGCAGTCGGAAGTTTTGCCGCCGATCCAGATGTAGAAGCTCGGGTGTTAGGTCTTAGGTTATAGGTCTCAGGAAAATCTTAAGACCTATGACCTAACACCCAAGACCCGGTTTTTTGTCTATTTATGAGTCAGCAGTGCATCGATCCGATTGTAGGCAAGATTCTGGCGGGCTGGCGCTATGACATTTCCGGCCTGGCGCCGGAGATGCGCGGCGACTACGAAAGCCATTTCGCGGACTGCGAGCGCTGCCGCGGCCGCCAGCGGATGCACCGCTTGATTGACGTGGGGCTGATTGCGCTGGCGTCGGTTTCCGGCGGTGTGTTTCTGCTGGCCTTCGGAGTGATCCGCCACTTTGGCCCGCGACACGCGTTCTGGCTGGAGATTGCGGCGCTGGCAGGCTTTGCCTTGTCGGCGCTGATCTGGCTGGTGGTGGCGGTGGCCACGCCCGCGCCGGTCACGGTGCTGGATGCGGCCAAGGAAGGCGCGCGCCGGGTACATGACCGCCTGCCGCAGGAGATTCGTGAACGCCTGCCGGAAGAACTTCGCGTGAAGATTACGGGGACCTAGTAATGATTCAACCTTTTCCCCGCATTATCGCGATAGGGTTGTTGAGTGTATTGGCTGTCATCGGCGCGGGAGCGACCTGCTTCTTAGCGGCTTCGGCAGCGCCTTCCCACAGCGCTGGGTGTCATCCGGTTCGAGTGCCAGGCAATCCCCCCGCTGATCTTCCTGCTAATCATCACTGCTGCGCGAGTACGCATGCTCCCGCTCTGACGACGGGCGTTTTCTCATCACGACCTACGCTGCAAGCACCTCAGTGCGGCGCAATCGATCTGCTCCAGACTGTGGGCGAAAGCAATGCGCTTCCCACCATGATTCCGCCTTCCGGCGGACCTCCAGCCATCGCAGCCCTCAGGATCTAGCCGCAACATTACTCGCCATCCTTCGCCGGCATGCGCCTCCGGGCGTTCATGTCTTGACATTCATCGTTGTGCGTCCCAGGTGAGAGCGAGGTTTTTTGTGGCCAGAGATTTCTTGTGTGCAATCGTTGGTTGCCTAGTCGTGGTTAGCGTGCTGGCGTCTCCAGCGCCGGCGCAGGACAGTTCCATGAGCGGAATGAACATGCCGATGCAGATGCAGATGCAAATGCAAATGGAAGATCACGAAGCTACGCAGTTGCCCTCGCCGCATGCCGGGTCGGGGACGGGCTGGCAGCCGGCGTCTCTTCCAGGGCATGAGTGGATGCTCGTGCATGCCGGGTGGGAACTGATGGCGCACGGCGTGATCTTTGCCGACTACAACCAGCAAGGCGGGCCGCGGGGCGAAGGCAAAGCCGAGTCGGTGAACGTGGAGATGCTGATGGAGCAGCACAAACTAGGCCAGGGAACGATTCTGTTGCGCCAGATGTTCTCGGCGGAATCGCTGACCTCGCCGCATCCCGGGTTTCCGGAGCTGTTTCAGACAGGCGAGACTTACCACGGAGAGGCGCTGGTCGACCACCAGCATCCGCACAATGTGTTTGCGGAACTCTCGGCGCTGTACCTGCTGCCGCTTTCGGAAAAAGTTTCTTGGGAACTATATGGCGGGCCAGCGGCGGAGCCGACACTGGGACCGGTTACCTACATTCACCGTGCCTCGGCTGCGGAGTTGCCGCTGGCGCCGCTCAGCCATCATTTACAGGACTCGACGCACACCAGCTTCGGCGTAGTCACAACCGGATTTGTAATCGACCGCGTGAAGCTTGAGGCTTCGGCGTTCAACGGGCGTGAGCCGAATGAAGAACGCTGGAGCATTCAGCCGGCCGCACTGGATTCATATTCCGGGAGGGTAAGCATCGCTCCCACGCGGGACTGGGCGGCGCAGTACAGTATTGGAAGGCTGGAGAAGCCGGAAGCGCTGGAGCCCGGCAGCCAATGGCGGCAGACGGCTTCGGTGGAATACAGCCATCCCCTGGCGGCGGGCAATTGGGCGACCTCGCTGGTGTGGGGGCGCGTACACCGGCTCTCCGATGGAGTCAACCTCAACGGCTACGGGCTCGAATCGACGCTGAACTTTCTGCGGCGCAATTATGCGTTTACCCGGCTGGAGCTGGTCGACAAGGACGAACTGTTTCCGCAGGCGGCGGCGCATCCGGCATACCGGATCGGAGCCTACACCTTCGGCGGCACGCGCGATCTGGTGCAGAAGCGGGCGTGGCAACTGGGAATCGGGGCGGATGTGACCGTCTATTCGAAGCCCGCTGTACTGGATGCGGCGTATGGCAATTATCCCGTGTCGTTCCAGATTTTTCTGCGAGTGAGGCCAGGGTTGAACGCAAATGGACATCGTCCTTAGGTTGAGAAAAGGCTGTTGCTTAGCTGGATTCTGGCAGAAAGATCCCGAATTATTTTCGGCGAACTGCGCGAGAATGTACCTAATGAAGGGGACGGTAAGGACACTACGCACCGTGCAGTGGGCGATGCTGAGCAGCATTCTTCTCTATGCTGTGCTGGGCGAAGTTCTGGGTTCACGCGCCAGAGTTGTGGATCCCTCGTTGAGCTATGTCTTTACGACCGCGGGGGTTGCGATTGTGGGCCTGATTTTCGTAGTAAGGCGGACTCTGGTGTTGCGATCCGCGGAAAGTCTGGCATCTCGTCCCGACGATTCACTTACGCTGAGTCATTGGAAAAGCGGCTATGTCGCGACCTACGCATTGTGCGAGGGTCTGGCGTTGTTTGGATTGATTCTGCGCTTTATGGGATGCAGTTTTCAGCAGAGCCTGCCGTTTTACATCGGCGGGTTCGCGCTGCTTTTCTTCTTTGGACCGCGAGAGCCGGTCAGCTCTTAACTTGCCGCCGTTGAAGTATCATTTCCCTGAGGTGATCTCATGTCCATCAATGGGCCGGAAGAATTGGCCGGGATGCGCGCCGCGGGCGCCGTGGTTTGTCTCATGCTAGATGCGATGAAACGCGAGGTGCGGCCGGGAATCACGACGGCGGAATTGGACGAAGTGGGCGCGGGCGTGATGAGGCAGCACGGAGCACGATCCGCTCCGGCATTGGTTTATGGATTCCCTGGGGTGAGCTGCATCAGCGTTAACGATGAGGCCGTCCATGGCATTCCCGGGAAGCGCGCAGTACAGGGGGGCGACCTGGTGAAGCTCGATGTCACCATTGAGAAGGATGGATTCATGGCGGATGCCGCGGTGACGGTTCCAGTGGGCAAAGTAACGGAAGAGCGGCAACGGCTGGTGGCATGCGCGGAGCGAGCCTTCGCGAAAGCGATGCTGGTGGCGCGAGCCGGATTTCGGGTCTCGGAGATTGGGCGAGCGGTTGAGCGGGAAGTGAGGCGGAGCGGATTCTCAGTGATTCGCGATCTGGGAGGGCACGGCATCGGACGCACCATCCACGAAGAGCCTCGAGTGCCGAACTATGCCGATCCGGAAGCGAATCAAGTTCTCACCGAAGGTCTGGTGATTACGGTCGAACCGATTATTGCGGCTGGGTCGGGCCGGTCCTTCGTGGCGGACGATAAATGGACGATCGTCACGGCGGATCGCAGGCCTTCGGCGCACTACGAGCATACGCTTGTGATCACGAAAGGCGCGCCGATGCTGCTGACGGCAGCGTAGAGGTCATCCCACACTGGCAGCCACTTGCTGACCTGTGGCTTCTATCAGTTCACTTTCCCTTCCAGAGGTCCCATATCTCTCTGATTGTTCCGATGGGATTGCCCCAACCAGCCCACATGACGATGCCCGCCAGTACCACCCAGCCGACCGCTTTGAGAAGGTCTAATTCCATACAAGAAGGATAATACCGCGCTGATCACAGCACTGGAAGCGCTGTGCCACCCTAAAACCTACTCGTCCTCTTACGCCTTGATGTGGCAGCTGGCGAGGCCGCGTTTCTCCAGATATTGCTGGTGATAGTCCTCGGCGGGATAGAAGGTGACCGCGGGAACGATCTGGGTCGCAATCGGTTTGGAGTAGCGGTGCGCTTTTTCGAGCGCTTCCTTCGAAGCTTGCGCGGCGGCACGCTGCTCCGGGGTGTGGAAGAAGATGGCGGAGCGGTATTGCGTGCCCCAGTCTGGACCCTGGCGGTTGAGCTGCGTGGGGTCGTGGTTCTCCCAGAAGACTTTCAGCAGGTCAGTGTAGCGAAGCTGGGCAGGATCGAATTCGACTTCGACGGCCTCGGCGTGGCCGGTGCGATCAGTGCAAACTTCTTTGTAGGTGGGATTGTCGGTGCTTCCGCCGGTGTAGCCCACGCGGGTTGAGATGACGCCCGGCATTTGCCGGAAAGTGGCTTCTACTCCCCAGAAACATCCTGCCGCAAATGTGGCTTTCTCCATCTTTCGATCGCTCCTTGTAGCCGCCGCCTAGCTTGAGACATCTATTAGATGACGAAATCGCCAGAAAGTCACGCGCGGAAAGGCATTCGGGGAGCAGGCATGAAGTTGCGTCGAAAGGATCAACAAGGCTCGGCAGTGCAAGGCAATCGCCCACAGAAGCCGTTCTGCCGCTCACGTGTCCTCAACCGCCAATCGTTTCCAGCCGACTCGCGCAACTTTGCCGCCAGCGTCGCGCGAATCTTCAAAGGGATTGCCGATTCATGTCCCAAGGTGAAGATCACGTATTCGAACACCCAGCCCTTCCTCCGTTGCACCCTGATCTCGCTCCATGGAATGAGCAGTGGAGGATGCATAAAACGAATGAAGAACATGCCGGCCAAATACAAGCCTTGCGGACTGACTCCAATCGTCAACGCGTTATTGTAGTTCGCCAGCCATCGCATCTGTCCGCTCTGCATGCTCCATCTCGCCCCATCGAACGGCACCCGACTGCGATAGACCTTCGCGAGCGAGAACCAGCCGCCAACGAAACTGATTGTCGCGCCGACCAGAAGCCACAGAGTGAGGAAGTAAATCGGGAGGATCAGCAAAAATACCGAGGGGTGCTGGTTAATGAGGCGTTGGAGATTCATGCTGGTCCTACAGCGTTAAGCCGTTTAGCTTCGGCCAGGGTAAAACGGCCCGCTACCCGCCTGTGGCCTTATCGGGCAATTGACGCTGCAGCGGATTCATTATAGAGTGCGGCCAAGGTTGTCGCAGTCGTTGTCGGCGTTTCGTAGTCCCAGGTTTAGTAGTCCCAGGAGAAGTCTGTGGTTTCAGGATCCAGCCGCGCCCGGAGTGTGCAGAGGTTTGTCATCTGTCTGCTTATGGCGCTCGGGACCGCACAGGCAGCGCTGGCGGTTCCGAACTTCACTCCGCAACAACGCGTCGGCTATACCACCGGAGATCAGTGGGAGCCCGCGATGGCGGCGGACGGTCGCGGGCACATCTATATTCTTTTTCCCCAGTATGGCGCGGTAAGCGACTGCCCGGCCTGCACGGCCCCTACGATGGCGCTCGTGGTCAGCAATGACAACGGATTGTCATGGCAAGCGCCGCATGCCCTGGTGGCTTCTTCGACGGGACAGTTTGATCCCCAGATTGTGGTCGATCCAGTGGACCGGCAGACGGTCTACGCCTCGTGGCTGCAAAACAATAAGCGCGACGTGATGGTGGCCAGGTCGCAGGACTTCGGCGCCAGTTGGTACCTGGCGATCGCGGAGCACTCGCGCGACAACGAAGATGCTGACAAGCCCGTGCTGGCAGTGCACGGCGCAGATGTATACGTGGGCTTCAATCACGAGGAAAGGTTTGTGGTCGCAGCGTCGCACGATTATGCGCAGAACTTCGCCTCGGCGACGGTGAACCCGGCCGCTGAGCCAGGATGGTCACTGGCGGGAGGCGCGACGGTGGATGCGGCTGGCGAAGTCTATTTTGCCTGGACGGCCTACGCGCGGCGGGAACTTAGCACGCGGCCGGTAAGTGTTTATGTAAGCCGATCGTCGGACTGCCGGCCGGAACTGGAGCACAGTTCTGCTGGACGTTTCGAGCGCGCCACCGGGCTGCGTAGCACAGGGATGTGAGGCCGAGTTCCTGGGCGCGCAGATCGCGCTGACGTCCGACGCCGCGGGAACCGTTTACGCGCTGTGGAACGCAGGCGGGGCGAACGGCGGGCCCGAGCGCATTTATTTTTCGTCCTCCACCACGGGCGGGGCGAGCTGGTCTTCGAAAGCAGATCTTTCGACCGCGGATGATCAGGTGGAACACTGCTTTCCGGCGATTACCGCGGGCGCGGCCGGCGATGTGCGCATTGCATGGATGGACACGCGTAACCAAACTCTGTCGAATCAGCCTTTGTGGAATGTTTTCGAGCGCAGTTCGAGCAACGGCGGCGCAACCTGGTCGGCCGAGACGCAACTCTCAGGCAGCGCGCGGAGCTACGACCGGGGTTATGATTATGTGCGTCCAGATGGTTTCCGCTTTCCCTTCGGCGACTACTTCTCCATTGCCATCGACAACCTCGGAAACACGCATGTCGTGTGGGGAGAAGGCCGCAATTACAAGTCTCCGGGGTCGATCTGGTACACTCGCGGGCGTTGATTAGGTCCTGGGTTAGCAGGTCCCGGGTCGCAGGTCTTAGGTCTTAGGCGTCTTCTTTCTTTCGGCCTCATTGCTTCTTCATCCGGTCTTTCTCTGCATTCGTAGCGGGCCGAGTTGCCCGATCCTCAGTACCAGTGGAGGTATTCCATGAAGTTCATGGGAGTGAACCTGTGGGCGGTCTTGGTAAGCGGGCTGGCCACGATGGCGGTTGGGTTTGTGTGGTACTCGCCGTTGCTGTTTGCGCGTCCGTGGATGGTGTTGATGGGGTACGACCCGGATGACAAGGCGAAGATCGCCGAGATGCAGAAGAGTGCGGGACCGTCTTACATGCTGTCGCTGGTGGCCAGCTTCGCCTCGGCGGCGGTCCTTGGGAAAATCATTGCGGTCGCGGCCATCAACACGCCGTTGTATGGAATGAAAGTGGGGCTCGCGGTGTGGCTGGGATTCGTGACCACGGTGCAGCTGACGAATTCCCTGTTTAGCCGGCAGCCGGCCAAGCTTTACGCGATCAATACTGGCTACCAGTTAGTTTGCTATTTGGCTATGGGAGCGATCATGGGGGCTTGGCGGTAGCGCGGGAGGAATGCCACTGGTGCAAATCTTCAGCAGTGGTATTGCGGCAAGCTGCGGCCCGATATGGCTGGGCCGCCGGACAGCCGAGGGCGGGTGTCCCCGCATGAGCTGTCAGTGATCCATTCTCTTACTCCAGAATCATTCCGCCTATCAGGTCGGCCAGGCGGGTTACTCCGCGATGCTGGCACCAGTGCTGCAGTTCGTCCGCGATCTTCTCAGTGGCGCAGGGATCCCAGTAGCTGGCGGTGCCGATCTGGACGGCGGTTGCGCCCGCCAGCAAAAACTCAGCGACATCGGCTGCGGTTGAAATGCCTCCCATGCCGATTACGGGAATGTTCACGGCGTGCGCGGCGTCGTAGACCATGCGCAGGGCGATAGGTTTGATGGCCGGGCCGGAGAGTCCTGCGGTGATGTTCGCGATGCGCGGCTTGCGCGTGTCCGCGTCGATGGCCATAGCCATGAAAGTGTTGATCAGCGAGATGGCATCGGCGCCCGCTTCCTGTGCAATATGCGCCATCTGCGCGATGCTGGTCACATTGGGAGAAAGCTTGACGATCAGAGGCCGGCGGGCCGCGCGTTTCGCCTTGGTGACCACCTCGTCGAGGAGGCGGGGATCGGCGCCGAATTGCAGTCCGCCCTCGGAGGTGTTGGGGCAGGAAACGTTGAGTTCGTAGGCGGCAATGCCTTCGCCGTCGTTAAGAATCTCGATGGTTCTTTCGTAGTCGTCGCGGGTGTAGCCGAAGACGTTGGCCATCACAACGACGTTCTTCATCTGCTGGAGTTTGGGCAGCTTCTCTGCGAGAAACGCTGCTGCCCCGATGTTCTGCAGGCCGATGGCGTTGAGCATGCCGGCGGCGGTTTCCCACAAGCGCGGCGGCGGATTGCCGATCATGGGCTCGCGCGAAAGACCTTTGACGACGAATCCACCCAGCTTGTCGAGATGAACGACATCCTCGAACTCGACCCCGTAGCCAAAAGTCCCGCTGGCCGCGATCACCGGGTTTTTGAGTGGAATGCCGGCGACGGTCACGCTGAGATCCAAGGAAGGCTTGCCGCCATTTTCGGAGGATGTCACTGCGGCGCTCCTTCATTAGCCCCGGCTTCGCGATGCGCGGGGGCAAGCGCTTCCGTGAGCACGCGTCCCACGGCGTGGGTGGGAGCGTTGATGCCGAGCAGCGATGCCAGCGTCGCAGCCAGATCTACGGGCTCCGCGTGAGTGCGATACGTTCCCGGGCGAAAGGGCAGTCCGTAGAAAGCCAGCGGCACGTGCGTATCGTAGGTGTAGGGCGAGGCGTGATCGGTGCCTTTGTACGAACCTACCGTGTAGATTTCGGGCACTCCCAAGACGTACCAGCCACCTTCGGGTGAATAGCTATTCGAGAGCTTCCTGCCCAGAGGAGTATTCGGAACTTCGCCTTCGGCAAGTTGCGACTTCGTATAGTAACCGCGCAGTCCGGCTTGCTTCATCGCCTCACCCACGGCAGCTTCGGCCTCGCGCTCTTTCATGTGCGCGGCGGCGAAAGCGTCCTGGTCGAGCCAGGCGACCGGGTAGTCCAGCTTGATGTAAGAGGCGGAGTGACCGGGTGAAAACTTTGTGGTCAAGACGCTGTTAATCTGCCCTTCAAGTTTGCCGGCGTCGAGATTCGCTGCGGGGATGCGAAGCTTCTTCGCGGCATCGGGCAAAGCGGAGACGCCGTGATCGGCCGAGAGCGCGATCCATACGTTTGCGAGCCCCACGCGATGGCCGAGGAAGTTGAAGAAGTCGGCGAGTTCATGATCGAGCGCGAGCGCCATGGCGGCCATTTCCGGCGAATCGGGCCCGACCTGGTGGCCGAGAATGTCGTTTGGCGAAAGGCTTATGGACAGCAGGTCGGTCGCCTGTCCGGCGCCGAGGTTCTCGTAAACAACCAGATCCTTGGCGAATTCCAGTTCGTACTCGTTGGCGAAGGGCGTGGAGCCGACCACCTCGTAGAAACCCGCGTCGGAACCGTCTTTGCTCTTGCGATGCGCAGTTGAGCGCAAAACTTCTCCGTTGCTCTCCCAATCGCGATCCCAGTATTTTGCCGCCCGATTGCCGGCGTTGAAATCCCGCGCCCACTGGGGCAAGTCGCGGCGATAGTACGTGGAGGTAATCCATGCGCCGGTTTTCGGGTCGATCCAGTACGCAGCGTCGGCGGAGAAGCCGCCGGGCAGGACGGCAGCCCGGTCTTTCAACGAAAGGCTAAAGACTCGCGCCTGGCCTTGGGTTGCAAGTTTCAGCTCGTCACCGAGCGTGTCGGCGAGCAGGTTGTGCGGCGATGCGCCGGTTTTGTCTCCTGCAATGCCGACCAGTTTGGCGTCATCGTCCTCGACCGAGGTGACCATTTTCTTTTTCTTCGGGTCCCACCACTCGTTCGCCACAATGCCGTGACCGTTGCTGTAGGCGCCGGTGAACAGCGTGGCGTGTCCGGGAGCGGTGCGAGTGTTGGCATAGTCGTAGTTGCAATCAGTGAAGTTGGCGCCGTGGTCGAGGAAAAGACGGAATCCGTCTTCGCCGAACTGGTGGCGGTAGCGCTCAAGGTAGTCGCCGCGAAACTGGTCGATGACAATCACCACCACCAGCTTGGGATGGGCATTGTAGGCGGAGGCGAAACCGGCCGGCAGTGAAGTCAGAATGAGCGAAGCCGCGACCGTGAGTTGAAGACACCGGCGGACAGCAATGGAGCGAGGGAAGAATCTCATCGCGAAGGTAGTTTACACAGTCGGGCGGGCTGGGCGGAAGCTTCGATTCGAAAATCGACAATGCCTCCTCAACGGTGTAAGATTTCGCGATTCACAATTGCACTTCACGATAGAGGTCTCTCATGCGAAAGATGATTTCCGCTGCAGCGGCGGCCTCTTCGTTGCTGTTGCTTGTGCCCGTACTGGCTGGTCAAACGCCGCTGAAAAAAACTGCTTCCGCCGCATTGGTCGCTCGCGGAAAGTATCTGGTTAACGATACCGGCAAGTGCGGCGACTGCCACACGCCGTTCAACGAAAAGGGTGAGCCAATTAAGGAGCAGTGGCTGCAGGGAGCGACGCTGCCCTTTAAGCCGACCGTTCCCATGCCGGTGTGGGCGGAGAAGTCGACTGCTATCGCCGGGCTGCCCGGTTGGGAGAAGGATGCTGCCATCAAGTTTCTGATGACGGGCATCGCTTACAACGGATTGCCGGGACGTCCGCCGATGCCGCAGTATCGCTTTAATCTGCAGGATGCGGAAGCCATTGTGGCTTATCTGAAATCTCTGCCGCCGGGAACGTAGTGCAGCCAGACTAGGACACTCTCCCGGGCGCGCCGGGGCGTGCATTCTCCGCCCGGTTTCCGATAAAGTAATTAGTTCCCATGCTTGATCTGAACTTTGTTCGCGACAATCTGCCCCGGGTGGAAGAGATGCTGCGCCAGCGCGGCGCGGAGCCGGCTGCCGTTCTCAAGGATTTCCGCGAAGTGGACACGCAGCGCCGCCAGGCCATCACCGAAGCCGAGACCATGAAGGCGCGGCGGAATAAGGCCTCCGAAGACATCAACAAACTGAAAAAGAGCGGCCAGGATGCTACCGCAGCCATCGCCGAGACGAAAGACCTGCGCGAGCAGATTCAGACGCGGGAAAAGATTGCCGCCGACCTCGACGCCCGCCTGCGGGACATTCTTGCCGGAATTCCCAACATGCCGCATTCGAGCGTGCCGGTCGGCCACAGCGCGGAGGAAAATCTGGAAGTCCGGCGCTGGGGTGCGCCGCCGAAGTTTGATTTTACCCCCAAGCCGCATTGGGATCTGGGCGCAGAACTCGGCGTGCTCGACTTGGAACGCGCGGTTAAGCTTACCGGCGCGCGCTTTGCCGTCTACTGGGACCTGGGCGCCAAGCTCGAACGCGGACTGGCGAACTTCATGCTCGATCTGCACACGCGCGAGCATGGATATACCGAAGTTCTGCCTCCGTACCTGGTGAATTCCGAGTCAATGTATGGCACGGGACAACTGCCCAAGTTCGCCGCTGATTCATTCCGTGTGCCTCACGGAGAAAAAGATCTCTGGCTGATTCCCACGGCCGAGGTGCCGGTCACGAATCTTTACCGCGACGAAATTCTCGACGCCGCGCGCCTGCCGATTTCACTCACGGCGTACACGCCGTGCTTCCGCAGCGAAGCGGGATCTTATGGGAAAGACGTGCGCGGCATTATCCGGCAGCATCAGTTTCAGAAGGTGGAACTGGTGAAGTTTACGCGACCGGAAAATTCTTATGAAGAGCACGAGAAGCTGACGCGGAACGCCGAGACCGTCCTGCAAAAGCTCGGCCTGCATTACCGCGTGGTCACGCTGTGCACGGGTGACATGGGCGCGGCTGCCGCCAAGACCTATGACATTGAGGTTTGGCTGCCGGGTCAGCAGTTGTTTCGCGAGATTTCGTCGTGTTCAAACTTTGAGTCATATCAAGCCCGGCGGGCGAATATCCGTTACCGTCCGGAAGGCAAGAACAAGCCCGACTTCGTGCACACGCTGAACGGAAGCGGGCTGGCAGTGGGCCGGACCTGGGTGGCGATTGTCGAGAACTATCAGCAGGCTGACGGCAGCGTGCTCATTCCCGAGGCGCTGCGGCCTTACGTGGGGGCTGACCGGATTACGAAGAGAGGCTTGTAGCTCCTAGCTTGAAGCTCTAGCGAGATGCCGCAGGACCGGAAGCCAGGAGCTAGAAGCTTCTCCATTGCCAAGAGAGGAAGCGGTCACTAAACTTGCAAAGTGTGGACATCAGCACGACTGCCACGGGCGCGCCTTCCCTACCGATGAGCGGCGTCTGGGGCACAATTCGGAGCTACATCCTATGGCAGCATGAGCGGGGCACGCTGCACTACGACATTATGGTCACGCTGATCCTCATCTTTGTCTTCTTCTCGCCCCGGGTAATCAACTTCAACGATAAACCTGTGCTCCTCGATCCGCATCTGAGTGATGTCGTGGTCACACCCGACGCGCAGGGCGGCCTGCTTTATCAGATTTCAGCCGGCGCGATTGCGCCGGGAGACGATCAGTCGGTTCGGAATCAGTTGTTGCACGTCATTCAACCGATTTCTGGCGAAGTCTCGATCATGCGCTACGAAGGCGTGCCCGATCGCAAAGGGCAGGTGCAGGGTTACCGGGTTTGGGTGAAACGAAAATAGTGAGACGGACTTTAGCGAGAAGAATCGTCTGCGACCGACGTCGGGGCTACAGGCCATGACGATCTCCATTCACGTCTTGTTTCTCGCCTTGAGTCTCCTTTTGCAGCAGCAGGAAGCTCCCTCTGTCGAAAGTGTGTTGAAGGAAATGGACGCCGCGGCGGCCGGCTTCCATACTGCGCAGGCCGATTTCGAGTGGGATCAGTATCAGAAAGTGGTGGACGACACCGATACGCAGAAGGGCACGGTTTTCTACCGGAAGTCGGGAAACGAGATAGAAATGATGGCGGAGATCAAAGTGCCCGAGCCGAAGTTCGTGCTCTACAAAGACGGCAAGCTCCAGATCTACCAGCCGAAGATCGAGCAGGTCATGGTGTTCTCGGCGGGCAGCAACCGCAGCGAGATGGAAAGCTATCTGGTGCTGGGCTTCGGCGGCAGCGGGCAGGATCTGAAAAAGACTTACGACGTCACCTATCTAGGCGAGGAAACCGTCGACAACGTCACCGCCGCAAAATTGCAGCTCATTCCCAAGAGCGAGAAGGTGCGCAACTACTTCTCGAAGGCTTTCCTATGGATTGACTCGAGCCGCGGCATCTCAGTGCGGCAGCAGTTCATGCAGGGCCAGGGCGATTATCGCCTGGCGAAGTATTCGGCGATCCGGGCCCCGGCAAAGATCGGCAACGACGTGTTTCAATTGAAAACCACGAAGAAGACACAATTTGTAGCACCCCGTGGGTAACTGATTGAATCTAAAGCGTAAGAATGTATGCTGAAAACTGAACGGCGGGCGCTATACTGCCCCTAGGATTTCATTCGAGTTCATCTTTCGAGTTCATCGATGGCTAAAGTTTTTACCATTCCTGTCCCTCCCAAGTTGGGTCCTCCCAGAAAGAGGGAGCGAACTTCCGATCCTCGATACGTCGATGGCCAGCGATTGCTGGTGGAGGCCATGAAGTATCTGGCACAGAGCGACCCGGTGGCCAACCGCCCCGCGATCGAGCTGATTTCGGAGCACGTTCGCACCCGCTTCCGCATGAGCGATTCCCCGCTGGCTTAGAGATTCAGAGCAAACCCGGATGATGCGGCCCCGTATTGCTGGATGCCAAACGGGTTCCCAAAACGATACCCTAGCTTTGAACTTGAGTTTATTTGCCAAAATGGTCTATAATAGCTTGCATACGGGACAATCTTCTGCTAGGCACGTCCAGCGGGCGGTGCGTCCGGTAGACTTCGAACCCCAATCCCTTAAGGAGCGTGTAGGACCATGAAGAAGCTGTTAACATTGTTATTCGCGGTTGCGTTGACTCTTTCACTGACGTCGGCGTCCTTTGCCCAAGCGACAGGCGGCGACACCAGTACCGATAAGAAAACCGACACAAAGAAGGCCAAAAAGCCCAAGGCTGAGAAGAAGCCCAAGGCTGAGAAGAAGCCGAAGGCCGACAAGAAGGCCGCCGCGCCCGCTGACGCACCGAAATAGGCTTTTTCTGTGAGGTCCTCTCGCCCTTGCGAAGACCACCCCGGCCCCCGGGGCCGGGGTACATTTTTGACACCTCGCTGATTTACTCCCGACCTTGCAACCCTCGCGGAAAGCTGCGCCTATGAGGGTCCGATAAGACTTTGCGGTGTTCTCACCGGAACAGCAGTGACGCAAACTCCGCCAGATTCCTCCGCCATACCATCCAGGTATGCATGCCCGGCGTTTCGATTTCGGTCGCCTTCACCCCCTTGGTCTTGAGCCACTCCCGCAGATTGCGGTTGACCGTGATCAGATGATCCTCGGTACCACACGCGATCCACAAGAGATGCAACTGCTGATTTGCTTTGGCATCGAGAGCAGGAAAATCCTTTTGAAGGTCCTCGGAAATCCCGCCCGCACTGAAGGCGCCAACCCACGAGAACCTGTCGAGATTGTTGAGTCCGGTTAGCAAGGATTCCGATCCACCCATCGAAAGTCCGGCAATCGCCCGTGCGTTGCGGTCTTTCGTGATCCGGTACTCACTCTCGACTTGTGGCATGACCTCGGTGAGCAGCGCTTCTCGAAAATTCTCGAAGTTACGATCCCGCAATTCGGTACGGCTCCTCGCATTCCAAGCCAAGTGCACGAAATCCATAGTTCCGTAGCCTAGGGGCATCACCACAATCATCGGCTTAGCTTTGCCCTGTGCGATCAGGTTGTCGAGAATCACATTGGCGTGGCCGACCGCCGTCCATCCGCTGGCATCGTCACTATATCCGTGAAGAAGATAGAGCACAGGGTAAGTCTTCTTCGTGGCCGGGTCGTACTGCGGTGGCGTGTAAACATAGTAATCGCGGTCATCGCCCGCGACTTTGGACTTGTAGAAGTGATGGTGAATTTCGCCATGCGGCACATCGTTCGCCTCCCAAGGCAGTGACGGCGGCCCGGGGACGTGCACCGCATTCTGCGTGGCCACCAAGTTCGGCTTCAGCAGCGGATTCGCCGGATCGATAAGTCGCACGCCATCGGCGACAAAAGAATATCCATAGTAGTCGGGAGGCAACGGCTCAGTCGTCGCGGTCCAGATGCCTTGCTCATCTTTGTGCATCGGCACAGGCTCGGCGCCCTCACGCGCAAGCTTCACGTCTAGGGCATTGGGCGCACGGAAGCGGAAGGTCACGCTGCCATCGCTGTGAACATCGGGAGAGATCAGCGGCGCCGCGGGTTGCGGGGGCGGAGTTTGTGCGGGCTTGTCTTGCGCCGCGACGACGACACCGAGGAGGAGAGCGCAGAAACACCATCGCGGCAGCGACGTGATGGATCTCATAGATCGCACCTTTGAGTGAGATGAAATCCGGAAGTTTGCTGCCAGCAGCGTCCGCTAAGAATGGCCCTTGCCTTCAGCCACTTCCAACCGCGTCTCCGCCTTGTGCAACGCGTCCAGCGACCGCTCCACATCAACATCAGGATCACCGCTGGTCAGTCGCTGTTCGGCGCGCGCTTTGGCCTTGCGCGCGCGTTCGACGTCGATCTCGGACGGGCGTTCGGCGGTCTCGACGAGAATCGTAACCTTATCCGGGAGCACCTCGGCGAATCCCCACGCCACCGCCAGCCGCTGCTCGTCAGCGCTGGCGCCGGCGCGGAACGTGATTTCGCCCACCGCCAACTCAGTGATCAGCGGCGCGTGCCCCGGCAGCACGCCCAAATACCCATTCTTGCCGGGAATCTGAGCTTCCGTGGCAGCCGTATCGACCACTTTCTTTTCCGGCGTGACGATCTCGAGTTGGAAGGTATCTGACATAAGAATGGGCTTCAGGCTTCGGCTATCGGGCTTCGGAAGAGCGAAAGCCGACGCCCGAGGCCCGCCTCTACGCTGCCGTCTTCATCTTCTCTGCCGCTTCCAGCACTTCTTCAATCGGGCCCTTCATGTAAAACGCCTGCTCTGGGATGTCGTCGTACTTGCCATCGACAATTGCCTTGAAACCTTTCACCGTGTCGGCAATCTTTACGTAGCGCCCTGCCGCTCCCGTGAATTGTTCGGCCACGTGGAACGGCTGCGACAGGAACTTCTGGATCTTTCGCGCGCGCGCCACAGTGAGTTTTTGATCTTCGCTCAACTCGTCGATCCCAAGAATTGCGATGATGTCCTGCAGGTCTTTGTAGGTCTGCAGCGTCTTCTTCACCCTCTGTGCCACGTCGTAATGTTCCTCGCCGACAATGCGAGCATCGAGAATGCGCGAGGTCGAAGCCAGCGGATCGACCGCGGGATATATTCCGATCTCGGTCAATGCGCGCGAGAGCACGGTGGTTGCGTCAAGGTGAGCAAACGTTGTTGCCGGTGCCGGATCGGTCAGGTCATCGGCCGGGACGTAAATCGCTTGCACCGATGTGACCGAGCCTTTCTTCGTCGATGTAATGCGCTCCTGCAGTTCGCCCATCTCTGTCGCCAGGTTCGGTTGATAGCCTACGGCGCTGGGCATGCGGCCGAGCAGCGCCGACACTTCCGAACCGGCCTGCGTGAAACGGAAAATGTTGTCGATGAAGAGCAGAGTGTCCGCGCCCTCGGCGTCGCGGAAATACTCCGCGACCGTCAGTCCGGTCAGTGCAACGCGCAAGCGCGCGCCGGGCGGCTCCGTCATCTGTCCATAGATCAGCGCCGCTTTCGAGTGCGCCGGATCACCGGGCTTGATCACGCCCGATTCCGTCATCTCCAGCCACAGGTCGTTGCCTTCGCGCGTGCGCTCCCCAACTCCCGCAAATACGGAGTAGCCGCCGTGCTGCTTGGCAACGTTATTGATCAGTTCCATAATCACGACGGTCTTACCCACGCCGGCGCCGCCAAACAAGCCGATTTTGCCGCCCTTCAGAAACGGCTGAATGAGATCGATGACCTTCACGCCGGTCTCAAACATTTCCGCAGTTGTGGCCTGCTCGTCGAAAGCAGGCGCCAGGCGATGAATCGGCATCCGTTCCTTGTATTCGACTGGGCCAAGATCATCCACAGGCTCGCCGATCACATTCATCACGCGGCCCAGCGTACCGCGGCCCACGGGCACAGAGATTGGTCCGCCCTGGTCGATGGCGTTCATACCGCGCACCATACCTTCGGTGGCTTCCATCGCTATGCAGCGCACGCGGCCTTCGCCCAGATGCTGTTGCACTTCGAGAATCACATTAACGGGATTGGGCACTGTGAAGCCGTCGCTCACCACTCGCACGGCTTCATAAATAGGCGGGAGGTGGCCCTCGGGAAACTGCACGTCCACCGCCGGCCCAGCAATTTGAACGACATGTCCGATGTTTTCTGGCATAAGTTCTCAGCTTCTCGGTACTCGCAACTCGGTACTGCTACATCGCGGCCGCGCCGCTTACGATCTCAATGATCTCCTTCGTGATCTTCGCCTGCCGCGCGCGGTTCATCGCCAGCGTCAGCGAATCGATCATGTCCGTGGCATTGTTGGTGGCGGAATCCATCGCGGTCATGCGGGCGGCATGCTCGGCCGCAACGGACTCCAGCAGCGCGCGGAAAATCTGAATGGCTACATATTTCGGCAGCAACGCGCGGAAAAGCTCCTCAGGCGCCTGCTCGTAGATGTAGTCGACCTGCGCCGTGCCGAATGAAGTCCCGAATTGCGCCGTAGACTGTCCTCCCGCGGATTCGGAACTCCGCAGGCCCACCCCGGCGCTGATCGCCGCTTCTTTGGCCTTTTTCTTTTCTTCCTCGGTCATCTCCTCCGATAACCGCACCGCCGGCGCGCCAATCTGTTCGATGGGAAGAATCTGTTCTACGATGAGCCGCTGCGCAATCACCGACTTGAATTCATTGAAGACTACGTAGACCGCGTCGATCTCTTCGCGCTGATAACGCTCGATCACACTCTCCGACAAGGCTCGCGCTTGCGAAAATTGCAACTTGCCGAGAACTCCAACATGTTCCCCTGTAATTTGTATCGCGCCGGCACGTTCCCCGGCTTCGGGCTGAGTCTCGAGCGATTCCTCAGTCTCGGCGAGGCTGCGCGTCTGCACTGGAGCCGCAGGATAGCGCCGGCGCAAAAAGTCGCGTCCCTTGCGGCCAATCGCCTCGATGTCGACGTTTTTGCCTGCCTTGGACTCGAGGAAGCGCGTAGCAGCCTTGGTGATATTGGCGCTGAATGCGCCCGCCAGCCCCTTGTCGCCCGTCACCACGATCAGCAGAATGGTTTTCTCAGCGCGCTGCGCCAGCAAGGGATGCTTCGGGTCACCGGTTTCGGGATCGTAAATCTCCGCCCGCGCCACGAGGGATTTCAGAACATTCGTCAGCATCTGCGCATAAGGACGCGCCGACAGAGCGCGATCCTGTGCTCGGCGCAGTTTTGCGGCCGACACCACCTTCATCGCCTTGGTGATCTGCCGCGTGTTCACCACGCTACGAATACGCCGCCGAATGTCGAGAATGTTTGGCATTTGTCGTTGCAAGTACCCAGTACCTAGTGAAAGCCGAGTCCACTCGGTGCTAGGTACTAGGTACTACTTCGCTACCGCCGCCCGCTCCGCTACAAACTGCTGCTTCGCCTGCTTGATCACGTCGGTCAACTGCGCCTTCAGACCGTCGTCGAGGATTTTCTTCTCCATGATCGTGCGCAGGAGACCCGCGTTGGTCGCGTCCACGTACTCGTAAAGCTCTGCCTCGAAGTCGCGAACCTGATTCACCGGGAGGTCATCGAGGAACCCGCCAGTGCCTGCGAAGATAATCAGAATCTGCTTGGAGAACGGCAGCGGCGAAAATTGATTCTGCTTCAACAGCTCGACCAGCCGTTGCCCGCGGTTGAGTTGAGCCTGTGTGGCCTTGTCGAGATCGCTGCCAAACTGCGCAAACGCCGCCAGTTCGCGGTATTGTGCGAGTTCCAGCTTCAGCGTTCCCGCCACTTGCCGCATGGCTTTGATCTGCGCGCTGCCACCTACGCGGCTAACCGACAGACCTACGTTCACCGCCGGACGCACGCCCTGATTGAACAAATCGGTTTCCAAATAAATTTGTCCGTCGGTAATCGAAATGACGTTCGTCGGAATGTAAGCAGAGACGTCGCCCGCTTGCGTCTCAATAATCGGCAGCGCAGTGAGTGATCCGCCGCCATTCTTGTCGCTCAGCTTCGCCGAGCGCTCCAGAAGTCGCGAGTGGAGATAGAACACGTCTCCGGGATACGCCTCTCGTCCCGGCGGACGCCGCAACAGCAGCGAAATCTCGCGATAGGACGCAGCATGCTTCGACAGATCGTCATAAATCACCAGCGCGTGCCGCTTGGTATCGCGGAAATACTCGCCGATGGCCGTCGCCGCGTACGGCGAAATATACTGCATGGGCGCGGGTTCCGAAGCCGACGCTGCGACCACAATGGTGTATTCCATCGCCCCGGCATCTTCCAGAATCTTCACCACCTGGGCAATCGACGATCGCTTCTGCCCGATCGCGTTATAAATGCAGACCAGGTCATTGCCCTTGCTGTTGATGATGGTGTCGAGCGCGACCGCGGTCTTGCCGGTCTGGCGGTCGCCGATGATCAACTCGCGCTGCCCGCGGCCAATCGGAATCATGCTGTCGATGGCTTTCAGTCCAGTCGCCATGGGCTCGCGTACTGGCTGACGGGCGATCACGCCCGGCGCCAGTCGTTCCAGCGCGATGAACTTGTCGGTAGAAATGGGCCCTTTGTCGTCGATGGGCCGGCCCAGCGAGTCCACCACGCGCCCGATCATGGCGTCGCCCACCGGCACACTCATGATGCGGCCCGTCCGCTTTACTTCGTCACCTTCCTTGATCTCGGTGTATTCGCCGAGCAGCACCACGCCCACCTGGTCTTCTTCCAGGTTCATGGCAATGCCTGCGACGCCGTGGGGAAAGGATAGAAGTTCGCCGGCCATGACTTTATCCAGTCCGTACACGCGCGCGATACCATCGCCTAGCGTGATTACTGTGCCAGTCTCATCCACGGAGATCTTCGATTCGTAGTTCTCGATCTGCTCGCGGATCAGTTTCGTAATCTCGTCTGCCTTGATCTGTGCCATAGAATCAGCTCATAACCCTAAGCTTCTAGCTGCTAATTTCCAGCTACTAGCGATTCAGGCTAGGAGCTAGGAGCTAATAGCTTCCTTCAATCTCTCCAACTGCCCCTTTACTGAACCGTCGTAAATCGTGCTACCCAGGCGGACCACTGCGCCCCCCAGGAGCGACGCATCCTGCCCATACCGAGCGCGGACTTTCTTGCCAGTCAGCTTCCCGACCTGCGCTTCGAACTCGCGCTTCTCGGCATCAACCAATGGGCGGGCGCTCGTGATATCGGCCTCGGCGAAGCCCAGCCGCGCGTCGAGTTCTTTCTCCAGTTGAACGATGATGGGCTCCAGAAAATGAACTCGCCGGTGATCGATCAGGACGGCGACCAGATTTCTCACCTGCTTGGATATTCCGTCACGCTCAACAATTACGTCCAGCACCCCCCGCTTCTGCTCGGCGGGAACCGCGGGATTCTCCCACACTCGCCGCAGATCCGAACTCTGGTTGAGCAGACTTGCGACCGTGCGCAACTCCGCAATCGAACGATCAGAGTCGAGATGCGCGCTGAGCACCACATCGGCAAAAGCCCGAGCATACATGTTGGCGACCGAAGCCATCCTCTAGTGCCCAGCCTTTCCCGGCCCTGAACCTTCAGACACGCCCAACTCACCGGCAAAATTCCGCACCAGCGCCTGATCGGTGGCAGCGTCCACGCGAATCTGCTTCTGCGCCAGCCCCACGGCCAGATCGGCCGCATAAGCGGTCAACTCGCGCCGCGCCGCTTTGGCGGCCGCCGCAATTTCCTGCTGCGCCGCTTCCACCATCTTCCGTGCATCTTCTTGAGCTGCCGCCTGGATGCGCGCTTCCTCCGCCTCAGCGTCTTTCTCCGCGGCATTGCGCATCATCCCAATCTCGACATCCAGCTTCATCAGGCGCGATTCAATCTCCGCCAACCTCCGCCGCGCTTCCTCGCTGGCCTTCTGCGCCTCCTGCATCGCCTTCTGGATCGCCGCCGTCCGCGCGCTGAAGATTCCCGGCAAATACTTGCGGCTCGCCCACACGATGACAACCGCGATCACCACAAAGTTCGACAGCACACTCAACCAATAGGCATGCTGCAGGCTCATCCCGGTCCACTTCGCAATCATCAGTACGGAAGGCGATTGCTTAAACTCCGCCGTCTCGTCTTTCTCTTCTCCTGCTGCTTCACGCGTTTCGTGCGCCAGTTGCCGCGCGAGACCCGGCTGGTGCTGCGGCGCCTGCCTGACTTCCTCCTGCTTCGGAGCGGCAGACTTCTGCTGCGCCCGTAACGGCCCTCCGGCAAAGCTCACTACGAGCAGCGCCAGCAAACACCTTCGGACAATTTTTTCCGGGAAAAGCATCTTTTTCGAAGTCATCTCGCTCGATATCGAGCCCAGCGGCATCGTGACTTTCGCCATCAGCGTCCAGCTCCGGCCGGCTCGAGCACGCGCCGTATAATCTCCGCCGCCAGCGTCTGCGCCTCGGCCTGCAAACCGGTCTGCGCCGCCTCGCGATCCTTCTGGAGATCAGCCTTCGCGGCCTGCACCTGGGCTTGGCCTTGGTTGCGAGCTTCGTTCAACGCTGCGGTCCGCGCATCCAGCGCTGCCTTGCGCCGGCCCTCCTGCGCGCGGAACACGGTCGCCCGCGCCTCACGCAACCGCTGCTCGTATTCGGACGTGCGCGCCTCCGCCGCTGCGATGTCGGCACGCGACTTCTCGACCGCACCCTCCGTCTTACTGCGCCGCTCCTCCAGCACGCGCCGCAAAGGCTTGTGCACAATTGTCGTGTAGAGCGCGTAGAGCAACGCCAGCAGAATTACCGTCGGCACCGCTCCGAGCAGTAATTCGCCTAGTTGTCGTAGCGTTTCATCCATTGAATGCGGCTATACAGGAAAATGAGGGCTATGAAAACTGTTAAGTCTAACGTCCGCAGGAGTTTATGTCAACGCAAAGAGCGCGTGAAAAACATGAGTGGCGAAGGATGTTGGGGCACGCGAGAACAAGTGTGGGGACGGGGGCCTTGCCCGTCCAGTCGAGCACAGCGAGGCGCGTTTGTTTCCACGGGACTACGGGATTGAGGTCTGCCTAGGTAGCCCGAAAGGTCTCAAAACGGGCCAAATCCGCCTGTCAGCCGGATTCGACCAGCCATCACAGAAATCTGCAACTAGCCCTTGACATCCTGGTAAAGAGGATTAGCATTGAAGTATCACCTCCGATCCAATTCAGGATCGAATGGGCCGATAGCCAAGGAATGTCACCGCTTCTTGGTTGCCGGCCCATTTAATTTGTGCCGCAATTATTTCCCTTCCGTGAAGACGACTTTCCCGCCGACCATCGTCATCACTACTCTCGCCTTCGCAATCTCTTCCGGCTTCATCGAGAAAATATCTTGCGAAAGGACCGCGAGATCAGCTTCCTTCCCTACCTCGAGCATTCCAATCCGATCATCAGAGAATCTTGCGTAGGACGAACCCTGGGTGTACGCATTCAGTGCTTGTTCCACGGTAAGCCGTTCCTCGGGAACATACGAGTCCTTGGTCGGGACCGTTCCGCCTTGGCCTGCTCCATCGAAAGTTCCGCCAGGAAAGTCCTTACGACCATTGCCCGGACGCCAAATCGTGCGGGTCATCGCTTCCTGGATGGCGATCAACGGATCTGGGGGCCAACTACACGGCCAGTCGCTGCCGAAGGCGAGTGTGACTCCGCTTTTTTCCATACTCTGCCAGCGGTCGGTAGTGGCGTGCTCGTGCGGATCGTAGTTCGTGCCCTCCACGTCGCAGCAAAACGCGGGTTGCATACTCGCAACCAGAGACAGTCTACCCAGCCTCGGGATGTCACGCGCTGAAACAAAGTCGGCGTGCTCCACACGCAGTCGCCGGTCGCGCGATCCGTTGATTTTCTCTACCTCTTCGTAGGTATCGACCACCATCCGCGACGTGTCAGGACGGTAGGTGTGGGTCATGATCTGGTAGCCGCGTTTGTCCAATTCGAGGACCAGCTTTTTGTACTCCGCAGGTTCATACATCAAAGGGGGGATCGCGCCGGTGCCTCCATCGGCAAAAAACTTGACCAGGTTCGCCGAAACCCAATCGTCGTGGTACAGGGTGCGCGCTTTATCCAGGTCGGCTAAGAATTCCGGAGTCAAACGATGCCTCACCCCGATTGCGCCGAACGCCGTCTTGACGCGGACCGTTAGCTGGCCACGGGCCTGCAAGGCAGCATAGAGTTCCGTCTCGGCCAGACTTCCGCTGGCGTTGGTGATGCTAGTCACGCCGTAGCGATTGAGATAGAGCGAGGCGTCCCGCAGCATGGCTAGCTTTTCGTCTTGCGACAACTGGTTCGCCAGGGCGCGCTCCATCACCTGCATCGCCGCTTCCATCAGCATCCCTGTGGGATGCCCGCTGGCGTCGCGCACGATGTAGTTCTCCTCTAAAGGATCAGCCACGGGCTGGTCCGTGATTCCGGCTAAGGCCAGGGCCTTGGCGTTCACCCAGAGCGCATGTTCAGACGAGTTATGGACAACGACAGGCCGGTCTGCGACCGCACGATCCAACAATCCATGACTGGGCATCGATGGCGGCTCCGTGCTGAAGTCAGCCCGGGCAAATAGGACCTTATCTTTGGGATGGCTCGCGGCATAAGCCTTCAGCTGTTTGACCAGAACATCAGGATCGTCTTCCGGAGTGATGCTCGATTCGGGAACCGAAAGATTGAGACCGTGAAGCGCGAGCGCGCCCTGCCACATGTGGGTGTGATCGTCGGAAAATCCCGGGACCACCGTCTGCCCCTGAAGATCGATCACTTGTGTATTGGCTGCACGCCGGCTCAGGATTTCAGCGTCGGTCCCAACGGCATCAATGCGAGTACCGGTGACGGCCAGCGCCTGCGCCCAGAGAGCCTTGGGGTTGCCAGTGTAGATGTGCCCGTGAATCAGAATGGTGTCACTGGCAAAAAGCGTGGACGCCGAGAAAAAGATTGCAACCGTGAAGATGCCGGCAATTCGCCGATGTGCAAACATGATCCGCTCCCTGGTGGAAAGGCTACCCATTAACCAAGCGCCGCAGGACGAGTTGGGCCTTTCCAATGCAAGCCGCCAAGTTTACTTCACCACGAAATCCCGCACCCATCTAACCACTGATTCCGGCGCTTCCACTTCCAATTCCACCGCCCCATCCTTGTACGCCCGCGAATAAATCCGCGCCTTAGCTTCCAGCATAGCCAGCGTCTTCCCTTCTTTCTGCGGCACTCGCAGATGCACGCGGCTGACCGGATCTTCCTCGATCATGGCGTCGATGCGCGCCAGCAGCCGGTCCAGCCCGGTGCCTTCCTTTGCCGACACATACACCGTCTTCGCATCGGGCGGCGCTCCGTTCACCAAGCTCTCTGCCACTTCCACGTCCAGCAGATCCACTTTATTCATCACCCGCAACCGTGGTTTCTTCTCCGCCTCCAGCTCTTTCAAAACAATCTCCACCTGCGCATCCTGTTCCGCCGAGAGCCGGCTGCTGGCGTCGGAAACATGCACAATCAACGACGCCCGCTGCACCTCTTCCAGCGTGGCCCGAAACGCCGAGACCAGCGTGTGCGGCAAGCTGCGAATGAATCCCACCGTATCTGACATCAAAATCTTGCGCTTCGAAGGCAGCACCACTGCGCGAATCGTCGGATCGAGTGTGGCGAACATGCGCGGCGAAGCCAGCACCGCGGCCCGGGTCAGCGCGTTGAACAAAGTCGACTTGCCCGCATTCGTATATCCCACCAGCGCCACGGCCGCCACGGGAGCCGATTCCCGCCGCTGCCGCTGCTGCGCCCGGGTGCGGCGCACATTCTCCAGTTGCTGCTCCACGTGCCGGACGCGCCGGGCGATCTTCCTCCGGTCAGTTTCAAGCTGCGTTTCACCCGGACCGCGCGTGCCAATGCCGCCGCCGAGTTGCGACATCTCGACGCCGCGACCGGCAAGCCGCGGCAGCAGGTATTGCAACTGCGCCAACTCCACCTGCAACTGGCCTTCCCGCGTGCGCGCGTGCCGCGCAAAAATATCGAGAATAAGCTGGGTGCGGTCGATCACCGTCCGGTGAACTATTTTTTCAATATTGCGCTGTTGCGAGGCTGTCAGATCGTGATCGAAGAGAAGAAGGTCGGCATTCACCGACGCAGCTGCGCCGGCAATTTCCTCGAGCTTGCCTGCGCCGATTAAAGTTGCGGGATCGGGCCGGTCGCGCCGCTGCAGAATTTCTCCCACAACTTTTGCGCCCGCGCTCTCCGCCAGGGTGCGCAATTCGGCCAGCGACTCATCCGCATCAAACTCCGGGATGCTCGGCTTATTGCTGCCCGGCTTCGCAGAGCCTGGTCCGGAGCCCGGCGCAGCCTTTCCGCCCGCCGCTGGCGCAGCGGACGCCGCATCGCGCGCCGCTTGCGCCTGTGCGGTAACCGTGCCCTTCGCGCTGCGCCCGCGCGTGCGCACGTCAATCCCTACCAGAAATGCACGTTCCTGCAAGTCCTCCGGACGCGCATTTTCCGCGCCGAGAGGCACACGTCCATCTGCGGACGCGCGATCGCGGGTCTTCTTGGAATGAGAACTGCGCAAGCCGAAAACGCCTTACCCTTCACTACCGGATGCGCTCGCCGCCGAGGCCGCCACTGGCGCCGTTGTCGATGTCGAAGATGACGATGCCGCCGCGCTAGGCGCAGTTGCGGCCTTGGCGGCCTCCGGATGCGCCAAATGCGCGCCATGCGACACGGTTCGGCCCATCACCACGGTCGAGATGGCGTGCTTGAAGATCAATTGCTCCTGCCCGTTGGCCTCCAGCACCACGGAATATTTGTCGAAGGAACGAATCCGGCCCGTCAACTTCACTCCGCTCAGCAGATAAATCGTGATGCTCAATCGCTCCTTGCGGGCCGTGTTCAGGAAGGAATCCTGGATGTTCTGCGCCGGCTTGCTGCTTTCCATAGCCGATCTCCTTAGCTCTCGACTTGCAACACACCAACTCGCCCCGTCCGCAGACGCTCCAGGGCAAGCTCAAATCAACAGCGTGTTCCTCGGACTTCCCGCCCGAAGGAACACGGGGGGACAACCTGTCTCCTCACAACCCGGTTTTTCAAGGCCGCGCCGCTCAGCAGGTAGCTGTGATCACGATACGGTGTCCCCTCGCGCTTTTCAACCCGGAATTTGTGGAAGACTCAACTTTTTCTTGCACAGTGTTTAAGCTTTCCCTCATCATCTTGACCGTTGTGTACAATCCCGGCGTGGGCAATTCTGCCCTTGTGCGAAATTTTAGGAGGCATCATGGCCAGCGCCGCTCTCGCAACTTTCCTCACACCCCAAATCAATTTCCCTCAGGACTTCAATACCAACTTTCTGATGCTGGTGCGCTGGATCCACTTCCTCGCTGGCATCACGTGGATCGGCCTGCTTTATTTCTTTAACCTGGTGAACGTCCCTCTGATGAAAGAACTCGACGCCACCACCAAGGGCAAAGTCATGCCCGCGCTCATGACGCGCGCTCTATGGTGGTTCCGTATGTCGGCGGCGCTCACGGTTCTCGCCGGCTTGATCTATTGGGGAAACATCGTCGCCGCCGACGCGCACAACGGAGGCGGCTCCAGCGGCACTGCGATGGGCAGCTTTTTTCTGATCTGGACAATCGTCTGGGGAGTGCTCTGCGCCTGCCTCATCCCGGGCAAAGGAATCTTCGATACAGGCGCGTTCGTCGGCGTGGTCTACGCGGTGGTGGTCGCCGTCGCAGCCTGGCTCTTCCTGAGCCTGAACAGCCACGGCTGGGAAAGCAATCGCCTGCTTTCGATCGGCATCGGCGGCGGCATTGGCTGGGTAATGCTGCTCAACGTCTGGGGAGTGATATGGCGCATCCAGAAGCGCCTCATTCAATGGACGCGCGACAACGCGACTAATGGCACTCCGATGCCTGATAAGGCAAAAGCCATGGCCCGCCAAGCGTTCCTGGCCAGCCGTGCCAACGCTTTCTTGTCAGTGGTGATGCTGTTCTTCATGGGCGCCGCCAGCCACTACCCCATGTTCGGGAAATAGGGCTGGGAAAGAAAGGGTGTGATGGCGTTGCACAAAGAGCAGGGCTTAAGATCGCCTCTGCCAGGATTAAGTCCAATCAAGGGAATGCAGCGCACGTTCCTGGAGATACCTTGGAGATACAATGAGCGGAGAAAATGTTTCTTCCGGTAGGAGGTTCGCCGTGAAGCTTCTCGCCTTCGCTCTTCCCTTTGTCCTATTTGCAGCGTCTCCACTGCTGGCGCAGGATCCGAGAGTACCCGGAGTGCGCCAGGGCGAACAGGCGCAAGCCCAGGTGGAAAAGGACATCCCCCCTCCGACCCAGCCTCACCTTCAACTTGACCTGGCCAAGCTCCGCCAGGATGCAGACCAACTGGCCAAACTTGCCCAAACCATCCCTGCGGATGTTTTGAGAATCCAGAGCGGCATGCTGCCCAAGGACATGAGCGAAAAACTGAAGCAGATCGAAAGACTATCCAAGCATCTGCGGAGTCAGATAACGCCGTAGGGGCTGGTATGTCGTCGCCAGCTTTCGTTGGCGCGATTCAACCAAAGCACAATCTTCCCGACCAAGAAAAACACCAGCCCATTGCGGCGCTGGTGTTTTAAGTACTCTTAAGCGAAGTGCGGCTAGAAAATAATCTTCAGGCTGAACTCCGTTTCACGCGGCGAGCCCAGCGTATAGACGCCGGTGCCTACGCCAACCCGGTTTACGAGTTGCCCCGCATAGTTGGTGCCATTGATGCTGCCAGTTGAACCGGTCAGCAGCCCTGACATCATGCTCGTCGGAAGATTGAAATTGGCGAAGTTCGGAAGGTTGTAGAAGCCTACCGAAGGTTTAATCGAGAATTTACCATCGAAGAAGCTGTGGCTCCAGGCGATGGTTGCGTCGAAGGCCTTCAGCCAGGGATAGTTAACTTGGTCGGAAGGCGCCAAAGCCAGCGGAACCCCGCCGCTATACGTACCTCCCAGAGCCACCAAATCTGCCTGCGCCATCAGGCCGTTCTGAATCAGCACGTTGCCCGCAGGCGTTGGAGTTCCCGCGAGAACTTGATTGTTGAAGTTGGTGATGGCTGAGTTGATGTTGCCGGCGTTGATGCCTCGATCAAAGCTGCCGACGTGGGTTCCCGGAAGGGGATTCTGCGTGACACCGCTGCCCGTGAAGTCGGTGCGGAAGATTTCACCGGCGCCAAGCCCTGTATTCGGGACCGTAGCGGTGATTGAAAGCGGGCTGTAGAAGTGAGACATCACGCCAATCTGGAAGCCGCCTCGCAAATCCACGAAACCGCCAAACGATAGCTGCTGGGTACGGTCCAGCGTGGACGGTCCGAAATAGCGATTCACATTGGCATTGTCCAGCGCGGGAACGATGAAGTCCTGATCCGCGGCTGCCGCAGTCACCGTGGCACCGGGACCTACGCCTCCGCCCGAATTATCAAACTTGGAGAGGGCGTAGGAGACTTGGAAATTCAAGTCTTTGGCGCCCCGGAATGGGCCTTTTACATTGTCGACCCACTTCGCCTGCAATCCGTCGTAAACCGAACGACCGACCGGCGAAAGGAAAGTAAGGGGCGGCGCGATCGGGTTGATGCCGCCGAATGCGCAGGGGTGACCAACTGCAGCCAGGCAACTGTTGCCGCCCATGTCAGCGGAAGAGCCTAGGCCTAGCCCCGCGTAATCGGCCATGTTGGCAGCCCGAGGCACGTACGTTCCGCCATCGTTTGTTCCGTTTGCCGGATCAAGTGCGCACGGAGTTGTATAAGTGCCGGCAACCGTGGTGACTCCGCCTCCGCAGTTGGCAATAACCGTCGCGATCGCGGCGTTGGCCCCAGCTACGTTGAAAAAGCGAGTGTCGCCGGAGTGATTCTGATCCACTCCCAGTAGGAAATGGGTTTGAACGTTGCGAATGAAGTCCACGCTCAACACCATGCCGGGACGAAGTTCGCGTTGGATGCCAAAGTTCATCACGACCGAACGTGGTGATCGGTAGTCAGGATTGAACATGTTGGTACCAGGCGCGAAGAAGCAGTTGGTACCGCCGACGCAATCAGTGAGGTACTGTTGTGCATAGGCCGGATTCGGCTGCTGCACGTCCAGGGGCGAAGCCGCCTGATATTGACGCGCAAGAGCTACGACCGCTGGCACCGCGTTCCCAATGAGCGGGAACCCCGCCGACGTACCGCAAACCGCCGCAGTCGGCGTGATGGGGCCGGTCGAAGTTTGTAGGGTGGCGGGTGAACCCGCAGCCGCACACGGTGAGGGGAACTGCGCGAAGGCGCCTGTGGCCTCCCGGAATGGACCGTCAAAGAGCACGTTGTTCCAGATGGCGTTCTCCCAGAACAAGCCGATTCCGCCGCGGATTGAAGTCTTGCCGTTCTTCATCGGATCCCAGGCAAAACCCAGGTTCGGGCCAAAGTTCTTGTTAGGCTGGTTCACTGGATTGCCTAGCCCGGGAATCAGGGCACTGAGTCCAGGAATCGCCGGGTACTGGCTGTCGGTGCGGCCTGTATCGCGCTCCCACCGTAATCCATAAGTTAGGGCGAAGTTCGACTTGATCTTCCAGGACTCCCCGAAATACAAAAGCACGCGGTTGTCGGGCCCCAAGCCGCCGGCAGGGAACCCAAGCGCCGCCTTAGAAGTGGAGAATCCCAAACCATTGCCCAGGGTGTAGCCGCCGTCGGCTGGGTAATTCAACGGATTAGCCGAACCGCCGGGGAAAGGCCCGGTCGCAGCCGCTGCAATGTCCGCTGTGGTGACCTGGGAAATGACCTGGGGTCCATTCTTAAAGAATGAGGCGAAGCCGCCGCCCTGAAGGTGATTGAACGTGGCTCCGTAGCGAATGATGTGCTTGCCCACGACCCGGCTGCCATCGTATTTGATCTCATGATCGCTCTGCGGTGTGCTCTGCGGGGCCAAGAGATTCGGCCCGGCGACTAGGCCGGTAGCTCCCATGAAGATTTCAGCGCCCAGATCGTCGAAGGGGAGAGAGGCGTTACCTGTCGTCGCATCCACGATCTGATTCTGGAACTTAAGATACGAGAACCGGATCGAATGGGTAAAGGCGCCAGTGTTGAAATCCACTCCAACCACATCATTGCGAGTGATGTCTTTGTTGTCATAGACGGAATAGCCGAAGCCGAAGGTCGCGCCCAGCAAATTCTTGAAATAAGAGAAGCGGTAAAAGAGGCGCGCGCTCTTGGTCAGCTGATAGTCCAACCGGCCGAGCAGGTTATCCTCGCGGAATGGGTCGGTGAAATTTCCCGAATATGCCTGGAACGGAGCGGAAATAGGCACCGAAGCTTGCGTATTCTGCGCGGTCCGTTCGCCGTCGAGGAAAAAGAACGCTTTGTTCTTGATGATCGGTCCGCCCAAATCGCCGCCGTACTGGCTGCGCTGCGAGTACGGATCGGTTCCTCCAGGCAGTTCCGCAGCCCCGACGCGATAGTCGCGAAATTGCCCAAAAGCTTCGCCGTGGACTGCGTTGCTTCCTGACTTTGTGGTCACATTCACAGATCCCGAAGAGGTCAGCTCGGTCGACATATCCAAACTCGCCTGACCGATCTGGAATTCCTGAATACCACTGGCAGGAATGTCGGTCGTCGTGGTCCCAACCGTTTCGTCCGAGACGTCAACGCCGTCAACTTCAATGCGAGCCGTCCGGCCGTAACGGCCGCCGAACGAGATAGAGGAGTAGCCCGCCTTGGTCGGATCGAAATTTTGACCATCCTGAATCTGAACTCCGGGTTCGAGCTGCGCCAGGTCTAGGAAGTTCCGCCCGTTGACAGGCAAGTTTTCGATCTGCGCGGCTGTCAAGACACCCTGCACCGTCGCCTGTTCGGTATTGACCTGAACCTCGCTCGCCGTCACTTCAACCACAGTGCTCTCTTGGCCGATTTCGAGTTTCACGTTCCCGGTAGCTGCGTTGTCCACTTTAACGTCCACACCCAACTGAGCCGTCTTGAAGCCCTTAGCCTCGACCCGCACCTGGTATGCACCCGGGATCAGTGCTCCGACGGAATATGATCCATTCCCAGCACTGGTCGTGTGCAGCGTCTGCCCTGTAGGTCCTGTGATCGTGACCTTTGCATTTGGCAAAACCGCCCCCGACGCGTCGGTCACTATCCCCGAGATACTGCCGGTCGAAACCGAGGTTTGGGCGAATGCGACAGAGGAAATAAGCAGTGCTGATAGGGTAACCAACGCCAGCAGGGCAATTCGTACTCCCGGGCGGCAGGGGATTAGATTCGGCATCGTAAACCTTCCTTTCGGAAATGTTCTCATAAGAATTTTTCTTACCTTGAAAGTCGTAAGCGGTACCTGTCTTCTGTAGCTTCGGATCGGGTTTGGCGCAGAATCTCCGAACTTAAGTACCCAGCAACTCACACGCCAAAGCATTCTGAGCTAACAGTCATTGTTTTCAATGAATTGTAACCATGATTGCCCAGGCTGCTCTTTGAATTGGAAGATGAATCGCCAATTTATATGGATTTACGTAGAGATGCTACGCTCATGGAACCCCGTCTCGCCTTGAGACGGACCGTCGATAATAAGTAAGCCGTTCTCCCTTGAACCGTGGTCGAAAGGCGCCGGTGCGCAAAAATTAAGGAGCATCCCTTTCGAGATGCTCCTCTCTGCTTTCAACTTCGGTCAACTAGAAATAAATCTTCCCGGCTAGTTGTACCACCCGACCGTCGCCGTTGGTGGAGATCTGAGCAGCGCCCAGTATGCGCCCAAAGTTTGGGTCGCCAACAAAAGCGTCTGGTGAGGCGAAGTTCGCGTGGTTGAAGGTGTCAAAGGTTTCAAGCCGCATTTCGAGGAACTTGGTCTCGGTAAAGTGAACGTCCTTGGACAGGGCCATGTCCCAGTAATTCAGCCCCGGTCCATAGAACGGGTTCCGATTGGAATTGCCAATGGTGCCGTTGTTAGGAATCGTGAAAGCTGCTGGGTTGATCCAGTAGTTTTGCAGACCCCCAATCGTGTTGTTCCTCGGGTTGTGGTTGACGCCGATGGGTGTACCGGTCAGCTCAGCCTTATCCGGAGGCGCGTAATACGCGTCTGGGTAGGACCACTGCAAGTCGTTATAGCCAAGGCTAAAGACCTGTACCGGGAAGCCATGCTGGAATGTCGTAATTCCAGAAAGCCGCCAGTCATCCGTCAGCCGCTTCCAATGGTGACCCAGCTTGTAAAAAGGTAGCGTGTAGACGTAGTTGACCACTAACCTCTGCGGTGCGTCGTTGGCGGAAGGTCCGTAATTGCCCGCAATGCTGTAGTTATTGAGTCCAGGACCATCGAACGAGCTGTTTTCCAGGCTCGAGGTGTAGTCAAAGTAGCGAGACCGTGTAGGCGGCCTGGAACGACAGTCCGTTGCTGAAGTGCCTGGTGATCGTTGCTTGCAGGGAGTTGTAGTTGGAGCTGAAGTCCGTAACCTGGACACCAGGTTGGCCTATGACATTCGTCGCTGCCCCTAACGGGAATGTGGCGCCTCCGGTGCAGTCCGCCAGAAAGAAATCACTGGTACATCCCATGTTAACCGCCGCCTGATTCGTTCCTGGCGCTATGCCCGCGGGATTGAGGTTGTAGGCTCCTTCGAGATGCCGCGTCACATTTCCCACGTAGCCGATCGTGGCAACCGTCGATTTTGTAACTTGATACTGGATGTTCAAGTTATAGTTCGTAGACCGCGGAGCCGTCATCCGAGGATCCTCGGTATTCACGTTGAAGCCGAGGGGCTCAAATGCAAGCCAGGCACTTGCCGGAACAGAGGCCCCCGACGTAGGAGGAGTGAACGGAAATGGATTGGCAAGGCTACCTGTTGGAAAGCCACCCACCGCAACCGTGTTTGCCGACGCGTAGGGGTTGATGAAACCCGGTCCGGTTCCGAGCGCTCCGGCTCCTTGGGCAGAAAGGGAAAACGGAGGATTACCCAGGG
>CAWKNF010000028.1:0-60765 GCA_963850805.1 uncultured Acidobacteriaceae bacterium | reverse complement strand
ACAGGAAAGTGCCAGTGTACTAGCGGCTCAGAATGAAAAAAGAACTCGTCGAACTTAAAGTTAACGGACGCACGCACGAGCTTGCAATCGAGCCAAGCGCGCTCCTGCTCGACGTGCTGCGACAAGACTTGGGGCTCACCGGCTCGAAGCGCGGCTGCGATGAGTCGTCGTGTGGGGCGTGTACGGTGCTGGTGGATGGCGTTGCCATGATGTCCTGTACGCTGTTGGCCGCGAGTTGCCAGGGGCAGGAGGTCACGACGGTCGAGGGCGTGAGCGAGCACGGCAGTCTGGCGGCGATTCAAAAAGCATATGGCGACTGGGGCGGGGCGCAGTGCGGCTTTTGCACTCCCGGATTCATTATGACGGTGAAGTCGCTGATGGCTGAAAATCCTGATCCGTCGGAAGCCGAGGTTCGTTCCGCGTTGAGCAGCAATCTGTGCCGCTGCACGGGCTACAGCCAGATGTATGCTGCGATCCGGTCGGCGATTGCTGCGGAACAGCAGGGAACTGCCAACGGATAGCTGCCAGCAGGAAGCAGATTCCTCGCTTCGATCGGATGACCAGAGTGGTCAGAGTGACAATGGATAATTTCTCCATCATCGGCAAGCCCACCGCCATGGTCGACGCGGCGGAAAAGACCACCGGCGCCGGTAAATACACTGATGATCTCACCGTACCCGGAATGTTGATCGGCAAGATTCTGCACTCGCCGTATCCGCATGCGCGCATCAAAAGCATCGATACCAGCCGCGCCGAGAAGCTCGACGGTGTTGTCGCCGTGGTAATCGGCAATGACGCGCCCAATCCTTACGGCATTCTTCCCGTCGGCCACGATGAGCACGCGCTTGCGCTCGACAAAGTACGTTACGTCGGAGACAACGTGGCGTGCGTGGCCGCGATTTCAGAAGCCATTGCCGAGAAAGCGCTCGAACTCATCGACGTAGAGTACGAAGTTCTGCCTGCCTACTTCGATCCCGAAGAGTCGATGAAGGCACAGACCGATCTGATTCACGACAACAAGCCGGGTAATCTGGAGAAGGATTATCACCACGCGTTCGGCGACCCCGACAAGGGTTTTGCCGAGGCGGATCACGTAGCCGACGCGTGTTTCATTGCGAATGAAGTGACCCACGCTGCCATGGAGCCGCATTCCACGCTGGCGTCGTTTGAACTCGATCCGCACACTGGCAAGCTCGGGCGGCTGACGGTATGGTCCTCCACGCAGGTTCCGTATTACTTGCAGCATAAGTTGTCGCTGGTGCTGGAAATGCCGATGGCGCAGATCCGCGTGATCAAGCCACTAGTGGGCGGCGGATTCGGGGGCAAAAGCGAAGTCATTCCGCTGGAGATCATTGCCGCCGTCGCGGCCCGCAAAGCCCAGGCTCCGGTGAAGATTACGTATTCACGTGAAGAGGTTTTCTGGGCGCATCGCGGGCGTCCGCGCACTATCATCGATCTAAAAACCGGAATCAAGAACGACGGCCGCATTACCGTTGTGAAGGCGCGCGTGGTGCAGGATGGCGGCGCGTATTGCTCCTACGGCGTGGTGACGATTCTTTATTCCGGAGCGCTACTGGGCGCTCTCTACGACATACCACACATTCAGTATGACGGTTATCGCGTGCTCACGAACAAGCCCGCCTGCGGCGCGATGCGCGGCCATGGAACCGTCAATGTGCGCTTCGCTTTCGAATCGCAACTTGACGAACTGGCGGCCAGGATTGGGATGGATCCGGCGGAAATTCGGCAGCGCAATCTGCTTAAGCCACCGTGCATCACCGTAAACGGCCTCCGCGTGCAAAGCTATGGACTGCCAGAGTGCATCGAGAAGACGGTTGAACGCTCGGGCTGGAAGCAGCGGAAGGGCAAACTGCCCAAGGGGCGCGGCCTGGGCATCGCCTGCAGTCACTACGTGAGTGGCGCGGCGAATTCGATCATCCGTTCCGACATGCCACATTCCACCGTCAACATCAAAATCGATCGCGACGGAGGAGTCGTCGTCTATACCGGTGCGTCCGAAATCGGCCAGGGATCAGACACGATGACTGCGCAGGTCGCCGCCGAAGTGCTGGGATGTTCGCTGGCCCGCGTGAGAGTAATCGCCGCCGACACGGATCTCACACCCATCGATATCGGATCGTATTCCAGCCGCGTCACCTTCATGGCGGGCAACGCGACGCTTCGTGCGGCGGAAGATGTGAAAAAGAGGATTGCTGCGGCCGCGGCGAAGAAGATGAATTGCGCAGCAGAAGAACTTGTCTTTCGCGATGACCTTGTCGTCAAGAAGGGAAGCGCGCCGCCCGCCGTGAAGAAGGATCAGGCGGAAGAAGTCGAAACGACGCAAGCTCGAGCTTCGGTCAGCGGGCGCGTGGAAGGGCAGATTCTGCGCGGCTCTCTGCAGCAGAAGCGCAAAGAAGAGGGCCCCAAGGAGTGGATGACCTTCGAGGAAGCCGTGGTTGCAGCCATCGACTTTCACGGAGCGCTCACCGGCACGGGTTCCTACGCGCCTCCGCCAGAAGCACGCGGGGGCAAACACAAAGGTGGAGGCGTCGGGCCGTCGCCGGCCTATTCTTATTCGGCCCAAGTTGCCGAAGTCAGCGTGGACGAAGACACGGGCGAGGTGACGGTACACAAAGTATGGGCGGCGCACGATTGCGGACGCGCGCTGAACCCGGTCTCCGTGGAAGGTCAGATTATCGGCTCCGTCTGGATGGGCATGGGGCAGGCGCTCACGGAGGAAATGGTCTGGAAAGACGGCATGCTGATGAATGCCGGAATGCTCGAATACCGCAGTCCGTCATCGGTCGAGTCACCCGAAGTGGAGCCTATCATCGTCGAGAGCATCGATCCCGAAGGACCGTTCGGCGCCAAGGAATGCAGCGAGGGATCGCTGGCGGCGACGATCCCGGCAATTTCGAATGCGATTTTCGATGCAGTGGGCGTGCGTTTGCATGAGTCTCCATTCACGCCGGAGCGCGTGTTGGCGGCGTTGCGAGCGAAGAGGCATGACAAAGTTCTGAACCTGACCGAAGGGGTGGACCCAACGGCGCCGGCGCGCTTTCGCGAGCATGGCGGATCACTTTGCTTCAAGGGCAAAGGACCGGAGCGCCATGCGCTAGATCCGGCTCGCCGCGATGCGCCAGCCTCGGCGGGAGGTGCGGATTGAGCCTTCCACAATTCCGGCTGCTCAGGCCACGCGCGGTCGACGAAGCCGTTGCCTTCCTTTCTAAACATTCAAGTAATATCCGCGTGCTCGCCGGCGGCACTGACCTGATTCCATCGATGCGGCAAAAACTATTTGAGCCGGAGTACGTGCTCGATCTGCGAGGCATCGCCGAGTTGCGCGGAATCCGGCCTCAAGCCGGCGGAGCGGTCGAGATCGGAACGCTCACCGCGCTTAGCGCAATCGAACGATCGCAATATCTGCGGCAGCATTTCCCCGTACTCACCGAAGCGGCGTTGACCGTGGCATCGCCGGTGCTGCGCAACATGGGCACCCTCGGTGGTAACATCTGCCTCGACACGCGCTGCCTGTGGTACAACCAGTCGTTGACGTGGCGCAAGGGGTGCGGGTTCTGCATTAAGAAGGACGGCGATCTTTGCCACGTCGCTCCCGGTGGAACGAAATGCTGGGCAGCGTTTTCTGCGGATACGCCGCCGGCGTTACTTTGTTTGAATGCGGAAGTCGAGATTGCAGGCCAAGACGGTTCGCGGCGCGTTCCCTTGCAAGAGTTCTACACCGGAGACGGAGAACATTATCGCAAGTTACAGCCGAACGAACTGGTCACGCGCGTGTTTCTGCCCGCGGAGTCGGCGGATTATCGCGGCGTCTATCGCAAGCTGCGGGTTCGCGGATCCATCGATTATCCGTTGGCTGGGGTCGCAGTCGTGATGAAGCGTTCAAACGGACACGTGTCCGATGCACGCGTTGCGATGACGGCGGTGAATCCCGCGCCCATCCTCGTGCAGCGGGCTGGGGAAATGCTGATCGGAAGGATCGTTGACGAGGCCTTGGCGGAAGCGGCCGGTGACGTGGCCGCCCGCACCGCCAAGCCTCTGACCACATCGGCGCTCACACCGGAGTACCGTCGCGAGATGATTAGGGTGTTCACCAAACGCGCCGTGCTGGCGGCGGCGAGCAACTGAATGATTACCGACTGCCACATCCACATACAGCCGATGGAGATGTTCAAGCCCCTCGCGCTGGAGTTGATGAAAAAGAAGCGGGCGAACTTCGAGCAGATTGCGGAGTTCTGCCGTTCACCCAAGGCTTTCCTGAAATATCTCGACGAGTGTGGCATTGACCGCGGGGTGCTCATCAACTACGTGGCGCCCGAGGTGATTGGTTTCACCAACGGTGTAAATCAGTTTGTTGCCGACTACGTTAAGGAAGATCCTAAGCGCTTGCTTTCGTGCGGCAGCCTGCATCCCCGGCACACCACGAACGTCCTGGCCGATATGGAGCAGATTCTGCGGCTTGGAATCCGCATGATCAAGATTCATCCGCCGCACCAGCTTCTTTTTCCCAACGACTATCTGAACGGCGTCAAGGAACTGGAAATCATTTATCGCGCCGCAGAGGCCAACGGGGTGCCGGTAATGTTTCACACGGGAACGTCCATCTTTCCTGGGGCGCGAAACAAATATGGCGATCCCATGTACGTGGATGACGTCGCCGTCGATTTTCCCAAACTAAAAATCCTGCTGGCGCACGGTGGTCGTCCGCTCTGGATGCAAACCGCTTTTTTTCTGATCCGCCGGCATCCCCACGTCTATCTCGACATCAGCGGCATTCCGCCCACGGCTTTGCTCAGGTACTTTCCACGCCTCGAAGAGATCGCTCACAAGACTCTATTCGGCACAGACTGGCCAGGCCCCGGCGTGCCGGACATCAAGAAGAATCTTGATGAATTCTGCGCGTTGCCGCTGGAGAAGAGGCTTCAGCAGCAGATTCTGAGCAAGACAGCGCTGAGCATCTGGCCCGCGTGATCTTTATCATTTCGATCTGATTTATTTCGACGCGCCTTATTTCGGTTTCCACAATCCGATGGTGTTGCCGTCCAGATCCGCAAGCCAGGCGAAGGTTCCCGTCGGAATCTCGACCGGCGGTACCAGCGTCTTACCGCCCAGTTTGCCGGCCTTGTCCAAATAGTTCTGCACATCATCCACCTGCACGTAGAAAGTCGTGTAGTGGTTCGGTTCATGTCCAAGGGCGGTAATGTGACCATGAATGCCACTGCCCGCGCCAGTATTGATCATGGTCGCTGGGCCCATGGCCTGCATATTCCAGCCGAAGAGGCGGGAGAAGAAGTCTGCGGCCTTGGCGCTGTCGCCGCAGCCGATTTCGAAATGAACTACGGGCTGTCCCATCGCAATCTCCTTTCAGGAATCGGCGGAAATAATAGCACGGCCCTCGCGGCCAAGCGTTAAGTAGCCGTGAAAGCACGCGTGGGACTCTGCTCGACAAAAGAAAAGCCTGCGCCGAAGCGCAGGCCTGTGATATCTGCGTGTTCTTATTTACCCGCCTTCGCGGCGTCTGTTTTGGCCCCAGAGAGTTCATCCGCCAAAGCGTTTGCGCCGTAGATCTTGCGCAGCGCTTCCTGAATTCCGCGCGAATCCACGGACACAGCGCGGCTCTGAACTTCGCTATAGGCAAAGTTCGCCGACAGCGACTCAATATTGCCGTCGAAAATGATGCCGACTATTTCGCCCTGCTTGTTAACCGTAGGCGAGCCGGAGTTGCCGCCGATGATGTCGGCAGTCGAAACGAAGTTCAGTGGGGTCTTCAGATCCAGCTTCGGCTTCGCACTCATCCAGCTTTCCGGCAATTTATACGGAGGCTCGTTGTTGTGCTCAGCCGCGTGCTCGTAGGCGCCGCCCATGATCGTGAAGTAAGGGATGTCTTTCCCATTCTCTTTGTAGCCTTTCACCGCACCATAACTCAGCCGGAGAGTGAAGGTGGCATCGGGCGGCTGGCTGAAGCCGCTCTGGGCAAAGCGCGCTTTCGCAATCAGCGTTCCATTGAGGCGCACCACGGAGTCGATCTTATCGTCAAATTCCTTGCGCAGAGCCAGGGCATCAGGCTCAATCGCGCGCATGGCTAAGATCAGCGGATCGTTGCTGGCGGCGATCGCAGCCTGCCCGCCTTCATAGAGCTGTTTGCGGACAGCCACATCATCCAGCTTGGTTCCCGCAATCATGTCTTTCGCTGCGTCTGCGGGAGTCTTGCCGTTCAGGACCTTCTGCACGTCGGCGTTGTCCTTTCCCAGCGCGTCCTGCATGTCGGCCAGCGAATCCGACAAAAGAACCGTGTCCAGACTCTTGTAGACCGGCGCCGGAGAGAACAACTGCTGCTCCAGCGACGGCAGCCCAGAATCGCGGAACTCACGCAGGCGATCGCCATTAGGCTTCGGTTTCTCCTCCGCTGCACGTACCAGAATGCGCGCAACCTGCGGCAGGCCCGATGCAAATCCCCGCAGACGCTCGAGGTAGCTAAGTTGGAGATAGATCTCGTGTTGTAGCTTCTCGGCCTGCGCAATCTGATCCCAGGGATCGGCCGCGCCGGCATTCTTCGCGTCCGCCTTGTACGCCGCCCGGAGCGTCGCTTCGTCGGCAGCTTTGGCGTCCATGATCGATTTGTCCATCAAGCCGGCCTCGTATCCCGTGATAGCCTTCTGCCCGTTTTGCAGGCTGAAGAAGTCTTCTTTCGCAATGCGGGCATTCTCTTCCGAGTGCTTGCCGAAGTCCTGCAGCAAGGCGATGCGGCGCTTCAGCAAAGCCAGCACCGAAGGATAGTTCACGTCGCGGGCGAACTCCAATTGAGACAGCGTCTGCTGCCGGCTGGTATTTCCAGGATGGCCGGAAACGAAAATTAACTCGTCATTCTTCACGCCCGTGCGCGACCAGCGCAAATAGTTGTCAAGGTGCGCGGGGTGTCCATCTTCGTAGACTCGAAAGAAGGTAATGTCCAGATCGTATCGCGGATAGGTAAAGTTGTCGGGATCGCCACCAAAAAAAGCGATATCAAACTCCGGCGCAAAGACCAGCCGGACATCGGTGTACTTCTTGTACTTATATAGGTCATAAACCTGCCCAGAGTAGAAAGTGACCACGTCGCAGCGCAGCCCGCTCGAAGTGGCGCAGTCTTTCTCGATCTGTGACATGGAGGCGCGCTGCGCCTGTCCCACATCGGCGGCCGACATTTCCGGTTTGATACGGGCATTCACCTTATCCGTTACGTCTTCGATCCCAACCAGTTCGTTGAGTTCGAGATTCGGGCACTTGGCCTCTTCCGCCTGAGTCTTGGCATAGAAGCCGGTCTTGATGTAGTCGCGGCCCTCGTTCGAAAGCTGCTGCACGCACGCCGCGCCCACGTGGTGGTTGGTGAAGGTCAAACCGTCGGCGGAAACGAACGACCCGGATCCCCCATTGTTAAACCGCACCGAAGACAGCCTCACATGGTCCAGCCACGCTTGTGTCAGCTCGAAACCATACTTGGCCTTGATCTTGTCCTTGGGAGCTGCGTTGTAGAGCCACATGCCCTCGTCGGCCGAAGCCACGGTGGTGAAGAGAAAGGACAGGGCAAGGCAAATCGAAAACAACCGCTTCATCAGGATTCCTCCGGTAGGATTTGAGGAGCGACTACAGCTTCCTCTGCGCGCTATAAATGAACCCTTTACTATACGCTGCGAGAGAAGATCGTGGCAAAGATGCGGGCCGTAGTCCCATCAGAGCGGTATGGAACTTTCGCCGATGCGTCGTCGCCCATTACGCAACCGAAGTGATCCGCACGTCTGGAATGTACGCCTCGTTTGGGGTATAAAAGAACGTTGCATTCCCCGCGCACCCCCTCGCGCGGCTCCAGCAACGGGAATCAATTTAATAAAGCGAGAAACTATGTCGAGCGTCACCAGCACTCCTGCCCCGAAAGGTTTGGAAGGCATTGTTGCCACGAACTCCAGCATTTGTTACATCGATGGCGACCGCGGCGTGCTTGCCTATCGCGGCGTTGACGTTCATGAACTGGCCGACCACTCCAATTTTGAAGAGACATGCTACCTGCTCTGGTTTGGGGGTTTGCCGAAACCAGGCGAGCTGAAGGATCTGCAGGAGCGTCTGGCGCGAGAGCGCCACCTTGACCCGGCGATCATCCAGTTTCTGCGCACCGTGCCCAAGACCGCGCTGCCTATGGATGTACTGCGCACCGCGGTTTCGGCGCTCGCCTTCTACGATGCGGACGAGAAGAACAACGATCACGATGCCAATGTCCGCAAAGCCATCCGGCTGACTTCACAAATCTCGATGCTCGTCGCCGCCTATGATCGGATTCGCAAAGGCAAGCCCGTCGTTGACTCAGACCACTCGCTCTCGCACGCCGCCAATATCCTATTGCAGTTGAATGGGACCAAGCCGTCTTCGACGGCCGAGCGCGCGCTCGATATCGCCTTGATCCTGCATGCCGACCACGAACTGAATGCGTCTACATTCGCCGCCCGCGTGACCGCCGCGACCTTGTCGGACATGCACTCCGCGATCACATCGGCGATTGGCGCGCTGAAAGGCCCGCTGCATGGAGGAGCGAATGAAGCTGTTTTCCGCATCCTCGAGTCGATTGACCATCAGAAGGCGGATCCTGTCGACTACGTTCGGAACATGCTGGCGCAAAAGAAAAAAATCCCGGGTTTCGGGCATCGCGTGTATCACACCGAAGATCCCCGAGCCACGCACCTGCGCGTGATGTCGCGGGATCTTGGCCGTTCCAGCGGTCAGCCCCAATGGTACGAGATGTCGGAAAAAATCGAGAAGCTCGTCAAAGCCGAAAAGAAACTGAACGCCAACGTGGATTTCTACTCCGCTTCCACTTACCATGTGCTGGGTATCGACGAAGATCTGTTCACGCCCGTGTTCGCTGTCTCGCGCATCAGCGGCTGGGCGGCACACGTCATCGAGCAACTCGACGACAACCGCCTGATTCGTCCCCGCGCCGAATACCTCGGGCCTGAGTACCCGAACCAATACGTGCCGATGGAGAAACGCTAATCGCCCGGCACTCGCGGAGCGATGCGGCCTCCGTCTTGTAAGGGCGCGGCTTCCAGCCGCGCCGTAGAACCTGATTCCGCCGGAGCATCCCAACAAAAGCAGGTAGAATAGTAGAGGCATGCCTCGCATTTACCTCGACAATAACGCCACCACGCCGGTTCTGCCGGAAGTGCTCGAAGCCATGCGCCCATACTTTGGCGAGCACTTTGGCAACGCCTCGTCGATCCATCACCATGGACAGGAGACTCGGGCTGCCGTCGAACGCGCGCGGGATTCGGTGGCGTCGTTGCTGGGTTGCAGGCCGTCAGAAATCGTGTTCACCAGCGGGGGCACCGAAGGCGATAACCTGGCGATTGCGGGATTGACCGGCCCGGGTGATCACGTCATTACTTCGAGGGTCGAGCACCATGCCGTACTGATGACCTGCAAGCATCTGGAGGAAAACGGTTGCGAGGTCACGTATGTGCAGGTGGATGGCCGCGGCCTCGTTGATCCCGATGATGTGCGGCGCAAATTGCGGCCCAACACAAGGCTGATTTCGATCATGATGGCCAACAACGAAACCGGAGTCTTGCAGCCCGTCGAAGAAATTGGAACAATTGCTGCGGAAGCAGACGTTCACTTTCATACCGACGCGGTGCAGGCCGCCGGCAAGGTTCCGCTTGATGTGAAGCGCATTCGCTGCCACGCGCTATCGATTTCGGGCCACAAGATGCACGCGCCGCAGGGTGTGGGCGCGCTTTACGTGCGCAAGGGAACGCGCCTTCAGCCGCTGTTCTATGGTGGGCGGCATGAACGCTCGCGCCGCGCCGGAACGGAGAATGTTCCAGGAATCGTAGCTCTCGGCAAGGCCGCAGAACTGGGCAAGCAAGGCTTCGAGCGTGGCGACGATAAACAAATGTCCGCGTTGCGCGATCGATTGCAGCAGGGAATTCTCGCCCAGGTCGAAGAAGCGGGCGTCAACGGCAATACCGCGCCGCGCGTGCCGAATACATCGAACATTTATTTCGAACATATCGAGGGCGAGTCGATGGTGATCGCGCTTGACCTCAAGGGTCTGGCGGTTTCCACGGGAGCCGCGTGTTCGTCGGGCGCGATTGAGCCGTCCCACGTGCTCGTTGCCATGGGACTCCGCTCCGATCGGGCGCGAGCCAGCATTCGCTTCAGCCTGGGCAAGCAGAACACTGGCGGAAGAGATCGATATCGCGCTCGCGCTGGTACCGGAGACGGTCGCGAGGTTGCGGGAATTGTCGCCGACGCACACAAAGCAAGCCATTAGCCACTAGCATGAAGAAACCCAAGACCATCGCCGTAGCCATGTCGGGCGGAGTCGATTCCTCCGCCGTCGCGGCCATGCTGCGCGCCGAGGGATACAACGTCATCGGCCTGACCATGCAGCTCTGGAACCAGCGCCGGCTTGCGGGACACGAGGGCATGCCCGAGCAGGTAACCGGACGCTGCTGCTCGCTCGACGACGTATACGACGCCCGCCGCGTGGCCGAGCACATCGGCATTCCGTATTACGTGGTCAATCATGAAGAGCGTTTCGAGCGCGACGTAGTGCGCCCGTTCGTCGCCGAGTATCTCTCGGGACGCACGCCGATCCCGTGCAGCCTGTGCAACAATCACCTGAAGTTTGATCAGCTGCTGGTCGTTGCCCAGCAGATTGGCGCCGATTGCGTCGCCACCGGTCACTACGCTCGCGTGGAGTACGACGACTCTCGCGGACGCTGGCTGCTCAAACGTCCCACCGATCGCAGTAAGGACCAAACTTATTTCCTCTTCGGCTTAACGCAAGAGCAACTTAGCCGCACGCTCTTTCCCCTTGGCGGGATGACCAAGCCGGAGGTGCGCGAACTGGCCCGCAAGCAGGGCTTGGCTCTAGCCGAGAAGCCCGATTCGCAGGAGATATGCTTTGTCCCCGGCGGCGACTACAAGCGCTTTATCGACGCCTATCTCGCGGAGAGCGGCGAGGCTTTGCCCGATACAGCGGGAGAACTCGTAACCGCGAGCGGGGAAGTAATCGGCGAGCACAGCGGCATTCACAACTTTACCGTCGGCCAGCGCAAGGGCTTGGGCGTGGCCACGGGATCGCCGCTCTACGTAATCCAAATCAACGGAGCCGACAAGCAAGTAGTTGTCGGCGGAGATGAGCATCTGTATTCGCGAACGCTGCACGCCCACCGCGTCAATCTAATCTCAGTTAACGACCTGCGCCAGCCCATGCGCGTGACCGTGAAGATTCGCCACCGCCACGACGCCGCTCCTGCCATGCTCGAGAAGATTGCCGACGACGAAGTTCTCGTCACCTTCGATCAACCACAGCGCGCCATCACTCCTGGTCAGGCCGCTGTTTTCTACGACGATGACATCGTTGTCGGCGGCGCCTGGATAGCATAAGTCAGAGATAGAAAGACTTACGCGCGACTGGGCCACACCTCGGATAATCCAAGCGCCACCGCGATACCCACCGACACTTCCACAAAGCGATGCGAAGCCACGATCCATGGGGGACGCGTGTGCGCAATCAGTAGAATGATGCTCAGAGTAATCGCGGCAAAGCGGTAGGCGCCCCGAAACCGCAGAAGGGCGCACAGCACTCCGCACAAGAAAATCGCGACCCCGTACACCAGTGCGCTGGAGGAGAAAAATGTGGCGATCAACGCTCCCAGCACAGCGCCCAACGCCGTTCCTGCAAAGCGCTGCCATGCCAGGGTTCTCGGATCGATGGTCGACTGAATAATCACGATGGCGGAAATCGGCGCCCAGTAAAACTCGGGAAGCTTCAGAAGGCGGGCCAACAGCATGGAGACTACCGCCGCTACCGTGGTTCGCGCCGCGTCCAGAAGCGTGTCAAGCGTCAGCTTGTAGGCGTTTGCCATGGTGAAAGCCGATTGGGGTATCACCGATTGTCGTGGAACCAGTTTAGTGGGTTCTGAGGCCTGTGGGGCGATGGCCTCGGGGTCTTTCAGGTCATTCGACCCCGTTTCTTTTCGGGAGAGCGTCCATGAAAGATGCGCCGGACGCTTTTAATTTCTGTTCCAACCGCGCGGTGCAATCGCAGTCGCCACACGCCCAAGGCTCGTTGCCGTTCTCATCGCGGCAGTTGCGCCGGTCGTGTGCATCCTGAACTTTCGTCAGATCGAAGTATTCTTCCCAGTAAGGCCGCTCTTCTTGCAGCGGCGCGGGGCAGTAACAGACTTCCACCCAACGCACGGTCTGGTCGGAGCAGAGCCGCGCTTCATTCATGTTGCGCAGGTATTCGCCTTCGGCGACCGATCCTTGGCCGAGGTTCTCGTTCTCAATGGCTTGAAGCAGATCGTCTTCTCGACCGGGCTTAACGCGGGCTCGAACCAGATAACGCATGACAGGGAATGGTTGATTGATGATTGTCGATTGAACAGCAGGACTGTGAGTAGACGATTTGGCTTCTAATCAACAATCAGAAATCAACAGCAAGATTTCAAATGAACATCTCATCCTGTGGCACGGGCCGCCGTGCCTCGCGGCTGCCGCCGTTTCTGCGGCCGCGCCCACCGAGGAGAAACTCAATGCCGGCCGTAACGCCCTGGAGCAACCCGGAAAATTGCCGCACCGGCGAAATCACGGTTTTGTGCACCATCTCAGAAGTCTCTTCCACGTGGTCGAGAGTGCGGCTGAGCAGTTCGTCGGCGCGGATGACTTGCAGGCGCGCGCGATCCACGGCGTCAGTTACTGTGGCATCCACACGTTCCACCTGCGCCCTCACATAGTGCGTCGTCTCCGTCAGATTGTCGGCAATCACAGTAAGTTTGGGACGGAGTTCGGTCAGGATCGCCTGCGCTGTCTCCAGCGTAGGCAAAGCCTTGGTTCTAACTTCTACGGCCAGCGCCTCCATGCGGGCGCTGCTCTTGCGCATGGCGAGGTACAAAGCCGCAAGAATGCCTGCCTGCAGAAGCACCGCCGCAGCCGTCACGGCGATGAACACCATGGTAAGGTTTTCCATAGAACAAAGCCCGCACTCCCCGAGCCAAACTGCCAGTCCAAGAGGACTACAGGTTCTTGGGTGCCCCGGTCTCCGTCGTAGCCTCTTGATAGGCTTGTCTGCCGGCCTCGTAAGCCGCACGGAACTGATCTTTCTGCTGATTCACGACTTCGCGTCCGCGATCTACCCATTCTGAAGCCTGGCCGCGGGCTTCGCGCGCCCGCGTGCGTACGTAATCGCGTCCTTCTTCGGCTCGAGCCCGCAGTACGTCCCGTGTCTCGCTTCCCGAGCGTGGCGCGTACAGAACTCCCACCAACGCGCCCAGGCCGACTCCGGCCAGGAACCACCCGAAACTGCTGTTGTTGTTGTTCTCCGACATGACAGATACCTCCCGGCTATAAGTGCCGATGATCGGATGTTAGCACCCGGATGAGGGAAATACAATTACAGCAAAATCCCTACGCAGGCGTGAGTCACACCGCAGCAGCTTACTTTTGAGTGGGCGGACTTGCCGGGGTTGGCGCCGGCGTCGCCGGCTGCGTCTTGGCAGGCGCCGATTTCACACCCTGCAACACGGAACTGGAACTGGCCGAGCCGTGTTTGATGGCGTTGATGGAGAGCGTCACCGACGTGAGCATGAACAGAACCGCAGAAATCGTCGTCGCTCGGGAAAGCGTGGTAGCTGCACCGCGCGGGCCAAACGCGGCCTGACTGCCCTGTCCGCCGAAGGCCGCCGAGATGTCCCCGGCCTTACCGCTTTGCAGCAATACAACGACAATCAGAAACAGGCAAACGATCACATGAACGATAGTGACAAAGATGATGAGCATAGAATCTCGAAGTCCTAAATTGTTCAGAATGAGTGCAATGGTGCGGAAGGCGGGATTTGAACCCGCACGCCTTTCGGCGCCACCCCCTCAAGATGGTGTGTCTGCCAGTTCCACCACTTCCGCACGGATGTGAAACAACACCACAGGGGCGGCTTCGATTATAGCAGAACGAATCTGCGCGACATTGTGGTGCGGCAAGCGCGTGTTGTGAGAAATGCGTATGCGGAGACAGCCGCCTCGGCAGTCCCCACACCCGCGGCGAGGCAGCTCCTTCGCAGAGGCCGCCAAACTGAGACACTGCCAGCGGCGCCGCATGGCGCCGCATGGAATGTACGGGCAGACGTTGTTAGTCCCCCGAAGGCAGCAGCATCTCCTCAGGGCCATGCTCAATCTGCACGGGCACGTGCGGGCAGTTGCCCAGAATAGGCTGACAGGCGGCATCGGGACTGTGCTCAGGATGGAGCAAGGGTTTGATTCCGCCGAACTGCTCCGCTTCCGTGGATCCTGCCAGCGCCATAGTCGACGCCAGTCCGCCCGTGATCACCTGCTGCACTTGGTCGAAGTACCCGGTGCCCACGAAGCGCTGATGCTTCACCGCCTCGTATCCATACTGTGTCTCCCGGCTAAACTCTTTTTCCTGCAGACGCGAATAGGCAGTCATGCCCGCGAGTTTGTATCCGCGCGCCAGCTCGAACATGCTCAGGTTCAACGCATGGAAACCGGCGAGAGTCACGAACTGGTACTTGTATCCCATGCGGGCCAGCTCCGGCTGGAAGCGCGCAATCGTTGCCTCGTCGAGCTTCTTGCGCCAGTTAAAGCTGGGCGAGCAATTGTAGGCCAGCAACTTTCCGGGAAACTTCTCGTGAATCGCGTCGGCGAATTGCCGCGCTTCTTCGAGATCGGGATGCGAAGTCTCGCACCAGATCAGATCCGCATAGGGCGCATAGGCCAGGCCGCGCGCGATGGCTGACTCGATTCCGCCCCGAATGCGGAAGAAGCCTTCCGGCGTCCGTTCGCCGGTGCAGAAAGCGCGGTCGCGCGCATCGATGTCACTGGTCAGCAGATTCGCGCTGTCGGCGTCGGTGCGAGCCATGATCAGCGAAGGTACGCCCATCACGTCGGCCGCCAGTCGAGCCGCCACCAGCTTTTGAATGGCTTCGGTAGTCGAAACCAAGACCTTCCCGCCCAAGTGTCCGCACTTCTTCGCCGACGAAAGCTGATCTTCAAAGTGCACACAGGCCGCGCCCGCCTCGATCATTCCCTTCATCAGTTCGAACGCATTCAGCGTGCCCCCGAACCCGGCTTCCGCGTCGGCGATCAGCGGCGCAAACCAGGTTTGCCCGGGAGCCACCTTCCCCTCCGCGTGATGCACCTGATCGGCCCGCTGCAGCGCGCTGTTGATGCGGCGGCAAAGGTTCGGAACGCTATCCGCCGGATACAGGCTCTGGTCGGGATACATCTGCCCCGCATTGTTGGCGTCCGCCGCCACCTGCCATCCACTTACATAGATCGCCTTCAGCCCCGCCTGCACCTGCTGCACCGCCTGGTTGCCGGTCATCGCGCCTAGTGAGTTGACGTAAGGCTCGGTCTGCAGCAGTTCCCACAGCCGCTCCGCTCCCAGGCGAGCCAGCGTGTGCTCAATCTGAATGGAGCCCCGCAGCCGCAACACGTCTTCTGCTGTGTATGGGCGCTCGATACCCTTCCATCGCGGATTGTTCGCCCACTCATAGTTCAGGCAATCCTGCGCCAGCGCGTACTGTGCCGTCTTCTCTCTCTCGCTCATCTGTTCTCTCATCAACGGGGAGTGGGTCGCGTTCCGGTTTCCGTTTTCCTTGGCGGGCATTGGCGTTTTCTCCAGAGGTCCAATTGTGTGTTCAATATAGTGAACATCAATTCACCATACTGGCGCAGCGTATGTCAGGTCCCGGGCGCGGTCAAGCCCGTTGTTCAATAGAATGAACATACATTCATTTAATTGGCCAAATACGGTGTTTTTGGGGTATCCTTTGAGATATGCCGGCTTCGCCCGATTCCCCATCCGCCGCCGTGGAACGCGCTCTGGCCATGCTGGAAGCCGTCGCCCAGGAGTCCGGTGGCCTGAGCAACGCCGAGATCAGCCGTAAACTCAACATTCCAAAGAGTTCCGCTAGCTACATCCTGCGCACGCTCGAGACTCAGGGCTATCTGACTCGCGACCCTGAGTCGGGAAAATACTGCGTAGGTCTGAAGATCCTCAGCCTGAGCCGGGGAGCGCTCGGTGGACGGGATGTTCGCGGCGTGGCCTTGCCCATCATGCGCCACCTCACGCACCAGACCGGCCTCACCTGCCACTTAGCCGTTTTGGATGGACCCGAAGCCGTCTACATCGAGAAAGTTGAACCCGAAGGTTTTATCCGCATGGACACCTGGGTGGGACGCCGCATGCGCGTGCACGCCACCAGCGTTGGCAAGGCGATTGTCGCCTTCATTCCCCAAGAGCAGCTCGAAGAGATTCTGCGCAAGAGCGGTATGGAAAAACGCACGCCGAAAACCATCACCACGCTGCCGCGTCTGCTCAAGGAACTGGAAAAGGTGCGCGCGCAGGGCTACGCCGTCGACGATGAGGAGAACAACCTGGGTGCGCGCTGCGTGGGCGCCCCGATTTTTGATGAGCGCGGCTCCATCGAGGCCAGCCTGGGATTGAGCGGCACCACCCAGCAGGTCAGTCCGCACACCATGCCGCGCATTCTGGAAGCGCTCAAGGACGCAGCCCGGCACATCTCCATGGGTATGGGATACCGTGCCCCGCACCGACGGGTCGGCACCTAGCCCGTCTTAAGAACTGCTCAGTGGGGACAGCCGCCTCGGCTGTCCCGCTGAGCCAAGCGAGGCGGCTTCTTGCCGAATTCGCCGAACCGTAACGCTACCTCAGTCTCTACGCTGATTCTCGATACTCCATCGCCGCTGCCACGCCAGCACGAGTCGGCGCCCGCCGCAACGGCACCAATACGATCCCCTGACTCCGTTCATGCACCAGCGTCCAGGTTTCCGCGCACTGGTCGCACAGCCAGTAGCGCTCCACCCGCCGGGGCTGTAGCCGCGCCTGAGGAGAACCCGGGGTTCTCGATTCTCCCAGCTTGGCTGCGCCTTCCGTCTCTACCAGGAACAACCTGCCTTGGCGTAGTCGAAGAAACGGCCTTGAACATCGCGGATTCGCACAGTGGCTGAGCATCCTGCCCTCCACTGGACTGCTCTCTCCCGTCTCCGTCTTCTAACAGCCCAGACTTAACCTTGAGACTCACGAGAGCGGCCAGATTTCAAAGTGTGTGCATGTCAGAGTCCAGATCCTGTGGAAACTTCTGCCGCTCAATTCCTTGAATTCGACACCAGCGCCCGGACCAAACGTCGTTCCACCGTGCCGAGTGTTCGGCACCGTGCCGAATGGTCGTCTTCTGTGCTCAGTGCACCATCGCCCCCATCACCGCCACCACCACTCCTACCACCGTCAGCACCATCCCCACATGCCAGAAGATTCGCCGCCCTGAAAGTAGTGTGATCGAAGTAACCACCAATCCGACCTCCAGGAACACCTCCGCCAGGTCGTACCTGTCAGCACGACGTCTTTCCACCGCAACTTCTCCAACTAGCTTGTCCGCCTCGTCTTTGATCTCCCCTTTTTCATGCTTGTAACGCTCCGCCTCTTGCGCAGCCTTTTCGCGAAACTTCCCCATCCCGTCGGCGTCCTTGCTTGCCACTACCGCGGTTAGGTCAGAGAATAACTCGTCCTCGTGCTGTCGAATATTCTTTGCCTGATAGAAAGCCCACTGGTCGGAAGCCCTAGCCTGCAGCACCACTTCCTCAGTGTGCGCCCGGTGTCCCAGCAGCGACACCACCGCCACGCATACGGCCACCACCGCCGTGGTCAGCGACACGGCCGCGAGGGAATGGTCCTCTCTGGCTTTCTCCGCCCGTTCCCGCAACTCCGCGGCTTCATCTGCACTCATTGATCCCTCCTCGAAGCAATGGCCAGTGGTTAGTGCTCAGTGGCCAGTCCTTAATGTGACATTTTAATTTCCATAAATGGTCGAGTTATAGTACGGATTCGAGCTCACCTGAGCAAGCAGCAATTAGATTCTCAATAAGAAACCGAAATGCCGGCGCAAAGAACTGACCACTGATCACTGGCCACTGACCACTGCTCTTACTCCCCTATCACTTTCACGATCACTCGCTTGTCACGTTGCCCATCGAATTCAGCATAGAAGATTCGCTGCCATGTCCCCAGGTCAAGCTTGCCGGCGGTGATTGGCACGATCACCTCATGATGAATCAGCAGCGCCTTCAGGTGTGAATCACCGTTGTCTTCGCCGGTTTCGTGATGCTTGTAGTTCTTGCGAAACGGAGCCAGATGTTCCAGCCACTGATCGATGTCTTCGATCAGGCCGCTCTCGTTGTCGTTCACGTACACGCCCGCCGTGATGTGCATGGCGGAAACCAGCACCATGCCATCTTTGACTCCGCTTTTGCGCACGGTTTCTTCCACCTGAGGGGTGATGTGCACATATGCCCGGTGCGTTTTGGTATGGAACGTTAGATATTCCGTAAGAATTTTCATCGCACACTCCTGTGTGCCGGAGATTTTACCCCAGACCGGCATAAACGCTCGCCCGGCCACACGAGCGGGTAGCGGTCGCAGGTTGATTGTCATCACGAGCGCTCTTTGGCCCAGCACGGGATCTCGGCGGGACGCGCCTGTATCGACCTGAAGTAACCAGCCACACCCACTAGAGGAGGAGCAGCCTCGTGCCGAAGGTGATTGTAGGGCTTGTGCGCCAGTTTCAAGGCCGGGGCTCGCGCGCAGGAAGGTATCGGGAGGCTCCATGGGTGTCGCCAGAACGAATTGCGTCACGCGTTCGCCGGGCCATCTGAAGCTGCCGGCGAGGCCAGGCATCCCCGCCAGTTCATGGTTAATGATTTTTCTCTTATTTGCTGTACCCGCCGCCGCCCAGCAAAAGGATCTGACCCAGTTGAGTATCGAGGACCTGATGAGCACCCAGGTCACCTCCGTCTCCAAGAAGGAGCAGACACTTTCGCGGACGGCGTCGGCGATTTTCGTGATTACGGCGGACGCCATCCGGCGCTCCGGCGTGACCAATATTCCTGATCTGCTGCGCATGGTTCCAGGGGTAGACGTGGCGCAGATCGGCGCCAACACATGGGCTGTGAGCATTCGCGGTTTGAATGGACGCTTCAGCAATGAACTCCTGGTGCTGGTCGACGGACGAAATGTCTACACGCCGACTTTTGGCGGTGTCTTCTGGGATGTACTGGACCTCCCGCTCGAGGACATCGCTCGCATCGAAGTGATCCGCGGCCCGGGAGGAACCATCTGGGGAGCCAACGCGGTGAACGGCGTCATCAACATTATTACCAGGAAAGCCGCAGAAACCCGGGGCGGCATGGTGGTCGCGGGCGGCGGCAATCTGGATCAGGGATTCGGCACCGTGCAGTACGGAGGCGGCCTGGGCAAGAGTACGGACTACCGCGTCTACGCCAAATACTTCAACCAGGATCACATGCCGGGACTCATGGGCCAGGGATGGAGCCGACGGCTGGCACATCCTGCGAGGCGGTTTTCGAACCGACTGCAGTCTCTCCGCTAAAGACAAACTGATGGTTCAAGGCGACGTTTACACGGGAGAAGAAGGCAGTCCCGGCTCGTTTCTTCTCTCGGTTACATCGCCAGGTCCACAGGATGTTAACCTTGCGGTTCCCTTGTCCGGTGGTTTTCTTCAGGCAGTATGGGACCACGCTTTTTCCGCGCGCTCCGATACAACTCTAAGAATTTCCCTCGATCGCTACGAGCGCGACGATGTACTCATGGAGCAGCGACGGACTCTCGATGTTGAATTCCAGCACCACATTGCCTGGGGCTCACGGCAGGACATCGTGTGGGGAGCAGGCTACCGCAATACCGACTCGCACACCCACGGCGACCTGGGGTTCTCGTTGAATCCCGCCAACGTCAGCATGCAGCTCTTCAGTTTATTCGTTCAGGACGAGATCGCCTTGGTCCCAGACCAATTTTACTTAACCGCCGGCACAAGGCTCGACCACAACTACTACACTGGGTTCAACATCTTGCCGGGCGCGCGGGTGGCGTGGACCCCCAACCCGCGTCAAATGTTGTGGGCGGCGATCTCCAAAGCCAACCGCACCCCCTCGGAGATTGATACCAGCAGCCGCTTAAACTTCGCCGGGTTCCCCGGTCCCGGTGGCACTCCAATTCTGGCCGCCCTGGTTGGCAATCCTCACTTCGACGACGAAGCGTTGACTGCGTACGAGTCGGGCTGGCGAACCGCGGTTCTCAAAGATCTCTCGATTGACCTCGCGGCTTATTACGATGTCTATAAATCACAAGAAACGACCGAACCAGCCGCGCCTTTCGTCGAAACCACACCCGCTCCCCCTCATCTGGTTTTGCCCGTAACCTTCGAAAACCTGATGCACGGGGAAGCGCATGGCTTTGAGATGGCAGTCAACTGGAAGGCAACCGACCGCTGGACGTTAAGCCCCGGATACGCCTTCGAACAAATTCACATGCACCTGGATCCGACCAGTCAAGACACGACTTCGGTTCTTGAAGCCGAAGGCAGCACCCCGGTCGACAGTGCCCAGCTCCGGTCGCACTTCGACCTGGCCCATGGAGTCGAGTGGGACGCTTCTGTCTACTTTGTTGATCGCCTCAGGAGTGGACAGATTCCCTCTTACACAAGGCTCGATACCGGACTGACGTGGCGCCTGACCGAGGGCCTTGGAATGAGCCTGGTTGGGCAAAACCTGGTCAAAGACCGCCATCTGGAGTTCGTGGATAACACCGGAAGTGTGACATCGACCCTGATCAAGCGCAGTGCGTACGCCAAGTTCACCTGGCAGTTCTGAAGGGCAGGAAGAACAAATTGGAACGAGCGAACACAGCGCAGCAGACCGTCGCGGATGGCGCGGGACAGAGACAGTTCCGGATCAAACTCACGGCCAGGTTTTGAAGCTCAGAATGCACTTCGCGGCAAAAAACGAATCGTTGTTTCGGCGGCCATGGCTACGAGCCGCGCTGGGGATTGCTCTTGCCTTTCTGGGGCTCCCACTTCTGGCGCTGGGGCAGCAGCAGAATGCCACGGAAGACCAAATCAAAGCGGCATATCTTTTTAATTTTGCAAAACTGGCGGAGTGGCCCAGTCACGCTGTGCCGGATGATCCGTCACCCCTGGTGATCGGAGTTAGCGGCGGGGATGATGATTTTCTTGATGTCGTGAAGGCCGTTGTCGCCGGAAAAATCGTCGGCACCCATCTGTTGGCGGTCAAACCTGTGAGCTCTGAAGAGGACATGAAATCATGCCATATCGTTTTCTTCCGGGCATCCGAAAGAAAGCATACCCGAGCCGCCATGGAGGGCCTGGCGCAGGCGGGCGTGCTCTTCGTGGGTGAGGACGAGTCCTTTCTGCGGCAAGGCGGCATGATCAATCTGATCCGGGAACATGGAAGCGTTCGTTTTGAAGTCAACGCGGAAGCCATTGACCGCTCCGGGATCCATTTCAGCTCGAAAATTCTGGCGCTGGCCAAGGCTGGCTACGGACCCTCCCACACAGCCGCATCAATCTCTCCGGTTGAAGGGACGCGCCAACTCGAGCACAGCATTCCACCGGAGTACCCTGCCATCGCGGAGCGGATGAAATTGATCGGAACCGTGCAGGTGCAGGCTATGGTGAAGCCGGACGGAACGGTGAAGGAAGTGAAGATTCTCGGCGGCCACCCCCTGCTCGCAGCTGCCGTGGCAAGCGCCGTCCTGAAGTGGAAGTACCAGCCCTCGCCCAGGGAAACGCTGGAAGTAATAAAGTTCAGCTTCAACCCGCAGTGAATCTGGACGCAAGCAATATCTAGCCTCCTCCAGCGCTTTCCCCCGGTCTGCATTGGTGCCGTGCAAATTGAAGCTTAAGGTTTTCCGCAGCTCCGCCCACGCGTTTCAACACTTCGAGAGGAACCTTGAATTCGCGATTGCACGCGGTGCAGACTGCGACGGCGGGAGTAGTTCCAAGCCATTTCAGCACGCGGAGATTGCGTTTAGGCATGGCGCACTCTAAACAGCCTACCGCATCGTCTCTTCAATCTCAGAAATCCAGTCGGGACGCTTCAACACCTCCCGCGGCTTGGGACCGTCTGCCGCGCCCACGATCCCGTCGTGCTCCATCAGATCGATCAGGTGCGCCGCGCGCCCGTAACCAATGCGCAGCCGACGCTGCAGCAGGGAAGTGGACGCCTTCCCAAACTCGACCACCAGCCGCACTGCATCCTGATACAGAGGATCATCCTCGCCGCCGTCCTCCGATCCCTCAACCCCACCACCGCTGCTCCCAACCTCGCGTTCGTCCTTCGGAGCTTCAAGGAATTGCTGCTGGTATTCCGCCGAGCCTTGCGCTTTCCAGAATTCCACCACCGCCGCAATCTCTTTTTCCGTAACCAGCGGCGCGTGCAGGCGATGCACCCGCGCCGATCCCGAAGGCAGATAGAGCATGTCGCCCCTGCCCAGCAACGCCTCCGCTCCGTTAGCGTCAAGAATGGTTCGCGAATCCACTTTGGTCGCCACGCGAAAAGAAATTCGCGCCGGAAAGTTCGCCTTGATCAATCCCGTAATCACGTCTACCGACGGACGCTGCGTCGCCAGCACCAGGTGAATGCCGACCGCGCGCGCCATTTGCGCCAGACGCGTAATCGACTCTTCCACGTTCGACGAATCCAGCATCATCAGGTCGGCCAATTCGTCGATGATGATCACGATGTAAGGAATCGGCTTGTCGTCGGAATCTTCCTCAAACAAGCTCGGCGTGCCGCCGTTTTCGAACAGCCGGTTGTATTGGTCGATATTGCGTACGCCCTTCGCGGCCAGCAGTTTCAACCGCCGTTCCATTTCGCGCACCGCGTTACGCAGCGCATTCGCCGCCAGCTTCGGTTCGGTGATGATCGGCGTATACAAATGCGGCACGCCTTCGTAGTTGCCCAGCTCCAGCCGCTTCGGATCCACCAGAATCAGCCGCACCTGCTCCGGCGTTGCCTTGTACAGAATCGACATGATGAAGGCATTGATGGCCACGCTCTTGCCCGAACCGGTAGACCCGGCAATCAGCAGGTGCGGCATGCCATTCAGGTCCGCCGTGACGATGCGCCCATTGATGTCCTTGCCCATCGCCAGCGTCAGCTTCGATTTCGAGCCCATGAACTCCTGCGACTCAATGTTCTCCCGCAGCCAGATAATCTCGCGCTCGCGGTTCGGCACCTGAATGCCCACGGTCGACTTCCCAGCCATGCGCTCGATCAAAATACTCTCAGCCTTCAACGCTAAACAAAGGTCGTCGGTGAGATTGGTGATGCGGCTGTACTTGATTCCGGCATCGGGCTTGAACTCGAACGTGGTGACCACCGGCCCGGGATTGATCTGCGTGATCTGCCCGTGGACATCAAACTCGGCATACTTTTCGGTGAGCACCTGGGCCAGCAGCTTCAGTTCGTCGGCATCTACAACCTGCTGCTCATCGGGACGCTGCAGCAAGCTGCTCGACGGCAACTTGTAGCCGCCCGCAATCCGAGGCATCGTCGTCTTTGGCTTGTGATCGCTGTCCGCGCGCTCGGTCACTTCCGGGTCAAGCGCATCTCCGGCTTCAACCAACGACTCAGGCAGAATTCCGCCGGTCGCCGCTGGAGCATCTACCGCGATCTCGGGCCCCAGCGTGCGCTCGATTCCGGTGCGGCGAGGCTCCGCGGAAGGTCTCGCCGGCTCGAATGTTTTTTCCGCCACCTGCCGCGACGGAATCAACTGAGTCTTTACGACCGGCTTCGATATCCGGCGCTTCTCCAGTTCCTTCTGTTGCCGCCGCTTGACCCGCTCCTCCCGCCAATCCTGGTAGCGGTTCCACAGCGCGGTCACAAACGCGAACCGCGTCGGCGCCCACAATTGAATCGCCGAAAACGAAAACGCCGTCGAGAGATACAACGCGACCGCCAGCACGCTGGCACAAACAATGTAAGCGCCCGCCACGTTCAAGTAGTGGATCAGAAAATCCCCAACAACCCGTCCCAGCAGACCCTCGATCGGCATCGCGTTCATCCAGCGCGAATGGCCCGGCAACAAAGCCAGCAGCGCCGGGATGAAAACTACGAGCCAGATTCCGCCCAGGCTCTTCGCCACTGGAGATTGAATCTTCCGCGAAGCAAACCAGCGGATTCCAAGCAACCCAGGAAAGACCGGCAGCAGAAACGCGCCGATGCCGAAGAACTGCAGCGTAAGGTCTGAGATAAGGGCTCCAACCACGCCGATCCAGTTGCGGGCGGCGTGGGTACCGGTCAGCACCGAGGCGCTATTCAACGAAGGATCGAGCGGCGAATACGAAGCCAGCGCGAGGAAGAGGAGGAGCGCAGAGACGCACAACAGGAACCCGACTAGCTCATTGAGCCGCCGGTTGCCTGTAGGCACAAAAATGCTTGCCAGAAAACGCATGAGGGCCGTTTCCCACCGGACAAAAATGCCCCGTGGCGCAAATCGGCCAGAGCGAAGTCATTATTACAAGAACCGGCAGAGTGGGCAATGAAGGAATTGAGCGCGGGGTATTGAGTTGGCTTCCCGCTTCCCGATAGTGGCGAGCATGCACCGATTTACCCTGTGTGACCCCGTGTCCTCTGTGGTAAAGATCTACCGCGCTGAGCGATTGGCTTGCTTAGGAGATATCCACAGCCCAACCCTGTGACATCTGACCTTGCGCCAAGCCAGAAACTAATTCCATAATTGTCCAAGCAAAGGCAGTAAATTCGCCGAAAGCAGAAAGGACGCTCCGGGCCAAAAATCGGCCCGTAACTCCATTGTTCTCTAGATTTTGACCTCTAAGTCCTTTGCCCGCCGGATTTTACGGGGAAAAACACCGTAAGATGATGATTCCAGAGATTGAGGGGAGGGGGAGGGGGGAGGGGGTACCCCGTACGAAAAAGCTAAACAGTTGAACTCATCCACAACTCGGGCACAAGCCCGAGGCACAATTCTTTGACAACTAAAGCGCTGCATCAGGTCCGCTGCGAGGCTTATCCTCCCAACCTTGCCGCAAACACCAGCACCAGCGTCCCGACGATGAGCCGGTAAATCGCAAACGGCACGAACCCATGCTTCTGCACATAAGCCATGAACCAAGCCACGGAAGCGTAGGCAACGATGTAGGAAACCACGAAGCCGATGGCCAGCACGATCCATCCATGGGCATCAATCTGCGAAACCCCAATCGGATTTTCGCCCTTGCCCATCACCGACTTGAACAGAGTGTATCCCGTGGCCGCAACCATGGTCGGGATCGACACGAAGAATGAGAACTCGAGGGCTGACGCCCGCGACATCCCGGCGAGTTGACCGCCCGCGATCGTTGACATGGAGCGCGACGTTCCCGGAAACACTCCCGAGAAGATCTGGCAGAAACCGATCCACACGGCTTGTCCCAGGCTCATGTTTTCCATCTTCCATGTATGGATGCGGCCTCCCCCCGCGGACGGTCCCGCAGCCTCCGACTTGGCGTTCATCGCGTCGACGATCCACATGATAATTCCACCTATCAGCAACGACCAGCCGATGATGTGCAAGTTCTCCAGGTGCTTGCCAATGACCTTGGTCAGCAGAAATGAAGGAATGGCCGTAACCACAAACGCGACGCTGACTAATCCCAGAGGATGCGTGAGCGGCGTCCGGTCACCGCTCTCGCCGCGCGGAAAGGTGGAAAGAAACGTCGCAATACGGCTCCGGAAATACACCGGTAGGCAAAGAATTGCGCCCAATTGAATGACAATGGAGTACATTTTCCAGTAGCCATCAGACAGGCTAATGTGCAGCAGGGCCTCGGAAAGCCTGAGGTGCGCGGTCGAGCTGACGGGCAAAAATTCCGTGAGACCTTCGACAATTCCCAAAATCAGCGACAGCAAGTAGTCGTTCAATTGCCCTCCAGGAGTAGGGGAACAGTATCTCAGAAAAACAGATCGGCGAGTTTATCGGAGAGCAGTATTGCTCCACGTCATCGCGCTCTGCTCAGTCGGTCGCGTTCCCATACGTTGGAATGCCTTGTTGCACATAGAAGATCAGCCGCTGTGCGCGCAGCGCCCAATCGCTTTGTCCGTACTGGCTAACGATCTTCTGCGCCAGCGCTAGAGCACGGTCTTTGGATTCCGCGGATTTTTTCTGGTTGGGTTCGGTCCGGTAAATCTCAATCAGCGCCGAACGGCGCCAGGCCGCGTCATACAAGGCTTCCGGCGCGGCCGGAGATTGCGGATGCTCCTTGGCATAACTCTCGTAGAGGTCGGCTTCTTTGTCTGGACACTTCGACAGGCCCTCCCATTCGCCACAGAGTTTGTTTTCGATCATGCGAAAAGCGGCCAGATCGGCCCACTTTGTGCCAGGATATTTCTTGATCACCAGCTTCATCCACTCTTCCTGCATTTGCCCGCGCATGTAGGACTGGCGTTCGCGCGCGGAAGGTCGCGTCATCACGTCGGACTTCTCGACTTGCCACCGAATATCCGCTGCGCGATACAGCGCCTCCGCGGCCAGCGGCGAGGTGGGCATCAGATCATACACGCGATAGTAAAGCCGCATCGCGTCCTGTGCCGCATCGCGACGTCCGCGACGGTGGCTCGCCTCTTCTTCGGAATCCGCCGCTTCGCCGAAGATGATCCGGTCGCCGTCTTGAGTTGTGGCGCTCACGAATGCCTTGGCGGAAACCCAGCCAGTAACGGCCTTGCCTTCCTCTTCTTCTTCGGTTGCGCCTTCGTCGTGACTTGGCGGTCGAAGAATCGCTTCCACATGAACCCAATCGCGGCTGGTTTCAAGAATAACCATCTCGCGCCCGCGTCCCGCTTCGCCCAACTTGGCGGCGTCCGCGTTCGGCGCAACGCGGATGGTTTCTTCATGCACCAGCGTTCCTCGCTGTGCGTCGGCGAAGGCCAACGACGCAAGAAGCAGAGTGCCAAGGGCAACCGCATGTAGGACAATGGCGCTGAATCGCAGTGTCATAATTGCTCCGGAACCTCAGATTATGTTAGCCCAGAAGCGGAGTCTGGGCACGCGTCAGGTTAGGTGCGGGAGAACTTGGTAGGATTGCTAACCGGCAATTGGGCGCTTCGATGACACCCCTCTCGATCTTCGGTTTGTTCGCGGTAACGGCGATGCTGGTTTGCTACGCTCTCGAAGCGCGGAGCCGGTGGTTCATCCTGGCTTTCGCCGGAGCTTGCGCGCTCGGATCAGTCTACGGCTTTCTGCAGGGAGCTTGGCCGTTCGGATTAGTCGAGGCCGTCTGGTCTTTGGTCGCAATACGGCGCTGGGCTTTGGCCGGACGCACGAAGTGATCGCGCAGTTCGCTTTCTGACAGCCTCTACTTACGGCGAAGTTCTGCCAACATCTCGGGATCGATGTTGCCGCCACTAATGATGGCAACGTTCAGCTTCGTCTTCGGGAGCTGGTCGCGGCGGAACAGGAAGCCCGCGACAGCCACGGCGCCGCTGGGCTCGGCAACCGTCTTGGAATTCGACGCCAGAAGTCGAACCGCTTCGCGAATCTCATCTTCCGTCACGGTGACTATATCGTCGACGTAGCGGCGGATGTGTTCGAAGTTGATCGCGCCGATGCTTTGTGTGCGCAGCCCGTCAGCGATAGTTTGTACAACTTCCTCGGCAGGGAACTGAACGACCTTTCCGGCGCGCAAGCTGGCTTGCGCATCGGCGGCCAGCGCAGGCTCGACGCCGATGACGTTCACCGAAGGCTTGCTCAACTTGATTGCGGTCGCGATGCCGCTGATCATGCCTCCGCCACCGACCGGCGCAAGAACTGTTTCGACCTCAGGCAAGTCCTCGAGAATCTCCAGGCCGATCGTGCCCTGGCCGGCGATGATCTGCTCGTCGTTGTAGGGAGGCACGATCACGTATCCATATTCTGTGGCCAGTTCTTCGGCCTTGTTCTGCCGCTCGGCGCTGCCGGCGCCGACGAGGACGATCTCAGCGCCCAGCGCCGCTGTCGCCTCACGTTTGATCGCGGGAGCGTTGCCCGGCATGACGATCACGGCCTTCACCCCCATCGCCCGCGCCGCATAGGCTACGCCTTGTGCGTGATTGCCGCTGGAATAGGTAATGACTCCGCGCTTGCGGTCTTCCTTCGAGAGCGAGGCAATCTTGTTATAGGCTCCGCGAAGCTTGAAGGCGCCAATGGGCTGCTGATTTTCAGGCTTGAGGAGAAGACGTGCGTCGGATTCTGGATGATTGAACTCGATGAGGCGCGTGCGGACGGAAATGCCGTTGAGGCGGTCTTGGGCTGCAAGGATGTCGTCGAGAATTACCATCTCGTGCAGTCAAATCTCCAGTATCACCGGCATGATCAGGGGCCGCTTCTGTGTCTGCTTGGAAATATAGCGCTTCAAGTCGGCGCGAATCTTCTCCTTGATCACACCGTAGTCGGCTTTTTCCTCCTCGCTGGAGTGCGCCAAAGTGTCTTCGACGATGCGCCGCGCCCCATCCATCAGACCGTCGTCCCCCGGATTGAAGCCGCGCGTGACGATCTCGGGCGCGGTTTCCACGCGGCCCGAAAGCTTGTTAATAGCGATGATAGGCAGGACGATGCCGTCTTCGCTCAAGTGCCGGCGGTCTTTGATGATTAAATCCTCGACCACGTCCGTACGCGAGCCGGAATCGATGCAGACGCGGCCCACGTTGACGCGTCCAGCCTTGCGGGCATTCTGTTCGTCGAATTCAAGAACGTCGCCACTCTCGATCAGAATTACTTTCCCAACAGAACTGTGCATGGCTCCGGCCATTTCGGCGTGCAGCTTCAACTGACGGTATTCGCCATGTATAGGAATAAAGTATTTCGGCCTCACCAGGTTGATGATCAACTTCAGTTCTTCCTGGCTGCCGTGTCCGCTGACGTGAATGGGAGGCGTCGTGCCATCTTCGTAAATCACATACGCCTCGCGCCGGAACAGGTGATCGATCATGCGGTAAATGGTTTTCTCGTTGCCGGGGATGATGCGCGACGAGAGCACGACCGTGTCGCCCTTCTCGATCTTGGCGTGCTTGTGATTGTCGACCGCCGCGCGCGACAGCGCGGACATGGGTTCGCCCTGGGTTCCGCTGATCATCACGCAAACTTTTTCCGGCGGGAAATTCTTCATCTCGCCGGGATTGATTACGAGCCCCTCGGGAATTTCCAGGTATCCCAGATCCTCGGCGATCTCCGCTGAGTTATTCATCGAGCGGCCGATGAATGCCACCTTGCGCCCGTGCTGGTGAGCCAGTTCAACCGCCAGCCGAATGCGGTGAATCGACGAAGAGAAGCAGGAAATAAAAAGCCGCCGCTGAGTATGCGCAAATACTTCGTCAAACTTCCGCCGCACGGCGCGCTCGCTGGGGGTGTATCCCTTGCGCTCAACGTTAGTCGAATCCTGAAAGAGCGCTAGCACGCCCTGTTTGCCGTATTCCGCGAAGGCGTGCAGATCGAAAAGATGGTTGTCCGTGGGCGTGGGATCGACCTTGAAGTCTCCGGTATGAATGACAACGCCCAGCGGCGTGTGAATCGCCAGTGCAACGCAATCTACCAGACTGTGCGTTACTCGAATGGGATGAATCGTGAATACGCCCGCCTTGAAACGCTCACCGGCGCGGATCTCTCGCAGATCGGCATCGTCGAGCAATCCATGCTCGTCGAGTTTGTCTTCCACATAGGCCAGAGTAAATTCGGTGCCCCACACCGGCACGTTGAGTTCGGAAAGAATCCAGGGCAACGCGCCAATGTGATCCTCGTGACCGTGGGTGAGGACGATGCCGCGAACCCGCTGCCGGTTCTCGATGAGATAGGAAATATCCGGGACCACAATATCCACGCCGAGCAGTTCAGCCTCGGGGAACATAAGGCCCGCGTCGATCACAATAATGTCGTCGCCCCAGCGCACCGCCATGCAGTTCATACCGAACTCGCCGAGGCCCCCCAGGGGGATAATCTGCAATTTTCCAGTTGGCATTAGATATTTGATGCTAGCACAGACTGTGTGTCGTACCGCACGGAGGACGCCTCTACCGCCCGCGCCGGATAGCTTTCTCGCTCGCGCTGAGTTAAGGTGAAACCTGATGGCAGAAGATCCCAAATCGTGGCTTCGCACTAGGGTCGAGAAAACACTGATCAAGGGGCTGACTCGCGCCTACTCGACGGTGCAGGTGGATCCCGGAAAATTTCTACTGCAACTCCGCACCGCCTACCGGTTGCCGATCAGCGGATATCACGGAGTGTATTCACTCGATATGGGGGAACTTGACGCGGTGGCCGACGAACTCATTCGCAGCGGCATGAAACTCGCCGCCGTCGAGGGCGCCGGCTTCGGCCTCGGCGGCCTAATCACTATCTTCCCCGATCTCGGTATCCTGTCGGCGATCACCATGCGCACCATTCAGAAACTGAGCCTCGTATATGGTTTTCAATTCAACACCGACCTTGAAATCGCCGAATTGTGGATTGCCGCCGCCAGCGCGGCCGGAGTCGACATCAGCCGCGAACTCCTCGAGAAGGAAGTAGTCAACAAGTTCGTGCCGCGGGTGATTCGGAGTATCGCCGCCCGGGCCAGCGCTGAAGTTGTCGAGAAGTGGGCGGGACGAATGATTCCTCTCGTGAGTTCCGCCATCGGCGCCGGGCTCAATTACTGGTTTGTGCGCGCCTGGGGTGCGCGTGCCAAGGCCCACTTCCGCGAGCGGCACTTGCAACTAAGGGAGCAAGCCCAGAAAGCCCAGCAGGCCGCTTTGCCAGCGTCATCGCCCCAAGTTCTTCCGGTGCCGATCCGCTAGCCCTCTCTGTGTTAGAACAAAAATGACCATGTTCCGCTGCGCGGCCGTTCTGTTTGATCTCGACGGAGTTCTCGTCGACTCCACTCGCTCGGTGGAGCGGCAATGGCGTGCCTGGGCCCGCGAGCAGGGAATTGACGGTGACAAAGTGATGACGGTGGGCCACGGCGTGCGCGCGGTCGAAGTGATTCGAGCCGTCGCTCCTGATCTCGATGCGGAAGCTGAAGTCAAGAAGCTCGAAAGCCGCGAGGCGGATGATCGCGACGGTGTCGTCGTGATGCCCGGCGCAGTCGAACTGGTGCGCGCGATTCCCGAGGGCCGCTGGTGCGTGGTCACCTCCGGAACTCGTCATCTGGCCAGCGCGCGGCTGCGGCTTGCCGGCATACCAGTTCCCGAAGTTCTGATTACGGCTGACGACGTAGCGAATGGAAAGCCGCATCCCGAGCCGTATTTGAAGGGAGCGGAGCTTTTGGGTGTGAACCCGGAGGAGTGTCTGGTGATCGAAGACGCGCCCGCCGGAATCCAGTCGGCGCGTGCAGGTGGGATGAAAGTGATCGCTCTGACCAGCACGTATCCCGCGTCAGCACTGAGCAAAGCCGATGCGGTAGTAGAGAAGCTCGCGCAGATTCAGGTCAGTGTGGATGGTTCGGGGAAGCTCGCGATCAGTATCGGTTGAGTAAGAGGCGGCGCATCACCGCAGCCAATCCTCCAACTCAATCCCACGGTCCGTCTTCTCGTCGCGGTACTTTACGATCACCGGCGTATACAAAGAGATTCCCGACTTAGCGGCCGCGCCTTTCTTGACCGCGCGCGATCCCGGCACTACCACAGCGCCTTCAGGAACCTCGAGCACGGATTCTGGAGTCGCGCGATAAACTTCGCCGCGCACCAGGTCATAGAGCGGCGTCGACCGGGTCAAAATCGTTCCCGCGCCCAGCACTGCGCGCGCGCGCACCAGCGTGCCTTCATACACTCCGCAATTGCCGCCGATCAGCACATCGTCTTCAATGATCACGGGCGCGGCATTGACCGGCTCGAGCACGCCGCCAATCTGCGCCGCCGCGCTCAGATGCACGCGCTTGCCGACTTGCGCGCACGACCCCACCAGCGCATGCGAATCGATCATGCTGCCTTCGTCGACGTAGGCGCCCACGTTGATAAACATCGGCGGCATGCAGATCACCGATGGCGCAACGTAAGCTCCCACGCGAACCGACGATCCCCCCGGAACGATGCGCACGCGGTCGGCAACAGAAAAATGCCGGGCAGGGAAGGTATCTTTGTCCACGAACGTGAGGGCAGGGCATCCCGTCTCGGCTAGTTCGCCAAGCCGGAAGCCCAGCAGAATGCCATGCTTCACCCAGATATTGACCACCCACCGCCCATCGATTTTCTCGGCGGCGCGGATCTTGCCCTGGGTGAGTGCGTCGCGAAATTCGAAAAATGCCGGGCGAGCTTCGGGATTGTGTTCGACTTCGCCCAGCGCGGCGAGACGCTCGATGGAAGCTTTAAGAGATTGCATGGAATTGATGATTGTTGATTGATGATTAAAATCCGAACGGCCTTAGGGGTTCAATCAACAATCATCAATCAACAATCAGCAAATTGAATGTCACACGCACTTGCATTCGCTGCGAATCAATATTCCGGTCATCCCGTGCGCGGCTTCGCGTCCTAAGACCAGCGTCGCGTACGGTCCATGCCAGCGCGCGTGATTGGCGTCGTGCCCCGCCGGACGCCCCTTGCCCTGGTTGCATTGCCCGCACGATCCGCGATGCAACACAATCTTATGCGGACCGGCTGCCCAGTTTTCATAGATGTAGAACTCGGCGGCTTCTGGCGCGGGCGCCGCCGGCTTTGCGATCAGTCCGGCCTCCATCACAATTTTCTGCAGCTTCGATCGCGTGTCGCGCCGCATGGGCAGCAGCGGGAGACGGTAGTTCTCTTCAATCTTCCCCATCATCGCCAGCACCGCCTTCACCGGCAACGGGTTCGATTCGATAAAGTTCGCTTGCATCAAAGCGAGATACTTGCGATGGATGCTGCGCGCCGTAGCCCAGTCATTATTGAGCGCAGATCGCGTCATGGCCGCCATCTCGTGCGGAATCTCATTCGACGCCACCGAAACAATCCCCACGCCGCCCAGCGCAATCACAGGCAATGTAACGGCGTCATCACCAGAGAAAACCAAAAATGTTTCAGGCACTGCGTTGATGGCCTCGGCAATCTGCGTCATGTTGCCGCTGGCTTCCTTCACGCCCACAATGTTCGGAATATCTGCCAGCCGCGCCAGCGTCGCCGGTTCAATGTTCGCTCCGGTACGGCCCGGCACGTTGTAAAGAACGATGGGCTTGTCGCCCACGGCCTCGGCGATCGCCTTGAAATGCCGGTACTGGCCCTCCTGCGTCGGCTTGTTGTAATAGGGAGACGCGGTGAGAATGGCGTCGACTCCAGGCCGCGCCGCAACTTCTTTAGCCTTTTCCACGGCGTCGTACGTGGAGTTCGAAGTCGCGCCCGCCATGATGGGCACGCGCCGGGCGGCTACCTCGATGGTGGTATCGATCACATGAAGCCATTCGTCGTGCGTGAGCGTGGGCGTCTCACCGGTGGTTCCGCAAGGGACGAGAAAATCTATGCCGGACTCTACCTGCCACGCCACCAGATTCCGCAGGGCAACGTCATCGACAGAACCATCCTGATGAAAAGGAGTGACCAGCGCGGTACCGCAGCCACGAAGTTGCATGGTAATAAGATAACGCGAATGGGGTTTGCGTGGGAACGGGCGGTCGAACTACAGCTCCCGCCACACGTCTTTGAATTCGAAGAAGCCTTTCTTGCCGGCGAGCCACTCCGCCGCCCGGACGGCGCCATCGGCAAAGCCCTGCCGGGATTTGGCGTCGTGACAGAGATAAATCCTGTCGGCGGCGGATTCGAGCACGACCTCGTGCAGGCCCACGACTTCGCCCTCGCGGAAGGAAGTGATCTCAAGGTCGTTATTCTTGGCTTTGCTCTCGCCGCTGGCTTCGCGGATTACACGTTGGATGGCGATCGCTGTTCCCGACGGCGCGTCTTTCTTCTGAGCGTGGTGCCGCTCGAAGATTTGTCCAGAGTAATCGTGCCGCAAAGCCGCGGCGGCCGCGCGCGCGACATCAAGAAATAAATTCACTCCCACCGAAAAGTTGGCCGCGTAGACGAATCCGGTGCCGTGGCTCTCGACCAATTTACGGACTCGGTCGACCTCTCCGTGCCAGCCAGTAGTGCCAACGACCATGTTCTTGCCCGCCGCGACACAGGCCTCGATATGGCCTACGACGCAAGACGGAGCGGTGAAATCAATCACCACATCAACTCCACGGAGCTTTTCCGGGGTGAGAGCAGCGCAGGCGGCATTCTCGGCCGCACCCGCGACCTGAACCCCGTGCCCGCGCCGGCGCGCGACTTCCGCCACCAGTGATCCCGTTTTTCCGCGGCCAAGTAGGAGAATGTTCATGAAGTCAAAAGCCCTTAACCGCAAAGAACGCTAAGAAAGGCCGCGAAGGACGCAAAGAAATTCTAAGCGTACACTTCCGGGTCCAAGTCCGCAAAAAACGTGCTGTGCAGCCGCTGGATCACCTCAGGGACTTCGTCTTCCTCGATCACAAAGGTCAGATTAATCTCCGATGCGCCCTGGGAGATCATGCGAATCTTTTTGTCTTTCAGTTCGCCGAACACCAGCGCGGCGACGCCCGGTTTATCCCGCAAGCTCTCGCCTACCAGACAGACGATGGCTTTGCGCCCTTCATACTTAACGTCGGCCAGCTTGGCCAAATCAGCTGCCAGAGCAGGGATGGCGTAGTTCGAATCGACGGTCAACGAAACACTGACTTCAGAAGTAGAGACCACGTCGACCGCGACCTGATGCCGGTCAAAGGCCTCGAAAATCGCGCGCAGAAAGCCGTGAGCCAGCAGCATGCGCGGCGCGGCTACGTCCACGATCGTGATGCGCTTCTTCACCGCAATCGCCTTGAAAATGTTTTTTCCCTGCGGCGCGCGGGTTGTGATTTTCGTCCCTTCACATGATGGATTCTTCGAATTCAACACGTACACGGGAATGTTTTTCTGGATCGCGGGCAGCACCGTCGCCGGATGCAACACCTTGGCCCCAAAATAAGCCAGTTCCGCCGCCTCATCAAAGCTGATGACTTTGATCCGCCGCGCGTCCGGACAAATCCGCGGATCGGTAGTCAGAATTCCGTCCACGTCGGTCCAGATCTCAATCCGTTCGGCGCCGAGTCCAGCTCCGACAATCGCGGCCGAAAAGTCGGAGCCGCCTCGTCCAATCGTGGTTGTCACGCCCGCGCGGTTCGCACCGATAAATCCGCCCATCACCGGAACCCGGCCGGCATCGAGCAGCGGCTTCACTTTCGCTTGCAGCCGCTCGTTGGTTTCTTCCTGTTGCGGCACCGCTTGCATGTAGCTGCTGTCGGTGATCAGAACCTCGCGCGAGTCCACATGCGCGCCGTTCAGTCCTTGCGCCAGAAACGCCGCCGCCACAATCTTGCTCGAAAGCATTTCGCCGAAAGCGGCGACGTGATCAGTAGTTCGAGGAGTGATCTCGCCAACCGCCGTGATGCCGCGCAACAGTTCATCGAGCGATTCAAAGTCGCTTCCGAGTTCCGAGTGGAAGTCAGTAAACATAGCCGTACCCAGCAGCTCGCTGGCGGTGTTGTAATGTCGTTCTTGCAGGGACCGGCAGAGCTTGAGCGCCGTTTTGCGTTCCCCGGCTCCCGCGGCGCGCGCCATGGTGAGCAGGGTGTCGGTAACCTTAGCCATGGCGCTGACAACCACCACCGGCCTCTGCGGCAAACGGTCTTTCACGATCGCGGCCACGCGCTCGATAGCCCGCGCGTCTTCCACCGAAGTGCCGCCGAATTTCATCACGATCATCGGCGTGACTCGCTTGCAGGATTACACCGGTGCCGTTTATGGAGACACGGATCGGTTTTCATTCTAGGAAGTTGCAAGGTAGCCCTTAGCCTTGAGCAGTTCCGCATTCAACACCGCCGCCCCGGCGGCTCCGCGGATGGTGTTGTGCGAAAGCACGGTAAACTTCCAATCCAGCACACCGCATGGCCGCAACCGTCCCACTGCAGTGGTCATGCCCGCTCCTATGTCGACGTCAAACCGCGGCTGCGGACGGTCATTCGCCTCCAGATAAACTACAGGACGTTCCGGCGCACTCGGCAGCTTCAGTTCCTGAGGCTCGGCACGGTAGTCGTTCCACGCGGCGATGATCTCTTCTCGCTTGGCTTTCGTTTTCAGCCGCACGGAAACCGATTCCGTGTGTCCGTCCTCCACCGCGACGCGGTTGCACTGAGCGCTCATGGCGAATCCTGCCGGGAGAATCTTCGTTCCGTTCATTTGTCCCAGCAGCTTCAGCGTTTCCTCTTCCATCTTCTCTTCTTCATTGCGGATGTAGGGAATCACATTGCCCAGGATGTCGAGCGAAGCCACGCCCGGGTAACCCGCGCCGCTAACCGCTTGCATCGTCACGGCCATCACGGTTTCCAAGCCGAAACGCTTGTGCAACGGCGCCAACGCCAGCACCAGCCCGATGGCCGAGCAGTTGGGATTGGTCACCACATAGCCCCCGGATTTCTTCCGCCACGCTTGCGTGTCAATCAGTCTGATGTGTCCCGCATTCACTTCGGGGATCACCAGCGGCACATCGGACTGCATGCGCAGTGCGCTGGAATTGGAAACTAAAGCGCAGCCCGCCTCGGCAAAACGCGGCTCCACGTCGGCGGCAATCGAAGCATCGAGAGCGGCGAAAATAATCTTCGGAGCGCCCTCAGGCTTAGCCGGAGAAACTTTCATCACGGCCACATTTGCCGGGATCGCCGTCTTCAGCCGCCAGCGGGCGGCTTCGCCGTAGGTCTTGCCTTCAGAACGGTCGGACGCGGCCAGCCACGCCACCTCGAACCACGGATGTCGCTCCAGCATCTGGATAAACCTCTGCCCAACCACGCCGGTAGCGCCCAGAATCCCGATAGGAAGTTTATTGCTCATAAGAGGGTCTTTCGATTCTACAACAGCCCGCTTGCCGCGAAAGTCGGGAGTCTTCCGTCACTGCGCTGCTCCACTCGTCCTGTCGATAGACCAAGTTGGAGGATTACCATGCCGGAGCTGCGCCAGAATTTCTTCACCAAGGAATGGGTCATCATCGCCACCGAGCGCGCCAAGCGCCCCGAGGAGTTGGCCACGCATCGGCCTCCACACAGTGCCGTCTTTCTTGGAAAGCTGTCCATTCTGCCCCGGCAACGAGAGCAAAACCCCGCCCGAGGTCATGCGTTTTCCAACCAGCACCAGCAAGCCCTGGGCGGTGCGAGTCATCCCTAACAAGTTCGCCGCGCTCGACAGTTCGGCCCAGCCCACCCGCAGCCTGCAGGACGTCTGGCGACGCATCGAGGGCTTCGGGTTTCACGAAGTCATCATCGACAGTCCGGACCACTCATGCTGCATGGCTCTGCTGCCGGATGAACAGGTGGCCAGCATTCTGCGCGTCTACAAGGAACGCTACACCCGCCTCAGCATGGACCGCCGCGTCAACCACGTGACCATCTTCAAGAACCACGGCCTCGATGCCGGCGCCAGCCTGCAACATCCTCATTCCCAACTCATAGCGACCTCGGTGATTCCCAGCCAGGTTCGGCATCGGCTGCACGAGGCGCTGAGCCACTACGATGACGACGGAAAATGCATGTTCTGCCATATGGTAGAACGGGAAATCGACGAGCAGACGCGCATCGTCCAAAAAAGGCGAACACTTCGTGGCTATGGAGGTGTTCGCTTCAGCCACGCCCTTCGCCACCCATATCTTTCCCCTACGCCACATGGCCAGCTTCGGAGACATCTCGCCCACCGAGATCGCGGACCTGGCCCGCGTTTTGCGTGGCCTGCTGGCCAAGCTGTATGTCGGGCTTGGAAACCCCGACCTTAATTTCACCGTCCGGAGTTGCCCCTCCGATTATGCCAGTGCCCGGCATTTCCATTGGTACGTAAGCGTGATCCCGCGACTAACGCGCGTCGCCGGCTTCGAATTGGGCTCGGGCATGTTCATCAATACCGTGCTGCCCGAAGCGGCAGCCGAATTTCTTCGCAAGGTAAAGACGGAACAAGCGGCGGGGACAGCAAACTCCGCCGGCTAAACAAAAGAACGGATGCAAGAGTTGGGAAGGGAAGTCTTGAGAATGGAAAAGCCTGAGAACTGAGAACTGAGAACTGAGAACTGCCTTACTTCCGCTGCCCCACTTGGCTGTCCGGCACATACTCATTGAGCGTGCCGAATTTTCTTTTCTGCGCATACAGCCGCCAGCGCCGGAAGACAATCCGCAAGCTCGCCATTACTGGAATGGAAAGGAAAATACCCAGAATGCCGGCTACTTCGCCGCCTGCCATCACGCCAAAAATTGCCGCCAGCGGATGCAATTCCATACTGTGGCCCATGATGCGCGGGGAAGACACATAATCCTGAATCAGCCGCCATGCCCCCAGAAAGATGATCAGCACCAGCCAGTGCTTGTAACCCATCAGCAAGGCAACGCCCACGATAATTACCGCGGCCACCAGCGGTCCCAGCACCGGAATAAATTCCAGCAGTCCGCCCACCGTCCCCAGCACCAGCGCGTACGGCATCCGCATCAGACCGAGCCCGCCTGAATACATCGCCAGCGTCAGGGCCGCCAGGGTAAGTTGTGCCCGGATGAAATGGGCCAGCATCTGGTTCAGGTCGCTGAGCACGCCCTGCAGCAGTTCGCGCTGCAACCGCGACTGCACCAAATCCAGCAGGATTTCGCTGAAAGCACGGCCATCCTTCAAAAAGAAAATCGACAGCAGCGGGACCACCACCAGCAGCCACGCCTGTTTCGCCACTTGAGCCACGCGCAGTCCCACGCCCTGCGCCAGTTGCGAGATCTCGTCGCTGTGGCTGGCCAGGTAGTCGCGAAGCAGATCGACCGCTTTGCCGTTCCAGCCATGCTCTTGTCCGATTTGTTCGGCGATCTGGCCGGAGCTTAGCTGTCCCAGGGCGGGCAGCGATTTGATCAGGCGCGCCCCTTCGCGGCCGATCCGCGGTCCCATGGAAACAAAAAATAGCACTACCAGGCCCAGCAGTAATAGATAAATGACGGCGATGGCGCGGCCACGCCCATGCAGGAGTTTCTCCAGGCGCGACACCACAGGGCTCATCAGGTAGGCAAAGAAAATGGCAAACAGGAACGCCATCAGGGTGGTCCGCGCCACGTAGAGAAACCCCAGCCCCAGCGCGAACAGCAGCACCGTGATCAGAACCCGCGCCGTTCGTCCATCCGTCACCGGCATCGTAGCCTACGCAGGAATCCCTTCGAGAGTCCGGTTTCTAGTTTCCAGTCCAAAGGGCAGCAACGTTGAAATCCCAGGACTAGAAACTACTGCCAATCAAGTGTCGAACCATCGCCGCATAGCCGCTAGTCTCGAACTACTTCAGTACCAGCGTCGGCAATCAACACGCGCACCAGTTTGAACTGATCGTTGTCATCCACCCAAAGAACCCAGGAGAATGTCTCGCCCAGCAAGTTCAGCCGCAACAGCTCCCGCACCGCTCCCCGGATTGTAACTTTTTCTCGTCCCACCAGCTCCATGCGCACCCGCATCGAAGTCCGGTCCTGCGGCACCAGCACTCCGAATTCCACCGGTCCCTGCTGGCACTTCAGACCGCCGCCTTCCGTGTGACAGTCGGCCGCCAGGTAACGCCAAGCCAGCGCCTCGCGGTGGATGAAAAAATTGTTGTCCAGAATCGCTGACGTGCTCGGCATCAGAAAGGGCTGCTCTGCCGGCTTGGTCGACACCGCGGTCGTGATCTTTTCCAGCAGGAATTCGTTGTTTGGCATTACTACCAGCGATCCGCTGCCATCGCTCCATTCGTAGCGGAGCAACTCGCCGCTGCCATTCATCTGCAGCTCCGACCTTTGCCCGGACGAAGTCGAACTGCTGGTTTCCTTTAATTGCGACTTGACGGTACTGATGCCGTTGTCCTGCTGCACGCTGAAAGTTTCGGTGACCACGCGTTGGCCCCTGACGAAAACGCCGAAAGAGCCCGAATCCACGAATTTCTCCGCCTGCTTCGGCTTGTCCTTCTTGTCACCGGCAGACAACAAAGCCGCGCACGCTAGAACCACCACCGTTCCCCATCGCATCCGTGCCATCAGATTCACTGCTTATCTCCTCGTCTTCCGCGGCTTCGATCTGCACTACTTGGACCGAGGCCCAGAGCTTGAACCAACTCTGCCGCAATCTCCGCCACAGTCTTTCCGCCGGTTTCTTGCCTAAACCGCGCCTGCAAGTAATGCGGACGCCGCGTCTCATAAAGTTCGCGAAAGCTTTCCAGACTGCTGAGTAGAGGCCGCTCAGTTCCTTGCTGCTCGGCCTGCTGCCGGCAGCGCCGCCATAATTCCCCCACGCCCGCCTCCAAAAACACCGTGGAAACGCCTCCAGCCTCGATCAGCTTGGCATTGCGCTTCTGCGCAAAGGCGCCGCCCCCGAGGGCTACGATCCTTTCAGCGCCGCTCCGCAACTCGCTCAGCAATTCCTTCAAAGCCGCATGTTCGGCCCGGCGAAACGCCTGCTCTCCTGAATCGCGAAAGATTTCTGGCACCTTTCGCCGTTCCCGCCGCTCGATGCGCTCATCGAGATCTTCGAACGTCCAGCCCAGTCGTTCGCCCAAAGCCCGGCCCACGCTGCTCTTGCCGGCGCCCATGAAGCCGATCAGGACCACGGCGCGCGTCGCGGACTGCTGGCCCGTCGCCTGAGCCTTGCGGCCACGCACACCAATTCCTGTCGTTTTGGCCGGGCCATGAGCAGACGGTTTGCGCCGATCCGGTTTTCGCTTCGTTTTTTTTATTTGTTTTCGGAGCGTTTTCTGAGGTGAATTTTACCACTGAACGTCCGCAGAACTACGGTGGAGGACACTGCCACTCGGCCGACAGTACCAGCGAAGGCACGTCCCTTGTCGACTGCAAACCATGTGTGGTTTTTCGGTTGTAGCGGAATATCGTCGTGTACTTCTCCGCGTGCGGAGCGGGCGCTCACGTCGGCGGAGGTCCATTCCGGAATCGTGGCTTCGATGTCACCGCTGTGACTGGTCAACCGGTATTCGCCGCTATTGCCGAAGTCGCCGATGTAGTTGATTCTGCCGCTCGTCGAAACCACCTGCACGAGCGGGCCATTCACGCCCCTCATCGTAACTTCTCCGCTCAGCGAGTCGACCTCAACATGCCCGTTCCGGATGTTGTCCAGATTGACTGGCCCGTTCATAGTTTTCACATGCACATGAGCATCTGAGACGTCGCGAACGTCCACCGTCGCTCCCGCGCCTTCCAGGCTTACGTCGCCATGTAGTTTCTCGGCGCGCAGCGAACCGCTGCTGGAATGCAAAGTGATGCTGGCATCGGCGGGAACCAGAACTTCATAATCCACCCGCCCTGAGTCGGAATCAGCGCCGGCCAGCAGGTGCGATTGGATATCCACCCGGTTTCCGCTCTGGTTGTTGTCCACCTCAACCTTGTCGGAGTGCAAAAGCGCGCTCACCACAACCGTATTGTTCAAAGACGGCTTCACCGAAATCGAGCCATACGGATTCATCACCGACACGCCCGCTCTCGGGCCCACCGCGAAGTGGTACTCTTTCCTGCTCTCGGCCACCAGCGTACCCGCCACGATAGCGCCGATCGCCACGAGTTTTGCCGTGCGTTTGCTCACCATATACGACTCCCCCAAGTACCGCCCGAACATTTCCATCACTTCACTATGGCAAGGAGCGATCCATCGCCATCTCGAACAACATCGATTTCTGGTGGTAGGCATCCATGAGCGACCGCCGGGCTTCGGCGTCGTTGGGACTCTCATCCACCATCCCCTGCGCCTCGCGGATGGATTCATTCACCTGCCGCAGGTTCTCTGCAAATTGCGTCTTCATCGCGGGCTCGTTTTCGGCAACCTCTTGCATCAGGTCCTCGTCATCCAGGTCCGACGGGCTGACCACAGCCACAGAAGCCTGTTGTCCCAATCGATTGGGCCGTGATTCGTGCCGCATGTAGATTCCCAAAGTCAGCAACAGCATCGCCGCCGCCGGCACCAGCCATCGTGCCGCTCCCCAGCGCGCGCTGAATGAAGGCACCAGCGCCCGCTGCGGACGGATCAGTCCCTCTTGCCGCAACGTGAATTCAATGGAATTCCAAACTCTGGGACTGGGTTCGTCCGCCGCCTGCAGTTGACTCGCCGCCGCGACGATCAGATCCAATTCTCTAACCAGCGCTGAGCACGCTGGACACTCTCGCAGATGGGCTTTCTGTTCCCAACTGCTCACGTCTTCCGCTTCCGCCAAGCTCTGCTGCAGCTCAACGCAATTCATACCTTCTCCCCAAGTCTTCTGCGGCTCAAACCGTCGTCGCAGCACTTGCGCCTCTGCCCAGGTGAATGCCGTTCTTTAACGCCCTACTTACCCTGCCCGAGATTTCCCGGCCTTTTCGGCTCTATTCATCTTGAGCAGGTCGCGCAGTTTCATGCGCGCCTTGTGCAACTGCGACTTGCTGTTGCCAATCGAGCATCCCGCGATTCTCGCGATCTCATTATGCTCGTATCCTTCGATGTCGTGAAGGACAAATATCATTCGATAGCCGGGAGGGAGGCTTTCCACTGCCCTCTGCAACTGCATTCTGTCAATGGATCCGGCCAGCGCCACATCGTCCGCTCCAAAATCCTTTTTTGGAGAATCTTCCTCGGTCCCCTGCGTAGTCTCTTCCAGCGAAACCACGGGAAGACTTTTCTTCCTCAAATGCATCAGCACGACGTTGACCGAAAGCCGGTGCAACCACGTCGAAAACGCCGACTCCCCGCGAAACGTTGCGATCTTGCGATAGAGCTGCAGGAACGCTTCCTGCGCCAGATCTTCCGCCTCAGCCGTGTTCGCCGTCATCCGCAGACACAGCGAATATACCCGCCGCTTGTGCTTGTCATAGAGCGCCTGGAACGCCTCGGCGTCCCCTAGCTTGGCCCGCTGAATTAACTCAGCTTCGCTAGGTTCGGTGCCCTGGTGCTGTCGTGGCTCGGTCAAATTACCTGTTCCGGGCCGCAATCGTTGGGATGCGGCATAAGTAGTTTGTGTTGTACCGTTTGCGTGACTTTGGTGCGAAGGCCGCGGCCTCCACAGTTCCAGAATATCAGAGTATTTCTACTGATCTTCGGATGCTGGGGAGACCGTCCCAATTCCGGTCTTGAACACCGGCGGAAAGCCTTTGCATCCGCAGGCTTGAATGCGTCCGAATACCCCAAAACTTCAAACCCCAACCGAACGGAAGAGTCGCAATCTTCGTAAATTGGTATGCTTTGGTCTACGCACGGTTCTTCTGCCTGCCTGGGCGCGCCCTCGAAGGGTGCCCCTTGTGTCAAAGGTTTTCTGCCCTCTGTGACGTGCTAAGGCGCACCTTCGGCCGTAGTAATCGTCTCCAGCCCATGCCCATGTGGACCCATTTCCCGTTGCCGCAGTAGAAACGCGAACAGCACTCCAAGCAGCCCGAGAACAGAGAAAATCCACATACCAAGCCGATATCCCGCCGGATTGGTAGCATCAGCGTGGCTGTATTCGTTGGCCCATCCCACCAGCAAGTTAAGGCCAAAAAGCCCAATATTCTGGATCATGGTCATCAATCCATAAGCCGTCCCGAGCTTCGACTGATCGACGATGTAGGCCACCGAAGGCCACATCACCGCCGGAATCAGCGAAAACGCCACCCCCATCATCGCCATCGGGATATACAAACTAATCTGCGTGTACGCCATCATCAGATACACAGGGATCAGCAGCAACGACCCAAACATCATCAGCAGCGCCCGCTTCCCCACGCGGTCCACCCACAGGCCAAACAGCGGCGTGGCAATCATGGCGAACAAAGTCAGCATGCTCGACAAAAACCCGCCAAACTCCCGCGAAGTGCCATGCGCCTCCATGAAAAACTTTACTGCGAAAGTTTGAAAAGGGAAGATGGCCGAATAGAAAACAATGCAAAGCGCGACAATCAGCCAATAACTAACGCCGAACTTCCACAGGTCGGCGAATACAACTTTGTCGGTAGAAACCGCTCCCAGGCTGTAGTTTTTCTCCGCCCATTCTTCCATGAACCAATAAACGATCGCGCCCACCAAGCTGAGCGCCGCAAACCCCAAAGCAATCACAAACGGAGTTCGCCAGTTGGCATAGGCCCAGCGCGCCCAGGTAGGAGAGTTCAGCGCGGCAAAAGTGCCCAGGCGCGATGCTGTCAGGTTCAATCCGAAAGCAAAGCTCAGCTCCTTACCCTTAAACCAGCGCGCCAGCGCAGTGACCACAGCCACGTTGAGCGACTCCGCGCCCATGCCAAAGATAAGCCGCCCAGTTGCCATGATCGAGAGGTGCCCGGACATCACGGTAATTGCCGGACCAACAAAGCAAAGCACGCCAAAGATCATCAGCGACTTACGCAACCCGATCCGGTCAATAATGAAACCGCCGATGACGACCGTGAAAATATTAGGAAAGCTGTAAATCGCCTGCAGGAATCCGATATCCAAATCGGTGAAGTGAAGTTGTTGCTTGAGCACGTCGGCAAGCGGGCTAAGAGCGTCGTACACGTAGTAGCTGCCAAACATCGCCAGACTGACAAAGATCAAAACCAGCCAACGGTAAAGGCGGCTCGGCTCAGGGCACACAGTTTCCGTCATCCACGCTCTCTATCTTCGACCAGATTGAACCCCCAGGATCACAGGCAGAGAAGACTAGCAGATCAAGAGTACTTCCCACCGGACAAGCTCGTGGGGCGGCGTCTAATACTTAACAATGGCCGCAAACGATTTCGCATCGAGCGACGCCCCGCCCACCAGTGCACCATCGATCTCTTCCTGCGCCATGAGAGACGAAGCGTTCTCCGGCTTCACCGATCCTCCGTAGAGAATGCGCAGTTTGACCGCAAACTCCTCGCCAAACACCCCCGCAGCTTCCCGGCGGATGACGGCGTGGGCTTGGCCGGCAATCTCCGGAGTAGCGTTTTTGCCCGTGCCAATGGCCCACACCGGCTCGTAGGCCACCACCAGTTTTGCAGCTTTCCGGGCGGAGATGGCGTGAAAAGCGCGGACGCATTGGCGACGAAGAACGTCGTCGCAAAGTCCGGCCTCTCTTTCTTCCAGCACTTCACCCACGCAACAGATGGGCGTAAGACCGGCTTCCAGCGCGGCTTTCAGCCGCAGGTTCACTGTGTCGTCAGTTTCGCAAAAGTACTGCCGCCGTTCCGAGTGCCCGATGATGACGTGGGTCGCGCCCAGCGCCTGCAACATCGCCGCCGAAGTTTCTCCCGTGAAGGCCCCCTCATGTTTCCAATGCGCGTTCTGCCCTCCAATCGCGACATTCGAGCCCTTTGCCGCTTCCAGCGCGGCTGCCAGGTCAACGTCCGGAGGGCAAACCACAATCTCGTCGCGCGCGTGACCGCTCACCAGAGGCAGGAAATCGCGGAAGAACTCGCGTGTCTGGTCGGGCATCTTGTACATCTTCCAATTCCCGGCAATGAGCTTCTGTCTCATGAATGTCCCTTCTCGATTCTGTAGGGCGAAACGTTCCCCAGCCTCTCAGCAGCCCGTGTGTACGCGTTCAAAGTGGCGATGTCAAAGAGAACGAATCGAACCCTGCTTACGTGATGAACCGCCGCCAATGCCTCAACCGCAGAGGAAATTGCGATGAGCGCCGCTTCGGAAACCGGGTAACCGTAAGCCCCCGTCGAAATGGCAGGAAACGATAAAGAGGTGAGGGCGTGCTCATCGGCGAGCCGAATCGATTCGCGATGACAACTGGCCAGCTTTTCCGCTTCAGCGTGGTTGCCGCCGCGATAGATCGGGCCCACAGTGTGGATCACGTATTTTGCGGCCAAGAGTCCGCCTGTAGTAATGACAGCCTCTCCGGCAGGAAGGCTCCCAACTTTGCCCACAATCTGCCGGCATTCGGCGAGTATCGCCGGACCCCCGGCTCGGTGAATGGCGCCGTCGACTCCGCCTCCGCCAAGAAGAGATGAGTTCGCGGCATTCACAATGGCGTCGGTCGTTTCGCGAGTGATGTCGGCCGGACCGTGAAACTCGATGGTCCTTCCTCTTTCAACCCCGCCTCTTTCAACCCCGCCCCGCTCCAGCACGAGTCGAATTGTGAAATCGTGCACGCCCGTATCCAGACCAATCACTTTTTGTCCGTGAGGGCCTCGACCCCAGGAAGCTTCTTTCCTTCCAGAAATTCCAGCGACGCGCCCCCACCGGTGGAAATATGCGTGATCTTGTCCGCCACTTCAGCGCTGTGCACGGCCGAGACCGTGTCGCCGCCGCCCACAATCGAAATCGCGCCCACGTTTTCCGCCACAGCGTGGGCGATCTTGAAGGTTCCCCGCGAAAATCCCGGAACCTCAAACACCCCCATCGGCCCGTTCCACACGATGGTGCGCGCCCGCGAGATCTCTTCCGAGAAGAGTTCGATGGTCTTCGGCCCGATGTCGAGCGCCATCCGATCGGCAGGAATCGGCTGTCCTTCGCCGACCTGCTGCACGACCGCATTGGTCTCGGGCCTCATCGCGACTACGTGATCGATGGGCAACAGGAACTTCACACTCCGCTTCTTGGCTTCCTCCAGCAGTTGCCGCGCCAGGTCGACCTTGTCGGCCTCAAGCAGCGACTTGCCAATCTCTTGTCCCTGGGCTTTCAGGAACGTGTATGCCATGCCGCCGCCGATGATTAGCGAATCGACCTTGCTCATCAGATTCCGGATCACGCCGATCTTGTCGCTGACCTTGGCCCCGCCGAGGATCGCCACAAACGGCGGCTCAGGATGCTCCAGCGCCTTGCCCAGATATTTCAGCTCTTTTTCCATGAGCAGGCCGGCCGCCGATTTCGCCACGAACTTTGTAATGCCCACGGTAGAGGCGTGCGCCCGATGCGCCGTGCCGAACGCATCGTTAACGTAAAAGTCCGCCAGACTTCCCAACTGCCGGGCAAACTTTTCGTCGTTGGCTTCTTCCTCGGCGTGAAAACGAAGATTCTCCAGAAGCAGGGTCTGCCCTTTTTCCAATTGAGTGGCAACTTCCTCCGCCTCGGGACCCACACAATCGGGACAGAAGCCCACGTTTTCTCCCCGCGCCAACTCTTTGTCGAGGACCATGCGCAGCCGCTCGGCTACCGGCTTCAAACTCATCTTCGGATTGGGTTTGCCTTTGGGTCGTCCCAGATGCGAGGCCAAAATCAGCCTGGCCCCGTGCCGCAGGGCGTACTCGATGGAGGGCAGGGTTTCGCGGATACGCGTGTCATCGATTACGCGGCCGTCTTCCAGAGGAACATTGAAGTCGACACGCATCAAGATGCGGTTGCCGTTGAGAGGCAAATCACGGATGGACAACTTGGACATTGGCCGGTTCGTCCTTATTAAAGCCAAGATGACGGCGCTACAAACCCTTGCCGGCGATGTAATGAATCAGGTCCCGCACGCGGCAGGAGTATCCCCATTCATTGTCATACCATGAGATCACCTTGACGCAGTTGCCGGCCACAACGAGGGTCATGGGCGCATCGACGATCGATGAGCGCGAGTCGCCCTTGAAATCCGACGAAACTAACTCATTCTCCTCATATCCCAGGTAACCCTTCAGCGGCCCGGCCTCAGATGCTTTCTTCAGGGCAGCGTTTACTTCCTCTTTTGTGGTTTTCTTTTCCACCCACGCAACCAGATCGACCACCGAAACGTTTGGCGTGGGCACGCGCATGGCGAAACCATCGAGTTTGCCAGCAAGATCTGGAATCACCAGCTTGAGAGCTTTAGCCGCGCCAGTGGATGTAGGAATCATGTTGATCGCCGCCGCCCGTGCCCGCCTCAGATCCTTGTGCGGAAAGTCGAGAATGACCTGGTCGTTGGTGTAGGAGTGAATCGTGGTCATCGTCCCGCTGACGATCTTGAACTCGTCATTGATCACCTTCGCAATCGGCGCCAGGCAGTTCGTGGTGCAGGAAGCGTTTGAAATGATGTGATGCTTTGCCCCATCGTACTTCTCATGGTTCACGCCCAGCACGAGCGTGATGTCCTCATTCTTCGCCGGAGCGGAAATGATCACCTTCTTTACCGTCCCGCGCATGTGCTTCTTGGCGTCGTTCGCGTCGGTGAAGTGTCCGGTGGATTCGATCACCACCTGAGCGCCTACGGACTCCCATGGCAGCGCGCCCGGATCTCTTTCCTTAAATACCCGGATGGTCCTGTTATCGATGGTAATGTTGTCGGCGCCGGCGCTGATCTTGTTTGGCAGGTTGCCGAGAATAGAATCGTATTTCAACAGGTGCGCCAGCGTCTTCGGATCGGTGAGATCGTTGACCGCCACGAATTCCAGGTTGGGGTCATTGAGCGAGGTCCGAAGAACGTTGCGGCCGATGCGCCCAAAACCGTTAATGCCAACTTTGATTGCCATGATTTCTCCGTTCTTATGAATGCGACATCAGAAAATGCCCTGAGCCGGTATACAGACAGATGATGTTAGCAGGACAGGGAGGCGGCGTAAATGATCGCTGCTCAGATTTGGAGGACTCCGGTTCCCGCCACCGGAACCCTGTCACAAGACTCTGTGCTTCCGGTCCTTGACACTTGGTTACGGGAAGCTTATTTCCAGGAACGCATCCGCCCTGCTCCAGGGGGATGACAGCCGGGCCAGCCAATACTTCCGGGTGACGGTCTGCCGGGCGCGGGCATGTTCCTCCGGCGGCAGAATACGCGCCAACGCCAGGAATTCTGGCCCAGTGACTTTCCCCCGCACTGTGCAGGGAGTAACCGTCACCTGAGGGTTGTTGCGAACGCGCTTGGTCTTGCCCATATCGCTGCGTGTCATCACGTAAATCTTGTCGCCGTCTTCCCCAAACCATACGGGCGTTGCGATTTTCACCCCAGTCTTGCGGAACGTGCCGAGAGAGATGTATTTCTGGCCGCGGATGTCTGAAGGGATTGCTTCCGCCATGATGTTATTGTAGCGGCTGTATCGAAAATTGGCTGTCGCATCTGGTTCGTCCGAACCTTGGCCGATTGATCCCGTCCTCGCTTTGTGTTAAAAGCCGTACATGCGTAAATGGATGCGCGAGCGCCTGCAGCGCCGCAAAAAGACCCCCGCAGAGCCCTCCGACCAGCCTGCTCCTCCACCCTTGCAGCCAGCGTATTTCGAGGCGGCACAGCCGCCCAGTCCGGCGCCCGACGCCGGGAAAATTGAATCTGAGATTTCACTTTCAGCCCCGCAGGAGCCTCGACCGGTTCGCCGGGCGCGCGCCACTTCCCAGGAAGCACCTTCCGAAGAACAGCCGTTAGAGGCGCAGCCTTTCGAAGCACAGCCCATAACACCGCGCTCGAACCCCACTACTTCGAACACTGGCCGCGGGCGCCGGCGTCGCGGTGGGCGCGGACGGGGTGGCCGCGGGCGCGAGCAGGCTGTCGCTCAGGCTTTCACGCCTGCAGCAGTCAAGGGATCGATACCGGTCATACCGGTTGATGCGGCCGACGATGAGCTCGCCGATGCGGGTGAGGCAGAAGCTCCAAGCCTAACTCCGCCAGTTGCTGCTGCCGGTCGGCAGGTTCCAGCAACTCCTCCAGCGGCCCAGCGTGCACCAAAGGGCGTGGTGGTGTTGGCGATCGGGCTGCCCGGCTCGGGCAAGAGTTCATGGTTCAAACGCCACAACGTCGTCCCACTTTCCAGCGACATGGTGCGCTCGTTGCTCTTCGACGACGTGCGCGAGCAGCGTTTCCAGGATCTCGTGTTTTCCAACTTGCGTTCCATGCTCAAAGCGCGGCTTATCGCCAAGCGTCCCATGAATTATGTGGACGCCACGAACCTCACTCCGCAGGAACGCCAGCACTGGATCAAGCTCGCCAAGGATTATCAGTACGAAGTGCACGCGGTGTTCTTCGATGTGCCGCTCGAGGTCTGCATCGAGCGCCACCAGCGCCGCGACCGGGTCGTTCCGGAAGATGTGATGCGCCGCATGGCCGCCAAGTTGAAGCCGCCTGCGTTTGAAGAAGGCATCGCGAAGATCACGGTCGTCCGGGTGAAGAAGAAGGAGCCGGAGGAAGGTTAAACGCGATTGTCATCCCTTCAGATGCGGCAGCATCTCCTTGAACGCGGGCGACGACGAGGAGCGTATCAGCTCGTAGATCATCATCTCCGTGGAAGAGATCACAGCGCCGGCGGCGCGCATTCTTTCCAGGCCGATCTTCCAATTCCATTCCGTTCGCGAGCTGACCGCGTCCGAGGCGACATGCACGAGATAGCCTTCGCGCAGCGCCGCCAGCGCCGTCTGCATCACGCAGATGTGGCTTTCCATGCCGCACAGCAGCAAGGTGTTGCGTTTGCCGGGCAGCCGCTTCAGCAGCGCACAAAAATGGTCGCTGCCGAAGCAGGAGAACTGATCTTTGTCGATGGCCTCCGTTTCCGGCAGCAGGGAAGCGATTTCGGGGACAGTCTCGCCCAGGCCCTTCGCATATTGCGTGCTGATGACCGCGGGAATCTTCAGCACACTTGCGACGCGAATGAGCAGCTTCGAGTTGCGCACGAGTTGGTCCTTCTGAAAAATCGGCGGCAGAAGTTTCTCCTGAATATCGACGACCAGAAGAGCGCAGCGCTCAGGTTCCAACGGCTGGCGCGCGAGTTCGGCATAATCGGCGGAAGCATTTTCAACGGCTGTAACCATGAGCAACTCCTTTCGCGAGCAAATGATTCAAATAGAGTCTAGCGCGAAGCGGTTGGTAGCGCAGAAAACGGGCGATTCTTATCGCCATCAAAGCGAAAGTCTAGAACAATCGTTGAGATTATTTGTAAGACGCGGCTGAGTTGGAGGAAACTCGTGAAGCGATTCTCAAGCAAGAGACGCGTGGTATCGGGCTGGATCGTCCGAGTTGCTTTTGGCGCAGCCACCCTGACTGCCACTCTGCCGGCGCAACAGATTTCACTTCAGACGCTCGTCACGCCATCCACAACGATCTTGAAAGATGGCCATCCGGTCACCTTTGCTATTCACGGATTCATTGAATTCAAATCGCTGGCTGAATCGTTTCTTTACATCGAATCGCAGACTCACCGGTGGAAGCCAGACGGAATCCTAACACCGGAAAGACGGCAGCTGCTGGCGCGGGAACTGCTGCGCCGCGGGGTCGAGAGCCGCGTTGTTTCGATGATCGATGAGCGGCCGCTAGAGACGCTGGTAACGCACACTAGAGAGGAACTGCAGCAAGCGTTGGGGCGCGTAAAGGAGCCAGTTCCTCCTGGCTATGCCGAAGCCTTCCTCGAAGTGCAGGAGAAATGGAAGCATTCCCTGAACTGTTGGAGCGCCTCACCGTCGATCCCCGCACGCGTGCTCTCCAATTGGTATCCGATTGAAGAAGGAATCGCTCTCTACGGCGCGACCTACGATTCCACTGAGCATTTTTGGCAGGCTGTGAAGTATCACCCCGACATCACCGTGTCTGATCTGACGAACCTGCTGACCGTACTGCAGCAGAGAGACTGGAAGACTTGGATCGCGCGACTGGATGATGATCCCGATCTGTATTTGCGCAACGCCTATGCCGTCGAGTTTCTGCGCCACAACCTCGTGCCCGACCGGCTCCGCTGGTTTCGGGATGAACTCGGCCGTCAAGGCTTGCAGACGGATGAGCATGCCCGGTCAGTTCAACAACGCGGCGCCACTCCATTTCGCTTCAGCGCGAACGAGGAGAAGGTTCTGTGGGGCGATCTGGCTGATCTGTTCCACCTGATCTATAGCTTTTCTCCGGCCGACGATCCCATTCGAGCCACATTGGCCGACAGCCACTTCGACGCCATCTACCTGGCCGAGAGCCGCAGGGGCTTTATCAGCGAGGAGTTTCGCTCGTTAATGCTCGAAATCTGGCGGGTGAAATACCTGCAGATACCCCGGTTCGGGGAGTTGATCAGCGCGATTCCGCTGGAGACCCAGCTGTCACACTTTCTCAACGATGGTGACTCGCCCGATATACCCATCCCCGTTTACGTTGGGTACTTGAACCAGATTCGCAACCTGGCTCGTGCTTCTATTGCTAAATGAGCTTAGTAAGTGATCTTGGTAAGTGAGCGTGATAACAGGGAACTCCGGGCAACTCTGCAAATCGATTCGCGGTTGTGAGATTTGACCGCCTTCTGAACTCGTTGGATAATGAGGAGAGTTGCCCCCTCGTTCAACGGCTAGGACACCTGCCTCTGGAGCAGGTTATCGGGGTTCGAATCCCTGGGGGGCAGCCAGAAATTCTTCGATCAGGCCAATTCCAATTCAATCTTTTTAGAAGTCCCGTCCAGCTTCACGATCTTAAACTTGCGAATCTGACCAGCGCGAACCGGATCCGGCTCGGCACCGCCAGCGGGCGTTCCGCCTTTCCAGCGCGCCTGCAGCATCGACCCCAGCGACGACAAATCAGGCTTTGCATTCCGTGGTGCAGAAGACTCCGGTCCTGCCTGCAAATTCTTTGGGGATGACGCACTCACCGCAAGCATGCGGCAATTCGCCTGGATGCCCTCACCCAACTCCACGCGTCCGTGTTCTCCTGAAACCTCAATGATGCGGCCGCTGACGACATCGCCTTCCTTGTGTTCGGCGATGTATTCATCTAGGCCGCTGGGAACCAGCTGCTTCATGCCCAGCCGCATCTGCCGCTTCTCCATATCGATTGCCAGCACCTGGGCTTTCACTAGTTGTCCAACCTTCAGCAATTCCTGGGGATGGTTGATGCGCTTCTCGGCGCTCATATCGCTGATGTGAATCATGCCCTCGACACCTTCGGTGAGCTGCACGAATGCGCCGAACTTCGTGATGCTGACGACCGGCCCTTCGATCGCAGTGCCCGCAGCGAAGCGCTCCGCCACTTCGGCCCACGGATCTCCCAGAGCCTGCTTCAGCCCGAGCGACATGCGGCGCTCGACAGCGTTCACGCCCAGAATCACCGCGTCTACAATCTCGCCCGGCTTCACTAGCGTGCTGGCGCTCCTCATTTTCTTTCCCCACGACATTTCGGAAACGTGAATCAGACCTTCAATTCCCGGCTCCAACTCCACAAACGCTCCGAACTCGGCAACGCGCGTGACTGTGCCGCGCACGCGTTCGCCCACGTTGTACTTTCCAGCGACCGCGTCCCAGGGATGCGGCTGCAACTGCTTCATGCCAACAGAAATTCGGCGCTTGTCCGAATCCGTGGAAATCTTGAGCACCTTCGCTTCGATCTGCTGCCCCATCGAGAGCACGTCCGCAGGCTTGCTGACGCGGCTCCAGGCGATGTCACTTACGTGCAGCAAGGCGTCCACACCGCCCAGATCGACAAACGCGCCGTAATCGGTGAGGCTGCGCACAACGCCGCTTACGGTATCGCCTTCTTTCATCTCCGCATAGCGGCGCTCTTTCACTGAGCGTTCTTCCTGTTCGGCGACGGCGCGCCGATCGACCACCACGTCCTCCTCGGTAACGTCGAGCTTGATGATGCGGCAGAGGATCTCTTGCTCCACTAGCTTCTCCATCTCGGCGGCGTCGCGCGCTCCGCTGCGCGAAGCCGGCATGAACGCCCGCACGCCTACATCCACGCTGAGCCCGCCTTTAATCACACCCGTCACCGTGCCCACGATCGTCGCCTTGTCGGCAAAGGCCTTCTCCAGCGCCGCCCAATCTTTTGGCCGCTCGACTTTCGCGCGCGTCAGCTGGTAATAGCCCTCCGGATCGCGGCCCGTGACCGAGACGGGCAACTTATCGCCGGGCTTCACAGTTTCTCCGGCGCCCTGCACGACCGCCAGCGGCAGAATGCCTTCGCTCTTGAAGCCGATGTCGAAAAAGATCGAGTCGCCGGTAACAACAATGACCGTGCCTACGAGTTGCTTGCCGCCGTCTTCGCTCTCACGCGAATGGCTCTTTTCATATTGTGAAAGGAGGTCGCCGAACGACTCGTCGGGTGCGGCGGCAGATTCAGCAGTAAGTTGGGATTTTGGAATGCTCGGGTTGGACATGATTAGGTAAGGAAGAACCTAAGAAAATGGGAGGCGCGGGGAGACTCGAACTCCAGACCTCTGCCGTTTCAAATTTGCACCGCCATTGCCTTTTGGCTCTTGCCTTTCGAATGTTTACAACGCTCAGAATACACCAGAATGCAGGTTCACTTCTCGAAGACAAGAAGGAAATTCCGCTTGAGCAGGCAACTTGTCGGGACCGACCACCACTCTGTGTAGGAGGGCGTTGTCAACAATGTCTCTGTCCCGCTGCCCACGAGGGACGGACCAATCAGGAGGATGATGGCGTCAGCAGATCGCAATCCGAACCCCGGAAAGGAGCCGGAAGTTCATCTCCTGCTGGCCGACCCGTTTGAGCCGCTATGGAAATCGCTTTTTCACGGCTTCGAGGAATTTCTCTTTCCTGAGAAACTTCCTCCGTTCGAGCTTGAATCGAAGCCGGTTCCGGTGAAGGACATTTGGGGCTTCTGCAACTACAGGAAGAATGGTGTTCTGGGTTCAACAGTGGCGCACGCGCTGGTGCTCGGGATGATCATCGGCGTCACGTCTTTCACAATACGCCGTCCCGTTCCCGGCACGCCCAAGCCGCAAATCACCAAATTGATTGATCCTGGTGACAACCCGCTGAAGCCCGCGAAGACTCAGGCTGGAGGCGGCGGGGGCGGAGGTGATGGCGATGTGCTGCAGGCTTCGGTGGGTCGTTTGCCGAAGTCCTCAATGCAGCAGATCACGCCCCCGGCTGTTGTCCTGAGGAATCCAAATCCCCGGTTACCGGTCGAGCCTACCGTGATTGTGCCGCCCGACATCAAGCTGGCCATGAATGACATGCCCAACCTCGGCGACCCGAAGTCCTCCGCCACTGTTCCTTCGAATGGTTTGGGGGCACGCGGTGGTATGGGTGACGGATCTGATGGCGGCGTCGGCCCGGGACATGGGCGCGGAGTTGGCCCCGGCGACATTGCAGGGACGGGCGATGGTGTTTTCCATATCGGCAAGGGAGTCATACCTCCGCGCGTCATTTACCAAACCGACCCGGAGTTTTCTGAGGAAGCACGCAAGGCGAAGTACCAGGGGAACTGCGTTCTGGGCCTGATCGTGGACGCCAACGGACGTCCCATAAATATCCGCGTACTTAATGCTCTCGGCATGGGCCTAGACGAGAAAGCTATCGAATCGGTTAAGAACTGGAAATTCGAGCCGGGCAAGAAAGATGGGCACGATGTAGCAGTGGAAATCGCCGTGGAGGTCGATTTTCACTTGTACTGATAATGAGCCGTACAGTTTACAACTCGCCCCGCTGTTCGTATTTCGTAACAAGCACTAACAACATCTTGTTTTCTTGCTCATCTGTGCTAAGTTTCTCACCGTCCAACGGGCCAGCACCGATCGTCGAATTGCAGAGGGCTGGGCTCCTTCCCTGGGTATCGCGAAAGAACTCCGGTACTAGCTTCGCTCTGCTTCTCTTCACGCTCGGCTCGCCCGAACGAAAGGAGATCCATGGCTACTCCGAAAAGTTTTCAACTTGCCGGTAGCGAGCGCGCTCCGCTAAAGGGAGCGCGAGAGATAGGCCCAGCCAATCCCAGCGAAATAGTGGATGTGACAATTCGTTTGCGATCCCGCGCCGGGAAGAAGCCGATTGTCGACGCCAATGAATTTAAGAAACCGATTCAGCAACGCGCTATTCTGAGCCGTAAAGATTTCGAACGGTTGCATGGCGCGGACGCCGACAGCATCGCCCGCGTCGAGGCATTTGCCCGCCAAAACAATCTCACAGTAAAGGAAAAGAGCCCCGGACGCCGGACCGTTATTCTCTCCGGGACTGTAGCTGCAATGAACCGGGCGTTCGGCGTCGAACTGAAGCAATACGAACACCCTAGCGGCAACTATCGTGGGCGCACCGGGACGATCCAGCTTCCGCCGGAACTGCAGGATGTGGTTGAGGGCGTCTTTGGCCTGGATAATCGTCCTCAAGCCAAACCACATTTTCGTAGGCGGCGTGGGCTTGCAGGGGCCCGTGCCGCAGCCGTAAACCTGTCCTACACGCCGCCGCAAATCGCCACGCTTTACAACTTTCCCACGGGCGTAAACGGCTCCGGAGAATGTATCGCGCTGATCGAGTTGGGAGGCGGATACAATCCGACCGACCTGAGCAACTACTGGACTCAGCTCAAGCTCAGTGAGACGCCAACCGTATCCGCGGTCTCGGTGGGCAATGGCAGCAACAATCCGACCGGGGACCCCAACGGGCCGGATGGGGAAGTGATGTTGGATATTGAAGTGGCTGGGTCGATCGCGCCCGCGGCCAAGATCGTCGTCTATTTTGCAGATAATACCGACGCCGGCTTTCTGAACGCGATCACAACCGCCGTGCACGACAGCACGAATAACCCGTCTGTAGTATCGATCAGTTGGGGTGGTCCTGAATCGTCTTGGACGCAGCAGGCCATGACCTCGATGGATCAGGCGTTCCAGTCTGCCGCGGCGATGGGAGTGACGGTTTGCGTTGCCGCGGGCGACGACGGCTCGACCGACGGGGTAACCGACGGACTGAACCACGTAGATTTCCCAGCGTCGAGTCCGAATGTGCTGGCATGCGGAGGTACGGAGTTGGTGGCCTCGGGCAATACCATCACCAACGAAACCGTGTGGAACGAACAGGCAAATAATGAAGGCGCAACCGGAGGCGGCATCAGCGACGTCTTCCCGCTTCCCAGTTACCAGAGTGCGGCAAACGTGCCGGCTTCCGCCAATCCCAACCACAACGTTGGCCGAGGCGTTCCGGATGTGGCCGGCGATGCCGATCCAACCACCGGCTACGTTACTCTCGTCGATGGCCAGCCCGACGTGATCGGGGGCACGAGTGCGGTCGCTCCGCTGTGGGCCGGCCTGATCGCTCTCATCAATGAGAGCATTGGAAAGCCAGCCGGCTTTATTAATCCATTGCTCTATCAAAACCCCAAAGGTGATTTCAATAGCATCACCTCGGGCAACAACGGAGCGTATTCCGCAGGTCCCGGATGGAATCCGTGTACCGGGCTGGGATCGCCGATCGGGAGTCAGGTTGCGGCGGCGTTAGGTGCGCCCGCAACGCAAGTTATGAGAACGGGCACTTAGCTTAGGGCGTGGAAGCGGCGCGGTCTGCTGGGCCGCGCCACTTCTTTGCCCTGGCGCGAAAGGATTACTGTGTACGATGCTCATCTCAAAGCCCATCAGCTAGCTCAAGATTCAGCTCCCGATATACCGCGCGTACAGGCTGCGCGCAACCCCGGTGTCAGTCGTCCCCTTGATAATGGCTCGTCCATCGGGGAACAGCGTCATCTCATAGGGCTCGCGCCAGAACTTCAGAACAAATTCGTTGTGCCGAACCCTGCCGTGCGCTTCCAGACGCTGCTGCATCTCGGCGAAATCAATCGGCCGGGCACGTTCGTGAATCTGCACGGAGTTTCTTCCGCACATAGTGATGTGCGGACGCCCCTCGCCCGCCAGATGCACAAAATTCCACTCGCCACACGCCCGGCAGCCCGGCTGTGGATTCGCGGCCGCAATCTCCGCTTGCTCGTTCTTCCACACATCGAATGACCACAGGGTCTTGCGCAGATGCTCCCCCGCTGCGCCTCCCACCAGCAACTTCATCGCCTCGGTCGCCGCAACAGACGCCACGAGGTTCACGGCCGTATTCAGTATGCCCGAGGTCTCGCAAGTCTCCACCAACCCTTGCGGAGTATCCGGAAAAATGCAAGCCAAGCATGCCGTCTTTCCCGGCAGGACATTCAGAGTGACACCATAGCTGCCCACAGCCGCCACGTAGATCCAGGGCACAGAATTCTGCACGGCATAATCATTCAGCAGATATCGAGTCTCGAAATTGTCAGTGCCGTCGATGATTACATCCATCCCCTCAAGTAACACATTAATATTTCCCGGAACCACATCCTCGACTCGCGCCTCGACGACAATCTCCGAATTGAAGGCCGCAATCTTTCGCGCTGCGGCGATCGCCTTGGGCACCGATTCGGCCGCATCCTTTTCCTCGAACAAGGACTGCCGCTGCAGATTGCTGGCCTCGACGTAATCGCGATCGATAATCCGCAGCGTTCCCACCCCCGCGCGTGCCAGCAACGATGCCAGGGCCGACCCGGTCGCTCCGCAGCCCACAATCGCAACTCGGCCTGCCGCCAGCCGCCGCTGGCCCTGCGCTCTGATTCCGCGAAACAGAATTTGCCGCGAGTACCGTTCCTCGAACTTTTCTTTCTCCACGCCTGCCTCTTCTCCACCCGCCTCAAGGAGGTCACCAGTTCCGGCCCGCAAAACCTTTATTATAAGTGTCTGGACTGCTTCCGCCGCCAGGAGGCAGACAACACAGGCCTTCCGCGCTTCATCGAATTTAGGCAACAGGCCCAAGGACATGGTTTGCTGAGACGGTACGCATCATTCTTCATCATGATCATGGTCTTGCTCGGCTCGGCCGCCTCTGCCGGATCGTCCCTGTCCGTCCTTTCGCACGACTCTCAAGAAGCGCAAACCGCAACCCTCTTCCGCTCTCGATGCCATGTCGGCTTATGCCGGGCGCATCGTTCGATCCATCGAACTGCCAGGCGTGCCGGATCGCGACCACTTGCTGCAAATGATCCCGCAGAAATCTGGCCAGCCGCTCGACCGCGACCAGATTCGCGAAAGCATCCGCGTCCTCTTTGCCACCGGACGCTTTGCCGACATTCAGGCCGAAGTCACCTCCGTCCGGTTCGGATGTGCTGCTCACCTTCACTACTTTGCCTAATTTCTTTGTAGGCGCCGTCGATGTGGAAGGCGCTCCCGGTCATCCCAACACCAACCAGATCCTCAATGCCGCGAAGTTCCAGCTCGGCGAACTTTATACGCTCGATAAACTCAACCACGCCCTGCGAGAACGTCCGGCAACTTATGCAGGAGAACGGCTATTACCGCGCGCGCGTCACCGCCGAAAGCACTTCCGATGCCGCCACCCAGCAGATCACCATCCTCTTTCACATCACCCCCGGCGAGCCTGCCCACATCGGCGAAGTGAAGGTCACGGGACACGCAGCCTTTTCCCAGAGCCGGCTGCAGGAGGTCGCCAGAATGCACTCCGGCGAGCGCGTTACCGCCGCCCGGGTCACCAACTCGCTTCAGCGCCTGCGCAAGACGTTTCAGAAGCAGCAGCGCGTTCTGGCTCAGGTGTCGATTGCGGAACAGAAATACCACCCGGAATCGAACGCTGTCGACTATACCTATCTGATCGAACCCGGACCGGTCGTCCTTATCTCCGCTCAAGGTTTTCGTATCAGCCGCGGTCTCTTGAAAAAAGAGGTTCCGGTCTACGAAGAGAACGCCCTTGACGACGACCTCTTGAACGAAGGCAAGCGCAACCTTCTCGACTATCTACAGAGCCGCGGCCATTTCGACGCCACCGTCGAGTTCCAGAAGGAAGCCAGCCCTGACGCGATTGGCATCACCTATCGCATCGATCCCGGCCTGGTGCACAAATTCGATCTCATCGAGATCACGGGGAACAAGTATTTTTCGAGGCAAATGCTTCTGAGCCGCCTTCAGATTCAGCCCTCCGAGCAAGTTCTTTTCCCGCGGACGCTTCAGTGGAGCCTTGCTCAAGAACGACGTCGCCAATCTCCAGGCCCTTTACGTCTCCAACGGATTTCGCGAGGCCAGGATTCAGACCAAGGTCGACGACAACTATCGCGGAGCGCCGAACCACATCGCGGTTCACATTCAGGTTGAGGAAGGCCCGCAAACCCTCGTCGGAGCATTCCATATTGCAGGCAACCAGAAGATCGACGCGAAGGCTTTCCCCGAACTCAACACCACGGAAGGCCAACCCTACTCCGAACAGAATCTCGGCAAAGATCGCGAATCCATCCTCAACTACTACTTCAATCACGGATTTTCCAACGCTACGCTCGATGTCATCGCCAAACCTTCACCCGGCCAGCCCAACCGGGAAGACATCGCCTTTAACATCCAGGAGGGCGAACAATTCTTCGTGAACCAGGTGATGGTCGCCGGGCTCGATCACACCCACGAGTACGTTGTGCAGCGCGAGATTCGAGAAGTTGCCGGCCAGCCTCTGAGCCAGCAGGACCTTCTTGATACGCAGAGCAGGCTGTATGATCTCGGCATCTTCAACCAGGTCGACACAGCCGTCCAAAATCCCGAGGGCTCCGACCCTCAGAAAAACGTTCTCGTGCAGGTGCAGGAAGCCAAGCGCTACACCTTCACCTATGGCTTTGGGCTGGAATTCGAAACCGGCCTGCCCTCAGGGACCAGTTCTCCACGGGTTCTACCGGCGTGAGCCCCCGTGTTGGATTCGATGTTACCCGCCTCAACGTCGGAGGCCGGGACCAGACCCTGACCTTCCAGTCCCACGTTGGACGCCTTCAGCAACGCGGCCTCATCAGTTACGAGATTCCCAAGCTCTTCAATCAGGACCGCTTCAAGATCTTCTACACCATCTTCTACGACAACAGTCTGGATGTTTCCACCTTCACCTCGCAGCGCGAGGAAGGCAAAATCGATCTCCGCCAGCAGATCGGCAAACAGCAACTCAATCACTCCACGTCCATCACCTACCGCTTCGACTACCGCTACGTGAAAGCCAGCCATTTGGCTTCCAACTTTTCGCCCGCTGAGTTTAGTTTGTTCTCTTGCCCGCACGCGTCGGCGGTTCCGGCTTCACCTTCATCCGCGACAAACGGGATAATCCTCTCGAAAGCACCAAGGGCCAGTACTTCACCCTCGATGTCTTTGCCGCATCCAGTTACTTTGGTTCTCAAGCGAATTACGCCCGCGCTCTCGCTCAGGATTCCACCTACTACGCCTTCGGTCGGCCCAATCACAAATTTGTCTTTGCTCGCTCCACCACCCTCGGATTAGAACAGGTTCATCAGGGGACCCTGGTTCTTCTGCCGGGAGCCTGCCAACTTAGCGACTTAAGCCTTAGTTCATG
>CAWKNF010000027.1:0-146763 GCA_963850805.1 uncultured Acidobacteriaceae bacterium | reverse complement strand
ATTCCGAGAATGACGATTCCTGCGGGCCTCTCCCACCATTTCTTCTCGGCGGAGGTATACGCATCGTGCAGGAGCGGCGAATAGAGCGGACAGTCGGCATAGTGCATTGGACTCACTTGCTGCCATGACCATCGCCAATCGTCGTTTGGGGCACCTATCTCGCCGAGCTGTTGGGCGGCATACTCAGCGTCAATCTCATCGGCGTATCTGGCCAGAAAATCCGCAAAGAGACCGAATGCTTCGTGAGAAACTTCTGGGCAAAAGCGACTGTAGAAGTGCGGCCTTTCTTCTGGACCACCGATGCTGAGTTTCCTGTTCCCCCGTCTTCGGCCACAGGTGGTGATGCTCCCACTTTTTCTTAAGCCTTTCATCTGTCGCCTTGTCGACGGCCGTCGCCCCTGCCGCTCCAAGAAGTGAAAGGCTCTGGTAGTATCGAGGGCATTTTTGGACCGATGCGAAAGGACAGCGAGGCCCTTTCAACCCTTTGCGTTTCGTGACTTCTTCGTACCACTTCAAATCAGGGTTGATAGCTTGGCCGCCCATCACCTGACTATATTGAGTTGGAATTGGGAGGTCAAAAATTCAATCCCGAGTAGGCGGATGCCACAGCCTGTATACACCCGCTCTTCGAAGTAACCACCTGCATCGAAAGAAACATCTTTGTATCCAGCGTTGCCGAAGTCATCCGCAATTCGTTTGCCCTGACTACCGCAAACGATCTCTACTCTCGCGGCTTTCTTAGAATCTCCCCAAAATCATGTCGCAAGCTCGGTTATCAGCCGGAGCCATACCGTACCCACAGATCACGATCTTGTCCGCCTCTTTCAGCGCTGCGCCTGCCTGATACCAAAGGCTGTCGAAAAAGAGCTTCCATTCGTTCCCGAACGATGTACGGTAAAAGAACTGCTTGTTTCGACCGGGAAGAATCAGACTGGGGAAAGCTCCCCCGCCCCGATAGATATACCCTGAAAAATTCGGGTAGCCGAGAAATTCCAAGTCCGCTTTGTGAATGACTGGGTGCTGTCCAATGGAACCCTCATCGATGTCAACCTGCCCCATACCGGATGTTGCACCGCCGAAAATGGACGCAAACCAGTTGGTACTGCCGTGGAGTTTCAGAACGGTGACTGGAGATGTTTGAGGAGTTGCGCTCAGCGGGAAACCGTATCCCAGCGACACGTCCCACTTCCCAGCGCGTCGAAGTTCTCGCTCAAGTGAATCGTCATAGTTGAAGGTGATTACGACATCCCCAGCCTGAATCACTTCGTCTGCGAATTTTGCATACGCAAAGGCGGGGCGAAGATGGAGTTCACGGAACCACTCACGCAAACTGTCAAACAACTGCTGACGGGCGGTCACAAGCGTAAAGTGTTGTAGTCGATCCTTCATGTTGCTTTCAATCAAAGAATCGATCTCTGTTATGACATCCTCGATATTAGGATCGGTTCCAAACCGTTCGACAAGAAAATCGGCGGAACTGCGGAACATGTCGTTTGGGTACGCTGCCATCCACTCGAACAATTGCTTGCTCATGCCGGAGATCAGCGGATACCCCACGTGTTTGGACGCGCCAGCGCCCATGACGTAGACGGTTTTCATCTCAGACAATCTAAGCCCGGAGTATAGCATTGGCGAACACACGGCGAAAGTGATATTGTGCGTTCGTGGACGAGGGCAGGAATCGTGTGATCGGAATCATGGCCGCCATTCTTGCCAGCCTGCACATGCAGACGGCTGACGATCTGTTCGGAGGGCCGCAAGGAAGTCCACGAACGGACAAGTTGATCGCTGCAAGCATTCAGTGGGCTGAGAAGATCATGGAGAAGATTGATAGCTGCTGGCCCGTGAAGTAGCCTATCCCCGTGGATAAATATGCTGTCAGATACCGAACTTCAAGAACTGTGGCCCAGAAGACTGAAACGAGGAGTTTGGACTGCAAGACCTCGTTCAGTTGGGACACGGCTGACCATGACGCAAAATGCGAATTGGTCAAAGACATCCTCGCTTTTCTCAACACGCAGGATGGTGGGCAAATAGTCGTGGGTGTCGAAGATGACACGTTGGAACCTGTCGGGATGACGGACGCTGATTTCACTTCGTTCGACGTAACGAAGGTCAACGACTTTTTGCACCGCTATACTGACCCGCAATCATCCTGCGAAGTGCAGAAGTTGACCTTCAGCGGATTGAAGTTCGTGGTCATCAATGTTCTCGAATTCAAGGACATTCCGATCATCTGCAAGAAGGCTGCGAACTCCAGCAAAGACCCATCCAAAACAATCCTAAAGCTCGGTGGGGTCTACACCCGTACGAGAAGGCGACGAGTGTTCTCGTGCCCACGGCGGAAGAAATGCGTGATCTGGTTAACCGAGCAGTTCTTAAGCGGAGCGATCAACTCTTGAGCACCATCCGCATGCTATTGCAGGGTAACCCGCCCGCTGAAGAAACACAGATCAAGCAATATGACCGGGAAATACGGGAGGCACGGGAATATTTCAAAGAGGTCTTGCCTTCGGATTTTGAAAAACACGGCTACTGGGAAGTCATCTCGATGCCACAGACGTACAGCCGGGAGAGAGTTCCGAGCATCACAGCGGTCTACAGATCGTTGGTGGAGTCAGAGGTCAGCTTGAGGGGCTGGAACTTTCCCCATTTCGACAGGGAAACCAAATCGAATTTCTCCGATGGGCGGCAATCACATACAGAATTCATGCATCACGTTGAGGCTCATCGTGCCTACCAGAGTGGTCTCTTCGTCTGGCGAAGCTCGTACTGGGAAAATTTTCCTGACTTTGCGACAAAACATGGCAAATCTCTGAGCTTCGTGAATGTAATCTACACAGTGACGGAATTCCTTGTGTTTCTCAAAAGATATTACGAGCGGATCTCACCAGATGCCTCCGTTCGATTCTCAATCGAAATGACCGACATCAAGGATCGTGCTCTCGTCGATACCGATTGGCCCAGCTCGCCGGTCCTTGGGAGGAATATTGCGAGAGCGCCGGGGCTGGTGATTGAAAAAGACTACACAGTTTCGGAGCTACGTGCGATCGGCGGAGGAGATCGCAATCAGTATAGTGCAGAAGATTTTCGAGGTCTTCAACTGGAATGCCCCGGACGCAAACATGATTCGAGGTTGGCAACAACGGTTGTTGAGCAGGACGTTGTAAGACTCGCCGAGAATAGCCGCTAAAGTGTATAATCCCCCGTTTAGCAGGACGCCTTCCCCTTCCAAGCCTGCTAAACATCAGCACTTAGACCCAACATGCCAGCAAATCATACTGATCTTGAGAAACGCCTCTGGGACGCCGCCGACGAACTTCGGGCGAACTCCAAACTGAAATCATCTGAGTATTCCATCCCGGTTCTCGGGCTGATCTTCCTTCGCTACGCCGACCACAAGTTCACTGAGGCTGAGAAGAAAATGCCTCAGCAAGCCAGCGGACGCCGGAAGATCGGCAAGACCGACTACCAAGCACAGGGCGTTCTCTACCTCCCCGAAAAGGCCCGGTTCGGCTACCTGCTGAATCTTCCAGAGGGCACGGACATCGGCAAGGCCATCAACGAGGCGATGAAGGCGATTGAGGCCGACAACGAAGACCTGAAGGACGTTCTCCCCAAGACGTACAACAGTCATGGACAAAAACCTTCTGGTCTCGCTGCTGAAGAACTTTGCGGCGATCCCGATGACGATTGAGGGAGACGCCTTCGGCAAGATTTACGAATACTTCCTCGGCAAGTTCGCAATGGCTGAAGGGCAAAAGGGCGGCGAGTTCTTCACACCGACCAGCATCGTCAAACTGATTGTCGAAATCATCGAGCCATTCCACGGAAAGATTCTCGATCCGGCGTGTGGAGTCGGGCGGCATGTTTGTGCAGTCTGCGGCCTTCGTCGAGCACCACAAGAAGAGCGTCAACGAAATCTCGATCTACGGGCAGGAGAAAGTTGCCGAGACCATCCGGCTGTGCAAGATGAACCTCGCCGTACACGGGCTGTCTGGCGACATCCGGCAGGCTGTGACCTACTACGAAGACATTCACAAGAGCGTCGGCAAGTTCGACTTCGTGATGGCGAATCCGCCGTTCAATGTCGATAAGGTCGATAAGGAGCGGATCAAGGACGACCCACGCTACCCGTTCGGATTGCCGAAAGCCGACAATGCGAACTATCTCTGGATTCAAATCTTCTACAGCACGCTGAACGCAGAAGGGGCGTGCTGGGTTTGTGATGGCGAACTCTGCTGGAGACGCCAGAGGATCAGAGCTAGAGATTCGCCAGAAGCTGCTGAAGGCTCAGTGCCGTGGATGTGATGGTCTCTATCGGGCCGAACTTCTTCTACACCGTAACGCTGCCCTGCACGCTCTGGTTCTTGGATCGTGGCAAATCGAAAACGAACCGGAAAGACAAGGTTCTCTTCATCGATGCCCGTCACACTTTCAGGCAGATTGACCGAGCACACCGAGATTTCACGCCAGAGCAGATCGAGTTCATCGCCAACATCGTCAGGCTTTACCGAGGCGAGGATACCGAGTCCGAAGCGGGAAGTGCGGAGTTGATGAAGCAGAACTTCCCGAAGGGCAAGTACGTTGATGTGGCGGGACTGTGCAAGGTCGCCACGCTTGCCGAGATCGAAGCTCAGGGCTGGAGCCTGAATCCGGGTCGTTACGTCGGGGTTGCGGAACGAGCAGCAGATGACTTCGAGTTCACTGGACGATTGGAAGAACTGAACGAAGAACTGGAGACGCTGAACGCTGAAGCAAGAGAATTGGAAGAACAGAATTGCCGAGAACGTAGCGTTGCTCTTGGAGATGACGGTCATGAGTTCGCACTGATGCAGTTCCAGACGTACTGGCAAATGTTCAGTTGGTGATTCGGCGAAGGACAGTGCGTATTGGCCCTCATTTGGTGCGGAACGACTATGCAGAAGACTGGAGACATCGCCAGTTTGCGGATCACATGGATATCTCGGATCGATGAGCGTATGTCCTAGCTCGGCGATGCTCGTTGGCTCGACGCCAGAAGAGAAGTCCGACATCATTTCCGCACGGAGAGCGACCTCGTCATTGCGAGAACTGGAGTGACGTTCGGACAGCAGCGTTGTCTGATTCCGACATCGCCCGTGCTTACTGTAGCTGATCTCAAATCAATTCGTCTTACTGCCAAGGTCGATCGCCGACTCATTTCTGCTATTTCTTCAGATCGATCTCGAACGGACGAAGCATCTTCGTTCCGGCATCTGGTGCGGCTGTCAGCACAATCGCATTAACATGAGCCAGCGTAAAGCATCTGGATCGACTTCCATCCCCTAGCTACTCAATAACAGAATCGCCGTCGATTCTTTCCGCTTACGACGACCTGATCGAAAACAACACTCGCCGGATCAGGATTCTGGAAGAGATGGCACAGATGATTTACCGAGAGTGGTTTGTGAACTTCCGCTTCCCCGGCCATGAGAAGGTCAAGATGATGGAATCGGAGGATGGGCCAGATTCCAGCGGGATGGACAGTTGAGCCACTTCGTGAACTCACAATCTTCATAACTGCCGAGGAACTCTCTCGCAGCAAGCGAATGATCGGACGATGCCAATCGGGTCTCGTCATAAACCAGAAGTGCATCGAGATGGTCGTCTCAGTCTTGACCCCATCGCAAACAATCTAAGAAGGTTCCAGAGACAAGCTCATCCGCCTTGGTGATGTTCTCATCAACTCGACAGGTGTAGGAACGTTGGGGCGATGTGGCACAAGTGTTGGAGCCCATATCCGACTGCACAGTGGACAGCCATGTTTCGATTGTGCGACCCAGAAACCATCAGCGAGTTCTTGGGGAAGACTGTTACTCCAGCTGGAGCAACACTTCGACCGGCTCGCGTATTGGCTCTACGGGACAAACCGAACTTAGCCGTGAAAGGATAGGCTCTACCAAATCTCGCTATTGTGCCAACACCAGATTTGCAAGAGCGGTTCTCTCGGGTAGTGGCACCGATGAACGGGATGATTGTTATGCTGTCTGGCTCGAAACAATGCCAATCTTCGCCAGACTCGTGATCTTCTCCTTCCGAAGCTGATCTCCGGCGAGGTCAGCGTCGAACAGTCCGAAGCCGAGGCCGTCGCTCAAGGCGTATGATCTTCAATCCCGATTCCGAAGATACACTCGAACGGAACACCGTTCGACTGTTTGAATACACTCGGATGGAAATCGGCCAACTGCTATCACGAAATCTGCGGAGCCAACTCGACGTTAGGCCGGGAGACGACCGAGCAAGTCGTTCTTGAATCCCGACTCAAAGCGGCACTCGAAAATCTCAATCCCGGCGTGCCGCCTCTGGCCTTGGATATTGCTGTTGATGAAGTGACGAAGGACAGAAGTGTCCTCAGTCCTGTCCGTGCGAATCAGGAAGTCTACAAACTCCTGAAAGACGGCGTCAAAGTCACCTACCGAGCCGCTGACGACAACGAAGCTGTCGAGACGGTCAAAATCATTGACTGGGAGCACCCCGACGAGAACGATTTCTTTCTCGCTTCGCAGTTCTGGATTTCTGGCGAGTACGGCAGAAAGCGGGCCGATCTCATCGGATTCGTCAACGGCATCCCGCTTCTGTTCATCGAACTGAAGACATCGCACAAGTCGCTTGAGAATGCTTTCAAGTACAACCTCTCCGACTATCGAGACACGATCCCGCAAGTCTTCTGGTACAACGCAGTCATCATCTTGTCGAACGGATCGAAGAGTCGCATCGGGAGCATGACGGCGGGCTGGGAACACTTCGCTGAATGGAAAAAGATCAATGACGAAGGTGAGGAAGGCCGTGTCAGTCTGGAGACGATGATCCGGGGCGTTTGTGAGCCTGCTCGCTTTCTCGACATCGTCGAGAACTTCACGCTGTTCAGCGAGGCAAAAGGCGAGACTGACAAAGCTCGTTGCGAAGAATCACCAGTTCCTCGGAGTCAACAAGGCGATCTCAGCCGCCCAGCAGATCAAAGAGAACCAAGGGAAGCTCGGGGTTTTCTGGCACACGCAAGGTTCGGGCAAGAGCTACTCGATGGTTTTCTTCTCGCAGAAAGTCTTGCGGACGCTTCCCGGCAACTGGACGTTTGTCATCGTCACCGACAGAGAGGATTTAGACGGCCAGATTTATCGGAACTTCGCCTCGACGGGAGCAGTGATCGAAGATGAGGCGAGTGTCCGAGCACAGAGTGCCGACCATCTCAAGACACTTCTCAATGCCGAAGATCACCGCTACGTCTTCACCCTGATCCAGAAGTTTCGCACTGAGGAAGGCGGGAAGTACCCGAAGCTGTCAGACAGGGACGACATCGTCGTCATCACGGATGAAGCTCACCGGAGCCAGTACGACGTGTTCGCATTGAACATGAGGAACGCTCTCCCGAACGCTGCGTTCATCGGGTTCACGGGAACGCCATTGATCGCCGGGGAAGAACGGACGAAGGAAGTCTTCGGGGATTACGTCTCGATCTACAACTTCAAGCAGTCGATTGACGACGGGAATACCGTCCCGCTGTATTACGAGAACCGCATCCCCGAACTTCAACTGACGAACGACAATCTGACGGGACGACATTGCCGCGATCATTGACGACGCAGAACTCGATGAGGATCAGCAGGCGAAACTGGAGCGGGAGTTCGCCCGAGAGTATCACCTGATTACGAGAGAAGAACGTATCGACCGGATCGCTGAAGACATCGTCGCCCATTACACGGGCCGGGGCGTTCTAGCGAAAGCGATGGTCATCTCGATTGACAAAGCGACCGCGGTCCGCATGTACGACAAAGTTCAGAAGCACTGGAAGGCGGCATTGACGAAGCTGGAAGCGGCACTGCTCAGGCGACCTGCTGACAAAGACGAATTGGAACAGCGGCTCAACGTTTCTTCCGAGCGACCGACATGGCGGTTGTCGTCTCGTCATCCCAGAACGAGATTGAGGAGTTCAAGAAGAAGGGTCTGGACATAGCGAAGCATCGGAAGCGGATGGTCAAGGAAGACTTGGAGACGAAGTTCAAGAAGCCTGATGATCCGCTGCGAATTGTCTTCGTCTGTGCGATGTGGATCACTGGCTTTGACGTGCCGTCGTGCTCGACGATCTATCTCGACAAGCCGTTGAAGAACCACACGCTGATGCAGACGATTGCGAGAGCGAATCGGGTCTGGCGGGATAAGCAAAACGGCCTGATCGTCGATTATGTCGGGATTTTCCGAAATCTTCAGAAGGCACTCGCCATCTACGGGGCGGCTCGGGGAGGGGCTGCGGGCGAGTCGCCGATCAAGGACAAGAGCGAACTCGTTGACCAACTTGCCGACGCAATCGCCGAAGCGACGACGTTCAGTGAAGAGACGAGGCGTTGACCCGGCTGCGATTCGGGATGCGACGGGCTTTGATCGTGAGAAGCTGAAGGATGACGCTGTCGCTGCGTTTGTCATCAACGATGAGACGAGGCGACGGTTCTTGCAGTTGGCCGGGAACGTGGATCGGCTTTTCAAGTCTCTTCTGCCGGACGTTGCTGCCAACGAGTACGCTCCGATCTGCAAGGTCTTCTCGGTCATCGCTGCGAAGATCAAGATTGATATCCCGGCGACGGATATCTCTGAAGTGATGAACGATGTCTCCTCTCTGCTCGACTACTCGATTGCGACACAAGGGTACGTCATCAAGGCGTCGGAGACGACGAATTACATCGACCTGAGCCAGATCGACTTCGACACTCTCCGTGCGAAATTCGACAAAGGCCGGAAGGCGACTGAGGCACAGAAGCTCCGCAGCCAGATCGCACAGAAACTTGACCGGATGGTTCGCCTGAACCGGACCCGGATTGACTTCCTGCAAGAGTTCCAAAAGATGATTGATGAATACAACTCGGGTGCGTCGAACATCGAGACTTGGTTCGCCAAGTTGACTGCATTCGCCCAGAAGTTGTCTGAGGAAGAGAAGCGGGGAATCTCGGAGCAATTGACCGAAGAGGAGTTGGTCGATCTTCGACCTGCTGACAAAGCCCGAGATCAAACTGACGAAGGCAGAGGAACAGCAGGTCAAGAAAGTCGCCAAGGACTTGCTCGCGACGCTGAAGCGAGAGAGGCTGGTCCTTGACTGGAAGAAACGCCAGACCACTCGGGCAGCAGTTCTTGTCACGATTGAGACTGTGCTCGACGAACTGCCGACGGGTTTACACGCCGGAACTCTATGAGCAGAAGTGCCAGTCGGTCTACCAGCACGTCTTCGATTCTTATCAGGAGCAAAACAAGAAGTCTTTACGTCAACTGAGTTGATCCGTTTGAGACGCCCGACGTGCCGAACAAGATAACGCTGTATCCCATCTCTCGCTGTTGCTGACATGGTTGATGGGCAGCCCTTGATCGGATGTCCTTCCCTTCGAGGTCGTCGCCGGGGTTACTGTCGAAGACGTTCGACTGCTGTTCACCGAAGAGACTTTCAGATGGGTGAGAAACGAACTTGGGCGACATGATCTGGAAGACCTTCAGGACATTCATCACGCAATCGTTCATCGATACGTCGTCGATAACGAAGCGGATGGCAGTCCCTGCCGATATAGAATCCGAAAAGCTCAGTGCGGAATGTTGGTCGCCTGTTTTCGCTTAGTTCGCCCGATGAGGCAGCGAACGGAGTCCTGCGAGGAGTTCTCCTTCAGGACGACACGATTGACGTGCGACACTTTGAACATCCACGGTTGATTTTGAAGTTCCAGAAATCCAAAACTTTTCCATCTTCGGAATGCTGATTCTTGAATCACTAAAAGCCATTGCGGGCGAGTTCCTTCGAGCTATGGGAGGAGAGTTCTGGAAGTTCAGGATGGCGGTTGAGTTTCACGAAGGCGGGTCATTTCCAAGACTGGTACTGGAAGGCACGGTATTCACTCTGGTGCTCTGCACTAGAAGCTCTGTATACCACGCAGGCTCCCGAGCACAGGTGTTGTGCCGATCTCCATGACCAAGGTGCAAGAGCGATCTCGCTGTTAGACGGCTACAGCCTGCAAGGAAAACTCGGGAAAATAATTGGTGCCCTTCTTCGACCTCTTCTTGCTCGGGCACCTTGTAGCACAACCAGTGTTCAGGTCGCTGAATCATGACATCCTTGACCAGCAAGCCAAAGAACAGGCGCGATTGATTCCACGCGGGTTCCTCGCCGTAGCGTTCACACATGGCGGTGTATATCGGCTGGTAGGGTGGTGATTCGTCCAGTCCGAGCCGGGAATGAAACTTGAAGAAAACCAGCATTCATTCGTCCACCCGTTTTGGTTCAGTTTCCTGTCTACAAAGGAACTGATTTCCGCACGAATGAGGTCTTCCGCGCCGGGACTTGATTGTTCGAGCAAGCGTTGCCAGTAGTTAAATTCATCCCGGCGCTTTGGGCCAACCTCGCGTATTTCTTTGATATCGTCGTAGTACTTCAGCATAGGATTTCCTGCCTTCTTCTAAGCGGCGGTAACCATGGCCGCTGAGCGCTGCTTGCAGCCTTGATCTTGATTAAGTCCCCATCCGCTGAGTCCAACTTTCTGCGGACTCCCGCCTCCGTTGTCGCTGACTGAAACACTTGCCGTACGCTTGCCTGTGGCTGCGGGCGTGAAGGTCACCGTGACGGTGCAACTTGCTCCTGCTTTGACACCCGTACCGCAAGTGTTCGTCTCGCCAAAATCTCCTTTGTTGGTTCCCGTGATCGAAATACTCGTGATGCTCACGGCGACGCTAGCTTTGTTGCTTAGGGTGATCTTCTTGGCCACACTCTTGGTTCCCACGGGTTGATTTCCGAAGTTGAGGCTCGTGGGACTGAGTTGAATATCAGTCCCGGTACCCGTGAGTGTGATCTTTTGCGGACTACCGGTGGCATTGTCGGTGATGGAGACTGAACCCTTTAGTGTGCCACTAGTCGTGGGTTTGAATTTCACACTAAATGTGCAACTCCCTCCGCAGCAACTTGTGATCCACAGGTGTTTGTCTGGCTAAAGGCACCAGTCACTGAAACCTTCGTGATGCTGAGGATTCCAAGCCCAGTGTTGGTGAGAGTGACCGTCTTTGCTGTACTGGTGGTGAAAACCACTTGGTTTGGAAAAGTCAGGCTCGTGGGCGAGAACGTCACTGCGGGTAATACACCGATGCCACTGAGTGGCAGCAACTGCGGACTACCCGGCGCATTATCCACGATACTGATGGCGGCGGTGCGCGGGCCAGTCGAGGAAGGTGTGAAGGTCACGGTGAGAGAACAACTATTACCCGGGGCAAGCGATGCGGGACAGTTATTCGTCTCAGCAAAATTTCCTTTGTTGGCTCCGGTAAGGCCAATAGACGTGATCATAAGCGTACCGTTGCCGGTGTTGGTTAAAGTTGAAACCTGCTGAGTGCTGGTCATGCCCACGGTCTGATTGCCGAAGTTGAGGCTGGTGGGAGCAAGCATTACTGCGGGTTGTGTGCCCGTACCAGAAAGCGCAGCAGTTTGTGGGCTGCCGGAAGCATTGTCCGTGATCGTCAGCGCACCATTCCGCGTGCCAACGGTGCTCGGCGTGAAGGTGACCGAGATAACGCAGATTGACCCGGCGGCCAAACTCCCGCGAACCGGGCATGTGTTGGTCTGAGAAAAGTCGCCAGAAGCCACGATGCTGCTGATGTTCAAGGCAAGCGGGCCAGAATTGGTCAGGGTAGCTTTTTTCGAGGCGCTGGTCGTGCCGACATTCTGGTTACCAAAATTGAGACTGGAGGGAGACAGCGTCACGAAGGAAGAGCATGGCCACGAATGCGGTATCCCTGCCTCCGTTGGTTGGCTGCAAAGGATTCATGGTGGGAAAGTCTTTCGAGAAAGTTTGGCCGGTGACGTAAGCGTTCCCCGAACTATCCACGGCGATACCGTTGCCCATGTCAGTATCACTCCCGCCGAGATAGGTTGAGTAAACCAAAGCCGACCCTGACGGATTGACCTCGGCCACGAAGACATCGTCGCCGCCGCCACCGTAGTGTGGCTGCAAGGGATTCATTGTGGGAAAGTTAGTTGAGGAGGTCTGTCCGGTGACATAAGCGTTGCCCGAACTGTCCACGGCGATGCCAAGGCAGCGTCACCCCCGCTGCCGCCAAGATAGGTGGAATAAACCGAATGCAGATCCCGTGGGGTTGAGCTTCGTCACGAAAGCGTCGACCCCGCCGCCGTTGGCTGGCTGCAAGGGATTCATCGTGGGAAAGTTGGTTGAGCTGGTGTTTCCCGTCACGTAGCGTTGCCGAGCTGTCCACGGCGATGCCTACGCCATTCTCGGTCCCGCTGCCGCCAAGATAGGTGGAATAAACCAAAGAAGACCCTGCGGCGTTAAGCTGCGTCACGAAAACGTCGACCCCGCCTCCGTTGGCTGGCTGCAAAGGATTCATGGTGGGAAAGTCGGTTGAGTCGGTCCATCCCCGCGACGTAAGCGTTGCCCGAGCTGTCGACGGTGATGCCGCCACGGCCGTAGTCATCTCCGCCGCCGCCAAGATAGGTTGAGTACACCAAAGCCGATCCTGTCGGGTTGAGCTTGGCCACGAAGGCATCGTCATTTCCGCCACCATAGGATGGCTGCAAGGGCTTCATGGTGGGAAAGTCAGTTGAGTCGGTACCTCCCGTGACGAAAGCGTTGCCCGAGCTGTCTACGGCGATGCCCCAGCCAAGGTCATCTCCACTGCCGCCAGATAGGTTGAGTAAACCAATGCCGATCCTGTGGAGTTGAGCTGCGCCACGAAAACGTCGAAGCCACCGCCGTTGGACGCCTGCAAGGGATTCATGGTAGGAAAGTCGGTTGAGTTCGTATATCCTGTGACGTAAGCGTTGCCCGAGCTGTCCACAGTGATTCCGTTGCCTAAGTCACGAGACCCGCTGCCGCCGAGATAGGTCGAGTAGACCAAAGCCGATCCTTTGCGTTGAGCTTGACCACGAAGGCATTAGCCCTGCAGTCTCCGCCGCACGTCCTCTGAAAAGCGCCAAGCGCCGGGAGTGGTGGGAAAGTCTGTTGAGCTGGTAGTTCCGGTGACGTCAAGCGCTCCCGGCTTGTCCACGGCGATGCCATAGGCGGTTTCGTCACCCCGCTGCCGCCAAGATAAGTGGAGTAAACCAGTGGGTTCGATGAACAATGGTCTTCGTAAATCGTAATAGCGACCTCAAAATACTACCCGGTTCTTGTGCTGACGATATAATGTGCGGCAAATCTCTTGCCTCGTTCCATTTTTCTCTTGATACACAAGTGGTTTGCGCCAGCGTACCTCACCCGCGCTCATCTGGAGGATCAAGTCTCCCTGTCGTCTTAGCCTGATTTTCTCGGCTCCGCGAACATCGAACTGGATGCGATGCGGATCGGCACCGGGGGCAACGACAAAGTCATACTCTCTAGCTGCCGTTGATTGCCGTATAACCAAGTCGATGCCCTTATAAACTCCCTCGTACTTCACTTTCGGCGTATTCAGGGACGTTGCTGCGCCACTTTTCGGATCGCCGAGAACGAGTTCATCTTATGCCGGAGAGTTCGTCCGCGCCGGTTACCTTGGCTGCGCGGTTGGCGTTGCGGCAACTTCATCCGCAAGACAGTACTGAAATCAGCGTATGCGCTAGCGGGGCTTGGTCGCAACTCGACGGCCAACACCAGATGCGTCGTCTCTCGCTTTCTTACCACGCAATGTAAAGACTTGCTTCATCGCCAGTCAGAAACAGTGTGTAGCCACTGCCACGCGAAAGAAACTCCACCCGCGTATCGGTCTGCCCTTGGTTAGCCTCAAAGCTCAGCGGCAACTTCCCATAGCTGTCGAAAATCTTGGCTTGAGCCTTATATTGGGAGTGGACGCAGAGCCAGGAGACAGAACCCTCGCGCTCTGGTTGATCAGAGGAACAGGGTTTGACTCCGCCAGCACCATTGTGCTGATGAAAATTACGAACAGGCAAGCGAAGCGGGGTGGCTTCATGGTTTCACTCCAGCGGATGACTCTAGAATGGGCCGAGTTGACTGCGACGAATCAGCCAGTGGGGAACCGTCTGCTAATCTTACTCCTGCGGTGAAGCAAGGATAGACCTAAAGGCATCCGCGCAGGGTTTATGCGCCCCCCTGGCATGAAGGACTCGGGACAGGGGAATTGTGCTCCCGTCGGAGCGCTCCGTCTGTGATGGAGATCACCACGCAATGTGGCATTATTCTCTAGTTTTACGAGCCGTCACAACCGCCTACGTCCCCGTTCCCGTCCCGGACAGACTAGCTGTTTGCGGACTCCGCCGCCATTGTCACTGACCGAAACACTTGCCGTTCGCTTGCCCGTAGCCGCCGGTGTGAAGGTCACCTTGATAAAGCAGCTTGCACCGGATGCCACGCTCGTGCCGCAAGTGTTGGTTTGGGCAAAGTCGCTGGCATTGGTTCCGGCGGAATGTAATGCCCGTGTATTGACCGTTGCGCTGCCCTCGTTGGTCGGGAGTCATCTTCTTGGGCAAACTCGTAGTGTTGACCGGCTGGTTGCCAATTTCGCTCGTAGGAGTCAGCTCGACAGAGGTGGCCTTCCCGGTCAGTGTCACCTTCTGAGGACTCTGGAGCGTTGTCGGTAACGGAGAAAGAACCTGTCAGAATACCTATGGTCGTCGGGCTGAAGGTTACGCTGATTGTACAACTGTCACCGGCGTTGATTCTCAGTCGGCGGCATGTGTTCGTCTGACAAATGGCCCGGTCGAAGCAATGCTCGTGATGTTTAGGATTCCCAGTCCGGTGTTGGTGAGCGTTACCGCCTTAGCCTTGCTGGTTGTGAAAACCACTTGCGTCGGGAAGGTCAGGCTAGTGGGCGAGAACTTCACTGCAGGTAACACGCCGACGCCACTAAGTGGAAGCGACTGCGGGCTACCCGAGCGCAGTATCTGCGATGCTCACGGCTGCGGTTCGCGTGCCAGTCGCAGAAGGTTTGAAAGTCACGGTGATATTGCAACTGCCGCCTGCCACGACCGATATGCCACAGTTATTCATCTCAGCAAAATTCCCCTTGTCAGCTCCGGTAACTTTGATGGAAGTGATAGTCAGAGTGGCGTTTCCCGTATTGGTCAACATTGAAACCTGTTGAGCGCTAGTCGTGCCCACGGTCTGATTGCCAAAGCTAAGGCTCGGTGGCGATAGCGCGACTGCAGGAGCCACCGAGATTTTGGCCACAAAGGCGTCGTAGGTACTCCTCCATATATCGGTTGCAACGGATTCACGGTGGGAAAGTTTGTCGATTGGGTAAGCCCCGTGACATAAACGTTGTTTGAACCGTCCAGAGCAATGGCCTGTCCAAAGTCGTAGCTGCTGCCGCCCAAGTAGGTGGAGTACAGCAACGCCGAACCTGCGGCGTTCAGCTTGGACACAAAAGCGTCGTAGAGGCCGCCACCATAATTCGGTTGCAAGGGGTTCACCTGGGGAAAGGGTGTGCGGGTGCCTCCGGCGACGTAAGCGTTACCTGAGCTGTCCAAAGCGATTGCAACGCTGAAGCCAACGGTCCCCAGGCAAGTCGAGTAGATGAAGGCCGAGCCCGCTCCATTGAATTCGGTCACAAAAGCCGAGGTTGCACCACACGTCGTTTGAAATGCACCTGGCGTGGTAGGAAAGTTGGTTGAGGAGGCAAACCCAGTGACGTAGGCATCGCCTGAGTTGTCCACTGCGATGCTAGCCCCGCCATCTTGCTCGTCGCCGCCAAGATAGGTGGAATACACAAGCGCGGAGCCAGTCGCGTGAGCTTGGTCACGAAGGCGTCTACATTGCCGCCATTCGTCGGCTGCAATGGATTCATTGTGGAAGTCGGTCGAATAAGTGCCACCGGAGACATAAGCGTTACCGGAGCTGTCAATTGCGATGCCTTGACCGGAATCGTCGCCGCTGCCGCCAGATACGTGGAATCGGCCCAAGGCAGAGCCGCTAGGATTAGCTTCGTGATGGAAGCATGCTTGTGGTGCAGCCTCCGCCGGCCGGCTGTTTGGAATGCTCCAGGGGTGGTCGGGAAGTCGGTTGACATCATTGCCCACCTGTCACCGTCAAGCATTACCGAGACTATGCACCGCAATGCTGTTACTCCCCCGTGAGATCGAGTCGCCGCTGCCGCCCAGATACGTGGAATAGACCAAGGCAGAGCCGCTAGGATTCAGCTTCGTGATGAAAGCATTATCGCTGCAGCCTCCACCGCAGGCCGTTTGGAATGCTCCAGGCGTGGTCGGGAAGTCGGTTGAGGAGGTAAAACCGTCCAGCGTACTAACTTACCAGATATTGTCCACAGCAATGCCGTTCCCACTGTCACTGCCACTCCCCCCCAAGTATGTGGAATAGACCATGGCAGAGCCGCTAGGATTAGCTTCGTGATGAAAGCATTACTGCCGCAGCCTCCGTCGCAGGACGCATTTGGAATGCTCCAGGGGTGGTCGGGAAGTGAGTTGAGGAAGTCGAGGCCCAGTCACATCAGGCATTCCCGGTATGTCCACTGCGGAATGCTGTTTACCTTGTCACTGCTACTCCCACCCCAAGTATGTCAAATACGTTCAAACCTGGGTCGATATTACTGGCGTTTTCAAATCGTAGTCTGTCAGCCTAAACCCTACTCGAAGCCCGCTCTTGATAACGTATCGCCCATCTATTTTTTCTCTTCTTCCATTTTTCTCTTGATACACAAGTGGTTTGCGCCAGCGAACCTTACCCGCACTCATCTGGAGGATCAAATCTCCCTGTTCGTCTAGCCTGATTTTCTCGGCTCCCCGAACATCAAACGCGATGCGACGCGGGTCGGCACCCGGTGCGACGATGAAGTCATATTCCAGTTGCCCCTGGTTGCCGTAGTAAACCAAGTCGATGCCCGAATAAATTCCCTCGTATTTCACCTTGGCATAGGTCGGAACATTTGCCGCGCCACTTCTTGGGATCGTTGCCGATGAAGTAGTTGCCCTTGCCGGGCAGTTGATCTATGCCAGTCACCTTAGCTGGCGGGGTTCGCTTTCGAGCTTCATCCGCAAGCGCCGTCCAGCTTTGGTGCGACCGCCTTCGGAGTGCAACTGATCGCCGACAGGTGATGTTTATTAGCGCTCACCTCGCTCCCGCGCAACGCGAACACCGCTTCATCCCCCAGTCAGGAAAAGCGTGTAGCCACCTGCCACGCGAAAGAAACTTGACCCGCCCATCGGTCTGTCCGTGATTCGCCTCGAAGGTCAGCGGCAACTTCCGTAGCTGTCGAGAATCCGGGCTTGAGCCTTCGGGTCGGCTTGGGACGCGCTGATCGGAACAACTCTCGCGCTCTGATCGATTGGAGGAACAGGGTTGGACTGCGCCAGCAGCGTTGCGCTGATGAAAATTACGAACCGGCAAGCGAAGCGAAGTGGCTTCATTGTGACTCCAGTGGATAACTCTAAGAATGGCCGATTGAGCTGCGACGAATACGCCGGGGAGGGCGCATCAATCCTGCTCCTCTGGCCGCAAAAGTGTCAAGGCTGAAGGAGAGCAGGTCACGTTTGTCAAAATAGATTCTGATCGGATTCACGGATGCGCGTGGGACTCCGTATTAAGACTTAAAGAGGCGCGGGCACAAACTTCCTCCGTCTCGCAGGGGAACACGAAACCGAGGGCTCCCGGTTGCCCTTTTTACCCGAACAATAACCAACTTGCGCTACGATTCGTCATGCCAGTACCAGACCCTCAGAAGCATCCCTTCCCTTTTTTCTCCTGTCCGGATACATACAAAAACGCTCCGATGAAGATAATTTTCCCTCTGCCCGGGGCGAAGGTGTGCGGAGCTTCGACTTGCTTTTCGATCTGGAAAGATTGGGACATCGTAGTCTCCTCAGGTGGGTGGTTCGAAAGGGTCTTCGCGAATGCCCCTGTAAGTCATTGAGCAATAAGCGGCGGGATCAGCGGTTTTGGACTGGTCAGCCCGGTAAAGATTCTGAGACGATGCTTAGGAGGCTTCCACCTTCCCACGGCGTCCGGTGACGACATGGAACGCTTGGCTTAGTTTTATTCTTGAGGCGGTCACCGTGGCCTTCGACAGCTTCACGGTTCCCTCCCGAACAATAGAGCCAAGCAGCTTCGCAGCTTTCAACGTAGCGGCTCGCCGGAGACCCGCCTTCTCAACCCGCACGGTACAGCGACAGTATTCCTTGGTGATCATTCCGACGCGGAGCGTCAGGAAGGCATTCGCTGAACCAGAAAGGACGGAACTGGCGAGAAGATGCATTCCCGGAATTGCTGCTACCGTCGATCCGAAAATCGTCCCAACCAGCACATCGACATCGATGTCCTCAATGCCAGCCGCTATAAATGCGGTCGAAGCCACGTTTAGGTATAGCTGTGCAAAGTCCCGAAGAGACGGCCTCTGGTAGTACACGTGGGCAACCTGCCAAATGAGCCGTGTTTGGGCCGCAAGTACGACCAGAACATCTAAACGACCGCTTTGCAAAACGGCTGTGCTCAGGAATACCGCCGCGGCAGTGGATGTGACTACATCGTCCGCGTGCTTGTCGAGTGTCTGAAGGGCGGCCTCGATGTCCGTCGCGGAATTTAGAGCGTGGCCACGAAGGCGAGGATGGCGCGACAGCCGTTTCTTGAAATCGAGGAGAAAGCGGTCGTAAACCTCACCCTCGGTCGTTGCTGGCGGCAGCATCTGCTTCGGCAAACCGAACCAAAGCACGAATGGAGTCGCGATCAGGATGCAGTATGTGAAAATGAGGCCCCACAATAGTCCGTTGCCGAAAACGGTATTCACCGCCCGCGCCGACTGGACGATCTGCGCCGTTTGGTTGAACAGGAAAACGACGAATACGACCGCAATGAAGGCGGCGACGATCAGGGCGATTTTCTTTGCAGTTTTGCGCATGATGGCACTCCCGCCGCCTACATCTAAATCGCGAGCTCCTAACCCTAGAAAAGAACTTCTTAAGTTTCTCAACCATTTTCTTGAAGTTTACCCCTCAGAATCAAGCTCCTGACCACCTATGAATCCTGCAGGAGCCAAGATTACCTAGCAGTGGCAATCCTATTGCACTGCCCCCTGTGGCTATCCCGACCCCTCCCAACGCCAACGCAATCGTGCTGGAAACAAGAGTCCCTGTCAGCTTTCTCCCCTCGGACTTGAGAATGTCTTCCCAAAGCGCAGTAACTTCGCACTTGAACGAAGGGTCTTTTGCCGCTCGTTTTAGGTCGTCAACGTTATGAATTCCATGCCGTAACAACAGATTCTTGATCTGGCTTACGTAGCTTAGGAATTCGTTGGAGCGATGCCTTCGTGTCCTTGATGATGCCCATGGCGACATGCTACTCCTCGCCATGAGGCTTCGACAGATTAAATCCTGCCAGTCGAGGTTTCGACGAGCGGTTTCTGCGATGCAAGAATTGGTGCTTTCGTTTTTTGTTGCGCTTGCCCTACCCATAGTTAATCCCCGTTTGCAGCATCGAGCTTCGATTGCACTTAGTCACACGGATGTATGATGGGCATGACGGGCAAGACCCCTACTACAAAGCAAGAGGGGCAGCCAATTAATCCTTGCACGGCAAAGGAGGAGGTACGGTGGGGAGTGGTGAGAATGAAGAACCCAGAAAAGATTAGCCGTGACATTGAGGATGCTCGTGTCAAACAAAATCCTTGAGGAGTCTGCTGCACCAGAGCCTATCAATTTCAGAGCAGGACGTAAGAGCATTCTGGGCAGCATTCTCGGCAAAATTGATGACTGGTTTCAGGAAACCTGGTCCTCTTCCAGCGGCTAGTTTTGCTGATCGAGTTTTTCCAGCATCCCGACGTAAAGGGGTGTGCACGGAATGCTGAAATGGCGATTAAGCCGAAAGTGTCACAAAAATGGTGGGAGAAGCCACCGAATTATATTCGTGAGATTAATCGTGATGCCCTAAGAGGCGAAACTCACACTGTTGAAGACATGATGAGAAACCATCAGCAAATCCGCGATTTTTTTGCAAGCGGCAGGGCAGCAGATCTGGAGGAATATGGCAAGGAGATTGATCGAAAAAGAAACGCCATAGTTAGAGCGTACCTCACGAGTGAACTTAAACCTTACACGGAAGGCTTGACGCAAGATGATCTTGAATCATTGAGAGATGACCTCAGCCGATTGGAACTGGAGGTAAGGTACGGTGGGGAGGAACAGTATGGTGGCTACTACTGCTCTTCTGATGCACAACTCAAAAGTTTGAAAAAGAAAATGGCGGCATTGCGGCAAAGAAATCAAACCAGAGGGGACGAGGACGGCTCTGATTGATTGGAAAATTCAGACTTCTGACACAAAAGATAAGCAATGTCGGTTCAACTGACCTAAATCAGCCTGTTACCCCGAGCAACGCGAGCACATTCAGCGGCAATTTCACGCCGGAGGCTAGGCGGCTGTAAGCACAAGAGCGTCTGCGCCGAACCCGATCAGCAATCGCTTCACCTCGTCAAGATCAGCAACCCTCAAGCGCAAAACCACACTCCCATTCCGTTCAGTTGTAATGCTCTGGCTCGGGTCAATACCTGCGTTCACATTGCGACTTAACTGGGCATCGGCCAAGCCATCAGCGATAGACCGAACACAGCCATCTCAGCATCAACGGTCCGAGGAAAAGAAGGCTTTGTGCGCCGATCCCTGTACATCTGGTTCACTGCGCAAGCTCCGTTTTCGTCAGATGATGAAGACCCCTCGAAGATCATCTGCATTCTCTTTCTTTGCCAGCCTAAGAGCTTGGTCTACGTCACCATTACTTTTCTTCAGAAGGCCCAGCATAGCCGCAGTTCTCCAATCGACAACGCCCCAACTGTCGGGCTTCAAAAACCGAAGCGCGGCGGTTGCAACCTTGGCACGCCGCTGCCCAGACTCCTCGTCCCGAGACGAACCAAAGCCTCTGAGTTGCATGATTGAAAGTATGGCTTCGAGGTCGTTGCGGGCATCAACTGCTCCACGAAACGCATTCCACACCGCTCGTGGTGAATTCTGCTCAGCATTTCCCATCCGCTCCTTGAGGCACATCGCTTTCCACTTTTCGATGTCCATCAGCAGCGCGTGGGCGGCGTTGAGAGCCGAGGTATTTGGCTGATCGCCATGCTGCGAGATCATCTTCAACACTTCGACGGCGGAACTCTCGACTCTGAGGGTGAAGTCCCAGTCGGAATCCGAGTATTGCTTGTAATAGTTCAGACCATCCAGCAGATTCATTCTCGGCCTTTGTGGATAGAGTGTGCTTGGTTGCTTGACGGCGTTTCGACTGCTAGGATTCTACGCGACACCACGTGATCAGATTTCAACCCGAGTTCCTCGCACGGTTTCCTTCAAAACAGCGTACCGATTTGAAGAAGTTCACTTCGTTCGGGGAGCGCCGTGGAGGAGGCTTTAGAAGCTCCCGAGCTTCAGCGGCCCCCACCATCCGATACGAAGGCAATGTTTGACTACTAGGTCGAGTTGATTTGGCCGGCAAACTTTGTCAGTCTGCCGAGAACCTCTGCCGTGGGATAGTCGAAAGCCTCAACGAATTGAACTCCCTTTGTTTTGCAGTCCTCTTTCGTGCGTTCTTCGAAAACGTACTGCTCGCTAGGCAATACTTCAACACTCGATTACGTCCAATAGTAGATGCTTGCGCGAAGGAGGGGCAGGTACGTTTCGACGAGTTGAACAGCTTGATTATCGAATTGGATACCTCCGTTCGGGCGGTCGAAAGTGGATTGGGACAAGCTCCTCTGCGGGCAGTTTTGAATCGCATCGTGGACCAAAATGTGGCAGTGTCGGACACAGTTTGGCTCAAGAAAGCCGCCAAAGACTGGGATCAGACAGGTGCCAGATTGGGTGCACTGACCCCAACAGACCTCTACGGCGTACTCTGCGATCTGGCTCATCCGAATCGGGAGTGCCCTCGTTTGTATGAGGCTGGTTGGATTTGGCTTTGCCACACCTGACCAGTCTTCAATTGGGCCCAAGATATTTGCCTTTCTGTACCCAAGCCTCGCGGCGGTCGTCAAACTGGAGTTCCAGAACATTCACGAAAAACTCCTCTCGCTGAAGTTCAAGCAAGACTAAACCACTCGCTCCGAACAGATATCTCAACATCAAGATGAAGTTAGAAAGATTGTCTCGCCTGCGGCGTCGAGCACCGCTGTGTCTCGGCGTTCCAAAACGTATACCGGGCTGACCAGCGAGTTCGGAAATTTCGCATCAATAGAATCATCTGTTTGCGGCTGCTGCGGGAGACCCCTTTTTGACCAGCGATTGATTCCATTGGATTTCGCGTTACTATTCTTATTCAATTGGAGGATTGTTATGCGACGGCTCGCGCTTGCGTCATTTCTATTTCTTTTCAGTGTCGCCGCTCTGCACGCTCAAGTCCCTGTGAACTACGGCTCGAATCCTGCTGCTGGGAGCACGTTTACCCGCGACGGAATCCAACTGTATTACGAAGTTTATGGTACAGGCGAACCGATTCTGCTTGTCCACGGCGGCGGTCTCAGCATCGCCAGCTTCAAGGCTCAGATTGAATACTTCCGCCAGCATTACAAGGTCATCGCCATGGATAGCCGAGACCAAGGAAGATCGGGGGACAGCACAGACAAGATCACTTATGATAAGATGACCGACGATCTGGCTGCGCTGCTCGATCATCTGAAGACCGAGCCTGTGAACGTGCTCGGATGGAGCGATGGCGGCATCGAGGCATTGCTGCTTGGTATCCGGCATCCCGCCAAGGTGAAGAAAATTGCTGCAATGGCTGCGAATCTCATCCTCAGGGTGTTTACCCGGAGATTTGGGACTGGGCTAGGAAGGATATGGATTCCATGCCGCCCGAGGCGAAGCAAACACCAGACGGAAAGCGCGAGCTAAAGCTGTTACAGATGGCTCTGACAGAGCCTCATATTGATCCGAAGGCGCTCGAAACGATTACAGCCCCGACTCTGGTTTTAGCGGGCGACCAGGACATGATCCGCGATGAGCACACGCTGGTGATCTACCATCACCTGCCCAATTCCGAACTCTGCATTTTCCCCGGCGCAACTCACGCGATCCCCTACGACGATCCTGTATCGTTTAACACGACAGTGGATCACTTTTTCCAGACGCCCTTCGTCAAAAAGGATCGCCTGAATGATCTTCTGAAGTCTTTGGATGCTTTGCAGAAAGCCGAATGACGAGAAACATTTAGACTGGCGTACAGAGATAGTTGTTCGTTTTCCGCTTAGAACAGAGTCACACATCCAGCCTGTCTCCGTGTGACCGCGTCATTGACTTCCCCTTCCCCGCATCCCTACCATTTGCACTGCCGCCATGATCGGTCAGACCATCTCGCACTACCGCATCGTCGAGAAGCTGGGCGGCGGCGGTATGGGTGTGGTCTATAAAGCTGAGGACACGGAGCTCGGCCCCCTCCGAACCTGTTCTCTTCCCCGACGACCTGGCCGAGGACCCGCAGTCATTAGAACGTTTCCGCCGCGAAGCCCGTGCGGCTTCAGCCCCGACTCACTCCGAACATCTGCACCATCCACGAGATTGGGAAGCACGAAGGCCAGACGTTCATTGTGATGGAGTTTCTGGACGGACTGACTCTGAAGCACCGCATCGGCGGCAAACCCCCTGGAGATCGAGACGGTGTTACTCGCTGGGTATTGAAATCGCTGATGCGCTTGACGCAGCGCAATGCAAAGGGAATTATCCATCGCTATATCAAACCTCTCGAATATTTTTGTCACTGACCGGCAGAATCACATCGACAACCTCTGACACGCTCCAGACCACGATCCGGGGTCTGATCCCGGAAGCGAAGCGCGTCGTGCTGGACTTAGCGGATGTGAACTACATAGATAGTTCCGGTCTCGGTGCGCTCGTCGGTTTGTACGTGTGTGCCAAGAAGCAAAATTGCGAACTGAAACTCATCAATCTGAACCATAGGGTGAAGGAACTGTTTCGGATCACGAAGTTGGCTTCAGTATTTGAAGGACATGAAGAGCTGTCGGGGGTGATACCCAATTAGTGTTCTAGCGGTGGTCTGAGTCAGTCGTTTGTTTTGAACATCGGGCCGGGGTCCTCTGGAAAGACGCCGACTCCGACTCCGACATCCCCATCCTGAAAAAAGCCAAAGCCGAGTACGGGAAGTTGCACTAAAGCCCTTGAGTGTCAAAACGTTAAGCCGACATCACTCGAAACATCTTCCGGCGTTTGTGCGCGTCCCACTCCTCACGGGTGAGTTCAATCAGGTTGGAATTGTCATCACAGCCTCGGGTCTGAAAGTATCTCCGCACGTTCCCCATAGTCCAAAACGGACTGTTCTTGGATAAGGTACCAGCAGCTTTTCGAGCTAGCACTTCTCTCCAGAACTCCTGTAGACACTGGTTCGGGTGATCAAGCAAAAGCCCCCAGAGTTCATCGTCGCTCATGATTCTCAGCGTTAGACGCAAACGGTGGGCTCCGAGTTCCGTGATATTCATTGCTGCACTCCGAAAGGACAGGCGGTTGGCAGTTTCGCAGAAGCACGATCCCGACAGCAGGCTCTCCCACCCGAGCGTCTTACTGGATCGAACTCGCTACGGCGGAAAACGCATTGTTCGCATTGCTACCGATCAAGCGCACCGTACCCACTACCAACACCAGAATAACAGCCAGCATCACCGCATATTCGGCGATGTCTTGCCCTCTATCCTCCAGCCAGAGTTCACCCAGGCGAGCAAACATACAACACCTCCCAAGTATTCGTGCAGACCAATAACGAAGATACGAGAGCGATGAATGAGGACGATACAATACGGGTGGGCGACAGCTTGCGTGCAGGAACCTGACGTACCGTGAGCGAACTGGCTGGCGCTCACCCTGATAGAAACGCATTCTCCACCCATCGCAGGGGCTTGTCAAGGCTATGTGCCGCAAGACCCTACGGCTCTGTTTGGCGAGCGCCTGGGGTCATTCGCCGGGCTCATCCGCGTTGACAAGTTTCCCTTGCACTATTATTATTTATATCGTAAGACGATATGTATCTGGAAACATCCGCAAGCAGCTACAGGATCGTCGAATTGGTAGGCTAGAGTCCGCTGGCCTTCTGTTGGGAGGTTTCCATCGTGGCCCACACAGAACAGTTTTCGGAAGAAGATAGGGGCATGCGGTTAACGTGCTATGTGATCTGCGTGGTAGCGATTGCTATCTGCTTCGGTGTATTGCTGTACGTCACGTTTCTGTGACGAAAGTGTTGCTGGCATTCTGGAAAGGCGCAGACCCTGACATCCCTACCCTGAAAGAAGCCAAGGCGGAGTACGCGGAGCTGCAGTGAGTCTTCAGCGCTGTGGGCTAAACTCTCCTCATGCTAAACATCCGTCAAGCCACTGCGGAAGATGTCCCTACGCTCCATTCCATGATCCAAGAGATGGCTGAGTATGAGCACTTGCCCCTTTTGATAACAGAGCAAGTCCTGACGAACGATGGGTTTGGAGTTCAAGCGAAATTCCGCGTGCTAATCGCAGAGTTCGGTGGCAACCCCGTTGGGTACGCCTTCTTCTTCGATTCGTATTCGACCTTTCAGGGTCGAGGTTTGTTCTTGGAAGACCTGTTCGTTCGCCCTGCATTCCGCAAGAACAAAATCGGTCGAGCTTTGTTTTCTCGTGTTGCGGCCATCGCGATTCAGGAAAACTGCTTCGGAATTATGCTGCACGTCTTCGACTGGAACGAAATGGCAATCCAGTTTTACAAGAAGATGGATGCTACGTTCCTAGACAATTGGAAAACTGTTTGCGTGAAGGGCAGTGCATTGCGGATTCTTGCTGGAGCCGAAGGTGATTGAAACGAGGGTTTTCAGCCTGCATCTGGAGCAGACCGAATCCCAGCCCGCGAAACTGCAATAGCGCCTGCGAATTCTCCACCGTATGTGGTGAAACACGGCCTGCCCGTTGATGATTACCAGCGCGGCTCAGCCGAGTCGTGCGGAACGCCGCCACTTTGCGTGCAGCCATGTCAGAATCCCCAGCGCACACACCTCAAGCGGGCCGGGGGGCAAGATTTGGAATTGCCAGAGGTTGGCGTAGTCCACTGTCGCAACGTAGGTCACCCATATCGCTCCAGTAGCCGCGATCAGGCTTCCGAGACGCTCTTCGCCGAGAACGCTGAATCGATGTCGTTGGCCACCGGACTTGCGGGCAGTCTTTGGGACAGACACAGGTGCTGCAGTCCGTGGAGAGGCAACATAGCCTTCGCGTCCCTCGTCGAAGTCGATGTATTCGCTCTGATAAGGTTTCGTCACTGCCTTCCAAAGTGCCACGAAAATGGCTAGATGCGCCTGTTACGACGGTAACTCTCACAGACCGTGTATTCCCCCTTAGCATTCGGCGGGGTGGAACAGTGAACCCTCTCTCCGCTGCACATCAGTTAGCGTGGATGCAACATCCGGCGATGTGTCTGTGCGAGTCCTGTGCAATCCTGGGGGCGGGCGCTCCGTGCAGTGCGGTCGTCTTGGGTTCGGTTGGCTGCTCTTTATACTCCAAACTGCCTCAAGTGGTGATCCAGGTGACGGTAGGCATGCCGCATCCGCTCAGTCCTCGACAACTGACCGAACATGGCGTGAGGTCTGAATTCGCCCTTCCAATCGCAGAACTGTTCAAATAGAGTGCGAAGGTTCTCAACATCTGATGAGAATTCAACGGGCCGAGTACCGCCCTGCTGTTGATCCACTTCAGGGCGGGTCTTGATGCCGTGTGGCCAGCTGAGAGGCACCCATAGAGCCACCCACTTATAAATTGTTCGTTTGAAGAGTGTTGAGGAAGAACTGATCTGCTTTTTTCCTAGTGCCGCCCGAAAAGAATCGCTCAGATGGCAAATCATCTGATGAGCGGACATGCTGCCCCAACGCCTCTGGCTGTCGGGACGGACCTTGCGCAGGCGATCTAGCACTTCGTTCCGGTCGCGATCATTTAGGAGAGTCTTCATACGTTGGACGGTTGGACGCGCATTCTACTCCCAAATTCAACACCACAGCCGAGTTGGGTTTCTGCCCGAATCGACTTTAACTCTGCCTCCGTTGACTCGGTTTCCTCACATCCTTAATATTGCACTCTGCGCCACCCATGATCGGCCAAACCATTTTGCACTACCGTATCAACGACCTGTCCTTGACCTGTCACCCGCAGTCGGTCATCTTGTGGGAGTAGTGGCTGTGAGCACGCCTCGCATCTGCCGCGCAAAGGCTGCTGGCTCCTCATAGAAAGGGAAGTGTGCAGACTCTTCAAACCATACCATGTGCTTCTCCGGCGCATCGATCTTGGAGAAGTACTGTTCCGTAAGCGTAAATGGGTCGGTATAGTCATGGCGTCCTGTGAAGAAATACACGGGAATTTTCACTTGGGTGATGACATCCATGAGTTCGCCCGAAATCGAGTTGTAAACGAAATCTTTCGAATACAGCGATACTCCCGTCGGGATGTTGCGTGCGTCGCGAAGGCTGTACTCGGGAGCGGCCAACCCGGTCAGTAACAGCGGCATAAACGACTTCGCTCTATGGATTTCACCCCCAAATTTGAAGAGGAGCGTTTCCCGGACGCTTGCGCCCATTTCTTCTAGCTCCTTGATTGCGTCTTGATCTCCCATACGTGTTGCACTCTGGCGAATGTATTCATCTTGAATGCCAGCGATAGGGGATGAGCGGGCGAGTTGCCCTATCCCGACATAAGCGTGGTAAAGCTCTGGATGTTGGGCAATTACGAGCATTCCCAAATAGGTGCCCCAGGAGTGTGCTACAAGATAAATCTTGTTCTGATGGAACCGGGCGCGAAGTACATTGGTCAGTTCAACCGTGTCCGCGACAAGTTGTTCGGTGGTGAGTGTACTGCTAACGTCTTCGCGATACGACTTCCCAGCAGCTCGACGGTCCCACTGGACTACCACGAAATCCTTTTCAAGTTCACGCTGAAAGGCGTGAGCCAGATACATGGCTGGCATCCCAGGACCGCCGTGCAGAAAGAGCAAGACTGGATGCGAAGAATCGATTCCGCGAATGAGAACGTACTGATCTACCTCACCGATGTGGATGCGTTCCAGCGACGCGATACTGTTAGGACCGGCGATGGCGGGAGTACGTCCGGGGGTGAACCATAAATACAGCGCAATGCCCAGCCCGGCTAAAGCGAGGCCGACGATGCTCCACATGGCCTTCTTCATCTACGATCCCTACACCGCCACGGAACCACTGTAGCACCAGCACGGATTCCCTTGAAGTAGCCATTTCCTTATTCGCTCTGCCCCGACATCCCCATCCTCAAGCAAGCCAAGGCGGAGTACGCGAAGTTGCAATGAACGGCGTCTGAGCGCCGGGTGTGGAGGTTTTGCTACAAGCTCTTGGGGTATGCGTTACAAGATATGGATGTACAATGGTGCCGTTTTCGAGTTCAAAAAGGAAATTCTGGTTAAAGGAGTCCCTCCCATGAAAAGCATGAAACTCATCGTTTTGGCGCTAGTCGCCATCACGGGCATCAGCGCCCAAGCCAAGGATGTACCTAAAGACGTTCAACAGGCTCTGATCTCGCTTGATAAACAGTGGGGCGAAGCCGGGGGCGATACCGCCAAGCTGGACAAAATTATCGGCGACAACCTATTGGCCGTTGGTTCCAAGGGCGAGGCGCAAGACAAAAAGGAGCTGATTGCCGACAACAAAGCTGTCAGCGCAAGTGTGCAGAATGCTTCTTATGTTGCGGATGAATATAAGTTCGAGATGCTCAGCCCCGACGTTGTTGTGATGACGCACCGAGGAACCACCAAGGGCATGGAGAATGGCAAAGAAGTCACGGAGTCGCACCGTAGCCTTCATGTCTTCGAGAAGCTAGATGGCCGTTGGCAAGTAGTTGCCAACGCGCAACTCCCAATAGCGAAGTAAATAGCGAACAGAGTGACACCGGCGTCTGGTGATGGAACAAAAAGGCGGATGCTCGCCTACTATATGAAACCCAGACATGGCGACATTGCTCAGTGGCGTGCTGATATTGGCACCGTAAGCTGCAATAGCCTATCCCATGCAGAATCCCGTCAAAGAACGCATCGCGAAGTTGCGGGATGAAATAGCACAAATCAGTGAGGCGAATCGTCTGTACATTGGGGGTGGCAAAAAGATGCCCGGCTCAGTGGGGGATCACGAACGTCGGCTACAAAGATTGCAGGAAATCCTAGACGAATTGATGACGCTGACCGACTGGAAGAAACTTTGAACGTGGCCTGGACGACCGAGAGTAGGAAGATTAAGCGAGCACGGGTCCGTCTTACCCGTGGCGGGCATCTGCCGCCAGCAACCGATCAGTCCGTCGCATCAATCTCCAGTCATATTCGTATGCCGTTCCGCAAAGTAGGCATATCTGATAGTGGCGGCCTTCGGCGTCGATGCGTGGCCAAGTGAACCTGTGCGAACAACCTCGTCCGAAAAAACGCTTCAAAAGGTTCATTGCCTCACTCCTTTATTGCGACTTCTCCAAGGTTGTTGTTCCGCCGAGGCGTGCTTCTGTCCGTGGATGGACGCAGTTGCCTAGTGAAGTGACGGGACAAACTGATTTGACTACGGAGGAAACGCACTATCAACTTACGAACGTCACATCCTGAAGTACAGACAATAAACTGTTCTTCATCGCGGTCGTCAGTACATGCAGAGCGGCAAAACAGTTATACGATACTGCGGGGATCACGAACGCCGCCTTCAAAGATTACAGGTCATCTTGGAGGAATTGGTGTCGCTGACCGACTGGAAGAAACTTGGAGGATCGTTGACCGCTAACTTTGCGGGTGGAATCGAGGCGTTTCCTGTTGGTTCTGTGCTGTCCCCAAACCCCAATTCCGATGGGGCTATCACCAAACCCGCAGCTACAACATCCCGCCAGTTCGGACTGCCAGAACATTCAGAGCCATCTCCAGTTTCGTAATGGCCTCGCCGATTTCTGGATGCACTCCGATCTTCGCTTGGAGCGCCTTCAGAATCTGGTGAGCATTCTTAATATGCGTTTCTGCATCCGCTGGATTTGATTTGGGATTGCGTTCGCTCGGTGATTCCATGGCCACTGGCTCCCTTATTCTCTGCGGCATCCCTCCTCTTATTCTACGCATCCGATGCAATCGAGATTGGGTTTAACGCAGACAGGCCATTTCGTAAACTGGAGAACGGCCGAAGACTCAGGCAAAGTCAGGGTTGGTGTTAGCAGGAGCGTGCCTTGTGCGGATGAAAGCCTAATCGCTGTGTTGAACAATAATCAAGAGTCTTTAGGCTCCCGTGCTGTCATAAATGACATGGCACAAAGAGAGCGGCGGCGTCCGCTGTGATGCGGTCAACCCCGTTGGTCGTTAACTGGCTTTCTGGAGTGAGTGGTCGAATATGGCTAGGATTTCGGCAATCAGGCGGCCAAGTTCTTGCGGAGACGGAAGACGTAAAGCACAACCTCCACTCGGCTGGAGACCCCCAGCTTGTCGAAGATGCGGAATAAATAATTCTTGACGGTGTGTTCCGTCAGTTTCAACCGGCTTGCAATCTCGCGGTTGGACAATCCCTCGGCAACGCAGCGAACCACATCCTGTTCACGTTTGGAGAGAATCGTATCACCGCGAGAATCCACCAGCTGCATCGGTTCCGATTCACGAAACGCCTCGAGCAGGTAGCGCAACTCCTGATTGTTTGCCCAGACCTGGCCTTGATGAACGATGCTAACGCACTTGGCAAGCGCTTTCGAAGACTCGGTGCGCGAAAAAACCCCTTGTGCCCCGCAACGGAAAGCCTCAACCACGCCGGAACGGTTGGACGTGTCCATCAAAAGTACGACGCGGGTCTGGGGATAAGAGGCGCAGACCTGGCGGGTCAGGTCAAAACCCAGAGTGGCGGATTCCTCCAATGCTGCACTCACAAGTACGACGTGGGGCTTCTTCTGCGCGACCGCCTCCAGGATGGACGAGCCTTTGGGCTCAGTCCCGGTGACTTCGAATTGCCGGTCCTGCGCCAGAGCATCGGCGAGCAACTGGCTGCTCATGCGAGTACTGTCGGCGGCGAGCACGCGGATTTTCTCCGCAGCCCCCGGAGCTGGAATCACATATTGAGCCATCTCTATTCTTCTCCTCTATTACGACAGTTTGACTGAGATATCACTCGCGACTACGGCATCCTCGGAGCATGGGCTGGAAAAAAGCTAGTCCATTATCGGCACAAAGAATCAAGGGATTACTTAAGATTCAAGGCGGTGCAACCCACAAAGGGGCACTCGCTCGGAGTGCATCGTTAGCAAGACTTTAGTCTCAAAGGCCCGGTGGGCAAATGGCACCTGAGTGCCATAAAATGTCGCCGCAAGCCCTTTTTCCCACAGGTTACTCGGGAGCGCCCACCATGCGGTTAGGACAAAAACTTAGGTGTTGTATGTCTGCTCGCCTGAGTGAACTCTGGCTGGAGGATAGAGGGCAAGACAGGAGGCTGAGTTACCGTGAGCGAAATAGCTGGCGCTCACCCTGATGGAAACGCATTCTGCGCTCATCGCAGGGGGGCTTGTCAAGGCTATGTGACCGCAAGACCCTACGGCTTTGTTTGGCGAGCGCGTGGGTCATTCGCCGTCTCATCTGCTGGGCAGGGTTCCCTTCATATGCGGACCAAAACAGATAACCTTATTCCTGTGCCGAATCGGCTTATCATTTCTAAAGAGCAATCAGTAGGAGCCGCTCACAAGTGATTACGGCAGAGGGGCAACTAACCGGGAATCATGGATAAGTCTGGGAAACGAGGATTCGCTCAGAAGTCCTTTATCAGATTCACGGCCATTGAGCTAGGATCGGAGCGCGAGACCTCTCACTGGCTAGTCGAAATGATCTACGGTACTCCAATCACGCTTGGCATGATTTGGTGGCATAGTCCGTGGCGCTGCTACGCCTTCTTCCCCAAACCGGACACGTTCTACGAGATTTCACACTTGCGCGACATTGCTAATTTCTGCGAGCGTCAGACGGAGACACAGCGAAAGATGGGGAAGGCTAAGACAGGCTGAGGCCGATGTTACGGCATGTGCCTGACGAAAGCCTGGCGTCATCCGCTCTTCTTCGCCGTCGTCTTACGGCTACGACCCGTCTTGATTCGCGCTTCTCGGGTTCGTCCGTCAACCCCCGCTTTGTTCCAAAGTTGAGAACGGCATTGTTTCTGGGGGCAGTTCGACGGGTTCTCAGTCTCCGGAATCCATTGATGTCCGCACACATCGCAAACCGCAAGCCGGATTTTCTTCCATCCCATGGCGTAATTGTAGCCCAGTTTATGTGCAATGGACAGAATACAATTGACTTCCTGCGGCGACACTAGTATAATATGTCCTATACACACAATACACGCATGCCATTCTCAGCCTTCTCAGACAAAAAATAGGGCACTAAATCCAATTTCAGGAGGAAGCCTGTTGAGAGCAGCGATCTACGTTCGTGTTTCGACTCCCGACCAGCATGTAGAAAGTCAGCTTTACGACCTCAGGGAGCTTGCGGCTCGGCGCGGCTTCGAAGTTGTACACGAATACGAAGATCGTGGTGTTTGTGGACAGAAAGCACGCCGTCCGGGGCTTGATCTGCTCATGGGTGATGCCCGGAAGAAGAAATTCTCAGTGGTGCTGGTTGCGGCTTTCGACCGCATTGCGAGGAGCACTAGGAACTTTCTGCAAATAGTGGACGAACTAGACAGTCTGGGGATCGAGTTCATAAGCCGTAGAGAGGGTGTGGCAACGGGCGGTCCTATGGGGCGGCTCTTCGTGACCGTCATTTCGGCAATCGCGGAATTGGAAAGGTCGTTAACGGTGGAGCGCGTCAAAAGTGGGATGCGTCGTGCAAAACTTGAGGGTCGCCCAATTGGGCGCTCACGGCTCGATGTCAACCGGGAACAAATCGTCATTGATCGCCGCTCCGGTTTGTCTTTGACCCAAGTTGCCAAGAAGCATGCCATTTCGCGGGCGTCAGTCTGCCGTTTGATGAAAGAGGTAAATGCCAGTTGCATTCCCGCCATCACAATTCCCAGCGGACAAGCCGGGTTAGAAGCCCAACTTTAGAGGCTCCATAGCTGTTGAAAAGAAAACGCATAGAAGTGCGGGCTCTTCGCGGCACTGACCAAATTGGCAAGGTATTCATCGTGGTTGGTCAACACGTGCGAAAGTGCCTCATTTGCGAAGAATACTTCACACCCCTAGGCTCCGTGAAACACGCGAAGGTCGCTTGTAACTGGGTTTTGGGCGTAAAGGTGGTTTCTAGACTGTTAGGGAAAAAAGGAGAAAAACAATGACAATGAAAAAGGATTATGTGCGGGATGGAAAGGGACGAATCATGGGATCGGTTACAAGTGGGTTCAGCGACGAGTCCACTGTTGTCAGGGACGAAAGGAACCAAATCACCGGACGCACTAGTGGAAAATTTCATACCACTCGTGACAGCCACGGGAACCTGGTCTCAACCAACACAAGCGATCCGGGTCTTTTGATCGGACGTAAGAAATAGCCTCACTGTTGCCCTTCTACTGCACCAGCTTTCGGAACCTCGCGACACAATTTCGTGAGGTTCCCACTGTCGGTCCAATAGATTACCAACAAAGCTTGAGAAGCGCCGCGAGGGTTTACATGACTCCTGAATCGTCCATGGTGAACGAGACCATCGAATGCCCCTTATGTCTTGGCGTAGGCAAACTGAAGCGGACTGAAGTTCTCGACCGACTCGGCGTCAAGGATTTTGCCCGCGTTGCCCAACTCAGCGCGGAAGAAGCCTTTCGGCTGCTCCAGCACAAGCACACCCACGACCATCAAGACGCATGGGCTCGCTTCGAGACCGAACTGTCCAAGCGGACTGCCCAGATTGAACAGCGCCACAAGGATGAGCTTCGGACGCTCGGTGGGAGGATCAGGGAACTCGAATCCGCAGCAGAGGTCTCGGGTAAGCAGAAGGCGCTCGAAGTCCAGCATGTGCGTGTCGAACTCGAAGAGAAGCTGCACTTGGAGAAATCGCAGAAGGATGATCTCAATCGTAGAGTCGAGGACTTTTTTCGGGAGACCAGGCAGCTTCGAGAGCGAAATCAGGAGTTGGAATCCGAGATGGCGAAGGTCGTCCGTGTTGGCAAGCTGGAAGAAATCAGCTTCGCTGACGAGGCACGAACATGGGCAGGGATTGTGGTCAGCGAGAAGCTTCCTCGCAACGGGGACTTCATTCTCAGCTATCGCGATCCGAGTGGTACCCCGCTTGAGCCCTGCATGCTGGTGGATAACAAAGACAAATCGGTCGTCGGTGAAGGCGACATCAAGAAGCTGATTCGTGACGCCAAGGAACGACGTAGCCCAGTGGGCATCATCGTCACAAAAGACGAAAGCCAGCTACGTCAGCTCGACCGCGAGCGCCGATGGGAGCAGGAGGACGGCGTTTGGGTTCTACGAACAACCCGGCACTGGCTGCCGCGAGACCTCGAAGTGCTCAAGCCCGTTTTCGAACGGATGAGAACCCAGGGTAGCGATTTCCTCCAGAAGAATTCCGCAATGGCGGAAGAAGTCCGCCGCACTTTTGTCGATCTGGACGAGGTCGAGAAGGAGCTAAAGAAGGCTGCGAAAGCAATCGAGGCAGCCTCCGGGCTGACCACGAAATACAGAGGACGGCTGGAAGCTCTCTGCGCCAACGGAACGATGCAGAAGATCGCCCCCAAGCCGCACCAAGATGACCGCATCCGTCAAACGGCCAGCGCGATGCCTTCCGCCTGAATCGGCGTATCCTGAGTTTCGCGCTACCAAATCGAATGAGGATCAGCAAATCAAAGTTTGTTGCAGGCGTGCAGTGCCTCAAGCGGCTCTACCTTCAAGTTCACCAGCCAGAACTTGCCGCAGAGCCGGGCGGTGCGACAGAAGCGATCATGCAGCAAGGACACAATGTCGGCATGCTCGCCCGCAGGCTCTTCCCCGGAGGAGTTGAGGTCTGCGAGCGTAGTCTCGATCAGGCGATCCGCGCCACGCGGGAGTTGATCGCCAACCGAGGGGTTCCGGCAATCTTCGAAGGAGTATTCGAGCAGGACAGCGTGCTGGTGCGGGTAGATGTACTTCATCGCCGGGCTGACGGGCGCTGGAGGTTGATCGAAGTGAAGTCATCAGCCTCCAAGAAGGAAGAGCACCTCGATGACGTGGCGATTCAATATCGTGTGCTGTCTCGCTGTGGATTGGACGTTGGTTCCTGCTGTCTGGCGCACGTCAACCGAAATTACGTTTTTCAGGGCGGCATTGTCGATCCTTGGCGTTTCTTTCGGATTCGGAACGTCACACGGCAAATAGCGAGGCTCCAACCGAAACTGACATTCCAGCTTCGGGCGGCATTCACAGTCTTGTCGATGCCGACAGCGCCGGACATCAAGCCGGGAAGTCATTGCACCGCTCCCGTTGTGTGCGAGTTCTACGACCGATGCAATACCCAGCGTCCAGACGACCACATCGGGTTCATTCCACGAATACACGCCAGCGCGATGGAAGAGCTTGGGAAGATGGGCGTCGAGTCCATACGCGACGTACCCGACGACTTCGAGTTAACCGAGATTCAGCGGCGTGCCTGCACCAGCGTGCAAACGGGAGAACCGTGGTTCAGCGACGAACTCGGAGAGGTTTTGAGTGAGCTGAAGTACCCTTTGTGCTTTATGGACTTTGAGACGGTGAACCCGGCGATTCCACGCTCTGCGGGCATGCGACCTTACGACCAACTGCCGTTCCAGTTTTCTGTCCACTCGCAGAAGGAACCCGGTGCGACACTGGAACATTCCGAGTTTCTTACCACGGATACGAGCGATCCGCGCCGCGAGTTCATCACGTCGCTGTGCGCTGCGTTAGGGAAAAGTGGCAGCATCGTCGTGTATTCCTCGTTTGAGTCTCAGCGCTTTTCAGACCTTGCCAGTTGGTTTCCTGAGTTCGCGGATCGGATCACCGCGATCCAAGCCCGCCTGTTCGATCTGCTGCCCGTTGTGCGAGAGCACACGTATCATCCAGCATACGCAGGCTCGTACTCAATCAAATCCGTCTTGCCTGCGCTGTTGCCCGACATGTCCTACGATGGCATGGAGGTCGCAGATGGACAGTCTGCCGGGATCGCTTGGGAGTCGCTGGTGCGTGGCGGCTTGAATTGTGATGAGCGCCAAAGGATCGAGAAGGCTTTGCGCGATTATTGTGGACAAGATACGCTGGCGCTATTCAGGCTTTTTGAAATGCTCCGCTCGATCTCGTGCTCGGAAAAGCTATGGTTAACCTAAGCCGCCCGCCCGCAGCACTTCTTGTATTTCTTGCCCGATCCGCAGGGGCACGCGTCGTTCCGCCCGACCTTTGTACCGCTACGAGCAGCCTGCTGGGGAGCTGTCAATCCCATGACTTCCGCCAGCAGCATGTCCGCTTCCTCCTGAATCTGCTGCGCTTTTATGCCAACCGATGTGGGAAGCGGCACGTCTACGCCGGGAACGGTGTTCAGTAGCTTCGTCTTTTCCGAGTAAAGATTCAAAGCTCTCCTCAGGCGTGGGTCATCCCTTAAGGCAACGCGGACATTGTCAGCCAACTCTTTTGTGTCGAAATTGTAGGCTTCGTCGTTTGGTATGAAGAGTATTTCGCGGGGTGGCCCGGCGTGAGGCGTGCAGTCAATCCACGGCTGCCCGTCGCCGGGGTCGAGCACAGCGTGTGGCTCAGCCTCGATGAAAAGGTCGTCGTGCTGCCACACTGCCCATCCTAGCTGCATCCTTCCACCGTTCCGGTCTATGCGAGTTTGGACGTTCATGTAGCAGTCTCGGTCGCGCTCCCCCGGTTCGGTAATGACACGCACTCGCACAGCTTCTCGGTCGGTGTGAAGTTGTTCGCGGAGCTTTTTTACCGCCTTGGAGTTAGCATTCGGTACGAAGTCCTGTGGCAGGATGGACAGAGGGAACATTCAATTCAGATTTTAGTTCAAAAGGTCTTTGGACATGGTGCTGGCTCTTGGTCACGGCAATCATCCAACCGCTGGCTCAGCCGCAGAGAACAAGCTGCTGCCGAATGTTTGTCATTTAGTGGGAGCAGGTTATTCTTACGAATGATATGTGGGAAGATCGCCGACTGAGGGACATTTCCGAAACAGACCTGCGAGAACTCGTGAACTCGGAATTGGAGGAACATCTTCAGCTTGAGTACAAGAGTTCGCTGTATGGTAACAATCATGAGGGCAGCAGAGAATCCCTGCTCGACATTTGCATGTTTGCAAATGCGGGTGGGGGCATTCTCTTAATAGGCATCGTCGAGCAACGAGATGCTAACGGGCAACCAACCGGAATTCCCGACCCGAACGCTGATCTTGGCATAGACATGCCGAATCCTGAAATGGTGCTCCAAGGCTACGATGCACGCGTGATAGCAAACATCCAAGATCGGCTGCCGCTGGAGTCATACGCAATACCCGTGGCGAATAACCGCCACGTGATTGCCATCCGAGTGCCTGACAGCATGTCAAAGCCGCACCGGGTCTACTATCAAGGGCACACCTACTTCCCTTCGCGACGTGAACGACACCGATATGAGATGGACATCCGCGAGATCAAGGAAATGGTCATGAGGACGGCTAGTCGGCTAGAAGTAGCGGAAGGGAAACTAGGCGAGGCATTGCATAGTTTTCAACGACAGAATGACCTGCCCTATCTACTCGTTGGTTGTATTCCAGTTTTTTGGCAAGACTTCTTTCTGGATGTGCGAAAGCAAGAAGTAATTCAGGCTGTGTCGCAATTCAGTCTTGGTCGCGGAAATATCGTTCAGCCGACGTACACCTTTAATGGACTACAGCGACAAATCACTCAGGGGGAGGATTCGACCGTTCAGATTCGGCGGGACGGCTTGATCGTCCTAAACAAGCCCCTACATGCCGCTCGAAATGCTGGCGGTGGGCAGGACTTCCGTCCCTCCGAAATAGACCTGACACTGAGAAGGTTTGTCACAGATAGCTCCGTGGTATACACGGCAGCCTCGATACGTGGTCCTTTCCTAATTAGCATGATGCTCCGCACGGTCAACAACACTCAGTCTCTCTACCCCAGTGTAATTCCCGGTGCTGAGGAAAACGGGGGAGTGGTCGCAGCGGGAGACTACAGATTTCCGGTGATGCAAGCTGATGACTTGCTCGACATCGACAGAATCACACGCCCGCTTTGTGATCAAGCGCATCAGATGTTCGGGCGCGATGCGTCTCCATTTTTTGATGCCGATGGCGTGTGGCGTCGTTGACCCAGCGGGGGTTGGGTCGAGCCACTTCAGATTGCTCGTTGTAAACCTATGTTTTGCTAATCGCCTACTTTACGGGTTGCCCACGCTCGCCAAAGCACATCAATGAGCAATATCCCGGCTACGATCCCCATGATTTCCTTGATCGCCGGAAACGCAATCGCAATGAGAAGGGCGACTGCAACCCACAACAATCGGTACGTCTTTACTAAGATTACGAATGCAACATCCTTCGCCACATCTCTCGTGGATGGTCGTTGGTGGTAGTAGAGGATGGGTTCGTCGGGACGGAGCACCATAAGTTTCCCAGTCATGGTCACCGTATAGAATTTGTTGTACCAGTAATTCACCAACGCTTCGTTGAAGTAGGGATGACTGTGCCAGATCGGATCGTCTTCCTTGTCCTGCTTCAGGATCAGCGGTTCCTCGGAGCTAAAGTGGCACGATTCCAGTACGATCTTGTCCCCACAGACGGCGAAGAAGACGTGGCACTCGTCAGCATCCCTCGACCAGTCGTGGGAGTAGTAAAACCACATGACGCTATAGGGACTAATGTCCTGCCTGACCAAGTCGATCAGCATCTTCATCTCTGACAGGATCGTCCATTCAGCCTCAACTTTAATGTCACCCGCCTCGGTGACGTATTTCTCCACCCCAAAAGATAAGCGATCCGGCATCTCACGAACTTTGGACTCCACGAGCTTGCTGTATACACCCCCAAACGTTGAAGGCTCCCCGTTCATCTTTACGGGCAGGTCTTTGGCGGTTGACAAATCAAGTCGGTACAGACCCGGAGAGAATCGGTCGCGTCCGAACTTCACGAACTCTACGTTCGCATCCGGTACTGTCGCTGTTTCATTCATAATGATCAAACTCACTGCCCTAGCCGCTGACGCACAGCGTCGTACTCCATCCGAAAGGTTGTGTTCTGCGGATCGAGTTCATACGCTTTCCGAAGATGTGGGAGGGCATCGTCAAAAGCACCTGCCTTAACAAGCTCTTCACCGAGATTGGAGTGACTAACGGCGTTGTCAAGCTCTGAATCGGAAGCGATTGCTCTCTCCCATTGTTGCTTTCCACTTGCCACGCTCCCCAACGCGAAGTACGCCGACGCGAGTTCAACCCTTTCAAACGCAGAAAGAGCAGCAGTGCGCGGCTCCAGAATCGAAACAATCTCTGAGGGAAATGCTGGATACCCTGATTGTGCATTCCATAGCGTGTCACTGAGAAACAGCACACGAGCATCCATATCTGGTTTGCTTTTCTTCCAACCTGCCTCACTAGCCGTTTCCTTCTGTACAGTCACAGCGGCGTTCGCCCGCATCTTGTTTGCCTGATCGTGCTCACTCTTCGCATCGTAGATTTCTGCTTGCAAGTAAGACGCAGCAAATTCATTGTGGTCTGCATCCAACGCAGCCTTTGCTTGAACGAGGGCTTCGTCGTACTTCTTATCAAGAAGCAAAATGTGTGCGAGTTTCATTCGCGTTTCGGCTAGGGCGTGTTCCTCACCGTGGGCAGCCTCAATCTTCACCATACCGCTGATGAAGGAGTGATACGAGTCAGTCGGTTCTCCCTTCTTATACTGGGCATCATAGACAGAAAGAGCAGCGCGGTACTCGGATTCCGCGCCGTTCAAGTCCCCGGACTTGACTAGTGCTTCCGCAAAACCTTCGTGAAAGGATTCCATCGACGGATTGAGTTCAATTGATCGTCGAAACGCTTTAATTGCGTCCGCATTCTGACCTAGCGCAGAGAGCAAGTCGCCATAGTCAGCCCAGAAACCTGCCTCATTAGGGTTCAGCCGAACTAGCTCACTGAGCAGTGGGAGAGCCTCTTCTGGTCTGCCTCTTTTTTGCAGTTTAGCGGCGAGTTGATCCGACCAGTCGTCAAAATCTTCGGGGTCATCTTTTCGCGAGACTGCGGCAAGTTGCAGACGCAACTGCGCTATAGCGTATTCGGGATCATGCAGAGCAGTCTCCGAGTAACTAACAATCTCGGTGAGTGCCCACGAGTCGCTGCGATTGTTGCTCAGCCAAGTGGTATCTTCCGCGACAATCGCCCGGAACGCATATTTGTCGTGCAGTAGCTTGATGAGTTGCTTGTGGGCATCAGCGTCGTGGGGATGGAACTGAAGGCGTATCCGCAGGGTGTCTGCGGTTGGCAGACTCGAAGCCTTGCTCGCAGGATGCTTTGTACCTGTGGATTGTGTCTGCTGTGCTGATGCCGTGCAACCAATCAGCAAGCAAGCGGATACGACCATCCCCACTACGACCGGACTATTCATGTTTTCCTTGGATGGGGGAAGGAACCAAGCGAATTCTGGCACACTTTCGTCGCCTGACGCAAACCCGCCATCAGAGGTCAGAGGTCTCTTCACACCGCGCTCAACACCCCTCCCATGCGGGTCAAGAAGTCCCCTTGCCTTGCCTCACTTCGAGCACGGAAACTCCTGACCAAGCATCAACTGAAATGCCGTTGATGCGAGCGTGTATTTCGGATTCTTATCCACGAATGCGATGAACTTCTGGATAAGAGTCATGGTTGACGTGCTGTCAGGAACACAGACTTTGAACCACTTCACGTTGTCTGCCATCGCGAGTGAAACGTCGCCTGCACCTTGTATGTACCCGATGCACTCGCCTGCAAGAGCGTGTTCTCAAAGCTCTTCTCGACGCGGTTTTGGAAAAGGTCTAGCGCGACCCGGCACTCCTTCGCCATGTCTTGAGCCGAGCGAGTTTCAGCCGATGCCAAAGGAACAAGGGCAAGGCACAGTAATGCTAATCCGAAAAGTCGGTTCATTTGTTCCTCCCCGGTATCGGAGACCTCCCGTCGTGCAGACCATATCTTGAATGCGCGTTTCTTCGTAACCCGGAATTAGCGGATCGTGATCTGCGAAGGTTCGTAGGCGACTATTTCAGGGACACCTTTGTAATCGCTGATCTTTCCAGTCGCGCAGATGCGCTTGTTCCGATACATCTCCTCAGGGTCGCCAAACTTCGGTCGGTCACTCCCCCAAATCAGCACCGTGAAAATCTCGTCGGGGTAGGGCTTATCGAGATTGATGAACGTCGGATTTCCGCGACTCCGTGCGGCATAGTGGGTGCTCGCCACTTCTCCGCAAACTGTTCCCCTCTCCCCAACATGCTTCTTGGCTTCGGCTGCCGAAATCGAGGTTTGTGCGTAGCCTAGTGTAACCGCCAGAACGACGACAGCCGGAACTACGAAGGCTCTTGTTTTGTAGCAGATCATCTCATCCTCCCCATCATTCTGCACTGTCCAGCCAAGCTGTATACCACAGGTTCACGAGCATCTGGCTGCCAGCGGCGAGTCTTTGTGTTGTGAAAACGAACGCTTCTTTTGATCCGGCATCACGAAAGCCGCCAGCCTTGTCCAATTCATAGACTCTTTCAACCAGTTTATTTGAATCCCTTAAATACTGGACATAGCCGTCGAAGGGATTGGCAATGCGCTCTGGAGGATGAACCAAACCAGCGAAGTCGGCGGGGGCGATGTTGCGTGACACGTAGGCGGTCTCGAACTCAGCATGAATACCCCCGTGCGCCACGTATCCCTTCGGGTTTGTACCCACCCAACCGTTGTAATGGATGGTCGTATGGAGGGGCTGCGATCCGTCCGCGACGTAATGACCCAACCACCCTGCATGGAACACGATTTTGTGTTCAATGAAGTCTGTCGGCTGATGATGCTCGCGCAGGTGTCGATATTCTCGAAACGCATTTTTCAACCGCCCGAAAATTTCCATGACAATGTAGGGTTGTAGACCGACCCGCTCAGGGAGGTAATCGTCGGGATTGTCTTTTGTCTGCGCCCGTTTCTCGTACAGCTTCCTATAAAACTCGTACCGATCTTCCGGCAGCGGATTCAACCAAGCGATCCTCTCCAGATCAATGTAATGATCCGGCTCCTGCGCACCCTTCAGTGCTGGCCCGGAGTCCTCCCGCCAACGGTCAGGCTCCGGGCCAAGATACGCCAACTCGGAAACGGCACTTCGCAAAAAGCTGGGGATGTCTGGCGGCAGCTTTTCGGCTGCAACTCGGTTCACGTACATGTGCCCGTCGTTGCCCCATGCCCACGCTGCTTGCGGTTGAAATGCAAGCGCCAACAGCAGAAATGAGAGTGAAGATTTCCCGACCATGAGAGCGCTCATCGCCGATATTAGATCACGGGATGTCCAAGTTTAGGCGCTGCCGGATCACAGCAATTTCCACGATCCAGTGTGTTGTCGATCTTTCTTTGATCGTCACATGGCTTTCGGAATGACGCACGCCAACTTTGTTGGCTCTCCGCACAATCTGGTTCGGCTACCGATCACCGCGTGGTGGTATGTGCGTTACTCTTTGCGTTTTGTTATAGTTGGCTACCGATGTAGAGGTCGTTCACGAAGGCTGCTATGAGTTGGAACTGGCGCAAGGGTCTGCGTTTTGGTCCGCTGAGAATCAACCTGTCTAAAAGCGGCATTGGATACTCTCTGGGTGTGCCCGGATACCGCATCGGCACAAACGCAAAGGGCAAGAAGTATCAACAAGTCAGCATTCCCGGCACTGGGATATATCGGCGAGACTATGAGGGGCAACCCAGCCAATCTAGCCGACCGACTCTTGCCTCTTGGTTTTCCGCGCCCAAGGTCTATCTACTCGGTCTGGCGTTCTTGGCATTGCTGTGGGCAATAATCAAATTCTTCTCGTGAGGGAGCGACATGGCGTACACAGCAGAAATCAGTCGGGCAAATCCGACAGGCTTTATTTTCGTTGTCGATCAATCTGGGTCAATGGAAGACAAGATGGCAGGAGGGCGCAGCAAATCACAGTTCGTTGCTGACGCTCTAAATCGAACGTTGAACACTCTCGTCACCCGATGTACGAGCGCCGGAGGTACTCGCGATTACTTTTATGTTGGAGTCATTGGTTATGGCGGTCACGGAGTCCAAAATGGCTTTCAGGGGGCACTTGGAGGAACTTCGTTGAACCCTATGTCCAAGATCGAAGCAAATCCTCTGCGTATCGAAGACAGAAGAAAAAGGATTGACGACGGTGCGGGTGGACTCGCCGAGCAAACGGTGAAGTTTCCGGTATGGATCGAAGCAGTAGCCAGTGGTGGAACCCCGATGCGTGCTGCTCTAACCAAGACTGCGGAAGACTTGGTTGCTTGGTGCGATGGGCACCCTGATTGCTATCCGCCGACAATTCTTCACATCACGGATGGAGAATCGACGGACGGTGATCCCGAAGAACTGGCAACCCATCTGCGCCAAATTAGAACAAACGACGGCGAAGCATTGCTCTTCAACATCCATGTGAGTGCTGCGGGTGCAGACCCCATAAGATTCCCTTCAAGTGAAATGTTGCTGCCCGACGCCTACTCGAAGATGCTTTTTCGGATGTCGAGCCAACTACCCGATCATCTCCTCCGTTTTGCTCAAGAGAAGGGTCATCAAGTCACGGCGGAAGCGCGTGGCTTCATGTTCAACGCTGAAGCTCCAGAAATTGTAGATTTCTTCGATATTGGCACGCGAGCTTCGCAGCTACGATAGGTAACATCTTCATGGAGGTCTTATTCGCGGGAACTTTTCCGAAAGACCCATCGACCCCGGACGAGAATGAAGACTGCCTGCGCGTGGATACAACCTTGGGGCGATTCGCACTCTGCGACGGCGCAAGTGAATCATTCGACTCAAAAGCGTGGGCTAAGATTCTTGCAGAGAGATTTATTGCGAAGCCCGAAATCAGTCCAGAATGGGTGCAGGAAGCGGCGATCTCGTACTCCACCGCATACAACTTTAGCGAGCTTTCTTATTCGAAACAGGCTTCGTTCGAGCGTGGAAGTTTCTCCACACTTCTTGGAGTCAACACCGAGACCGTCGTCAACAGCATTGAGATCGTCGCGATTGGTGACACCCTTGCCTTGCTAGTGGACGATGAGTTCAACGTCTTAAGAAGTTGGCCCTATTCCACGGCTGTTGAGTTTGAAGCGCGTCCAACCTTGCTTTCTACGCAACACAATCTCAACAGTTTCGTTTCAGAGAGTGATTTCGTCTCTTGCCACCGCGTCGTTTGGTCACTGGATGGCTTCCTTCGTCTCACTCTATTGTGCATGACTGATGCTCTTGGTCAGTGGACTCTAAGACTGGTAGAAAAGGGCGACCCAAATTGGCACAAACTTCTTGCCGCTAGAGGTGACCCTGATTTAGCGGAGATAGTTGCACAGGCGCGGTTAGGCAAGGCGATCCGTACCGACGACTCAACATTGCTAGCGATACGTTTCTAATAAGCGCTTCAGACAATGAGCTACCCAAGTCTCGAACAATATCAGGAGGCACTGCAACATCCCATTGTTCTGACCGACCCAGAACTCAAGACTGGATCGGTGACCACGACGGGGCTTGGACTGCCGCTGGCTCTTTGTGGTGGTTTTGCCCTTACCTACACGCTTAGCACACGCACCCGCAAGTTTGCTGTCCGGTGCTTTCATAAGGAGTCGCCTGCGCTTGAACGGAGATACCAAGCGATCTCCAAGAAGCTCCAACAGCTTCACTCGCCTTATTTTCTTGATTTCGAATTTCAGCCTAACGGAATCCGAATCAATCAACATGCTTACCCCGTCGTCAAAATGACGTGGGCGAACGGCGAGACGCTCGGCTCATTTCTCGAAAGTCGGCGTCACGATAAGGGCGCGTTGCAAAATCTCATCAATTCGATGAAGGCATTGGCGTCTTACTTGGAGCGTGAGGGTATCGCGCATGGAGATGTCCAAACAGGAAACCTCATGGTCTCAGGGAACGGTTCGACATTGCAGCTAATTGACTACGACGGCATGTACGTCGATGAGATTCAGTCCCTAGGAAGCTCCGAGATGGGGCACCGAAATTTCCAACACCCAGAACGTCCTAGAACGCGCCCGTTTGACGCCACTTTGGATCGCTTTTCATTTATAGAGTTGAATTGTGCGCTTAGAGCACTAGAAGCCGACCCTAGCCTGTGGGACAAGACCCGTTCAGATGGGGATGGGGTTCTCTTCCGAGCAAATGACTTTGATGATCCACAGTCCTCAGCAGTGTTTTCCCTGTTATACGGAAAAACGGCTTTCTCGCAAGACGCCAGTTGGTTTGCGTCTATTTGCAAAGCTCCCTTAGCAAGGATTCCGACACTCGATGACTTTCTCTCCGGTCGCAACATCCCGCACGAGGTAATCAAAATATCGACGACGCCAGCCCTGCAAAAGGTTCGCGTATATATCTCGGCATACCCCGTTCTCGATGCCAAAGATTTCGACCTGTGCATGAGGCATGTTGGAGACCGTGTCGAACTGATTGGGCAGATAGTAGAAGTCAAAGAATCTCGAACACGTCATGGCAAACCGTACGTCTTCATCAACTTCGGGCCATGGCAGGGGCAGATCGTCAAGATCAGTGTGTGGTCGGAAGGGCTAGCAGCATTGCATCCGAAACCAAGCCAAAGTTGGGTCGGCAAGCACATCAGCGTCGTTGGCTTAATGGAACCTCCTTATGCCTCTAAACGGTATCGGTATTCACATCTCGCAATCAGTATTACGCAGAACCAGCAGATTTCCTTCATCTCCGCAGAAGAAGCGGCATTCAGACTTGGCAGTAGCGGTTCAACAGGCAGAGCTATTGTGGATAACGCCGGAGTTCTTGACAAAATCGCGGGCAGGAACCCCCTACGCAAACCTTCTCCCATAAGAAGTTTTAAGCCTGCGTCTCAGAATCAAGCGATCTTGGCGAAGCTCCGGCAAGCTCAGGGAATTCCCCCCCAGACAATCCCATACCCTCCGACCCCATCCCCGTCCCGTCCGGGTCAGCAAAAAAGCAAAGGCGTCATCGGGAAGATTCTCGACTGGTTATTCAGGTAGGCATACTTATTTGGAAAAACAAGTGTCAGTAGCCCCTTCATGACTAGAACTCCCGCAGGCGGCAGATGTCGCGGAGATTGCCAACCTTTAGCAGGTGGGAGAGATGTTCCTCAGGCTTAGCCGGAGTCCGAGTTTTACGGCGCGACAGTTGACACTTTACGTTCTCGAACGTGAGGGCGTCCGTTAGCGAGAATATGAACCGAGTTTCTTCCTGATGCGCCCACTTGTCCAGCTTTGAAGTCGCAATATCATCGGGCAGCGCCCAGCGTGGATTCCCACCTTCAGACTGCGGGTAGTAGTCAACGCGCCTTGCCCTGAATGTAGCTGTGGGCGGCAATGCTGCTCGAATTCGCTCGCAAAACATCGGCATTCGGTTGATCTCCACGGCGACAATGGCATTGAATTCCTTAGCCAGATCGTCCCCAAACCTGCGACTTGTGCAAAAGACAAATATCTCGTTGGCTTTGACTGTAGATTCAAAAGCATATTCCGAAAGCGTGAATTGTGTGCCCTGCGTTTGATTCGTAATTTGCAAACCACCATCCGGCGAAAACCGGGAGGTGCCTTCGTACTCGTCACCGCGCACGGCATCTTCACAATCGCGAAAATATGCGAGGGAACGGAACAGCATCTCACCGTCGAGGAATTTCTCAGCCCAAATCCGCTGGTCGTAATACTTGAACAGACTGTGGCGCAGCGTCATCCCCCTTACCGATTATGCCAGCAGTACCTTGACAATGTTTATCCACTCTGCATCGAACGGCTCCCGACAAACGGGCTTGCCCGCCCGGCGATACCAATAAGCGGCGTTGCCCTGATCGCCTTCTTTGCGGTGCAGATAGGCATGCACCCATGAACCTTCGACGCCTTCGTCCCGCTGCGCGGACTTGTGCGCCCGCGTCCAATCGCCCTTGGCATCCCACCACAGTCCAGCGAGCGCGTGCGTGAGTCCGGCTGGCGGCTCGGTCGCGGTGAGAGATTGGCGGAAATCGTCCAAGGTCATTGTGAGTTCCGCGTGCAGATGATGGTCAGGAGGAGAAATCTATTTCTTCTGCTCTGCTTTTCTCATTTCTTCGACCACCGCGTTCGATTCGGCGATGATCTTCGGCAATTGCTTGTTCCACTCCGCAACTCTGTCACGTTCTCGGATAGCTTCCTGCTTCCCCTTGTATTTCAGTTTCAACTCGTGGTAATACATGCCGAGACCACCCTTCAATTGTTTGCCGTCAACGAGTCCTCGCACGATCAGTTGCTCAATAGCCTTCAGCGTTTTCTTTAATGCTGCCTCGAAATCAAGGGAAGCGGCGGTGATGCCAGTTAGGAGTTGAGTAAGCGCGTAGGTGTCGTATGACACGTCGGGATTCTCGTAGATGGCGATCAGAATCTTGCTCTCGTCGTCACTGTAAACGGGCGGGAAGTGTGCCATGTCTGGCTCCTTCTCGACAATCATAGGGTATTTGGAGCAGACTTGTCAGAGAAATCCACCATGGTCGAAGCAGCGACAACACGAACGCTTTTCGCAGAAAGACAGGTCGGGGAGGTATTGTCTCTGCCACTTATCTCGGAATTCGTGTTCCGCAGTCCGAAGCACAACGACCCAACCGAAAAGGAAGTCATAGATCATCTCATCGTCCACAAGGGCGACGGCATTCTGATTTCTCAGAAGGCGCAAGAAGACCCCACGAGCCGCAGTGTGGAGAAGAACGAGTTGTGGGTTCTGAAGAATATTCAGGACGCATTGAAGCCGATTTGTGGCTCAATCAAAAGACCTGACGACCGCCCGAAATGGTGTGACCATCCACGCAGAGGCAGGGTTGAGTTCAGCACTCTTCCCCGCATAATCCACGGAGTTGTGCTGGCGGAAACGTGGCATCCCGTTGATCTAAAGCAGATCGCCGATAAGTTGCCGTTGGAGTATTTGGGCGTGCCGCTGACCTACATGTCCATTAACGACTTCCTGAACATCGTCTGGCAACTACGAACCCTGCCTGAGGTTCTTGAATATCTGAATGCCAGACGGAAGTTGCCAATTGCTTGCCTGCGTATGGTCGGCGATGAATTGCCTTTCTACGAGTTGTACATAATGAACGGTGGTATCGCCGACAGCCTCAAGAGTTGTTTAGGGCACGCGGATGCCAGACGCGCTACCGAAACTCACGATGACTTGCTGCGAGAGGCGTTGGAGCGCAGCGAAGAATATAAGCTCTACAGCAGTGAAATCGAGCGTGTAGCCCATGCCCTATCCACGAGAGACCCGAACTACGCTGACGGGCTACCGCCTGATGCTGTTGCTCTATTCGACAAAGAAGGCGAACGGAAGAACTATTTGATCTTACAGGAAATCCTGACCGACATGCGGCTGACTGAGCGAGCGATGATGGGTCGAAAGTTTCATGACGTGGCTGAGTCGATGCGGGGAAAGACCAGCGGTTTTACTTTCGCGGCTGCTCACGCCGATGGTAAGGATTGGGTTTTCGTTTTTATCTCGTGCAGAGGAGTCGATAAACCGACGCGACACGGGCGTGCCAAAAGGCTCGCCGGGGGTGCTTTGGCTCACTATCAGAAGAAGAACTGTCTCGTGGTTATTGACCGCGACGGGGAGCACTACGATCTGATGCTAACAAACCCTGAATACGAACCGGATGCGGCTGACATCGCAGCCGGGGAGGAACTTTTCGGGCACCTTCATATGCAGACGGTTGACATCAGTCGCCTCTGAATCGCCATATATGCTTATCAATCAAAAGCTGCCACAGGGATATATCTATCCCCAGATTACTCAAGCACCAGTCACCACCTACGCCGACTTTTTGAATTATTTCCGTGGTGGTCACACCATTGACGACAACCTCGGTGCTCATTCCATTCAAGCAACGGTGCAGTACACCATGTTCAGTACCGCTATCGCTAGTGGGCATCTCACGAAGTTGAAAAATATGGCGATACCTGATGAATTTCTTGCGGATATTTTTCTGACGGAAACAGGATCGGAACTGGGTCAGACCGTCTTTGATCGGAAATTCTGCGAAATGGCGGTCGCTGAAGCTCGAAAGAGCATCCCTGAGAATGACGGCGAACTACACCCGTATGTCGGGGCGGTTGTCGTTAAAGAGGGCAATGTTGTGGCGACAGGATTTCGAGGCGAAACGGGTGAAGGAAGACACGCAGAATATTGTGCTCTCAGAAAGGTCAACGACGATGTCGATAATGTTGATCTGAGCGGTTGCACGGTCTACACAACGCTGGAGCCGTGTTCCAAAAGAAACTCATCAAACAAAACAGCTTGCGCTACACGCCTGATCAATGCCAAAGTCGCACGAGTTGTTTACGGTATGCCGGACAAAGACGAATCGGTGTACGGACATGTCTCACTTGTGGAGGCAGATATAGACGTTCGTCTTTTTCCGAGAGACCTGATTCAGGGGCTTGTCGCTCTGAATAAAAAATGGTCTGATACACGCAGAAAGCCTAAAGCTCTACCACCGCCAAACGACACCCCACCACTCGCCAATGTTTCTTACAACAAACCGGGAACCTCTATTTCGGACAACATCCACATGTTTGCTCGTCCACCGAAAGAAACCAACGGCTTCTTCACGGTAGAGGACGCCGAGAAGAAGGTATTGGCTTACGGTCGAACAATCGAAGAAGCCGCCGTCGAGTGGCACCGAATTGACGATCAAAAAGTGATCGTAGAAAAGTTGAATCGTCAAAGTTACGGCAGCAGCAATCGGCTTTTCAGCTTTATCTAGCCCATCGCCAACGGCTTCATAGATTGGCGTCCCACCAGCAACCTCTATCAGTCGTGCCCTTGGTCGATAGTCCAAAGAAATCGGATGACACTGGTGACGTGTTGAAATATTAGCAAGCTCTCGTTGCGGTTGAGCACCGGGTTATCATGCGCTAGGCTTTTGTTGTTTCTAACATCATTGAAAAAATCCAACACAGAGATGGACGACTTCAGGATGCGTTCGGTCATGGGCGATTCGATGAGATTGAGTTCCTTCAGTTTCTTCACATACTCGCCGTACACGCTGTGAAGCGGCTTGTCTTTATCCACGGTGATTCCGTGCTTCTCGCATAGCGACCGGACGAACGCCATAGTGAACGTGTGAAGCCTGTCCAACCCAGATTCCGGGTCGTTTTTAGTGATGCTGTCCATTACGCCGCTGGCGAGGCGTTCAAACTCCTCACGTTGAGACAGCACGGAAATAACGGTCGTGTCGGGGACAGGGGCGGATTGCAAGAGTCTGTCTGCGATCTTCAGACATTCGTCCTTAAAAGCCGCAGGACGGCGGACGCCATACCTCACTTCACCGAAACTCTGCGATTCCTCAGGTGGATCAGCATCCACGGAATCAATCAAATCCTTGATCAGCTTTCCCACTATGTAATCTGGTTGATTGTCCCAGAAATGTCGAAGCCTACGACCCTTGGAACCTAGACCGCCTACTTCGGGATCATCAATGTCCAACCCAGTGCTGTCGTGGACGAACTCCCTGAAGGTGCGATCCGAGAAACTAAGGACGTAACCCCCGCCCATTCCCAGAAACTCTTCGAGTTTGCGCTTCTCACCGAATTTGAGTGGTGCCATGCTGATACAAATTATACGGGCGAAGGTTCGTGCCAAGGTCAACGCGGTGTGAGCGTAGAATCTAAACCAATGAAAATCAAGATCGGGAGTTGGGCAGATTACGACTTCGATAAAGAAGATGCAAAGATCGCTGTGCCCCTGATTCTTCTCCTGCTGGGTCTGACCCTCACACCGCTGAGGAAAGAGTGGCTATTAGCTGGAGTGACCGCTTACTACGCCGCGTACTTCTTTCTGCCTCCATCCTACGCAGCAATCAAGAAGCTGTTTGCTCAGATACACCATTGGCGAACTTTCAGATGCCCGTACTGCAAGAGTCACGAACTGATTTTGCAGGGGATACAGGAATTTCATGGCGACATTCCGTATGACTGGTATTTCTGTCACCGATGTCGGGAGTCTTCCGTGTATGTGAACACTTTTGGGGCTGAGAAAATGATCGCGCCAAATCCATCAAAGCTCAAAGCAGGGCGGCGCACGCTCACGCCATAGCATTTAGTTCATCCCCTTCTCTTGTCGCTCCCAACCGCAATGTCCGCATAAACTGAAGTACGGATCAGGCATCAAATCCGGGCTTTTGACTTGACTCTATGAACAGGTCTACGTTAATGGAGGCGATCAGATTGAGGAAACAAACGTGATGGAATTTCGCTTGCTGTATCAGGGCGAATTACCGCCTTCGGCTAACAAGCCTCGTCCAGAAGATAAGCACCGGATTCGGCGTATATTTCATCCCCAACTGCGCCGATTGTGGCAGGTCAGACCGAATTTAAGGCAATTAGCCGATGGTGCCTATTGCCGTTCAATAGATAGACGACCGAAGCCTGATGTACCGCATGCTCCAGACGAACGTTTCAAGATCGGACTACAGTCAATCGGCGAAACTTGGCAAAAGGCGGGTTTCCATTGGGTGCCATTAGTCGTGCCGGAATTTGCTCTGCAATGCAGCCTAGATATTCTGCTTTTACGTCCAGAGAACTACGAGCTTGTCAATGAATGGGCGGATATTGATGGACAAGTCAAGACGCTATTCGATGCTCTGCAAAGGGCGCAAAATGTCGATGAAGCAGGCGGCGCTACGCCGGATGAAGACGAGTGTCCATTCTTTTGTTTGCTTGAAAACGATAAGCTAATTTCAGAAGTTAAGATCACGACTGACAAGCTCTTGATGCTGCCTGAACTCCCAGAGAGCGAACTACGCAAGCGCGATGAAGCTATCGGCGCATTCAATCTAATGTTGCAAGACGCTGCGTGCAAATTCTCAGCGGATGAGAAGGTAGCGTTCAAATTGGCGCAGTCTGTCTTGCGTCGGCATGGAGAAACAAAAGTCAATGATGCGTATGTCGTGATCCACGTCAGATTGAATCACAGAGACGCGCGAACGTTTGACAACTATTTCTAGAAGCCGAGGAGCAGACACATGGAAGTTTTCACGGCATGGCTTAAGGACAAAGTTGCAAACAAAATTGATCTTCCTGCCACGATTCATCGGAACGGGACTCACTACACGGCTCTGGTTCAGGTGTCGGGACGTTTAGACGCCTCACCGTCGTCATCCCTCGCTCAAGTGGTCGGCTTGTTCATGGCTTGTCAAGGTCGGGCTGGGAGTTTCTTCCTGAATGACAACGGAGTGGTTCGCGAATGCCATTTTTCCGCCGACACGATGACCCCATTCGCTGGAGACGGGGAGCAGGAAGTAACGCTAGAATTTGACATCGAAAATTGATCGTCTGGATCGTCCCTGCGCTCACTTCCTCTCCTACTACTATCAGGAGTTTGCCGTTGCCCATGCCCACAGTTCTTGCTACAGTTTTCTGATGGAGGTCTTTTCGCATGACCACTTATAAGCCGGGTGAGACAGCGCCGGACTCCGGCGAACTGATTGAAGTCGGGCCGCGTGGCGGCAAGGTACCGGATGGTCGCCGCACGGTGATCGAGCAAGGCGAAACGATCCCGCCGACATCGGAGTCGGGGAATCAGTTCAAGTACAAGCGCGGCTCGAAGACGACCCACAATACATAGCCCAGCGCGAGAGCCTTTGCCGTAGGGAATCAAGGAAAGTTACTGCCTCCTGAGATGTTGATGCGGTATCACGGATTGAAATGACACCGACTCTCCGTTTTACTTCTTCGGAAGTTTAACGCTGCACTCTTCGCAAAATGTGAAAAGGAATCCCTCGACGTTGAGGTCGGCGTCTTTGCATTTTCGTAGAAGACTCCCCATGTGGGTTGCCCCTACTATCGCGAGAACGCGGTCATGCTTGGCAAGCTGATCTTCAATCTGAGCAAACATGTGGTCTTCGCGTTTGATGTGATGATCCAAACGGTAACGACCCACAACTATCATTGAATTTTGAGCTGCGACCTTTTCCCAAGCCTTGGCTTCAGGTGTCCGTCCGGCGACAAACTCCATAATGGTGTCAGGCGGTGGAATTAGGCGCACTGTGTCTAACTCGGCGGGAAGTGGAGGATCGAACAGCGTGTCTCCGAATGTGGGGGTGTCATTCGGAAGACCCAATTCTTCCCAATGAATGCCTCGCTTTTCGCAGATCACTTGTGTGCTCGACTTCAGAACAACATTGCCGTAGTGATCCCACTCCTCCAGAACCGCCTCAACACCTTTGGCTAAGAGAAGCTGGAGAGCTTTACGAAACTTATCCGCCCACTTGAACGTCGGAAGCTGCTGACCGTGAGTCGTGCCGCACAAAAAGAGGGTTTTGGGCATGATCTGTTTCTCTACTGATATTGTCGCTTCCCCCACTTCATCAAGGTGCAGTGCTCTGCTGTGTAAATGAAACGCTCGGCGGAGGAAGATTGAAGTGCACTTTCGCCGCCATCAGTTCTGGAGGAATGACCAACACTGACTGAAGAAGCTGCCGTACCACACCGAGGTAGGTTTCAAGGTGGTCTGGAACAGGAATTTCCCTACCGTCAGCGGTTTCCAAGAAATATATCAGTTGCCCACCCTCTAATCGTGCGCCTAGCGGGGAAGCAGTACTGTGGCTGAAATTTCGGATTGCTTGAATATCTTTCCACGCTTGACTCTTCAAAAAGTCTCTTACTGAATTCTTCACTTCTGGAGGGACTATGCTTCCTTCTTTCTTAGCCTGTCGCAGGCAGTAGCCCTGCAATGAATCTACGATGCTGTGAAGCTCCCAAAAGAAACCACGAAGGTGGGCGAAGAGTACGACACGATCCGAGTTCGCACGCTCCGTGAACTCCCTTGCAGGATTGTGAAACTGGGACTCGTGGTGCGTAAACGCGGCACTTTGTTTCAAGAATAGGCGCACAGTCGAGAGGTGGTAAACGCAAGCGTAAACTTGCTGAAAAACGATGTGAAGCGCAACCTTCGAGTCATTCTCTTTCAAACGAAAATGTGGCTTGTTTCGTCCCATGTGACCGTCCCGCTAGTTTCTCGTCGTAGCATGTTCACAGAGTACACCGGGAGTCTTACCGGTGCTTGCAGAGTTGAGAACGATCAGATTCTACCGACGTTCTCTTTTCCGCTGTACAATCCAACCGTCAGCTTCCCCCGGAAGATGGAGCGATCAACATGCGCAAGCTCGCAGTATCGTTGTGCCTGTTCCTGTCGGTTTACGCATATGCCGGGAAGAGCAGAAAAGACATTCCGCCAGCGCCTTTGCCGTCGGTCGTTGTGAACGCGAAGAAGGTTTTCCTAACAAACGGTGGAGGCAGCGACCTCGCCTACGACACGTTCTATTCAGAAATGAAAAACTGGGGCAAGTACGAGATCGTAGGCTCTCCAGATGATGCCGATCTGATAGTTGAGATTTCTTATCACGTGGAGCATGGCGGAACCCGCGTGTGGAGCACAAACAACACCTACAACGGAACCACTCAGGTTCACAGCACGCAGATTGTAGACCCGCAACTTGTGCTGACGATCTATGACGCAAAGACTAAGAATTCTTTGTGGGAAACAATCGACCACCGCAGGTTGGCTCGGAGGGAAAAGAACCGTGAGAAGGAAACGATCAACTCTGCCCAGAGGTTGGTTGACGAGTTAAAGACCAGAGCCAGCTTGCCTCAGTAGCCTCGCAATCGCCGTTAGGGGTGGTCACAAAGGCTGCCTGCACCCATTGAACGCCTGACCCGACCCAAACCCCTCCGGACTGCCCAAATCCCCCCAGAATCGCCTTCCTGAGGGCTGCCCCAAGAGTTCACCCTCCGCCGTTTCAGCATCTAGTCTGGGAGCAAGGGATCAGGAACTTAACATTCCCGTCACATTCGCTTGCTACACTGTGCTCCGCTGCGTCTGAAGTCCTGCTGCTGATCTGGGAAGGTCAACCGCGCCATGCGTGCCAAGCTCACTGGGGCATGGACTCAACGCAGCATCTGAGCGGTTGACGCGTGCCTTCAGTTTGAGTTTCATCTGAGGCGCACAAAACCCGCCAACTTCGCCACGCGCCACTAGAATCCCAGGGGCAAGCAAAACCCACCAACTTCGCCAGACGGCACCGCTTGGCTATTTCCGGTTCAACTACTCTTCTTCCCGGTCACGGCGTAAAAAGCGGTGACCTCTTGCTCAACGTTCTTGGTGCCGCAGTTGGGGCATATCGCCTCTAGTTCGCGTTCCTTCAGGGTGAGAACCCGTTCAAAGGGTTTGTGACAAACATTGCAAACGTAGTCGTACACGGGCATGGGAACCTCCCGCTCGATTGCGATCACGACCTATTGTTGAAATTGTAGCGCTAACGGCTTGTGACGGTCTCTCGACAATTAAGCAGATTGGAGGGCAAAATTTGGCTTTGTGGATTTTGGTTCTGGCCAATGGACGCACCTTGCGGAGGAAACAATCCAGCAATGCTGAAATCTGAAATCAAACCTCGAACTGAATATGCCCTGCGCGAGAAGCGATTGCCGGGAGTTCCGTTTCAGCGAATAAGGATCATCGAACACATTCGCGGGAATAAATGGAAAGCTGAATGGATTGACCCAAACCCCGGTTTAGTTCACTACGTTGAGTCAGGTCAACTGATCTGCGTTTGGAAAGAGCACAAAGCTTTTCTCAAAGAAGAGACTGAGGCGCAGCGTCTTCGAGAGCACAACGAAACCTACGGCTACATTCCTGAGTCACCACTCACCAAGGCTGTCGAGCAGGTGTTCGAGACCGTTAAAGATGGGATTCAGTTTTGCAGAGGTGTGCTCTCAGGATCGCCCGATGCACTGGAGCGCGTCAGGCACAGGGCGGGCATGACTCAAACGGCGAACTCGCCCGCTATGTACATAGGCCGTAAGGGCACGATTCACTTGCCCTTCGACTATGCACTGGAACTCGCTCGGAAGTTTTGCACAGCGGAACCCTCAACTGTCTTGGTTGAGGTTGAGGTCACGGAACGAGAATGGAGCCGGAAGGCTGCAACACCGGGCGAGGAGTACATCGTGTCTCTCCTGAACGAGTACCGGGCGTCATGGGCGCTGCTCCGTCAGTGGGCTGGGTACGACGCGACGGTAGCTCAGAGGGAGGCGGAGATTCAGAGATTAGACCGTTTGGTCTGGGATGCGATTTATGCGCTTCAGAAAGCGGGATTAGATAGTGAAGCGGCGAGGCTTCGTCGGGTGCTCGACAAACGATAACTGGGATGGATGGACAACTCCTAATTTGGGCAGGGAGAAGTACAGGAGCTGCTGCTGCAAGTCTGCCGAGCGTCCAAGTGCGATAAATTGCATGTAGAGGGGTGCGGGTCATGAAAAGCAGGCAGGGGTACAAGGGCTACGTTATCGAGGCACGCTCATACGAGCAACAGGATGCGAGATTCTCGGCGGAGCTTTGGATCGAAGAACATGATGCCTCCGGCGTGACTGAGACTCAGTTCTATTTGCCTGACACATTTCCCACGGAGGAATTGGCAATCGAGGCGGCAATTCAAACTGGACGGCAAAAATTGATGCGGGGTTTGAGCGGGACGTGCTGTAGTGAATGGGGGAGCGAAGGAAGAGCAAAGACCAGCCGATCTGAAATCGGCAAGTCCAATTGCTGTACAAAACGCTGTACAAAAGGTGCTCAGGGACACCCTAGAACCCCCTAAAACCACCCTGAGCCCACCATACTTCACAACAACATACGCAAGGCTGAGTGCGTTACGAATCGGCTGCTCTACCAACTGAGCTACGTCGGCTTCTTGGTGAGATCGTCCAAACGAACGACTGTCCCAGTTTATCAAATCGCTCGCTGGTTCTTGCTGTGCAGCTACTGTTGAGCAATCTGAGCTTCGGAATGCTTCATGGCCGCGGTAGCTGCTCGCTAAGTCAAGCAAGCACGCCAGCCGACAGATTCCCGAGAATTCAATGTTGCAGCTCCACAGTAGATCGAAGTTGGTGGCTGTGCTATTTGCTCCGTACAATTGAGGCATCTTCCTTACTGGCCTGCTTGTTCCACCCGTGGAAAGGCGAGAGATCCCCGGTGTTCCATGCCTCACGGAGTCCGGGTTTGCTCAGATCCCAGTCTGGGCGGATTTCACTCGTCACGACGCGCAGATCGTGCCAAAGATCGATGACCGATGGACGCCCCCAGAACCAGTAGCCGTTATAGATGCTGTAGATCACGAGGCCTGGCTTGAGCACGAGCGTATGCGGGATCATCGGATTATGCTCCGGGTCGGTGTACTCCTGGATGTCGAGATCTTTTTGAATGGTTCGGTCGGGGTCCGAAAGGAAGGTCCACTGGGCTCCCACTGACGCACGGAATTCCTGAAGAGTATGGTGATCGTCGGTGGCGATCGTGGCGATCTGGGTGTACGCCACCGCGATTCTCGGGTAGAACGCGGCGAGTTCCAGATGCTGCTGGTGCTCCTTTGGGCAATAGTGGCCGCGCGCAAGCGTGAGGATCAGCGGATCATCGCCCTGTAGCTCGCTGAGCTTGCGCAGATTGCCCGTGTGATCAGGCAGTTCGTAGTTGGGGAAAATGCCTCCGGGCAAGATATCAGAACGCATGATTAGACTCCTCCCGTTTCTCTCAAAGATCTTCTCTTCTTCTCTCAAAGGTCCAAAGTGACGCCCGCGTTTGGCTGGGAACAGCATACGAGCACGTTCCTGGGAGCGGGCCTCTCCAGCGGCTCAGGGTTATAAGTAATCGATCCGCTAATCAGACCGGTCATGCAGGTATGGCAGACCCCGGTCCGGCACGACCATCTGACCGGAACGTCGCACGCTTCCGCCAGTTCAAGCAAACTCGCAAACTTACGATCCCAGGCGGCCGTAATCCCGCTGCGCGCGAATGAGACTGGGGGACCAGATCCAGGCGGCCCTTGTGGCGCGTGAGGGGTGTGAACAACCTGCGCCATACCAGAGGTAATCGCCTCGAGAGAACCGAAGATTTCCGTGTGCACATTCCCGGCGAGCACACCCCAGTTCCGCAGCCCATCGCGCATATTCTGTAAGAATGACGAGGGGCCACACAGATAGAAGTCACTACCCTTTGACACACCAAGTTTCTCCAGCAAAGCTATGTCAATGTGCCCGGGAGCATCAAAGTCTGTCCCGACGTGGTCAGTTGCAGCGGGCCTGCTGTACACGATGTATCCTCGTCCGCGAGCCAGCTGTTTCAGTAATGAACGCGACTCTTCTGCAAATGGATGGTCAACGCTATTGCGCGCTCCATAGATCCACCAGATCGCTCGTTGCGATCTTTCCGCAGCGAGTGAGTGCAGCATCGACATTACGGGCGTCGCGCCGACTCCAGCGCTCAGCAGAACCACAGGATTCTGGCCTGGACGCAGAGTAAAGCTACCGCGCGGCGCACTAACATCTAACAGATCGCCTTCTCGCGCGCGGTTGCACAGAAATGAACTTCCAACTCCATTCAATTCGCTCTTGACGCTGATGCGTAGATGATCGGCGGCCGGCAGATCAGACAGCGAATAGCTGCGAAGAACCGGCGGTTTGCCGGGATCGACGAGCAACCGCAAGACGACAAATTGACCTGCCTGGCAGACAGCAAGAGGGTGCCCATCGATTGGCTCCAGAATGAAGGAAGTTACGCTATCGCTTTCCTTGCGAATATTCGCGACTCGCATTGGTCGAAAGCCGGGCCATGCTGGCGCTTGTTCCTCATCGGCGAGTCCCGGATTCCCGGCCACAGTTTTGGAGTTCAAGTCTTGTTGGAGCATTGCCTGGAACGAACTCTGCCAACCCTTGCTAAGCGCAGGAATCCGTAGCGCGCGGTGCAGTAGTTCGTCGGAATGTCCTGGCAAATACAGGAGGGCGTCAACGTCGGCCACCGTGATCCTTTCTGGACCATCGGCGATTTTTACGATGTCGTCGTCGGCTCCGACTTCTCCTTCCTGCAACACGCGAAAGTAAAATCCTGGTCTGTGATGTGCTACGAGCAGTGCTGGCATGCGAGGTTCGTTCAGCCTGATGCCGACGCGGTAGCACGTTACGCGCGGCTGGGTTACTTCAAATTCAGCACCACCGATACGGTAGCGATCGCCGATGCACACCTCGTTATCAGGAAGTCCCTCGACGGTGAAATTTTCTCCGAACTGGCCGAAAGTGACATCACTGCGGCCCAGAAAGCTCTCCCAGTAATGGTAAGAATCCATCTGGTACACGAATACGGCGCGGTGTTCCCCTCCGTGACCGGAGAGATCGGCTTGCGCATCACCATCGATATCGAGCTTGCGCACCATCCGGCGTCCCGTAACCGGAGATTTCCAGACTGACGTTCGGACCGTTTTGCCGTTCCATGTCACGTCGCGCGGAAGGCCGACATTTACTGAAAGCAATCGGGGCATGCGTACCTTGTCGAAGTCCAGCGTGTGGTTAGAATCTTTTTATTTCAGTGCAGCGGGACAGCTTTCTGTTTCATCGGTGCTTGGGACAATCGCAGGGGCCAGTGACGGGAAAGCGTCAACTATGCAGCGCGAGCGGTAACCAGCGCATCGTATTCCTCTTGCGACTGGGCGGGTAGCAGAACCCACAGAGTATAGACGCCGACGGCCGTACCGAAAGGAACGTTGAACAGCGAGATGAACCCCAGGACGAGCGCGATCACGCGAGCCCAGGGTTCGCGTTGCATCAATCCCCATCCGGCAAAGAATCCGCAAGCCGCCTTGGCTAGTATCAAAATGCCGACCACACTCAGCAGTGGACGCAGAAATGCCGTGGGCGCCTCAGGCGCTCCCATCTCGTGCATATGAGCGAACAACGTGTTGGCCAGGACGTACAGAATCACCCCGCCCAGGGTGTTGAACGCGGAGATGGCCAGCCAGAGTATCCCGAGTAAATGAAGGTGTCCCTGCACCCGCCCCGGGCGCTGCTGCATCACCGCCACCGGCCCGACAATTTGCTTGCCGCACCGGCTGCAAAACGCCTGGCCCGGTTGCACCGTGGTGCCACATCCATCGCAGAACATAATTTCCTCCGCAACTCGCAAACCGGATCGTTGCCACCACCTCTGGACTAACAGACGATTCCCAACAGATGATACGCAAATCGTGCGTAAGAGTTTAGTAAAAGTGCCGGCAAAACGAAAAGGCCGCCCGGCAACAGGGCGACCTTCTCTTTTCAAGGGAGAATAGTTCCAACGGAGGCTTGGATTTCCGTCAAAACTTTCTATGGACAAAATCTTATGAGCCGAAAAAGCAGGGTGTCAAGCAATTTTTGGGAAATAAATGTCTTCATTTTCAACAACTTACAGAATTAATCAACACGCACCCCAACTGTTTCAATTTGAGACGGAGCGCCACGAAAACCACCCTAAGCCAATATTCCTGAGCCACTTAAGAACCGTTTGAGGTCTCGGGCGTAGTCCGAGGGCGAGCCGAAGATCCTTGCGCTGCGGTCTCTCCCAGGTGGAGAGAAATGAATTCAGCCTGGTCGGAACGGCCGAACACCGGACCCGGAAAATAGCGCCGCAAGAGCACGCGGGCACCGCCAAATGCGACTCCCGCCGCCAGCGAGATCGCACCCACGATAATGCACAGAAGAATAATGTTCACCAGCAGGTTGGCGATGTTGTTTTTCTTGTCGAAATACGTGTTCTCGTTCCAGGTGACGCTGGGGTCCCAGTTCACTGCACCCAGAAGCGTTTGGGCGTCGCTCTGCGAGAGCGGACCGGCCGCAATGGCGACGATTGGTCCAGTGCGCTTGTCAAAAAACGGACCAACGTTTTCGATGGCCGCAACCCCAGCCTGGGGTTGCGCCGCGTGCTGAGCGGCATCGATACGGCGCACATGTTCGGCAGCCAATGCCGGCGTCGGATACTCAATCAGCATCAGCGTAGCTCCGCCGCCGGAAGTGGAATACTGCCCCAGTACCACTTCCGGGCTAGCGTTGAAATCGACTAGATCCGCAGGCAGCGGAGATGCGATCGCCCCCAGCCCCAGCGGTCCCTCCGCATACTTTTCGGTATTTGCCTGATAGCCATGATGCGGCATGAAAGCAAGGATCGGAGGCAAATTACCTGCATTTCCGCCGGGCCGCGGCAACACGCCCGCCAATTCACGCAGTCCCGCCGGTGACATCGGCGTCAACTGGCTGAAGACCGCCTCCACCACGATGTGACCGCGGTAAAACAACACCCGCTGATTCACCGATGCGCCCTGGTCGCCGATCTCCTCCCGCGCCATCTCCGGCTGCAGGTAGAAACTGTAAGCGCCGAACGCGCCGCTGGCATCGGCAAACCGCGCAGCGCGGATTTTCAGCGTCCGCCCGTCATCACTCTTGTAGGTAGCCGCCTCGAAATCCGTGAACCCGTATTCCTTGAGCAGCGCGGCGTTGGTGGGGTCGGCCGCAGCCGCGTCTTTGCTGGCCTGAGCCGTCCCCTGGATCTGCCACCCGGCAAACTGCTTGGGCAGGATTGTCGGCGTAGGCGAATCCGTGCCCGGGACGGCGGCGAAGCCGGCGCTCACCAGACAAACACTCACCAGACAAACTGCGATAGCGAACAGGACTAAAGACTTTGATCGAAGCATGGATGAACCGCTGGGCACAGAACACCTTCCATGATTAGACCACAGAGGAGGGAAAAAGGTTCCGGAAGGATTACTGCACCGAGCCCTTATCCATCTTGCTCGCCACCTTGACCCCGCTCAGCCCGTGCGCATACTTGGCGATGCCGCGGTAAAGCGACTCCGCGATGCGCTGCCGGTATTCGGCTGTCTCCAGCCGATGCTCGTCGACAGGATTGCTGACAAACGAAATCTCGGCGAGAATCGAGGGCATGTTGGCGCCGATCAGCACAATGAACGGAGCCTTTTTCACTCCCCGGTCGCGAATCGCCGGACTCTTCGCCGCCAGCCCGCTATGCAGCGATTCCTGCACGTCCCCGGCAAACTCGCGCGACTCCTCGATCTTTTCCTTGAGTGCGATCTTCTTCACCAGATCGCGCAACTCATAGATCGATTTCTCCGAAACCGCATTCTCCCGCGCCGCCACTTCCAGCGCCCCCGGGGAAGAAGTGAAATTCAGGTAGTAAGTCTCAACTCCCCGGGCGTCGGGGTCGCGGCTCGAGTTGGCGTGGATGGAGACGAACAAATCCGCGCGCGCCTGGTTGGCAACTGCCGTCCGTGTTTCGAGCGGGATGAAGGTGTCACTCTTCCGCGTATAAACCACTTCCGCTCCCAGTCGCGTCTCCAGCAGCTTGCCCAAACGCCGGCCCACATCGAGGACGAGATCTTTCTCTTCCAGTCCGTTCGGACCGATCGTCCCGGTATCGTGGCCTCCGTGTCCGGGATCAATCACAATCTTGCCGATCTTCAGTCCCAGGGCGCGAATCAGCGACCGGTCGCCGCCCGCAGTAGGCTTCGCCTCGCGAATGCTCAAAGCGTCCGAGTCGCCGTCAAGCTCATCGCCATTAAGATCATGCTCCGTCTGCTTTTTCGCGGCAGCATTCCGCGCAGACGTCGATCCTCTCTTAACCTGTAGAGCATTTCGCCTGGCCACTTCGGCCGCGGATGGGCTCGTGTCGTCATCAGCCTCTACGATTTTCTTGACGACCGAGGTCGGCTGCTGAGTCGCAGCGGTCTCTGAGGCAGATGCGGTCGATTCTTGACTGTAGCCCGTGCCGGCTTTCGGCGAAGAAACGCCATCACCTGCTCCCGCCGAGGCGCTTTCGCCCGCATCTTTCTCTCTGACCTGCTTTGCCTGCCCGTCCTTGCCATGAATGTCGATAACCAGGCGGTAGGGATTGGGCAGCAGAAAGGCGTCGTAATCGGAAAGGTCGTCGACCTCGAGCACTACCCGCGTGCTGCCCGGAACAAACTGAGCCACACGAACCTTCTTCAGGAAACCGTCATCCACGTCGAAACTCTTGCCCACCAGTGTGGAGGCGAGCTTGGTATTGTGCAGATCGAAGAAAATGCGCGATGGGTTGTCGATCCGCTGAGACTCAAACTTCAAGTCGCCATCCACGTCTATCGCAACCCGCGTGTAGTCGGGAGTAGACCAGTGCCGGATGCCTGTCACCCGCGGCAGGCGGTCAGAACGCGCCGCTGCCGATTCATCGTTCCTGAACTGCTGATGAGAAGATTCCCCAGAAAAAGACTGTTGAGGAGAAGACTGAGATGCATGACCGTCCTCGGCAACTCTCCCGTTCTTGTTGCTGCCGCCGTTCTTCGCCGCCTGTTTCTTCTCCGCAGTCCTTCGCGCTTCCGCGGCTTTCTCGGCCTGCGCTTGCTGATCGAGTTCGACAATGGCCTGACGCGCATCGTCGGCCAGGCGATTGTGCGGATAACGGCGCAGAAAATCCTCGAAGGCGTTGCGTGCAGCTTCCGTATCGTGGAGATCGTCCTTGTAAATCTCGCCGATGGTGAACAGCCCGTCGAAACGGTACTTGCTCCCGGGATACTCCCGGCGCAGAAACTTATACTGCTCGACGGCCTCGTGCAGAATTTTGTCGTCGTCGAAACGCCGTCCCATTTCCACCAGCGTCTCGGCCGCCGCAACCACGCTGGGATCGGCTTTGGTGGAAGCGGGCGCTCCCAGATACACATAGCGGTAGGCGTTCAACACACGCTGATAGTCGCGCCGGGTGCGGTCCGCTGGAGGCCTTCCGTTCAGCGCCTCGCGCATCCGCTCGGCTGTGGCAAAATGCTCTCGCGCCCAGGTGTCGGAATGGTGCGCACGTGCGTGTGCTGCCGGAGCAATAGAAGTGAACGCCGCGAACACGGCGAACCCAAACAACGCTCTCCGCAGACCACACTGGCGCGATGAGGTCTTCAAGATCACCAGCCCGTGCCTTCGTTCCTGCTCGTTTGAACCAGTTGGTTGAACAAGTGCCTGGGTGCCAGATACAGCCCAGAACGAACCTGGTAAAGATCGAACCTGTAAAGAGATTAAAGGAAAACCGGCGCTGTGAAACCTAATCGGTGTTGCTGATGTAGAGTACGCCCCGCGCATCCCGTTGAACCGTAACCGGATCATGCGAAGCGCCCGACTCAAAAACGGACCCGCCGTAATACAGATTGGTGATACGCCGGACGTAGTTTTGGGTTTCGGCATAGTGCGGCACGCCGGAACTGCGCGCCACCGCTCCCGCACCCGCGTTATAAGCGGCCAGGGTCAGCTTCACATCGCCGCCATAACTTTCCAGAAGCTGCTTCAACTGCCGCACCCCGGCGTCCACATTCTGTTCCGGATCAAACGGATTCTTCACCTTCAACTGCCGTGCCGTCGAGGGCATCAATTGCATCAGCCCCATCGCGCCCTTTCGCGACACCGCGTTGGGGTTGAAGTTCGATTCTACTTTCACCACCGCGCGCACCAGGTTGGGGTCCACGTTATGCCGCGCCGCGGCTTGCTCGATCGCGCTATCAATATCGGCAGACGTAGCCAGCGGTCCGCGGAAGTTTGCGGCAACAATCTTGACGCTTGCCGATTGGCTGGACTCATGCCCCAGGTACTCGTCAACCTCGGCGGCCGCCGACTTAGCGGCTCGCATAACCGCCGCATTCGGCGCAGGCACCGGCTTCCACCGATTTTCTTTAGAACTCCAATATCTCAGCGTGCGCCGGGGTGCGTCAGGCTCTTGCGCACGGTGCGACGGAGCCGCCGCCACGGAATCATTCACGTAGACCTTGCGACCATGCTCGTCGGTAGCCGTGATCTTCGTAGCAACGATCTTCGTAGCAACGATCTTGTCAGAGGATCCGTCGCCATCATCGGCGGCACGGAGTTGGGTGAGAGAAAGCGAGGTCGCGGCTAAGCTGCAGGCCATCAGGGCGATTTGCAGGCGCTTTCGCATTACCGGGCTTTAACCTCAATGGGCAAAGACCTTAAAGACAGACTTCACCCTCGCATGTCGCTACCCGGAACCTGACGGAGAATTCCTAATCCAGAGTAAGACAATTATAGGCGCTGGAGATGGCAGCGGCAACCTATCTGAAGGGCCTAGAACCACCAGAGTAATCTATGTAACTCAATGAAAACAAAATAGTTAATATAGCAACAATCCACAACACAAGCGCTAGCTGTCAATTATGGTGCTTCTGCCGTTCAGTCTGACTTTGCACGGCTGGCCGGTGGCACGATGCCGTTCATGCGTAGATACTCGACCATTTGTCCGTAATGATCAAAAGCGTGGGCTACGGCGAATGTTGCCCGGGGAAGGCGCAGCGATTTGCTGTTCCCCACCGGTTGCAACATGTTCTCGGTTGTCAACGTGGCCGCGGCCTTGTGACCCAGGGCAAAAGAATCCTTCAGGAACTGTATGATATCGGCCTTGGTCTTCACGTTCTCAGGACCGTTGCCCCCCATGAAGCTATCGGGGAACTTATCGCCGGTGAGCGGTGACCAGATTGCATAGTTGGAAGCGGCGACATGCCTGACCTGCTGGGCAAAGGTGCGCACGCCCTTGTAGTCAGCGCCGGGAATATTCAGGCCCTCAGGTGTGAATTTGAATTTGTCTTCCGGCATTGCTTCGGCAGCTTCCACAATTAACGTTTCGATGCCACTGATCTCGTGGTCCAGGGTTGAAGCTAAGGTTGGCGGCTGTTGTGCCTGTTGCGATTGCTGCGCCTGGTTCCGCCGCGAATCCGGAGGCACCAGGTTGTTCGCACGGTAGTAGACAACAAGCTGGCCGTAGTGCTCTGCACTGTGCTCGATAGCGAACATCCAGATGTAGGAGTTATGGGCCAGCCGGTTCCCAAGAAATTTCGATGTATTGTCCAGCCCCGCGTCGCCCTGCTGTTGAATCACTTGTGCCCCGTCCGTCACGGCCTCCCGCACGAACTTCACCACGTCGGCCTTCGTCTTGAAAACGTCGCGCGACGGATTGTCGCCTTCACCGAAATCGGGCCCGATGTTTGATCCGGAAACCCTGCGTATCAAAACGAAATCGAGTGCGGCCTCATGGAGAAGATTTTGCGCAAAGGTGCGCTGGTCTTTCTGCAGTTTGTAATCGTACTTTTCTTCTGGAAAATCCTCGGCCATAGCGACAAGTTTGTTCCCGATCGCGTTCCACATGTCCAGCGTCTCCTCAACTCGGGAACGCGCCGGGCGCGGCGTTTGACTCTGCGACTGGCCCTGGCCGTAGAGACTGGCTATGACGACGGCAAACAAAGCAACCGCAATTAGCGAACGCGATGACTGCCTCATGGTGAGTTTCTCCGTTCGCTGACTCGTGTCTGGTCCGTGATCCAGTTCACTTCCCAGGTCTTGCCTCCATCATTCGAGAATGACTGTTCAAAATGGGGCACGTCAGAATCGGTGTTTGACCAGATAAATCGGATGTAGATCAATTTGCCGTCAACCGTGTCCTGACCGTAGAACTCGCCGCGCCCCTCCTTGAACTGGCCGACCTGGGGTGCCACGATGGTGCCATCCTTTTGGTTAGCCCAGTAGAGGCTCCATTGGTGGGTTTGCGGATTGTAGAGACGCAATGTAAGACCTTCGATGTGCCCGCCCGCGCCACCTGTCTCGAATTCCTCAAGTTGAGAGCGGCCCTCCCAAACTTTTCGAGTAACAGAGGTGCCATCAAATTCGACCCATGTATTGGAGCCGGTCAAAGGGTGCAGGCGGCGTTTTAGGTGAATCTTCCAGTTCCCCAACTCAAAATCAAAATCGTGTTTCCCATCCCGCTCCATGGCGACTGTTTGCGGGGCCGGTTTCGGCGCTGCTGTTTTCGCCTGCGCTGCCGGCAATGACGGGCACGCTGTGAAAACCAGAGCGCAGAATAAAAAATACGTGCGAATATGCCAGGATAATTGCATAATCTTGTGGCCCTTCGGTGGAATCACAGACTTGCCATATATATCACAATGTGATATATCAAAATACGATATGGAAGTCAAGGATCGACTAGTCAATGACCGGCCATTATCGTCCGCCGCCTTGCATATCCTTCTAGCTCTCGCCGAGTCTAATCTGCACGGATACGGGATCATGCAGTCGGTCAAACGGCAGTCCGGGGGAAACTACAAGTTGGGACCTGGCACGCTCTACGCCAATTTGGATCGCTTGCTGGCCAGCGGTCTCGTCGGTGAGACGGAGCGGAAACTCAAAAATGGCGATACCCGGCGGGAATATTGCCTGACCCCCAGCGGCGAGCAGGCGCTGCGGTTCGAAGTCCGGCGCCTGCGGCAAGTGGTTGATGTCGCACGGACGCGATTAGGAAAGTTGGGCGCATGAGCATGCGGCGCTGCTTGCTGTGCACCTACCGTCTTTTGCTCCAGCTCTACCCCTACGCATTCAGACAACGTTTTGCGCCCGAGATGCTGGAGTTGGCCGAAGCAGCCGAGCCGGGTGAATGGCCCCTGATCTTCAGCGACACGAGCCTTGCGATTGTGCGCTCTTGGCTGAAGCCGGCCGCAACCAGTTCAACCCTCGTGCCGGCCGGGGATGCCTACCTGGCTCTCGGAGAGTCCGGACTGGCGCCTTCGAGATTACTGCTGGGTTTTGTCCTATCCTTAGCCATCATCGCGGGTCTCTGCTACGCCGGTTCGCTCGGCTACTTGCAGCTCCCGAAATGCCACTCCATCGCGGCAGAAAATGTGTTGCGATGAGTGGTCTACGTAATCGAGTCTGAGGGCAGAAGCATCACCCTCACGCCTTCTCCAGCGCCAAACTCAACCCATCCAGCGACAACGACCGCAGCAGATTCCGCCGCATCCCCCGTTCCACCTCAGCCAAACGCTCCGAAGCGGCGGCGATCCATTCAAAATCAGCAGCCTCAGCCATCTTCACAAGCTGGCTCTGAATGTCGGTGTTCTGAACCATCTCGGCCGCTCCCGACCCCAGAAACATCAGGTCGCGCAGCAGCGAATAAAGTGTGCGGAGAAGCTGGTCGGTCTTCTCCCGCCCCTCGGCTCCAGCGCGATAGGTTTCTGTGATCTTGAAGAGCTGCGTGTGCTCGCCTCCCAGCAAAGCCGAGTTAAGAATGGCGATCGCGTCCGCGCGCGCGGCGACATAGGACTCCACATTGAAGCCACGAGCCCGGCCCAGAGCGCCTTCGCTCAGTCTTGCGACCAAAGCTTGCTGCGGTGGTTTCCATTCCGGACGGTACTTCGCCAGGTAGCGCTCCGCTTCCTCCGCCGGCATCGCCCCGAGCGCGAAGACCGCCGCTCGCGATCGGATAGTAGGCAGCAGTTCGCCCGGATTCTCCGAGAGCAAGAAAATCGTAGCGAACTCCGGAGGCTCCTCCAGAACTTTAAGCAGAGAATTCGCCGCTTCCTTCATGAAGGCCGAGTCGGTGAAAATATAAACCCGCTCCCGCGCCTCCGCAGGTCGGTAATAGATGGTCTCAATCACCCGCCGAACCTGATCCACCTTGATCATCATCTGCGGAGGATCTGGAGGAATCACCAGCACATCCGGATGAGTCTGCACAAACAGCCGTGTATCCTTCTTGTCGGCATCGCGCAAGCCTTCGCGCGTCTCCACCGCTTCGGCAAAGCGGGCATCGAGATCGGCAGCCTGGGCGATGCGCCGGCAGTTCGAGCATTGCCCGCAGAAATCAGGTAGCCCGTCGGTCTCAGTTGGAGCCAGACAATTCAAAGCCTGCGCCAGCATGAGAGCCAGCGTGTACTTCCCCGCCCCGCGCGCCCCCGAAAGAATCACCGCATGCGGAAACCGCTTCCGCGCCAGCATATCGCGCAGGCGATGAACCGTATCGGCATTACCGTGAAAATCAGAGAAGCTCATGGTTTACAACATCTAGCGGACGCGAACCCACTCTACCGGCGTTATCGGATGACGTGGATCGCAACCTTAATCTTCAAGTTCTTCCATGCCCGATCTGCTGTGTAGACGGGCGCGTTGAGAGCGATCCCGAGAGCCAGGCACGCGCGGTCTCCCAACGATAGCCCCAGCAAACGAGTTTGCGGCTGCAGCCAGCCTGCAATCCTTGCCTGTTCTTTGTCGAAGTCCAAAATCTCGGGGACAGGAGCAAGCACAGCCTCCCATGCATCTTCGGGACCGATTCCTCGCCCCACCAGCTTGCCGTATGCCTCAGCCACATTCACGGTGCTCATCGTGGCGTTCTCCAGCAAATCAAATTGCTTGGTGAATACTTCCGCGCCCGGCTCTTGATGGAGAATCGCGAGAAGTGCAGAAGAATCCAGTACGATTCTATTCACGTTTCGCGGCCTCGCGGCGCTCGGCAATCAACTCGTCCACCAGAGACGTCTTCGGGGCCACGTGTGCGCGTACCAGTTGCTGCGCTCTGGCTAGACGCTGCCGCAAAGTAGTGATTCGCAGTTCGTCGTTTTCGATGCGCAGAACAATGGTGTCGCCCGACTGGATACCAAGAGCTCGTCGAAACGGAGCGGGGATCACAACTCGTCCGTTCTCGTTAATGCGAGTATGGCTTTCGTTCACCTTCATGACATTCAATATAATATGTCATACTTGTAATAATGTCAAATGGCATAGCAATGACACGAACTCAGCGCGCCGCAGATCCTTGGAATCTATGTTCGGTTGAAGTTATGCGTTTTTCGACGCCAATCTCAGCTTCCGCCCCAAGATCTCCATAATCCGCCCATGCGTCTGCCCCGGCGTCCCACTCGCATCCACCACCACAACGCGCTGCGTTTCTCTCGCGGCAAGCGCCATGTAGCCTTCCCGCACGCGAGTAAAAAAGCCGCGGTTCTGCTGCTCAAACCGGTTCTCGTCAGGATGTCTCCCCGCGTTCTTGTGTGAAATAGCATTCGCCCCGTGCGCCGCCCGCCGGTTTCTCCGCCGCGCCCGTCCCACACTCATCGCCGGATCCGAGTCGAGCAGGATCGTCAAGTCAGGCTGCAACCCTCCGCACAGCAGACGATGAAGCTCCATCACCACCTCGCTACCCAGCTTCCGGCCGTTGCCCTGGTAAGCTTCCGTGGAATCAGTGAAGCGGTCGCACAGCACAATCTGCCCATGCTCCAGCGCCGGCTCAATCACCTCCGCAATGTGCTGCGCCCGCGAAGCGAACATCAAAGCCATCTCCGCCAACGGCGCCAGACCCTCGGTCGACGAGTCCAGCAAGACCCGCCGAATCTTCTCCCCCGTAGCCGTTCCCCCAGGCTCCCGCGTTTCTACGACCTTGTTTCCCGCCGCGCGCAGCACCGTCGCCAGCTTATGCATCTGCGTGCTCTTGCCGGTCCCATCCAGCCCTTCAAAGGTGATAAATTTCCCGCGCCGCGGCATCTTGGGGATGATACCAGTCCAAGACTCATTTCGTTTCAATGCCTTACAGCGGTTGCACCTCTCACCCCAATCGCCTGCGTCTTTTCTCCCCCCACCCCCGTAATCACAGTAGTATGAACGCGGCTGCCTTCTATTTCGAGAGCTCGATGGCGCAAGAGAGCACCGAGATCGCTCGTGGACTTCGACGCCGAGATCCCGACTTGCTCGACCGCCTGATCGAGCAATACCAGCATCGCCTTCTCCGCTATCTTGTGCACCTGACCGGGCGCCGCGAATTAGCGGAAGACCTCTTCCAGGAAACCTGGATCCGCGTGCTCGAACGCGGCCACCAGTTCAACGACAAATACGCATTCAGCACCTGGCTGTTCTCGGTTGCACGCAACCTCGCCATCGATCACATGCGGCGCAAGCAACCCACGAGCCTCGACGGTTTGATGAATAATAACGATGACGCCGCACCGTTCGACGTGCCGGCGACCGGCAGCGCCTCGGCTTTCGATCTGACTCTGCAGCGCGAGCAGAACGAGCACATTGCGGCCGGCATGGAACATCTCCCAGCGGAATACCGTGAAGCGCTCGTGCTTCGATTTCAGGAAGGCATGTCTCTCGAGGAGATCGCGAGCCTGGCACGCGTGCCCTTGGGAACCGTGAAATCCAGAATCTACCGCGGTCTGAGCGCGCTCGAACCGTGGCTAAAAGGAGCCCAGCTGTGAACGCTAGCAACAACGACGCACATGAGCGGGCGAGGGAATTGATTGCACTATCCGGTACCGAAGCGACTTCCGTGGCCGGTCGGGCTTCCAGCCAACCGTCGTCGGATGCATGGTTGGCCGCCCACCTGGAAACCTGTGCCTCATGCCGCGCCTTCGCCGAGAATGCCGCCGAAACGATTCGCGGATTGCGCTCGATCCCCATCGCCGCCGACCGCAGTCTGGTCTCGACCACGCAGATGAGAGTGCGCCGCCGCGCCCTCGAATTGCAGCGCCATCGCGAGCGCGTGTGGCTGGTTTCGGTGAGTTGTACCGCCGTGACCCTGGGCGCGCTGCTCAGCGCAATCGTTTTGTGGCGCGGTTTTGAATGGCTGGGCTCGTGGGCGCACTTGCCTGCTTCGGTATGGCAGGTAGCTTTCCTGGTCTTCTGCGGGATGCCGGCCCTGGTCGTGGCAATCCTGCTGCTTGCTAAAGATAAGCACCTGGCAGACCATGTCGGCTCTTATCGCGGCTGATGGGGCCAGGAACAAGATTCTTGCGGCAAACGAAGTACGGAGTCAGGAGATTTATGACGAACGATAGAAATCAATCTTCCACGCAATCCAAAGACGAGATCCGCATCCTTGCGCCTTGGGCCTACTACTTATTCACAGCGGTCTTCGTGGTTATCTCTGTGCTCTTTGTGACGGTGGTGGGCATGGATCCCAAAGCACCCCGGCTTCCGGTTCGATGCCTGCTCGGCCTCCTTTGCGGAGCCTTCCTCGCCTGCTACGCCGTGCTGATCGGTTACATCAACCAGGACTCCGGGCGGCGAGGCATGAGCCGCGCGTGGTGGACTCTGCTGGCCATGTTTGTCCCCAACGGCCTGGGCATCGTCCTCTATTTCATCTTGCGCAAACCCCGCATCGCCCACTGTCCCCATTGCGCTGCCGAGGTCGAGCCCAGCTTCAGCTTCTGTCCCCGCTGCCGCACCCGCCTGCGCCCCGCCTGCCCACACTGCCAACGCAGCGTTGACCTCGGCGACAAGTTTTGCCCCTACTGCGCCGGAGCCCTCGATCCAACAGCCACCGCTTCGCCCGCTGCACCGGCGGCCCAGCCGCAATAGCAATCCGACGAAATGCCTGCCCTGTCATCTTGGCGCAGAGGTGAACTGATACGCTATCAATTCGCCGGGGTTGAGGCACTAACCTTCGCGTGAATGGCGGCGGCTTGTGCTTCCAGGGGTTCTGCTTCCACCGGCCGGTCCAATTTTCGCAACAGAGCGGCATAGTTCGTGAGAGTCTCGGCTTGTTCCAGTTGCTGCGGATACCAACTCTTCGCCCAGGTATCGAGAGCGCGCTTGTAAAATGATTCGGCCGCGTCGAAATTTCCCTGGTCTCCCAGCAAGTTGGCGTAATCGCTCAGCAACTCAGCAATCCGGGGATGTCCTGCCCCCAAAGGTATTTTGTCCGACGTCTCCAGAGACCGCTCGAAAAGGGGAATTGCGGCCGCGATATCGCCTTTTTCGCGATAGATCTCCGCCAGTTCGTTCTGGCTGTACCAATGCAACAGCGCCACTTGCTTTGGTTTCGGAAATTTCGCTTTCGCAGCCCTTTCATCAACCATTTCAGATCGCTTGATCGTGTCCATCGCATCGTCATAGCGTTTTTGATGACGATACACTCTGGATAAATCCATCAAATCCTCGGCCAGTTCCCTGACCTTAAACTCTAGATTGGAACCAGCCGCTTTCTCAGCCAGGGGTACGATCTGCTTGTACAGTTCGGCAGCCTCAGGATATTTTCCAGATTCGGCACCGACCTTTGCCAGTTCCCTGTATTCACGGAGCAACTCGCCACCGCTTCCCCAGTGGGGATCCAACAACGGCCCCGGTAGGCTCTCATGGAAAATAGGAACTTCGACCATGCCTACTATCACATCTAAGGCCGTCGCTGCATCCCTGTGGAGACCGGAAACGGATCTGTCTTTCCGGTATGCGTTCTGACTGATTTCCACTCTGAGCAGCAGAAGTGGAAATGCAGCTCCATACCTGCCCTCGCGCTCGTAGAGCCGGCCGAGTGTTTCCGCGTCGCTACCGGTTGGGTCGCGTTCAACCAAGCCGCGCCACGCCCATACAGGCATGGTTGGACCAAAGGCTCTTTCGTCGATTGCCAGGATTCTGGTCTCCATCGTCTCGGCATCCGAAACTTGCTTCTGCCGTTCGTACAGCCGGGCTAAATTCTGCAGTGCGTCCCTCAAATCAATCAGCGTCGACAAGGCTTCGGGATCGCTCGGTTTCGCTGCCTTCTCCAGCATAGGGAAAGACTGACTCCAAATCGGCGCAGCTTCCTCGCGTCTGCTTTCGAACTCATAGATCACCGCCAAGCCAATCTGGGCATAGGCCAATCGAGGATCGTCAGGCCCGGCGGAGGCTTCGAAGATGGCGACGGCCTGCTTCTGCCGGTTTTCCGCCTCGGTAAATTTTGTTTCTTTCACGTACAAAGCCGCAAGTTTACTCAGCGTCTCTGCTGTCCGAAAATCATTTGGGGGAAATGCCTGAGTTTGCGCAAGCGCGGCTTGAAGCTCTTCCTCCGCCCTTGCATACTTAAATGACGCGGAGGCCTTGCTGCCCGCCTTCATGTGTTTGTCCCATTCGCCATCTTGGGCCCACAAAGCAGGCTCTACCCGCACCAGAAAGAAAAGCAGCGTCAGCGCCGACCAGATTCGATTGAAACGCACGTTAAAGCTTGGCGCGCCAACGTGCATACATCGGCTCCTTCCCGCAACTGTGCCAATCGATCAGGCTTGCTACTCTATCATTCTCAATACACGCTTGCTGCGGCGCCCCATTTCTCGCGGCCTTTGTAAGAAAGCCTGCCCTGAGCGAAGCCGAAGGGTGGGGATTTCGATTGTGTGGGAGCGGAGACCTCTTGTCCGCTGCCTTCGACCTTGACGTTAGGGTCACGAGTCCACACACCACTAAAGTGCCATTGACGAAATAGCACTTTAGTCTTAGCGTCCAAATTGCGCCGCTTTCTAAGGAAATAAATCCCCCCGTTCAGCAAAAGGCGACTGGCCGCGCCTCTGCTCCTCACCGCGACGTGTTCGAGACTCCAGGGCACGGCCCCATCAAACACTAAGTAGCAGAATCTCGAAGCAGAATTTCGAAGCAGAATTCCGGGGGGCGATCTCCGTTCTCGGGGAGCCGCAGAGTCACGTCCAGAGAATGAGGATTGATTCGATGAAAGCCAGACTCGTGCTTCTGGTTTCAACCGTGGACAAAATCTCCGCCAACGGTGTTGACAATTCGGATGGATGGCGCCTGTTGAAGACGTGGGACGGTCCTTCTGGTCCCGGCGGTGGGCCTGGCATTAAACGGCTGCGCCGAAGGAGCTGCGACACAAGTGTCCAGCTGTCCGATGGCACGTGCGCACCCCAGTTTATTAGCAAGGATTGGCAGCTCGTGGGAGGAAAATTTTATGAAACGCGCTACGTCGTCAGTTTTCGGCTCTGGCTCTCTATGCGCAGTTCTGTTCCTGGTGGTTGCAATTCAGTTTGCAACCGGACAAGCCAATGTTCAAGGCAAGTGGACCACTCTGTCCTACACGACGCCCATCAATCCAGTTCACGCGGCGCTATTGTCAAATGGGAAGATACTCATCGTCGCCGGTTCAGGAAGCTGCCCGCCTTATCTAAGTTATTGTCCATCAGGCCCGCCGTATGGTCCGGGGAATGAGTCCGGCGCTGAGCTTCTTGATCCTGTCGCCGGCACTATCACTCAGTACACACTGCCTTGGGACATGTTCTGCAATGCCATGGTCGTTCTTCCCGACGGTCGTCCCTTCATCATGGGAGGCACCGTATCGTACGGCCCGAGTTCTGATCCTCAGTTCACGGGCTACTCTGCTACAGCGACTTATGATCCTGCGACCGGAATCTTCAGCGGACAGCAGGCCATGGGGCATGGACGCTGGTATCCCACGGCGATCGTGTTGGGCAACGGTCAGGTGATGGTTCTCTCCGGGGCAATCTCCGGCTGGGATCACCACAACCAAAATCTGACTGGCATCACCAACAGCACCGTCGAGTTCTACACCGTCGGGTCCGGATGGAGTCAGGAGTACCCGGTTCCTGCGACTTGGACTCCACCTCTTTACCCGCGCCTGCATCTCTTACCCGACGGCAACGTGTTTTACTCGGCTCCAGAACCAACTTCAGCTCTCTTTGACCCCTCCGATCAGACCTGGACGCTCGACGTGGCCACGACTATCTACGATGCCAGCCGCGGCTATGGCACGTCCGTGCTCCTTCCGCTGACTCCCAATAACTATGACCCTCGCGTCATGATTCTTGGAGGCGCCGGCGTCGGCACCACGGGGAACCCGTCCACCGACACCACCGAGATCATTGACCTCGGTGTTTCCCACCCGGAATGGCAATCGGGTCCGAACATGTCTGAGCCCCGCATGGAAATGAACGCAACCATTCTGCCCAACGGCAAAGTGTTGGCGATTGGAGGCTCCACGAACGACGAGGACCCAACCACCGCCAGTCTGGATGCGGATCTGTACGACCCGGTCTTGAATGCTTTTTCATCTGCGGGGGTAAATGCCTATGCCCACCTGTATCACTCCACGTCATTGCTCCTGCCAGACGCCACTGTCTGGTTCGCGGGTGGAAATCCGGAGCAGGGCACGTACGAGCCCCACATGGAGATCTACCAACCCGCCTATCTCTTCAACTCCAACGGAACACTGGCCACAAGGCCAACCATTGCCAGTGCCCCTGCCAGCATCGCTTACGGCGTACCATTCACGGTTCAAACCCCGAACGCTTCCAGCATTTCCTCAGTGGTCTTGATGCGAAACGGTGCCGTGACTCATGCCTTCAACATGGACCAGCGTATGGTCGGGCTGTCTTTCACGGCAGGGAGTGGAAGTCTGACAGTCACTGCACCGCCCAGCGGTGACATCGCGCCGCCCGGCTATTACATGCTTTTTTTATTGAACAGCGCGGGCGTCCCCTCACTCTCAACGATGGTCCAGGTGCCATCCGGCACTCCACTTCCGCCTCCACCCAGCGGCATCAATTTCGTGCAAAGCAACTCCGCGACTGCAAACTCAGGCACGTCCATCGCAATCCCGTATAACACCCCCCAAATCGCGGGAGACTTGAACGTAGTGGCGGTGATGTCGGGAGACACCACCTCTTCGATAAGTTCGGTCACCGACAGCAAAAGCAATACCTACACCCGGGCGGTGGGTCCCACCACCACCACCGGATTGCAACAGTCCATCTACTACGCCAAGAACATCGTTGGCGGCAGCAATACCGTCACCGTGAAATTCAATTCATCGGCAAGCTACCCCAACGTGAATGTGACGGAATACAACGGCTTGAATACGTCCAATCCCTTGGACGTCTCGGCAGCTGCTACCGGCAGCGGGCCCACTGCGAGCAGTGGTCCTGCCACCACAACTTCCGCGAATGAGCTGATCGTTGGCGCCGGCAATACCAGTGGTCATTTCACCGCGGCCGGGTCCGGATTCAGTAACCGGCTGATCAACCCTTTCGGTGGCATTTCAGAAGACCAAATCGTCAACGGCGCTGGAGCTTACGCAGCCACGGCAACCGACAACGGCGGCACCTGGGTGATGCAGATGGTTGCCTTCCGGGGCAGCTTGCAAACTTCGCCATCGCCTCCTGCGCCTACCGCGATCTCGCCCACATCGGGCACGACGAGCGGCGGAACCCCGGTGACGATCACCGGAACCAACTTCGCGTCCGGTGCAACCGTGACTTTTGGTGGAACGGCGGCGACCAGCGTCGTCGTGGTCAGCAGTACCACGATCACCGCTACCACTCCCGCACATGCAGCCGGGGTCGTGAATGTAGTAGTGACCAACAGCAACGGCCAGAGTGGCACTCTGACCAGCGGCTACACCTACACCTCAAGCGGAACCATCATGTTCGTCCAGGTAGCCTCAGGTCCATCTACAATCCAGGCTTCCAATACCTCTGTTGCGGTTGCTTACGTAAACACGCAGACCGCGGGCAACCTGAATATCGTGGTGGCGGGATGGGGCGACACTACTTCCTCGATCAGTTCGGTGACCGACAGCAAAGGCAACACCTACACTCGGGCGGTGGGCCCGACCACCGGTACCGGATTGCAAGAGTCCATTTACTACGCCAAGAACATTGTCGGCGGCACCAACACAGTGACGGTCAAGTTCAACCAGGCAGCGGCTTATCCCGATGTCCGCATTCTGGAGTACAGCGGCCTTGACCCCACCAGTCCGCTGGACGTCACCGCCGCGGCAACTGGCACCGGAACTACTGCGAGCAGCGGTTCTGCTACTACAACTTCAGCAAACGAGCTGATTTTTGGCGCCGGCAATTCCGCTCACCACTTCACGACAGCCGGTTCCGGATTCACGGAGAGGGTGATCAACATCTACGGCAGCATTGCGGAAGACAAGGTTGTTAGCAGCACTGGCAGTAACGCGGCCACAGCCACTAATAGCGCCGGCTATTGGGTGATGCAGATGGCTACGTTCAAGGCAAAGCCTTGACGCCCGCAGGGCGTCACCTGCATGCCAGAGGCTTGAAAGCATTCATGGCGAATCGAGGATCATGATCATGCCAAACCGAATTGAGAAATGTAGCTCATGAGCGAGCCGGCATTGCGGTCGAAAGTAACGTAGACGGGCTTAGAACGGCGCACTAGCCTCGTATGGGGAGCAATCGCAGTTGCGGCTCCGTACATCATGGGCATTCTGTTTTATTTCGGAATATTCTATTCGACTGGTCTAGCCCAATGGATGGTTTGGAAGCGAATCACCAGAGAGGTTAACCAACACCTCCCAGACAGCGAACAATATACTACCTCGGTGTGGGCATTTTCGCGGATGTCCGCTCGCGCGCCGACTAACCAGATCAAAATTTGGCGACTGCATCGGCAGTTCTTCCACGAGAGCTACCTTCGATTTTTATACTTAGCTACTTGGGTGTTGATGATTTTATTCTTCCTACTCTGCATGCAGTTTGACCGCTCTCATTCCATCGCCCACCCGGGGGCAGTTGTTGTAATATCGCGATAGCCGCGCCCCGTTTCTCGCGTCCTTTGCGAGAAGTGGGGATTGTGCTCCAAATGAGAGCCCTGTCATCCTGAGCGGAGCATGCGGATTCGCCTTATGAATCCGCATGCGCAGTCGAAGGACCCCTGCACGGCTGTTCGTGCATAAGCCGTCTAAGGGCGTTCTCCCGGAATCGCCCGTTAGCGCGAGTCGTCGAGGAAACTCCAAGCGGGACCCGGCCGCCGAATCCCACCGTCTCCAAGGACAAAGGGTGGGGACGCCCGACCGCTGGACAGGTCAATGAGTGTAAACGCCTGATTAGGGTCAGTTGACTATTGAAGCTTCGCGTACTCCGCCTTGGCTTGCTTCAGGATGGGGATATCGCGGTCAGGGTCGTTCCAGAGAACGGGAGATGCCGTGAAAGCGCTGCGGCCTTCGTTCGTACTCTCTTAGGAAGACTTAGAAGTTTTCGAGGAGCCAAAAGTTGTCATCGACAATTCCCTCGAAATAGGCCAGGTGTTTACCATCCGGGGACGAAAAAGGCACTCCGATCCACGCAGCAGCCCGTTTGAAGAGTATGTGAGTATTTCCATCCAGATCGATGCGCGCGATAAGGAACTCAGTCGAAGGAACACTGGCGAACAAGGCCTTCCCATCCGCGGCCCACGAGAAACCGTAGATCCACCACCCCTTTGGCAACGAAAGACTCCGCTCAGTGCCATTCTGCAAATCGAGTATGCGGATCTGTTCACGAAGCTGGGTCCGACTCGCAAAAGCGACATGCGAACCGTCTGGGGAAAGGCACCACTGCAGGTCGCTAGTTTGTCCCCGCTTAGTCCGAATGATTTCCTTACCTTGCCCTTGCACGGGATCCAAGGCATAGAAAACAAGCTGGCCTTGCTCCTCACGGCTGATGACGCATGAACTGGAGGGCAGCGAAGGGCAGTCGAACACAATCGTCGGGTCAACAGGGGCTTCAAGCACTTGCTCGGGCGATCCGCCGGAAGCGGGAACACGCATCAATCTCTGCGAAGCCGACTGAGACTGGCTCACCGCCCAATAAAGAACCCATGCGGCATCCGGGCTAAACGAAGGGTACAACAGATTATCTGGACCGCTGGCAAGAAGTTCAGGTGCATCCGCGTCAATTCGCTGTTTGTAGATCTGAAACCTGCCCGCACGGTTAGACATGAGAAGAACGGTTCCGCTGTCACGTGTCCATCCGGTTGCCGCGTTGCTGCTATCGCTCGAAGTCAGGCGTTTGAGCGAATCCAGCCGCGTGCCGTTTTCTTTGAGCTCACCGACGTAGGCGTCGTTCCGCTGTCGGTTCTTTCCTGCAAGCAGACGACTGCCATCATGGCTGACGCTCGGGTCGTGCGCGAGTGAATCGGGCCAGTTGGTTATCTGCGCTGGCTTCCCCGAAAACACTCCCGTCTGCGAGTCTGTCAAGATAGCCCAAAGTTTCGGCTGTCCCCCAATTACCTTTTCTCTCGACGATGAAAACACCAGGCGCCCATCGGGAAGCCAGACCATACCAGCCCAAATCAATAATCCAGGATCCGAGACCACAACACTTCGCGCTCCTCCATTAATGGAAAGCGTCTCGATGCTGCCCCCAGAATTCCGATTATCTACCCCTCCTTTTTCGAATTTCTTCAGGTACGCGAGGCGCTGGCCGGAAGGGGACCAGGCAAGCGACTTGTATTCGTCACTTTCCTTGTCTTGAATTTTTCTTGCATTTTCCCCATCGGCTCCCGCCACCCAGATCTCGTGCCCGCGGCCGCTGGTGTAGCCGCTAATGAAAGCGATGGTCGATCCGTCTGGAGAAACCTTTGCATGTGAGCTGTGAATACGGAGCTTACGAGGCGCACCTCCGAAAACGGAAATCGACCAGAGAACCTTGCCCTCGGACTCGCTTTGAGACTCGATGATCAACTTCTCCCCATCGGGAAACCACGTCACATCCCAGAGATGAGTTCGCAATTCCTCTGGCAGCGCCATGTCGTGAGATTCCCCGGATTCAATGGCAATTAAGTGCAGGCCCTTATGGTCAATATAGGCGACGCGCTTGCCGTTCGGCGAAATAGAGCCGCCCAACACGCTGTCCTCTGCCAGAGTATGCGTGATCTGCACCTCGCTTAACGCCCTCTGTGGCGCGGATTGCCTGCCCTTGAACCAGAACCATCCCAAGCCGAACGCGATGAGAATCAACGCAACGAGCAAACCATAGAAGAGCTTTGCCTGACTACGCACGGCGATGCCGGAACCCGTGGCGGCGGGCAAGCCGACAGCGGACCCAGACCCAGAGGCCGCTCCCATTGGCGCCGGGATGCGCCCGGACGTCGTGTCACGCTTGAGGCGTTGCAAGTCAGTGCGGATATCGGCGGCGTGCTGATAACGAAGCGCCCGGTCTTTCTCCAACGCCTTATGAATGATCTCTTCCAGCTTCGCCGGAACCTCGCGGTTGATCTCCGTCGGTGGTATCGGGTCACGGTTCAGAATCCCGTCATAAATGGTCGCGGCGCTCTCACCGTAAAATGGCACCAAGCCGGTCGCCATCTCGTACAGCACCGCTCCGAAGGAGAACAGATCCGTGCGGTTGTCTAGTTCCTTGGCCCGCGCCTGCTCCGGCGACATATAGGCGACGGTTCCAACCGCTTGCCCTGGGCTGGTGAGGTGCACCTCGTCCAGTGTCTGTGTCGCTGCTGCCGCCACCTGGCTGGCCGAACTGCTCCCGGCTTTCACCTTCGCCAATCCGAAATCGAGAATCTTGGCATGTCCGCGCTTGGTAACAAAGATGTTCGCAGGCTTGATGTCACGGTGGACGATGCCTTCGGTGTGGGCAGCATCGAGGGCGTCGGTGATCTCGATGGCGAGCGACAGAATTAATTCCGTTTCCAGCGGACGCCCCGCGATGCGGTGTTTCAGGGTCAGCCCGTCGAGAAACTCCATGGCGATGAACGCCTCGCCATGCTGGTCGTCAATTTCGTAGATGGTGCAGATGTTGGGGTGATTCAGCGCCGATGCCGCCTGCGCTTCACGTTGGAAGCGGGCTAGAGCTTGGGTATCTTTTGCAATCTCGTCGGGCAGGAACTTCAGGGCGACAAAGCGGTGCAGCTTGACATCTTCAGCCTTGTAAACCACACCCATCCCCCCGCCGCCGAGTTTGTCGACGATGCGATAGTGGGAAATGGTCTGGCCGATCACGCGCAGAATCTTACGCGGCGAAAACGGGGCAAGTCAATGAAAGCCGTGGAGTTGGCGAGTGGCTCAGGCCATGGTTGTTGATAAATCGCGAGTACACTCATTGATCTCGCCGGAGCCGCGCCTTGATATTTATTCCCGGAGGCGAGGGACGGAAAAACAAAACGGGGCAGCAATGCCGCCCCGTCAAAACTGACCACTAATCACTGGCCTACGTCCCCTCCGACCACCCCGCCAAATACTCCTCCTGCTCCGGAGTCAGCCGGTCGATCTTAATCCCCATCGACTCCAGCTTCAGCTTGGCGACGCGCTTGTCGAGTTCGTCAGGCACACGATAGACCTTCTTCTCCAGCGTCTTGAAATTCTTTACCATGTACTCGACCGAAAGCGCCTGGTCGGCAAAGCTCATGTCCATCACCGACGCGGGATGCCCCTCGGCCGCCGCCAGGTTGATCAGCCGTCCTTCGCCCAGCAGATTGATCTTGCGGCCATCCTTCAACGAGTATTCGTCGACGAAGGCGCGCGTAGTGCGCTTCGACGACGACATTTTCTCGAGCGCCGGAATGTCGATCTCCACATTGAAGTGCCCGGAGTTCGAAATGATCGCGCCGTCTTTCATCAAGTCGAAGTGCTCCTTGGTCAGCACATTCTTGTTGCCCGTGACCGTGCAGAACACGTCGCCCAGCTTCGCCGCCTCGGTCATCGACATCACGCGGAAACCGTCCATCGTTGCTTCCAGCGCTTTCGTCGGATCGACTTCGGTGATGATCACTTCCGCGCCGTTACCCCGCGCGCGGCTCGCCAGCCCGCGGCCGCACCAGCCATAGCCGGCCACGATAAACTTTGACCCGGCCAGCAGGAAGTTGGTCGCGCGGATAATGCCGTCAATGGTCGACTGCCCGGTGCCATAACGGTTATCAAAAAGATGCTTGGTGTCGGCGTCGTTCACCGCCACGATCGGAAACTTCAGCACGCCTTCCTTCGCCATCGCGCGCAGCCGGATTACGCCCGTAGTCGTCTCTTCCGTTCCGCCGATCACGCCTTCCAGAGCGTCCGTTCTCTTGGTGTGCAGAATCGTCACCAGATCGGCGCCGTCGTCCATGGTTACATGCGGTTTGTGATCGATCGCCGAAAGAATGTGCTGGTAATAGGTATCGTTATCCTCACCCTTGATGGCGTAGACCGAAATTCCCTGATCGCGCACCAGGCTGGCGGAAACATCGTCCTGCGTCGAAAGTGGATTCGAGGCGCACAACACAACGTCGGCCCCGCCGTCGCGCAGGCAGATCGCCAGGTTCGCCGTCTCTGCCGTCACATGCAGGCAGGCCGAGATGCGGATCCCTTTCAGCGGCTGGTTCTTGATGAACTCCTTGCGGATAATCTGCAACACCTTCATGGACTGGTTCGCCCACTCGATGCGCTTTTTGCCCAGTTCGGCCAGTTCCAGGCTCTTGATATCGCTATTGATTTGTGCTGCTGTCGACATACGCCTCCTGTGGCGCTTGCACCTGCGAAAAGTTGTTTTGGTTACCTGGTTACCTTATGCGATTAGGGGGAAAGTTTGATTGCCAGCAAAATCAGAATACACGAATCAAGACAAAATTCAGCATGCCCAACCGGCCCTTTAGGGAGTGGCACCTTCGGCCCATCCCGAGTTTCACCTTGGTGAGTCCGTAAAATGTGAGTCCCCAAAATAAGAGGTGAGGCCCACCAGATTTACCCCGTGAAACCCCGTGTCCTCTGTGGTAAAGATTTTTCGCCCGTTACTTGCGCCCAGCATGCACCGGCTCACGCACGCCGGCGTCGCTCGCCAGCGAGGCCGCCTTGTCGGTAGCTTCCCAGGTGAAGTCAGGATCGTTCCGCCCAAAATGCCCGTAAGCGGCTGTCTTTTTATAGATCGGCCGCCGCAAGTTCAGCGACTCGATGATGCCCCGTGGAGTCAGCTTGAAGTGTGCCCGAATTAAATCCGGAATAACCGCCGGATCCACTTTCTCCGTGCCAAATGTATCCACGCGCACGCTCACCGGATCGGCGACGCCGATGGCGTAAGCCAGTTGCACTTCGCAACGGTCGGCCAGCTTCGCCGCGACAATATTCTTCGCGATGTGACGCGCCATGTAAGCCGCCGAACGATCCACCTTGGTCGGATCCTTGCCGCTGAAGGCTCCGCCGCCGTGACGCCCCATCCCACCGTAGGTGTCGACGATGATCTTGCGCCCCGTCAGCCCCGTGTCGCCCATCGGCCCGCCAATCACGAAACGTCCTGTGGGATTGATGTGGTACTTGGTGTCTTCGTCCAGCAGGTGCGCCGGAACCACCGCCTGGATCACATGCTTCAGAATCGACGACCGCAACTCCTCGTTGCCAACCGTCTCCGCATGCTGCGTGGAAATCACAACCGCATCCACCCGCAGCACCTTGCCATTGGCATCATATTCAACTGTAACCTGGGATTTTCCATCCGGACGAAGGAAGGGAAGCGTTCCATTCTTGCGCACCTGCGACAGCCGCATAGTCAGTTTGTGCGCGAGAGAAATGGGAGTAGGCATCAACTCCTCATTCTCATTGCAAGCGTAGCCAAACATCATTCCCTGGTCGCCGGCGCCGCCGGTGTCTACGCCCATGGCTATGTCGCCGGACTGTTTGTTGATGCTGGAGATTACGGCGCAGGTGTTGCAGTCGAAGCCGTAGACGGCGTTGTCATAGCCGATGGCGCCGACGGTGCCGCGGACTACGCTCTGGAAATCGACGTAGGCTTTGGTGGTGATTTCTCCGGCGATGACTACGAGGCCAGTGGCGGTGAGGGTTTCGCAGGCTACGCGACTGGCGGTGTCTTCGGCCAGGCAGGCGTCGAGGATGGCGTCGGAAATCTGGTCGGCGATTTTATCGGGATGGCCTTCGGTTACGGATTCGGAAGTGAAAAGAATGCGGTTCTTCGTTATTGTGGCTGCAGCCAAGATTTTGTCTCCTTAAGGAACTGCTTTGGACCTTATTTCCAGCGACGGTGGGGGGTACTACTCGCGGTCATGCAGGTCACATGAAAGACCGAACGAACATCATACTATCGGGACCAATCCAGCACAAGATCCGTCGCAAAAAAGTCCTTGAAAAAGGCTAACAGACGACTTCCGACCGGGCAATGATTTTAGCCCTAAATGCCGCAGGATGAATCCAATAGCGGAATTGGCCTGGTGGATGGAATGATCCGGGCTTCAAGCGGCTCGCGTCAGGAAGAGACAAATCCCCGCTTTACTTCTTGCGCATCCAGACGCCCCAGGTGAGCGGCCCGGCTTCCTTATTAATCATGGGGCGGCCGGCCAGCTTGAGGGTCAGCTTGATCTGGCCGTGATGGTAGCCCTCGTGCCAGAGCATGTGCTGGAGCAGGAGGATCGGGTGATCGTAGTGAAGGTTCATTTCCCGACCTGCCTCCGCTCGGCTCTTTACCGCGTCCCGCACCGCCATGGCGCTGTCGTTCAGCATCTGCGCCATGCGACCGGGGTCGGGCTCGACCCCCCACTCTTCCGCGGGCAGGTTTCTGGCGAACTCAGGGGCGTCCTCGGAGACAAACACAAGTCGCACGTAGTGGATGTGTGTGAACAGCTGCGCGATGGATGGGCTGCCCTCCATCGCCCTGACCTGCAGTGCTCCCTGCGGGAGGGCGCGGAGCAGGTTGAGCAAAATGGTGTTGTTCCGGTCCCAGGAATCCAGCAGAGCCTCAAGCAGGTTTTGGTCTGGTGCTTCCGACATAATCCCCTTCCCGTCTTGTCGATGCGAAAATTGTAACGAATCTTTGGTCGAGCGCCCGCCCCCTGGCGGGCCGCAGCGTGGGTGCCCCGTCCTTCGCGTTCTCTGCGAAGTGCGGGAGTCGGCAATGCCGGCGCCAGGTGGGCTTGGTCACTCCGCCGCAAAAACAAATCAAGCAGCGCAGGCAGCATCGCCGCCCAGCCCTCCGGCTCCGCTCAGGGCAGGCCCTTGCAAAGAACGCAAGGATGGGGCACCCTCTGTGGGAATGGTGCACACAGACACCATCTATCAAAGGTGGGCCAACCGCCCAATCTCCGAACCATCCGTCAGGAGCAATCATGAGTCAAGACGGCTTCATTCCGGTTGCAGAAAATCCCAAGTCGCGAAACGACATCGTCGAGCGCGGGTTCAGTCGTCAGCCGCTCAGAATTGATGTGGACATAGCACACTCGCTGGAAGAGTTAGCCCATGCTGCATGGTCTATTCCGAGGGACAAGTACTATAACGGGGGTGACAGGTATCGGTCGTTAAATCGTGTGCGGGCCGAGATTGTTGCGGGTGGGGTAAGAGTTTGGTCGAGCGATGAGAACGCGCCCTATGTGCAGCTGAAAAAATACAACACGACACTCGGCGGTAAGCCGCGTGAGTACGCGCCGCTGCCCCCGGAGATCGCAGCTTCCATAGGCGTCCGCAAGATGATTGCCCACCACCTTCACTCCCTGCCGCTCTCGACGGTGGGTACGAAGTATTTGGTAAACGTCCATTTAATAAGGTTCACTGCTACGCCGTGCCGGCCTTGCGACACCAGCCCACCGGGCTTACATAAAGACGGGGAAAAGTATATCGCGACGCATCTAGTGGGCCGCTGCGGCGCTCAGGGTGGAGAAGTCATCATAACCGACAATGACAAACACGAAATGGATCGCTTCACGATGCGGGAAACTGGTGAGTGTTATGTCTTCGACGATGACCGCGTCTGGCATATGTTGACACCGGTGGGAGTGCTGGAAGGCAATCAGTACGCCTACCGTGACACGCTGGCATTCGATATGCTGCCCGAGGACTGGGAACCTGTGAAGTGATCCAGTGATCTGCGGCGCAGGGCTGGTGCTCCGAGGCCTCAAACCCGCAATCGCCAAACGGAGCCTCAAGTCTTAGCTCAAGAGCATCCCAACCTCGACACCGAATCGCTAAACAGCAAGCGAAGGGGGCGGGACTTTGCCCGTTACTGCAACTTCGCGTACTCCGCATTGGCTTCCCTCGGGATAGGAATGTCGTGTCGGCGTCCTTCCAGGCGGGAGAAAATCCATCCATGATTACTTCCTTTTTGCCGACCAACCATCCAGAATCGCCGTGTACGCTCAGAACTCCACCCGCGCCTGGAAGGCGATCATGCGGGGACTGCTATCGCCACCCAAACCGACGCCCAGCAATCCGGTCGGCGGAGCAGTTACGTAAGTGAGCGCTCCAAAACCAGTCTGGCTGGAAGGCTTTCCCGGAATACCGGCCAGCACCATGCTTGGCAGCCCAAAATTCGGGTGGTTGAAGACATTAAAAAATTGGCTCTCACACCGCAGTTTTACATGCTCGCTCAAAGGAAACCATTTTGTCAGATAGAAGTCGCTCCAGAGGAAATCGGGGCCACGCAGGGCATTACGGCCGAGGTTTCCGAATTGGCAATTCTGTGGGCTGTCGCCGCGATAGCACTGCCCAGTGCTCGGATCGACTGCCGACACAAATGCGTCCGGATTGAGCCACTGCAGCGTTCCTGCCTGCGTCACACTCGGAATCGGATGATGCTCATACAGCGGAACGCCGGGAACGACACTGGCGAACTGCGGTCCGCTGCCCTGCACGATGCCGTTTCCGTTTGCCGAATAAGGCGCGCTCAACACCGAGAACGGAACTCCGCTGTGCCAAAACGCTGTTCCGGAGATCTGCCAGCCGTTCAGCACGTAGCCCAGAGAATGACTGCGGACTCTAATCGGCAACTGATACACATACTGGGCGTTGAGGTTGTGCCGGATGTCGTAGTCGCAAGGACCATAATCACGGGCCAGATCTCCCGGCAGAGGCGAAAGAATCCCTCCCGCAGAGAACGGAAGGAATCCTCCGTTCGAGACCGTATCCATACAACGGCTCCAGGTGTAGTTGACCTGTCCTTGCAAGCCATGGCCGAGTCGCTTCATCGCGGTCAGTTGAAGACCGTTGTAGTGGCTGTTCGCACCGGTGGACAACTGTGTCACCGCGGCGAATCGCGCATCAGTAGGCTGGAGATAAGGGAATGGTGCAAAACAGCCCTGACACACGGTTTGGTAACCGTTGAGTTGCGTTGAGTAGGGCTGGTTCACGGCGCGCGTCCCGACATATTGTGCGTGTAAGCTAGCCGTCGTTCCGAATTGATGTTCGATTCCCAGGCTCCACTCCATGAAATACGGCGCATGGAGTTTGCCATCTGGAATGGCTGTGATCGCAACCGGTGGAAGAAAAGGCTGGCCCTGGGGAAATCCCGAAGTAAAGGTCTGATTGGCGGCGACGATTGCGCCGATCGCGCTGTTGGGCGCTCCCGGCGCTACGGCGGTGCCACCGACGCTGCCGAGCACTCCCCCCTGAAACGTCTTGTCGTAGGGAGGATTCGTGCCAATCAAGTCGGCCACCGTGCCTGGCAAGATATCGCTGAAAATGCCGAAGCCGGTGCGAAGCACTGATTTCGGCTTGAACTGCCACGCAATCGCCGTTCTCGGCTGCAGAATAGCCACCGGTGTAGACGAGAATAGATTGCCGAGATGCGTTTGAATAACGGTGTTCAACGGTTGATTGTCATGGGGAATGGAACTGAAGGAGCCGCGAAGACGGGCGACTTGATCATGTGGATTCAGGGGATTGGAGTTGAAAGTGTCGCGCAGGCCAAACGTCCAGGTTAGTGTGCGAGTCACTTTCCAGGTGTCTTGCGCGTAGACATCAAGATTGAGAAAGTTGAAGGGCTCGTTTAAGTGCGAAGGGAATGTCTCCGACGCGGTGTTTGCCACCCCATCGATAAATTGTTGCAAGTTTGCGTAGGTCACGGTGGGAACCGTGCCTTCGCCGAAGTCGTAGTCGTTCAGGCGGAAGATGCGGATATTCGTTCCGAACCGCAGTTCGTGAGAGCCGCGGCTCCAGGCGAGGTTGTCATTGATGAAAAACCGGGATGCGCGCCTCCCTTGTATCCAAGTGTTGTCGAGCCCTCCAACGGGCGTGAAGGCGTTCGCCCCGCTACCCTGCAATACGATCGGGAAAGCCGAAATGGTCTTCGGGAGGTTGCTCGGCCCAAACAAGCTTTCATACCACGAGAACGCCGGGTTGAAGTAGTTCACCAGGTTCTGCGAGAAAACGTGTGTGTGTCCTGCGGCGAACGAATAAAGAGGTTGCGGCGAAAGCGCATTGAACACTGGGTTGATGGGATCCGTGTATGCGGCTTGCAGCCCTGTGTCCGACTGAAAACGAAGCCATGCCGTATCTTTCGGGTTGATGTTGTAGTCGAGACGGACGGTTTGGACCTGCTCGTGGTCATCGCTGGAGTGCGAGACGCTTTGCCGGTTGGCACAACCATCCCCGGCGGCACCAAGCGGGCAGCCAAGTATCGCCGTGGGTGTGCCGCCGGCATTTCGGTAGAGGTTGAACATCTGTTGATAGAACAGACAGTTCTCATTCGGATCGCTTGACCCGCAGCCGGTTGTTTGCCCCCCAGAAAGTTGTCGCAAGACGTATGCTTGGAACGCCGTGCTGGGAACGATCGTCGGCGTGATGATGGGCAGTGCTATCCGCACCCATTCACTATCAAAGAAGAAGAACAGTTTGTCGTGCGCGATCGGCCCACCGACACTGCCTCCAAAATGGTTCACGGTCGCTCCCGGCTTGTGGTTTCCCGGCGTCGCGTTGGTAAAGTAGTCCGCTGCATTCAGCAGCGAACCATTCCACAGTTCATACAGATTTCCGTGAAACTGATTCGTGCCGGACTTGGTGACATAGTTGACCTGGGCTGCTCCATACCTTCCCTGATCCACGGAATAGGAAAGGGTGTTGACAGTCACTTCTGAGATCGAATTCAATCCCAGGACAAGGTTGGTTGAGAGGCCGCTATTGAGATTCGTGAGCGGGTCGTTGGTTTCCAGCCCGTCGACGATGTAGCCGTTGGAGAGAGCGGGCAGCCCGTTGAACTCCACATTGCCATAGCCGTTTGTGCCGCCAACGAAATCGTTGCCGCTGCCGGCCGTGTTAATGAGTGCTCCGGGCGAAAACTGCAGTGGATAGGTGAGGTCACCGCCCGGATTCGGAAGGTCCTCCAGCGCCGAAGTATTCAGAGTTGTGGATGTGTTTGCGTTCTCCGGGTTGATAAGTAGAGCCTCACTATTCACCTCAACTGTCTCACTTGATCTGGCCACTCTGAGCGTGAAATCAACTGTTTGCTTCTGGCCCAGGCCCGCAATGACGTTGTCATTTTGCTGCGGTTCGAAGCCTTGCGCTTCCGCTTTGACCGAGTAGGTCCCCGGCTTTAACTGTGGGAAGTTGAACCGGCCAGCGTCATCAGTCTTGGCGCTCCGCCTCAGTCCAGTCTCAAGGTTGGCAATTGCCACTGTGGCACCCGACACGAACGCGTTGGTTGTATCCTGAACTTGGCCAACGATGGCACTCGTGGTTTCGCCTTGTGCCTGCGCTTGAGAAGGGGGTAGAGATGCAACGACCGCGAGAATGATCAGCAGTCGACGGAGGTGCGTCATGTCTTTAGACTCATTTTGTTTCCTTCACAGCCCACAACCATGGCGACCGTCAAACTCCGAGCCGATTAACCAGTGATTATCCTCCATAGTTAACCATAGTTAATATAAATAGGCAAGCTTACGAGGATGGAGATCAGCAATAATGCCAAACCACATTCGTTGGGCGCTTATTGCGGGCGAGTGACGGGCAAACAGGAGGTTATCCCAGCAACCCGGGGGGAAATAGGCTCTTAGCCCAGTGCTTCAAAAGGAGCTTCAAAGAGCCGGCGCACTTAGCCCGGATGGCTCGACGTTCTGGCGATCGGCACGATCTCCTCGGGTGGGCCATAACCGCGATCGTGAGCCGACCTGGGGATGGCGTACATCTTCAATTGGTTCCAGTTCCATCGGCTGCACACGGCAGGCCTGCCGCAGGAACAGTACAAGGTCCATTCTTCGCTGAATCCGGCAACCATGGGCAGCAGGTATGAACCGTTACGGTATGGGCTGAAACCAACGAGATATCGAGTGAGGCACTCCGGACACTCGACGCAATGGCGAACACGAAGCGGCATGGCACATATCAAGCAGGGTAGATCTGTTGGCCAATCCGGGACACTTATGTGCATCCATCCTGCCATCTGCCACAGGTGGAGCACGGGTTCCGAGCAGAATTACGAAACAGAAGAAATCAGGTTTGACCCTACAACGAGGAGCAACAGAACTACGCAGCGGAGATTCGAGTGGAACTGAGTTCTGGTTTTCGTGGCGGATAGAACCGCGTGTTTCGGTATGAGAAATGCAATTTTCACTCAAGAGTTCTACAGAAAACCGTAAAATATTCACGCGGTCTTTTGAAGGTAGGTCTCCGAAAACGGGCGACGACGGCGCCGCGCCGACTTCTGTCAGTTTGGAGTTTAGGAGAACTTGAGCGCGGCGTATTTTCGTATTTCGAATTCAGCTGTGATCTTTTCAAGGAGAAGAATTCAAGGAGTAGAATGTCGCCATGCAGTCGCCCAGCCTCCGTGGAATCGCGCGAGCCTACCTGATGTCGATCGCCTTCTGGTGCGGGATCTCGCTGCTCATGGGCTTGCAGTACAGACCTCTCGATCGGCAGAATTTCTGGCACTGGCTGGCCAGCCTGCTTATGGAGGTGGCGCTTCACGGCCTTGCGTTAGCGTTTTGGACGCCGCCCATCTTTTATCTGGTGGGGAAGTATATTGGTTTTTCGAGGAGCCGTTTTCGCTACGCGCTGCTCTGGAGCCTTGGAGCTGTGCCCTTTGTACTGCTTTATACGTCCGTATTCTGGGTGCTTGTGCCTCCCTATGACGACGCCTTGCAGAAATACACGTCGCGCTCCTTGTCTTCATGGGTTGAGATGGTTCGAGGCGGATTTGCCGACCAGATATTCATATACATTGCGATCGTGGTGGCGGCTCACGCTTACGAGTACTTGAAGCGTTTGCGAAGTCAGGAACGCGAGAAATATGAGTATCAGCAGGCGCTTGCTGCCAGTGAACTGCAAGCCCTGAAGATGCAACTCCATCCCCACTTTCTTTTTAATACCCTGCATGGAATTGCGACCTTGATTGATGGTGACGCCAAAAATGCCAAGGCTATGATCATCAAACTGTCGAGTCTGTTGCGGACAGCGCTGGACCGCGACAGTTCGGATCTAATTCCTCTTGAGGACGAACTCAAGTTTGTGGGGGGATATCTGGATCTGGAGAAGATGCGCTTTGGGAGTCGCCTCAAAATCGAGTGGTCGGTCGCCGCTGAGACTTGCCGGTTGCTGGTGCCACAGATGATCCTTCAGCCGCTGGTGGAAAATGCCATTCGATATGGAGTTGCGTCCGCACGCGAGGGAGGCTGGATCGAAATCGCGGCGAGCGCAGACAATGGGGTCCTGAACATTCACGTGCGCAACAGTGTGGGTGGAACGACCTCCATCGGAACGGGGGTGGGGTTGCGCAATGCCGAAGCCCGTTTGAGATATCTCTATTCAGGTGACGCGAGCCTGCATCTTACTGTCGCTGAAGACCGCACTGCCACCGTGCGTCTGGCCGTTCCGGCCTTGAACTCGCAACCTGCAGGCGTACAGGCGCGCCACGTCCAGACTGTCGCTGTCAAACAGGGGGAGGACCCGTTATGCGCGTTCTCATCGTCGATGACGAACCCCTAGCCCGTGCCGCCCTGGCGAAGATTTTGACGGCCAATCCCGAGGTCGAGAGTTTTGATTCCGCGAATGACGCGATCGAGGCTCAGGAGCGTTTATCTAAAGACAGCTATGATGTGATGTTGCTCGACATCAGTATGCCGGAGCTCTCGGGGCTTGACCTCTTACGCCGCCTGCGGCAAAACGAGCAACCGTTGCCCTCCGTGGTCTTCGTTACCGCGTACGCCCAGTATGCTGTGGCTGCCTTCGAAAAACATGCCGCGGACTACGTCTTGAAGCCCTTTTCAACAGAACGCGTAAACCAGGCTCTGGAGTTCGCCTGTCGAAGAAACGCGAGCGAGCGGGCGGCAAGATTGATGGAGTTGATGCCCCATCTTCAGACGCTGACGCAGCAGAACTCCTCCAAGATCGGAATCAAGAGCAACGGAAGGATTCTTTTCATTGATCCTCGCGAAGTGGTCGTGGTGCAAGCGCAGGGTAATTATGCGTTGCTTCAGCGGGAGACAGGATCGGATCTGCTGCGAGAATCGATTTCGACTCTTGCGGAGAAACTCAAGGCATATGGATTTGTTCGAATTCATCGGTCAGTGCTGGTGAATGCATCTTTCGTACAAGAGATTCGCCCTTGCGCCACCGGTGAGTACCAGCTTGGCATGAGGGATGGAAAAGAATATACGGTCACGCGCACCTATAAGAAAAATCTAAAGCGCCTGGCAGCGTTCTGGGTCGGGACTGGAACGTTCCTTACTGATTGAATGCCGCCGTTTCACTAAAGCAGAATTCAGGATCAGTGAACAAGTGAACCTGGATCGCTAAGATTGGGCGGCAAGCCCACTGCGTCGCGCGATTGCTGTGAGGTTGCGTTACGCACATTTACTGCGCAACGTGAACTCCGGTGGCGTCGACGACGTAGGTTCTTGGTTCGCCTTCGTTGCCTTGAGCTGGGATGGACTTGCCGTTTAGCAGAAAGCTGATGCCGGCGGCGTTTCCTGTTTTCACGACGATCTCGCGGGTGGCGCGGACGGAGGTCTGCGCGGGCGCGATCAGAGTTTCGTTAGTGACGACGGGTTCGCCGTCAGCCGTGAGGGAGACCCATGTGCTCTCCTCGGCGCGGATCAGCAGGGTGAAAGTTGCGGGCGGTTTTACTGCAGGGCGAGCTGCGGTGTGGGTTGGCGGGGCAGAGTTTGCGGGTGGCGTCGTTGTGGCGGAGATGGTTGATGAGGGTGTTCCTGCCGATGGAGGTCCTGCGGGCGATGCTGACCCGGTTAGCGGCGTGGCAGAACCGGAGGGCTGGGTTGCTGTTGGCGCTGCGCCGGGCGCAGGAGCCGGAGACTGATTGGAAGAGGCTCCGGCCGGCGATGCTGCCGTGGGCTGGGGGTTGCGGCGAAAATTCCAGAAGGCCAGGATCAAGGTTACCAGCAGTAAAGCCAGGGCTAGCCTGCCCCATGGGACCGACACGGAAGACTGATCGGCGGGCGCGGGGTCTCCTGCTGGATATTTTTGGCGGAAGCGCGAGGCGGGAGGATTGGCTGCCGCGGCCTGGGGCGTTGACGCCGGCAACGCGGGGAAGTCTTTATTCTGAGTCTGAGTCTGAGTCTGATTCTGACGATGACTATCTTCTTTGGGCAGATCTTCATTCTGCAGATCTTCATCGTGACGATCTTCATCGTGACGATCTTCATCGCGACGGGCTTCGATGCGGCGGGCTTCGAGGCGACGATCTTCGAGGCGACGTTCTTCATTGCGACGATCTTCGATGCGACGAGCCTGTTTGCGGCGATTTTCTAAGCTAAGCTCATCTTTGTTGTTGTCCTTTTCCTTGTCCTGGTGATCGTTTTGGTTGTCGACTTTGTGGTCGACGCCATCTTTGCTGCTGTCGGTGACCGGAAGGCCGGCGCTGGGAGAAACGTGGTCGGGAATCTTGTCGGCGGGAGGAGCCTGGTTGCCAAGGTCGGGCGCGGCGGCGACCGGAGTGGGTTTCACGGCCGGGGCGCGGAAGTCCGGCGTAATGGACTGTTGCTGGAGCTGGCTGTCGCGCAAGGCTTCGAGATATTCGGCTACCGCTTGTTCTTCGTTCAGCCCGATCTGGCGGGCGTAGGCGCGGACGAAGCCTTTATTGAAAACGCCGCCGGGGAGCTGGTCGAAGTTTTCATCTTCGAGGGCACGCAACATGCGGGTGCTGATTTTGGTGGTGTTGGAGATGGCCTCGAGTTCGATGCCTCGCCGCTCGCGCTGCTTGCGAAGTTTTTCTCCGAAGGCTCCCAAGGCCGGCTCCTGTTAAGTTCCGCTTGCAATCATCATAGGCGAAAGGCGGAGGCGGATGCCAGACGGGTGGGGAGATAGAGGTTACCACGGGGTGGAACTTTCGGGTCGCTGTCGAGAATTTGTAAGATGTAGCGCTATTTGGCGTCCGGGGGCGTGAATTTTACGGAGCGAACAAAGAAATAGCGCTCCACGCCGACGGCAGCCACGCCACCCCATTTGTTGCTGTTGGTACCGCGATGCTGAAGAATGATGTGTGCTGGAGTTTGCGGCACGTGTTCGGTCTGGTGAGCGACTCTCGTGCCGTCGATGTAGACATCTACTGTTCCTGAGGTCCAGACGAGAGAATAGTGTCGGAATTGAGTCGCCAAGCCGGGATCGGCCAATTTATCGGTGGCCCTCTGCAGCGGCGTAGGCTCGAGATCAGGATCGGGGTTGCGCCATGTGCTTACCCACATGGCGTTCTCGTTTCCCAGGAACTCCAAATCGATTTCGCTCTCCGACTTGTTGTAGAAAATAAAACCGGACGATACCGCGCCGGTTGAAGCTGTGCCGTCACCCTGAGGGGTGGGCGAGAGGCTGCTCATACGCATCTCGAAGTCGTAGGTGCCGAAGCCGAAACGCTCCCTGGAAATGATGGCGCCACCCAGCGATTCGACACCGCTGGCCGTCGCATGCTGCTTGACGGTAATGCGCAGCATGCCTTGCGTGAAGTCAATCGCAGATGACACATAGGTGCCCTGGTTTATGCCGGGTGAGGAGTCTGGCGATTTGTAGGTCGCTATCATCCATTTCGTGGTGTCGAGCTTCCCGCTCTTGAAGTCATCCTGGAATCCGACTTGCGCCTGAGTAGCGGCCGAGAGCAGGAGGCAACTCCAACAGAGCAGGGATAGGGATATAGTTCGCATGATTGACAAGTGTACCGTGCGGTTTGAGTCTCCCGCCTGAGATCTGCATCCCGTGGTTCTAAGAGAGGATTTCCCAGAATCAGCCGGGAGCGGTTTATCATTTGCCCCTGGCTCCTCTCCATGCCGCGAAAAGACATTCTTGCCCTCCTGGGCGGAGGGGATCGACGCATGATCGGGCAGGCGGACCGAGTTGCCGCAATGGTGGCCGACGATGCCAAACTTTTTCCTGCGCTGATTGCCGGTTTGTGGTCCGCAGATCCGCTGGTGCGGATGCGGGCCGCGGATGCGGCCGAGAAAGTCACGCGGAAGCATCCGGAATTGCTCAAGCCGTACAAGACGGAACTGCTCGGCTTGATGAGCGAGGCGCAGGAGCAAGAGTTGCGCTGGCATCTGGCGGTCATGGTTCCGCGGCTCGTGCTGACTGCGAGGGAACAACAGGCCGCGATGTCTATGTTGATCAGTTACCTCGAAGATCGCAGCTCGATTGTGAAGACCTTCGCTCTTCAGGGACTGGCTGACCTGGCTGAGGCGGAGCCGGGTTTTCGAACGAGAGTGGTGGAAATCCTGAACGAGGCTACTCGGAAAGGTACACCTGCGATGAAGGCTCGCAGCCGCAAGCTGTTAATTCGGCTCGGCTGTATTTGATTCGTGCCATTGGCTTTAGGGGTTCTGGTTACCAAGGTTCATTGCTCCGGTGGAGGTGCGGCCATATACTTTTTTAGAACTGTCACTCCGTCCAGCTGAGATCAAGGAATCAGGTATGTCCGAGGCCGCCGGCACGCAATTGACCCGCCAGAGCCAGGAACTGACCATCTTCCACGACGTGGCCAAGGCGCTCACGTCGTCGCTGGACCTTGACTCCATTCTGCAGACCATCATGGAGAAGATGGCGGAGTACTTTCGTCCGGACACGTGGTCGTTGCTGATGGTGGACGAGCAGCGGGATGAATTATACTTTGCGATCGCGGTGGGCGATGCGGCGGAGGCTCTGAAGAATGTCCGGTTGAAGATGGGCGAGGGCATTGCGGGGTGGGTGGCGAAGCATGGGGAACAGGTGATCTCGACCGATGTGGAACATGATCCGCGGTATGCCAAGCGGGTCGACGAGGTTACGCAGTGGGAGACGCGCTCGGTGATTTGCGTGCCGCTGCGGTCGCGGCTGCGAGTGCTGGGCGTGATCCAACTGGTGAATGTGGACATGGCGCAATTCCACGAGGCGGAAGTTTTCTTTCTGCGGGCGCTGTGCGACTACGCGGCCATCGCCATCGAGAACGCGCGCTGGGTGGAAAAGATACAGGAACTGACGATCACTGACGACTGCACCGGACTCTACAACGCGCGGCACTTGTACAAAACGCTGGAGACCGAGGTTTACCGCTCGTCGCGTTTCGGCTACGAGTTCAGCGTGCTGTTCATCGACCTCGACCGCTTCAAGGTGGTCAACGATACGCACGGGCACCTGGTAGGCAGCAGGCTGCTGGCGGAAATTGGGAACCTGGTAAAAGCGCAACTGCGGTTGATTGACTATGCCTTCCGTTACGGAGGCGACGAGTTCGTGGTCCTGCTGCCGCAGACGGGCAAGGATCAGGCGCTGGTGGTGGCCAAGCGGTTGCGTGAAGCGCTACGCGCCACCGGTTTCTGCCACGACGAAGGAATGAATTTGAATGTGAGCGCTTCCATCGGGCTGGCGACCTATCCGCACGATGCGCGCGACGCGCACGACATCATCCGGCAGGCCGACGAGATGATGTATCTGGTGAAGAACACGACCCGGGACAATATTGGGATTGCGCAGCGGGGATTGATGAAGTAGGAAAGCGGCTTCTAGTTTCTAGCTCTTAGCTTCTGGTTTGAAGCCCTCAGCCGTCCGGCCGGAAGATGATCACCAGCATTTTTTCCAAAACTCCTCACTGCGCGTGTAGTTCCTGGGGCGCATGCTGGCGGCGGACCTTGATTTTGCCCTCTTCTTTTCTAGCCTGCGCGAGATCATAGGCAAGCTGCATCCGTAGCCACGTCTCCGGCGTCCTGCCAAATGCCTTTGAGAGACGGATCGCCATCTGGGGGCTGATCCCCGACTTGCCGTGGAGGACGTTGTTGAAGGTCTGCCGGGTGACGCCAAGGACCTCCGCTCCCTCCGTGACGGAAAGGCCCAAGGGTTCAAGGCACGCGGTTCGAATGCTGCGTCCGGGGTGCGGCGGGTTTTTCATCGGCATGATTTTTTGCTCACAGGACTACAGATTCTCCTTGAGCTTCTGCAATTCCGCTGGCTTCACATCCGGCTTCCATGGGTTGGCGTTGGGAGGGCCGTTGGGGTTCACGCTGAAGTCCCAAAGGTAGAGGTTCATGCCTTCGTTGCCCTGGATTTCGACCAGGGCGTATTCGCCGGGTTCGAGGTCGTGGGTGGGAGTTAGCTTGAGCCATCCGCCGCTGATTCGGTCGATGGTGGTGCTAACGAAATCCTGATCCTGGCTGGCCTTGCCGGCGGCGTTGCGCTTGAGATCACTGACGACGCGCTTGCCGCTTTTTACTTTTGTGCGCACGATGTGGAAGCGATTGAAAGGAACAATGGGTTGCTCGGGTTTCTGCGGCTCCTGGGGGTGTTGCTGCTCGGCGCGTGGAGCATCGAGACTGGGCTGAGACATCTGTGCAGACGCGGTTTCGCCGCTCGGGGGCAGCCTGCGGTCTTCTTCGTCGACATTAATGTAGATGGAAGGCACGGCTACGTGGACGTGCAGGGCCGCGTGTTCGCCTTCGAGTTCCACGGACTGTTTGTTGCTGGCGATGGGGCTGAGGGGTCCGCGAAGAATGTTGCCCCGGGTGTTGCGGTTAATGTCGCCCTCGGTTTGTTGCATTTCGACGACTTGCGGCTGGCCTTGAAAATTATCCAGAAGGAAGACGCCGGAATCTTCCGGGAGGCGCAGTCCGGGAGCGACTTGCGGAAGATGGGACGATTCGGCTTCTCTTTCCTTGTCTTTCTCTTTGTCCAGAGCGGCGGCCTCGGGAATGGCGGAGGTAGCACGGTCTTTCTCGTATTTTTCGGTGGCCGGCCAATCCACCAGCGAAGCGGGAAGTTCCTCCCACTCGTTGCGCTCGGCGCTCTGGTAGCGGACGCGGTCGCCTTTCACCTCGTAGCGGGTGACCAGTTGATAGGAGCCGTCTTTAAGGATCAGACGCTTGGCGAGGTCCTGCGCCGGGGCGTGGAGTGCGAGACCGAGCACTGCCAGAGTGATGGCGGTAAAGAGGAACGCGCGACGGGATGGCGATGTTGTGTTTGCTCGGGGCATACTTCTCTTTGATGCGCGGGTATTTGGCTGTTAATAGATATTATCGTCGATTTCTAGTTTGAGCGGAACGTGTGTCGTGCGCCGCTTACATCCGGTTTGCCGGTGATCCGACAAAATGCGTCCGTACGGCCCAACAACGTGTGGCGCAGCGTCGTTTCTCAATTGACAACCGCTGACACGGTCGCAGATACTGCAATTTGCGCATGTAGGATGCAACGGCACGTCGCCGAAGGGCAATGCCCACCTACGATCTCATCGTGGAGGTCTACATGCCCAATCTAGAAAACCTCAAAAAGCAAGCCAAGCTCATATTGCGGTGGCATCGCGAACGGCACTATCCCGTCGCCGTACAAATCCGCGGGCATTTGCCTCGTTTCCTGAATATGCCCGACTCCGAGATTCTTGCAGCAAGCTTTAAGCTCAGCGATGCGCAAGAAATGGTCGCAAGACAGCAAGGCTTCGATAGTTGGCAGGCCCTGAAAACCGGACTTTCGACCATGTCGCGCAAGGTGAAATCATCGTCATCCAAATCAACGCCATCCAAAGCAACGATTGTCGGTGCAGAGCCGCAACTGTTCGTCGCCGATATCAAGAGGTCATGCGACTTTTTCCGTGAGAAGTTAGGCTTTTCGCTGGTATTCAGTTACGGCAAACCTCCCTACTATGCCCAGGTGAGCCGCGACGCGGCGCGTCTCAATCTAAGATGCGTCGAGCGATCAGTAATCGAGTCGACGGTTCGCGATCGGGAGGAACTGTTGTCGGTGTCTATGACCGTCGCTACAGCGGACGAGATCAAGCTGCTGTTTCTTGAGTTTCAGTCCGCTGGTGTTGCCTTTCACCAGATGCTGAAAAAGCAGCCTTGGGGCGCCAGGAATTTCGTCGTCAAGGATCCGGATGGCAATCTGCTACTGTTTGCTGGGCCCGCAAACTAAGTGTCAAGGACACCGGTACCACCCTGTCTCTGAGCAAACTACCCAATTAAGAGTTGATCCTGATCGGTATTGGTTTGTCGGCCAACCGGAAGTTATTCGAGCCTTCGACTCGGCAGGCAGGTGAAACAAGCTATGGATAGCTACATGAATGTCGTCCAGAAGACAGTTGCGGCATGGCAAAGGCGCCGCATTACGTTAGCTGCTGTAGCGCATGATCTTCGCCGCTTACTTCCAATGTTTGCCGGGCTGGTCAAACATACTTATCGGCAGGTCGAAGCCGGCGGCTTTGAGTTTCTCGGCGAACTTGGGCCTGATGCCCTCGGCATTGAAAGCTCCGAGCACGCGCCCCTCGGACGAAACTCCCTGCTGCTCAAACACAAATAGATTCTGCATGCTGACCACGTCACCTTCCATGCCGGTGATTTCTGAGATATGGGTCAGACGGCGCGTTCCGTCGCTGAAGCGTTCCATCTGAACAACCAGGGAAACCGCTGACGCGATCTGCTTTCGAATGGCTTTTTCGGGCAGGTTCAAGTTCGTCATTATCGCCATGGTTTCCATGCGGGTAAGAGCGTCGCGGGGAGCGTTGGCGTGGACCGTGGTCATTGATCCGTCATGGCCGGTGTTCATCGCTTGCAGCATATCGAGAGCTTCGTCGCCGCGCACCTCGCCGACGATGATCCGGTTGGGACGCATCCTCAAGCTGTTAATCACGAGTTGCCGGGCATGAACTGCGCCCTTGCCATCGGCATCGGCGGGCCGGCATTCCAGGCGGACGACGTGGCGTTGCTTCAGTTGCAGTTCCGCCGAGTCTTCGATCGTGACGATACGTTCTTTGGACGAAATGTAACCGGAGAGCACATTCAACAGCGTGGTCTTTCCGGCGCCCGTCCCGCCGGAAATCACGATGTTAAGACGTGCCGCCACGGCAGCCTTCAACAACGCGAGCATCGGCGCAGTCAGAGTCTGATTGGCCAGGAGGTTCTCTTCGGTGATCGGAATGTGGCCAAAACGCCGGACCGAAAGATGCGGACCGTCAATCGCGAGGGGCGGAATGATTGCATTGACGCGAGATCCGTCGGCGAGTCGAGCGTCCACCATGGGCGAGGATTCATCCAAGCGCCGTCCGACGGCGGAAACAATCTTATTGATGATGCGCAACAGGTGCGCGTCATCCTTGAAGATGATTTTGGTCTCTTCCAGAATGCCGGCGCGCTCCACGTAAACTTCTTTAGCGCCGTTCACCAAAATGTCGCTGACCGTAGGGTCTTGCAGCAATGGCGCAAGCGGCCCCAGGCCGAAGACTTCATCCAGGATCTCGAGCGATAAGCGCTCTCTTTCAGGCTCACTGAGAGGTGCCTTGACTTGCGCCACGGCATCCTGAATCACTGCCAACACCTGCTCCCGGGTCTGGTGGTCCGGCGCAGCAACTCTTTCGAGGTCCACCTTATTCAGCAGGTAGCGATGGATTGCGTTCTTCAGATCCAGATAGACGCGAAAGTCCAACCCGCCATACTTTTTCGCGTCGCGTGAGGGTGGGTTGCTCGCAGTGGATGGAACTCGGTTAGAGACCGCCGTATTGAACCCTCCCCAGCTTGAGGCGAGAATTATAGGGCTCGGTGGGATGGAAAACAATCGAGTTCCGGCTTGCAAAATCCTGGCATCTTGATACTTCGATCTGTGTCAGAAGCTGGGTTGCTGCGCCATTCTCCAGGACCACATGAGAAACGATGTCGCTGTGAGGTCGATCGCCGGTTCGGTGGTGCTGAAGGACTGCATGTTGTCCCGATACACCGCTACCTGGGAGGCGTTAAAAGCGCCGTTGTTTCCGTTGAACTTGCCGAACGTGTCCAACCCGTTTGCCGGACACAAAATCATGCCATCGACTACGCCTGAAGTGGCAGAGCCGGCTGGACCTTCAGTAGCCGCGCCCCAAAGCACTGGAATACCCCCGGAGGTCCCATTCAGCGCGCCCGCCAGGTTGGCCACCTGGTGCTGGATGCAATTTGGAAACGTGCTCCCGTCGCCCACAATAAACGACGAGCCCCAGGAATTCGCCCCGAGAATGTTGGCCAGCCATCTTTGCGAGTAAATTTCGTAATTCTTGGACTGAGTGAGGGAATACGCTTCGCTGGCCATCACCGACAAACCGGCGCCGTGCGAGGTGGTGTCGCCGTAACTCCACGGGTAACCGAATCCCCAGGAGTCGTTGCCCGCCTTGGTGATCGCGTCATTCACCTGCCGCAACAGTTGATTGCGAATGCTCGATTGCGAGACTGGCAAGCCGCCCGGATTTCCCGCCATTTCCAACGCCCGATACAGTTCGAAGTGCGCCAGGCCGCTTACGTCGTACAGATTCAGCGTGTCTGTGTTCCCTGTGTCGTAGATGTTAGTGACGTAATTCCTGGCATACTGCGCCGCCTGTCGTAGATAGTCCATGGGATTGGTGTGCAGCAGCCCGGCCGGCAGGTTCTCGGTTCCTCCAGCCGATTGCAGTGCAAAGTACAGTTCGGTTGCGCCCAGTTCCATATCGTCTTCCCACACGTTTTCGGGATAGCCGTCAAATGGAGTAATGGTCAGCAGGCAGTTGGCGCACGTGCCCGAACCTGCTGTAGGCGCCGGGTCTGGATATGAGGTGTCCGCGAGCGAAAAAATGTCCTCGGCATTCTTCAGGCACTGATTTGCCAGAGAAGGATCCGCAGCCCGGTTGAGCTGGTAGCACAGCGCAAAGTCCGCTGCCAGACGGCCGCCCAGATTCGGGCTGATGGGCGAACCCGCGGGGCCGGCAACGAACACCGCGCGATAGCAGATGAAGAACGTGGTGTACGGGTCGCAAGGCTCGGGATCTCCGGCTTGCTCGAAGTTGTCGGCAGCCTGGGGAAGGGTCCAGATGTCGTACTCGGTGATCAAACAGTAAGGCGTCGCATAGGTTCCGCCACAGTTGCCGGTCGCTGAACTGGGATCGCCCTCACCGTAATAATCCCAGTCCTGAGTGTTATCCACCTGGTAGTACAAGGTTTGCGTTTTGTCATTCCACATCTTCATCAGCCAGTCGATCCCAAACCTCGCTTCGCCAGTGAAGTCGGAGGACGCGAGCGCTCCCGATCCGCTCCTGCCGGCAAAGGAAACAGAGGCTGGCGGCGCCGGAGGATGCATTGGAGCGCCTGCGCCCATCTGATTCGGAAAGTCGCGAATTCCGATCTCCATCAGCGCGGTCGTATAGCTGAGCGTTTCGACGTATTTCACATAGTCGCCAGCGTCCCACCAGCCGCCAGTGGCGTCGATATTCGGGAGCTTCGCCGGTACCAATGGCGAGATTGGCGGCACGTCAACGATAAAGTCGTTGCCGTCGAGCGGAGGCGTTTCGTAAACGCGCGCATTCTTGTCTTTGAGGTGTCCGGGTTCCGGGCGCAGCGCGTTGCGGATAAAGTTCGGCCCATCACGCTCCGTTTCATAGAAGAACAGAGTGTTCAGGAGCAAACCGGAATAGAGCGTTTCCGGCGCGTCTACCGCGAAAGACGGGGAAGTTGCGTGCGCCGGTCCGGACACCGAAATGGCGTAGGTCTCGCCTCCCGGAACCGTGAAATCGAGAGCGTAAATGTCATAACTTGCTTTTGGACTGTGGCTCCACGTGCCCAGCAAGGCGCCGACATGGCCAGAATAGGAGGTGGCACCTTTCGAGTTGACCACTGCGAAACTTACTCCGCCTTCCTCTACCGTGGACATCAGGTACGCTCGAAACGGCGTCTCACCGGATTCATAGCCGACCTGGCTGACGCGCACGTACGCAGATTGCCCCCGAGCGGGCCGGGTGTAGGCAAGCAAAGCGAGTAAAGCGCCGACAATTGGAACGAGTCGGAAGCGGATCGAAGGACGAGAACTGGGAGGCGCCATGGCTTGCTCCTGGCCGCGCGGAAACCGGCCTATTAAATGCGTTTAATACAGGCAAAATATTGCTCTCTTGCTCGTCGACTGTCAAGCGAAACTGCTCAAGTAGTGAAACATCGGTCGCACTCATGAAGGGGCTTCACGGAATCTCAAAGAACCCACGAAAGAACGCGGCTTGTAGTATCCTCGGCTTGTCGATATTCTGTTGCACGCCGCCGTCTTCAAACAGATTACAAACAATGAACCTCAAACTCATCCTCTCTTATTCTCTTTCCTTTGGGCTGTCTTTCGTGTTGTGGACCGGGGCAGCATTCAGCCAGTCTGCTGCGGCCACGCCGCCTGCCGCGCATGCAGATCCGCAATATTCGGCGCAGGGAAGCGTCGCTTCCGCGGCGCCAGCGCCGCAGGGCGCGGCGGTTTCTTACGCGTCGGTAACGCAAGTGAACGGGTTGCTGGCACAACTGGAGGCCACTGCGAAGACCACGCAGGGCGACCTCTTGAAACTGCGAATTGAGCGTTGGAAAACCGACGGCGGTACGAAGAAGCAGGCGCTGGGCAATGTGGATTCGATTCAGCGCAATCTGCAGAATGCTTTGCCGGCGATCATTGCGCAGTTGCGCAATGCGCCCGAAGATATGACCGCGACCTTCAAACTGTACCGGAATCTAGACGCCTTGTACGATGTGCTGGGCAGTGTGGCCGAATCGACAGGAGCGTTCGGGTCGAAAGACGATCTGCAGGCGCTGTCGACCGATCTGAACAACTTTGAGGCAACGCGGAAGCAGGTGGCCGAGCGCCTGGAGAACCTGGCGGCTTCGAAGGAGCAGGAGATTGTCCGCCTGCGTACGGAACTGAAGACGGCGCAGGCGGCGGTTCCGGTCGAGCCTCCGAAGAAAATTGTGGTGGATGATAACGAGCCGGCGAAGAAGCCGCCGGTGAAAAAGAAGCCGGTGGCGAAGAAGCCGGCGGCCACAACGACTCCGGCCACGACACCGGCACAGCCCGTGCCAGCACAGCCTAAGCCGCAGTAGGCGGGCTTCGGCTTTCGGGCTTCGGCCAAACCATAGGTTCCGATCCAATCGCCTGGCAAGTTCAGTAAAAGATTTCGACGAAGCCCGAAGCCCATTTGAGAATCCGGCATGACCTTTCACAACAGCATTCCCGCGGTTATCCTGGGCATTGTCATCATCCTCATGGTGCTGTTGGATGCGTTTGAAACCGTGGTGCTGCCACGGCGCGTGACCCGGCACTTCCGGCTGACGGCATGGTTCTACCGGCGCACCTGGATTCCGTGGAGGAAGATCGCGGGGCGCATCGGGACACCTTCGCGGCAGCAAAATTTTCTGGGATACTTCGGGCCGCTGTCGCTGATTCTGCTGCTGGAATTTTGGGCCGCGACCCTGATCCTCGGATTTGCACTGCTGCAGTATGGCATCGGCGGGCACGAACAACTCAGCCACGAGCCAATCACGTTTGGCAGGATCATCTACCACAGCGGCCAGACGTTCTTCACGCTGGGCTATGGCGACATTCTGCCAACGTCGAGTCTGGCGCGCGCGCTGTCGGTAATCGAAGCGGGAATGGGCTTTGCGTTTCTCGGCGTGGTGATCGGTTATTTGCCGGTGGTGTACGCTTCGTTTTCGCGGCGCGAGATTCAGATCTCAATGCTGGACGCGCGCGCCGGATCGCCACCGACCGCGGCCGAGATGCTGGTGCGGCTGGCGGGCACCACCGAGAATCCGGCCATCGATCAATTAGTTTTCGATGGATGTCTGCGAGACTGGGAGCGCTGGGCGGGGGAACTGCTGGAGAGCCACATTTCTTATCCGGTGTTGAGTTTCTTTCGCTCGCAGCATAGCAACCAGTCGTGGTTGGGAGCGCTGATGACCATGCTGGACGTGACTTCGCTGGTGATCACCGGGATCGAAGGGATTCATCCCGGGCAAGCGCGGCTGACTTTCGCCATGGCGCGGCACGCGGCCGTGGATCTGGCGCAGGTGGTGAATGCGCGCTACGATCCCGCGGCGGCGGAACGGCTGACAGACGCCGATTTCGACGCCCTGCGAGAGACGCTGGCGGCCGCTGGATTGAAATTGCGAACCGGAGATGAAGCGCGGCAAAAGCTGGACAAGCTGCGATCGATGTATGAGCCTTACCTGCACTCGATGGGGAAAAATCTGATGCTCTCCCTGCCGCCGTGGAAGCATCCGGCGAAGCTCCGGGACAACTGGCAGGCGGGCCCGTGGGACCGGATCATCCAGGCCAAGGGGCTGGCTGTGCTGGGGCAGAAGCCAGTGCAGCCGCGGGCCAGTGAGGATCACTTCTGATTGAGCGATGCGGTCCTTGGAGCCGGTCGCGCATCCAGTGGACATTAATTGCGGTAATCTTCGGTCCCGTCGGAGGTCTTGTGAAGATAATCCGCTGCGCGCGGCTTCTTGCAGCCGTCGTCTTGCTGACAACGGAGGTTGTCTCCCAATCCGGCGTGGCGTGACGGTGAAGCAATCAACCGGTGGCCCTGCCAACGTTCAGCAACTCACGCCGGACCAGCTCAGCAAAATCCAGAAGCTTGCGAACATTCAGCGGATCTTCGTCAAGGCCATGAATAGTCCAGGGGTGACATTGTCTTCGAAGGAGATTGATCGAACGCGAGCCGCTGACCACACTCTCATCAACTACGTTTTTTATACAACCGGCCTTCCCAAGAACTCGCTTTATGATTTGTTTGAAGTCAGAATGGACGGATCCATAGTTAAGGACCTCGAAGGTGTCAGCCTTGATGCCGAGGGCAAGGCTATTTGCGAGGGTCGCGCGGGAACCTGCAAGGGAAACGGTCCAGGCGATATCGTTGGACTGTCTTTCTCCGTATCCAAGAGCGAGCCAAAACGCATCGCCTTAGTATCTCAGGACGGTCAGTTTAAAGCAGCCGTCTCCCTGATTCCGTTTCCCAAACGCCGCCACGGACAACGGCTGCCGGCTGGAATCGGTCCTTGGTCTTCCCAACGGAGCGCTGGTATTTGTTCAGGGCACAGGATTCCAGCCGAGTGAGGATTTAATCCTAGATGCGGCCAGTTACGATGAAAAGCATCATGATCCAGCCAAGGCGGAGGGTGACGGCTCGTATTTTTCGGTGACCACGCCCGCCATCGCGGGGAAAAAGTCCGGCATTTCGACCCTCTCAATAAAAAGCAAGACATGTAACCCTAAAATCGATATCCCGTGGGGCGAGAATTCGTATCCTCTCGAATAGAGGCTGCAAGTGTCTTCTCGTGGCCTCCGTCAACATCATCATCGATTTTTTCCTTCTGGTAACATTCTTCCTTCATGAGAAATATTGGCGAGAACGTGGTGCGCATTGAAGCCGAGGCGCTGCGCGCGCTGGCGGACCGCATTGGCGGGACCATGGCGGCGGCTTTTCAGCACGCCGTGGACTTGATGTTCTCGTGCGCGGGACGCGTGGTGGTCACGGGGATGGGGAAGAGCGGGCTGATCGCGCGCAAGATCGCGGCAACGCTGAGTTCGACGGGCACTCCCGCGTTGTATCTGCATCCGGTGGACGCGGTGCACGGCGATTTGGGGATGATAGTGCGCGGCGATGTGGTGATGGCGCTCTCGGCTTCGGGAGAGACGGAGGAGATTCTGGCGCTGCTGGCCACGATCAAACGGCTGCGGGTGCCGCTGATTGCGATGACCGGGGATGAAGCGTCTGGGTTATCTTCCGCGCGAGCGTCCACTTTAGCCGCGGCTGCCGACGTGGCTCTGGATTGTTCGATTGCGGAGGAGGCGTGTTCGCTGGGGCTGGCTCCGACGGCTTCGACCACGACGATGCTGGCGCTGGGCGATGCGCTGGCGGTTACGCTCAGCGAGAAGCGCGGGTTTAAGGAAGAAGATTTTGCCAACCTGCATCCGGGAGGGAAGTTAGGGAAAAGACTAGCTCGGGTGGAGTCGCTGATGCACTCGGGCGAGGCGCTGCCGCGCGTGACACCGCAAACGAAAATGCCGGAGGTGATCTACGAAATGTCGCGCAAGAAACTGGGCGTGGCGGCGGTGGTGGAAGGCGAGCGGCTGGTGGGCGTCATCAGCGACGGAGACTTGCGGCGGCTGCTCGAAAAGCGCGGGAAAGATGTGATGGATCTATCAGCGGGCGAGGCTATGACGAAGAATCCGAAGACGATTACCGCCGGGGAGTTCGCCGCGACCGCGCTGGCGTTGATGGAAGAGAAAAAGATTACTTCGCTGATGGTGGTTAGTGGCAAGGAGAAGCTTGAAGGGATCGTGCACCTGCACGATCTGTGGGGTACCGAGTTGGTGTAGCGCCGGCGTCCCGCCGGCTTCTTGCTTAACCCTCGGCAGGGAGGGCGGGACGCCCTCCCGACAGCCGCCGAGACGGCGGCGCTACAATATCTGCATGTATCACTACGATCCCAATACTGCCCTGGAAGAACTGACCGAAGACGCAACCCTGCCGAACCCGGTGCATGTGCGTGACATGATTCTGCGCAAGCATCCCTCAACCGACAAAGCTCTGGAGTTGAACCGGCTATTCATCGAGTATCAGAAGTTTTTCGGGGAGACGCAGAAGTTAGGGAAGGAAATTCTGAGGCAGCTGACTTCTTAGAAAGCGCCTCCCGGGCATCCCGAGTGAGACAGCTCATTATCGCCCAGCCAGAAACTCGATCAGTTCCTCGCGCGCGAAGCCTGCTTCCCTCAACAGTGACATGAGAGTGCCTTTCGGCAAGTCGCGATTGTGGCTAGGGACTACCGCCCGGCGGCGAGAAGATGGATGGTAGAAAATGCAGTGGCTGCCGGAAGTGTGATCGAGAACGAAACCGTTTTGCTCCAGAAAACGAACCACTTGACGTGGTTTGACGGCGGGTAGTTTTGCCATACATTAATTTGATGGCACGAATTTCTCAGCGCGAATACTCCAAATCCAGGGAAGCGACCAGCGTGTTGTCGTCGGTTGGAACAGGATCGTTGTGTTTGCGGAGGCTGGCGATGTAGCCGGAGATAGCGTCTCTAGCCATTTCGCGAGCTTCATCCACGGTGCGGCCGTAAGTGACGCAACCCGGCAGGGCCGGAACCAGCGCAGTGTAGCCGCCCTCAGGTTCGGGACGTAACATGATGTTGTAGCGGTAACGAGCTTTAGCCATGGGACTCCAATCATTCTAGCAGGCGCAGGAAGCCAGTCAAAGAAACTCGCTGCTACAATAATTAATTCTACTAACGAATCAGCGGGTGCTCTGACTCGCTCTCGCAACTCGGTACTAGGTACTCAACCTTATGCATCGATGGTCAGAACTCTTTATTCCCACCCTGCGCGAAGCCCCGGCGGACGCTGAAGTGGCCAGCCACAAGTTTCTGGTGCGGGCTGGCTACATTCGCCAACTGGCGGCGGGAATTTACTCGTATCTTTTTCTCGGCAACCGGTCGTTCAACAAGATCATGGGCATCGTCCGCGAGGAGATGGACCGGATCGGTCAGGAGTTTTATCTGCCGTTGCTGCATCCGCGCGAGATTTGGGAGGCGAGCGGGCGCTGGGCTTTGATGGGCGACAATCTGTTTAAACTGAAAGACCGCAAAGGCGCCGACCTCGCTCTGGGCTTTACCGCAGAAGAAGTGATGACCTCCATCGCGATGAAGGAACTGCGCAGCTACAAACAGTTGCCGCAGATCTGGTACCAGATCGCTCCGAAGTTTCGCGATGAACCGCGGCCGAAGTCCGGCCTCTTGCGGGTGCGGCAGTTCATGATGAAGGACGCGTATTCATTCGACATCGACCCGGCCGGCCTCGACGTTTCCTACAAGAAGCATTACGACACTTACTGCCGCATCTTCGACCGCTGCGGGCTGAAGTACATGGTGGTGGAGGCAGATTCGGGAGCGATGGGCGGCAAGGAATCGCACGAGTTCATGGTGCGCACGCCGGCGGGAGAAGATCAGATCGTCAGCTGCGATGGCTGCAATTACGCGGCGAACATGGAGAAAGCGACTTCGAAGTTGGAGGCTGTTGAAGACTCGAAGCCCGAGGGTGATGGCAAGCCGCTCGAAGTGCATACTCCGGGGCAGAAAACGATTGAAGATGTCGCGCGGTTTCTTGGGGTCTCGCCGAAGAACAAGATCAAGACGCTGGCTTTGATGACCGACGAAATGGTGTCGGATAAGCAGGGCGCGAATAAGAAAGATGAGAAGACCGGAAGGACCAGATCGCGGGCAATTGTGGTGCTGATGCGCGGCGATCAGCAACTGAATGAGGCGAAGCTCAATGCCACGGTTGCAGTGGCCACGCGACCCATGGAGGAGGGCGAGATCAGGGCGCTGTTCCATTCTCCTGCGGGATATTTGGGACCGGTGGGGATTGAGTGGGCGAAGGACTTGAAGAAGGATCCCGCGCTTCCAGTTCTTTTGGTGGACAAGGCTCTCGAGGGGCGCACCAACCTGATTGCGGGCGCGAACAAAGAGGATTATCACCTGAAGAATCTCACGCCGGGGAAGGACTTTCATCCGACCGCCTACGCCGATCTGCGCGCCGTCACCGCTGGCGAAGGTTGTCCGAATTGCGGCAACTCGTTGCGCATCGATACGGCCGTCGAGATCGGGCACATCTTCAAACTCGGCCACCGCTATTCGGAGTCGATGGGTGCGCGCGTCCTCGACAAAAACGGGAAGGAAGTCACGCCGATCATGGGCAGTTACGGCATTGGGATTGAGCGCATTCTGACGGCGGCGGTCGAGCAGAGCAACGACGAGAACGGCTTCTGGCTGCCGCCAACGATCGCGCCCTTTGAAATTGTGGTTACCCCTACCAATGTGAAGGATGAGAGTCTGCTGAAGGCGGCCGTTGACATTGGAACGCGTTTAGAAGCTGCGGGATTTGACGTGATCCTCGACGACCGCAACGAGCGCCCCGGAGTGAAGTTCAAGGACGCGGATTTGGTCGGTATCCCCTTTAGAATCACCGTCGGGAACAAGGTTACCGAAGGTACTGTGGAAGTGGTTCTACGCTCGACTCGGGAAGTGCGCGATGTTAGGATCGCGGCGGTAGTGAAATATTTTCAAGGAGTGCTGCCAGCCAGGGCCTGAAACTTGCGCCGCGGCCGGGCAGCACAGTTTCGAGTCTATGGGAACCATTAAAGCACTGGTTGGATTTCTCGCGATTCTCTTCGTAGTGGTTGGCTGCTTTGAAGTAGCTCCGCCCATGATGGCCAATTACAGTTTTACCGACGACCTCAGGAATGTTTCGCTGATGGACAGCGGCAACTTGCAAAAAACTGACGAAGACGTCCGCAACGACGTGATGCGGAAGGTCAAGGAACAGAACCTGCCAATCGAGCCGAAGCAGGTCACAGTGCAGCGGATCAATACGCCCGGCATGTCGGCCCTTTACGTCGCGGCGGACTATTCGGTGACGATCAGCCTGCCGTTTTATTCCTTCGACATGCACTTCAATCCCAACAGCGGAAACAAATAAATAGCGATCAGCGATCAGTGATCAGCGGCAGTAGAACCGCGGCTGCATTGCTACTGACGATCGGGCATTAACCGACCACCGACCAGTGGCCATTGAAACACTGTTCTTCCTGCCAGTGACATTCGTAACCTTGCCGTCGCGTTACCTTCCTCCTAAGATCGCCCACAGGTGAGAGTTTTCTTAGGGCCGCGCAGCCAGCGGGCCTCGCAAGGTGGCTGGTTCCAGAGGTTCGACCGAAATCCAGATTTGCGCCTTTCCAAGAACGGAAAGTAACGAAAAGTAAAGCTCAGGCGGAGGCAGTTCATGACGATGCGAGTTCGAGGGTTTCTAATGCTGGTGGCGGGCTTGGCCGTGATGGGACTGGCCAGTTGCGGTCATTACACATGCGGCGCCGGGTTCGGCAGTTCCACCTGCACGTCCTCCGGTCCTCCTAGTTTGGGCGGCGGCGGAGGCGGCAGCGCGACCGCCGCGTTTGTCTTCGTCGCGGATGCGACGGGCACGAGCACCACCGGCACGATCGACGGCTATACCCTGAACACGACTGCGTCCACGTTCGGGGCCACTCCCAGCTATACCGCGCCTGCGACTCCACTGAATGACAGCGGCGTGGGCATGGTTGTAGCGCAAGCAAAATACCTGTATACCGGATTCGGATCGACAAACACGATTTATGGCTGGTTGATCGGAACTGATGGCAACTTGACTGCGGTGAGCGGAAGCCCTTATGCCGCGCCGTTCATGGGTTTGGTGCCGGCCGGATTCGGCACCCAGAGCATCACGGTCAACCCGGCGGGGACTCTTCTGTTTTTCTCGACATTCACGGGCAACATTTACGTGTACCAGATCGGCAGCGGCGGAGCTTTGACTGCGGCCACCGGCTCTCCATTTTCCGCTCCGTTCGGCGGGAACCTGGCGACGGACGGTCTGGGAAATTATCTCTACATCACCAATGCCAGCGGTCATACTGGGTCCGAGATCGCGGCCTACGTCATCGGCAGCACTTGTGCTACTGCCGGGAGCACTTGCACACTGGCGGCCGTGCCGGGCAGCCCCTTCGCCAGCCCCTCCGATAATATGTGGCAGGTGCAGGGCGACTCCACCGGAAAGTACTTGATCGGCACCACCGGCCAGAGCGTGGCGGTGAACGGCATCGATAACGACTTTCTCTACGTTTTCAGCATTACGAACTCGGGAGCGAGCGCCGGCGCAATCACCCCGCTGGGTTCGGTCTCCACTGGCGCTAACTCGCCCCTAGGCATCGCCGTGCAGTCGAACACGAATGGAAATCTCGTCTACTCCTTTGGCATTGAGGATTCGGCCTTGGGGTTCAACCCCGTCGATGGCTTCTCACTGGGCTCTACGGGGACTCTTACCGCCCTGAGCACTTCACCTTTCAGCAATGCGGCGGTGGGTGATGAGGGAGAATTCGACCAAAGCGGCAGTTTTCTATTCATTTACGGAGGCATTGATAACGCCGGCACGACCACATTTCAAATAGGAGCCTTCGATGTGGGATCGGGCGGCGCTCTTACTGAACCGACTTCGACTCTGACTTTGACGAACGGCGGCTTCTTTGTGGTGACTGACCCGCAATAAGAGCAGCTATTGGCACCTTAGAGACCCGCATGAACCGCGGGTCTCTTTTTCTTTGCGGGCGGGGCGGTACAATGGAAGGCACCGCATCCTGACAATTGCGTATTCTTGAAAACGCGGCAGGGCACCATCAAAGGGAGCAAGCGGTTCAAACCTTTTGATGCATCACATCGTCTGACCACCAGGAAGTTTTTACGGCAAGCGTGCGACTCGAAACGTGGCCATTAAGATCAAAATCCCGAAGAGCGGAGGCAAAAGCGCCATAGGATGGCGTGGCCTGCCCCGCGATCCCGTCATTCGAGCCGCGCTGGTCGTCTTCCTGGCATTGGCCATCGGCGTCGGCGGATTTCTTTGCTACTTCTATATAAAATACGACCGCATTATCCAGCAACGCTTCCGGTCGCCCGTCTTCAGCAATTCGGCCAAAATCTATGCCCTGCCCCGGACCCTGCACGCCGGCGACAAGATGGAGGCCAAGGAAATCGCCGCCTCGCTGCGCCGTGCCGGCTATTCCGATAAGGAAGGCCAGTCGGAACTCGGCAGCTTTCGCCTGGTGAAAGATGGAATCGAAATCACGCCGGGGCCGGAGAGCTACCACAGTCCGGAAGCGGCCCACATCGTCATTCAGGGTGGGCAGGTCAGCCAGATCACCAGCCGCGGCAATGACCTTTTCGCTTACGAATTGGAGCCGCAACTGGTCACCGCGCTGTTCGACTCGGAGCAGCGTTCCAAACGTCAGGTGGTGAAGTACACCGACATCCCCAAGGTGATGGTCGATGCCGTGCTGGCGATCGAAGACCGGCGTTTCTTCGAGCACAGCGGCGTGAACTTCATCCGCATGTTCGAGGCGGGGTGGATCGATCTGACGCGGCAACGGCACGAGCAAGGCGGCTCGACCATCACCATGCAGCTTTCGCGCGGCTTCTTCCTGACGCCGGAAAAAACCGTAAGGCGCAAGCTAACGGAGATGCTGATTGCCGAGGAGCTGGAACAGAAGTTCAGCAAGCAGCAAATCTTTGAGTTCTACGGCAACTGGGTAAACCTGGGGCAGCGCGGATCGTTTGCCATCAGCGGCTTTGCCGAGGCCTCGCGCGCCTATTTCAATAAAGACTTGAAAGACATCACACTGCCCGAAGCGGCGTTGCTGGCGGGCATCATTCAGGGGCCAAGCCGCTTGTCTCCCTACCGGCATCCCGAGCGCGCGCTGGAGCGTCGCAACCTGGTGCTCGATTCGATGGTGGAAACCCACGCCATCACCCGGGAGCAGGCGGAGAAAGCCAAGGCAGTGCCGCTGAAGTTGGCGCCCCCGAACGTGGAGGCCAGCGACGCGCCGTATTTCGTCGACATGGTCCGCGACACGCTGATCAACAAGTTCAGCGAACACGATTTGAACGATCAGTCCTACCGGATTTACACCACGCTCGATCCCGATCTGCAGAAGGCGGCGGCGCAGGCGGTCGAGATGGGCATCAAGCTGGTGGATGAGCAAGTCACCAAGATGCGCACCAAGAAGGTGAAGGTGGGCAAGAAAGTGGAGACGCAGGTTGCGCCCGGCCCGCAAGCGCAAGTGGCGTTGGTCGCGCTCGACCCGCACACCGGCGCGGTGCTGGCGCTGGTCGGCGGAAGAGACTACGGCTGGAGCCAGTTGAATCACGCCTTATCGAAGCGGCCGACCGGTTCCATTTTCAAGCCGTTCGTCTATGCCGCGGCCATGAATACCGCGCTTGATGGTTCAGCCACGGTCATCACCCCCGCCTCCACCGTGACCGATGCGCCGACCAGCTTCGCCTACGGAGATCAGATCTACGAGCCGCGCAACTATAAAGAGGAGTACCACGGCGATGTGACCCTGCGCTATGCCCTGGCCATGTCGTTGAACAACGCGACCGTGAAGGTCGCCGAGGAAGTCGGCTACGACAAAGTGGCCGACCTGGCGAAGTCGGCGGGAATCGTTTCCGTGAAGGCCACACCGGCCATGGCCCTGGGTTCCTACGACGCTCCTCCCATCGACATGGCGGCAGCCTACACTTCATTCGCCAACAACGGCACGCGGCTTTCCCCGATCCTGGTGAACTCGGTGCGCAACGCCAATGGCGATGTGATCGCGAACTTCAAAACTGACGAGCGCCAGGTGCTCGATCCCCGCATTGCCTACGTCATGACCAGGATGATGGAAGGTGTGATCAACAACGGGCTCGGCTATACGGCGGTTCGCTTGCGCGGATTCACTCCACCGGCCGCAGGCAAGACCGGCAGTTCCCACGATGGCTGGTTCGCCGGATACACCTCCAACTTGTTGTGCGTGGTGTGGGTGGGTTACGACGACTACAGCGATCTGCGTCTCAGCGGAGCGATGACGGCCGCGCCCATCTGGACCGAGTTCATGAAGAAGGCCTCTGCCCTGCCGCAGTACTCCGGTATGCAAACCTTCACCCAGCCGACAGGCGTGGTCGACGTGCAACTCGACAAAGCCACAAACCGCCTGGCCACGCCGACCTGTCCCGACGATTACGAAGCCGCCTTCATAGCCGGCACGGAGCCGCGCGAGACCTGCGACCAGCAGGGCGCGGTAGCGGGATTTTTCAATCGCCTCTTCGGCGGCGGCGGAGAGAAAGCGCCGCCGCCTACGCTGGCCGCCGGCCAGGAAGCGCAGGAACCCAAGAAGAAGAAAGGGTTCTTCGGCAAGATTGCCGGGATTTTCAAGGACGACAAATCATCCACACCCAAGCCGCCAGACAACAGCCAGCCCGCACCTCATTGATTCCTGCCATCGAAAGCCTGTCATCCTGAGCGGAATTTGTCGCGAGCGAAGCGCGCGACAAATGGAGTCGAAGGATCCCTACTGCGCTAGCATTACTACGAGTGCGTAGAGGCATCCTCGCGGTGGGCCGAAGAACTAGTCATGGACAGCTAGATTTGGGGCTTTTCCAGCGTGTGACCACGGGTTCCTGACGCAAAGAGAAAACCCGGGAGACAGGCCTTGGGACGTTCACCGATTTACTCTGGCAAACGGTCTCGCCTGTCCCCAAGTTTCCAAGACTATTTTCCAAAGGCCCCGTGTCAGTTTAGTTAACTTGGCAAAAGGGGCGAAAGAGTTCATCTTTACGGCATGAAAAATGCAAACGGCCGCGCCTAAATAGCGCAATCCGCGGCCGTGGTGGGACTGGATGACGATAGGAATCGCCGCACTAGCTACCGAAAAAGAAGATTGGGCCAAACATAAGCGATGGCCAACCCACATCCTTATGATCTCTGACACTATGGGCTCGTTTGGTGATTCGGACTCCCATCCGCGATTGCACAAAATGCATCACTACCCGGACATTGGACTCTACATGACGGCGGCGAACCGAATAGATCGCGCCAGCGAACTTGCGTCGATGATAGAGAATTGTCTGAGGCATCTTCCTATCCCTGATCGTGACTACACCGATTGCCTCCAGTGTGTGACAGCGTGTGTGTATGCGTATAAGAAATCTGTTTTTGAACTCGAAATTCTTCCCCGCTATGGAGTGCCACCCAGAAACTTTGATCTGGCGACCGCCGTCAAATCTCCTGCCTACGAAGGCCCGTTGCTGGAGGAATGGCAGAAGTTTGATTTTCAAGCTGATCTCTTGATCGGTGTATTTGAGAAACACGGACTTCCTTATTTATTTGGAGTCACTGGAGATGGAGCGGTGGACAATCTTTCGATGCCTGGCTATGCCGCAATCGGGATAGTGGATAAGCCGATGTTTTGGCTCACCCGTAGAGCACAAGCATTGACAATGGGAGTCAAGAGAACTGCCTACCACATCTATGAAGCGAAGTTAATGGGGGAGGATTCTCCTCACGTCAATGAGCATATCGAGTTTCTCGCAGCATCACGCGATAAGTATTGGTACTGGAGTACGCATCGTGTGCCGATGGGTGACCCTAATCCGCCTGTGACGCTGGAGCAACTCAAAGAATGGTTTGAGAAATTTGGTCCGAGAATTACTGATGAACTCGACAAAAGAAGTGCCAAAGCAGAGGACCAGACCCATTAACCCAATACTGAGGATGCGCTTACTTGGCCTGCGCCTTGCAGTTCTCCTCATCATTAACCCAATATGGCCCCGCGCTATCAATGGCCAAGATATTAATGGGACCACTAACGAATTGTGGTCTGGCTGCTATCTCCAACCCACAAATGTCCGCGCATCTTCAATGAGGCTGCTGCCCCAGTGATGACTGGCCATGTATCTGAAAATGGCTTCCTTTTGACCCACAATAACTGCGCAAGCGATGGTCCCCAACTCAGGATGAAGAACGCAGGGCGGCACGTGCTCTGGCCGCTGGAGCGTAATTGTCTTACCCGAGATCGTGAAATTGAATCGACTTCCGTAAACCAACGGGACTTTGTTCTTCATTTGGAAAAAGGCGATCTCCAAAGCGATTCCACCGCGATTTTGAATATCCTCTTGATACATCTCGGGGGATTTCAAGTAAGTTTCCGAAATATTACGCTGCAAAGGAGCGAAAATAAGCCTATCAAAACTTCTGTTGATGGCTCCGATGTCAGTTGTGTTCTGACTAGCTTTTCTGACGGCATCGAATACGCTCTTGAACCCCGGCCCTTTGATGATGACCGGTCCCCCTATTGTGTAAAAAAAACCATTATGTTTAAGGATTTTACACATCCGAGAATCAATAATCTTGTTATCGGCTCCAACGGTGCCAACCTTGCTGTCGGCGGCAACGACGATCTGAGTAGAATTGTTGAGAACCACAACGGAAGTTTGTCCAAGACAGAGTCGGGCCGTAAGCAACAGCAATATACCAATAGATTTCGGTACGTCCGGTGGACACATACAGGTATCCTTGTTGCCGCGGCGACACGCAACGATGAAACGACATTCTCAATATCCGGTCAGGATGTGGACGCCAGTAATTCCTCAATAGGCCCTTGGTGCCATTTGCTAGGCGAACATTGTGAACATCGGGTTGAGAGAATGCAAAATCGACTCTGTCGGGACCGGCCCACCTTTGTCGGAGCAATCATAACTTGAGGATGCCCCACCGCTGCGTCTTTTGCATAGGTGGGCCGCGATGCAGCGTGTGACCGCCGGTTGGTGACGCAAAGTTCACCGATTTACTCGGGCAGCCGGTCCCGCCTCTCCCCAAGTTTCCAAGACCATTTTCCACAGCCCCCTTGTGACATCTGACCTTGCGCCCGCCATCGAAGTTGCGCAATCATGGTCGAGGCCGTGACGGTCGGGGGAGCCGGAAGAGTCCCGGCTCTAAGTCCTTTGCTGTCTAGATTTTAGTATCTAAGTCCTTTGGCATCTAGATTTTGCGGCGAAAAACGCCGTAACATGATGATTCCAGAGATTGAGGGGGGAGGGGGGATACCCCGGATTTTCCGGGGTCAAAGCTCGAACCCGTCGTGCTCCTGCAAGGGCACAAACTTTATTTTCGAGAAAAATCATAGTTCGACTAGCGTTGGGGCACTGAACCAAAATTCTGTGCCGCCAGGTCAAAACTGTGGCAGAATGGCTTCGTTAGAGCTGGGTCGTCTGGGGGTGTGTATGTCCTACCGAAAGGCCTGCCTGATTTTTCTTCTGATTTCTTCCACCGCTGCGTTCGCGCAAGTCTCTCATTCCGAGCAGGTGCAGATCGCGCCTCCTCTGTTGCGTTCCGTTGAAGCTCCAGCCCCGGATGCAACCGCGGCCGCCCTGGAGGCGCAAGCTGACAAGTTGCGTGCCGACAAGCTCTATTTGGACGCACTCGATTATTACCACGCTGCCCTGGCCAAGAAGCCGAATGACGCATGCCTGCTGAATAAAATTGGCGTTACCGAACTCATGATGCAGCGCTACAAAGAGGCGAAGAAATCCTTCGAACGCGCCATCAAGTACGACCATGAATACGCCAATGCCTACAATAATCTGGGCGTGGTTTTGTACGAGAGCAAAAGATACGGAGCAGCGGTCAAGCAGTACGAGAAAGCAATTGCCAAGGACAGCAGTGCCGCGTCCTTCTTCAGCAATCTGGGGGCTGCTTATTTCTCCAAACGGCAATTTGAGACCGCGGTGGCGGCTTACCAGCATGCCCTCGAACTGGATCCCGAAGTGTTTATGCGGACTTCGCGAGCGGGCATTCAGGCGCAGCTGCCCAGTCCCGAGGATCGCGCCCGCTACGACTACACTGTCGCGAAACTCTACGCCAAGATGGGCTTCTCGGACCAATCGCTCGAATATCTGAAGAAGGCCATGGAAGCCGGTTATAAAGACTTGAAAAACGTTTACAAAGACGTGGAGTTTGTGGAACTGCGGAAGAATCCGCGCTTCACCGAGCTGATGGCGTCGGCGTCGAAAACACCCGTGATTTCGGATTAGTGCCCGTAATTTAATTTCTCTCCCAGGTGATCGAGCTAAACGTGTACTCGCAGGTGCGAGAATTACAAAGCTTTACAAAATTAGACGGAACTTCGCGGAGTTCTAGGGTTTAATAATTGAAATACTCCTGAAAACAACAGGGTGAGTAAGGAGAAACGGTAGCCCATCGGATGCTGACCCGAGCACGCCCCAAGCAAGCATCCGGTGGGTTTTTCGCTTTCGCCAGCAGCTAGAACCTTTCCTTCGGACTTCTCTCGCCGATGTAATCTTCGACCACACGCTTCCATTTGCCCTGAGCCTTGAGAATGAACTCGACGGCATCGCGCAGAGCACCGTCACCGCCAGCGTGAGCAGTGACGTAATGAGCTTCCTTCTTCACTTCGGCGCGTGCGTTCTTCACGGCGATGGCAAGTCCGCCAGCGCGCATAGCGGGAAGATCGATCACGTCATCACCGACGAATGCAGCTTCTTCGCGCTTGAGTCCTGCCTTTTCAACGACCTCGTCGAAGCAGGCGCGCTTGTCGTTAACACCTTGATAGACGAATTCGAGTTTCAAGTCGCGAGCGCGCAGCGCAACCGTTTCCGAACTACGCTTGGTGATGAGACCAGTCTGAATGCCGCCGAGCCGAGCCAGAGAAATCGATGCGCCGTCGTGAGCGTGGAAGCCCTTGAACTCGATCCGACTGGTTTGTGACTCGGCGGGAAGCGGCAAGAAGAACAGCTTGCCGTCGGTGAGCACGCCGTCGACGTCGAAGAGGAGAAGCTTGATTTTTCGCGCGCGGGCTTGAGCGGAGAGTTTTGGCATCGCGGGAATTCTAACATTCAGCTTCGGTTACGATCTCAGCTGCCGGGTCTGCCAAAAGCGAAGATTTTACGAAACTCCATTCTCCGGCTACAATATCCGGATGCCGTCCCTTCCTGACTCCCTGGCCTGGGCTCACCCTCTGGTAGCGGAGTGGTTTGTGCAGCGGTTTGGCACGCCCACAGAGCCGCAGGAGCAGGGCTGGCCGCCCATTCTCGCCGGACGGACCACGCTGATTTCCGCGCCCACCGGTTCCGGCAAGACGCTGGCTGCATTCCTTGCATGTATCGACCGACTGGTGCGCAAGGCGCTGGCCGGCGATCTGGCTGATCGAACCGAAGTCCTCTATGTTTCGCCGCTGAAAGCGCTGGGCAACGATATCCAGAAAAACCTGGAAGTCCCTCTGGGAGAAATCCTTGCCATGGCGGGCGAGCGAGGGCTCCTCATGCCAGAGATTCGCACGGCCGTCCGCACTGGTGACACGCTGATGCACGAGCGGCGCGCCATGCTAAAGCGGCCGCCGCACATTCTGGTTACTACCCCGGAGTCGCTCTACATTTTGCTCACGGCAGATAAGAGCCGGGCTATTCTGCGCGATGTCGAGACGGTGATTGTGGATGAAATCCACGCAGTGGCAGACGACAAGCGTGGAGCGCACCTGACGCTGTCGCTGGAACGGCTGGAGGCGCTAACTTACAAGCCGCCGGTGCGCATTGGGCTGTCGGCTACGCAGAAGCCGATTGAAGAGGTTGCGCATTTTCTGACCGGTAGCGGCAGGCCTGATCCGGTCATCGTCAATATTGGACACAAGCGGAAGCTCGACCTCGCGGTCGAAGTTCCGCCCATGCCGCTGGGGCCGGTGGCTTCGAATGAAATGTGGGACGAGGTCTACAACCGGCTGGTGGCGCTGGTGGAGCAACACCGCTCGACGCTGGTGTTTGTGAACACGCGGCGCATGGCGGAGCGTGTGGCGCATCAACTGGGCGAGCGCATCGGAGAAGAGAATGTGGCGGCGCACCACGGCAGTCTCTCGCGCAAGCTGCGCCTTGCGGCGGAGAAAAAGCTTAAGGAAGGCCAGGTGCGAGTGCTGGTGGCGACCGCGTCGCTCGAACTGGGCATTGACGTAGGAACCGTGGATCTGGTCGTGCAGATCAATTCGCCACGCGCGATTGCGGTGACGTTGCAGCGTGTGGGGCGCTCCGGACACTGGCGCGGTGCGGTTCCCAAGGGACGTCTTTTCTGCACCACGCGCGACGATCTGCTGGAGTGCGCGGCTTTGGTGCGAGCTATCCGGCAGGGCGATCTTGACCGGCTGATGATTCCGGAAGCGCCGCTGGACGTGCTGGCACAGCAGATTGTGGCGGCGTGTGCTGCTGGGCCGGAAGCGGCGGTGTCTCGGTTACGTCAGCGAGCCCAAGATGGGCTCGCGACAGCCGGCGAGGACGACGGCGCTACTACTGCGGCAGTCGGCGATGGCGAAGCTTCCAGTGATGGGTGGCGCGAGGATGAATTGTTCGCGCTGGTAAGACGCGCCTATCCGTATCGCAATCTTTCCCGCGAAGTTTTCGGTTCGATTCTCGAAATGCTGAGCGAGGGAATTGCGGCGAAGCGGGGGCGTTATGGCGCATATCTGCACCGGGATCGCGTGAATGGCAAGCTGCGGGCGCGGCGCGGGGCGCGGCTGGCGGCGATTACGAGCGGCGGAGCCATTCCCGACAACTCGCTTTACGCAGTGGTCGCGGAACCCGACGGCGTTGTGGTGGGCACCGTGGATGAAGATTTTGCCGTGGAAAGCAACCGCGGCGACATCATGCTTTTGGGAAACACGTCCTGGATGATTCGCCGCATTGAAACCAACGCTGGCCGCGTCCTGGTGCAGGATGCGCATGGCGCGCCTCCGAGCGTGCCTTTCTGGCGCGGCGAAGCTCCGGCTCGGACTGAAGAGCTTTCGGCGCACGTGGGAACGCTGCGGGAAAAGATCAGCGAGATGCTGCCCCATACTTCGCCGGTGGGTTTTTCCGCGACACAGCCGGAAGTTGCCGCGGCTGTGAACTGGCTCAAGGAAGAATGCGGGTTTGATGATTCCGGCGCGGAACAGGCGATTGAATACATTTTGCAAGGGCGCGCCGTGCTGGGCGCGGTGCCGACGCAGACAACTGTGATTGCGGAGCGCTTCTTTGACGAAGGCGGCGGCATGCAGTTGGTGATCCACGCGCCGTTCGGAGGACGCATCAACAAGGCTTGGGGGCTGGCTCTGCGCAAGCGCTTCTGCGTTGGCTTCAACTTTGAGTTGCAGGCCGCAGCTACCGACAATGGTCTGAACATCGCATTGGCCGAGCAGCACAGTTTTCCGCTCGCAGACGTGTTCAGCTTCTTGCAGGCGGCGACGGTGCAGCCGATTCTGGAGCAGGCCGCGCTGGATTCTCCGATCTTCGCCACGCGCTGGCGCTGGGATGCGAACCGGGCGCTGGCGCTGTTGCGCTTTCAAAACGGAAAGAAAGTTCCAGCGCAGATTCAGCGCATGCGCTCCGATGATCTGCTGGCTTCGGTTTTTCCCGACGCTGCGGCGTGTTTCGAAAACATTCAAGGCGAGCGCCAGATTCCCGATCATCCGCTGGTGGGCGAGGTGATGAAAGACGTGCTCACGGAGGCGATGGATATTGACGGGCTGAAGATTGTGCTCAGCGGGCTGGCCGATGGGCGGATTCGTTGTCTCGCAGTCGACACGCCGGTTCCGTCGCAGTTTTCGCACGAGATTCTGAATGCGAATCCGTATGCGTTTCTTGATGATGCCCCGCTTGAAGAGCGGCGGGCGCGCGCGGTGCAGATGCGCCGGATGCTACCGGAATCGGTGCTCGAGGAAGTGGGCGGATTGGATCCGGCGGCGATTGCGCAGGTGCGGGAAGAGGCTTGGCCGGATGTGCGCGATACGGATGAGTTGCACGATGTGCTGCACACGCTGGTGGCGCTGCCGGAGAGTGGTCCGGGCTTTGGGACGGACCAGTGGAGATTCTATTTTGAGCGGTTGGTCAGCGAAGGGCGCGCGGCATCGGCAATGAGCGGTGGCAAGATTTACTGGGTTGCGGCGGAGCGCGCTAAGACCTTTTCAGTGTTATTCCCAGGGGCACGATTCGAGCCAGCGTTGGCTGACGTGGAAACGGCGGCTCCTGATCGCGACGATGCCGTGCTTACGATGGTTACGGGATGGATCTCGCATATGGGGCCGACGACCACGACGCAGCTTGGGGAGAGCTTGGGGCTTGCCGCGTCCGAAACCTCTGGCGCTCTGCTTCGCATGGAAGCTAGCGGGACTGTGCTGCGGGGAAACTTCAGTGGTGAGGCTGCGCGGGCGAGTCGCCCGCGCCCACACGAGTTGCCCGCTCCACATGAATTGCCGGTGCCACACGAGCTTGAGATCGAGTGGTGCGAGCGGCGGTTGCTGGCTCGCATTCATCGGCTTACGGTCGCGACGTTGCGCAAGCAGATTGAACCCGTTACGGCGGCGCAATTTATGCAATGGCTGCTGCGCTGGCAGCACGTGGCTGCGGGGACGCAGGTTTCTGATGAGCGGGGAACGCTTGAAGTTCTGCGGCAACTGCAAGGGTTTGAGATACCCGCGAATGCCTGGGAGCGGCAGGTGCTGGCTCGCCGCATTACCGACTACGATCCGAAATGGCTCGATCAGCTCTGTTTGACTGGGGCGGTGGGCTGGGGAAGGTTGTCGCCGCATCCGGCGACACTGGATTACTCTGCGAGCCGCGGAACGGAGTCTCAACCCGGCGCGGCTGCTCGGCAGCGGCGGGTGATTCCTACCAGCGTCGCGCCTATTACTTTTTTTATTCGGGAAGATGCTGATTGGATGACGCCGCGGCATCCGGGCGCAGAGCTGTTGGAGAATAATGGTCTGAGCCATGCGGCGCAAATCGTTCTCGATTTTTTGCGGCAGCGTGGCGCGTCGTTCTTTGCCGATATCGTGCGTGGCACGGAGAAGCTGAAGGCGGAAATCGAGACCGCGCTTTGGGAACTGGTGGCTGCCGGCCTGGTGACTGCTGACGGCTTTGACAATCTGCGCTCGCTCATCGACCCCAAGCGGCGGGCCGGGCAAGGCAGCGGGCGCACGAAGCGTCCGCGGCACAACGCTGGGCGGTGGGCTTTGCTGCACACTGAGGAAGTTGTTGAGCGGCCTCGGGCCGTGGAAGCGGCGTGCTGGATGCTGCTTCGGCGTTACGGCATTGTGGTTCGCGATGTGCTGGCGCGGGAGGCGAACCTGCCGCCGTGGCGCGAACTACTGGCAGGCTTCCGCCGGTTGGAGGACCGGGGCGAAATTCGCGGCGGGCGTTTTGTCGATGGATTTCTGGGCGAGCAGTTTGCGCTGCCGGTCGCAGTGGAATCGGTGCGCGCGATGCGCAAGCTCGACGCCGCTGCGGGAACGATCACGCTGTCGGCCGCCGATCCGCTCAACCTGGTAGGGATTCTGGTTCCGGGTGAGCGCGTGCCGGCGATTTCGGGGAACAGCGTTACGTTTCGCGATGGGGCGGCGGTTGCCCTGGGTGCGCTCGGTTCTACGGTGGGCGATGAAGCTGTGGCCAGTTAGCTCCTAGCGTGTGAGCCACGGTCTTGGAAGCCAAAAAACCAGGGATCCGATGAGGGGGCCCTTCGGATCCCTGTTTGCGCGGACTCGGCAAGAACATAAACTAAAGCGCTTCCCCTATCGCCTTTTACCGAACCCCGCGCAGTCCTCATATTGCATGCCGCGTGCCAGTCGATACTGACTTGGCAAGAAATGCAGGCATCCTCCTAACTCACTCTCGGTAAAGCGCTTACCGCCTTCCTTCAGGTTCTATGTCGTGGCGTTGCGGTAGGCCAAAGGCCCGCCTGCTATCCGATCGGATAGCAAGCTCTATCCGTTCGGATAATGGAACAACCTCATTTCGGGCATGAATTTAGGGCCGAAGTGTGATAAGAAGGCCGCGAGGTGAGAGAGCTTGCGCCCCAGACTTCTCGTCCTTTCCGGGCCGTTGAAAGAGTCGACAATTCCTCTGTCCGAGGGCGAAGTCACCATCGGGCGGGAAGCTTCGAATGGAATCGCGGTCGTCGACCCGTCGGTTTCGCGAAAACATTGTCTGGTGAGCTGGCAGGACGGACGGTTCCGCGTGCGAGACCTCGACAGCCGCAATGGAACCCTGGTGAACGGAGTCGGGATCGAAGAACAGTGGCTTCAAGACGGAGACGAGATCGCCACGGGTGACTCCTCCTTTTTGTTTCTGCTGGAAGACGAAGATACTGCTCCGGCTGAGGGCCGGGTAGAATTCGAAGACTCCAAGGCTACGGCGGAAACTACCATCATCCATCCGCGGGACGTGGTCTATCTGCAGCCGGACCGCTTGCTGCGCGAGCTGCCTGCGACCTCGCGCGTGGCGCGGAACCTGAACGCGCTGCTCAAGATCAGCCGGATCGTCCACGCGATTCGCGACCTTAACGACCTGCAAGGACAATTACTCGACCTGATCTTTGAGGTTGCTCCCGCGGGCCGGGGTGCAATCCTGCTGGCTGACAGGGAGGGCCATGAGTTCAATTCCACGTTCGCCCGCATGCGGCAGGCGGGACAGGCGCAGTTGGTCAAGGTGAGCCGCACGGTCGCGCGCCAGGTATTAGAGCAGGGAATTGCAATGCTAGGCAGCGACGTGCCCAGCAGCAGTGAGTTGCGCGAGGTCGAGAGCCTGGCGGCATCGCAGGTGCGGTCGCTGTTGTGTGTGCCGTTGACCGTGTTTCAGCGGGTGATTGGTTGCATTTATCTCGACAGCGACAGTGTAAGCAGCCGTCTTAACGAAGAGCATCTGCAACTGGTGACGGCGATTGCAGGGATTTCGGCGGTTGCACTGGAAAATGCCCGCCGGCTGCACTGGCTGGAGCAGGAGAACGAGCGCCTCACGGTGGAGATCAGCCAGGAGCGAAGCCTGGTTGGAGAAGGCGCCCGTATGAAAGAGGTCTACCAGTTCCTGAAGCGCGTGGCGCCCACCGATTCAACGGTGTTGATCGAAGGCGAGAGCGGAACCGGCAAGGAGCTGGCGGCGCGGGCTTTGCACCGTAACAGTCCACGGGCTGGCAAGCCGTTTGTGGCGATCAATTGTTCAGCGATTCCGGAAACGCTTTTGGAAAGCGATCTGTTCGGCCACGAGCGTGGAGCGTTCACCGGAGCAGCGTCGCTGAAGAAAGGACGGCTCGAAGTTGCCGACGGAGGTGTAGTTTTTCTGGACGAGATCGGCGAGCTAGCTCCGGCGTTGCAGGTCAAATTGTTGCGCGTGCTGCAGGAGCGTGAGTTCGAGCGGGTTGGAGGGATTCATCCCATTAAGGTGGATATCCGGCTAATTGCCGCTACCAACTCTAACCTGGAGCAGGCCATGCGCGACGGCAGGTTTCGCCAGGATTTGTATTACCGATTGGCGGTGCTGAGGATCACGATGCCGACGCTGCGCGACCGGAAAGATGATATTCCCATGCTGGTGCGGCATTTCGTGCAGAAACATGCGAAGCGCTGCAAAGTGAAGGCCCGGCCGGTTTCGCGTGAAGCGCTGGCGTGCCTGGTGAACTATGACTGGCCAGGCAATGTGCGCGAACTGGAAAACGCCATCGAGCGCGCGCTGGTTCTGGGCGCCTCGGACATGATTCTGCCCGAGGATCTGCCGGAGTCTCTGCTGGAGCGCACTCCGCCGGCAGAGATCAGCGAGGCAAAATATCATGCGGCGATCAAGGAGTTGAAGAAGCAACTGATTCTTGATGCCGTGGAGCAGACGCAAGGCAGCTATGCCGACGCCGCCCGAATTCTGGGCGTGCATCCCAACTATCTGCACCGGCTGATCCGCAACCTGGAACTGAAAGAGATTCTGAAAGAGGCATTGCGAGATATTCCGGAGCGTGGACCGAGCGGGCCTTCGGGAGGGAACGGCAAGGCGATTACCCATTAGCACTTAACAATCGGCCACTAGCCGATTGCTGATCGCTAACTGCCAATTGCTAACGGCTAGTCACGGCAGTCGCAAGCGTATCAGGCCTGCAGGATCGAGGTATGTGCCTTGCCAGCGCACGCCGACGTGGAGATGTGGGCCCGTGGCCCGGCCCGTGCCGCCGCTTAACGCGATTACCTGGCCGCGTCTCACCTGCTCGCCTTCTTTAACTTTGAATTCCGAAAGATGCATGTAGATGGTGAGCAGGCCCTGGCCGTGGTCCAGCACCACGAAGTTGCCTTCGAAATAAAGCAGCCGCGCCAGCAGCACCGTGCCGTCATTCATGGCTTCGACGGGAGTTCCGCTGGGGACGCGGAAATCCAGACCCAGATGCGGACTTGAAGTCTTACCGTTGAAAATGCGCTCGGAACCGAAGACGTCGGAAATCGCGGCGTCGGCCGGCGCGGTGAATTGACCCGACCACTCGCGGTCGGGCGTGACTCGGTTCAGAAAGTCCTTCTTGATTTGCTGGGCTTCTTCAATTTGTTTCTGCTGCTCGGGGGTAGGCTCGGTGAATTTGCTTTCGACACTGAGCTTGGCCTGGATTTTAGGATACTTGCCGCGGGTGACCGTGAACTTGCGGCTGAATGAGACTTTCTCGCCGGAGGCCTTCCCCGGCTGGGTTTCACCAGTCAGCTCAAGCGAGTACGTCCCCGGGGTGGTTTCCAGACTCACGCCTGCCAGCGCGATCCACATTTTGCTGGTTGCGTCGAAGGTGAAGGAAACATCATGTCCCAGCCAGGTTGCTTTCAGCGATTCCAGGCGCTGCGGGGACTTTACCTGAAATAACACTGGCCCCCCGTTGACGAGCCGGGCGGGTTGGGCGGACACCTTCCAGTTCGCAGCGAAAGCCGAAGGGAGTGAGCTGAAAATTGAACAGACAACGAGGACGATTGCGATGTGCTCGAAGGGAACAGGAGTAAGCCGCCGGATCACCATACCAGCCTAGCATTTTCGTCCACGGAGACTGGCTATAATCCACGTATACCTGCCGGAGTGCTTACCTTACCGGCTGGGGCTGCATGATTTCCGGGACTAAGTCTTTTCAATCGTGGAAAACTCTACGGAATAAGCGAACCATCTCCGCGAAGGCGAGGTCCGTCGCTTCTGGATCAAAACGCGGGCCCTCATCGCGCGTGAAGGCATGCTCGGCCGCATACAGCAGTTTGCTATAGCGGACATCGGAGTTTTGCAGCGTCCGATCAATCGTCACCCGGCCCGCCTCGGGCACGTGCGGGTCCTTTGTCCCAAAGATCATCAAAAGTTCACCGCGGATTTGTATTGCGCGGGCTAACGATCCGGCATCTGCGTCCTGACCGAGCTTGCCGTCATGGATGCCTGTAGCGTAGTAACAGACCGTTGCATGGACATCGGGCTGGAACGCGGCACGAAAAGCGAGGTGGCCGCCGATGCAGAAACCAACGACGCCGATTTTCCCTGGTGCGACCTTCGGATGCTTGGAAAGCCAATCGAGGCCAGCGCGGCAATCGGCATCGAAATGGGCGACCGGAGTCTTCGCGGCGTCTTGCTGGCCGCGGACGCGTCCGGCGTCATCGAATGGGATCACGGTTCCCGGTGGTTCGATGCGGCGATAGATTTCCGGGGCAGCGGCAACAAATCCATAACCGGCCAGCCGAACACAGATGCGTAGCATTGGCGGTGTGAGCTGAAAAATATCGGAATAGCACCAGATGCCGGGATACTGACCTTCTGCCGTGGGCGCGGCGACGAAAGTTCGCATCGGGGAACCCGACAGCGAAATATTCGCGAATTCGGTATTGACGATCATTTGTTTGCCGGAGATTGTGGCGGAGAGGCGCGAGCCAGTCAACTCCTAATTAAGGGGTTTCAGGCGGACTCCGACGACGTTGTCCCGAAGTCGGTTTCTGGAAGTCTGACGCGGACAATCGCTGAGATCCCTGCCGACGACGGTCAACCGGTCTGGATAGTTTACGTAACCAGGTGGTTACACTCATTGAGAATTGCCAGGCACTACCCCGTCACCCTTGATCCTGCTATCATGCCGAGCCGAGGGGGGAACCAATGGGAAACATGACTAAAGTTGTTAAGCAGTTGAGCAAGGAACGCACACGGCTTACGGACGAATTGCACCGAGTAACAGCCGCCTTGACCGCCTTTGGGAAGGTCTACATGGGCGAACGGCAAACAACCACTCGCAAGAAACGAACGATTTCAGCGGCAGGACGTAGGAAGATCGCAGCAGCGCAACGTGCGAGGTGGGCTAAGATCAGGGCGAAGAAAGCTGCCTAGCGCCTTTTCGCACCATCAGGGTGCATGAGGACGCACCCATGCACCCAAGGATACCGGTTGTTGTCAGGCTTATACTCATGGAGAATTCAAGGGTGAATGCTGTCTTTCAACGACACAGGTAGGCGAGTTGTTCAGCCGATGTTTAGCAAACAATCCCTAGCCGTCTAGCGCGAGATCAGGAAGTCTACCTGCCGCTCAATTTCAGTGATCGCGACGGGAGCGAAGCTGGCCTTACGCAGTTGCTGGTTCAGTTGAGTCAATTTTGTTTGTTTGAATTGGATCCACTCTGCGATGCGGGTTTTTACCTGTTGGCTTGACTCCTTGTACACCGCGATCACCTGCGAGGGCACGGCACGGTCTCCGCCTTCGGCTACGTGCAGCGCCGATGCCAGGCCCGTGTAGGCACTCTGTAGCCCTGGGCCCGCCGTTGCCGTGTGTTCCTTATTCGTCAAAATCTTGCCAAGTCCAGATTGAGCTTCCGCCAGCGCCGCTTTGAGCGGCGCGGTTTGCTCTGCCAACTTCTGCTGCCCCAGCTTCTGTTGAATGTCCGTCAACTGTTTTTGCACTGAGTTGATCTCGGCCAGAGCGCGGCGTGCTTCGACGGTTTCGCCGAAGATCTTCTGGCCCAACTGCAACTGCTGCGCCAGAACTTCAGGAGTCGCGGTCGAGCGTGGGTCCATCACCACTTTCAATGACTGCTCCTGTGCCTTTCCATCGACGGTCAAGCGGGCTTTGTAGATTCCCGGTACGACCTTGGGGCCGCTCGGATTGCGGTACTCGGCTTCCTCATCCGCGCTCGGGCCGCCGGAGCTGCCCCATGTCAGGTTCCAGACGAACCTATGCATTCCAGCCGTTTTTTCCAGGACTTCAGGCTTGGGAAACCAGCGCTCGGCAACGGGAAGCGGCTGATGCTTCCATGTTCCCTGACCCTGTGGAGAATGATCCTCCGACGAGGGATCCTTCGAGAAAAACGCTCTTACGAGGTTACTTTGCGCATCGAAAATTTCCAATCGAATGCTGCTCGCCCCTGACGGTAAGAAATAATCGATCATTGCGCCGCTGGGAGGATTCTCTGCCGCCGGCTCCTCAGGTGGAAGCGGCGTTCCGGCAAACGAGTCGTTATCGACGCGAACTGCTGTGCCCGGAGCATAAATCCACGGACTACCCGCTGTTTTTGCCTGCAGCGCCTGGCGCAGTGGCGTGATGTTGTCGAGAATCCAGAAAGCGCGGCCGAAGGTGGCAATCACCAGGTCATCGCCGTGAATCGCGAGATCGCGCACTCCGGAGACCGGCAAATTCAATTGCAAAGACTGCCAGTGGTCCCCATCATCCCACGACACATAAACTCCAAATTCGGTTCCAGCGAAGAGAAGCCCTTTGCTCTGCGGATCCTCGCGAACGGCGCGCAAGAATGCGGGGGCAGCGATGCCGCTTGTAACCCGTTGCCAGCTTGCACCGTAGTCGTGCGTTCGATAGAGGAAGGGCGTCCGATCGTCGAGGCGTCCGCGATCGACTGCCGCGTACGCAACCGCAGGATCAAAGTGCGAAGCTTCGATCAGCGAAATCTTGCTCCAGGCGCTCAATCCCGGCGGAGTCACATCTTTCCAGTTCTTTCCGCCATCGCGAGTCAGGTGAATCAATCCCGTGTCGCTTCCTGCCCATATCAGATCGCCATTGATTGGCGACGGCGCGATGGTGAACACGACTCCATATCCGGCGCGTTTCGCCTGCTCGAAACTTGGCCCTTGCGCTTTGTTGTTTTTTGCCTCGTCCACATCGTGCGTTGCTCCGGTGAGATCGGGACTGATCGTTTCCCAGTGCAATCCGCCGTCGCCTGTCTTCATCACGTATTGCGTTCCGAGATAAAGCGTTGTCGAATCGGCAGGAGAAAGGACCAGCACCGGAGTCCAAGGGTCGCGATACTTGCGTTCGTGAATGTCCGAATCCCACGAAAATGCGGGCCATGGAGAGATGTCCTGGCTGAATCCGGTCCGTCGGTTGAAGCGCGTAACCGGGCCGTAAGTCCCACTCAGGTAAATGATGTCAGAATCCTTCGGATCGACCACCATGTATCCGCTCTCGCTCGGACCCGTTGTAAACCAATCCCGCGGCGTGATTTGCCCGTGGTCGGTGCGGCTGAGAACGCCGGCACTGCCGCTATCCTGCTCGGTGCCATACACCCCATAAGGAAACTGGTTGTCGGTGGTGACGTGATAAAACTGCCCTGTGGGCTGGTTGTACCAGGTGCTCCACGTCTGTCCGCGATTCAGGCTGATCGTAGTTCCCTGGTCGGTTGCAAGAATCATGCTCGCAGAATTCTTCGGATCGACCCAGAGTTCGTGATAATCGTCTCCGCCCGGCGCGCCACGAACGACCGAAATAGTCTTCCCGCCATCCTCTGATCGGTAGAGGGCGACATTCGGCATGTAAATGACATCAGGATTGTGCGGATCAACGGTGATGCGATTGAAGTACCATGCCCGGCTGGTAAGCCGCTGGTCGGCATTGGCCAGCACCCAGGTGTTGCCCCCATCATCCGAACGATAAAGGCCGGATTGGTTCGCCTCAGGGTTGCTGGTTTCGATGAGCGCATACACGCGCTTGTCGTCCGGCGCAACGTCGACGCCAACTCGTCCCCAATCGCCCGCAGGCAGTCCGTTGCCCTCGAGACGAGACCACGTTTTTCCCGCGTCTTCAGACCGGTAAAGTCCGCCACCAGCGCCATCGACAGGGGCATACGAACTCCACGGTGGACGCCACGTATGCCATGCGCCGGCAAATAAGAGCCGCGGGGAGGCAGAGCACATCGCAAGATCTGAAATGCCAATGTTCGGCCCTAGATCTAGAACCCGCTCCCAATGCGCTCCTCCATCGAGAGACTTGTAAACGCCGCGCTGTTCATTCGGACCATAAGCATGCCCGAGTGCACCGACATAAACCACGTTCGCGTCGTGCGGATCGATCAGAATCCGGCTGACTTGCCGCGTGTCCTCCAATCCGAGGTGATTCCAGGTTGCTCCGCCATCCGTGGACTTGTAGACACCGTTGCCAGTAGAGAGATCCTCGCGAATGTCGGTCTCGCCGGTTCCGGCATAAATAATCTTAGGGTCGGAGGCAGCTATAGCCAGAGCGCCGATCGAGGCCACGGGCTGGCCGTCGAAGATCGGCGTCCAGACCGCGCCGGCATCGGTTGTTTTCCAGATCCCTCCATTTACCGAGCCAAAATAAAATGTCGTCGAATCGCCCGGCACCCCAGCTGCGGCCTCTGCGCGTCCGCCGCGAAAGGGGCCGATGAGGCGCCATTTGAGCCCATTTACCAGTTCCGGAGGAACCGACTGTGAAACTGCTGCCACGGTTAACAACAAAAACGAACCCGTGGATATAAGACACGCTACGCGCGATCTGAAGCTGTCCAAATCGTAAGCCCTCGTTCTTCACACCCTTGTTGTTGACATTCTATGCTGGACTTTTCGATCACGCATCTATCACACTTTGCCGCGGGACAAGAAGGGAGACGCTTGGGTCAGACCGAGTTCGGCTCCCAAGAGGATTACGTCCGCGCTATGGCTTGGGGATGGTCAAGAATCGCCTCAGGCTTTCGCATTCAGCGTCGTGCAGATCCGAAGGCCGTATGAGCTTCTATTGCACGGCCGAGACCCCGCAGCCCGACTCTCCTTGACAGCTTAGGAGAGCAATGCTAACCTTCCTCTTCCCTAACCGTCTTAGGGGAGGGAGGATGCATGACCAATTCCGCGGACATTCTCCCTGGCACGCTCGATCTGCTGATCCTGAAGGCAGTGTCGTTGGGATCCCTCCACGGTTACGGCGTGCTGCTCCGGATTGAGCAGATTTCCGGAGGGGCGCTGGCCGTGGAGCAGGGCGCGCTTTATCCCGCACTCTACCGCTTGGAAGAACGGGGGATGCTCGCATCGGAGTGGGGTGTTTCTGAAAACAATCGGCGGGCAAAGTACTACCGATTGACCCGAAAAGGTGAAAGGCGCCTACGCGAGCAAACCGAGAGTTGGAATCGGCTTGCGTCTGCCATTGCTGCAGTACTCGGCGCGTTACCGGAGGAGGTCTGAACGGTGTCGCTAGACTCGCTTTTTGACCGGCTCTTCCGCCACGAGCGCCTTGACCGCTCCATGGAAGAGGAGCTTCGATTTCATATCGCAGAACGCGCCGCCGACCTGCAGCGCTCAGGCGTGCCAAGAGTGGAAGCCGAGCGGCGCGCACAGCTGGAGTTCGGTGGAATAGAAAGCTATAAAGAACAGTGCCGCGAGACTCGCCGCTTTCACCGCATACACGGCTTCTTCGCGGACCTCCGCTTCGGCTTCCGTATGCTCCGGCGCAGTCCGGGCTTTGCGCTACTGGTGATCCTGTGCCTGACTCTGGGAATCGGGGCTAATGCGGCTGTCTTTAGTTGGGTCGAAGGAATCTTGTTCCGTCCCTACCCGGCTGTGGTCCATCAGGAGCGGCTGCTTGCCCTTACCGGAACAGCCCGCGGGGAAGTGGGCCCTACCCATCTTTCCTGGCCAGATTTCCTCGATTTGCGGAGGAGTTGCACGCTGTTTGATTCGTTTATTGTGAGCCAAATCACCGGGACCACGCTCAGCATTGGTGACCGCGCTGACGTCGCCGTTGGGAGCATCGTATCGGCGAACTACTTTGATGCCATTGGGGTCCATCCGATCCTGGGCCGCGGATTTGAGCCGGGCGAAGATGCAGGGCGCAACGCCCATCCGGTGGTGGTGATCAGTCACCAGCTATGGCAAGGACGATTCAAGAGTGATCCGCAAATTATTGGGAAAACGCAGCGGCTCAATGGTGTACTGCACACGATTGTTGGCGTCGCGCCGGATGGCTTTTATGGCACCTTCGTCGGCTGGGCGATGCAGTTTTGGGTGCCAGCATCCATGGAGGAGATATTTGAAGCGGGCGGGTACAAACTGGAGGATCGCGGTGCACGCTGGATCGAAGCTTATGTACGCCTCAAGGCCGGAGTGACCCGGCAGCAGGCACAACAAGAAATAACTGCGGTGGCGAAACGATTGGAGGCGGACTTTCCGGAGACGAACCGTGGCCGCAGCGTCAAGCTCTGGCCATTATGGCAAACGCCATTTAACAATGCGAGCACCTTGCTCCCCACGCTTGAAATCATGCTCGCGGTGGTGGTTTTTGTCTTGCTCATCGCATGCGCGAACGTCGGCAACCTACTGCTAGTCAGGTCCTTCGCGCGACGTCACGAAATGACGGTTCGACTGGCCATCGGCGCGAGTCCCGGCCGCCTGGTGAAGCAGTTGGTGACGGAAGGGCTGATCCTCGCGGCCTTTGCCGCAGCCGGTGGACTGCTGGTTGCGCACTGGTGCCGTCACGCGCTCGTACTGCTCTTGCCCGCACGGGGAGGCGTGGCGATGTACCTGCCGGGCGAAATCGATTGGCGCGTGCTGGCGTTGAGCGCCGGGGTTTGCCTTATCGCGACGCTCCTGCTAGGCCTGGTTCCGGCGATGCAGATCCGCAACGTCGATCTTGCCGGCGCCTTGAAAGCTGAGTCGGCAGGTGTCGTTGGGGGCGGCAGGAGAGCCTGGGTCCGTTCGGGCCTGGTGGTGATACAGGTGTCACTGAGTTTCGTTCTGCTGGTCGGAGCGGGGCTCTTGCTGCAGAGTCTGCAGAGAATAAGAACCACCAGCCCGGGTTTTTCGACGCACGAAGTGCTGGACACTAGCGTCAATCTAGTATCAGCCGGATATGATGCGCCGCGGGCTCGGAACTTCCAGGACGAACTCCTCGATCGCGTGAGAGTGCTACCCGGCGTCGAGTCGGCAGCGTTTGCGCGAATGACGCCGCTGAGCTATGGAAGCTTTTCTTCGACGTCGATCGCAGTAGAGGGATATCAACCCCCGTCCGAAGAGCAGCCCGTCGTCGAGTACAACGAAGTGGGTCCGGACTACTTTGTGACTATGGGAATCCCTTTGGTGTCGGGGCGCGAATTCACCCGCGCGGACGAAGAAAAGGCTGCTCTGGTCGCGATCGTGAATGAAACCATGGCGGCGAGGTACTGGCGCGGCAGGAATCCGATTGGCGAGCGCGTTCAGGTTAAGGGACGATGGATGCAGGTGATCGGTGTCGCAAAAGATTCCAAGTACCGGAGCATTCGTGAAACACCGACACCTTTTTTCTATGTATCTCTGCGCCAGAATTTCGCGAGTGGGCCGGGCTTGTACATCCGGACGCGGCTGAGTCCGGAGACAATGGCGGCGGCTCTCGTCCGCGAGATGCACGCGTTGGACGGGAATCTAGCGCTATCCGAGGTAATCACGCTGCAAGAACAGGTGAATCGCTCGACGTCGCCGCAACTGGTGGCCGTAACCTTAGTGGGTGTATTGGGCGGATTGGCGCTGCTACTTGCTGCTCTGGGACTGTATGGCGTTATGTCGTATGCAGTGTCGCAGAGCACGCGCGAGTTAGGGCTGCGCATGGCTCTCGGCGCGACCCCGTCGCACCTGCTGCGCCTGGTGATGTTGCGTGGGATCGCCTTGACGGCAGCCGGAATTGTTGGCGGCGGGGCGGTGGCGCTGGCGTCGACACGGCTTCTAGGGTACCTGCTCTACAACGTCAGCCCACGCGACCCGCTATCGTTTGGGTCAGCCTTCCTGATCATCACGATCGCGTCGCTGGCAGCATGTTTCTTGCCCGCCTGGCGCGCCACAAGGACAGATCCACTCCGGGCTTTACGGGATTAGCCCATCAAGGACAGACGTTATGGATTTTCCACGACCATTCGCAGCCAAGGTTCGAAGGCGACGCCAGATCATTTACGGCGGGATGGGTGTGGTTCTGATCGCTGCGATCACAATGGGAGTTTCGAAGCTCAAACCGGGCGCTCCGTCCGTGGACCGTTCGGGTCTTTGGATCGACACGGTAAAGCACGGTCCCATGGTTAGACAGGTTCATGGTCTCGGTACACTCACCCCGGAAGAGATCCGCTGGATACCGACCAACACCGATGGGCGCGTGGAGAAAATCCTCGTCCGTCCGGGTACGCCCGTGAAGGCGGACACAGTCCTGGTCATTCTCAGCAACCCAACCGTCGAGCAACAGGCCTTCGATGCCGATTGGAAGTTGCGCGCCGAAGAAGCGCAGTACCACAATTTGGAAGTCACACTGCAGAGCCAGGTGCTGGACCAGCAGGCCAATGCTGCCAAGGCAGAGCAAGATGCCCAGGATGCTCGCATGAAGGCGGAGAGCGATGAGGAACTGGCCAAGGTGGGCGTGGTCCCGGAGCAAGTGCGAAAGCTGTCGGCGGGGAGTTCGCGACAACTGACGATTCGGGCCACAATCGAGCAGCAACGCTATTTGAACGCGCAAAAGCAGTTGGAGGCGCAGCTGGCCGCGGAAAAGGCGAAGGTGGAACAGGCGCGCGCAGTGTATCAGCTGCAGCAAAAACAGAAGAGCATGCTCCAGGTGCGCGCGGGCATGGACGGGATTCTGCAGGAGCTAAGCCTGAACGGCAACACACTACAGGAAGGACAGCAGACCCCGGCGGGTACGACGATCGCGAAGGTGGCAAACCCGAAGCGCCTCAAGGCCGAGCTCAAGATTCCCGAGACGCAGACCAAAGACGTGCAAATCGGGCAATCGTCACAGGTGGATACGCATAACGGCGTGGTCGACGGCAAAGTTATACGGATTGATCCGTCGGTACAGAACGGCACGCGTACGGTTGACGTGGCCCTGAACGGCGACCTCCCCCAAGGCGCTGTGCCGGACCTGAGCGTCGATGGCACGATTGACCTGGAGCGGATTGCGAGCGTGCTCTTCACCGGACGCCCAACCTTTGGCCAGGAAAAGACCACGATTGGAATGTTCAAGCTGGAAAGCGACGGCAAGACGGCTTCGCGGGTTCGCGTAATGTTGGGCCGCAGTTCCGTCAACACCGTCGAGATCCTGGACGGGCTGAAAGACGGCGACCAGGTGATCCTCTCCGACATGTCGCGTTGGGACTCCTATGATCGGATCCGGCTGGAATAGCTCACGCGCGGCAATGCGCGGAATGGCGCCTGCCAGTCTCGCACACCGCTCGGTCAGGCATGGGTTTTGAAGCTCTACAGGAGAAGCAGAAAGGAGGGAACATGCATGCAGCAGATGACGTCCTGATTTCGCTGAAAGACATCAAGAAGGTGTTTTACACCGACGAGGTAGAAACCCACGCTTTGTTGGGTGTTCATCTTCAAGTCCGTAAGGGCGAGTTCTTCTCTGTCGCCGGCCCATCCGGCTCAGGCAAGTCAACGCTGCTGGCCATCCTCGGCCTCCTCGACTCGCCGAGCGACGGCCAATATCTCTTAAAAGGACGGCCCGTGGAGAATCTGGATATTTCGCGGCGCGCGGTCATCCGCAATCGTGAGATCGGTTTCATCTTCCAGACCTTCAATCTCATCGGCGATCTTACAGTTTACGAAAACGTGGAATTACCGCTGACTTATCGCACCATGAGTGGTTCGGAACGCAAGCAGCGCGCGAATCGAGCTGTGGAGCGGGTCGGAATGAGCCATCGCATCAATCATTATCCATCGCAACTGTCCGGCGGCCAGCAGCAACGGGTGGCCGTGGCGAGGGCGCTTGCGGGAAACCCATCGATCCTGCTGGCGGATGAGCCGACCGGCAATCTCGATTCACGCAACGCGAATGCCGTCATGGACTTATTGCGCGAATTGCATCGTGAGGGCGCCACCATCTGTATGGTCACCCATGATCCGCGCTTCGCACGACATGCCGACCGCGGCATTCACCTGTTCGACGGACGTGTCGTAGAGGCAAGCGAGGTGGCCGAGGTCGGTAGTTAACAGAGTCGCCGGCTCGATAACGTAAGGAGCGCGCGCCCTGTCGCAGGCTGCGGACCGCCGCGCGGATGGGAAGCTCGCGGGTGGATGACTGGCGAAACGGAAGTTATTGCGACACGTGGCAGCGGTTAGAGCTTGCGCTTGCGTACCATCCCCTAGGTTCCTCCCCGGATCAACAAGGCCAGCCGCGGAAACAGGAAATGCCCCCCGGCATCATCCACCACATTTACCTGGCAGGTATAGAAACCACGTTTGAGCGATGTGAGCGGCACGTCCAACTGGAAAACGGCCGCCTTTCGGCCTTGAGCATTCAACTCCGTCAACTCCACCAATGAACTCTCGTAGGCTTTGGCTTTGCCCTGAAAGAACGCGACGTTGCTCAAGAGCCGGATGCCCGGTTTGCTTTGTCCGCCTGTCGTGGGCTCTGTGACCGTCCGCGGGGCGGGATCGTACACCTCGTAATAAAGAAGCAGGTGCTGCGTAGCCGAGAAAACATGGGTGATGCTTGGAATAATCTCGGAACCGTCATGAATCAGCGGATTTGGGTTCGCACTCTTCTTCGCCGGCTGAATCTGGCTGGCCAGCACCACGGAGCTCATCTTCAGCGGCTGCCCCTTCAAGTCCGGCACGCTGACGTCGGTTTCGAACGATCCCATCCGGCCGGTTTGATTCTCGCGCACGACGAATTTCAGGTGATACTTGCCGCTGAGCAGGCTCATTCCGGTGTCATACTGCACGTTCTTTTTTTGCACATCCGCTGAAGTATTCACCGCGAGCTTCACGGTGTCGCGGATTCTGTTCAAGGGGTGGCGTCCGCTATCCAGCACCATTCCGATCACATCCAGCGTCGCTTTGTCGCGGTCGCTGCTGCGGACGAACGGAATCTGCGATCCCGGAACCACCAGAGACATGGGGACGAAAAACTTGTTGCCCTCCAGGCGGAAGTAGGCAACGCCTAGATATAGCGGCAAATCCGTGGACGGCAACTCGGAAGCAAGTTCCTCCTCAAGCTGACGCTCCTTGTCGTCGCTCGTGGAATGCTTGAAATCCGCGGGCGCGTAGTAGCCGCGACGGAAGTCGAGCTTCGCACCGGGAACATTGCTCTTGTCGCTCAGCTTCACGACGATGCGCCGGTAACGTCCGTCACGCGCGGGGTTCGTGCTGTGATAGCCGAGCAGGTAATATGTCGACGTGTCCTGCTGCACTCCTTTGAAAATCTTGCTGAAGTCATTGGAGTCGAGAAAAGCGCGTCCGCCCGTGTCGCTGGCCAGCGTCACCAGAGTTTCCTGAGTTGTGAAATTGGAATTCAAAGCATTCAGGGTCGCCTGTCCTGAATATGCCGAAACACCGCGCAGGCTGGCGTTCTGCGCTTCGCCGCCCGCCACCAGCGCCTGCAGGCCGCGCATGTCCATGGTGTAGATTGCCAGGTTGGAGCGCACGGCGGCGTTCACGGCCGCGCGCAGTTCCGATTGATTCTCAATACCTGTGCGGTCCATGCCGCTGGAAAAATAAATCAGTGATTTTTTTTGCTGAACATATGACAGCTTCTCCGCCACCGATCTCAATGCTTCCAGCCGCCGGTCGGTATTGAAGATGTTGTATTCCGTATCGTCGGCAGTAAACGGCTGGCCTGTGTCGGGTGTGCCCTCGGTTGTCCCCGTGGTGCCTTCCTCGAAACCCTGGCCGCTGCCTGAACTGAATGCCTCCAACTGTTTTTTTAGTAGAGCGCGGTCGGTCGTAAAGTCCTGATTTACCAGCAGCGAACTTCCCAGCGACACAATCGACACCAGGTCTGCGGGCGCCATTTGTGCATCGACATATTGCTCGGCTGACGAAACCGCGTGGTCGATTTCGTCCGGTTCCATAGCTGAGAGATCGAAGAACAAAACTATCAGACGCCGATCCTTGAATTGGTTTGCCGTATTTGCCGCGGAGGGCGGCGGAGTCGGCTGTCCATTCACCGGCGCCGGCAGCGGTTTCGCCTGGGTTACATCCAAAGACGGCCGGGCATCAACGTTCTCCACATCGAAGGAAAGAATCTTCTGCGGTTTGTTGTCCTCGAGAATCGTGAAGTTTTCAGGCTTCAATCCCTGCACAAAGTTTCCGTTCTTGTCCCGCACTGTCACGTTCACCAGCACGAGATCCGATTCCACGTGAAGCACGTACTCAGATTCCTGCTGCGAAGGCAATGCAGAACACAGGAGCACAAGCACCAGCAGGATTTCTACAGCTTGGTTGGCGAATCGGATTAACGTGGAAGTCATGGCGATCCTCTTTATGGATGCATCCTTGAGCACTGTTCTCCTCAGAAACGAAAGCGTGCCGTCGTTGTGAACTGCCGCATGGCCCCAACCGCGGTAACCCGGCCAAATGTCGGAGAGTTCACGGTGGAATCGATCGAGGAATAGTTCGGTATGTTGAAAATGTTGGTGGCCTGCGCCCGGAACTCCAGCACACGCGATTCTTTGAGGGGAACGATTTTTGTGAACGCCATGTCGAACACTTTGCTGCCCGGGCCGATGATGCTGTTGCGGCGGGCGTTGCCGTATTGCCCGCATGGGGGAGTCGTCACAAATGCACCGGTGTTGAACCACTCCCCGAGCGATGGATTCGGCAAGGAGATCGATTGCCCCGGGACAACGTCCGGCCGCAACGTGCCACTGGTCCCGCTGTTCACATCGCAGACGGCGCCGAGGAATCGCGGCGTAAACGGCAGGCCCGAGGCGATCCTCCAGTCGCCGCTCCATTGCCAATCGCCAAGAATCGCGCGCCACGGAGTGCTTCCCGTGAGCCATCGCTTGTCGTGGCCAAAGGGAAGCTCCAGCAGATAATCGGCGGTGAACTTGTGTGTCTGGTTGAAGCTGGAAAGCCCACGCTCTCCAGATAAATTGAAAGGGTTCTGGGCAACGCTGCCTGCACCGGCCGACGCGCTGGCGCCTCCACCGCCCGCGCCCGTGCCACCCGCACCCAATCCAGGAGTGTTCGATCCAGAGGTTGCGCCCGCACCGATGGAAGACGCATCGTCGAGCGACTTGGAAAATGTGTAAGTGCCGCCGATCGCGTATCCTTTCGCCAGGCGCTTGCGCAGGCGCACCGATCCCGCGTTGGCCTCCGAATCCGCCACCGAGCTTTCGTAGGTGAAGGCGTCGACCAGGGGAATGCGAATCCCGGTTGCGGTTCGGTTGGGCGCTTCCAGAATGTCGAGATCCGTTCCCTTGGTTCCGGTGTAGTCAATGTTCAGAAGCAAGGTGGGACGAATCTGCTGTTGAATGCCCAGATTGCGAATCTGCACATAGCCCAGCCGGTAATTTGGATTTACCGCATAATTGTTGGTGATGCCAGTAGCCGCGGGAAATCCATCTTGTAGCGTCAGATTTGGAGGGGATGGAAAAGCTGCCTGAACGTTCGTGGCGGTGGTGGCGAATGGCGGCTGCAAGGCAAGTTGCTGCGCAATTCCCTGATACGCGCCCGTGTTGTAGTTAATGCCATATCCACCGCGTACCACGGTTTTGGAAAACGGCTTCCACGCAAAACCGATTCGGGGTGCAAAGTTGTTGCGATCTGGCCGCACCAGGCCGGCTGGTAAAGGGCCGCTATAGGGCCCCGCTTGTCCCGGCTGAACCGGCGTCGCCTGAGGCGTAAGGGCCGGATTCAGTACCAGCACCCCGGGAGAAAGGTCGAGGTTCACAATGCGATTGTTCTCTTCTGTAAGCGGTGAAACGTATTCGTAGCGGACCCCGAGGTTGAGGGTCAGGTTCGCGCGCATCTTCCACTCATCCTGCAGGTATAAATCCCAATAGTTGCCGTGGAAGTGGTTGCCGTGGTCGCCTTCTCCAAACTGCTCGGAAGTTTGCTCCGGTAATCCGAGCAGAAAGTCTGCAAAGTCATATCCAGTACCGGGCACCTGGTTTCCGCTACTATCAAGCTGCGCGGTGTTGATGCCATTGAAGACGAATGAACCGCGCGGGTTGCCGTTGGTCTCGGTATTCACATGCACGCGCCGGAAATCTCCGCCCCAGCGCCAACTGTGCTTGCCGTGAGTCCAGATCACATTGTCGGAGAAGGTGTACGTCTGGTTGCGCGTGAGCGTCGGAGTCGTGTCCTGAAGACTGGCGATGTCTGTAAAAGAAAGATTGGGCAAGCCCCAGTCGAACGGATTCTCTGAAACTCCCGTAATTCCCAGCGTACCCGTAATGTCGTTAGTGAAAGCGTACAGATTTTGGGTGCGCGTCCGGCTGCGGTTGAAGTCCGCGCGAATAATGTTGGTCAGCTTTCCGAAACTGCGCGTGTAAGATACCGGGACGTCAAAGCTTCGGACCGACGTGCGGCCGCCTACGCTGGGAAACGGATTCGTCAGATTGGCGCCCGAGCCATGGTAGTGAAAGCCAAACTGCAAACTGTTGCGCGGAGCGTTGCGGCCTCCGCCGCCTCGGCGGCCGCGCACGGGTGGTGCTCCGAAAGTGTGGTTCAAACGTATGTTCAGATCGTCGCTGTCGCTGTTCGCGGACGTCACGTAATGGAAGTTTTGATAGTTGCCCGGCAGGTTCGGCATCGGAATATATTGCAGCAATCCTTGCGCCGCCGGGTTAACTTGCGGAATCGTGTTGCAGGGTTGCAATGGAGGGTTGCAGGGGAAGGGCGCGTTTGTCGCAGGATTGAAAATCTCTACCGATTCTCCAGAGGCGAATGTGGCCTGGGAGAAGTTTCCCTGCCGCTCCAACAGCGTTGGCACAGTCGAAAACTGATCAAAAGGATTTTCCGCGCGCTTGCCGTTGTAATTGATGAAATAAAAAGTCTTGGTCCCGCCATGGTAGATGCGGGGAATATTAAGCGGACCGCCCACGGACCCTCCGAAACTATTCTGCAGGTATGCCGGTTTTTCCGTGGGCTCTCCGGTGAGCGAAAACGGCGAAGCGTTCAGAGCCGAATCTCCGACTCCATAATAGAAAGATCCGTGCGGGCGATTGATGTCAAAGCCCCTCCGGCCAAAACCTCCGCCACCACCAAAACCACCCCCGCCGAATCCTCCGCCTCCGGGACCTCCCCCGGCACCGCCAAATCCGCCTCCACCACCGAACCCTCCTCCCTGTTGGCGGGCATCGTTGAAGCGCTGCTGCAGTTCGTCAGCGCTCATCGCATTGAACGAATTGGAAGTGTTGCCCGAAACAGCTACCGACTCCGTAGCACTGTCCGCCGCAATCCCGGCAATCGGCATCCCGGAGGGCACTACATCGCTTATGGAGCCGCCGGTCGCATCCTGGCCACCTCCACTCTGAAACACCGAAAGGCTCTGAAAACCACGCCTACCTGCATTCGCCTGCTGCTGTTCATTGGCGGCCTCGCGTGCCCGCGACGACAGAACCAGTTCAAAATTCGCGAGCACATCCTGATGCGTCGCATCCAATACCACTTCCTGCGTACTCCCTGCAAACGCCGCCATCCGCACCCCCACGGTATAGTGCCCATCGGTGGGAATCCGCAGCCAGTAACTGCCATCCACAACCGTCCACGTATTGACTTGTTGCTTCGTGGCCACATTCGTCGCGGAAACGTCGGCACCGGGAATCGGCATATTCCCCGACTTCACCACGCCGTGGATAGTCCGGCCTCCAGTCGTGGGAGTAGCGACTTGCCCAGCAGTTTGCCCGCGCGACGGATGCGGTTGAAACACGAGCACATAAAACAAGAAGAGGAACTGGAAGATGAACTCAGGGCACAGCTTGCCCTTGATCGCCAGAAGACTCAGAAAGCCAAGGCCAGAATTCCTCATTAGCGTTGCGCGGACGGTGCTGTCTTACTCGAATCATAGCGCTCTCCCTGGCCCTGAAACTGTAAAGTTGTGTAAGGTTTTTCTGAATTCCGAATCGAAGCTGGAAATGCGCCGACCGCGGCATCCCCTCCCGAAAGAAGCCAAAGCTGATACGCGAAGCTGCAACAGCCCGACAAATTGGCCAGCTCGCCGGGAACAGGGTTTCAGAGCATCCCCTAAGCGTGTTTGTCGGTACAAAGCAGCAGGACACTGCTTTCGTGAGCCATCCGCAAGCACCTAAGTTGTTCCTGACTTGACGTTAGTCGCTATTTTGTTATAGTTACCCTCACATTTTACGGACGTTGCGGTTTGGCGACGTGCCGGCGATCGATGCAGGAGGAAAGATGCCATGGCTGGTGCGATCGTGACGCGGAGTGCGGCCGCGGAGGCAGCTAGAGTACAGCCAGAGGCGGGGCTTAGGGAGCGCAAGAAGGCGCGCTTGCGACAGCAGATTATCGATACCTCGATTAAGCTCTTTCGCAAGCACGGATACGAAGACACCCGTATCGACGATATTGTGCACGTGCTCGAGATAAGCCAGCCTACCTTCTTTCGTTATTTCCCCAGCAAAGACGCGGTTCTACGCGAGGTGGGAGAACGTGGGTATGCGTGTATCTGCGAGCGGTTGCGGTCGGAACTCTCGAGCAAGGCGGAAACAGAGCAGCGTTTGTGGCGGCTGTATGTAAGCATGGCGCGGGAGGTGGAAGCCGACCGGAAACTGTGGCAAGCAGTAGTGCTATCGGGCGCCATGGATCCGGTGCGCTCCGCCGAACTGCGCGGGCACGAGGAGGCCGCCGCCAGCCTGCTGCGGGAAATCCTGACGCAGGGACAGAAACACGGTGAAGTGACGCGCGCATTTCCGGTTGTGCATCTGGCGGAGTTCATGGAGGGACTCTACAACACTGTCGTTCGGCAATGGGCCGTGGATTTGACCGGGCCGCACAAGCTCACGGACCGGGTACGGAGCGCAGTGGATTTTTTCTTGCGCGGCATCCGGTTGTAACGCTTCGGGTATCACAGCTGTGTTTGGCCGTGAGGACGCCCGTTAGAGAGGGGAAGTGATGAAGGCCGCCGTCCTGCACGAATTCAAGACGCCGCTAGTGCTGGAGGAAGTGGCTCGGCCGGAAGCTGGCGCGGATGAAGTCTTGATCGAGGTCGAAGTTTGCGGTGTATGTCATTCCGATCTGCACGTAGCTGAGGGCGACTGGACGCAATTGGCAGGCATTGTGAAGAAGCCGCTGATCCTGGGACACGAGATCGTCGGTCGGGTGGTGGAGCGGGGCGCAGCGGTCAACAGTGTCCAGGTCGGAGAGCGGGTCGGAGTGCCTTGGGTGCAGTGGACATGCGGCCAATGCGAGTTCTGCCGCGAGGGCAACGAGAATCTGTGCGTGAAGCAGCGCATCACGGGCGTCATGGTGGATGGCGGATATGCGGAATATGCGAAGGCTCCCGCCAGCCACGTGGTCAAGATTCCCGACGCGCTTCGCTCCGAGCAGGCGGCGCCGCTGCTTTGTGCGGGGGTCACAGTTCATCGCGCCCTCAAGCGGGCCGGGATTCGGGCCGGCCAGCGCCTGGCGGTTTTCGGCGTGGGCGGACTTGGCCATATTGCCGTCCAGATTGGCCGGGCAGCGGGAGCGGAGGTGACGGCGGTCGACGTTTCTGAAGAAAAACTGGAACTGGCGAGAAAACTGGGGGCCGTCCGAACGCTGAATGCAGCAACCAGCGAAGTGGTAAAGGAAGTGCGCCGTTCGGGCGGAGTTCATGTTGCCCTGGTCACCTCGGCTGCGAAGTCCGCGTACGACTTGGCGTTCTACTGTGTGCGGCCAACTGGGACACTGCTGGCCGTGGGTTTGCCCGCTCGGGAAATCTCATTTCCAGCGATTTTGATGGCTGGGGGCGAGATTCAGATCAAGGCATCGGCCGTGGGCACGCGCCAAGATCTGCGCGAGGTCCTGGCAATGGGGGCTGCCGGCGCCGTGCATTGCCAGGTGACTACGCGGCCACTCGCCGAGATCCAGGACGTTCTTGGGCAATTGAGCCGGGGCGAGGTTTCGGGGCGGGTAGCGCTCCGCCTGCGGGAATAGCTCTTTAACGAACTGCCACGAGCTTTGCCTTTTTGCGCGCTTGCAGATCGCGCGCAAAGAAAGTGTCTTGGTGCTAGCGACTTTAATATGATATTAACTATCAGTTTATGCAAGGACGCTCCGCGGAAACGCTGTTCCCGGTGAACCAACCTCTATGAACCTTCCGCTGACGCCAGTGCGATTTCTTCGCTACGCCGAACAGCAGTTTCCCCGCAAGACGGCGGTAGTGTGCGGGGACCGGAGGTTTACCTATGCCGAGTTTGCCGATCGCGTGGGGCGTTTGGCTGGAGCATTGCGCGCCACCGGAGTGAAGGCGGGCGATCGCGTGGCATTTCTCAGCCTCAACTGCCATCGACTGCTCGAAGCCTATTACGGAGTTCTGGAGGCGGGCTGCATTCTGCTTCCCCTTAATCATCGCCTGGCAGCGCCTGAACTCACCTACATCCTGAATGATTCCGGGGCGGCTGTGCTGTTCCTGGAACAAGAGTTTGCTGCCCTGGTGGATTCGTTCCGGCAGGATCTGCGCACCGTAAGCTCGTTCCATCAGCTGGACGGAATTCCGCAAGCGGAGTGGTTCTCCGATCAAACTTATGAGGGGATGCTAGCCTCTGCCACGCCTTATCGCGAAGAGTTGATGAGGTTCGACGAGAACTCCGTGGCAGAAATGTTTTACACGAGCGGAACCAGCGCCAACCCGAAGGGCGTGATGCTCACGCATCGCAACGTTTACCTCCACGCCATGAACCTTGCTGTGTACCATCACACACGTTATGAAAACGTGCTGATGCACACCATCCCGTTGTTTCACGCTAACGGCTGGGGAGCGGCTCACACGATCACGCTTGTGGGCGGGACGCACGTCATGCTTCCGCGCTTTTTGCCGGAGGAAGTATTCCGGCTGGTGGAAAAAGAGAAGGTGAGTGCGCTGAGCCTGGTGCCGATTATGGCCATGGTGCTCGTGAACTGCCCGACGCGTTCCAAGTACAACTTGAGCAGCGTGGAGTGGTCCGTGATTGGCGGCGCTGCATCTTCTCCGACTCTGATCCGCGAGGTCGAAGACAAATTAGGATTCAAATGCTTTTCAGGATACGGACTAACAGAGACTGCACCGTCTCTTGCCACCGCCGAGCTAAAGCCAGACGTGCAGTGCACATCCGAAGAGCGACTTGTGATCCAGGCTATGACCGGCTATGCCTATCCGGGGAGTGAGCTTCGCGTGGTTGACGAGAAGACCAGGACGTGCCGCACGATGGGGTCACGATGGGAGAAATCATCGCACGCAGTGACGGGGTGATGGCAGGTTACTGGCAACAGCCTGAGGCTACGGCTGAAGCATTACGGGGCGGATGGTTTCACACCGGCGATATGGCCGTGATTGCGGAGAACGGATACATCCTGATTGTCGATCGG
>CAWKNF010000026.1:0-76679 GCA_963850805.1 uncultured Acidobacteriaceae bacterium | reverse complement strand
AGGCGGGGGTGGAACAGGCGGGGGTGGAACCGGTGGTGGTGGAACCGGCGGCGGCGGCAAGGGTGGTGGAGGCGGAACTACTGGCGGCGGAGGCGGCAAGAGCGGTGGAGGAGGAAGTACAGGAACTACGGCAACTGGGACTAACACTGGCCTGTACAATCCTTACTCTCAGCCCAGGGCGATTGTTCCGCCATTTCCTCCCAGTGCTTCTGATAATCAGCAAGTTCTTTATCAGCTCGCCGATGGCACTGGTGGCTTTGTCATCCTCAACACCAACGATTTACTGGGAGGGTTGGAACGGATCTCGAAGGATCAAAACCAGTATTACCTTCTGGGTTATAAGCCCGAAGTCTCGGCAGAAGGGAGTTGTCACACCTTGAAGGTCAAATCGGAGCGCGGAGGAACCACGGTTCGCGCTCGTAGCGGCTACTGCAATGTCAGGCCGACTGATCTTCTGGCTGGCAATTCGGTCGAGAAAGACCTGGAGAGTCGCGCGGCAGGAGAGATGAAGGGCAACGTCACGGCGCTGATGCAAGCGCCGTTCTTCTACACTTCGCCCAACACGGCCCAGGTCCATCTTGCCCTGGAGATTCCCTCCGCGGCCCTCAAGTTTCAAAAGGTGAAAGGAAAGCAACATGCCGCTATCAACATACTAGGTATCGCCTACAAGCCCGACGAGTCGATTGCCGCGCGTTTCAGCGATACCTTAAACCTCGACCTCGAAGGCAAGAAAGAAGTGGAGGAATTCCAGAAACAGCCGTATCGCTACGAAAACCAGTTCGCCGTCGCCTGCGGCGAGTACAAATTAAAGGTCGTGTTCAGTTCCGGCAACGAGACCTTTGGCAAACTCGAAACCCCACTCTCGATCGATCCCTACCGGGGTCAGGAATTCAGCATTAGCGGTGTGGCCCTGAGCAACGACCTTCGCCGTGCCTCCGACATCTCAACAGGTCTGGACAGCCAACTGCTGGAAGACCGGACACCTTTGGTGGTACAGGGAGTGCAGGTTTCGCCGTCCGCGTCCAATCATTTCAGAAAGACGGACATCGCCGGCATCTATGCGGAGATCTACGAACCGTTGCTCAAAAATCCCAATCCTCCCGACGTTGCCTACGAGCTAATCGTTGTGGAGCGCAAGAGCGGACAGGAGAAAGTCCGCGTTGGGGGGCGGATACCCAAGGGAAAGGCTGGCGACCCGGTGATTGCGCTGGGACTCCAGCTGCCGGTTGCTTCGCTGAACCCCGGTTCCTACAGTATGAAGCTACGGGCCCTCGATTCGGCTGGCAACTCGAGCAAAACTCGCACTGCTGATTTTGATGTGGAATAATGAGCGGTGTGAACGCGCTCCTGCACTCGACCTGCAAGAGCCGCTTCGCATATCATTCTAGGATGATCCGTGCGAATGCGTATTGCCCCGGATGCGGGTCCGCTCGATGATCATCACCCGGAGTCCGCTGAGAATTTGTCTCGGCGGTGGCGGCACCGACCTCCCTTCCTATTACCGGCAGCATACTGGACTTGTCATCTCCGCGGCGATTAACCGCTACGTCTACATCACCATCAACGAAGCCTTTCGTCCCCGGATTATCGTCAAGTACTCCAAGTTCGAAGATGTGGAGCGCGTTGACGAGATCCAGCATCCGATTATCCGCGAAGCGCTGAAGTTAACCGGAGTGACCGGGCCTTACCTTGAAATTGTCAGCCTTTCCGACATTCCAGCCGGAACCGGAATGGGGTCTTCCGGCAGCTTCACCACCGCCTTATTGTGCGCTTTGCATACGTTGAAAAGAGACTTCGTGCTTCCCCGAGATCTCGCCGAGGAGGCGTGCCACATCGAACTCAAGTTGCTCAATGAGCCCATCGGCAAGCAGGACCAGTACATCGCCGCTTTTGGCGGTATAACATCCTTCCAATTTCTGCCCGATGAGCGCGTGCTCGTCGAACCGCTGAAAATTCCGGCCGAAACCCTCGCCAACCTCGAAGACAACCTTCTCCTGTTCTTTACCGGAAGCTCCCGCAACGCCTCCGATATTCTCCGGGACCAGGACTCAAGAACCAAACAGAACAACTCTGAGATGATCAAGAATCTTCACTTCACCAAGCAGTTGGGCATGGAAAGCCGGGATGCTTTGCTGGCCGGTGACCTGCGCAAGTTCGCCGATCTGATGAACGTGCATTGGCAACACAAGAAGAAACGATCTCCCGGCATGAGCAGCAGTGAAATCGATCAGCTGTATGAACTTGCGAGAGCGAATGGAGCGCTCGGGGGCAAACTCGTTGGCGCCGGCGGAGGGGGATTTCTGATGTTTTACACGGAAGAGAAAACTCGCCTCAGGGCGGTCATGCGCCAAGCCGGCCTTCGCGAGGTTCGCATGCAGTTCGACTTTGCTGGAACCACGGTGGTGGCACATTCGTAGGAGAATTCGTTGAATTCAAGCTCGTTGAATCCAGGGCTGACGGTTGCGATTCTCGCCGGCGGGCTCGCTACCCGTTTGCGTCCCGTGACCGAGCGGGTGCCGAAGGCGCTGCTGGAGGTGAACGGCGAACCCTTCGCTGTGCATCAACTGCGCTTGCTGCACTCAAAGGGCATCCGGCGAGTCGTGCTCTGCGTGGGGCACCTGGGTGCGCTCGTCCAGCGCGCCATCGGCGACGGCTCAACTCTCGGCCTTCAGGTAGACTACTCCTTCGACGGACCTGTCTTGTTAGGCACGGCTGGGGCGATCAGAAATGCCCTGCCAAAGTTAGGGGAGGTGTTTTTTGTCATCTACGGTGATTCCTATCTTCCCTGCGACTACGCCGCCGTTGCCCGCGCCTTCGAGTCCGCGGGCGTGTTGGGAATGATGACGGTTTTTCGCAACGAGGGGAAGTGGGACACCAGCAACGTCGAGTTTGAGGTTGGCGGATTAGAGGCAGGAAAAATTCTCGCGTACAGCAAGAAAGATCGCAATCCGCGCATGCGCTATATCGATTACGGGCTCGGAATTTTTCGCGCCGAAGCATTCCAAAATCTGCCGGCCGGCAAAGTTTGCGATCTTACCGAACTCTACGCAGATCTGCTGCAACGCAAACAACTCGCGGCCTTCGAAGCGCATGAGCGGTTTTATGAGATCGGGTCGCCCGCGGGACTGCGGGAGACGTCCGAGTTCCTGGCTGCCCGGGAAGTAAATCAAGAATCGTAAGAATGACGAAAAAGAATACATTCACGCGACAGTTCCTCGCTGAAGCCAAAGAGGTAATCGACCGCTTGGACGCTGCGAGCATTGAAGACGCCGCCTCGTTGCTGGCGCTGACCCGCGCTTCCGGAGGTCGGTTGTTCATCCTCGGTGTCGGAGGTAGCGCAGCCAACGCTTCCCACGCTGTGAACGATTTTCGCAAGATCGCAGGCATCGAGGCCTACGCGCCCACCGACAACGTGGCGGAACTGACCGCGCGGGTAAACGATGAAGGTTGGGCAACGGTGTTCGAGGCTTGGCTGCGGGTTAGCCGCTTGCGCGCCAACGATCTTGTTCTCGTCCTCTCTGTCGGTGGCGGCGATCGCGAAAAGAATGTCAGCCCCAATTTGGTGGCCGCTCTGCATCACGCAAAATCCGCGGGCGCGAAAATCCTGGGCATCGTCGGCCGCGATGGCGGCCACACCGCCAAAGTGGCTGATGTCTGCATCGTTATTCCCACCGTGAATCCGGCCCACATCACGCCACACACCGAAGCGTTCCAGGCGATCGTCTGGCATCTGCTGGTCTCACACCCAGCGGTTAAGCAGCAGCAGACCAAGTGGGAATCGACCGCGCCCGCCGGCCCGCAACTCCGCCCCGCGGTGTTCCTCGACCGCGACGGCGTCCTCAACCGTCCTGTGGTACGCGACGGCAAACCGTTTCCACCATCCGGAGTCGAGGAACTCGAAATTCTGCCCGAGGTCGCGAAGTCATTGCTCGACCTGAAGGCGCACGGATTCGCTCTCTTCGTCATTACCAACCAGCCCGATGTCGCCCGCGGCACCCACACACGCGAGGCCGTCGAAGCCATCCATCAAGCGCTGGCCTCTTCTCTGCCGATCGACGATATCTTCGTCTGTTACCATGATGATGCGGACGATTGCGCTTGCCGCAAGCCCCGGCCTGGACTTTTGCTCGAGGCCCAGCGCAAGCACAACATCGATCTCTCGCGAAGTTTCTTCGTCGGAGATCGCTGGCGCGACATCGATGCCGGCCACGCCGCGGGTTGCAAAACAGTTTTGATCGATTACGATTACCGGGAGAGAAAGCCGGCGCAACCTCCGGACGCCGTAGTGCGGTCGCTCCGCGAAGCCGCCGACTGGATCATCAGCTTCAGTTTGAAGCAGTCTCGCCGTAAGGAGTCTCACAATAAAGATGAAGTCCGTGTCTGATTTACGGGTTCAGGTGTTCGCCGACGGAGCCGACAAGGCCAGCATGCTCGAACTCTATCGGCAACCCTACATCAAGGGTTTCACCACCAATCCGACCCTGATGCGGAAGGCGGGCGTCACCGACTATGAGGGCTTCGCGCGGGAAATTCTTCAGCACATTCCCGACCGTCCTATCTCCTTCGAAGTATTCGCCGATGATGAAATCGAAATGGAGCGCCAGGCCTGCAAAATTGCACGCTGGGCCTCGAACGTCTTCGTAAAAATTCCCGTGACGAATACCCGCCTCGAACCCATGTATGACCTCATTCGCCGCTTAAGTGCGGATGGCATTCAGGTGAACGCGACTGCGGTGCTCGCGCTCGATCAGGTGAGCCACATCGCGGAAGCGCTTAAAGGAGGCGCGCCCTCGTATATCTCAGTTTTTGCTGGACGCGTCGCCGACACTGGCCGCGATCCCATTCCTCTCATGAAATCCGCGCTCGAACTGATGGCGCCCGAGCCCAACACCCAACTTGTCTGGGCCAGCCCTCGCGAACTCCTGAACATCTTCCAGGCCGACGAAATTGGCTGCCACATTATTACTGTTACTTCCGACGTGCTCAAGAAGATCAGCCTGGTTGGCAAGGATTTGCACGAGTTCTCTCTGGAGACCGTGCGCATGTTCCACGACGACGCCGCCCACTCCGGCTATACCCTCGAACTAACGCCGGAAGAGCGGCTCATGTGTGGGGCATTGAGTGGGGATCACTGAGTTCTTAGCGGCTCTTACCCTGGATATCGTCCCGTGATATAGCCTTCCAACTGGTCAATAGTCTCGGCCTGGTCAGAGACGATCCACTTCACCAGATCGCCTAACGAAAGCACCCCTAGCACGGTGTCATTCTCCCCCATCACCGGGAGATGGCGGAAATGGTTTTTGGTCATAATAGACATGCATTCGTCAACTGTGTGCCGCAGAGTCACAAAAACTACAGGCGAGGTCATGATGGCGCGGACGGGAGTCTCCTTCGAAGAGTGGCCTTTCAGAATTACCTTCCGCGCATAGTCGCGCTCCGACAGGATGCCAACCAGCTTGCCCTGCGAAATAACCAGCAATGCACCCACGCCCTCCGTCGCCATCTTCTCAATCGCCTCATACACGGACTGCTCAGGCGTTGTGGAGAGAATCCTGCTGTTGGCCTTGCCACTTAGAACCAATGCAATCGTGTCCGTAAGTTTCATGAAAACCCCTTGAGCACCCTATCACTTACCGGTGCGCGAATTCCACACAGGGGAGCCTTTGTCGTCACGAAACACCAGAGTATCCGTTCCCTTTATCAGTTCGCGCGCAAGGATCACGTCCCCTGCCTCCCGTTTCACTTTTGAACCCGTGACTGCAATCTCGTCGCCCTTGCTGAAACTGATCCCGATCTCCTCTTGAAAGGTCTTCGGACAGACATAGATGTGAACCTTGTCAGTCCCACTCTTGATGATCAATTCTGTAAGCTCTTTTTTGGTTCCCAAAGGGAGCACGTTTATTTCGTCCACAACTCCCTTGGTCTTCATCTCGGTGTGAGTGTCATACGCTGGAAGATCGCTGCTACTGTCTTGGGCTTTTTGCGACATTCCCGGCATGGCGGACAAAAGCAGAAACAGTGCGGAAAATACTTGTGTCACACGACGCGGCGGGATAATGCCCTTCAGTTCGAGTAGCACGGATCCTCCTCACGGCTGGCCGGGAACCAATATCGGCTGCGCCACATGTTTTCTTGTCGCGCGCTTTGAAGACTCGTGCCCGAGCCTACCTATAAACGCCTAGTTACGATAAGGCCGTATACTCTTTCGGCGAACGCCAACAGCATCCTACACCCTAAGCTCTGCCAACCAAAGCTCTGTCCACACTGAGGCTCTGCCCGGGCCAAAGATGAGGAAGTGTGCCGGAATGAATTTGCCCGACCCGCAAATACATTCTCCAACCCTCCTCCAGAGCCGAAAAAAAAGGGCCAGCATGAACGCTGGCCCGGCAGACGGCGCGGTGATTCACTTCGCCATCTTGAGCGACATGACATGAACCTCGCCCTTATCGGCATAAACATGCGCGCTCAGAGTCACGTGGTGTCCCTCGTGACCTTTTATTGCATCCGGGTTTTGGATGGTCCAACTCTTGCCGTCTTTGTCGACAAACGTCTTTCCGTCAGCGCTAATGTTGCCTGTAACCTTGACCGCTTTCGCGGAGCTGCCTGCCTTCATGTTGTCCTGCTTCATGCTGTCCTGAGCTACTGCAACACTGCACATTAGCAGGCCGAGAGCTAAACAAATAGTCATCAGCTTCTTCATCTGGTGTTCTCCTCGTTGAAACTGCTTCTCAACTACGTTAGAAACGTTCGGATCGCACGACTGGCAAACCAGTAACTCTGTTGAGCAAGTCACAGCGACCGAAAGACTGTAGCAATTACCGCCGACCGGAATTATACGCCGATTGCAAGATGAGAGTGACTTTGGTAACCACCCCGTCGGTTTACTCCCAATCCTGGTCTCAGCTTTTTCTCAGAAGAATATTCACCTTCGTAATTCGCGGCCTCGGGAGCCCGCAACTAAACTTCGACGCGGGGGTTTAGTTTCGCATGATCAACAAAATCACGAAGTCACTCCTAATCCTGGCAGTGGGTGGTCTCATGTTTGTCGGCGCCGCCTCTGCTCAAACCCAAGACAGCAACACATCCGGCGCGGGACCGGGGCAGGTCGATCCTGGTCATCCCCGCGTCAACGAAGTCAATGCCCGCGAACAGAATCAGCAGGACCGAATCGCGAACGGCGTCAAGAACGGAAGCATGACGCCGGGGCAGGCTGCGCACGTGGAAAGGCAAGAACAGCACATCGAGAATCAGGAGAAGGCTGATATGGCCGCCCACAATGGTCACCTGACCAAGGGCGAACAGAGACGGCTCAACAAGGAGCAGAACCATACCAGCAAGGAGATCTATAAAGATAAGCATTCTGCGAAATAGTTCTCGCATCTGACTCCCAACGTTCAGGATGAAAGCCGCGATTCGTTGCGGCTTTTTTTCTTTTCCTGAATTCCGAAACCAGAACCTGCCATTGCCCTTTTGCGCCGTCTCTTGTCTATAATGGCCGGGGCACATCGCGGCTTCAGTTTTCCCGGCAGGAAGTCGGCGTTCCCGCTTGTCATTTTTGATCGTCTCCGCGCGCCGGCCGAGGGCTGTGAAGTGTCTGTCGATTGCATGAATGTAAAACCCGGAATTGAAGTGGCCGGCCTAAGCGATGTGGGCTGCCAGCGCGAAAACAACGAAGACTCCTACCTCTATTGGGAGCCAGTCGCCGATGAGGACTTCCAGCGCAAGGGACGATTGGCAGTCATTGCCGATGGCATGGGCGGCCACGAGGGCGGCCAGGAAGCCAGCCGCCTCGCGGTTGAGACCGTTCGCGAAGTTTATGATCGGGCCTTCCGCGACGATCCCCAGGCGGCATTGGTCGAGTCGTTTGCAACAGCTCACGCCCGCATTCAAGAGTACGCCGAGCAGCATCCCGCATTCCAGGGCATGGGCACCACCTGCACTGCCTTCGTTCTTCGCGGCCGCCAGCTTTACTTCGCGCACGTAGGAGACAGCCGCCTTTACCTGGTGCGGGATGCGCATATCCTGCGCCTGACTCGCGATCACTCCTACGTTGGCCGGCTGGTGGAAAGCGGCATCGTCCGCGCCGAAGATGCCGAGAAGCACCCGCAGCGCCACATCCTCACCGCCGCGCTGGGAGCGGGCAGGGAACTGGCAGTCGACACCGCCCAGCAGAGTGTTGCGTTGCTCGAGGGAGACGATCTCCTGCTCTGTACCGACGGCCTCTGGAGCGTCGTCACCGAGGAAGAACTGGAGACCGCCGTGAGCGCCAACACCCCCGCTGAGTCCTGTGCTGTCCTGGTAAAGCTGGCTCGGCAGCGGGGCGGTCCCGACAACATTACCCTGCAAGTGCTGCGCGTCGGACCCGACTCGCCACCCTAGGTTCACCGGAGTCTTCTTGAGTTCCGCACAATTTTATTCTCGAACTGCAACCGGATTCACATCCATCCTCTTTGCCCGCTACATGGAAATATCCGCAAGCGATTGAGTTTCCTGGTGTTAGGAAACCATCCCCATCGCCCCGAAAAAAGAAAATCCTGGCTGCTAAGCCTGGTCAGATCAATAAAGTCTACTAATACAATGGACTTTATGGTATAGTCGCCCGCTATGAAAATCTCGCAAAAAGGACTTTACGCTCTCCAGGCCATGATGATGCTCGCCCGCCATCACCACCAGGGCGCAATCAAGATTCGCGAAATCGCCTACGAAGAAGATCTTCCCGAAAAATTTCTGGAACTCATCCTCCTCGAACTGAAGAACGCCCGCATGGTTGAGAGTGTGCGCGGGGCCAAGGGCGGCTACCAGTTGCGCCGCGAGCCCGCCAGCATTCCTTTGAGCGAAATCATGCGTTTGATCGATGGCCCGGTGGCCCCGTTTGCCGACGCCGAACAACTGCGCGTGCTCATCGACCGCGATCTGCCCCACCGCAAGCTCTACCAGGTATTTCTCGACGTGCGCGACGCGGCCGCAAAGATTCTGGAAAACACCACTCTGGCGGACCTGATCTCCGGCCCAGCTCCCCGTTCCAGCAAAAGCAGACACGCAGCCAAAAAGAAGGAAAAAGAAAAGGGAAGCGTCCTGCCCATGGTAGTTGGAGGCCACAAGCATGAATAAACGAACCAGTTGCTGCAAGATTGAGGTTGGATTCACTCAGCCCCGACCTCATGTAAGGGAAACTCCCCCAGCTTTCAAATTAATACTCCTGTAATACAAAAGGGGTATTGTTTGGAACTCTTGGCGGTTCAATTGTGATGCGTGCAAATTTTCGGTTTGTGACGAAGTAGCGCCCGTGGCGTGGAAATTAGATCGCCGCTCCGCTGCCTCCCGATTGCGAGATGTTTTCTGTTGCTCCCGGAACCACGGTTTGATCAAAACTCAAAAGGAGAGGATTGAAAATTCCATGAAATCAACCAAAACCCTGTTTCTCACGGCTCTATCGCTGGCTGCACTTTCAGCCGGCGCCTGGGCTCAAACCTCGGCATCAACCACACCGCCTCCAAAGAAGAAGCATAAGGCCGAAGCGCCGGCTCCCGCAGTCACCGCTGCCGACGTTCAGGCATTGAGAGACGCCCTGGCCGCCCAGCAGCGGCAAATCCAGGCCTTGCAGGACGAGTTGCATCACAAGGATCAGGCGGCCCAGCAGGCCCAAGCCACTGCGGCCGACGCCGCCGCCAAGGCCGATGCAGCCCAGGCTGAGGCCAGCCAGCAACAGCAGGCGGTTGTAGTGCTCAAGAGCGATGTCGCCGACCTCAAGACCGTCGCCAACAGCACGGCAGTGGCGCTGCAAGACTCGCTGAAAGAAGTCAAGAACGTCGGCTCGGAATGGGAGAGTCCCCTGTCGATCCATCTCAAGGGCGTTACCATTACGCCGGCCGGCTTCGCAGCTGCCGAATTTGTGCGCCGTTCGCGAGAGCTGGGATCGGATGTCGTCACTCCCTTCAATAACCTCACCATGCCCGGCGCTTCGCAGAGCACTCTGCCGGAGTTCTTCGGCTCCGCGCGCCAGTCACGGCCTTCGGTCTTTGTCGGGGGGCGTTTGAAGAATGTGGAATTTTCCAGCTACGTGTCGGCTGACTTTCTTTCTTCCGGCGTCACCTCCAACAACAACCAGACCAACAGCTACACCTTGCGTCTCCGCCAGGCGTGGGGCCAAGCCAAGTTCAACAATGGCTGGAAATTCCTCGGCGGCCAGATGTGGAGTCTGGTCACCGAAAACAAAGCGGGAATCGCTCCCAGCGACGATCAGGGCAGAGTCAACGATGCCCGGCCCACCACGATCGACGGCCAGTACGTGGTCGGCTTCACCTTCGCGCGCCAGTATGGGCTTCGCCTGACAAAAGACTTCGGCACTAAGGCGTCAGTCGCTATCGCCATAGAAAACGCGCAGGGCACGCTGACCACGCATAACAACGGAGACAACTTCCTGCTCGGCGAGGCCGGTGCCACCAACATAATGAACGCCTTCAATGGAACCTACACGGCCAATCCCGCACCCGATATCGTTGTCAAAGCCGCCTTTGATCCCGGCTTTGGTCACTACGAGATCTTCGGCTTAGCGGATCGATTCGCCGACCGTGTATTTCCTTGCGGCGAGGTGGCTACCGCCACCACGGTCTGCAATGGCGTCGCCGGAGCCAACGCTCTCGGAGCCTATAACGCTTCGAAAGAGGGTGGAGGTTTTGGCGCAAACGCCAAGCTGGACCTTCGACAACAAGCACTTCGTCTTCGGTGTGCACGGCTTTCGGAGGCAACGGAATCGGCCGCTACGGTTCCGCCAGCCTCTCCGATCTTGCGATTCATGCCAAGGGAACTCTCGACCTGATCCGGGGCTACCAGGGCTTGGGCACGCTGGGGTGGTATGGCAAGAAACTCGATCTCTACGCCTACGCCGGAGCGGAATATGCCGGCCGGACGCAGGATTACGATCCGGTCACCAACAAGTACGTGGGCTACGGATCGCCCTTCTTCAAAAACAGCGGCTGCTACACCGAATTGCCTCCCGCCGTGGGCACCGGCTTTACTCCCACTGCAGTGGCCAATTGCACCGCCGACACGCGCGTGATCATGGAGGGTACGCTCGGCTTCTGGTACCGCTTCTACAACGGACCCAAGGGCAGGTTCCAGTTCGGCACGCAGTACGCCTACGTGACTCGTGTGGTCTGGAATGGCGTTGCTGCGGCAGGACTTTCCGGCTCGCCCTCAGGACTGGACAACATGGTCTTCACCTCGTTCCGCTACTACTTGCCGTAAACCAACAATGGTCCCGCGTCATCTTTGACGCGGGACCATCGGATTTCACCGATAAGGTTCTCAACCGTCTCCCAATTTTCTGGAGGGCGCCTTCCCTTCGGAAACGCCGCCGGTCCGGTTTTGGCCACTCTCCTTTTCCGGGCCGGTGGTGTTAACTTAAACTACGCCAAGATTCGTAGCGGCGCAGTAATCGTAACGCCACCGTCCCGGCGGCTGTCGTTGGAGCGTCTCGCCTCCACACCGTCAAGATTGCCGGTGCGCAAAGGAATGCGCGCCTGGAACAAGCGGGTGGAGCAGGCCTTCTAGGCCTGCGTTGAATGCAGCCGTTAGGATTGGGCTTTAGCCCCTGAGGTACAACCATGCACTCCAGACGCAACTTCCTCAAACAAATCTCGGCCGCCGCTCTCGCCGCCCCGTCCCTCTTGACCTGGGCTCTCCCCCAGGATCAATCCGTCAACGTCCCCGGCGAAGACGGCATGATCCTCCGCTCCTTCCGTTTCGTCGATCTCGAAACCCCAGTCGAATATTTCAACACCTGGCTCACCCCCGTGCCCCATTTCTTCGTGCGCAATCACATGTACGAGCCGGTCCAACTCGATCCTCAAGAATGGCGTCTCTCCGTCAGCGGAGAAGTAGAAAAGCCCATCACCCTAAGCCTGGCCGAGCTCGCCAAACTCGAAACCCACTCCGTAGTCAACACCCTCGAATGCGCCGGCAACGGACGCAGCCTCCATCGCCCTCAAGTCCCCGGCATTCAGTGGGGCAAAGGCGCGGTGAGCACTGCCCGCTTCTCCGGCCCACGCCTGCGCGACGTTCTCCAGCGCGCCGCGAGTGAAACCCACCGGCAAGCACGTAATGTTCCGCGGCCTCGATGAAGTCCCCGGCAAAGTTCCTCCATTCATTCGCAGCATCCCCATCGAGAAAGCGCTCGACGCCGATACTCTAATCGCCACCCACATGAACGGATCGCCGCTCACCAAGCATCACGGCTTCCCGGCCCGCGCTCTAGCCCCCGGCTGGATCGGCGCGGCCTCCTGCAAGTGGCTCACCGAAATCAAATTGCTCGACGCCGAATTCGCCGGCAATTTCATGAGTCCCGCCTATCGCTGGCCCAACCAGCCGGTCAAGCCCGGCGATGCCGTGAAGCCCGAAGATACGCACCCGCTAACCGCACTAAGCGTGAAGTCCGTGATCGCCGGCCCAACCGACGGCGCAACCCGTAAAGCCAGGCAAAGTAGCAGTCCACGGCGCAGCCTGGGCCGGAGAAGCCGACATCACGAAGGTCGAGATCTCCACCGACAACGGCGCAACGTGGAATCCCGCAAAGCTAGGCCACGACCAAGCCCACTACGCCTGGCGTCTCTGGACCTACGACTGGAAAGCCGTCAAGCCCGGCGACTACACCATCCAATCGCGAGCCACCGACACCCAGGGCCGCACCCAACCCTCCACCCCAGCGTGGAATCCCAGCGGCTATCTCTACAACGCCATAGATCAGGTGAAAATCCATGTCGGATAACAGTTTGAATCCGCACACAAACGCGGACGCATGCAATAACGCGGAAGAAAAGGCGTGCACTACCGTGGAAGAGCGGCGCTTAAGCGCCGCGTCAAGCGCCAAAGAGGACGCGGGCTTCAGCCCCGGTGGTCGCACTTTCTACGCGACAATGTTCGCCGCGATCATCCTGCTAGCTCTATCCGCGCAAGCTCAAAAGCCCGCAAGCGCTTCCCTAACCGCCGACCTCCCCGCCGGCCCCATGCAAGCGAAAGCCACCACCGCCTGCCTGGAATGCCACGAAGCCCGCATAATCCTCCAGCAGCGCCTAAGCAAGGGAGCATGGACGAAAGAAGTCGACAAAATGGTGAAATGGGGCGCGGTCGTGGATCGCCGCCGACCGCGACGCTCTAATCGATTATCTAACCACAAACTTCAGCCCCGACCAGCCCCCCTACAACCCGCAACGAACCAGCAGCTCCGGAAAAACCAAGTAGCGCCGCCGTCCCGGCGGCTGTCCAGCGGGCGTCCTCGCCCGCTGCGCCGAGAGCAAGACATCCTCGTCCCACTTCACGACGTGACACCACTACCCATGCGGCAAAAAGCAAAGCGCTGCCGACCCAATGCCCGACCGGACATTACGGCAGCGCTGCCACTTCAGAGCCCAATTACAAGCGCAGTATAGAAACACCACTGCCCCACTTCTAGTGCATTGTAGGGTACCCGGAAGGGGAAAGGGGCTAGGCCTTACTCTGTGAGCCCTCTGTGTCCTCTGTGTTAAAGGTTTTTTCCGGCCGCAGCAACGGGAACAGGATCACGTCGCGGATGGTATGCGAGTCGGTCAGCAGCATGCACAGCCGGTCCACGCCCACGCCCACGCCTCCGGCCGGCGGCATCCCATAGGACAGCGCGCGAATGTAATCTTCATCCATCTGGTGCGCCTCCAGGTCGCCGCGCGCGCGCTCCTGCAACTGCGCCTCAAACCTCCGCCGCTGATCCTCTGGATCGTTGAGTTCGCTGAAGCCATTCGAGATCTCCATCTGCCCCGCGATAAATTTCCCAGCGCTCCGTCCACTCCGGCTCATCCGGCTTCTGCTTCGACAGCGGCGACACCGCGGTAGGGAACTCATAGATAATCGTCGGCTGCGTCAGCTTCTCTTCGGCAACTGCCTCGAACAAACTCGCAATGGTCTTGCCCACCGGCTCCTTCGGATCGTAGGCCATGTGCGCATGCACCTGGTTGAACCGCTCGACCAGCGCCTTGACTCCATCGTGAGAAGCGAAGTCGCTCATCCCAGGCTTCGCGCCCGCCGCTCTCAGGCCAGTAGTGGATGATGGCCTCGCGCATGGTCAGGCGCTTCCAGTTCGCCCAGTCGATTTCCTGATCGCCCCACTTCGTTTTCGTTCCACCTGTCACATCGATCGCGGCCTGCGTGATCAACTCCTGCGTGAGATCCATCACGCCCTGGTAATCGGTGTACGCCTGATAGAACTCCAGCATGGTGAACTCAGGATTCCAGCGCCAGCCCAGGCCTTCGTTGCGGAAGTTGCGGTTGATTTCATACACGCGATCGAATCCGCCCACCACCAGCCGCTTCAAATAAAGTTCAGGCGCGATGCGCAAATATAAATCCATGTCGAGCGTGTTGTGGTGCGTCACAAACGGCCGCGCCACCGCCCCGCCCGCGATGGGCTGCATCATCGGCGTTTCCACCTCGACGAAGCCACGCGCTTCCATCGTCCGCCGCAGCGACGTCACCAGCTTGCTGCGCTTTAGAAAAACTTCCCGCACCTCAGGATTGACCACGAGGTCAACGTAGCGCTGCCGGTAACGCAATTCGACGTCAGTAAGCCCGTGAAACTTTTCCGGCAGAGGCAGCAGGTCTTTACTAAGAAAGGTGATCTCCTCCACGTGGATGGTGAGTTCGCCGGTGCGTGTGCGAAACAGATAGCCGCTGACGCCAATGTGGTCGCCGAGGTCGAGCAGCTTGTACAACTCGAATCCCTTGTCGCCGACCGCGTCTTTCTTCACGTAAATCTGCAGCCGTTTTCCATCCTGCTGCAGATGGCAGAAGCCAGCCTTGCCCATGAGTCGAATTGCCATGATGCGTCCGGCGACGCGCACGTTGACCCGCGGATTCTCCAACTGCTCCGCGGTCTTCTCCGAGTAGTCCGCGAGAATCTGCGGGATGGTGTGGTTGAATTCGTACTTGCTCCGGTACGCGGTCTGGCCAAGCGCTTCGATCTGTTTCAGCTTCTGGCGCCGCAGTTCGTAAACATTTTCGTCGAATGCCAAGAGAGTCCTTTAACCGGGAATTGCGCCTTGCGGCGCGTGTCGATGATGAAAGGTTGAAACGCGATTATAAACAACCGGCGCTCGTCGCCGCAGTAGCGAGTGAAGGCCTGGTGCGAAATGGCACCGGCGCGGCGGGCGAGAGGCCCGCCTGACAGCCGGCGGGACGCCGGCGCTACCCATTGCGTGTACCTGTATACTGTGGTACATTGGTACACATGGTGGACGATTCGAAGCTGCTGGTGGAGCGGGTGCAGACCGGGGTGCGCATGGAGAAGCGGCTGCTCAAGGTCCTCAAGGCCTTTGCCGAGTACCACGACATGACCCTGGGCGATCTGCTGGAGGGCATTGTGCTTCATGCCTTTGATGGGAAGACGCCGTTCAGCCCGGTGTCGCTTGAGCGCATTCAGGAGTTGAAGCGGTTCTATGACTTTGATTTGGATTCGAGCGCCAGTCATCGGTTGAAGGAGATCAAGGCGCGGCCGGGGCGGAAGCGGAGTGCCGACAAATAACTTATCGGACGCTAAAGCCACACTGACTGTGAGGGCTTTACGCGGCGCTGAAGCGCCGCGCTTCCACGTTACTTCCAGCGTTATTTCAGAAAGGCATCGCACAATGACCGAACAGCGAATGAGAACCGCCCTCACGGGATTGCAGTGGACGTTGGGGCTTGTGGTGCTGATTGAAGCCGTTTTGTTTGTGATGCCGGGCGCCGGCCACGACTTCGCCAAGACGCACATGCCGGATATTGTGCGGCAAGTTCTGGGATGGGGCGAGATTATTGGCGCTGTGCTCTTGCTGATTCCGCGAACTGCGGTTCGCGGCGGCTGGGTGCTGGTGGGGGTTTTTGTTTTGGCTATCGTCGTGCACCTGCTGCATGGGACGTACAACGTCGGCAATCTGCTGATCTACACGGCCGCAGCGTGGGCGATTGCGAGTGGAAAAACCGCCGCCCAGGCAGTCGAATAGTCATCATGGTTCCGTTCAAAGCACTATTAATCGAAGGCACATCCGGCGTGGGGAAGTCGACGCTGATCGACGCTCTGATCCGCCGCCATATTGATTCGTCCGAGCCCAGAAAAATCCGGACGCTGGTTCACCTGGCGCAATCTCATACCTATGGCCCTTTGGCCATTCCGGAGGACAGGGGCACCCTGACAGTGGATCAAAATCTGCGTCATCTTGAGCGCATTGTTGGGATGATTGAATGGCTGCACGCCAGCGTGCAGGAGCACACGCGCCCGTGGTGTTTTGTGCTGATTGATGCTTTGCACCTGACCCACTGCGTTCGCCCCGGCGTGGTGAAGTGGAGCGACGTGGAGCCGTTCGACGGGCGGCTTGCTGCTCTTGGGTGCAAGCTGCTCTTCCTGCGGGCAGAGCCCGACACAATATGGGATCGCGGAATCACGCCCAGGATGAACCAGCAGTTCATCCAGGAGTACGCGAGGAAATTCGGTCGAACTCACGCGGAGATCCACGGCCATTTCGTTCGCGAGCAGGAGAAACTTGTCGAGTTGTTTTCGCGTTCGGTCATGACGAAGCGGCTGCTGCAAAGCGATGGAGCCCTCGATGAAGCCGTAGAAGAGGCGCAACGGTTCTGGACCCAAGATCTCGTAGGCGAGGAGATTGGGCAACTGTGACCGGCTGCGAGTTTATCGAACGATTCGAGCGTGGACTGGAGCCGAGCGAAGAATTCCATCACGCTGATCACGTCCGCCTGGCGTTTGCATACCTGTGCCAATATCCGGTTCTGGCGGCGCTGGAGAAGTTTGCCAGCGCGCTGAAGCGATTCGCCGCCGCCCGCGGCAAGACCCAGCTTTATAACGAAACCATCACCTGCGCTTATTTCTTCCTGATTCGCGAACGGATGGCTTGCTGCGCGGGCGCGGATTGGGATGACTTTGTTCAGGAGAATTCTGACTTACTTGTCTGGAAAGACGGCATCCTGAGCCGTTATTACCGTGAAGCCACACTAAAATCTGACCTTGCACGAAGCGTGTTTGTGCTCCCCGATAAATGTTTGGAGCAGCAAACGGGTGGCAACTCAGCTTGCCGGCAGTGAAGAAGAGGCCGCTTCGCTTAGCGAAACAGCCGAGGCGACTGTCTCCACATGGGCTCTCTGCAACACTGTGCTCGCCGCCTGCTGACATCTCTCCTTGAAGTTACCCGCTATCGGCGTTAACATTGCTTGCCCAAAGGTTGCTCGGCGAGTCCACTATGCCGCAGAACTACGTTCCTATCTTCATCTTTATGGCAGTGATCGGCGTGCTGCTGCCGCTCACGCTGCTGGCGGCTAAGCTGGTGCGTCCGGACAATCCGAGCAAGACCAAGCTGATGCCTTATGAGTGCGGCATCGACCCCATCGACAGCGCTCGCGGACGTTACACCGTGCGCTACTACATCGTCGCGATTCTGTTTGTGGTGTTCGATGTGGAAACTATTTTTCTGTTTCCATGGGCGGTCAAGTTCAAGGCGCTCGGCATCTTTGGTTTAGTGGAGATGCTGATCTTTCTAGTGATCCTGATCGCCGGATACATCTGGGTTTGGAAAAAAGGCGCACTGGAATGGGTGTAACGCCGCCAACTCCCGCGGACTCGCCGGCTGAAACCTTTACCGCCAGCCGCTGGACCACGGGCAATTTTCTGTTTCCCACGCGGCTTGTGGTCAGCCCTCTGCGCGTGAGCCGCGTGAAGTCGCGATGGTTTGGCAGCAACGACGAGAGCATTGCCATCTCAAAGATTGCCTCGGTGCATATTTCGACTGGAGTGCTTTGGTCAGAAATTCGTATCGAATCCACGGGCGGTACTGATCCGATCACCAGTCACGGGCATCGCAAGGCCGATGCTCAACGCATCCGCGACCTGATCGAGGGTTATCAGGGGCAAGCTCGGGGATGAGCTCTGCTCGTTGACACCGTATGCTCAAGCTGATAAAAGTTAACGTTCTCTCCGTGAGCCTTCTGGCCGGAGGTTTGTGCGCTCGCCGCTATGCCGGACGACATCAAATCGCCCGCTTCACCGACGCCGGATGGCGAGCCGAAGCCGACGGCGAGTGAGCCCGCCATTCCCGGGGGAGTGAAGGCCACTGCGTCCGGCTCGGTTCAAGCGGACGACAAGCTTCCCGGGGAAAAGCCCGCCCCGTCTGCGTCTGCAGTTGCACCACCCGCTGCGGCTGTGCCTGCCGCTACCAAACCCGCTGCGCCTGCGAAGCCGGCCGCTCCCACCCCTACTCCATGGGATTCGCCCATGATCGCAAAGCTCAAGGGCAACTACGGTTCGGGAATCGAGCCCCTGACTTATGCGGGGCAGAACTATATGGTGGTCGATCGCTCTCTGATTCCGGAGATTCTGCAGGTACTTCGTAACGAAGAGCAGTTCGATTACTGCGTTGACATCACCGCGCTGCATTACCCGCAGCGCGAGAAACAATTCGATGTGGTGTGGGTGCTTTATTCTTTCGCTCGCAACCAGCGCATTCGCGTGAAGACGCAAATTGCCGACGGCGCGAGCCTGCCGAGTTCCGTCCCAATCTGGCCGGGGGCGAACTGGCTGGAGCGCGAAGTGTTTGACATGTTCGGGATCAAGTTCGATGGACATCCTGACATGAAGCGAATTCTGCTGCCCGACGACTGGAAGGGACATCCGTTGCGCAAGGATTACGGCATTCTGCAGCAGGATAACGAGTGGGTACAGATCAACCTGGGCATTGAAAGCGGACAGTAGAAGCGCCAGTAACGAGACCGCAGTAACGATACAAATGACCGATCCCAACACTACGCTCTCGCATCCCGATCTTGCCGCTCTCGAAACTCACGAGAAGCCGTTTCTTGATGCGAACGAGCTTGTCATTAATATGGGCCCGCAGCATCCGGCCACGCACGGCGTGCTGCGCGTGATACTGCGGCTTGACGGCGAAAAAGTTTTGGGCCTGGAGTGCGTGATCGGATATCTGCACCGCGGCGTGGAAAAAATTGGAGAGCACCGCACTTATACGATGTTTAATCCGTATGTGGACCGCATGGATTACGTGGCTGCGGTCTCGAACGGGCTGGGTTACTGCGAGACGGTGGAGAAACTTCTCAACGTGGAAGCGCCGCCGCGGGCGCAGCATGTGCGCGTGATCCTGACGGAACTGAATCGAATCGCCAGTCACCAGCTTTGGCTGGGCACGCACGCACTTGATATCGGCGCGATCACGCCGCTGTTTTATACCTTCCGCGATCGGGAAGAGATTCTCAAGATCTACGAAAAGTATTGCGGCGCGCGCCTCACTACTCACGCCTTCCGCATCGGCGGTTTGCAATACGAAACTTACACCGGATTCGAAAAGGAAGTGAAAAACTTCCTCAACTTCTTTCGCCCTAAGATCGACGAGTACGAAGAATTGCTTACCACGAACCGCATCTGGGTGGAGCGCACGAAGAACGTTGGAGCCATTTCCGCCGAGGATTGCATTGCGCTCGGCGTGACTGGCCCCGTGCTGCGCGCGAGCGGCGTGAAGTGGGACTTGCGCAAAGCCCAGCCCTACGCCAACTACAAGAACTTCGATTTCGAAATTCCGATTGGTGAAAACGGCGACACGTATGATCGATACCTGGTGCGCATGGCTGAGATGCGGCAATCGGTGCGGATTATCGAGCAGGCTGTCGACGCGTTGCCCGAAGGCCCCATCATGGCGAAAGTGCCGAAGGTGATGAAACCCGCGGCGGGCGAGGTCTACCACTCGATTGAAGCGCCGAAGGGCGAGCTGGGATACTTTATCGTGAGCGACGGTTCGACGCAGCCTTACCGCGTGCGCGTACGGCCGCCGTCGTTCGTGAATCTGCAGGCGCTCGACCTGATGTGCCGCGGCGAACTTGTCGCCGACGTGATCGCCGTCATTGGCACGCTCGACATCGTTCTCGGCGAGGTGGATCGCTAAATGAGGTCCCGCTGATGCACGCGATCATCGAATACATTTCGTCCTACCTCACGAGCGACAAGACGCCCGGCGCCGCGGGAAACATGTTCTGGGTGCTGGTTTACATCATGCTGGTCTTCGCCGGGCTTTCGGTCGCGGTGATTGCGATGAACTGGCTGGAGCGCAAAATTCTCGCGCACATGCAGGTGCGGCTCGGTCCCATGCGCGTTGGTCCGCACGGCTTGCTGCAGCCGATCGCCGACGCCATCAAGCTGTTGCTCAAAGAAGACATTATGCCGGCCGAGGCTGACGGCTTTGTTTTCTGGATGGCGCCGCTGATTGTGGTGCTCGCGGCTTTCACCGTATTTGTCGTCGTTCCGTTTGGTCCTACGCACGCCATCACTGACATGAATATTGGAATCCTGTTCATGCTTGGGGTGTCGTCGCTGAGCGTGCTGGGGATTGTGATGGCGGGGTGGGCGTCGAACTCGCACTATCCGCTGATGGGGGCGCTGCGGTCGAGCGCGCAGATGGTTTCGTATGAAGTTGCGATGGGACTGGCGGTGGTTTCAGTCATTCTGCTGACCAGTCTGCACGGGCGCGGCCTTTATGGCGTCGGTGGCGTCGAGACGGGCGACACTGGCACGCTCAGCATGATTGGGATTGTGCAGGCGCAACAGGAGCAGGGGGTCTGGTTTATTTTCAAATTCTTTCCGCTGGGATTGATCGCGTTTTTCATCTTTGCAGTGGCCATGGTTGCCGAGACTAATCGGGCGCCTTTCGACTTGGCTGAGGCTGAGTCCGAATTGACCGCGGGCTTCCACACTGAGTACAGTGGCTTCCGCTGGTCGTTATTCTTTCTGGCTGAATACTCCGCCATGATTGCGGTGTCTTCCATCGCGGTCACGCTGTGGCTCGGAGGATGGTTGCGGCCGTTTCCGAATCTGCTGAACGGCGCCACGTGGGATCAGGCGTTCTCTTATCATCCCAGGCATCACGTTTCTTTTTTTCGCCGCGATGTGTTTCTACAACACAGTGCGCATGCCGAAGCATCCTCTTTTCCGCGTGCAAACCATCGGCCTCGCCGGATTCGGCGTCGTACTCGGCTTGATTGGGCTGATACTGTTCGTTCCTGCCGTCAGCGTTCGCGTGCAGGACATTTTCTGGTTCTCGGCGAAAGTTGCCGGATTCATGTACGTCTATATATGGTTTCGCGGCACGTTCCCGCGTTATCGCTTTGACCAGCTCATGCAGTTGGGATGGAAAGTCCTGCTGCCCATGGGCTTGGGCGTTCTAATTCTGACGGCCGCTGCCGGATTGTGGCCGTTGATACAGCAAACGATATGGCACCCGTAGCCACACCATTTTTCTTTTACCTGTTTGCCGGGATCATGCTGATCGGCGGCATCCTGGTGATCACGCGCAAGAATCCGGTGCACTCGGCGCTGGCGCTGATTGTTACGCTGCTGGCGCAGGCGTCTCTTTATCTGATGCTCTACGCACCGTTCGTGGCTGGCGTGCAGATCATCCTTTACGCCGGCGGCATTATGGTGTTGTTCCTGTTTGTCATCATGCTGGTGAGCATCGAGCGCTCGATGAAGGAGCGGCAGTTTAACAGTCAATGGGTGGTGGGAACGATTGCGGCGATCGCACTCGGCGGATTGTTTATCGCCGTGTATGCGAAAGGGAAAAACATCTTCCCCAACCACGCGCTGTCGGTAGTGGAAAACAACAATACGCAACGAGTTGCAACGATGTTGTACGGACAATACATGTTCGCCTTCGAGATCGCCTCACTGCTGCTGCTGGTGGCGATTATCGGGGCGGTGGTGATGGCGAAGAAGAGGATCTAGTACCGAGTACCCAGTACCTAGTACCGAGAAAAGAGCTAATGGAATCCATGCTGCACATCACGACGCTACATTATCTGGTGCTCGGCGCAGCTTTGTTCCTGCTCGGCGTTGTCGGGGTGTTGACGCGGCGCAACGTGGTCATCGTGCTGATGTCAATCGAGTTGATTCTGAACGCCGTGAACCTGAACCTGGTGGCCTTCTCTCGCATGTGGGGAGGGTTGCACGGGCAAGTGTTCGCTATCTTTGTTATTACCGACGCCGCTGCCGAAGCCGCGGTCGGCCTCGGCATTCTGATCGCCTTCTTCCGCAACAAGGAGACGGTGAACATCGACGAAGTGAACTTGCTGAAGTGGTAGAAAGGGCAGTACCGAGCACCTTGTACCTAGTACCGAGCAACGCGCGATTGGCCGACAACTAACGGCCGACAACTAACGACCAACGACATGTTCTTTCTTTCCCACATCTGGCTGATCCCGCTGCTGCCGGCCTTCGGTGCGGCCGTCATGTTCTTTTTCGGCCGCAAGCTGCAGAAGGCTACGGTCAGCGCGGTTTGCGTCGGCACTATCGTGCTGGCGTTTCTTATGGCTTGCGGCGCCGTCTGGCAATATTCAGCATGGTCGTCCACGCCGGAACATTTCCACCAGCCTTATCAGACGATTCTATATACGTGGCTCGGCACCGATACCGGCCACGCGAATTACATGATGCAGGATGGCAAGTCTGCGGCGTTTCAGGCTGACGCCGGCTTCCTGCTCGATCCACTTTCCGGCATCTGGTTGCTGTTTGTTACCGGCGTCGGCCTGCTGATTCATATTTATTCCACCGGTTACATGGCGCATGAAGGCGGCTATTACCGCTTCTTCGGATACCTCAATCTCTTCATGTTTTCCATGCTGACGCTGATTCTCGCCAACAACTATGCGCTCATGTTTGTTGGCTGGGAAGGCGTGGGCCTGTGCTCGTATCTGCTGATAGGTTTCTATTTCCACCGCAAGTCCGCCACTGACGCGGGCAATAAGGCATTCATCGTCAACCGCATCGGCGACGCCGGATTCCTGCTGGGAATGTTTTTCATCGCCCGGATCTTCGGATCGCTCCGCTTCACCGATGTGACGTCCTTGGCTCGCAACGGTCATTTCGCGATCGGCGATCCCTACATCACCGCGGCCACGTTGCTGCTCTTCGTGGGAGCGTGCGGCAAATCGGCGCAGCTCCCGCTCTACGTCTGGCTGCCCGACGCCATGGAAGGCCCAACACCCGTCTCGGCGCTAATTCATGCCGCCACCATGGTCACCGCGGGCGTGTACATGGTCGCGCGCTCGAATGCGCTATTCGTGCTCGCGCCCACATCGATGAAGACGGTCGCCATCGTCGGTGCTCTGACCGCGATCTTCGCCGCGTCGATTGCCCTCGTGCAGACCGACATTAAGCGCGTGCTCGCCTACTCCACCGTCTCGCAGCTTGGCTACATGTTTCTCGCGCTCGGCGTCGGAGCCTTCAGCGCCGGCGTCTTCCATGTTTTCACGCACGCGTTCTTCAAGGCCCTGCTGTTCCTCGGCGCGGGAGCCGTGATCCACTCGATGAGCGGCGAGCAGGATATGCGCAACATGGGTGACCTGGCCCATCGCATTCCGATTACGTATCGCACCATGCTGGTCGCCACGCTGGCGATTGCGGGCATTCCTCCGTTCGCCGGGTTTTTCTCGAAGGATGAAATCCTCTGGCAGACCTGGGCTTCGGAAGGCGGCGCGTATCGCATCTTGTGGTTCGTCGGCTACGCCACTGCGCTGATGACTGCGTTCTACATGTTCCGCCTGATCTACCTGACGTTCTTCGGCAAGCCGCGCATGAGCCACGAAGCCGAACACCACATCCATGAGTGTCCGCACTCCATGGCCGTGCCGCTGCTGGTTTTGGCTCTGTTCTCGCTTTCTGCTGGATGGCTGAGCTGGCCGCCGAGTCTTGGCGGCTCCGCCCGGTTCGAGAAATTCCTCGATCCTGTTTTTGCGAAAGAGGCCCAGGTTTTCCAGGAAGAAGGCAAAGCTGCGCAACTCGCCGCCGGAGAGAGGGAAGCGGAACACACCACTCCCACCGAATACTTGCTGATGTTTCTCTCCGTCGCAGCTGCGGCAGTTGGCTGGGGCATGGCCAAGCGGGCTTACAGTCATGCTGACAAAGGTTACGCCGAGCCCATCGCCGTGGCCGCGCCGCCCGTCTACAACGTGCTGCTGAATAAGTATTACGTGGACGAAGGCTACGATTATGTCTTCACCGGCCGCCGCAAGCTGGGAGACGTGCGCCTCGGCGTGCTGGGGCTCGGCGAAGCCTCCGCGTGGTTCGATACAAACGTTGTCGATGGCGCAGTCAATGCCGCGGGATGGATCACGCGCCTCACCGCCACAATTTCCAGCTGGTGGGATAAGTGGATCATCGACGGCATCGGGGTCAACGGCCCGGCAATTCTGGCGCGCATGCTGTCGTACCCCGCGCGCCTTTTCGAATGGGGTCTGGTGCAGTGGTACGCGCTGGTGATGACGGCTGGGCTGGTAGGATTTCGTGTTTTATTACGTGTACCACTGAAGCGAATTGGTAGCGCCGCCCTCTCGGCGGCTGTCGTGGCGGCGTCTCGCCGCCACCTGCGAGGGCAAGATGCCCTCGCGACAGCCGGCGAGACGCCGGCGCTACAACTGAGAACTTCATGCAAAACCACATACTCTCGATCATTCTCTTTACGCCGCTGGTAGGCGCGCTTGTGCTCCTGTTCGTTCCCAGGGAGAACAAGGACGCCATCCGTTGGATCGCGAATTTCTTCGCGCTCGGCGGCTTCCTGGTCTCGCTGCCGCTGGTGCCGTGGTTCTGGGATAAGCGCTTCGAGGCCGGCTTCAAGTTCATCGAGGGCACGGCCAACAACTGGATTCCCTCCATCGGCGCGGGCTACGTGATCGGCATCGACGGAATTTCGTTTCCTGCTCATCATGCTCACCACGCTGCTGGGCTGGATTTCGATTCTCTCCTCATGGACCGCCATCGAAAATCGCGTCAAGGAATATTACGTCTGGTTCTTGATCTTGCAGACCGGCATGCTCGGCGTCTTCATGGCGCTCGATTTCTTCCTCTTCTTTGTTTTTTGGGAAGCCATGCTGGTCCCGATGTATCTGCTGATCGGCATCTGGGGCGGCCCGCGCAAACTCTACGCCGCGATCAAGTTCTTCCTCTATACGCTGGCCGGTTCGGTGTTGATGCTGCTGGGCATTCTGTTCCTGTATTTCCATCACCACAGCGTGACCCAGGTCTACACGTTCGCCATTCCTGAGCTTTATAAGACTGCGCCCCAAATTTATTCCGACTACGGTCCCTACGCGGCCACGCTGCTCTTCTTCGCTTTCTTCTTCGCCTTCGCCATCAAGGTGCCGATGTTCCCCTTCCACACCTGGCTGCCCGATGCGCACGTGGAAGCGCCGACCGCCGGATCGGTCATCCTGGCGGGCGTTCTGCTGAAGATGGGAACCTACGGATTCATCCGTTTCTCGCTGCCGTTTTTTCCTGACGTGCTGACTCATGGCAAAGTCCGCGGCTGGATGATCGCTCTCTCCATCATTGGCATCCTCTACGGCGCTCTCGTTTCGCTGATGCAGAAGGACATGAAGAAGCTGGTGGCCTATTCCTCGGTCAGCCATCTTGGCTTTTGCACGCTGGGGATCTTCGCCCTCACGCCGCTTGCCCTGAGTGGATCGGTGCTGCAACAGATCAACCACGGAATCTCGACCGGCGCGCTGTTCTTGATCGTGGGAATTCTCTACGAACGGCGGCACACGCGCGAGATCGCTGAATACGGCGGCATTTCGAGCGTGATGCCCGTTTACGCCACCATCACCCTGATCATGTTTCTCTCTTCGATGGGACTTCCGCTGCTCAACGGATTCGTCGGAGAGTACTACATTATGCTGGGCACGTTCATGGTGAGTTGGAGATGGGCGGCATGGGCCGTGCCGGGCGTGGTTCTCGCCGCCGCATATCTGTTGTGGCTCTACCAGCGCGTCTTCTTTGGCACAGTAACGAATCCGAAGAATGAAAAGCTGCATGACCTTACGCCGCGTGAAGTGCTGACGTTTGTGCCGCTGCTCATCATGGCATTCTGGATCGGCCTCTATCCCAAACCGTTTTTCCAGATTCTTGAGCAGCCCGTGAATCAGATCATTCAAAACGTGAAGAACCCGCAGGCCGGGGGCGCGGTGAATGCCGCGCTTGAGCAGCCAGTCGCGGCGCAATCTGTGAAGGGGAAGAACTAGTGGGCGCGGCCGCATTCAGCTGGAATGACTACGTGATGGCTCTACCCATCACGCTGCTCACTCTGTTTGCCCTCGGCGTCCTGCTCATCGATCTGATGATCCCGCCCGAGAGCAAGTGGATCAACGGCGTCACCGCTTTCATCGGAGTGCTATTTGCCGCCGGCGGCGTGTACAAGATTCAAGCCTGGCTGGAGGCCAATAGGTCCGCGGGTAAGTTCGGCATGATGGGAAGCATGCTGGTGGACCGCTTTGCGCTCTACTTTTTCTACTTGTTCCTCGCGAGCACCGCCATTTCCATCCTCATGTCGATGCGGTACATGCAGACTGAGCATGAGAACCACGGCGAGTATTACACGCTGATGCTGCTCTCAGTCGTCGGCATGATGTGCATGGCCGCCGGGTTCGACATCGTGCTGATTTTCATTGGCCTGGAACTGATGGCGATCTCCACTTATGTTCTCGTAGGTTTTCTGCGGCGCGACCGCCGCTCCAACGAAGCGGCGCTGAAATATCTGTTGCTCGGCGCGTTTTCGTCTGGCATTTTTGCCTATGGCCTTTCGTTGCTATACGGTCTGACCGGAAGCACGAGCCTGGGCGCCATTGGCACTCAACTCGGCCGGATTCTTGCCAAAGATCCGCATAATCCCGTGGCCATTATTGCCCTGCTCACCACGATCACGGGCCTGCTATTCAAAGTTGCCGCTGTTCCGTTCCACCAGTGGGCTCCCGATGCCTACGAAGGTGCACCCACCTGCATTACGGGATTCATGTCCGTGGCCGTTAAGGCCGCGGGCTGGGCGATGATGTTGCGCATCCTGCTCTCGGGACTTTTCCCCATGCGTTCGACATGGGTGCCGTTGCTGGTCTTCGTTTCCATCGCAACCATGACGGGCGCGAACTTTGCCGCGCTCACCCAGACCAACACCAAGCGCCTGCTAGCTTACTCTTCGATTGCGCACGTGGGCTACATGCTGCTCGGTCTGATCGCGGGAACTGCCACGGAACTCAGCCCCGACGGCATCAAGGGCATCCTGATCTACCTGCTGGTCTACACGTTCATGAACCTCGGCGCGTTCGGCGTGATTACTTCGCTTCGCCACCGCAACGTAATTGGAGACGAACTCGACGATCTCAACGGACTCTACTCGCGCGCTCCCGTAGAAGCTGTGCTCATGCTGATCTTCCTGCTCTCGCTCGCGGGGATTCCGCCGCTGGCCGGCTTCTATGGCAAATACTTCATCTTCCTCAGCTTGATCGAGACTGGACACTACGCGCTGGCATCGCTGGGCGTGTTCTATTCCGTCTTCGGGCTGTATTACTACCTGAAGATGGCCAACGCCATGTTCATGGGCCAGCCCGAGGAACGGGGAGTGCTGCCAGTAAGTTGGACCATGCGCGCGGCGCTCGCCGTGACGGCATTTGCTACGCTGTTCATCGGAATCATGCCCGACCGCTTCATCCACCTGGTGAACTGGTCGCTGGGCATAGCGCAGAATCCGGCGATGGCAAAGCTGATTCGCTAGAAAATGCTCATGTAGGAATAGCCGCCTCGGCTGTCCCGGCCAGAGCCTGCCCTGAGCGAAGTCGAAGGGGCAAAGCTCGGCCGGAGCTGTCGGCGCTGTAGATAAGGTAGAATCCACTCTGCCAGCCTTACGCGAAATGCCTCCAGCCGATCCAGATTCCGACCGCAAGACGCCCGGCCAGAAAGAAAACTTCTGGGTCCAGGCCGCCCGCTACAGCCAACTGGCATTCGTTTTCCCCGCCGCGCTCGTCGTGGGATGGCTGGTGGGCGCGGCACTCGACCGCTGGCTGCACACCACATGGCTCTATCTGGCTGGCATCCTCTTGGGCATCGCTGCCGGTTTCATCGAACTGATCCGCACCGCGATGCGCGACACGAAGTGAATTGGAAGAGCCGATGCCCGACCAATCACAAGTCGACCCAAACGCGGCGCAATCCGCTGCAGCCGACCATTTCTACTCCGGGGCGCTCCGCCGCATCGGGCGCTTCATGTCCGTGCTGGCTCCGTTGCTGGTTGCGGCTGCATGGTGGAAGTTCGGCCTGCGTCCTGCCGTCGGCTTTGCCTTGGGGTGTGCCATCGCTTATCTTAATTTCCACTGGCTGAAGCGCGTGATCGCCGGCTTCGCCGATCGCGCCACCGGCGCCGCCACATCGCAATCCGGACAGGGAATCGTCTTTCGTTTTCTGCTGCGCTATGTTTTGATGGCCCTCGGCGCCTATGTTATATTGACTGTTTCACCCGCGAGCCTGAATGGGCTTCTTGCGGGCTTATTTTTGCCCGTAGCCGCCATCGGCTGCGAAGCAGTTTACGAACTGTACGCGGCGCTGACGCGTGGAGTCTGAGGCAAGGCCGGTTTCGAGCACAAAAAACTAGGAGCTAGCATCTAGAAGCTTCTTTATGCCTGAACAACTCTGGTTCACCGAAATCCTGAATCGCCTGTTCGCAGGCCCCGTCACGTCGTTACTGCTGGCACTGCACATCAAAGTTAAATACCCGACGGCTCCTATTCCAAACTCGTTCGCGATGGAGCTTCTCGTCTTCTCGTTCCTGCTGGTTCTGTTCCTTCTAGTCCGTTCGCGGCTTTCGGTTGACCGACCCGGCTCGCTGCAGCACGCTTTCGAGGGCGTCGAGGGATTCATCCAGGGCCAAAGCGACGAGATCATCGGCCATCATAGCGAAGGCTACACGGCGTTCCTGGCTTCGCTGTGCTTCTTCATTTTGTTCTGCAACCTGATCGGCGTGATTCCTGGCTTCGAGTCGCCGACCGCCGTGCCCATCGTTCCCTTGGGCTGCGCTCTCTGCGCCTTCATTTACTACCAGACTCAAGGATTCAAGCACGCCGGGATCGCCTATCTGAAGCACTTTGCCGGGCCCATGCCCGCGCTCGCTCCGCTGATGATTCCCATCGAACTCATCAGCCACCTGGCGCGCGTGCTTTCGCTGACGATCCGTCTTTTCGCCAACATGTTTGCCGGCGACATGGTCACCTTGGTTTTCTTTTCGCTCGTTCCCATCGGAGTTCCGATCGTGTTCCTGGGATTGCACATCGGAGTCTCGTTGCTGCAAACGTACATTTTTGTCCTGCTGACGACCGTTTATTTGCAGGGCGCGGTTTCGGAAGAGCACTAAAAAAGCAGTGGTCAGTGGTTAGTGGTCAGTAAGAGACGGACGGAACGAGGAATTTAGGGTTTTACTGGCCACCGATCACTGACCACTAGCCACTGATTTTCAGCCGTTCAGCGTGAGGGCGTCTGTACGGAATGACGTCAACCACCCACTGGCGGTATTTCATACGAGGAGAAACACAATGAGTAAACTAAGCAAATTGTTTATGGTACTTTCGGTACTCTCGTTCGCCGTCCCGGCCTTTGCGCAGGGCGGAGCCGAGAGCGGGGTCAACTGGGTTGCGATCGCCGCCGGATTCTCCATGGCGTTTGCTTCCGGCATCTGCGCCCTGGCGCAGGGCAAGGCGACCGCCTCCGCGGCTGAGAGTCTGGCCCGCAATCCGGCCGCTCGCCCCGGCATTCAACTGGCTCTGATTCTGGGTTTGGCCCTGATCGAGTCGCTCGCTCTGTACACCCTGGTCATCATCTTCGCCAAGGTGAAGTAAGCTTCTCGATCGAATGACCTGAAAACAAGAAAGCCTCCGCTCGCAAGCAGAGGCTTTTTGTTTTCTTCCAGACCCTTAGGAACTAAGCGCTAGAGCTTCCGCTCCCCGCTCCACTGCTGCTCTTTATTCTGTGGAGCGTGGTTCAGAGCTTCCACCAGAATCCTGCGCAGGCGATAGCGGCTTTCCAGGTCGGTATTGACGATCTCGAATCCAACTTCGTTGATCCGCGCCCGCCGCAGCAGCACATGCGCCTTGATCTTCGCCCGCATGCCCACCGAAATCTCAAGCTCGGCCTCGCTACCGATGCGCAGATTGTCTTCCTTGGTGCCCATGCCCCCGCCCAGGCTCAACTCGCGGATCAGAATCTTTGACTTTCCCCACGAACTCCCAATCCAGGCGCTAATCGTGCGCGATAGAACCATCCGCTCGTAGCGCCGTTGCCTCACCCACGGACATGCCGGCGCCGTATCCAGAGGCGCGATCGCAAGTTCCGCCGCCTCGATACCGCTGTCGGAGAGAATCTGAGCGCTGTAGCGCGGATCGGTCTTCGAGAGCGACTGCGCCGCCGCAATACGCAATTCTCGATGATGGGCCCAGCTAAATCGTTTCTTTGTCTCCACAATTTCGCGCAGCAGCGACACCGCCTCCGGATCACGCAGCCTTCCCAGGGACTCGATGGCCTTCAATTGTACAAACGGCGAACGCGAAGCGGCCTCTCCCGGACGAGCCATGGCCTGTAACGGCGGCGCGGCCGAGAGATCCCCGCTCATCCCGATTTCGTCGATAGACTCCGGCAGCACCGCCGAATCCAGAACTTCGGCCAATTCCAGCAGCGTTCGCCCGCGGTTCGGCGCAGCTCCGTATGCAATCTGGCGGACTACAATGTCGTGGTAGAAGCGGTTCCATTCCGGCAACCGCGTCGGCAACAGCTCGAGCAACGTGTCTACATCCAGACGGCTCAACAGCCCAACTACCGCCGAGGCCTGCCGCGGCTGGCCGGTGCGCAGAATCTCCCGCAGTTGCGTCAGTGCCGGACTTCCCATCTCCTTGACCAATTCCACCATGTGGTCGCACTCGTCTCGCCGCATGCAGCGGAAGAAGCGGTCGGCCAGGTGTTCGGCTCCCGACTGACAAGTTCGCCGCAGCACCACCAGCAAATCCGCGGGCACGGGATCGCTGCGCAAAGCTTCCTCAATAAACTCTGGAATCCGGTTCTCCACGCCCACGCGCGGCCGCAAGTCGTTCACCATTACCGGGCGTTGCTGCAGCAGCAATTCCATCCCGCCGCATACTGCGTTTACCGCCTGGTAATTCTTCGCTTCGCTCGCCTCCTGGCTCAGACGCACGAATGCCGCGCTCAGCAGGCTTTGCAGCTCAGGATCTTTCTCCACACATAACTGCTCACTCACCGTGTGGATGGCCTTGCCCATCGATTCGCCGCCCAACCGCGAATAAAGGTCGGCGAGCTGGCTCAACCCAATCGCCGTTTTGCGCCGCGCTTCCGCATCCTTTGTGCCCAGGCATCCCGAGTAATTGTCCAGAATTTCCGCCGATGCGTGCTTGTCGTCGCGGTCCAGCAATACTTCTACGAACTGCCGCAGGTTTCGCGGCGGCACGCAGGGAGCTTCATTGGACATCAGCACCGTCTTTTTTCCCGACTCCGGCACTTCGGCCCAGAACATCCGGTCCAGGATGTCGGCGTGCGACTCCACCAGAATGCCCGCCTTGTTCATCTTTTCTTCTTGCAGCTTCAGAATCTGGCGCAGCGAATCCATCTGCCGGCTCATGTGCTCCATCATCTGATGGACGGCATTCACCTTCACTTCGCCTTTCGAATAGCGCTCCAGCGCGAACCGGATCGCCATATGCTCGGCGGCCTTCATCAGCAGCGGTGTGTCTTGTTCCTCTGTCGTGGCCTTAGCCGCCAGGCTGCCCAGCAACTGCTGCAGGTTCAACCGCGTATTCGGATCGGTTTCGGTCAGCTCTTTCTGTAGAACCTCCGGGCCGGCATTCGGATCGCCCTGTACTTGCCCGAACCGAGTCAGCAACCGGATGGCCTGAATCACCTCGGCCTCTTGCAGCGGTACCACTCCACCTTCCCAGGCAGGCGCAGTTGCAGTTCCAGTTCCAGCGCTAGTTCCGGGTCCTGGACCCGCGACCCAATGGCCGGCGCCAGTCGGAACGCTGCCGAACGGAACTGCCGTGCCGCCGCCCTGGCCTCCGCCGCCTGCGTTTGCCCCCTCCGCCGCTGCGATCAGTTGCAGCAGCTTCTGCGGATCGTTCAGCCATTGCTTGAATTCCGGCCCCAGGGTTTGCGCCGCAATCTGCGCCGCCACGCTGATGTCACCGGTGAGCGGGTCGGCCGCGACAAACTTCACCTCATTAATCTTGATTGTGCTGTGCTTGCTTTCGCTGTTGAGCGCTTCTTTAATCTGCTTGGCCACGTCCTGCGCTTTGGATCCAGCCACCGTGAAAGCCCGCACCAGCCGCGCGAAGTCTTCGATGGTCACTTCTTTGGAGAAGTGCAGGCTGGCCAGGCCAGCCGTGCTCAAGAGCTGCCCAAAGCTGCGTTCCGTCTGTCCAGCTTCCAGCGGAACCCCATCCAGCAACAGCTTGTTGTCGGAAACCCCTAGCAGGAAACCGCCTTCTCCAGCCGTGGGCAGTCCGTTCTGCAATTCGTTCCATGCAGTCTCGAACTGGGCTTCCGTGCGCTTGTGATCGGGACCATACATGCGCGCGTACTTGATCAGGATGTTCAGGCTGTGTACGAAGGCGCGTGCCGAGGCCGCCCGGTTTGCGTGAAATGTCGTCGCGTCGTTGATAAGGCACTCCTCGACCGCAGCTATGGCTATAGGCAATAAAAGGTTAAATCCAACAGGTAAGACCTGCATGTTACGGAGGTAACGGTTTACCCCGTGCCCCTCTGTGTCCCCTGTGGTAAAGATTTTGGCCGGCACTGGCATTAGCAGCCGTCTCCGGCGAAAATAGACCTTCGCGACTATCATTGTTCTCCGGAACCCAAGTGCCTTCTTCAACTACTCGCACCACGCGCCCCAAAACCACCGGCCTGCGGTACTGGATGTTGCGGGCCCTGGAGGAGTGCGAACACGTTTCCGCCGATTTCGCTGCCGATCCAGTTCATGACCTGCGCGTCTCCCTGCGCCGATGCCGATCCCTGGCCGACGGATTGATGGCGCTCGATCCCGACCCCAGGTGGAAGGCTATGAAGAAGGCCGGCAAGCGCCTGTTTCAGCGCCTGGGCGCCTTGCGCGATGTTCAGGTAATGATGGAATGGGTGGAGAAGCTCGGTGTGGAGCGGGCGCCCTCGCCCGCTTTGCCTACATCGGAACAAATTCCTCAAACCGCCAAAGGCGAGTCGAACGCGCAATCCGGAGCCGAGCCCACAACCCAAGCTCTGCTAAGAATCCTGACAACCCGCGAGCGCGAACAGAAACTCGAAGCCCACGCCGCTCTCGAAGAGTTTGACCGCAAGCAGTGGAGTCAGTGGAGCAAATCTCTTCCAGCGCGAGCCGCCCGCCTCCGCCCAGGTAGCGCGCTCTTCAAGCATCTCGCCCTGGAGCGCTGGACAGCCGCTCGCGAACTCCACAACCGCGCGCTCCGCAACCGCTCCCAAGCCGCGTTCCACTCTTTGCGCATCGGCCTTAAGCGCTTCCGCTACATCGTCGAAAATTTCCTGCCCGCCGAACACAAGGCTTGGAGTAACGACCTCAAAGAAATGCAGGACTTGCTCGGCGAAGTTCACGACCTCGACGTACTCTGGAACACTGCCGTCTCCTGCCACGTTTTTCCGGACGCAAACTCGCGGAAGCGTTTGCACGAGCGAATTATCGCCGAGCGCACGAAGCGTATCGATCGCTACCGCAAGAAGATGATTGGCCCCGATTCTCTCTGGCAGGTCTGGCGCGCCGCTCTGCCACAAGGCAAACAAATTCAAGCACTTGCCACCCGCCGCATGAAGTTATGGGCGAACAGCCTCGATCCCGACTTCGCCCATTCCGAGCGTGTCGCCAGCCTGGCGCTTCAACTCTACGACGGCCTTCTCTCATCGGGATGGCAGTCTTCCATCGACCAGGTCTCCGCCCGCTCCAGCCTGCTAGCCGCCGCCCTCCTCCATGATGTTGGCAAGTCCAAAGGCGACAAGGGACATCACAAGACTTCCTTCGACATGATTCGCACCTACGGCAACCCGTTAGGGTGGAAGCCCGCCGACCTGCAGCGCGCCGCCATCGTCGCCCGCTTTCACCGCGGAGCGCTGCCCACAAGAAAGCACACAGTCTCTGCGCGATCTGCTCCCCGACGAGCAGAAAGCAACCATCCTGCTAGCCGCAATACTTCGTCTAGCCAACGCCTTAGACGCCGACCACGACGGCCACATTAGCCGGATTCAAATTGCCAACGGTCAGATGAGAGTGAAAGGGAACGAAGCTCTGATTATCGCCGCGGAAGGCTATTCGCCTCTGGGGCCATCCGCCCAAACCATCGCCGCCGAACGCCATCTGCTGGAGACGGTCCTTCGCACGGCCCGTAGTGATCAGGCCCATGCCCCACCCCGCAAACCCTAGAAAAAATTATGTAGGGAGAGTTGCCTCGCCTGTCCGCCAAGCGTAGACCTACCCCGTGTTCCCCCGTGTCCTCTGTGTTTAAGGTTTTGAAGTTGGCTGGGGCAAGAACCTGCGTACCCGGCGAACAGTAGCTTCCGAGCCACTTTCCACACCGGTCTCCAGCAGCTACAAAAGAAACACCCATGACCCACTCCCAACTAGTCGAAAAAGCCGTCCACTGGCTGCGCCGCTACCGCTGCGGAGTCGTGCTCTCCGAGCAGGCCTGCGTCAGCGGCGAAATGCCCGATGCTATCGGCTGGAAGCGCGCCTGCCATTCCGTATTGGTCGAGTGCAAAGTCACGCGCTCAGACTTCCTCGCGGACCGTGCCAAGCCGTTCCGACTCAAGCCCGAGCAGGGAGTCGGCTGCGAGCGCTTCTACTTGATCCCCGCCGGATTAGTGCGCCGCGAAGAACTCCCCCAGGGCTGGGGATTGCTCGAACTCCATCGCGGCAAAATCGAAATCACGCATCCTTCCTCGAAGAATCTCCGCACTGCCACCGGCTTTCGCTACGAAATGAATCTGCTGCTCGCCAGCCTGCGTCGCGTCGAGGTCCGCGTCGAACCGCAAAGCATCACCGACTTCCTCAAGTGGAAGAATCGCATGGCCGAATACAACCGCGGCACGCTCCCCGAAGGACTAGCCTCCGCCGAAGAAGAACTAAACGTATTCCTCGAACAGATCTGAGTAGCGCCGCCGTCCCGGCGGCTGTCCTGCGGGCGTCCCGCCCGCGGCGTCGCGGAAAACGAAAGGCCAGAAGCCGGAAGCCATCCGCCGAAGCCCGAAGCCGGCTCCTACAACTCCCGCCGCCCTTCCATAGCTTTCAGCATAGTAATCTCATCGGTGTATTCGATGTCACTGCCGACCGGAATCCCCATGGCGATGCGCGTCACCTTTACCCCCGCGCGCTTGAGCTGCTGCGCGAGATAAGTGGCCGTCGCTTCGCCTTCGACCGTGGGATTCGTGGCGACGATCACCTCATCCACGTTGCCCGCATCGACCCGCGTGATCAGATTCGCGATGCGCAACTGCTCCGGCCCCACGCCGTGCAGCGGAGAAATCGATCCATGCAGCACATGATAAACGCCGTTGAAGTGCTTGGTCTTCTCGATGGCGGCAATGTTCGTAGGCTCCTCGACCACGCAGACCAGCCGCTGATTGCGCGTCAGGCTGGTGCAATAGACGCAGGGGTCGACGTCGGTAATGTTGTTACAAACCGAGCACAGCCGCAGATTGGCTTTGACGTCGCGCACCGCGGCAGCCAGCGCCTCGGCGTCTTCGTCGCTCGCGCGCAGAATGTAGAACGCCAGCCGCTGCGCGCTCTTCGAGCCCACGCCCGGCAGCTTCTTCAACTCGTCAATCAGCCGCGACATCGGCTCCGCGAATTTAGACATAGGAGATTTAGTAATTTGGTAATCGGGTAATTTTGTAATTTGAAAACCGTGAGATCGAAACTTGCAGTCGGCGGCCTGAGCAAATTACCCAATTACAAAATTACCAAATGCCCTACATTCCCAGCCCGCCCAGCATGCCGCCCACGGTCGACTGCATCATTCCATCCACTTTGCGCGCGGCTTCGTTGACCGCGGCCAGCACCAGATCCTGCAGCATCTCCACGTCGCCCGCCTTCACCGCTTCCGGGTCGATGCGCAGACTGAGCAGTTGCTTGCGGCCGTCCATTTTCGCCGTCACCGTGCCCCCGCCCGCGGAGGCCTCAACCACCGTCTCCTGCATTTTCTTCTGCAGGGTTTCGTACTGCGACTTGGCCTTCGACATCAATTCTTGCAGATTGAATCCGCCCATCTCTGCCTTCCGTAGCGTCTTGGGTCTTAGGTGCTAGGTCTTGGGTCTTAGGGGCCGGAGCAGAGCCTTCCTAAGACCAAACACCTAACACCTGACACCCATTCTCAACGCTTCTCCTTGTAATCAATCACGGTCCGAATTTCGGCGCCGAACTTCTCTTGCAGCCGGCGCACTACAGCATCCTGCTCGGCACGCCCGCGGCCACCAACTACTGAGTTCGCCCCGTCGACTTGGCGGATGCGCCATTGCGTTTCTTCCGCAGCTGCCACGCTTGCTCCAGCAACAATCTTCAGCTTGACCGCTCGCCCCAGAACGCCGCTGGCCGAAGCAATCGCCAGCCGCCTGGCCTCGGCGCTCACCGACATATCAACCACGGTTTGCGACTCCGAAACCTTGATCACCACTTCGTTTGCTTCCACCGCCCATTCGCCCGCTTCAAGCATCGAGACCAGGATCCGCTGATTGCCATCCGTGAGCGCCTGCAGCACCGCGGTTTTCAGCTTATCGATGGGCGCGCCTGACCCTGCGACCAGTGGTTGAGTTCGCAAAACTTGCGGTGCGTCCTGCACCTGCTCGAGTTGCGGACTCACTTGCGCTTGAGGTTGAGGTTCGGGAGTCGAACTGATCCGCGGTTCGCCAACGCTTTCGCTGACGTTTGCGGGCGCAGCCGAGCCCATCACCACTCGTGCAGGTGCGCTTCCGCCCGCGATGCTGCGTGGACCACCACCAGCAGCTCTGGTCGGAAGCGGACTCCTGCCGCGGACCGCTTTTGCGCTCGGAATCGGCCGCGAACGGCGAAACCTGATTCGTCTCCCCGCGTCGAGTCGCGAACCCGCCGCCCGAAGGCGAAGGAACGATCGAAGGCCGCGCCGGAGTTCTGGACGTGCCCACCGCGCCCGTAGTGTCCGAAGCGCCCGCCACGTCGCTCAACAGTTGCTCGATCGGCAGCAAGCGTTGCGCATGCGCCATCTTGAGCAGGCCAAGTTCCAGGTGGAAGCGCTGCTCCTGCTTGTATCCCAATTCGCCGTGCGTTCGGAGCATGATCTGCAGATGGCGCGTGAGATCTTCTTCGCCGAACAGAGCCGCGACACGCTCCACACGCTCGCGCTCTTCACTCGAGATCTGCAGCAGGGACGAATCTCTACCCGCAATCTTGGCGACGGTCGCATTGCGCAGGAAGCGCACCATCTGGCGCGCGAAGTGCGTTGGGCTGTGGCCCTCGCCGATCAGGTGATCGACTTGCCGTAGCACTTCTTCACTCGCTCCGCGAGCCACCGCCTCCATCACCTGTTCGAGAACGTGCGCCGGCGCGGCCCCGACCAGGTTGCGCACGGAATCAGCCGTGAGCTTTCCGCCGGATGACGACGACGCAATCGCCTGATCGAGAATCGACAGAGCATCGCGCATCGAGCCATCTCCGGCCTCAGCCAGCAGCGCGAGAGCATCATCGTCGGCTTCAATGTTTCTCGCGGCCGACGAGATCACGCAGTTGGCCGACAATGTCGTCGAACTTCACGGCGCGGAAACTGAAGTGCTGGCAGCGCGACCGAATCGTCTGCGGAATGTCCTCGGGCTGCGTGGTCGCCAGCATGAAAACGATGTGGTCCGGAGGTTCTTCCAGCGTCTTGAGCAAAGCATTGAAAGCGGCGTCGGTAATCTGGTGCGCTTCGTCGAGAATATAGATCTTGAAGCGGTCACGCGCCGGACGGTAGCGCGCGGCCTCGCGCAGTTCGCGGATTTCATCGATGCCGCGATTGGTGGCGGCGTCAATCTCGATGACATCAACTGCGTTCCCGGCACGAATCTCCGTACAGGATTCGCAGATGCCGCAAGGCTCCGCGACCGGCTTGTCGCCTGTCTTTAAGGAAGACCGGCAATTCAAAGCCGCCGCCAGAATGCGCGCCACGGTCGTTTTTCCAATGCCGCGGTGGCCGCTGAAGATGTAGCCATGAGCGGTACGCCCTTGTTCGAGGGCGTTCTGCAAGGTCCGGGTGACGTGCTCCTGTCCGATCACCTCGGAGAATTTCTGCGGACGATATTTACGCGCCAGGACGGTGTAGCTCATGAGCAGGAATACACGATTATACGTGATGGGACGGGGATAGGCCTGCGACGCCAGCCTCACCCAGGTACGGCTTGCTAAAACTGCCGCACAAGCGATAGGCTGGTGCGTCAACCTGGAGTGCGGGAGTGCGTGGTCCTGGCGGAATGTGGCTTGGGCCGCCGCAAAGGAGCTTGTTTATGCAACTGAAGCTGGCAACACGAACGAAAGACGGAATTCTTGTGGTGGATTGCAGTGGCCGGATTGTGTTCGGCGAAGAGTCTTCACTGCTGCGGGATACCGTCAAGAAGGCTGTGTCGGAGAACAATCGCATCGTGCTCAACCTGGGCGAGGTAAATTACATCGATTCCGGCGGGCTGGGCACGCTGGTGGCGCTGCGCACCACCGCGCAAAACGCGGGCGGCACGATTAAATTGACAAACTTGACCAAGCGTGTGGGCGATTTGCTGCAGGTCACGAAATTGCTCACCGTCTTCGACGTATACAACTCAGAGGCGGAAGCCATCGAATCCTTCCGCAAGGCCGCTTAGCCCGGGATCGCGAGTGGGGTTCGCGAACCGCGACGCATGATCGGTGCGCGAACCTAGCTCCCTGCCTGGCTTTCCTCGAATGCTGCCTCGCCTAATCTTTCTTTTGTGCCTGCTGGTCAGTGCCAGCGGCTTCGTGTCTCCGCCGGTGGCGCTGGCGATGGGACTGGTGTTCGGACTAACGCTGCCTCATCCCTATGGCAGCGAAGCGAAGAAGTTCTCCAAGTTTCTGCTGCAGGCCTCGGTGGTGGGACTCGGTTTCGGAATGAACCTGCATCAGGTCGTTCAGGCGGGGCTGAGCGGCTTCGTCTACACCATGCTCGGCATCAGTTTCGCGTTGCTCGCCGGCATGGGACTGGGCGCGCTGCTCGGGGTGCAGCGCGTGCCGGCGTTTCTGATTTCCACGGGCACGGCGATTTGCGGAGGCAGCGCCATTGCCGCCGTCGGGCCCATCACGCAGGCCACTGACGAAGAAATGGCGATCGCTTTGGGCACGGTCTTCGTGCTGAACTCGGTAGCACTGTTGATTTTCCCCCCAATCGGCGCCGCTCTCAAGATGACGCAATCGCAGTTTGGACTGTGGGCGGCACTGGCCATTCATGACACCAGTTCGGTGGTGGGGGCGGCGGCGAAGTATGGCGCCGAAGCGTTGGCGGTTGCGACCACGGTGAAGCTGGCGCGCGCGTTGTGGATTGTTCCCCTCTCGATTGGAACGGCGGTGGTTCGCGGCGCCAAGGCGAAGATTCAGTGGCCATGGTTTATCGGCCTGTTCTGCCTGGCAGCGGTTTGCAACACGTATCTGCCGGCCGGAGCGCACGCCTACGGCATCACAGTGAAGGTTGCGAAGATTGGGTTGACCGCTACTTTATTCCTGATCGGCAGCGGCATCTCGGTGGCGACGATCAAGAGCGTGGGACCTCGTCCGCTGTTGCAGGGCATCCTATTATGGTTGCTGGTGCTGGTGGGATCGTTGTGGCTGATTCGCGTGGGATGGATTCGACTGTGAGATTCACCTGTGAATGTGAAGAAGAAAAGCAAGAACTCACGAAAGCTGGCAGGGAAGAGGCGTCCGGGCAAAGCTCCCCGAGATCAATCCGTTCCTGATCAATCGTCGAAGATGCGAATGTGCATCGAGGCCGCCATCCGGCGCATACCGTTGGGTAAGGTCTCCACCTACGGAGCGGTTGCGCGAGCGGCAGGATTACCGGGTGCGGCGCGACTGGTGGCGCGGGTGCTGCATCGCGGGTTCGGATTGCCCTGGCAGCGGGTGTTAGGTGCAGGCGGAGAAATCAAGCTGCGCGGCGATTCGGCCATCGAGCAGCGTCTGCGGCTCGAGGCCGAGGGAGTACGCTTCCGCGGGCGGAAGGTAGATATGAAGTTGTGCGAGTTTAAGTTTCGACGTGGGTCACACAACGACCACGACGACCAACGACTAACGACCGCCCTTGAACTGCTCGTCGATCTCCACTTGATATCCCGTGACCATCTTGTTCGTCTCGTTGGCCATGCCAACGACCGCCATTAATTCTTTGAACATGGCATCGGTCATGCCTTTCTTCTGCGCCGAAACTGTATGCGAGGCGATGCAGTAACCGCACTGGTTGGTGACGCTCACCGCGACGTAAATCATCTCTTTGGTCAGCGGATCGAGCGCGCCGGGAGCCATGATCTGCTTGATGTCCTCCCAGGTGCGCTTCAGCGTGGCGGGATCGTGCGCAATCGCCTTCCAGAAATTGTTGATCCAGTCAGTCTTGCGCGTAGCCATGATGTCGTCGTAAACCGCGCGCACTTCCGGGCTGGCGTCTTTGTATTCGATCAGTCCAAGAGTTGCCATGAGTTCTCCAGTCCTTGAGTCAATCTCACCACAGAGACACAGAGCCAGAGACATAGAGAAAAGGCGAGAAGCTCAAAAAGGTCTTCTCCGTGTCTCTGTGGTGGGTTCGATGTTTGCGTGAGCGCTGCTACTTCGGCAGTTCTCCGCTCAGCAATTTCTCCAACGCCGCCGCCGGGCACCGCACTCCCACGTAGAACTGGCCGAACAATGCATACACCGCGCTGACGTGATCGAAGCGCATCTCGTAGATCAACTTTTTGAAGACCAGCGGATCGTCGGCGAACAGGTCAACGCCCCACTCCCAATCGTCGAAGCCAATCGAGCCGGTGATGATCTGCTTCACCTCGCCTGCGTAGCGGCGGCCCACCAGTCCGTGCTCGTTCATCTGGCGAGCGCGTTCTTCGATGGGGAGCGTATACCAATTCTTGTCTTCCCCGCGCAGCCGGTTCATCGGATAAAAACAGATATAACGATTGGGTGGGATCTCGGGGAACAGCCGCGGATGCATCGCTTCGCGATGCCGGGCGAGCTTGCATTCAATCTCGGCCTTCCACTGATCCGAATGCGGCTGGATGCCTTGATCCGTAAGCTCTTTGTAAATCTTGAGCGTGGAGTCGTAAAGTCCAAGTTCAATGATTGAGAGATAGGAAGATGTGGGTTCGAGATAATCGCTCAGGCGCAGGCCCGCCAGCTTGAGTTCCGCCTGATTGAGATCGGCGAACGATGTTGCGGAAGTGCACCAGCATCAGATCGCCCTTGTGGCCGATCAGCGAGAAAAGTGCGGATTGCCCGCCGGACTTTCTGTTCCATTTCGCCGAGCACCGACGCCGCTTCCTGAGCGATCGCCGATCGCGTGGCTTCCGGCAGGCTTCGCCAGGCCGTCCAACGGAAACGCATCATCTGATGCAGTACGCTGTACCCTTCGGTGGTCAGCGGCACTTCGGGAATCTGCGCCGAGGCGGTTTGCGGGCGGCCGGGAGTGAGTCGAGGTCGGTGGTCATTGGAATCGGATTCTCGGGACGTGTGCTCATCTGGATTCAGCATCCATTGTACGCAAGATGCGGGACCAGCGAGCCCACGATTTACAATCGTGCTGGTATTCCGGGAAGCAATAAACAATAAACAATGACGCGAAGAGTCATTCAAACATTTTGTGCCCTCCTTCTGTTAGCCGCTTCGCTTGCGGCGCAGAGCAAGCGCCTATGGGTGCTGCGCGCACCCGGAGAGGCGGTCGAATACGATTCCGCAACCTTTGCCGAGAAGCAGACCGTGAAGGTTCCGGCGGAAGCCCTGGCGTCACCGCAGAACTTCTCCATCAACCATCTCGGGCAGATGCTGTACGCCGCGCCCGCAGCCTTGCCAATCAACGAAAGCGATCTCGCAGCCGAGCGCAAGGTGTGGTTCTGGGATGGCCGCGCGGCAAACACTCTTGCGCGCGATGTCGCCCGCAGTACGTCTACGACGGGATCGAATCTGGCTATCACCGAATCGGCGCCGGTGCCGTATCTCTCGTCGGATGGGACGCATCTGTACTGGTTTTCGAATCAGGCGCGGCGACTGCAGCGCGACGGCGTCGATCTTTCCACGAAGACAACCTGGCTAAGCTGGCGCACCGATCTCGCCGGCGCGGGGCGGGATGACCTGGCCTCGGTCGCCCTTCCCGATTGCTTGTGCCCGACCGGCAGTTGCGAGGAAACCTGTCCTTACGGCGAGGTGTGGGTTCCCGACGATGGAGTGGACAAATTGTTTCTGCTGACCCAGTTGGTCTCGGGGAAGACGCAACCGCTTTACAAGGCGACTTCCTTATTCGAAGAAAGCGCCGGCAAATGGACGGCAACGCCGCTCGATCCGCCACTGCGGCACATTCTCGACGCGGCGAACGCCAACGCAATCCTGGAGGCGATTCCCGACACCGCCTGCTGCGGCTGGGAAAATGAGAGCGACGATCAGACTCTGCTGCATCTCCATGACAAGACACTGACTGTGTTCGATGAACGAGCCGCGTACAACAATCCCGACTACGACGTGAGCTTCTACACCGAGAACGGCAAGCTGTCGCCCGACCTCGCGTCGGTGGCATTGACCATCGTCGCGACTTCCCAGCCGAACACTCCCATTCAACTCGCCGAGCAGGGACAGGCCAACCCGGAAGAATCACAGCGCATTCGCAAGGCATTGCTGGATCTGCCTGCGGTCGAGGTGAAGAGCGCGGATGACCCGCCGCGTCGCGATCGCATTTCTCTCCCACGCCACGCTGGTGGGCTGGATCAACACGAAAGAGATACTAATCGTCGAGGCACACCTGCTGGTTGCCTACAACGTAGCGAGCGGCGCACGACGAAAATCCAGCATCAGGGTAGAGGATCCGGCGCAAGTATTCCTGCGCTGAGGACGAGATGAGCGCCCCAATCCGATGGCCAGCGAAATCTGGGGCTTCTGGCTGATGTGCTGTCAAGCAGTCTTCAGCTTGAGCCGGGCCTCAATCTTTTCCAGTAATCCCGCCCCGGCTTCACCTGCTTCGAGGGTGGAAAATTCGCTGCCCAGTTCGATCATCGGCAGTTTAGCGCACGCGGACTGAAAGGCTGGCTGCGTTCCCGAAGACGAGGTCATGTCAGGGCCTGCCACCAGCAGATCAAAACGCGTGACGCGCATCAGCAGCAGAGCGTCGCCCCGGTGGCTGCTGGTGTGCACGTCGTATCCGGCGCGGTGCAACAGTTCACGCAAATAGGCCAGCACATCGGCATTGCCGTCCAGACAAAGAACGCTGCGGCCTGTGGAGGCAGGCGCCTCGGCGCGCGCGCCGGGGCGGTAGAAGGCGGCGACTGCTGCTTCCTCCGACTCTTGCGGGTCGAATAACTTCGTCAGGTGCGACAACGCCAGGACCTTCCGTATATGCTCTGGCACGTTGCACAGCTTCAGTTCTCCGTGTGCCTGGCGCGTGCTCGTCATGACGCGGACCATGGTGCCCAGTCCGCTGCTGTCAATGAATTCGACCGCGCCCAGGTGCAAGACAATGCTGCGGCGGTCGCGCAACAACCAGGTTATGTGCGCTCGCAGAGCCTCGCATTCGGCGCCGGCAACCACCCGCCCGTCGCAGTGCACGATGGTGACGCGTCCGACCTCACGAGTATCGAGTGTTAGGCGCAATGGTTTTCGATGCGGCTGGAGTCAAGCCCGCGAAGCCGCTACATTATATGCCATGGGGGCAAACGCCACTCAGGTATTGGGTTTTAGGTGTCAGGTCTCAAGCAAAACCTTAAGACCCAAGAGCTGACACCTGAGACCCGGTCGGGCTATCTAGTGGTGGTCGTGGTCCCCATGACTGTGGCGCCAGTTCCAGTACTCTTTCTGTTCTTCGGGACGCAGCTTGCGAAAATCTCGATGTTCATCCCGGTGGTTCTCACGGGACCACTGTTGGTAGTAAACGACCTCTTGGTCGTTCCACACGTGGTAGTCGCTGTAGTAGGGGTCATAAACCCGGTAATGGTGTGCGCAACCCATGCCCAACATGCAACACGCCAGCGCGGCGGCCAGGAAACAGGAACTGAGAAAACGCGACTTGCTGTCCATTTCGAAATGATCCTCCTCTGTCGTGGATCTCTGTAAAGCCGTTTCTCGATTTAATACATCTCTCCCGCAATCGAACCGATTGTCCCAATTCGTTGTCAGGAAGCATCCGCGGGTTGCTCGCGGCCGAATCACTTTGGCGAACTGTGCCTCACTGCCGCAGCGTCAGCCCGCTCAGCACCCCTTGCTGCTTGGCGATCAGCGACTGCACACCCTGCCGCGCCAGCGCCAGCATCTTCGCAAACTGCGTGTCATCGAACGCCTGTCGTTCCGCGGTAGCCTGCACTTCCACCATCTTGTGCCCGGCGGTCATCACAAAATTCATGTCCACATCCGCGCGCGAGTCTTCTTCATAACAAAGGTCAAGGAGGATTTCTCCATCCACAATTCCCACGCTCACAGCCGCGACAAAATCTTTCAATGGAACCGAAGTCAGAGTTCCCGCCTCCACCAACTTCTCCAGCGCCAACCCCAGCGCGACGAACGCGCCCGTAATCGACGCGGTGCGCGTACCCCCATCGGCCTGAATCACGTCACAATCGATCCATATCGTGCGCTCGCCCAGCCGCGCCAGATCCGTCACCGCGCGCAACGACCGCCCAATCAGCCGCTGGATCTCATGCGTCCGCCCGCTCGGCCGCCCTTTTGCCACTTCCCGCGGCGTGCGCGTCAGCGTCGCCCGCGGAATCATCGCATATTCGCTTGAGATCCATCCCTTGCCCGAGTTGCGCAGAAACGGCGGCACCGTCTCTTCAATCGACGCAGTGCAAATCACCCGCGTGTTCCCCACTTCAACCAGCACCGACCCTTCCGCAGTAGTAATGAAATCGGGAATGATGGAAACCGGCCGCAGTTGGTCGGGAGCGCGTTTATCCGAACGATAGAACATAAGCGACGATTGTAAACGATGCTCAGTCTGGGACCCGTCCGGTGCATGTGAAGAGAGCCGCCCTTCGGCAAGTTCAGGGCAGGCTCTCGGCTGTCAGTTGAGCGAAGCGAGGCTCAACAGAAGCACGGGACTGCCCAGCCCACCCTTTACAAACTCTTTGCAATTCTTCACCAATCTCTATCTAACTTTCCTTGACACCCCATGTCTAACCCGCTAGAGAGCGGACCAAGACTCTCCAATCGCCACTTGAACGGAAGGCTTCAGCCTTCACCAGGAGGCATCAGATGTCTGCAAACGATCGCAGCCTTCGCATCCTCTCGACCACAGCGTTCCTGTCTCTGGCCAAAACAAAAATCAGGCAAGGTATCGCCCTAACCTCTACGCTGCTTTTGGCAATCTTGAGCCTGGCGCAGGAAGCTCCACCGCAAACTCCGCAACCAGATTCGAAAACCACCTCCCGGGACGCGCTCTCCTCCGCAAAGCCCGCGCCCGAAAGCGCCACGGTGACCGTTCCCGCCGGCAGCAGGATTGCTCTGGTCCTCACGCAGCCGATCCAGACCCGGTACATCCATCGCGGCGACGACATCTACGGACAAATCGTTTCTCCCGTCACCGCCGGCAGCGAAGTCGTCATCCCGCCCGGCACATTTGTCCAGGGAAAAGTTGACAAGATCGAGCGCCAGGGCGGCCGCGGAGAAGTGCGCCTGCAATCCATGTCGATCACTTTTCCTGACGGCTATACAGCTCCCGTCGCCGGTCCTCTGATGCTGGAAAGCCCTGACGGCTATGCGCTGAAAGACCCCGGCAACGGCCGGGCCATCGGAGCATTCGCCCTGCCGGCAGCCGGCGCGGGCGTGGGTGCGCTGATCGGCCACTTCACCGCCAATTCGCAACCCAACACCATCACCAGCAGTCTCCCGCCCGGCTGTACCGGCCCGCCGCCCGGATGCCTTTCATCAAGTCTCACTACCCCCGGCAGCACAGCAAAAGGCACCATTATCGGCGCCGGGGTCGGCGGAGCCATTGGCGCCGTCGCCTCGATTGCGCTGCTCTTCAATACTCATAACTTCTTTCTCGACGTAGGCTCGCCCGTCGAGATGGTCCTGCAGCAGCCCCTGACGCTCGAACAGGATCAAGTCGCCGAAGCCATCCGCGACGCGCAACAGCATCCCGTACGCGAGCAGCCCATCGCCCAACGCCCGCAGCCCCCGCCTCCGCCGCCGATTCCGCCACGTGCTGGACCCCAGGCACACCCGGAACTCCCGGCACGGATATTCCCGGCACGCCAGCTACACCCGGCTCGCCCGGAACTCCGCCCATCCACATTCCCGGCATTCCGCCCACGCCGCCCACACCTCATCCTTGCCCATAAACGCCGGCTCGCAAAGTCGATATTCAGTCGGCAGAGAGTTTCTAAGATCTCTCCGCCGCGTTACACTCATACCAGGAAAAAGATGATCCGCAAGAAGAAAACCCAAGCCCGAAAGCCGAAATGCGAAAGCCGAAGCCCGAAGCCCGAAAGCCAGAAGCCGACGTTGATTCCCCAACCCACGCGCATCCAATCTGCCGGCAACAAGCCTAAGCTCATCGACGAATACATCGGCCGGGTCAACTCCCACACGTCATCTGCCAGCATAGCCCACATGCGCAGCCCCGCCGGATGGCTCGAACCCGGCCAGACGCCCGCCTTCGACGAATTCACCATCGTCCTCAAAGGCACGTTGCGCGTAGAACACAAGACCGGTTTTCTCGACGTGGCCGCCGGACAAGCCGTAATCGCCCACGCCGGTGAGTGGATCCGCTACTCCACTCCAAACGAAGGCGGAGCAGAATACATCGCCGTCTGCCTCCCCGCCTTCTCCATGGAAACCGTCCACCGCGACCAAGCTTAGAGGCGCAACACCTTTGCGTTGTCATTCCGAATGCCTTGTCATTCCGAACCGGGCGCCTAGCCCGGTTCCTCTGTCATGCTGAGCGGAGTGGGATCGTTCCAAACGACGATCCCACGCAGTCGAAGCATCCCTACCTCCGCTGACATTCCGTCCAGGATGGGCATTTCCAGAAATATCCGCGCAGAATGCCCCGCCTCCGATTTCCACAGCTTTATTCACCCCCATGTTCACTTAACCTTGACCACCTCCCAGCAATACCCAATACTAATCCTATAGCTCAACTCATAAATGCTGCCCCGCACCCATAACTCGTTAGGAATCAGGATTTTGCCCTTAACTCATTGCAGCTCTAGGATTTTTTCACAATTTCCCGCCAACTCCGTGATTTCAAAAGACCACGGGGAAGGGGGTAGGAGATCACTATGCCGTTTCTTCCCAATGTCCCGCGTTGGCAGCATCTCAAAGTGAACGGAACCCAGTGCGGATCTCCCGCACTCAAACGTAACCGCTTCTGCTTCTTCCACAAACGCTTTCAGGAAGAGCAAATCAAACTCAACTGCGACCGCACCCGCCGCGGCCGGGCCACTTTCCTCCTTCCCGTGCTCGAGGACGCCAACTCCATCCAGATCTCTCTTATGCAGATCATGCGCCTGCTCGCCTCCGGCCAAATGGATCCCAAAATCGCTGGCCTCCTTCTCTTCGCCCTGCAAACCGCCAGCTACAACCTCCGCCGCACCACCTTCGAGCCCATTTACGTCAAGGATGTAGTCATCGATCGCCGCACCATCGACCAAACCTGCATCGGCGGCAACCAGTGGTCCGAAGAAGATTTTCCCAGTCCCGAATTGGCGGAAGAGGAAAAAGCCGAAGCAGCTGCTGAAGAAGCCGCCGAAGCCGCCGCCGCAGCAGCAATCGCAGCCCGCGCGCCGCCGCCCGGCAGAAAGCCCGCCACGACGCCGCCCTGGAGGCCGAAGCTGATCGGCTTATCCGCGAGGGTGCCGCGCAAAGGGGCGCCCTCGCCATGCAAGCGCCCCTCCATTCCAACCTGTCGCCTCCACTCCGCGTCCCGCGCAACTGAACAGCGGCGCCGCACCCGCTTTAGCGCCTCAACCGCCCGCGCCCGCCCGCGCAGCAGCAACCGAAACTCCTCATCCCCCTGCCAACCCGAAGCCGGCAGCCTCAACCGAGACCCGCCGTCCCCCCACATCCGCAAAACTCAACAAGAAGAAAGCACCCAGGAACGTAGATTTGAACCAAATCAGAGAAAAAATTCGAGGCAAGGTTCACGACTGGGTCATGAGTACCGCCAGGCACCCCAACCAGCCGGAATCACGGAACGGTAGGCCGCCAGCGAAAGGCGAGAGACTGCGTGCCCACAGCTAAAGAAAAAATGCAGGGCAACCCCAACACTGAAAAGGAAGAACTGAGAACCGAGAACTGAGAACTGAGAACTGAGAACTGACCCCTGACCCCTGACCCCTGACCACTGTTCCCCTACTCCCACTCAATCGTCCCCGGAGGCTTGGATGTAATGTCATACACCACGCGGTTCACGCCCTTCACCTCATTCACAATGCGGGTGGAGATTTTCTTCAGCACTTCGTGCGGCAGCGCGACCCAGTCGGCGGTCATGCCGTCCTCCGAACTCACCGCCCGGACCGCGCATGTATAGGCATAAGTGCGCATGTCGCCCATCACGCCCACCGACATCACGGGGAGCAGGACGGCAAACGACTGCCAGAGTTTGGTGTACAGGCCGGCGTCCTTCACTTCTGTTACTACAATGTCGTCGCACTCGCGCAGCAGTGCCAGGCGCTCGGGCGTCACTTCTCCCAGCACCCGCACCGCCAGACCGGGCCCGGGAACGGCTGCCGCTGCAGAATTTCTTCCGGCATGCCCAGGTCGCGGCCAATCTTGCGGACTTCATCTTTGAACAAATCCTTCAGCGGCTCGATCAGCTTGAGCTTCATTTTCTCCGGCAGCCCGCCCACATTGTGATGCGACTTGATCACCTGCGAAGGCCCCCGTACCGAGCGCGATTCGATCACATCGGGATAAAGTGTTCCCTGCACCAGCCACTTGACCTTGCCTTCTTTTTTCTCGATGCGTCGTGCCTCCCGCTCGAACACCTTGATGAATTCGTTGCCGATGATTTTGCGTTTCTTCTCGGGATCGCTGACGCCTTTAAGTTTTCCCAGAAAACGCGCCGTCTCATCCACCGCGTCGACGCGCAGCCCAAGCTTGTCGTGCAGCGTCTTCTGCACTTTCTCGAACTCGTTCTTGCGCAGGACGCCGTTGTTCACGAAGATGCAGGTCAGCCGCGACTTGCCACTTGCGTCGCGCAAAGCGCGATCGACGAGCACGGCCGCAACCGACGAATCCACTCCACCCGAAAGCGCGCAGATGGCGCGTCCCTTGCCCACTTGCTGCCTGACCTGTTCCACGGTCGAATCGATAAAGTGCTGTGGCGTCCATGTAGGTTTCGCGCCGCAGATCTGGAAGATAAAGTTGCGCAGGATCTCCGTGCCGTTTCGGGTGTGGTGAACCTCGGGATGGAACTGCACCGCAAACCATTTCTTCGTAACATTCTGAATTCCAGCCACCGCATGCGAAGTTTTCGCAGTCAGCTCGAATCCAGGAGGCAATTCCAACGCCTCGTCGCCATGCGACATCCACACCGCCTGCCGCTTCGCCAGCCCGCGGAACAGCACCGACTCGGCGACAATGTCGATCTCGGCGTGCCCGTACTCGCGCTTCTCCGCCGGACGCACCTTGCCGCCGAGCGTGTGCACCATGAACTGCAGCCCGTAGCAGATGCCAAGCACGGGCAGTCCCAGTTCGAAGATGCGCGAATCCGCCGGCGGCGCGTCTTTGTCGTAAACCGACCACGGCGCCCCCGAAAGCACAATGCCGACGGGCGCGCTGCTCTTTATCTCCTCAAGAGAGGCCGTGCAAGGCAGCACTACGGAAAAAACATTCTGTTCGCGAATGCGGCGCGCGATGAGCTGCGTATACTGCGCGCCAAAGTCGAGGATGACGATGGATTGACTAAGTAGCGACTGGTTGAGCCTGGATTGGGTTTCCACTGATGAGTTTCTCAAATCAGATGGCCCATGTAAAGGACCAGGCTGTGAAAGCCGCAGCCTACGTCTCTAGGGCCAGGTTCGGAAGGTCGCTAAGGATCGGCTCGTCGCGGTCAATCGACGCCTGTGGCGGAGGAGCAGGCAATTGCTCAGAAACAGCCAGAGTCTCCGGCATTTCGGCGATACAGACGTAGCCGGCGAGGCGGGCCATGTACAGCCAATCCACGACCGCGAAATACGCGAGCGTTAAGAGAATGATGGCGGCAATTATCGGCCGCGCAGGAGCGACTCCGATGAAAACGAGAGGCAGCGAGACAACCGTTGTGGCGGCGCTGATGGCAACGATGTGCGCCAGCCCGGTCCATGCGCTCACGGCGAATACCGGTCCCGCGCGTTCGCGGGAAAAGGTGATGGCGGCGGAAAGCGCGCCCACAGCATCGTCATCGTCGCGGACAGCAAAAATGCAGGCCAGCGAGAGTAGCCAGTTCAACATCGGCCATATGATGCAGATCAATCCGGCCAGCGGCAAAAACAGAATGAAGGCCAATCCAGGTTGAGGGTGCGCATCGGGAGAGGCAAAGCCGGCGAGAACCGCAGCGCCGACAAAGGCGAGCAGCGCGCCCAGGGCCAGCGCAACGCGCAAGAAGTTGAGCCCAATCAAGGAGCGCAACGACTGCTGCTTTACCGCGTCATCCGGTGGAGAGACGTTGCTGGCGAAGTCTCTACGGAAGTAGACGAGCAAGGCACGGACCGTGGCAGCACGGCCCACGGAAGCGGCGACGATCCAGAGCAACGACAGCGCGACCACCGCGAACAATGCCGCCAGCACGGCTCGATTCAGGCTGCCGCGGAAGATGTGGGCGATCGCTCGTCCCACGAGCATGGGTTGTCTGGTGCGCAGGAGAGCCGTATCGCCGTCGGTGACCGGCAGAGAGCCGAGATATTCGATCGACCAGAAAAGAAACAAGGCCCAGGCAACCGCGCCAACCGTCCATCGCCAGGCGATTTCGGCCAGCGTCAGCCATGGTCGTCGAAAAGCAATGCGGAAGCCTTCGAGTGTGGGCGAGACGCGGGACATGTTTGCTACTTGACGACGATGTTGACCAGCTTTCCAGGGACGAAGATTTTCTTCACGATCTGTTTGCCGGCGATAGCGGATCGCACTTTCTCATCGGTCAGTGCATGCTCGACGACGAAATCCTCGGTAGCGTCAGCCGGCACAACGACGCGTCCCCGCAGCTTGCCGTTGACCTGCACCGGGATTTCCAGTTCTTCTTCTTCGGCGAGCGCCGCTTCGTACCTGGGCCAGGGAGCTTTGAGCAAGTTTCCTTTTTCGCCGAGAATCTCCCAGAGTTCATGGGCAAGATAGGGCGCGAAGGGGGCGAGCAGGAGGACCAGGTTACGCTGCACTTCAGCCAAAAGCGCCGCCGGAACGGCGTTCTGCGCGATCGCTTCTTCCGCACCGTAGAGCTGATTCACCAGTTCCATGATGGCGGAGATGCAAGTGTTGAAGTGCCAGCGGCCCTGAAAGTCGTCGCTAACGCGCTTGATAGTCTGGTGAAGTTTGCGCTGGATCTGGCGTGCTTGGGGCGAGAGAGACGTTGCCGGCAACGTCTCTACGGAGGCTTTCGAGGTACTTCCGGCATTTCTTATTACGAACCGATAAACGCGGCCCAAGAATCTTTGAATGCCTTCTATGCCGGAATCTTGCCAGTCGACGTCACGCTCGGGCGGACCGGCGAACATGACGTAGAGGCGAGCGCTGTCGGCGCCATAGCGGGCGACCATTTCATCCGGCGAAACCACATTTCCGCGGCTCTTGGACATAGCGGCGCCTTGATATGTGACCATGCCTTGCGTGAAGAGGCGTTCGATCGGTTCGTCGTTGGCGACGAGGCCAATGTCGCGCATGAACTTGGTCCAGAAGCGCGAGTAAATAAGGTGCAAGATGGCGTGCTCGACCCCGCCGATGTATTGATCGATGGGGAACCAATAATGTGCGGTCTTCGAGTCGAACGGAGCGCGGTCGTTGTGCGCGTCAGTGTAGCGATAGAAATACCAGGACGAGTCGACGAATGTGTCCATGGTGTCGGTTTCACGGCGTGCGGCGCCACCGCACTTCGGGCAGGTTGCGTTGACGAACTCCGGCAAACCACCAAGAGGCGAACCAACGACGTGCGCAATATCGACGGCCTCGGGCAAAATCACGGGCAAATCTTTTTCCGGCACGGGGACGATGCCGTCTTTTTCGCAATAGAGCATGGGGATAGGGGTGCCCCAGTAACGCTGGCGCGAGATCCCCCAGTCTTTCAAGCGATAGGTAACGGTGGCTTTACCGAAGCCGTTCTGCTCGGCGAATTCTGACATTTTCTTGATGGCATCGGCGCACTCAAGGCCGCTATAGGGGCCGGAATTAATCAACATGCCTTCGTGCGCGACAAACGGAAGCGGCGGCTCGGTAACGGTCTCCTCCTGGTCGCCGGAGACAGGAAGAATCACGAGGCGGATCTCGAGCTTGTATTTTTTGGCGAATTCGTGATCGCGATCATCGTGCGCGGGAACGCTCATGATGGCGCCGGTGCCGTAATCCATGAGGATGTAGTTTGCCACCCAGACGGGAATCTTCTCTCCGTTGAAGGGATTGATGGCATAGCGGCCCGTGGGTACGCCATGCTTCTCGATTTCGCCGATGTCGCCCGTCTCTTTGGCTATGCGCTGCTCGATGATGAGTTGGTCGACCTTGGCGCGCAAGTCACGATTGTTGGCCGCGAGATCGGAGACAATGGGATGTTGCGGTGCGAGTTGCACCGAGGTCGCGCCGTAGATGGTATCGACACGCGTGGTAAAGACGCTGATGGTCGCGCCCGCGGGTCCAAAGCCGCTGTGGGGCTGCGTGTAGTCAAGTTTGAAATCGACCAGGGTGCCTTCGCTGCGGCCGATCCAGTTGCGCTGCATGGTGCGGACTTTCTCAGGCCAGCCGTCGAGCCGGTCGAGATCACGCAACAATTCGTCGGCGTATTTGGTGATGCGGAGAAACCACTGCTCAAGCTCGCGCTGCTCGACAGGGGTATCTTCGTGACGCCAGCAGCACCCGTTCACGACCTGCTCGTTGGCGAGTACGGTAGCGCACTTCGGACACCAGTTGACTTTGCTCTTCTTACGATAGGCCAGGCCCTTCTCGTAGAACTTGAGGAAAAACCACTGGTTCCAGCGGTAGTAGTCAGGCAAGCAGGTGGTGACTTCGCGGGACCAGTCATAGGCGAAGCCGAGGCGATTCATCTGCGCCTTCATTTTGGCGATGTTGCCGAGGGTCCACTGGCGCGGCGGAGTGTTGTTCTGGATGGCCGCGTTCTCTGCTGGCAAGCCAAACGAATCCCAGCCCATGGGATGAAGCACGCTGTAGCCGTTCATCCACATATAACGGGCGAGGGCGTCGCCGATGGCGTAGTTGCGCACGTGTCCCATGTGCAGCACGCCGGAGGGGTAAGGCAGCATTTCGAGGACGTAGTATTTCTTCTTCGCCGAGTCGGCTTCGGCGGCGTAGAGCCGGGGATCGTTTTGCCAGCGCGCGAACCATTTGGTTTCTACGCTTTGGGGATCGTAGCGGTGGTCGTTGCTGCGATCGCCAACGCCGGGGGACGTGGTTTCTTCCTGCGTCTTTTCTTGCTGCGGCATAAGATGTGGGGCAAGTCCGAGTAAACCTTAGATTCTACAATGAGGGCAGCAGAACCGTGGGCTAAATCAACCAGCGGTAGCATCCAGAACCTTTGACCACAGAGGACGCAGGGGTACACAGGGTAGGGACTGGTGACCTGCCCATAACTCATAGGCAAGGCCGGACCTCACCTCGAAACCTGATCGTAACGCTGGAAGCGCTGCGCCACCCAAAATCCAGGGCTCAAAGGGTTCTTGATGGGACTTCGGGCTCGTCCTGCCAGAGGAGAAAAAAGCCCTAACCATAGAGGACGCATGGTACACAGAGGGCACGAGTATCGGGACTTCGTTCGCCGAGGGCGGCTGCCCCGATATTATCGGGCGCGCTGGACTGCCCGACTTCGCAGCTTGTTGTAGTCGCGGGTGTAGACGCGTAGCCCGAACTCCGGAGTGGTTTTGGTATAGCCGGCTACCAACTGTTCCGTATAGTGATCGAGATTAAAATCAAATGGATCCTGGGGATCCAAGTCGATCAGAATCAAGTCCGCTTGGTTCATGGTGAGCTTGCCGAAGCGCAGATCGTTTTCCCAATAGGCCATGTAGTTGCCGGATATTCTTGCGGCAGGATTTGAGACCTGCGGTGCGCCGTATACCTGCACGATTTCGTTGCCTTGAACATGAACGGCCGTAACCCTTCCCTGGATGCGAGGCGGAGGAAGTATCTGTTCAGGGTCAAGAATCAGGTCGTCTTTCTCGGCGGTGAGGCCGTGAACTTTTTTGGTGTTGATCAAGCGGGCCAGGTCAATTCCCAACAAATCCAATAGACCCTTCACCGGCAGATGTGCCGCCTTGACGTGGTCTGCGTGCAGGCGAATTTGGCCGTCCGGGTTGGCCGAAATCGCACCCGTCATTTCGAACGGAACATCGCCTTTCTGGTGGAGCTTGCCTTTAATGATCAGCTGATTGTTTTTGCTTTCGATACTCACGTCTTTGATGGGAGCGTCGTGGGCGGAAAAGGCGTCTTCATTCAAAACCTGCGCCAGCGACTTGCAGCTTATTGCGATTTCCGCGGACGCGAGGTTAAGCGCGAACGAATTCCGGTCGTCAAAGACAACAATCGCTCCGGGTTTTGTGGGAGTGAGATGCCCGCGCAACTGAACGATGTGGACGGCGATGCGGTCGCCGAAGTGATACATAACGTTTTTCATCTCGACTTGAACGACATGAGAGTCCGTTGGCGCGCTGGCCTGAGCTGCGGCTGGATTTGACGAGTTCGAAAGAGCGAAGAAAAAGACAGGCAGGCAGATGTGGCGAAAGGGCGCGAAAGTCATGGCGGTAAGATGCCAATCAGATGAAAACGGTGAAGCCAGGTTACCAGTTTCTTTCAGGCTTCGAAGTTTCTGCGGCCGTCGCCGGGCTTGTCGATGGGAGTTTCGGAGATAGAAGACAGCGAAGACGTCTGGTTCGCGAGCGATAGAGCGGGGCAGGGCAGTAGTATAAAGGCACCTCGCTTTGCCCGGCGGAACGGGCGAGGCGCCCGTTCCGCCACGAGGTGTTGCGAACCCTGTCAGTTCATCGTGATTACAGCGCGGAAGCGTACTTTGCCATCGGCTACGCGGTCGTAGGCTTTGGCGATGTCGTCGAGCTTGTAGATTTCTTCGACTACCTTTACTTTGCCTTTGGCAACGAAGTCGAGCGCTTCGTACAGATATTCGGGGCCATTCTGGCTGGAGCCGAGAATGCGAACGCGGCTCAGCATCATATTCATGTTGAAGCGCAGGGGTTCATTGGATGCTCCCATGACCACGACGCGGCCGTCGGGACGCATGCCCTGGGCGGCTTCCTCGGTGGCGGCCCAGGAGTTTGAGGTCGCGAGGAGAACGTCGGCGCCTCCGGCGGCCAATAGCTTTTCTCCGCTCTCGACAATTTCGTCAGCGCCGAGGTCGCGGATCATCTTTTCTTTGTCTTTGCTTTTGGTGACGGCGAAGGTTTCAAAGCCCGCAGCCTTGGAATATTGCAGCGCGAGATGGCCGAGGCCGCCGATGCCGACGACTGCGATCCGCTCGTGCGGTTTGGGATCGGCGAGGCGAAGGCCGCTCCAGACGGTGTATCCGGCGCAGAAAATGGGCGCGGCCTGTTCGTAGCTGAGAGCTGCCGGAATGGGCATGGTGGCGTCGGCGTAGGCAAGCATGTATTCGGCGTGACTGCCCGAGAGCGTGATTCCAGTGGAGGCGACGGGGTTCTTGCATAACTCTTTCTTGCCGCGCAGGCACCACTCGCAGGTGCCGTCTCCTTTTTGCACCCAGCCCACGCCAACGCGGTCTCCGACTTTGCGGGAGGTGACGCCGGGGCCGACCTCAACGATCTCGCCGACGGGCTCGTGGCCAAAGACGTGGGGAAACTGGACGGGGATCAGGCCGTGCGTCAGGTGGACATCGGTATAGCAAAGGCCGCTGGCGTGAATCTTCATTACCACCTGATTCGGGCCAGCCTTAGGGGTTTCCCACTGCTTTACTTCCCACTTGGCGTTCACGGAGGGTGCGACTGCTGCTTTCATGAGGAGGACTCCAGAGTAATTTCAAACGCTGCAGTACTTGGATGCAGGCGAGGGTTTCGAGACTCAGAAGCCGCATCCCAGTAGAATAGATTTCTTTTGCACGGCGAACCGGAGACATGTGCTGCGTTTGCGGTGCAGCGTTGGCAACGATAGACTTGATGCTTGGCACAGTTCGACACGGGTAAGGGGAATCTATGTTAGTCGTCATGAAGGCGCACGCTACCGAAGAAGAAGTGCGGAGCGTCTGCGAAAAAATCGAGAAGCTGGGCTATCGCGCACATGCCATGCCGGGCGCGCAGCGCACTGCCATCGGCATTACCGGAAATAAGGGCGAAGTGGAGCAGGGCACGCTGGAGGAAATGCCGGGCGTGCAGGAAGTGATTAAGGTTTCGAAGCCTTACAAACTGGTGAGCCGCGACGTTAAAGACGACAACACCGTGATTCGATTTGCGGGCACGGCGGCTACGATCGGCGGCAGAGGGCTGGCGATTGTCGCGGGGCCATGCGCTATCGAGAGCCGGGAGCAGGCGTTTGCCGTGGCGGAGCGCGTGCATCGCGCCGGAGCGCAGTTTTTTCGCGGCGGAGCTTACAAGCCGCGGACTTCTCCTTATTCTTTTCAGGGGCTCGGCGAAGAGGGGCTGCGGATCATGGCGGAGATCCGCCAGCAGTATGGGATGAAGATTATTACGGAAGCGATCGATAACGAATCGCTCGATCTGGTGGAAGAGTATGCGGACGTGATCCAGATTGGGGCGCGCAATATGCAGAATTTTTCGTTGCTGAAGCGCGCGGGGCGGGCGAAGAAGCCGGTGCTGCTGAAGCGCGGCATGTCGGCGACGCTGGAAGAATTTCTGATGGCGGCGGAATACATTTTGAGCGAAGGCAATTACAACGTGGCGCTGTGCGAGCGCGGGGTGCGGACGTTTGCCGACCACACTCGCAACACGCTCGATCTCAGCGTGGTGCCGGCGGTGCAGCGACTGAGCCATCTGCCGATTTTTGTCGATCCCAGCCACGGGACGGGCAAGCGCAATAAGGTCACTCCGCTGTCGCGCGCGGCGGTGGCTGTGGGCGCGGATGGATTGATGGTGGAAGTGCATCACAAGCCGGACGAGGCTTTGTCGGATGGGCCGCAGTCGCTGTTTCCGGATCAGTTCGATGAGTTGATGGTGCAGGTGCGGCAGATTGCAGCCGTGGTGGGAAGGACTGTACCGGAGATTGGAGTGCGGGAGACGGTGGGGGCTAGCAGGTAGATATTGATTCCAAGAGCTCGATTTCTGGAGAATCTTATGAGGAACCGCAGAAGAGCTTTCGCCGGAAACCTCATGCTCACGAGTGTCGTGGCTTTGCTGTTGAGCGGCGTTGGGTTTGCGCAGGATCAGGCCGGCAAAGACGCCGACACTGTGTACGAACTGGGAGACGGGGTGACGGCTCCGAAAGCTATCTATATGCCGAATCCCGAATATGCCGAAAGCGCCCGGAAGAAGAAGATCAAGGGCAACGTCACGCTTGCCATGATCGTTACCGCCGAAGGCAAGGTGCGCGATCTGAAGATCATCAAGAGCCTGGACAAAGATCTCGACAAACAGGCGCTGGCCGCGGTAAGCACGTGGAGGTTTGAACCGGCGACCAAGGATGGGAAGCCGGTAGCGGTGCACCTGAGCGCCGACGTCACATTCAGGTTGTATTAGGACAATGGACATGCCAGCGCAGTGCGGCGGATCGCATATCCAACATATGTTTCGCAGAGGAAGTCGCATTTCCAGTTTGAAGGCAATCGTTTTGGGAGCCGCGCTGTTGGTGTCTCCCTGCGGAGTGCTGGCCCAGCGCGGCGCTGGACACGCTGGGGGCGGCGCTCCCGGCGGAGAAGGATTGAACGGCACCGGCAAAGCGACCGGCGTAGATGTGAAGGACGACTTGAAGGATTTTCATGCAACCCTGGCTGTGCAGGCCACCAGCCAGCAGATCGTCGAGTATGCCGCGATGATCAAGCATACGGAAGCCGCAAACGCCGAGTTGAAAAGTTTTCTCGACGAGTTTGGTAAGAGCAGCGTCTCCGAGCTTGCCAGTCGCAGCGCGACTCTGGAGCAGTCAATCGAAGCAGCGCGGGCGGAAAACAAGAAGTTTCTTGACGGATTCTCCGATGCGCAGAAATCCGGGCTAAGAGAAGTCACCAAGAGGCTGACCAAGGTGGACGCCGACTTGGCACAACAAGCCAGGGCGCTGGAGCTGGAGGTGCGAGGTGCAAAAGCGATTGGCCAGCCGATCGCGACTTCGGCGCAGAGTCTGGAGCACGTGCTTACGAATTTCCAAACCCAGCAGATTGGTCTGGGAGAGGAAATGAGCATTGGGGCTGCCAAGAACAGCCAGGATTCAGTGTTTGATCTTCCGCCGGTGAAGAGCCTGGTCAACCTCGCGAATGAGCCAATCGCAATCACAACCTCGGGAGTCATGGCCAAGGGCGCGGGAGAAGGCGGCACGAACACCTTCAAACTTGAGTTGACCGCGGACTTGTCGGATCTGCAGCAGAACATTACAGAGGTCCTGGGTGCGGAACTCAACCAGGCTGAGCGCTGCGGGGAGAGCATTGCGATTCGATCCGCGACTCTCACTCCGTTGGAGCGGGCGAGCCTGGTGATGGTGCAATTGCACTTTGAGCGCTGGACGTGCCTGGGCAGGGAAGCGAACGAAATGGTGGAAGGCAACGGCGCGATCGAGGTGAAGCTGACACCATTGGTTGGAGCGGACGGTGTTTTGCGGCTGACGCCGGAAACCGGGCGCGTTGATGCCCCGGGGGTGATCGCCGAGTTGCTGCGCTCGGGTTCTCTAGGGGATCTAGTCCGCGACAAAATCACGGAGTCGGTTCTTTCTGCCATCCGCCAGGGTGGGGACTTCAACGCGACACTGCCTGCTGCAGCGCGGGGCAACGCCACACTTCACGGCGCGCAATTTCAGGGTACCGGCTCGGGCAAGCTGCTGGTGGTGCTGGATGGGGAGATCCGAATGTCCAACGAGCAGGTCACATCATTGAGCAGCGAATTGAAGAAACGATCATCCACGCCGGAAACCGGTCAGGCTACCGTGCCACGCTAGCTGCCGTGGCAAGAACTTCTCTCTGGTAGTCTTATTTCTTTCAAGGAAGCGACCTTCATCTTGCGAAAACTCCTTCTCACCACCATGGTTCTGATTCCGCTGCTGGGCGGGCTGGGATGGTGGTATTTCCGCGAACAGGCGATGCCGGATTACGGGCCGGCTTATCGCGAGTATGCCTACGTCACCAACGGCAAGAGCAATACAGTCAGCGTGATCGATCTGCGGACGTTCGAGCCGGCGAAGACGATTGCGGTGGGCATGGAGCCGACCGGAGTTGCGGCCAACAGCAGGAAGAATGAAATCTACGTGGTCAACTCGGGCTCGAGCAACGTCAGCGTGATCGATGCCGAGAAGAACGCGGTGGTGGCCACGATCGGAGTTCACGGCAAGCCGTACTTCATCGATGTTTCGGAAGATGGCAAGCGCGCTTATGTGGCGAACTCGGCATCGGCCAATGTTTCGGTAATCGATCTGGAAAAGCGCGCGGTTCTCGGCAATGTGCGGGTGGGCTCTGCTCCAGGGCTGGCGCGGGTTTCGCCGGACGGTGCGACCGTGGTGGTATCGAATCGCGGCGACAACACGGTTTCTGTGATGGACGCGAAACTGCTGCGCGTGCGGGCAACCTTGCCGGTGTGCCGGCAACCGGAAGACATCGCCATCCTGCCGGATTCGAGCAAAGCTTTTGTGGCGTGTTCGGGATCGTCGCAGGTGGCGTCCATTGCTTTAGCGAGCAGTCACGGGAGCGGCGGGCTGACGAACGACCGGGTGCTGGCATTGCTGGATGTGGGAAAGACGCCGGTGAGCCTTGCGCTGAAGCCGGACGGCGGCGAGTTGATGGTGTGCGATTTCGATTCCGACAGCATTTCGATCATTGAGACCGGGCACGATGAGGTCGGGAGCAGCGCGCTGATCGGGCAAAATCCGACGCACGCAGTGGTCACGCTAGATAACTCGCGGCTCTATGCCAGCAACTTCGGTTCCAACAGTGTTGCCATCTATGACATTGATATGGGGCGAAGAATCGCAACCGTGCCCGTGGGCAGCCGCCCGGATGGCTTGGCGTTGTCGCAGGACCAGAAGTATCTTCTGGTGCTGGATACGCAGGCGGGCGATGTCACGGTGATCCAGAAGCGCACGCCGCGAAAGTTGGAGCCAACGGAATATTCGCTTCTGACCATGATTCCGGTGGGGGTGCAGCCGAATGGGATCGTGGTGAAGGCGTTTATGATTGGCGGGCCGGGGAGGAAATAGCGTTTTACCGCAGCCTCGCTCGCGCGAGAGAGACGTTGCAAGCAACGTCTCTACGACTGCGGTTATGTCGGAATCTTCAGAATCAGATAGGCGCCGACCATGGCGAAGATCAGGTCCGGCGACCACGCGGCAAGAGCGGGCGGCAACTGGCTGATGTCTCCCATTGCCTCGAACAATCGCGACACTACGGTGTAGACCACGGCGATGCCCACCGCGACTGCGACTCCCGTGATGGCTCCTTTTTTCGCTGCTGACATGGAAAACGGAACGGCGAGCACGGCCATGATCAGCGTGATCAGCGGATAAGAGAGCTTCTTGTTTAACTGCACGCGGAGCCGCACCACGTCGAAGCCGCTTTGCTGCAGATCGCGAATGTAGCGGCGCAGCTCCTCATAGTTCATCTCGGAATACTGTTTGACCTCCTTCTTGAAATATGACGGCGCTTCGCTGATCTGGGGGAAGGTGGAGACGTCGAAGGTGCGGAAGCCGGCGATGGCTGCGCCGCTCAAAGTGCGCTGCCAGCCTTGTTCGTAGATCCAGCGGCCCGTGTTTTCTGCCCAGTGGGCGCGATCGGCGTGAATTCGCCCGGTGATAGCGAAGCTGACGGGGTCGAGTTGAAAGATGGTGAGGTTGGCGAACTGATCGCGGTCGGCGTCGAAGAACTGGTAATAGTAGATATCGTTTTGCTGGCCAAAAATCCACCTGCGGTCGGGACGCAGATAGGTTTGCGGGGGCTTCCCCTTGATCTGATTGTGCAGCGCTTCCTGGCGCTTGTTGGTGTGGGGCAGGTAGAACTGGTCGGCGAAGAACAGGCCCGCCGCCAGCACAGCGGCTGCGACTATCACCGGCGTGACGATGCGGTAGACGCTGGTTCCGGTGGCCTTGATGGCGGTGATCTCGTTCGCCCGGTTCATTAACCCGAACGTGATGAGCACTGCCAGCAGCATGATCAGCGGGGCAACGCTGTAGATCAGATAAGGAGAAACGTTGAGCAGATACTCCACGACTACAATCGCAGGCGTCTGGTTGCGCAGGATGTCGCCCAGCAACTCGAACAGAGTGAACACCAGCAGCAGGACGAGGAACGCGGAGACGATCATCCCCAGGTAGAGGAAAAAATCGCGCAGCACACAGTCATCGAGCAGCGTAGGAAAGCTGGCACTGAAGACTCTCCGCCGGGTGGAGGCGCGCTCGAAAGCGTTGGCGGGATCTCTGAGCCTGCGCCTGCGGTCGTGCGCCGGACCGTTCGCCGGGAGCTTGTCGCGCCTTCCATGCCAGCCGGATCGCGGCCAGGGCAAAAGGCCGCCGCTCGGCTTGCCACAGCAGGAATAAAGCCGCAGCAAAGAATACCAAGTTGGCCAGCCAGGCTCCGAATGCGGGGCCGACCCTGCCCTGCTTGGCCAGTGAAACTCCGATGAGAGAAATAAAGTAGTAGACAAAGACCAGCACAATGGTGATCACGAATCCGCCGGACTTGCCGCTCTTCTTCGACGAGAGTCCCAAAGGGATTCCGACCATGGCCAGCACGAGGCACGCTGTGGGCAATGCGAAACGGTTGTGAAACTCAATGAGGCACAAGCGCGCCGTGGCGGGATCGGCGCTGGCAGCGCGGTCACGCAGCGCCCACGTGCCGATGGCGTTGTACGGGACTTGTTCGTCCGCCTTATTCTCAGACGATGCCAGCTCGATGGGGATATCGGTCTGCTGGAAAGTGGAGATCTGATAATGATCGGCCTGCGCTGGATCGGTTTCGTGCGTGGAACCGCTCGTCAGGTGCAGGTGCAGGCGATCCTGACCCTCGGGAACGAGGATGCCTTCGCGAGCCAGCGTGATGCTTGGATTGGCAGGATCTGAGATGTCGGCGAGAAACACGTCTTGCCAGACCGCGCCGCCTTGGGCGCTGTGTACGTCCTGCACATAGAGCACAAGCTTGGGAAAACCTTCATAGAATACGCGAGGCTGCACTTCGTAGGAGACTTGCGAACCCTTGAGTTGATCCTCGAGGCGTCCCAGCGAGGAGAGCGACCAGGGCGCCAGATAAAGGCCGTTGAGCAGAGCGAGCGCCCACGCGGCGGCGACAAAAATTGCCAGCACCCGGCCGAAGCTCCAAACTCCCATGCCGCTGGCGCGCATGGCAGTGATCTCGCTGTCGGCGGCGAGCCGGCTCAGCCCAATGAGAATCCCCACGAGTACGCTCATCGGGATGGTGTAGGTGAGGGCGAAGGGGACGGTGTAGAAAAAGATCTGCGCAACGCTGGGCAGGGGCGCGCTGGCTCGGACCACAAGTTCCAGAATGCGTCCCAGATCGCGCGTGAACAGAACAAAGGTGAAGATCGCCACGCCGATCAAGGCGTGCGAGGTCACTTCACGGAGAATGTAGCGGGTGAGAATCCGCATGGTGGCGCGCTAGAGGGCAGGATAGCACGAGGGTTTGGCGGCCGCGAATCCTCAGCCTGATCCCTGGCGGCCCGGAGGACCGCGAGGAACTAAGGTGACGTGGGCGTGAGTGTCAGGTTGGCGAAGTCCACCCACTTTCCCGCGCTGTTCTTGGTGCGCATCTGCCACTGCCATTGTTTTCTGTCGGCGATCCAGCGGAATGTGGTGTGGAAGGGACCGTCGGGGTATTCGAAGACGAATTCGATCTGGTCGCCGGAGCGGGTGCCGTAGCCGAGAGTCTCGGAGAAGCGGCCTCCGTAGACGTCCAGCCAGTGAGCGACGTAGCGTTCACTGGTGTTGTCATAGCCGATCATGACGTTGGCTTCGTAGGCCGGACTGGAGTCTTTGGGCGCTGCCTTGTCTTTCTCGTGAACGTTCAGCCACTGATGGTTGAGCGTCCACTGTGCCTCGACGGCATGCTCCACGCTCTGACGGTGAATCATTCCCGTCAGCTTCCATCGGCCCACCATCTTATCGAGCAGTTCATTCTGGAAAGTGTGTTGTGGGCCATCCGGCGAAGGAGTTTGCTCCTGAGCAAGAGCTGCTGGGGAGATTGCGAGTGCGCAGAGAACGATGGCGAACAAATTGTTTTTCATGATGGATTCAGTCTAGTGCTCGAATCCTTTCGGATGTCGCGAAAGCATCTTGCCCTCGCCGGTGGAGGCGAGGATGCTGCCGCGACGGCGGCCGGGACGGCGGCGCCACGAAATACTAACCCGCCTTCAGGAACAACGCCCCAAGAGGCGGCAGTGTCAGCTTTAGGGAATAGGGACGGCCGTGGACTGGCTCCTCTTCGGCGTGCACTCCGCCGAGGTTGCCGATGCCGGTGCCGCCGTATTCCAACGCGTCGCTGTTGAGCAGTTCGCGCCAATAGCCGGCTTCGGGCACGCCTACACGATAGCCTATGCGCGGGATGGGCGTGAAGTTGCAAACGATGAGAACTGTGTCTTTGGGAGATTCACTCTTGCGCAGTAATGAAATCGTGCTGGTCAGGTTGTCGTTGCAATCCACCCATTCGAAGCCCGCGGAATTGGTGTCGAGCAGGTGCAGCGCGGGCTCACTGCGATAGAGCCGGTTCAACTGCCCAACCCAATTCTGCAAACCGCTGTGAACGGGATACTGCAACACATGCCACTCCAGGCTGGTGTCGTGCGCCCACTCGCGGACCTGCCCGAACTCATCTCCCATGAACATCAACTTCTTGCCGGGCTGCGCGTACATGTAAGCGAACAAAAGCCGCAGGTTAGCAAAGCGCTGCCACTCGTCGCCGGGCATCTTTCCGATCAGCGATCCCTTGCCGTGGACGACCTCGTCGTGGGAAAGCGGCAGCACGAAATTCTCCTGAAACGAATACAACATGCGGAAGGTGAGCTTGCTGTGATGATATTTGCGGTGAATGGGATTCTGCTTGAAGTACTCGAGCGTGTCGTGCATCCATCCCATGTCCCATTTCATGCCGAAGCCCAGGCCGCCGAGGTAGACCGGCCGCGAAACCATGGGCCAGGAAGTGGACTCTTCCGCCGTGGTTTGGATGTCAGGATGCTCTTTGTAGACTTCCTGATTGAAGCGGCGCAGGAAGTCGATGGCTTCGAGGTTCTCGCGGCCACCGAACTTGTTGGGAATCCACTCGCCCTGTTTGCGGGAATAATCCAGATAGAGCATGGAGGCGACCGCATCCACGCGCAGGCCGTCGATGTGATACTTGTCGAGCCAGAACATGGCGCTCGACATCAGAAAGCTGCGGACTTCGGTGCGTCCGTAGTTAAAGATGTGCGTCTTCCAGTCGGGATGAAAACCCTGGCGCGAATCCGCATGTTCGTACAAGTGCGTGCCGTCGAAATAGGCGAGGCCGTGGGCGTCGGAAGGGAAGTGCGAAGGCACCCAGTCGAGGATCACAGCGATGCCGTGCTGGTGCAGGAAATCCACCAGGTACATGAAATCCTGCGGCGTACCGTAGCGCGAGGTAGGGGCAAAATAACCCGTGGTCTGGTATCCCCAGGAGCCGAAGAAGGGATGCTCCATCACCGGCAGGAATTCGACGTGGGTGAAGCCCATGCGTTCGACGTATTCGGCGAGGCGAGGCGCGGTTTCGCGATACGTTAGCGGACGATTGTGTTCCTCGGGAACGCGCATCCAGGAGCCGAGGTGAACTTCGTAAATGGAGTGCGGCGCTCGCAGAGAATTGCGGGCCCCACGTTTTTCCATCCAGTCCCGGTCGTTCCATTTGTAGTCGAGGTCCCAGACAACGGACGCGGTGCGGGGAGGCTTCTCGTGCAGAAGGCCGATGGGATCGGCCTTATCGACCTGGTAGCCGTGAGTGCGCGATTCAATGTGGAATTTGTAAAGCGCGCCCTTGGTTACTCCGGGGACGAAGCCTTCCCAGATCCCGGAATTACCGCGCGGAGCAAGCACATTGGTGCGCGCACCCCACGCGTTGAAGCTGCCGATTACGGAAACCAGGCGGGCGTTTGGCGCCCAGACGCTGAAGACGGCTCCCGCTTTGCCATCGCGCGAGACCAGATGAGCGCCCATGGTTTCGTGCATGCGATAGTTGCTGCCCTCGTTGAAGAGATAGAGATCCTGATCAGAGAGCAGCGTTATGCGGTCGGAAGCGGCGGGCGTGATGGCGTCAGGCATTTTGCGCGTTCCTAGTGTACCGGAAGATGCGCGTGGTGGCACCGGAAGTCCGGCACAACTCCGGGCAAGAGTGACCCGCGTCTTTCCTGTGCCGCCAGTCAGCCCGGACCCACATGCTAGACTGATTTTCCAGCCATGCCCGCCTTGCGTCTCATCCTTCTCTGGCATCAGCACCAGCCTTTCTACAAAGACCTGGTGACGGGGGAATATCGCCTGCCGTGGGTGCGCCTGCATGGGCTGAAAGATTATTACGGCATGGTAAAGCTGCTCGATGAGTTTCCCAACGTCCACCAGAACTTTAATCTGGTGCCGTCGCTGGTGACGCAGATTCAGGATTATGTCGCGGGGACGGCGCAGGATCCGTTTCTGAAGGTCGCGGCCAAGCCCGCCAAGGATTTAACGCAGAAAGAGCGGCAATTCGCTTTGCAGTATCTTTTTCAGGCGAATCACGCGAACGTGATTGGGCGGTATCCGCGCTACCGGGAATTGCTGGAGCGGATGCGCGAGCATGGGTATTCGGCCGAGAAGGCGGAAAAATACTTTGAGCCGCGGGATTTCACCGACTTGCAGGTGCTGTCGCAGATCGCATGGTTCGACGAGTTTTTTCTGGAAGACAAAGACATTGCGGAGCTGATCAAGAAAGAGCGCAACTACTCGCTCGAAGATCAGAAGTTCGTAATTGCGCGCGAGAGAGAACTGCTGGGCAAGGTTCTGCCGGCGTATGCCGACGCCGCGAAGAGAGGCTCGATTGAGATTTCGGCCACGCCTTTCTATCATCCGATTCTTCCGCTGGTCTGCGATACCAACGTGGGGGCCGTTTCGTCGCCGGGCCTGCCCTTGCCGCAGAACCGGTTTCGACATCCCGAGGACGCGCGCGAACAACTGGTGCGCGCGCTTGATCTTCATCAGCAGGTGTTTGGAGTGCGACCGCAGGGCGTATGGCCATCTGAGGGCAGTGTCTCGGAGGAGACGCTGGCGATCGCACATGATCTCGGTGTCAACTGGATGGCCACAGACGAAGGCGTGCTCGGTCGCAGCACCGGAGTGTTCTTTCAACGCGACGGCCACGGCCGCCTGCCCACGCATCTGGCCGAGCGACTCTACAACATTCATCGTTATGAAAACGGCCAGACTGCCATGCACATGGTGTTTCGTGATCACACGATTTCGGACTTGATCGGTTTTGTTTATTCGGGGATGGATCCCGGGGATGCTGCCCGGCATTTGCTGTGCAACATCAAAGATGCGGCTCAGCCGGTGCTGGCGCAGGGGCGCGATGCCGTGGTGTCAGTGATTCTCGACGGGGAGAATGCCTGGGAATATTATCCGAAGTCGGGGCGAGAATTTCTGCGGCGATTCTATGACGCCCTGCAGCGCGAGGGAGGTCTGGAGGCGGTTACAGTCTCGGAGGCGATTGCCCGTCATCGCAATTTTTCGCCTTTAAAGTCTCTGGTGCCGGGCTCGTGGATCAATGCGAACTTCAATGTCTGGATCGGCGCTCCCGAAGACAACCGCGCCTGGGACTATCTGCACCACGCGCGCGAATTCTACGCGCAGAATGCGGGCGCCAGCGAGTCGCAACGCAAATTGGCCTTCGAAGAAATTTTGATCGCCGAAGGCAGCGACTGGAACTGGTGGTACGGCCCGGAGCACCATTCCGCCAACGACCGTGACTTTGACGAGCTTTACCGCAAGCATCTTTCGAACATTTATCAGGCGTTGGGCGCGAAGCCCCCAGATTATTTGTCGCAGCCGATCACGGCGGGGGAAGTGCGGCCGGCGTTCACGCCGCAGACCGCCTACATTCATCCCCGGGTGTCAGGCGATAAGATCCGCTACTTCGAGTGGATGGGCGCGGCCGTCTTCACGGCCGACCAGCGTGCCGGCGCGATGCACGGAAAACAATTCATTCTGGATTCCGTGCATGCCGGGATCGACGGCGCGTTCGTCTATGGGCGCTTGGACTTTGCCGGTCCGGTTCCGGATATGGAGTTTGATCTGGTGGTGAACCTGGAGTCGTGGGCGAGCGGGGAAGAGCGCCCCAGGCGCGCGCTGCGGCTCGACGCTAAAGTGGAGGACCGCAAGCTGAAAGGGTGGGAGGTAGAGGGCTTCGAAGAATCGGAGTCTGTCTCTTCGTCCAAGAGTGAGGAAAGCGCCAAGGCGGCGCTGGGGCGCAACTTCGAGTTCCGGTTGCCTCTGAGCTGGCTGCTGGCGGTGCCGGGTTCGACTCCAAGTCCTCAGACGGCGGCCGACCAGATGGGCGCCGTGGCCAATGCTGCGACCAGCCGGCTGCGGTTGCGCTTCAGCCTTTGGCACAATCGTCTGCCCGTTGACGCGATGCCAGCAGAGGGTTGGATCGAACTGCAATTGCTGAGCGAAGCCGAGCTGGCATCGGGGATGTAAGAGCACGACGGCGTGTTGTTCTGAAAAACAAAAGCCGGAGGCACTTGCCTCCGGCTTCACTCTGATCAGAGTATTTACTGTCCCGCGCTGGCCAGTGAGGTGGTCATAGCCAGAGGCCGGTTGAGTTCGAGCGTGAGTTCCGTGCCTGCCATTAGCGTGGCGGAGCGGTGCTTGCTGAGCCAGTGAGCGCCAGTTGAGCCTGCGCCAACGATGCCGCCGATCAAAATTCCAGGAGGACCGCCGATGAGGCCGCCGATCAACATTCCACCGGCAGTGCCGCCGCCAGTTTCTATCTGGTCGCGGCGGTCGTGACCTGATCCCTTGAACTCGCCTTCCTGGTTGACGTCGGTGTCGCGTCCGGCATTGGTGTCGACCAGTGTCGCATCGAGGAAGAATCGCTCGCCAGTGGGCAGGATCAGCGCTTCGGGCAGAATTCCGATGGTCGGCTTGCCCGAAATGCGGCGCGGTTCGCTTACCCTGGTGACACGGCCTTCGATCGTGGTTCCCGCAGGAATCACCGTCTTACCGTTGAGCACAACATCCTGCGTCAGGCGCGCATGGAAGGGGTCACCCGACTTGTTGCTGAAGGTCGCGAGAGTGGTCTCAAGCCTGGCCATCAGGGCGGTGCCGGCTGGGACTGGCGAACTGGTCTGTGCCGCGGCCATCGTGCTCACGCAACAGCATGCCAGCAGCAGGATGCAAGGTAGAACTGTCCACTTCTTCATGACGCCTCCTCAGGTGTTGCAACCCCAAAATCTTCCGCTTGTTGCTTTGACTTTAGACCAGACTGATTGCCGCGACAATACGCGGCTGGGCCAGTGAACCAGCGAAGATAAGGGGCGACGTGCAGATCGATTGCGACTGTTACAATCGGGTGCCGAGGGGATGTCTCAACGCTTCGATTCAGTTTTCCCGTTTCTTATTTGTTCAAGGCCGACTTGTTCAACGCCGCCGCCGAGGAGGCGGACCAACTATGACTCGGTTGACGCGCCCGAGAAGGCTTGTGATGAAGAACCTAAGACCGCCGTTATTAATGTGCTTTTTTCTGATTGCGAATAGCCTGGGATACGCGCAGCAACATCGGAAAGTCATCATCAATCAGGATTGTTCAGGGCCCGGCGGCAGCAATCTGCAAACTCTGTTGACCTTGATTCAATCTCCGCAGGTGGAAGTGCTGGGGATAACCGTCGTCAGCGGGAATCAATGGCGCGATGAAGAGGTAGCGCATACTTTACGATTGCTAGAGCTGATTGGCCGCACCGATATTCCGGTCGTGCCCGGAGCCGTATTTCCGCTGGTTCATCGTCGTAACGATGCCATTTTGTGGCAGGCACGGTACGGAAAAGTCGCATTCGCCGGCGCCTGGGATGATCGCTGGTGGCACGAACCTGACGTAATTCCGAAGCTTCTCGAAGGGCAACCCACTACCAAACCGGCGGATGAAGACGCCGCACACTTCCTGATACGCATGGTGCACAAATATCCGCATGAAGTTACGATCTATGAGGGTGGCCCCATGACGAACCTGGCGCTCGCCAACGCCATCGATCCACATTTTGCCGAACTGGCGGAAGGATTGGTCTTCATGGGCGGAAGCTTGAGCCCGCAGACCGACGATCCGGAGTTCATCAGCAGCCCACGCCACGAATTTAATTTTTGGTTCGATCCAGAGGCCGCGAAGAGCGTGCTAGCTGCGCCGTGGAAGAAGATCGTCTGCACGCCGGTCGACATCTCGGTGAAAACTCGAATCACCGAGGAGATGATTGCCGAAATCAAGAAGAGCAACAGCGCCGCAGCACAGTACGTGGTGAAGTTCTTTTTGAAGGATCAGGGCGGCTTCTATATGTGGGACGAACTGGCGGCCGCGGCCTGGATTGATCCAACGCTGATTACCAAAAAAGTAACACGCTATATGAGTGTGGACATCGACCACGGTGCGGCCTACGGAAACACGCTGACGTGGACGGACAAAGATAACCCGAATCTTGGTGCGCAACGTGTGGAAATCCAGATGGATTTGGACCTTGCAAGATTTAACAAGATGTTTGTGGAATTGATGAAGGCACCGACACCGCAAGCCCGTTGAGTTTGAGGTGTCAGCGATCTCACCGGGGGCGGCTCAAAATTTTAATTCGGCCGGTCCGCGCAGGCTGTGCGGTTGGATGACGATTCACGAATCATAATTCAGAGAAAGAGGGTAAGCGTGGTATGACGAATATTGCAGCAATTATCGGACGCGAGGTACTGGATTCGCGTGGCAATCCTACGGTGGAAGCGGAAGTGCAATTGGAGAGTGGCACGGTTGGCCGGGCCATTGTGCCCAGCGGAGCATCGACTGGCGAGCACGAAGCCGTCGAACTGCGCGACGGAGACAATAGGCGTTTTCTGGGCAAGGGAGTTCTCAAGGCGGTAGAGAACGTCAATGGCGAGATCGCGGACGCGCTCGCGAACTGGGACGCCTATGACCAGCGCGGGCTTGACCGGAAGATGATCGAACTGGATGGCACGGAGAATAAAGGCCGGCTGGGAGCGAACGCGATTCTCGCGGTCTCCATGGCGGCGGCGAGGGCGGCGGCGGCGGAATACGGTCTGCCGCTCTATCGTTATCTGGGCGGCGCGGGCGCCGACACGTTGCCCACACCCATGATGAACATCCTCAACGGCGGAGCCCACGCCGACAACAACGTCGACTTCCAGGAATTCATGGTGATGCCGGTGGGCGCACCTTCGTTTTCTGAGGCGTTGCGCTGGGGCGTGGAAGTTTTCCATACGCTCAAGGGAGTGCTGAAGAAGCGCGGCTACAACACGGCCGTCGGTGATGAAGGCGGATTTGCCCCATCGGTGAAGTCGAATGTCGAGGCCATCGAGGTGGTGCTGGAAGCGATTCAGCAGGCTGGCTACAAGCCCGGAGAAGAGATTGCGATCGCGCTCGATCCCGCGGCCAGCGAGTTCTATCAGGATGGAAAGTACGTCTTCAAGAAGTCGGACAAGTCCGCCAAGAGTTCGGACGATATGGTGACTTTCTGGGCGAAGTGGGTGAAGGACTATCCCATCGTTTCTCTGGAGGATGGACTCTCTGAAGAAGACTGGGAGGGCTGGCAGAATCTGACCAGGGAACTCGGCGGCAAGATTCAACTTGTGGGCGACGACATCTTTGTCACGAACATTCAATTCTTGCAGGAAGGAATCGACAAAGGCGTAGCCAACTCGATTCTGATCAAGGTAAATCAGATCGGCACGGTCAGCGAAACCCTCGATGCGATTGACCTGGCGCGGCGTAACGCTTACACGTCGGTGATCTCCCATCGATCGGGCGAGACCGAAGACACGTTCATTGCAGACCTGGCGGTTGCCACAGGTGCCGGGCAGATCAAAACCGGATCGGCCTCGCGCACCGACCGTATCTGCAAGTACAACCAGCTGCTGAGGATTGAATCGGAGTTGGGAGATTCGGCGCGGTTCTTGGGATTGAAGGCGCTGAATTACCGCGGTTAGATGAAGCGCCTTTGTACCTGGCGAGGAAGATTTCGAGGCGCCTGCAGATACAAGGGTCGTGCCTCCGAACTGCGCGGTTCCGCCTTTCAAAACCCGCACCTTTCAAACGAGAACTATTTGCATAACTCCCTAACTGCCTTGACCACCATTTCTCGGTGAATCAGACCGCAATCAAATTGCCGCGCAAAAAACTCAGCCTTGTCGCGCCATTTGCTCGGTATCTGATCTAGGTTTACGACTCCGAAGGCTGCTGCCATAGGGCAGTTCTGCCATTCGTGGCACTCCCAGTGTTCGGGCCTTAAGGCTTCATCCATGCGACCGCCGGCGGAAAGCAATGGTACGAGATCGGCATTCACGAAAGCTCGTATCCTGGCAATAAGCGGCCCTTTGACCTTCTCCGCCGTTAGCCCCGTGCAGCCACTCAGGTCCGCATACTCCGCGTTCGGCAACTCCACTTCCGTGAGCCCAGTGCAGGCCCTCAGGTCCGCAGTCTTCGCGTTCGGCAACTCCACTTCCGTGAGCCCCGGGCAGTCACTCAGGTCCACCGTCTTCGCGTTCGGTAACCCGATTGCCGTGAGCCCCATGCAACCCCTCAGGTCCGCAATCTTCGCGTTCGGCAACTCCACTTCCGTCAGCCCGGTGCAGCCCCTCAAGTACGCATACTCCGCTTTCGGCAACGCCACTTCCGTCAGCCCGGTGCAGCCACTCAGGTCCGCAGTCTTCGCGTTCAGCAACTCCAATTCCGTCAGCCCGGTGCAGCCGATCAGGTCCGCCGTCTTCGCATTCGGCAACTCCACTTCCGTCAGCCCCGCGCAGCCACTCAGGTCCGCGATCTTCGCGTTCGGCAACTCCACTTCCGTGAGGCCCGTGCAGCCACTCAGGTACGCATACTTCGCGTTCGGCAACTCCACTTGCGTCAGCCCGGTGCAGCCCCTCAGGTCCGCAGTCTTCGCCTTCGGCAACTCCACTTGCGTCAGCCCGGTGCAGCCCCTCAGGTCCGCATACTCCGCGTTCGGCAACTCCACTTGGGTCAGGCTTGTGCAGGCCCTCAGGTACGCATACTCCACGTTCGGCAACTCCACTTCCGTCAGCCCCGTGCAGCCACTCAGGTCCGCAATCTTCGCGTTGTCCGTATATTTCCCTTCGTATTTCATCATCTCCTCGTTTTCTCTCCCGCAAGGGAGTTAACTGGATCGTTCCCTTTCAAAACGTGGAGTCGTTCAAAACCGCTCAGGAACTCAGCTCCAACTTAGTGGCAAGGGACGCCCCCAGTGGTAGCTGTGCAAAGGGCGTTGATGTGTTTGCCGCTTAAAGCCTTACGGTAAAACGCGACATTGTCGATAACGCCGTTGAAGTACGCATATCCGCGGCCCTCGGCGCTCGATCCGATGCGCATGTCTGCCGAGTGAGTGTCGGTGAAGACGGGCAAAGGCTTGCACGCCTCTTTCACGCCGTTCACGTAGATGGCGATTTCCGAATCGCTCAGAACGCCGACCACGTTGTACCAGACGTGGGCCCCGGGAGCGGTCGTGCCAATCACGGTGGTCGCGGCGTCGTCGATGCAGCCGTTAATTCCCCGGCCACCGCCGAGGCAGAACCACAAGAATCCGTCATCCTGCTTCACCAGACGCCATCCATCCGAATTGTCAACGCCGGCGTCAGAGATTTTGTCCACGATCAGACATGTCACCCGCCGGACGATCTCCATTAGTGCCCGCAGGATGGGAAAGCGCGTTGAACTTTACATAAGCGCTGACGGTGAAGGTGGGCGGGTTCAGGCCGGGGTGATGGCCGACATCAATGGGCGGTCCGCTCCCATTAAAATGAAATGCCAAAGGCCAGCCGACTTTGTCGCCGCGGATTACGGGGTATTTACCGCTGATCGATTGTCCCCATGCGCCCGACGCCAAGGCAAAGATTGAAGCAACGACAATAAGCACACGTGTGGCTTTCATCGAGGGGCTCCTCATTCTCATGGGCGTGATTCAGCGATTCTCCGTGAAACGGAGATCTGCCCGGAATTCTGCCCAGAGATTCTGCTATTTCATTCTTGTTTTGGGCCGTGCCCTGGAGTCTCGAACGCGCCGCGGTGAGGAGCAGAGGCGCGGCCAGTCGCCCTTGCTGAACGGGGGGATTTATTTTCCTTGGAAAGCGGCGCAATTCGGACGCTAGTACCAAAGTGCCATTTCGTCAATGGCCCTTTAGTGGTGCATGGCGTCGCGAGGGAAAGCTGCTGGGAGCAGAAGGAAGTCCTGCTTGGCGACCCGCCTCGTACCGATGGCCGCTCTTAGATTTTTCGCGATTTTCACGCTACCATGATGATTCCAATAAGAGCTGCTCTTATGCTTCGTCCCAAACCACTCATTCTCATCATCCTCGACGGCTGGGGATACCGCGCCGAGACCAAGGCCAACGCCATCGCACTGGCACGCAAGCCCACCTATGATCGCCTGCTGCGTGAGTATCCGAACACGCTGATCCATACCAGCGGTCCGTTCGTCGGCCTGCCCGAAGGGCAGATGGGCAACAGCGAGGTCGGACATCTCAACATTGGCGCGGGGCGCATCGTGCACATGGACATCACCCGCATCGACCTGATGATCCAGAACGGCGATTTCTTTTCGCATCCCGTGCTCGTCGCGGCCATGAAGCATGCGCGCGTGGGAGAACGGAGACTGCATCTGTTTGGACTGGTTTCCGATGGCGGCGTGCACTCGCAGCAGGCTCATCTTTACGCGCTGTTGAAAATGGCGAAGCAGAGCGGAGTGGACCGCGTCTTTGTTCATGCATTTATGGATGGCCGCGATACGCTGCCCACCAACGGCGCCGGCTATCTCGAGCAACTGCAGCAGAAGATGCGCGAATATAACTCCGGCAAGATTGCCACGGTGAACGGACGCTACTACGCGATGGATCGGGACCGGCGCTGGGAGCGCATTCTTAAGGCCTATAACGCGATGGTTCTTGCCGACGCGGAAGGTGGCAAGCGCGCCGACCCGGTTCAGGGGATGAGGGATTCTTACAACAAAGGCATAACTGACGAGTTTGTCATTCCATTTGTTTGCACTGACAAGAGCGGTCAGCCGCTGGCGACCATACGCGACGACGACGCCTGCATCTGCTTTAATTTCCGCGCCGATCGTGTGCGCCAGATCACGCGCGCCTTGGCGCGTAACAGCGGGCTGAACGCAAAAGGCGGCAGCGATCTTCCGGGCGCAGCCGATCTCGACGCCACGATTCCGCGCGACCGGGTGCCGAAGAATCTGCACTACGTCTGCATGACGCAGTACGACAAGAATTTCAGCCTGCCTTTAGTTGTTCCTCCGGAATCGATGGCGAACATTCTGGCCAACGTGATGGGCAATCTCAACATGCGCAACCTGCGCGTCGCCGAGACCGAGAAGTACGCGCATGTCACGTATTTCTTTAACGGCGGCGTGGAGCAACCGTTTCCCGGCGAAGAGCGAGTACTGGTAGCTTCGCAGAAAGTTGCGACGTACGATTTGAAGCCAGAGATGAGCGCGGCGGGGATTGCAGATGCGGTCGTGAAGGCCACGGAAGAGGGAACGTTCGACGTAATCATCGTCAACTTCGCCAACGCGGATATGGTCGGCCATTCGGGCAAGATCGAGCCGACGGTGAAGGCGGTCGAAACCGTTGACGCCTGCCTGGGCCGCATCGAAGCCACTGTTCATGCCAAAGGTGGCGCCATGCTCATCACCGCCGATCACGGCAACGCCGAAATGATGATCGATCCCGCGACTGGTGGCCCGCACACGGCTCATACCACGAATCCGGTGCCGTTCATCGTGGTTGCGGAGGATGCGAAGCCGTACACGCTTAAGCCCAACGGCTCGCTGCGAGACATTTCGCCGACCATGCTGGGTATGCTTGGCGTCGATGAGCCGAAGGAAATGACGGGGCACGATCTGCGTGCTTTCCTGAAGAACAATCAGAAAACCTAATTCGATGAAACTTCTGATCGTCGTTCATCACCACTTCGATTTGTGGAACGTGCCACCTTGGTTTCCGGAAAAACTGCAGTCGGAGTTCCCTCGGATCCAAGTAACCCACAGAACGAACTATGACAACGTTGAAGAAAATCTTCGGGATTCCGAAATCCTATTTGCGTTCTCACTCCGTCCGGAGCAGTTCAAAGTTGCGCGAGAATTGCGCTGGATTCACGCGCCCACCGCAGCCGTGCATCAGTTGCTGTTCCCGCAACTGGTGAAGGGCGATGTGGTCTTGACCAATGCCCACGAAGTGCACGGTCCTGTGGTCGCCGAACACGTGATCGCGCTGATCCTTGCGCTGGCTAAGAAGATTCCGCAAGCGGCACGCCTGCAACAGAAGCGCACCTGGGGGCAAGATGAAATGTGGAACGACGGTCCGCGGCCGCGCGAAGTCGCAGGCGCGACGGTGGGCTTGATCGGGCTCGGGAGCATTGGACGCAGAGTGGCGCGCATGGCCTCGGCTCTGGGAATGCGCGTAATCGCGGTGCGGGAGCATCCGGAGAAAGAAAATCCCGAAGCAATCGCCGCAGTCTGTGCTCCGCCTCAGCTCAAGGATCTGCTCTCTCAATCGGATTACGTCGTGGTAGCCGCACCGCTTACCGAAGCGACGCGCGGACTGATCAATGCGGATCGCCTCGCAGCGATGCGGCGGGATGCTTATCTGATCAATGTGGGCCGCGGTGCACAGGTGGACGAGGCCGCGCTAGCCGACGCACTGAGAAACCATCGCATCGCTGGCGCAGCGCTCGATGTCTTCGAGCAGGAACCGCTGCCGAAAGACTCGCCGCTGTGGGAACTCGATAACCTTCTTATCACCCCGCACACCGCAGGCCTCACCGAAAAACTGTGGCAGCGCCACTACGCTTTGTTCTCAGAGAATCTTCGGCGCTATCTGGCAGGCGAGCCGCTGCTCTTCATCGTCGACAAACACAAGGGATACTGAACCGGCTCGAACCGTTGTCCAGCCAACCCTCATTCAAGACGCTTTAGTATTCCGCCGTGATGAAACCGGCGCTACCGGTTCCAACCGGAACTTCTTCACCGCGAAAATGCCAAGCACCACGAAAAGCCATGACGACAAGTTGAACGATAAGGAACGGCGGTTCCTTTTGCGTGGGAGCCAGCGCGTGCACCGCCGGCACCTTCATCAAGA
>CAWKNF010000025.1:0-66371 GCA_963850805.1 uncultured Acidobacteriaceae bacterium | reverse complement strand
GATTCGCGAGCCCGGCACGAAGGCCGGCAAAATCGTTTCCGATCCTGCTCTTCGCATCGGTATAAGGTTGCAGGTAGGCAGGGTCCGCGGTCAATAGATATCCGCGCTGACCTGTTTCCATATCGGTCAGGTCTTTCTGAACATTGGCGATGTCGGCCTGAAATGTGTAGCTTTCCAGTGTGAGGGCCGCAATACTCTGCATCCGTTTTAGATGGTTGACCGCAAGGTAGGCATTCCATGCCATGAGGGCGAGTAGAGCGGGGACTCCTATTTGCAACGCAACCTTTCGAATCATCTAATTTGTGCCGCCCTTCATGTGACGTTCAGAACACCCTCAGTCGTGATTCGACTGGCTTTGCAAATCTCCTCCGCAACCTTAGCCGCTGCGTAGTTGCTGTGGACCGGGCCTTCCGCTGACATGACCGAACTGGCAGCCAGAGTGAAAAGCAGAGCATCCTCTTGCTTGTCGAAGTAAAGAACTACTTGATTCGCTGCCATGTGAGTGACTCCTGCTGATTGTTCTTAGGATGATAGGCCGATTCAGTACGAGAACGAGGTTATCTCTTTTGGTACGCCCTGTTGAGAACCGGGTCGTCGCAGATCACAGATGCTCGCAGCTCAATTGGTGAAACTGGGACCAAAGTGCGCTCACTAGCGCACATTGACATCGCCCAGGGGACAATTACCAAGCAAGGCAGCGGCTGGAAAAAGGGTAGGAAGCGGGACATCCACATGGTCTTTCTCAAGGTGGACGCCAGATGGGACAGCCTGCGCGCGCAAATCCGCGTTTTCAGGATCAATTGCGCCGCATGAAATTTCCGCAGTGATCGGAAGATTGCATTAGGATCAGTGTTGCAAGAGGAACAGTCCAATGCCTGTTCCTCCGCCTCGCCTCCTAATCCATTTCCCGTACCCGGCGCTCGTCCGCCCGCATTCCCGCGCCGGAAGCCGCCGCAGACTCCCCCTTCTTCTTCTGCCAATCTGCCTCGGCTGGCACCGTGATTGCATCCAGTTTCTTCTTCTTCAAGCTGGCGTTGATTCCGGGCAATTCTTTCTGCGCCAGCTTCTGGAAGTCATCAATCACATCTTGCAGTTCATGACCCAGCGACTCCGTCCGTGCTGCCTGGTAATCCGTGGGCTTGCCGTCGTACCCCGTCACCGCGCCATAGAGTTGCCCGAGCAGTTCGCGAATGCGCTCTTCGCCGGTAATCATCCCGCCTTCTTTGGTGGCCACGATCTTCGAGCGGAGCGCGTCACAATCCGCGGCAAGTTTCTGCAATTGCTGGCGCAGCGGGTCTTTCGGCGCGAGTTTGGCCGCCCGCGAGCCAGCGCCGTCGCGCACTCCTTCGATCGCTTCTACTCCAAACGTCATGTGCTCCAGCTCTTTGTAGACCTTCATCGACAGATCAAACTGCGCCTTGCGCTCCTCCAGCGAATACTTGGCGCGCGGGTCGATCGCAACATTCAGCTGCTCGGTGTAAGTTTGATCTCCTTTGGTCAGCTTCACCGTGTACGTGCCCGGCAGCACGCGCGGTCCCTGCGCCGCCTCAAACAAGGCCGAGGCCGCTGGTGCGACTGCCGGTGGTCTCACGCGCATCCCCCACCCGGCGCGGTTCAGCCCACGATGCTTGCTACCGGCCACGGTGTCGACCAGTTTGCCGTCCTGGTCGAAAATCTCAATCTTCAAATCGCCGAAGATGTGCCGTCCTTTCTGGTAGTACGTGATCTGTGCGTCCGCCGGCCGATTGCGCCCATGAAAAGTCTCGTCGCCTTCCGGCCAACCTCCGCCCACGTCGAAGTATTGGATCGCAGCCCGTCCCGGAAGCAGAGTCGCCTCTTTGGTCACGACTTCCGGCGTAAGGGCACGCAGCGGTGAGATGTCATCCACGACCCAGATGCCGCGGCCATGGGTTGCCAAAACAAGGTCGGATTCCCGCGCCTGCACCACGATGTCATCCACCGCTACAGCCGGGAAGTCCGTCCCTTTGTATTGCGCCCACCGTTGCCCGCCATCCGCCGAAATCCAGAGTCCGAATTCCGTGCCCAGGAAAAGCACATTGCGGCTGACCGTGTCTTCCTTGATCACGTGCGCATAACCGCGCACGCCGCTCTCCTGCGCTGGAAGCGCGGCCCACGTCTGGCCATAGTCCGTGGTCTTGTAAATGTAGGGCTTCATGTCTCCGAAGGTGTGACGGTCGAACGTGGCATACGCGGCGCCTTCGTCGAAGCGGCTGGCCTCGATGGTCGAGACCCACGAATTTTTTCCCAGCCCACTGATGTTGCTCACCACGTTCGTCCAGGTCTTCGCCCCATCGCGGGTGACCTGCACATTCCCGTCGTCGGTGCCGACCCAGATGATCTGACCATTCTTCGGCGACTCCGAAATCGAATAAATGGTGGTGTGCATCTCGGCTGAGGAGTTGTCAACGGTCACGCCCCCGGATTCCTCCTGCTTCTGTTTTTCCGGATCGTTGGTCGTCACATCCGGTGAAATCCGGTCCCATGACTGGCCATGATCGCGCGAGCGAAATAAGAACTGCGCTCCAATGTAAAGTGTTCCTTTTTCGTTAGGGCTCATGTGAATCGGCGTGTTCCAGTTGAAGCGCAGCTTTTTCTCGCCGTAATTCGGCCAGGGATGGATGTCGCGGGTCTCGTGTGTGTAGCGGTTCACGCGTCCGATCTCGCCACCCTGCGCCTCGGCGTAAATGTAGTCGGGATCGGAGGTGTCTTCGAACATCCAGAAGCCGTCGCCGCCGAACATGTTTTCCCAGCGGGAGTTGGTTACGCCGCCCGGATATGAGGAATCGCCCACCCACGAACTGTTATCCTGCAAGCCGCCGTAAACGTGGTACGGATCGGCATTGTCAGCGCTCACATGGTAGAACTGCGAAACCGGCAGGTTCATCTGGTGCTTCCAGCGATTGCCGCCGTCTTCGCTGCGCCACAAGCCGCCATCGTCGCCGGCAATCACCACGTTCGGATTCTTGGGATTGATCCACACGTCGTGGAAGTCGCCATGCGCTCCGCCCGAAACCACATTGAAGGTCTTTCCGCCATCGTTGCTCAGCAGCAGAATGAGATCGGGCTTGAAAATCTTGTTTTCGTCTTTCGGATCGACGATCAGGTTGCCAAAATAAAAAGGACGCCACACCATGTAGTTGCTGGCATCCAGCTTGATCCACGATGCCCCGGCATCGTCGGAGCGGTAGAGCCCTCTTCCTTTTTCCGCCTCGATGTTGGCATACACCACCTGCGGTTTCGAAGGCGCCACCTGCACTGCGACGCGGCCCCACGGTTTTGCCGGCAATCCAGTGGCGCTGCTGACTTCACTCCAAGTGGCGCCGTCGTCAGTGGATTTAAACAGCCCGCTGCCCGGGCCTCCCGAGCGGAACGTCCAGCCCTGGCGCCGGAAATCCCACATCGCGGCATAAATGGTTTTCGGTTCCTGCTTGCTTCGCGCCATCATGGCGCAGCCGCTCGAAGCGTTCGCGCCCGCGAGAACTTTCTTCCACGTCTTGCCGCCGTCGCTGGTTTGGAAGACGCCGCGTTCGTCGTTGTCATCCCACAGATGCCCAGTGGCGCAGACCAGCACATCATTGCTGTCGCCAGGATTCACCAGAATCTTGGCGATGTGTTCGCTGTCTTTCAGACCGACGTTGGTCCAGTTCTCGCCGCCGTCGGTCGACTTGTAGACGCCATCGCCCACCGACACGCTGTTTCGCGTCCATGCTTCGCCTGTGCCCACCCAGATAATCTTTGAATTCGAGGGATCAATCGCCACCGCGCCAATCGATTGCACATCTTCCCGGTCGAAGACGGGCTTAAACGTGGTGCCGCCGTTCACCGACTTCCACACACCACCGCTCGCCGCACCCACGAACACGGTAATGCGGCCGTCCTCTTCCACCGCATCCAGCGCGGCGATGCGCCCGCTCATAGTGGATGAGCCGATGTTGCGCGCAGGCAGGCCCGAAACCGTCGCCGAGTCAAAGCGGTATGCAGTCTGGGCCGCGGCCTGCCCGGGTGCGCACAGCGCGGCTCCGGCGATTAACACCATCAGTCCCCAGGAATTGCGAGCGGATGCTTTCATATTTACGAATCCTTTTCCACGCTAGTGATTTTCGTTGCCTTCCTCATACCCGCGAATCAGTAAGCCAAATCAGTGAACCCCGACCAGCCCGGACTTCTTTTCCTCAGTCCTCAGCGACGCCGGCAGCGCAAAGTCAGAATCTGCAACAGCGATGTTCACTTCAATCTTTTCAATCGTGGTCATCTGTACGCCAGGATTATTTCTGGACCCCTCGGAAATCGAGAAGGGATACATGACTCCATTCACGGGCTTGTAGGAGCCTACGTCCACCACGCGTTCTCGCACCGAGCCCCGGACAAACTGCTGAATCTCCTTCCGGATTTCGAGATAAGTATCTGGGTCGAGATAGTAGTAAATGATGTCGCCGTTTTTCAGCGTGACCCTGAGGCGCAGGGCGTCATCGCCGTCCACCAGGTCATGCCCCAGATATTCGATCGTGTTTCCTTTTTCAACGTAGTCGACGAGCGGATCGTCGAAATCGGAGGCTAGCAGCAAGTCTCGCAGCGTATCCTCACCCATCAATTCGGGGTCTTTGCGCCCGCGGAAGGGGTTGGTCTGCCAGCCGGTCGAACCGTCATAGGCCTGGATTGCCGTCATGCCCTGCATGGTGATGGTTTGACGGACCAAATCGGGGCGCGCGTTGGTTTGCGCGAAGACGGCGACGCGGCCCCTGGCGTTCTTGACTCTGCCGGTCATACGCCGGGTCTTGGCCGACTTGATTTTTTCGATCCCGCCTTTGGCCTCGATGTTCTTGTTGACCAGTTCCTCGGCGGTCTGGGAGCAGGTAAGCACGCTGAGGCACGAGACTGCCGCCAGAACAAATACCGCGCGACGCATGGGCGAACTCCTGATTTTGCGCGTAGTCTTCATTCCAGCAAATTAGTGAATCCCGACCATGCCGGACTTCTTCTCCTCAGTTTTCAGCGAAGCTGGCAGGTTAAAGTCCGCCGGATCAATGGTCACATTTGGTTCCATCTTCTGAATCGTGGTCGTTTGCTCGTCAGGATGATTCTTCGGTCCCTGCGAGACCGAGAAGGGATACATCACGCCCGCCACCGGCTTGTAAGAACCCAGCCCCATCACGCGTTCCCGCACCGAGCCCCGGATAAACTGCTCGATCTCGCGGCGAATTTCGATAAACGTGTCGGGATCGAGGTAGTCGTAAATGATGTCACCGTTTCTTAGAGTGATCTTCAGGCGCAGCGCGTCGTCGCCATCCACCACGTCGTGCCCGATATACTCGACGGTGCTGCCCTTCTCTTTGTAATCCACCAGGGGTCCGTCAAAGTCGGCGTCAAGCAGCAGGTCACGGACGTCGTCCTCGCCCATCAACTCTGGATCCTTCTTCCCGCCAAAAGGCTGAATCTGCCAGCCAGCGCTGCCGTCGTAGGCCTGCACCGCCGTCATTCCCTGCAGCGTAAGTGTTTCCCGCAGCAGGTTCGGGCGCTGGTTCTCCTGGCCCACGGACGCGGTGAAGCCTCCGCCACCCTCAAACTTGCCTGTTATGCGGAGGGTCTTGATGGCCTTCATCTTTTCCATCCCGCCCCGGGCCTGGATGTTTTTGGCTATCAACTCGTCGGCGGTTTGTGAGTAGGAAAGGATACCGAGGCAGCACACAGCAATCAGCACAGTCAACGCGTGACGCATCGAGCAGACTCCTGTAGTCGAGGGACTTGCATAACCCGGAAACGAGAAACAGTACTGTACCCGCTAGTAGACGTTTTATTCAAGTCTTGGTGAGCGTCTGGTGACGTCTTAAATGACGCGGATGCCAATCAACCAGGGGCAGGGGGGCGCGCCAGAGCTAGGGGTTTTGGGGCGTCGCTGCCTTTTCTGTTTCGATGCGTGCCGGCGCAAGTTCAACCGCGTCGTGGGAGCCGCCGTAAGCCTGATTCCCCGAGTGGCTCCTCCTCTGTTCTGCCAACGCATTCAAGTGGGCAAAAATAGCGCGCTCCTGTTCGGCCTTCTCCTGAAGTTTCGCCCTGGCGTACGCCTTTGCGAGATTAAAGTGCACTTCCGGACTCCCCGGAGCAAGCTTGCCGGCCTGTTCGAATTCGCGCACGGCCTGCCCTTCTTGACTCAGTTCGAGGTATGCCCGCCCAAGAACGTAGCGCGATTCGGCGGAATCCGGAGCGAGTTGCACGGCACGCTGAGCCGAAGCCAATGCCTCTGCAGGATGGTAGCGTTTTAGTGCCACGGATGCCAGGCTGACGTAAGGCAGTTCGCTCTCCGGCGAAATTTGCAATTCTGCGCGCAGTTGTGTTTCCGCCTCGTCAAATTGCGAAAGAGCGGAAAGTGCAGTTCCATAGGCATAGTGAAGAAACGGGACATAAGGATATTCCTTTAACAGAACCTGGAATTTTGGATAAGCCTGGTCGTATTTGCTGTTCTCGAGCAGCGCAGCGATCTCGCCGGCGGACTGTACCAGAGCGATTTTGGACCGCTCGACCTGGTCGGGCAACAAGGGCATACGAAGCAGCGCCATGCCGAGAGCGATTTGAATTTCTTTTGCGACCGTCCCGGAACGCGTTCCCGGCAGCAGGGTTTCCATGGCGCTTTCGAACTGGCCATTTCGATTTTCGAGCGTGGCCAGGCGATACCTGGCAAGGCCCACCGCTTCTGGACTTCCACCGAAGCCGAGTTGCTCGCCGCGTTGCAAATGGATGAGCGCGTTCTTGTAGTCCTTCATTTCAAATTCACAAAGCCCCATCACCGCCCATGCGGTTCCAACGTTTGGCTGGCGCTCCACCCATATCTTTAGTTCGGAGATGGCCTCGAGATAGTGCCCCGCGGAATAATTCAGCATGGCAAGATTCCATCGGCCGTCATCCCATTCCGGCCGAAATTGCAGGGCCCGCTCATAATTCCGAATGGCCTGTTCGGTATCACCGGCAGCTTGCGCCGCCGCGGCGCGGCTCGATAGCTCCTCGAAGTTGCTCGACCCGGGATCGGTGGCTGGGTGCGCGGCTGCTTGCCCGTTTTCACCAGGCCTTGCCTCAGTATGATTCGAATAAAGCTTGGCGATTCTTTCCTCCGCCTGGGGCCTTTCGGGCGATAATTTTTCTGCTCCAGCGAGTTCGGCCGCAGCTTTTTCTTTTCTGCCAAGTGCTTGCAAAACCTGCCCCAGTGCTGCATGCGAAGCTGAGGAATCCGGCGCCCGTTGCACTGCCTCCTCCGCTGCATGCAGGGCTTCCTGCGGATGCTGGAGGTGGAGCTCGATTTCACTTATTTCGATCCACGGCAACGCACTCTTCGGTGAGACGTCTATCTCTTCGCGCTGCTGCTTAAGTGCTTCTTCGGACATCCCGGCGGATGCAAGCGTTTTCCCGTAGGCGTGGTGCAAGTATGGAGTGGCTGGGTAATCCTTCAATAGGTTAGGAAACGCTGCCAGCGCCTTCGGGGAATTATTCTGCGCGATAGCTGACGCGACCTCGCCGGCTGCGGAGATCAGGGCGTCTTGAGAAGGATCAACATCTTTGGGCAACAGCGGCACGCGAAGCATCGCCAAAGCCAACGCAATTTTTATCTGCGCCGGAGGCTCGCCCTGTTCGAATGTCGAGGCGAGCAGAGCCGCGGCCTGATCGGATTCGCCACTGCGAATCAGGAGCAGAGCAAGGTGATACCTCGCGACGCGCGCAGTCTCCGGATCGTCAGCATCTCCAAGGGCAAGCCCTTTTTGCAGATGCGACAGAGAATTTGTGTAATCCCTCGTCTCGAATTCGCAGAGCCCAAGAAAATTCCATGCCGGGCCCGCACCCGGTACAAGATTCACCAGCCCTTGGAACGCCGGAATAGCCTCTGAATAACGGTCACTGTCGTAGAGCAGCGTCCCCAGGTACCACCAGCCCTCTTCCCATCTCGAATTAATTTCCAGGGCGCGGCGATACTCTTGAATTGCCTCATCAGCATGGCCGGCTTCCCGTGCAGCCGTAGCCGATTTCGCTGCGGCTTCGAAACCTGTCGTCTCAGAATTCTGCTGCGCCCTAAGGCTGCTTTGTCCACAGACCGCAGCTATCGACCCGTAGACCATAATGATTGTCAGAACAAATCGCGCGTGCGACCGGGCTATTGTTTGGAGTTGCATTACGGATCTCACGTCGCGGGAACGTGTAATTTTGACGATAACATACAGGCCCTGCACGGATGACCCCTTCTTTCTGCGCCATGTTATTCTGCTGCGATCATGGGGCGGGAGGCTCGCAGACGTTCGAACGAAAAGTCCCTTCTTCTTTCTCGTCGCCGCTTTCTTCAGGGCATGACTCTCTTATCGGGCGCACTTTCTCCACGGTTGATTCCTTTTCTACGAGCATCTTCTCCTGCGCCGCCTTACGCCTTTGAAGAGATCCCTCCCGAAAAGAGCGGCATTACCTGGATTCACACGGCGGGAAAGTCTCCCGAGAAATACTTGCCGGAGACAAGTGGCGCGGGCTGTGCCTTCCTTGATTACGATAACGATGGCTGGATGGACATCTATCTGGTGAACAGCGGTAAATGCAGTTTTTACAATCCTCCCCGGCCGCTACGCAATGCGCTCTACCGCAACAACCGCGACGGCACGTTCACGGATGTAACCGAAAAAGCCGGCGTGGGGGGCGGCGGCTACGGCATGGGAGTCGCCGTTGGCGACTATGATGGCGATGGCTTCCCCGATCTGTTCCTCACGCAATTCGGCCGCAGCATCCTCTACCACAATAACGGGGACGGAACTTTCATGGATGTCACGGAGAAAGCGGGCGTCGCCGCTCCCGGTTGGAGCACGAGCGCGGTCTGGTTCGACTACGACAACGATGGCCGGCTTGACCTGTTCGTTTGTCGGTTCGCGGAGTTCGACAAAGCGCTGGAATGCGGCGTGGATGCGGACGGCACGCATCACTATTGCATCCCTCGCATCTTCAATCCGCGGCCGAGTTGGCTTTTTCATAACAACGGTGACGGCACTTTCTCGGATGTCAGCAAAGAGTCCGGCATCTCCCCGCATCTTGGGAAAGCTTGGGGAGTCGTGGCCACTGATATAAATAATGACGGCTGGATGGATCTTTTTGTCGCCAACGACACGGTGGCGAATTTTCTTTTTATGAACCGGGGCGGCCGCTTCGAAGAAGTGGGGCTTGCGGCCGATGTCGCCTACAGCGCGGATGGCCGGGCACGTTCCGGCATGGGCGTGGATTCGGCCGACTTCAACGAAGACGGCTGGATGGACCTCTTCGTGGCGAACATCGATCAGGAGATTTTTTCACTCTATCGGAACAATCATGACGAGACCTTCGACGATTTATCCATGCCACTGGGCATTGGCATGTCCACACGCTGGATGAGTGGATGGGGACTCAAGTTTTTCGATTACGACAACGACGGCAACCTGGATCTGATGATTGCCAACGGTTTCCCCGATGATCTGGTCGAAAAGCAGTCTCACCAGGTTGCGTACAAGGAGCCTCTTTTGCTCTTCCGCAACGGGGGTGAGTTCTTCAAAGATGTGAGCAGCCAAAGCGGCCCGGTTTTTTCAAAATCATTTCCCGCGCGCGGGCTGGCCATCGGCGATTTCAATAACGACGGCGCGGTGGATGTCCTGGTTTCTAATAATGATGGCGCTCCGATTCTGTTGCGCAACAATGTAGGCACGAACAATCATTGGCTCGGCGTTCGTCTGATCGGCAGGAAGTCAAACCCCGATGCCATCGGCGCGCGCGTCACTTTCCAGGCCGGCGACCTCAAGCGCAGCCGCATGAAGATTGGCGGCGGCAGCTTTCTGTCCGCTCACGATCCCCGCCTTGTGCTGGGAATTGGCAGCCGCACAAAATTCGATTCCCTGGAGGTGAAGTGGCCACAACCAAGCGGGGTCGTCCAGCGCTTCACAAACTTGCCCCTGGATCGCTACATCACCATCGTCGAAGGTAGCGTCAAGTGGGAATAGTCGCTCAGGCTATCGATTAGTTTTTCAAGGTCAGGAACGCCACGCCATAACCAGTGAAAGCAACCGTCATCTGTGGGCCCGGAGTCACGGAGGTCGCGGTGGGGCCTGCAGTCACGCCAGTGCTGGCATCGATCGTCAGCAGGCTGCCCGACGTGAAAGAGCCGAGGGAGGAAACGTCGATACTGATGGTTCGTGGTGCGCCGGGGCCGTTGTTGTCGGTGGAAGCGTTGACGGCATGGTTTGCGAGCATGATCACTACGCTGTCGTCGGGATTCTGCACAGCGAGGACTTCGATTTCCGGGTCGTCGGTGTTAGTAAACTGCAGCATATTCGCCCCTGGCGGATGGGGGAACATGCGAGCCAGCCAGTAGTCGACCCAATAACTAAGCTGAAGAGCATCGGTGTTGTAGTTGATCTCGCCGAACTGTGCATCGGCGTCGAAATCCCAGTGATACAGCGCCTGGACTCCAACCTTGCCCAACTGCGAAAAAACGTAAGGCCGCCAGGCAGCAAAGAAAGCGCTCGACCCACGCTGGTCGAGGACAAACTTCTGCGTGGGATTGCATGCGCTCATGCCGTTGCCGGCGTCGTAATCCGCGTTCACGTTGTTCTCAGTGACCCACACCGGCACGGACTTTAAGGCCGAATTCATCGCCATCTGCGAATAGATAAGCTGCACGTCGGAGACAAACCCCGGGATCGTCCCGAAAACCATAGCATCGGTGTCTGTCTGATCGCAGGAAGAGTAGAAGTGCGTAGCCAGCGCGTCCACTTGGGCCGTTACGCCGCTCACGAATGGTGGAATCCAGTTCTGCACCTGTCCCGAAAAGTCTGCCAGTTCCACCGCGGCGAACTTGATCGATGGATCGATCGCCTGCATCTGCGGCACGAGCGTGTTGTACATCGTTACATACTGCTGCGGCGTCAGATTGTTGTTAATGTTGGGCTCGTTGTAGATGCCCCACCAGGTAATCGTGTCGGTTGGGTAAGCGGGCGACACGTAAGTCTGGCCATTCGAAGTGAAGCCGCCAGTGTTGTAGTACTGCACCAGATTCTGCGCATATCCGGCAAACTGGTTGTAGGTCAGATCCTGAAAACTGTTGCCACTGTCGTCGTCCACGTACATAAAAGGCGGAGCTTTCGCGATCTGAAACTCGGGACTGTGGTCGCCCACGCTCAGTACCGGCTGAGTGATCGCATCGAGAATGGAAAAACTCCATGCCATCGAACTGCTGCCGGCTGCTCCCTGCGCGACGCCTTCTGAAACTCCCTGCAAGCGGATGTGCTGCGGAAGCAAGTTGTCCAGGGAGGCGATCGCGCCGGGATTGATGGTGAAGAACTGGTAATCCCACTCCGCCGGCTGGAACGATGTGGACATGGCAACGCCGAACGTGCCGTTGGTTCCCTGCATGATTTGCGCTGACGCTCCAATTGTCAAAGTGAGGTTCGCCGTGCTCGAAAACGTTCCGTCGCTGGCGGTCACGGTGAGGGGATAGGTTCCCGCCGGCGCGGTTCCCGCGTTGAACGCAATGCTGCCGGTGTTGCCGTTCGCGGGCGACTGGATCTGGTCGGTCGCCCCCAGAGCCAGTCCCGTTACGTTCAACGTCACACTGCCCGTCATGCCACTCCTGAGGAGGGTTGCGTTGACGGTCACGGAGGCCGGCTGTCCCTGGAAGACTTGAGCCGAGTTAGGCGAGAGAGAAAGCGTTAGAGAGCCGCTTGGCGAAGTGGAGGAATTCATGCTTCCGCCTCCACATCCCACTGAGAAGGACAGCAAAACCAATAGCGCGATACGGCATCGCCGAGGCATTTCGATTCTGCGCATCTTTTCTCCCATCTATTCTAGTTGGGCAGAGTCTCCATCTTGAGCCGCTCCTGGCGAGCGGCATCATTTCCCGGGTCTATTTTCAAAACGCCGTCCAGTATTTCCAAAGCGCTTTTCCGATCCTTCAACATTGAGTAAACCTGCGCAAGATCCAAATATGCGGGCGTGAAGTGCGGATCGATTTGGATCGATTCCTTGTATAACTCGATAGCAGCCGTCACCTGCCCCTGTTGCATCCGCAAGCGAGCAAGCCGGGTTCGCACTTCGGGGGATTTTGAGCCGACATCGATGGCCCTTTGCAGAGCATCGGAGGCACGCTGTTCCTCCCGCGGACGCGCGACGCGAAGAACAGACCCGTAGGCCGCCTGGATCTCAGCATCAGCCGGGAACGCGGCAGCAGCCTGCTCCAGGAGTGCAAGACCTTTCTCGCCGAGTTCCGGATAGCGCCCAGCGACCTGAGCATGAGCCAGGGCAAGGCTTCGCAAATCTGTTTGTGTTTGGCCGAGGGCGGAAGGTTTTGTGTCGTAGATCAAATCCGCGGGAGGCGTCGATCCATTCGTTTGCAGGACGGCGGCAATTTCAGACTGAACCCGCAGAATACGGTGGTCCGTGATCGACGAGTGGCCGATGTTTTCGGTCGGCTGCTTCGGCATATGGCAGTGAATGCAGTTGTCGGGCGGCGAGGTAGCTTGCCTCTGCGCAAGCCGCTCGCGGCAACTGCCGGTCGCGTGACAGGCCAAGCAACGGCTGCGGAAAAAGTCGGTTGCCTGGTCGCTGTGGAGTTGAACGTGCGGATCGTGGCATGAGATACAGCCCATCCGGCCATCGCTGGCGGCCCAACAACGGCTCATCTTTAATTGCTCAAACTGATCGAGCGCCGCGAAGTGATTCCCTTTGATTGTCTGCGGAACCGAAAATATAGCCACCACATCCCCGAGCGGGGTTCCCGGCCGGAAGTCAAGGTAGTTCTTGCCGGGCTGAAGCACACGAGCATCTCCAGCCAAATGGCATTGTGCACAAACGTCGTCCCGAATTTCGGCCCGCAACTTCCGGGGATTTACGATGGAATAGTCGATTGATCCTTCGAATGATCCGCCCAGCACAGCGTCCTGGGTGCGTTGCTCCACATGAATAGCGCCCGGCCCGTGGCAGCGCTCGCACCCAACCGTCAAGAAGCGAAAGGGAGGCTGCTGAAAACGGTCGTGACTGCCTGGAACCAGCAGCGGCGTGCCCGTGTGACAGTCAACGCACAAGTCAACCACGCGACGCGTGAAGCCCCGGAATATGCCATCGCCATATCCGGGTGATAAATCCCAACCACCAATGCGCGCGTAATACGAAATCGGCGAGACAAAAAAGGCGTCACCTTTGGCCACGAGATAACTCTTTCCCACGTCGCCGGCGCCCACGGCGTAAGCGATTTCATGGGCCTCGGAAAAAACCACGTGGCCTTTGCTGTCGCTTTCAGATTCTTCGTGGATGATTTTGCCGTCGCGCGCATAAACCGAATAGGTTCGATTCAGCTTCTTGTTGATTATGCTGACCGGCTTCGCCAATTCGCGCAGATCTTCGGCAGAGGGAAGGGAAACGGATCGTCCCATCCCCGTCTGCTTGAATTGCGCATAGATTGTGGAGTGGCACTTTCGGCAAGATTCGTCCCCGAGATATTCCACCCCGGGCCGCGCATTCAAGTATTGTTCCGGCGGGGTCGACTGAACGGGAACGGCTTGTCCGTTGGGGCGCGCTTCCGCCATACGAAAGCCCACGCAGAGCAAAGCGATGGCCGCGAAAACAACAATCCAGATTCGGCGCAGCGGAATGTAGTGCCCGCGAAAAGACAAGACCCTGGCGCGCCGATTCATGGAGTCGCTGGATTCTTCTGCGGGCGAATCCCTTTTCCTTCCTCAATCGTGTAAATCTGATCGACGGCAAGATCGCCCAGCCGTTCTACAAGCCCGCTGGGCCAAGCGATTTCGACACTGTCGATCCTGCTGTTGGTTCCCAGGCCGAAGTGCAGCCGCAGATCGTTTTGTGAAAGATAGCTGCCTCCGCCGCGAACCTCATTGAACTGCACAAGCTTTCCAGCGTGGATGGTGAGCCGCGCACCGATGGCGGCTCGGTTGCTTTTCGTACCTTGCAGGTTGAATTCAACCCAGTGGTTTCCGTTGGCTAAGCGATTACGCAAAAGGCTCGGGGGTTCGCCGACGTTCAAAATCAAGGCATCGATTGCGCCATCATTCCAGATGTCGCCGAACGCAACGCCGCGGCGGGAAGCCAGCGGCAAATCTGCGAGTCCCGCGGCGGCGGAGGCGTCTTCGAAGGTCCCGTCGTGCTTATTAAGATGTAGAAAGAGCGGCTCCCGGTAGCGCGCTCCTTCTTTGATCGTATCCACTTGAGGATACACATGGCCATTCGCTAACAAAATGTCCGGCCAGCCATCGTTATCAAAATCTACAAAGCCAGTTCCCCACGCGACGTAAGGAACGCTGGCCTGAGCGAGTTGGGACGTCCGGCTTACGTCTTCAAAACCCTGGGGACCAAGGTTGCGATAAAGCGTCTTGGGTTGGTCGGCAAATGTCGTGTCGACAATGTCGAGCCAGCCGTCGTGATTGTAATCGCCGAAGTCCACTCCCATATTTCCCTGCTCCGTCCCTTCGCCGCTCAAAGCTACTCCGGCCAGCAGGGCCACGTCGGTGAACGTCCCGTTATGATTGTTGTGGTAGAGATAGTTCGCTCCGGCATCGTTGGCGACGAGTAAATCTGGCCAGCCGTCGTTGTCGTAATCACCCCATACAACGCCTAGTCCGAAGCGGCCTTCCGAATCGTGAACACCCGCGCGCACGGAAACTTCCTCAAACGTACCGTCGCCACGGTTGTGGTAAAGGAGGTCGCTCTCACCCTGGAGTCCCCAGGGACCGCACTGCACCAGCACTCCTTTGTAGCGGCAAAACTTGCCCTTGCCGAATTCGGGCAAGTCGTTGAGATCGACGTGTACGTAACGGGAGACAAATAAATCCACATGGCCGTCGCGGTCGTAGTCGGCCCAGGCCGCGCCCGTGCTGAATCCGCCGCCGCGGACGCCAGCCTTTTCAGTAACATCTTCGAACTTGCAATTGCCAAGATTGCGATACAGCACGTTGCCGCCGTAGCCGGTGACGTAAATGTCGAGCCACCCGTCGTTGTCGAAATCGGCAACGGCCACACCCATGCCCCATCCGCGCCGGGTCAGGCCCGCCGCTTTCGTGATGTCCTTGAAAGTTCCGTCAGGTTCCTGGTGATACAAGGTGACCATGGGGTCGCCACCCTCGCGGTAGCGATCGACGGTTGAGCCGTTAATGGTCAGGACGTCCAGCTTGCCGTCGTTGTCGCAATCAAACAAGCCGACCCCACCACTCATGGATTCAATGACGTAGCGCTTGTCTGGCGAGGATTGATGCGGCACGGTCAGGCCGCTGCGCTGGGCGACGTCTTCAAATAGGGGGCCGTGATACGCAGGGGGCTTGTCTTGGGCACTGGCAAGAAACACGCAAACAGAGATTCCGCAAGCGACCAAGCACGTTGTTAAGACTTCCCGACGCATTCGGAGTGAATCCTATCACGGCTATCTCATGCCATTGCGAAGCTGCAAAGCGTCAGTTCACCGTGAGTGGAATGGCAACGCTTGCGTCAGCGGTGCTGTTCGATCCACTGCCAACGTTGCTTTCGGTAAACGCGTAAACGGTCACGGTGTAGCTGCCTGGAGCGGTGCCGTTTGTCGTAACAGCCGCTGTGACGCTCTCCGCGGGATTGGCGCTGGCACTGACGACATACGGGTTCAGAGGGTCAGTCGTAGTGATCGCACAACTCGCGTTCGGCGCATTCGTACTGCAGGAGAAATACACGTAGCCTGTGACGGGTGTGAGCGTGGGAGTAAGTGTACTGCTGTTGTTACTCGTCGCTCCAGCGGTTACGCTGATGGAACTCGGCGTCGGAGTACCCATGACCGGAGCGGGCACCGACGCAGAAGCCTGATATTGCCGCACGTAATCCAGCATCATCTTTGCCGGGTTGGTGGTTGATGAACTGGGTGTTCCGCCCAAGGTGCCTCCAACCGCTATATTCGTGACGAGGAAAATCTGAGCGTTAAAAGGCCATGTATCTGTAGACGAAAGGTTGCTGGGCGTGGTGATGTAGTACGGCTGCAGCGGGTTGTCGATATAGAACTGCTGCATGTTGGCGGACCAAATCATCCCGTAGGTATGGAAGTTCGTGTCGTTGGATTGGCCTGAGGGGAACGAGTAAGCTCCATTCGGCTGCAGGCCGTCACCTGCAGTCACCGTCGTGTGGATTGTCGTCCTGTTCCCTCCGGGACCTGGTCCATTAAGAACCTGAGTGGACCAAACCTCCATGAAATCCGTTTCGCCGCACGCAGGCCAGGGAGTTGTGTTGATGTCACTGCCCAGTGACCAGAAAGCCGGCCAAAGACCCTGGTTGGTTGTGTCGGGTAGCTGGATGCTGGCCTCGATGCGCCCGTATTGAAAATTCTCCAAGCCTTGGGTCTTCATGCGAGCCGAATACCAGGTGCTGCCATTGTTGGGAGGCGGAATTACCTGAGTGCTACCGCTCCGCTGCCGCCGCCGCAACTCCAGGTTGCAGCCCCCGTAAGAGTGAGCCCAGCGACCAGTGCGAAGACATAAAGAAGGTTGCGGCTTCGTCGGCGCGCAGCAGGCACCAGGACAACAGATACCAGCAACCCCACCATGGCCACAGGCATCCAGATGCGTGTCTTGGGATTTAAAGGACGCGGAATCGAGTTCGCGGTGTTCGGCGTGTTTATGGCCTGAATGACAAGGTGTCCACCGCCGTCAACATAGGCGTTCGAAGTGCTCGTCGAGAAAGTCGTGGGACAGTTACTCGGGTTCCCCGAATATCCGGGAGGTCCGCAGTACGTCTCTATTTCATTGTTGCCAAAGCCGCCGTTTCCGAGATCGAAGCTCCATACTGTGGTGTCGGGTGAACCTGCCGTAGTAGCGTTAAATTCCTCGCACCATTGCGGGACCCACGTCACTGCCCCTTGCGGATCGTTGGAAACGCCGGTGCAACTGGCTTGGGCATGGGCTCGTCCGGCCCCGGCGAGTAGCAAAACCATGATCGCGAGAAGGCATCTCGATCGGCAGACCAAACCCCAACCCGTTCGAAAGCTCATTGGTGTTCTCTTCATTCGCAGAACGCGAGCCCGCAGCTATCTCAGTCTCCCTCAGCAGAAAACCGATTTTGTACATGGGAGCACAGCTTCGAACCGAGAGTCAAGGACGCCGGTCCGCAGGGGGGTGGGGGCTTGGACGTGACGAAGCAGAGCGGGCCCCTGGATTGTGCCCGAGACTATCCTCGCCCGCAGAAATACGGTGAGAGTCTATAAGAAGACCGATGTTCTAGGAATTATCTTTCGTGTTATCGTGCGTGTTATCGTGTTATGAATTCGCATTCCGCTCGCAACGAAATGACGGTTCGACAGTTGACAGCCCAACACAAATTCTCCGCCTTCATCATATTGCTAGCGGCAACGACAGCATGCGGTGGAGGAGGCAGCGGGTCTTCAGTTTCGGCTCCGCCACCGCCGCCGCCCGTTGCAGCCAAGCCTGCCTTCTGGCCGGTGCCGGGCTCTTACAGTCAGACTCAGGCCGGACAGACGGTCACGCTAACGGATGCTTCTTCCGGAGCGACGATCTACTACACCACGGATGGAACGACGCCAACGACTTCGTCGACGAAATACTCGGGCGCAATTGCGGTCACGTCGACAATCACGATCGAGGCGATTGCCGTGGGCGCGGCCTATTCACAGAGCGCAGTGGCAACTGGCACTTACACGCTCACGCCGCCGGGGAACGGGCCCACAGTTTCCGTGGTTGTGACAACCGACGACCAAGCAATGCAGCTGGCAGCACAGCCGGCAGTCAGTTTCTCGGCCACGAATGGCGGCAGCAATTTGGTCTACTTGGACGAAACCGAGGTTTATCAGCCGATTGAAGGATTTGGAGCGGCTACCACCGACTCTGCAATGTATCTCCTGAACGAGGTTGCGAAAACCAACCAGCCGTCCCAATTCACACAGGCCATGAACGATTTATTCACCCACCAGGGCGGTGGCATCGGTCTCAGCTTCATTCGTAATCCGATGGGCGCGTCTGATATCGCACGGTCTGTGTATTCGTTCGACGACAATAACGGCGTGGCCGATCCCACGCTGGCGAATTTTTCGATTGCGCACGACCAGGCGGACATTATTCCGCTGATCCTGCAGGCTAAACAGCTCAACCCGCAGCTCAAGATCATGGCGAATCCTTGGAGTCCTTCAGGCTGGATGAAGGATTCGAGTTCCATGATTGGCGGATCTCTCCTGGCGAGCATGTACACCCCTTTCGCTAACTATTTCGTGAAGTACATCGAGGCGTATGCGCAGGCGGGCATTAACATCGACTACATTTCGATGCAGAACGAGCCGCTATACGTTCCTCCCAGCTATCCCGGCATGTGCGTGCCCGCAGCCGCAATTTTTCCTTCTACCGATTGCCCAGCGCAAAGTGTTCAATCGCAAACCGACCAGATGACAGCTCTGTTTACCTACGTGCTACCCGCGCTCTCTGCAGCGGGCCTTCCGACTAAAGTGCTGGTTTACGACCACAACTGGGATCGGCCTGATTATCCCGAGAATGTTCTCGCGAATCAAAGTCTGAGCCAGATCGCCGGCGTAGCCTGGCATGGATATGGCGGCACGCCCGGGGCGATGACTCCCATCCAGAATATGTTTCCCGGCATTGGTACCTACGAAACTGAACACTCTGGCTTCACAACGAATTCCGACCAAAGCAGATTAGACTTCGAGGAAATAACACAGTCCATGAGGAACTGGGCCAGGGCTTATGTGAAATGGAGTTTGGCCCTGGACGAAAATCAAGGCCCGCATACCGGCGGTTGCGGCACATGCACTCCGATCGTAACTGTGAACGGTACGTCCGGCAATGTCACCTACGGGACCGAGTTCTACACCATGGGCCATTTCAGCAAGTATGTGCTGCCGGGGGCCACTCGCGTTTATTCCAGCAACGCTCTGGGCATTGTGACGGCGGCATTCGTCAACCCCGCGCCCGATAATTCAAGGGTGTTGGTGGCATTCAACGATTCCAGCCAAAGCCAGACGTTTGAAGTGCAATGGGGAACGCAGTCGTTTACTTACACTCTTCCCGCTCTGGCAGCGGCGACCTTCACCTGGAGCGGAACACAAAGCGCCGGAACGCCGGCCTACACCGTCAGCGCAACTTCGCAGATCTTGGCCTCCAGCTTCAATAGCACAGCGGGCAACAACACGCCGGGAAACTACCTAACTTGGGGACTTGCGACAGAGCTCACTTCCGACACGAACGGCGGATATGATGTTGGATATTCCAGCGATGGAGACTACGCTGTTTACAAGAATGTGGATTTTGGCACCGCAGTCTCGACGGTCACCGCCCGTCTCGCCTGCCTGCAAGTTAACGGCACCAACGGGGGCGGAAACTGCGGCGGAAGTCTTGAGTTCCACCTCGACAGCAATACGGGAACACTCGTAGCCTCCGTCACAATTCCGTCCACGGGAGGGTGGGAAACGTGGCAAACAACTCCAGCGGCAAACGCATCAGGGGCAAGTGGCAGCCACGACTTATACGTAGTATTCAGGGCTCCCGCAAGCGGTACCACGAGCCTGGGAAATTTGAATTGGTTCCAGTTCAATTAAGAACTCTGGACTGATCGATGCACCGACGTTACTCGGGGTAGGGCGCACCGGGGCGCACAACGCGAATGTCGTGATCGGCAAATTTGTAGTGAAAGTCCGCGAGTTCGTATTTCGGCATGTGGCAGGAAGCGCAATCTTTCGTGCTCACTTTGCAAGCGCGACCGGGATGGTCGGGATTGGGCTTCATCGAAGCGGTGGCAAGATGGCAACTTAAGCAATTCTTATCATAGGATGCAGTGTCGCGCACGAGCGTCCGATGAGGGTCGTGGCAGGCCACGCAAGTGATTCGCGCATCGCCGTTCTTTTCCCAGCATTGGCTCTTTTCCAGGCGATACGGTTGCGAACGAACATTCGCGATTCCCACCGGCGGAGCAAGCTTGACGTCCCACCAGGTGCCATGACAGGAACCACAGAAGTCGACGGCATCTGGAGGGCTTAGTTTTGCTGGATCGAAGATCAAATCAGTCTTTTGATCGCTTTCCAAGACCTGCCCTTCGGCGGAGGCCATTTGCTGGGCTACTGCGTGCTTAAGGCCCGGCCCGTGACAGGCTTCACAGGAAATCCCCGGAATAATCCGGCTGCGCTCAAGCTTGTCACCGATGGTTGAGGCTGTGGCGTGGCAAGCGAAGCAACGAACCAACTCCGATCCATTGACTGGCCGAGCCATCGCTTGTTCAAGATTCTGCGGATCGGTAAGTTTGCGGCCGGGCGTGAAGTCGAGAGCTTTGAGCGTATCGAAATACGAAGCGCGGCTTTCGTAGAAGTTTCCGTCCCTTTCGAATAGATACGATTGGCCTACGTGACCGTCCCCAAACGACCACGTTAAAGGTGCCGACAATCTTTGCGTACCGTCGGTGACTGAGTAGATACTTTTTCCAGCCGCGGTCGCTATCTGATAGCTGATCTTGCCCTGCTGAAAAGTTAACTGACCGCCCTGGGACAAAACGTCGGAGTCGGCGACGGGCAGCGCGGTGCGTGCCATAGCCGTATTTTTCTGCGACGCAGCTTTATTCGCATGACACTTTGCGCACTGCGCCGGCCCGACATAGTTTTCGCTGGAGGGAGCGCTGTGCCTCGGCCACCAACCGCGATAGAGGAGCCTGTCCTCTGTAGCCATCTGGGCCCGCAGCAAACCTGGGGAATGGGCGTGACTCGCGAATAACAGGCAAGAAACGGCAAAACGCAGAAAAAACCGCTTGCTAGCCCGGCGCCAGAACATCTCGGTTCCTTCCATCGCGCGAGGTCACAGCCAGAGCGGGCGCCCTGGCGGTTGAATTACGCACGACGAATTCGGGTTCGATGGCAATTTCCGCTACCCAGTCTTCGCGCTCTTCAATGCGGTTCAACAAGGTGCGGGCTGCGATCTCCCCCATCTTTTGCAACGGTTGCCGCACGGTCGTAAGACTCGGATTGTTATGCACGGCAATTCTTATGTCGTCGAAGCCCACCACAGAAACATCTTCGGGAACTCGCAGCCCGAGATCCTGGAATGCCCGGATGGACCCGATCGCGGAAATATCATTATAGGCAAACAAAGCCGTGAACGGCTGCTTACGGGCAATCAACTCCTTCGCGAAGGGATAACCCAACTGAGGTGTGGAATCGTCGCCCGTGAGTTGAACGGTAAGTTCCGGCCGCACGGGAATGCCCAGTTCTTCCGCCACTTCGCAGATGGCATTCCAGCGGTCCTCCGAATCCGGACTGACGTCGGATCCCTTCATCAGCGCAATTTCGTGGTGACCCAGCCCGCTCAGATGGCTCAACGCCAGCCACGCTCCTCTGCGATGATCCATAACGATATTCGTGACTCCTGCGACGTGCTGGTGCCCGGGGATGGCGACTGTGGGCAGAGGCAACGAGTGGTCAAGGAATGTGTCCACCGTAATAAAGCCTTCCACGCCGCGATCCAGAAGAATGTGCGAATACGTGTCCAGAAGCGTGGGGTCGTGGTGGTGGGCGACAGTAAGGAAGAAAAAATTCTTCTGCCGAAGGTATCGTTCGATGCCACTGATGATCGGCGAACCATAAAAGTCACCAATCTCCTGGGTGACCACTCCGATCATGTAGGTGCGCTTCACACCCAAATTGCGGGCGTAGAAACTGGGGCGGTAGTTCAACTCGCGAGCAGCGGCGAGGATTCGCTCTTGTGTGTGCAGGGGAACCGATCGCGAGGCAGCAGTTTTGTTCAGCACGGCGGAACAGGTGCCTTTAGTAAGACCCACGCGCTCCGCAACCATTTTCAAGGTGACATGACGCTCTTTTTTACCAATCCCCTTTTCCTTGGGGGCTGTCATTCGGCCATCGCTCCTCCACGAAAATAGCGTTTTTAGACCTCGGCCATACCAGTCCAGTCTGAACGTCCGCATTCTACCTTATTGAAAGGCCCGCCAGACAACCTACGGCAGAAGTGGCTAGAATACCGGTTTGTCTGGCGGAAATATTTTAGAATATCGGTATTTTTCACTTGACAACCGAAGTCGCCTTGGCGCTAAATGACCGGCGTAGTACAAAAATGCTAGTGGTGGATTAAGAAATCCGATAGGTGTTTCCAGGAGACCCTGATGAAAAGGACTGCGCTTGGGGTTCTGTTCGCCTGTATCGTGCTGATTCTGGCGCCGGCGGTGGTGGCGCAGCAGACCAATGGCATTATTCAGGGTACCGTCTCGGACGTCGCGGGAGCAGTGGTGGCAGGAGCGACGGTCACCGTCGTGTCCGACTCCACGGACTACAGCCGCACTGCGACCACCGTCTCGGACGGAAGCTACGCCTTTACCGAACTACCCCCTGGCCACTATCACGTCAAGGTGACGAAGCAGGGATTCAAGACGGAAACTGAGCAGGGCATCGAATTGCACGTCGCTTCAACCGTCGTCCTCAAGGTGAAACTTTCGGTTGGTAGCGTCTCTGAGACCCTGACGGTGGAAGCCAACCCCATCGCGGTGGAAACGACAACCGCAACCTTGGGCAGTATCACGGAAGGGAAACAGGTCACCGAATTGCCCCTGAACGGCCTTAACTTCATTGGACTCGCCTTGCTGGTTCCCGGCGCCTCAACTCAGGACGGGTTCAGTTCCAGCACCAAGGGGGTTCTGGGCGGCTCGGACATCGTTTTCAGTGGCGGGCAGCGCACGGGCAACGTGTTTACTGTGGATGGCGCGCCCAACAATGACATGGGCTCGCAACGCACGATTCTCGCTTACCCCACGCTCGATTCCATTTCGGAAATCAAGATTGTGACCAACGCCTACGGTCCCGAGTACGGGCAATCCGGAGGCGGGCAGGTCAACATCGTCACCAAAGGCGGCACGAACGGCTTGCACGGCTCCGTCTATTATTTCGGCAGAAACGACGCCTTGAATGCCAACAACTGGTTCAACACCAACACCACGCCCGCTATACCGAAGGGCGAATTGCGACGCAACGACTTCGGGTTCACGCTCGGTGGGCCGATCAAGAAGGACAAGCTCTTCTTTTTCTTCTCGCAGGAATTTAATCGGGAGGTTGACGGCGATCTCCATACCGGACAAACCCCCAGTGCCGCGGAACTCGCAGGCGATTTCAGCGGCACTTCAACAGCTACAAATGGCATCCCGCACCTTACAAATTGTTACTACAATCAAACCAACCCGGCATTTGGAGTTTTTGATTTTCCAGTGGCAGATCCCTCCACGGGAAAGGCATTCGGGCCAGCGACGGACCCCACCACCGGCCTGCCAACTGGCGACTTTCAAAACATCAGCCAGACGCCGGAGGGGTTAAGTCCTGCGGGTCAACTGATCACCAAGCTGTACCCGGCAGCGAACGTCACTCCCACCCCAGCCAATCCCTGCCCCAATCCCGACTATAAGCAAATCTTGAATTCGCCGGTTAACCTGTGGCAAGCCTTTGGACGGGCAGACTACATCGTCAACAAATCCACCACCTTAATGGTCACGTATACCCAGTCACACTGGTCTCAGCCCGCGCCCAGCATTCCAAATGGGGAGTGGGGCGACACTGGATTCCCGGCGGTGGATTCGACTTGGGCGCAGCCCTCGAAGATTGCGGCGATTCGACTCAGCCGCACGATTGGAAGCACAGCGGTCAACGATTTCCAGTTCAGCTATTCCGGCAACAGGATTTACATCACCACCGGTGGAACTGACGCCGGACTTGGCGGGCAGATTTACTCGCAGCTCACCCCAAGTTATCCGTTATCGGGGAAGACCGCGGGAGCAGGGGTGGCACCACCCGTCTTCTGGGGGCCAGGCGGCTACAGCACGCTGTGGAATGCAGCTCCCTGGTACAACCGGATGGACAGGTATACCTGGTCGGACGACTACAGCAAGGTGGTCGGCAAGCATCAATTCAAGTTCGGCACCTTGCTCGCCCACAATGTCAAGGACCAGGCAAACAATGGCGACTTCAATGAATCGCCTGCTTTTTGGGGGTTTCCGGGAACTTGCAAAGAGGCTGGTACCCCCGGCAATAACTGCGCCAACACTGCGTGGGGCGATGGGCCTGCCGCAGGCAACGCTATCGCCGACATTCTGCTGAAGGGCAGCATATGGGGCTATGGCGAGTCCAACAACTTGCACGAGGGCGCCGGCCGCTACCAGGACTATGAGTTCTATGGCGGAGATTCCTGGAGAGCCACTCGCCGTTTGACGGTCAACTATGGATTCCGCTGGTCAATCCTGATGCAGCCCTATGCTGCGGACAACGAACTCGCTTTCTTCAGGCCCAGCCAGTTCAGCCCCAGTGTACCCAAGGGAAGCGCCTGTGACGGGCTTGTTCTAGCCCCAGGGAGCAAGGTTACCTGTACCAGCCTCGGCTTGGGGGGCTCCGCAACCGGTTCGAACCGCTCCGTCGTTTCCAACATCTACCACAACATTGCCCCGCGGTTCGGGGTCGCCTATGACTTGTTCGGTGACGGAAAAACCTCACTTCGAGCTGGAGTAGGACAATTCTTCGTGCGCTACCAACTCGATCCTTTCATCATCCAAGGAACCCAGAATCCCCCCTTCGTCGCCAAAGCCAGTGGTGTCAGGTTCTTGGACGGAGTTGCGCCTCCCGGCGGAGCCGGCACGGGATTTGGGTATCCGACCTTCGGACGAACCACGAACCCCGATATTCCAAATAACTGGCAATGGAATGTGACTGTGTCGCATGAGCTGTTCCGGAACCATACAATGCAGTTGAGCTATGTGGGAAACCGCGGTCTCCATCTGCAAAGCTACACAGATATTGCCCAAATCACCCCGATCGCGGGGAACCCCGCAGCCACGGCGGCTAATCCGAATGTTTGCGGGGCGCCTTATGCGCCCACCGGGTTGCCGATCGCCATTCCCGTTGGTGATACTTGCCGACAAGCCTTCGCGATAGCCAACATAAATGGCAACGGAGGCGGCAACTCTGGGTACCGTCCCTACATGAGTTATTTCGGTCAAGCCACCAGCGGCCAGGCAGAATTGCCCCTCGCCGACTTTGAAGGCTATTCCACCTATCACTCGCTGCAGGCGTCGTGGAGAGGAAGGATCGATTCGAGAGGATCAATCTACCAGTTCTCCTACACCTGGTCGAAGGCGTTGGCGCTCCAAGGCGTTCAAGGGCTGATTGGCCAGGGAGCTACCGATGTGTTCAGCGATAACGGCGATACTCATCGCGACTACGGACCCACTGGATTCAATCGTCCTCAGATGTTTGCGGGCTCTGTGGTCTATGCGCTTCCCGCATTGAAAGGCGCGAATTCGATTGAACGCAATGTCGTAGGTGGTTGGTCCGTCGAACCGGTCATCACCATCCAGAGCGGTGTTCCTGTAGTGCCCATGACGGGTTATGATCTGTGGGGAACGGGAACCAATCAGGACCGCCCCAACCGCGTGGTTGGTCAACCTTGTCGCGCGCACGGCACAGGAATAGAGTCCCAGTGGATCAATCCCAACGCATTCAGCCTCTATGGATTACCGCTGGGAACCGACGGGACCGCTTCGCTGGGGGATTGCTATGGGCCCGGCGCGAACAACTGGGATATAGCGCTTCACAAAGACTTCAAACTTTCGGAGCGGCTGAACGTGCAGTTCCGCTTTGAATTCTTCAACGCGTTCAACAAAACCCAGTTTGAAGGCGTAAATGGCGGTCTGGGCGGGGCTCAGCTTTGCTTTGGAGACGTTAACGGGAACTTCCTCCCGGTCAACGCCCCAGTCAAAACTGGCAATCTCAGCACAGATAATTGCTACTTGGGCGGAAATCCCCTCGGCCAAGTCCAAACCATACCGTTGAATGCTTATCAGATAGTTCCGGGCCCGGGTGGACTCAGCACCACGCTGCTCTCCCCCAATTCCATAGCGCAATCGGGCTTTGGCCAGGCCACGTTTACTCGGCCGCCGCGTCAGATTCAATACGCACTCAGATTCACCTTCTGAGGCTTGACGGACAAATGGCTGCAGCGTCTAATGGAGGCGAGGCTCAAACGAGCTTCGCCTTTCATTATTTTGAATGGGAATCTTCCAGTGCTTTTCCACACCGGTTTCCTGGGTATTTCATCCCGCCTGGCCGCTCCCCTAATTGTTACCACGCTTTTGATAGCAAGTACCTCTGCGGCCCAGCAAGGGCTTGATCCGCTCAATCAACACTACAGCGCCGCACAAACCTTCCAGCTTGGTGGAGACTTTGAACGCGCGGAAGCGGAATACCGTCAGGTGCTGGCTCTCGCGCTACAACGCATGGGCAACCTTTTGGCGGCCGAGAAGAACGATTCAGAGGAAGCCGTCCGGTTACTCAAAGAGGCAGTGGCAGCCGAGCCCGCTTATCTGGACGCTCGGATCGATCTTGCCATGGTCCACTTTCGAGCGGGCCGCTTGGACGAGGCCGGCGCCGAGGCCGCCGAGGTGGTCAAAACCGATCCGCACAACGTTCGTGCTTTGCAACTGCTGGGAAACATCGAGTTCGCGCAAGGCAACTTTGCGGAAGCCGCGGACCATCTGCACACGGCTCTGGGCCTCCAGGGGGATTTCGAGACCGCGTATTCGCTGGCGCTTGCCTACCTCAGCCAGCATAAGTTGGCGGAGACAAGACTTTTGTTTGACGAACTACTGAACGACATGGGATCAACCCCGCAGCTCCATGTTCTTCTCGGGCGGGCTTATCGCGAGACCGGCTACCTGGACGAAGCCATCCGTGAGTTCAAAAAGGCCATCGAGTTGGACCCGCGCTACCCGAGAGTTCACTACTATCTCGCCCTGGCCTATCTTGCCCAGGGAGAAAAGGAACGGTTTCCGACGGCCCGCCCGCTTTTCGAGCAGGAGCTGGCGATCAATCCGAAAGAATTCTTCAGCACGTTTTTCCTGGGAGTAATTCATCTCGAGGACCGCGATTTCCCTGTGGCTGAAGAGTATCTGAAGAAAGCCGTGCAATTGCAGCCCGAAAATCCCGACCCGATTCTGTATCTCGGCCAGGTCTATTTTGAGACAAACCACCCGGAATTAGCCATCGAGACTTTGAAGAAATCGATTGCTCTAACGACCGAGCCGTCGCACAACCACTATCAAGTGTCGAAGGCCTACACAATGATAGGCCAAATCCTGATCAAGATGGGAAAGCAGGACGAAGCGGAAGCCGAGCTGAAGAGTTCGCAGGAGCTGCGGGCGCAGGCCTTCCAGAGCGACAAGGAGAGGCAGGACGCCCATGAAGGAGGCCAGCACGAGCTGCTTCCCGACCTGCAGAACACCCAGGAAAAACCCGCATTCCTGGAGAATCGCCCCCCGCTCAATGCCGCGGATCGAGGAAAGGTCCAGGAACTCCGCGCGACCCTGACCGAGATTCTAGGGAATACTTTCAACAATCTGGGAGTAATTCAGGCGAGACGCGAACAGTACGCTGGAGCGGCGGATTTCTTTCGACAGGCCGCGCAATGGAAGCCAGATCTGCCTGGGCTTGACCGCAATTGGGGTTTAGCCAGTTTTCGCGCCCAGCGTTTCGAAGAGGCCGCCGGCCCGCTGGCATCCGAAGTTGCGCACCAGCCTGATGACGCCAAGGCACGGGACGCCCTCGGAATGAGTTATTTCATGACCGATAAGTTCGCCAAGACAGTTGATGTCTTTCGGCCTCTGCTGGCGGATCTTCCGGATGACCCCGGAGTACTCTATGCGCTGGGAGTCTCCCTCGTGCGCACCGGGGACTCTGCGACCGCGACGCGCGTATTTCAGCGCATGCTGGAGAAGAATCCAAACGTTGCCGAAATCCATGTTCTGTTGGGGCAAGCGAGTGCCGATCAGAATCAGTACACCCCCGCAGTCGCGGAGTTTTCCCGCGCTCTCGAACTCAATCCCAAGATCGAAGGAGCGCATTTTGGGTTGGGGATCATCTTGCTTCACGAAGGGAAAGTCGACGAGTCGGTGCGGGAATTTCGCGCAGAACTCGAGGCGCATCCCGGAGACGCCCGAGCCAAGTATCACCTGGCTTATGGCCTGCTCATGCAGCAACAGAAAGATCAGGCGTTCACTCTGCTCTCCGAAGTGGTTCGCGACAAGCCGGATTATGCCGACGCCCAGTATCAGCTGGGCAAAATTCTGCTTGAGCGGGGAGAGGTAAAAGCCGCCATCGAGAGACTTGAGACTGCAGTCCATCTCGATCCCACCAAAGACTACAGCTACTTTCAGTTGAGTGCCGCTTACCGGCGCGATGGGCGGCTGGAGGATGCTCAACACGTTCTCGAGGCTTATCAAAAACTGAAAGATAAAGAACGGGAGACTGAGCACCCGTGATGGTTGACCTCGACTCTCACATCTGGAAGCTTCGAGTTCCATCCACAATGCGCAAGGTTGCGGTCTGCGCGGTGGCTGTCTTCGCGACGCTGGCGCTTCTCGCCGCATCGCTGCCTGCGGACGTGGGTTCTAAGGACTTGGATTCTCAGAAGGTGGCAGGCGCCACTACGCTGATCAAAGCTGGAAAACTGAACGAGGCGGAAGCGATGCTCTGGGACGTGCTCACCCGGCATCCCGAGAATGCGCAAGCTTTGAACCTCCTGGGAAGCATCCGCTTGCAGCAAAAGCGCTTTGCTGAGTCGGAAACCCTTCTGCGCCGGGCAATCAGCCTGTCTCCAGATTCATTGCCGGCCTACATGAATTTGGCACGGGTCTTCCATGCTCAGGGTGAAACCGACAAGGAGATCGCGGAGTTAGTGGATGCAGCACGGTTGGCTCCCACCGACGCATACGTCAATTGCAGCCTGGCGACCGCATACTTGAAGAAGCAAGATTTTTCCCACGCCCTAGAAGCGCTGGAACGAATTCCTCCTACCCGCCGTCCAGACGCCACATTGCCGCTATTGGCAGCGAGCTACTTGGGTCTGGGTCGAGTTACGGATGCTCAATCACTGGCGCCGGCGGTCACTGCGCGAGCGGCGAGGAATCCGGGGCTTCGCCTGGAGTTCGCCAAGGTGCTCTTGGATTTCGATTTCACCAACGATGCTCTCACCCTTCTTGAAATCGCCGAGAAGCAGCAGGCTCCCACGGCTGAGTTGTTCTTTGGATTGGGCCGGGCGCGCGAACGCAAGGGTGAACTCAAGCTGGCCCAAAAGGACTACCAACGAGCCGTAGACTTGAACCCAACCTCGGTCGACGCCCTGCAAGCCCTGGCGCGTATGCTGGCCAGCCAGGAACAATGGGAAAAATCCCTAGAGCTGCTCAGCCGCGCCCGTACCGTCGCTCCCGACTCGCCGGACGTTTTGCGCAAGTTCGCGGCGGCCAGCTTGCGTGCCGGACACACGGCCGACGCGGTGGATGCGGCCCAGCAGCTCGTAAAACTCCGGCCCGACGAAGCCGAGGCTTTGTATTTGCTGGGCGTTGCGCAACTCCAAAACGGAGATGCAGAAGGGGCGCGCAGTACCATCGAAAATTACACAAAATCGCGTCCCCAGGACCCGCTCGCCTTCCTGGCGTTGGGCATGGTCGCGAACAGCCTGCATGATTTTCCCCTCGCGCGGACAAACTTCGAGCAATCCATCAAGCTCGACCCAAATCAAGTGGAAGCCTACTTCCAATTAGCTTTGATTTTTCGCGATCAGGGAGACAATGGCGCCGCTATCGCTCAGTTGGAGAAAGCGGTCGCCGTCGACACTCAACGTGCCCCAACCCATGCTCTGCTGGGAACCCTCTACTTGCTGCAACGGGACTACGTCAAAGCGCAGGAGCACTTGACCCGCGCCGAGGAACTGGCCCCTAATTCTCCCGATACTCACTACCAGTTGGGTCTGCTCTTTGCGCGCTTGAACCAGCCCGACCACGCCCAGCGTGAAATGGACCAATTTCGCAAGTTGAAGGACAAAGCGCATCCGGGCCCCACTCCACCCGGAGATCGGCCGGCCACGTCCTCGCCGCCCTATCCTCCATCATGACGCGAATCATGCCGCGACTCTGCGTGTCCTTTCGCGGGCCGTTTCTCAGCCTGCCGGTCGCGCTCTTTGTCTCATTTGGCGCATTGTTTGGCCTTGCCTTGCTTGGCCTGTCGACGAACCTGTTCGCCCAAGCGGTCCCACCCCAGCAGTCAGAGAATCAACTGCCGCAACTCGTGGACATCACCGATTCCACCGGCATTAAATTCGAGCACCTGTCGTCATCCGACAAGAAGTACATTGTCGAGTCAATGGCCGGCGGAGTGGCCTTGATTGATTATGATCGCGATGGATTGCCCGATATTTACTTTACCAACGCCCCGACCGTGGAGATGGCGCTCGTCGGCCAGAAAGCCCGTAGCGCTCTATACCACAACAATGGCGACGGCACCTTTACCGACGTCACTGATAAAGCGGGCGTGGGATATCCCTGCTTCGCGATGGGAGCGGTTGTCGGCGACTACAACAATGACGGATGGCCGGATTTGCTCGTGACCTGCCTCGGCGGAGTCGTCCTCTACCGCAACAACGGGGACGGCACGTTCACAGATGTGACCAAACAGGCCGGCCTCGTTGACACTCAGTTCGCCACGGGCGCCGCTTTCGGCGACTACGACGGCGACGGCTGGGTAGACCTCTTCGTCTCCCACTACGTCGATTTTCACCTCGACGACCTTCCCAAATTTGGTTCGAGCAAGACCTGCCAGTATCACGGTCTCGCCGTCCAGTGCGGTCCCAGAGGGTTGAAAGGTGCTGGCGACCTTCTTTTTCACAACAACGGCGATGGCACCTTCACGGACGTGTCGAAAGCCGCCGGCGTGGACGATCCACACGGATATTACGGCCTAGGAGCGGTTTGGTCGGACTTTAACGACGATGGCCGCCTAGACCTCTTCGTCGCCAACGATTCCACGCCGAACTTCCTCTATCGCAATGACGGGAAGGGCCACTTCACGGAAGTTGGATTTCTCGCCGGGACAGCCGTCAGCCAGGATGGCTCGGAACAAGCCGGCATGGGCGTCGCCCTCGGCGATTATCTGCATACCGGCCGGCTTTCCATTTTTGTCACGCACTTTTCGGAGGAATATGCGGCGCTGTTTCGCAACGACGGAGGAATGAGCTTCACCGATGTTTCTTTCCTGGCCGGCGTTGCAACGCCAACCATTCCATATGTTGGCTGGGGCGACGCATTTTTCGACTTTGATAACGACGGATGGCCTGATCTCTTTATGGTGAACGGGCATGTCTACCCGCAAGTCGACACTCTCGACGTCGGCGCCAGATACCACGAGCCGAAACTACTGTTCCTGAACCGGCACGACGGCACGTTTCGCAATATCAGTGAACTGGTTGGACCCGCAATTCAGATCCCGCAGGTCAGCCGCGGCGCAGCCTTCGGCGATCTTTTCAACGATGGCCGCATCGACATAGTCGTCGAGAATGTGGATGGCAAGCCCATGATCTTGCGCAATGCGGGCGCGAACCGCAATCACTGGATCGGATTCGAACTCGCCGGAACGAAGAGCAACCGTCTGGCTCTGAATGCTCGCGTCAAAGCTGTCGCCGGTGACCTGGTACAGGTGGATGAAGTTCGCAGCGGTGGAAGTTATCTCTCGCAGAACGACCTCCGAATCCACTTCGGTCTCGGTTTCCACGACCGCCTGGATCGCGTAGAAATTCTCTGGCCCTCCGGCAAGCTCGAAACCCTCAACAATCTGGCGGCCGATCGCTTCTACGCGGTCAAGGAAGGAGAAGGAATCGTCCCCCGCGAGCGCCTGCGTCCCGCGCCGGCGTCACGGCGCTGACTGCCGGACAGCAAACGCAACTCCACATTCGCTGGTCGCCTTTTGTGAAAATAAACCACCCCCAATCGTATAATTCATTGCTAGAATACCGGTCTTCTGTTAACATCTGCGCTGGCCACTGGCGACCGCGGAGCGGTTGCAAACTTCCTTCTAGCGACTGAGGTAGGCGCGGCATTTGAGATTTCCATGCCGCGCTTTCAAGGTGACGCAAGGGCTGCCCTGCCCAGGCCATCCGATCAGAAGCGGGATCGGAAACAAGGCGTCCAATATGCGATGGAATTTGCTTCCGTTGGTCGCTGTCGCTGGTTTCTGTCCCTTACTTCAATCGCAGTCTCCCGCAACACCTCTTGATAGTCCCGCCATTGAGCAACGCGTCAGTCAACTCCTGAGCCAAATGACGCTCGAGGAGAAGATCGCTCAAACTGTGCATTTCGCGGATAGCTCCACCGGTCCCGGTTCTCCTCATGCCGATTATCGCGAGCAGATCGCACAGGGTCGGGTCGGCTCCGTCGAGAACATTACCGGGGCAGCCGAGACCAATGCACTGCAGAAGCTTGCGGTCGAGAAATCCCGATTGCACATCCCGCTCATCTTTGCCTTGGACGTAATCCACGGATATCGCACCATCTTCCCAGTACCACTCGCCATGGCGTCGACTTGGGATCCGACGCTGGTGGAACAGGCTGCGCGAGTCGCTGCCAAAGAGGCGACCAGCGAAGGCATCCACTGGACGTTTTCGCCCATGGTTGACATCGCGCGCGATGCTCGCTGGGGTCGCATGGTAGAGGGCGCAGGAGAGGATCCATATCTGGGCTCTGCCATGGCGGCCGCGTACGTGCGCGGATATCAAGGCGCTCGCCTGGACGATCCACAATCCATGCTGGCGTGCGCGAAACACTTCGTCGCATACGGCGCTGCCGAAGCCGGCCGGGACTACAACACGGTGGATATCTCGGAACGCACATTGCGTCAAATCTATCTTCCGCCCTTTCACGCCGCCGTGGAGGCTGGCGCGGGATCGGTCATGAGCGGATTCAATAGTCTCAACGGCGTGCCCGCCACTTCCAACTGGTTTACCCTGACCCATATTCTTCGCCAGGAGTGGGGCTTTAAGGGATTGGTGATCAGCGACTACGGGTCAGTACGGGAGACGATTGCCCACGGCATCGCAGTGGACGGAAAAACCGCTGCGCGCAAATCCATTCTCGCCGGCCTCGACGTGGATCTTGAAGGCAACGTCTACTCGCGCCATTTGGCGGAGTTGGTGCGCTCCGGCGATGTGCCAGAAGCCGCCGTGGACCAGGCTGCACGCCGCGTGCTCCGCATAAAATTCGCGCTCGGGTTGTTCGATCATCCCTACACTTCCGAAACTACCGCTCCCGGCAAACCCAGCCTCGACGTTGCCCACATCGAGTTGGCCCGCACGATTGCGGAGCGTTCCTTCGTGCTCCTGAAGAACGGCGATTCCGAAGGCGATGCCCTGCTCCCGCTTGCTCCCAATATCCACGCTGTCGCTCTGATCGGCCCTCTCGCCGATAGTGCGTCGGATATGCTGGGCCCCTGGCGCGCGCGAGGCGACAGCGCTGACGTAGTGACGTTGCGGACCGCACTCACATCTCGAATGCAACAAGCAGGCGGTCAAGTCCTCTACGCAAAAGGCACGGAAATTCTCACCGCGGAAGATAACGGTTTCGCTGAGGCAGTTGCCGCCGCCAAGCGGTCCGACGTGGTTCTCATGGCTCTCGGAGAAGACGCTTTATGGATGAGCGCCGAAGCCGCTTCCCGCGCCCACCTCGGCCTGCCGGGAAATCAGCAACAATTACTGGAGGCCGTCGCCGCCACCGGTAAGCCAGTGGTGTTGATTGTTTTCAGCGGCCGGCCGCTCAGTCTCAATTGGGCCGCCGTTCACGTTCCCGCAATTCTGCAGGCCTGGTTTCCGGGAGTGCAGGCCGGACCAGCGCTGGTGCGAACTCTTTTCGGCGACGTAAGTCCCAGCGGGAAGCTCACGGTTTCCATGCCCCGCGACGTAGGCCAGGAACCTCTCTACTATGCTGAGCTGAATACCGGCCGGCCCTCAGACGGCATCGATCTCACGCGCCCACCCCACAACACCAATGAAAAATATCACTCGCGTTACGTCGACGAACCAAACGCCCCGCTGTTTCCCTTCGGCTACGGCCTCAGCTATACGAAATTTGCTTACTCTTCTGTGGAGTTGAGCGCGTCCCAGGTGAGCGCCAGCGGGCTGAATCAGAACTCGCAGCAACCGCTGCATGTCTCCACCACGGTGAGAAATACCGGGTTGCGCGCTGGCGATGAGGTTGTAGAACTCTACCTCCGCCTTCGGGGAACCAGCGTCGCTCTTCCGGTAAGACAACTGGAAGGATTTCGAAGAATCGCTCTCGCTCCCGGAGAGTCCAAGCGGGTCGAATTCACGATTGGACACGATGAACTTGCCTTCTGGAACATCGATATGCAGGACCTAGTTGAGCCGGCAAGTGGGATTGTGTGGATCGGTCCCAGCTCGGCGGATGGCGGGAGTGCGGATTTCATCATTGTGAAGTAGCCTGTCCCTGACAACCTCGATATTCGCGCAGCCCGGTGTCGAACGACAGGCAATTCGCTGCGCGCGACGAACTCGTTGCTTCGCACCCACATTCCCCGAACGGCAGCGGCATCGCGAATCACAAGAAGGTGCTGCCATCCTTGATCCGATATTCTTAAGTCATAAGCCCGCCTTCGGCATCAGAAGAGTCTGGGGTGCTTACGTATGAGCACCCTCCGCGGTAGCCGGATTTTCAATTGTCGGAGAACATCGAAATGGCTGGCACAAATCAAGTCTCGGCGCCGCTCACGCCCGAAGAGCTGCGCAAGGTGCATGCTTACTGGCGAGCCTGCAATTATCTATCGGCAGGAATGATCTATCTTCGCGCGAATCCCCTTCTACGCGAACCGCTGAAGCCGGGGCACATCAAGAACCGGCTGCTTGGTCATTGGGGCTCGGATCCCGGCCAATCTTTGATTTGGGTGCACCTGAACCGGTTGATCCGGAAGTACGATTTAAATGTTATGTACATCTCCGGCCCCGGCCATGGTGCGCCGGCCACACTTGCCAACTGCTATCTTGAGGGCTACTACTCCGAGATTTATCCGGACAAGAGCCGCGACGAAGCGGGTTTGCTCAAGTTCTTCCGGCAGTTTTCATTTCCCGGAGGAATCGGCTCGCACTGCACGCCGGAAACACCAGGTTCGATTCACGAAGGCGGTGAGCTCGGCTACTCGATCTCGCATGCCTACGGAGCCGCATTCGATAACCCTGATCTCATCGTTACCGCCGCCGTTGGCGACGGCGAGGCGGAGACCGGACCGCTTGCGACCTCCTGGCATTCCAACAAATTCCTGAATCCGATTCGCGATGGGGCTGTCCTGCCAGTGCTGCACCTCAATGGCTACAAGATCGCGAATCCAACGGTCCTCGCGCGTATTCCGCACGACGAGCTGGAGTCGCTGCTGATCGGGTACGGCCACAAACCATATTTTGTCGAAGGCGACGATCCGTCCGTGATGCATCAGAAAATGGCTTCGACCCTGGAACAATGTATTCTGGAAATTCGTTCACTCCAGCAGCACGCCCGCTCGACCGACGATGCCTCGCGTCCCCGCTGGCCGATGATCGTGCTTCGATCTCCGAAGGGATGGACGGGGCCGAAAGAAGTTGGCGGCCACAAGGTGGAAGGCTCGTGGCGCGCGCACCAGGTTCCCGTAGCCGACCCAGCCACGAACAAGAAAGATCTGAAGCTCGTGGAAGATTGGTTGCGCAGCTACAAGCCAGAAGAGATCTTCGACGCCAACGGGACGCTAATAGCAGAACTGCAGGAACTTGCGCCTTCAGGACCACGCCGCATTTCTGCTAATCCGCACGCAAACGGTGGGCTGCTGCGGAAAGAACTCGAGTTGCCGGACTTTCGCGACTATGCCTTTGCACTGAAGGCACCGGGCGCTGCCTATGCTCCGCCTACCGATATCCTTGCGCACTTTCTAGCCGAAGTGATGCGACGTAACATGAGTTCCTTCCGCGTCTTTGGACCTGACGAGACTGCCTCCAACAGGCTCACAGCGATCTACGCCGCATCGAAGAAAACGTGGCTGGCAGAATACAAGCCGGAAGACGCCGACGGCGGCGAACTCGATGTCTCCGGGCGGGTTATGGAGATGCTTAGCGAGCACACACTCGAAGGCTGGTTTGAAGGTTACGTTCTCACCGGCCGTCACGGGATTTTCTCAAGCTATGAAGCCTTCATACACATCATCGATTCCATGTTCAATCAGCACGCCAAATGGCTGGAGAAATCGAAGAAAGAGCTCTCCTGGCGCGCGCCTGTGCCGTCGATCAACCTTCTCATTACATCTCTGGTGTGGAGGCAGGATCACAACGGCTTTACGCACCAGGATCCAGGATTTCTGGATGTAGTCACTAATAAAAGCCCGGACGTGGTGCGCATTTATTTGCCGCCGGATGCAAACTGCCTTCTCAGCGTCGCTGATCATTGCTTGCGCTCGCGCGATTACGTAAACGTTATCGTCGCAGACAAGCAGGAACATCTGCAGTACCTCAGCATGGAAGATGCCGTGACCCACTGCACCAAGGGAATCGGCATCTGGGATTGGGCGTCCACCGATGACGGCGACGACCCCGATGTGGTGATGGCATGCGCCGGCGATATCGCGACCATGGAGTCGGTCGCGGCGGTCGCAATTCTGAAGGAGCACTTCCGCAACTTGAAAATACGATTCGTGAATGTGGTCGATCTTTTCCGGCTCATGCCGGAAACCGAACACCCGCACGGACTCTCCGATCGCGATTTCGATTCACTCTTTACCACCGACAAGCCCGTCATCTTCAACTTTCACTCGTACGCTTCGCTGATTCATAAACTGAGCTACCGGCGCACGAACCATGACAATATTCATGTCCGCGGATACAAGGAAAAAGGCAACATCAACACCCCGCTCGAACTTGCCATCATTAATCAGATCGACCGCTTCGATTTGGCTATCGATGTCATCGACCGGGTTCCGCGACTTCGTTCAATTGGGGCTCATGTCAAGGAATGGCTGAAGGGTCAGATCATTGAGAGCATTCAATACGCTCACACGGAAGGTATCGATAAAGAAGAAATTCGAAACTGGAAGTGGCCGGGGTAGACATGGCGAAAGAGTTGGCTAGAAAAGACGGCCTCATCCTCGCCCTCAACAGCGGGTCGTCTTCCCTGAAGTTCGGGATCTACCGGCGCGGGGGAACAGATGAAGAGCCGTTGCTGACCGGAGGCGCCGAGGGCATTGGACGGGGCAATGGGACCTTACACATTCGTTCGTCCGACGGAACCTGGCTGCTGCAGCGCGATCACGTCCACGAATCGCAGAGCGATGCGCTAGACGCTCTCGCTGAGGCGATGGGGGAACACGTCGACAGCCTGCCAGTGGCTGTAGGCCACCGCGTGGTGCACGGCGGACCCAAGCTCCGCAGACACCAAGTCATTACCCCGCAAGTCCTGGATCAATTGCGCTCGGCAACACACTTTGCCCCGCTGCACATCCCCCAGGCCCTGTCGCTGATCGCCACTGCACAATCGATCTTTCCTTCGGCTACGCAATTTGCCTGCTTCGACGACGCTTTTCACCAGACGATTCCGGAAGTTGCGTCGCGGTTCGCCCTCCCGAGTCGCTACTTCGACGAAGGCGTCCGCCGTTATGGCTTCCACGGTATTTCTTACGAGTCACTGGTGCATCATTTCGGCGTGAAGCTTCCCCAGCGAGCCATCTTCGCGCATCTGGGTAACGGATCGAGTCTCTGTGCGCTGCGAAACGGGATCTCGATCGACACTACGATGGGCCTCACTCCCACCGGCGGCATTCCAATGGGGACGCGCTCCGGCGACCTCGACCCCGGCGTCATCCTCTATTTGTTGCGCAATGAGAAGCTCGACCCCGACCGACTTGAAGACCTGCTCAATCATCAGAGCGGCCTTTTCGCTCTGTCCTCCGGCGAGAGCGATGTGAAGATGCTGGAAGAGCGCGCCAACTCTAATGATTCAAACGCCCGTCTTGCCCTGGACATCTTTGCGATTTCCGTACGAAAGACAATTGGGGCTTACATGGCTCTGCTGGGCGGCGTGGATCTTCTCGTCTTCACCGGTGGTATCGGGGAGCACAGCGATCGCATTCGTTCCGCAGCAACGGACGGCCTTGAACCTCTTGGGCTGACCGCGGACAAGATTCACGTTGTCCCCACGCAGGAAGAACAACAGATGGCGCGACTCTGCCGCGAGATAATGGTTAATAATTGACCGTGAATTGCTGGCCTGTTTCTCGCTGCGGGCAGAAACCCTCCCATTCAGCACGAACTGCTACAATCTACGCCGAGTCCGCCGGACCGGTGTGGATGTGTCCGAGCAATGAAATGGCTCCGACGCAGAGATTCAAGGAGTAGTTATGTCTGAGACTTACACAAGGTCCGCGCAAAGAACAAGAAGTTTAGAAGGCCGTCGAGAAGACTAAGCGGAGGTTCGCAAATGCGGCGCAGAGTCCAATCAATTGGTCTGCTCATTTTTTGGTTCGTATTGCCCGCGTTGTGCCAGACAGCGCCCGTTTCACATGCGGCAACCGAGGCACGAGTAGACTCTCTGCTCAAGCAACTAACTCTCGAAGAGAAGATAGATATCCTGGGGGGCGTTGACGAATTCTATATCCGCGCCAACCCGCGGATTGGATTGCCGCGTCTGAAGATGGCCGACGGACCAGTGGGAGTCCGGAACTACGGGCCTTCGACGGTCTTTGGCGGCATTGGCCTAGCGGCTACATGGGATCCCGAACTCGCGCAACGCATCGGAGCCGTAATCGGGGAGGACGCCCGCGCCCGGGGTGTGCACTTCATGCTCGGCCCGGGCGTCAATATCTACCGGGCTCCGATGTGCGGGAGAAACTTTGAGTACTTCGGAGAAGATCCTTTTCTTTCTGCACGCACCGCTGTCGCCTACATCAAGGGCATGCAAAGCCAGGGCGTAAGCGCAACCGTCAAGCACTACCTGGGCAACAACCAGGAATACGACCGGCACAACATTGATTCAGTTATCGACGAGCGCACCATGCGCGAAATCTACCTGCCGGTGTTTGAAGCCGCGGTGAAGGAAGCGCACGTCGGCGCGATTATGGATTCTTACAACCTCACCAATAACGTGCACATGTCGCAAAACGGCTACCTCAACACCGACGTGGCCAAGAAGGAGTGGGGCTTCACGGGAATCATCATGTCCGACTGGACTTCCGTCTACGACGCTGTAGGAGCAGCAAACGGCGGGCTGGATCTGGAAATGCCGTCGGGGAAATTCATGAACCGCGCGACGTTGTTGCCCGCGGTTCAAGCGGGCAAGGTGAGCGAGGCGACGATCGACGACAAGGTGCGGCGCATCCTTCGCACGGCAATTCATTTTGGATGGCTCGATCGGGACCAAACCGATCTATCGATCTCCAAGTTCAATCTCGAGGGAAAACAGGTAGCGCTGGAGGCAGCACGGGCAGGAATGGTTCTGCTCAAGAACAATGGGAATCTTCTGCCTCTGGAAAAGGCTAAGATTCGCTCGATCGCAGTGATTGGTCCGGATGCTTATCCAGCAGAGCCGGCTGGCGGAGGCAGCGCCGAAGCTAAGCCTTTTACGCCGGTCAGCTACGTCGAAGGGCTGGTGAATTATGTGGGCAGCAGCGCAAAAGTCTACTACGAGCGCGGCCTACCCACGCTCGATGAAATCGCCAGGAATACCGAATTCACCACTGAAGGCAATGGCGTGCAGCGTGGGTTAAAGACGGAGATTTTCACCAACGCGACTCTGAGCGGCACGCCGACCGTCGTTCGTAACGACAGGCATGTCCGCTACGAACCGGCGCGGGGAGGGGGTGGCGACGATACCGATATGTCAATGAGAGGCGCGCCCAGTTCCCGCATCGACGATCATTTCAACTGCCAACTGCCTCGAGCAGGCAACGACCCCGGTACTGATGTGTCGATCCGGTGGTCAGGTTACTTCACGCCAAGCATTCCCGGTGACCACCTCGTCTTCGTTCAGGGTCCAGGAGAAAACGGCGGCTACCGGCTCTATGTCGACAAGAAGCTCGTGCTCGATAACTGGACGGCTTGGCATGCATTTGTGGGTGAGGCCTCGATGACGCTGGGGCCCGGCCCGCACCCCGTTGAACTGGATTACTGCGCCCACGGAGGCTGGGGCAAGACCACTGCGACTTTTGGCATTGCGCGGCCGGAGACGCTGGTCAGCGCCGAGGCCAAGGCGTTGGCCTCGCGCGCAGATGCCGTGGTGCTGGCCGTGGGCTTTGATCCCTCGAATGAAGGCGAAAGCAGTGACCGCACGTTCCGCCTGCCTCCTGGGCAGGATGAGCTCATTCGTCAGATCGCTGCTGCTAACAAGAACACAGTCGTAGTCATGACTTCCGGAGGCGGTGTCGACATGACCGCGTGGGTGGATGGCGTTCCGGCGCTCTTGCAAGCCTGGTACCCTGGCCAGGAAGGCGGCACAGCGCTGGCACAGCTGCTGTTTGGTGAGTTCGATCCTTCGGGAAGATTGCCGATCTCGATGGAGCGGCGTTGGGAAGACAATGCTGTCCACGACAGTTACTATCCAAAAAACGGCGAGAAGAAAGTTGAATACAGCGAAGGCGTGTTCGTGGGCTATCGTCACTTCGATAAATCTGGAATCAAGCCGCTATTTCCGTTCGGCCACGGACTCTCCTACACCACTTTTGCCTACAAGAATCTGACGGTCTCGCCGGTCTCGGGCGATGAGCCCGTCACGGTGGCCTTCGATCTTAGCAATACTGGCAGTCGCGCCGGCGCGGAGGTTGTACAGGTGTACGTTGGCGACCGGCACGCCAAGGTTCCACGCCCGGTAAAGGAATTGAAGGGCTTTGCCAGGGTGGAACTCAATCCCGGCGAAAGCAAACACGTTCAGATAACGCTGGATAGACGAGCTTTTTCCTATTACGACGTCAAGAATCACGGTTGGACGGTTGCACCCGGTGATTTCGACATCTTGGTCGCTCGCTCAGCGGCTGAGATCGAACTCACTGGGAAGGCGACCCTTCCGTAAGAAGAAACGCGGTGCGTGATCCGCATCGAGAGAAGAGGAACCATGCTTTCAAACAAGGCCACCCGCTGGTTTGCAGTTTTTGCGGCTCTGATTTTTCTCACGGCAAACGTGGCGGCCAAGACTCGCGTCGAGAAGCAAGCATGTGGTCACGCACCGGATGGGACCCCGGTCGATCTCTATTCGTTAGCGGATGGCAAGGTTGAAGTGGACATTATGACCTACGGAGGGATCGTCGTTTCTCTGCGCACGCCGGATCGAAACGGAAAACTCGACGACGTGGTGCTGGGTGTTGACTCGGTCGAGAAGTACGTGGCGCAGACCGCACATTTCGGAGGCATCATCGGCCGCTACGCGAACCGCATCGCGCATGGCACCTTCCAACTCGACGGTCAGACGTATCACATTCCAAAGAACGATGGCGACAATGCGCTTCACGGTGGAACCCGCGGCTTCGACAAGGTGGTCTGGGCGGCGAAACAAATTCCCGATGGAGTCGAACTCACCTATGTGAGCAAGGATGGGGATCAAGGCTTCCCGGGCGCGCTCACTACAACTGTGCGCTACACCTTGAGTGGCGGGGCTTTGCGCATCGAGTATTCGGCAAGCACAGACAAAGATACGGTGCTCAATCTGACCAATCATTCTTATTTCAACTTGAAGGGCCAAGGGAACGGCGACGTCCTGCAGCATGTCCTGAAGATCGATGCTTCCCGCATCACTCCCGTCGATGCCACTCTGATTCCTACAGGAGAGATGAAATCAGTCGAGGGCACCCCGTTCGACTTTCGAACGCCGCATGTCATCGGAGAGCGGATTGATGCGGACGACCCTCAGCTTCGTCTTGGTCATGGCTACGACCACAACTTTGTGCTGGCTCGTGCGCCCGGCCAGTTGGCCGAGGCGGCCGAAGTATATGAGCCGACCACTGGTCGAATTCTGCGGGTGCTGACGACCGAACCTGGAATCCAGCTCTACACGGGAAACTTCCTCGACGGAACAATCACGGGAAAAGAAGGCCGTGTCTATAACCGTCGGTTTGCCTTTTGCCTGGAAACGCAGCATTTCCCTGACTCGCCGAACCATCCCGGTTTCCCCTCGACTGAACTGAAACCGGGGCAAGAGTTCCACAGCGTAACCGTTTTCCAGTTCAGCGCCGGCAAGCGCTGATGTGCCGAAGTGGCTCGCAGGCGGTGTTGGCCGGAATCTGGCGTCCGCCTCGCCCAGGTCTGTTCAGCCAAGAACTGATCTACCCAAGAAATACCCAAAGCAGCGATTCCTAGGCCTGCCCAAGGACGAACGACCGGCCATGCGTCCAAATTCCCTAGCCCCTAGCGTGTTCGATCTCTCCCACAGTAGTCCTGCCCCTTCCGAACACAAGGTGATGTTTCGCCCCGAAATTTGTAGTCATCGCCCACACTATATGGGCTGATGGGGGACGATTTCGTTCAAAATAAACAACTTAGTGGCTTCGTTTGGAGAAACCGCTTTCTGAGCCTGGTTGGTTCAACAAAAACCTGTCAACCGTAGCCATGGGTAGGAGCCATATCCTAAACCCGTCTCTTCTACTAACGGACAGAAAACAAAAGGATTGTTGGGTTCGTTTCGTAATTGGGGTTCAGTCCTCACCGCCGAGGAGGGCTTTTGGCTGCTCCAATGCGGCGGGACCCGAGTCCACCGTTCCGATGACGTCCGAAACCGAGTCCACTATTGCAGTATCCTCATGAACTGTGTCCACTGTTCCGGTCGCCGGCAATCTTTCGACGCCCCGGATGCTAGGGTTTTCGGCTGCTTCCAGTGTCGGAGGAACCGAGTCCGATTTTCGAGTGTCAGCAGAAACCGATTTCATTATCTTGGTGTCGTCATTAACTGGGTCCATCGCTCCGGTCCCCGCATGAACGCTAATGTCCACAGCGACCGGCGCAGGCAAGCGCTCCCCCAGCCGCATACGTTGCCACCGCTCCAGTTCGTGGAGAATCCGGAAGAATCTATTTGCAAAGGTCGATTCGTACCTTTGAAAAGTAACGAGCTTCTGGGCAGCCTCGGCGCTAATCGCGGCTGGGAGTCCCGGATCAAGGACCTCCCCACCGTCAAGCAGCAGAAGATCGGACAACCCAGGTGAATGGGTCGGCGGATTTAGTTCGCCAGTTATGCACTCGGCTTCAAGACGCCTGGCACGAAGCCACCTAACCATCTCTATAGCCGCGGACTCGACGAGAAACGTCTCTATTGCACCAACAGGAGTTTTCTCGCGCATAAGGTCACTCAAGATATTGCGGTAACCTTCGGCGTTATCGAGTTCGGTTATTCCGACCGCGAGCAAACCCTGCTTAGTTGCATTAAACCTTGTTGAGGTTGTGTTCGTTGGGCCTTGAGACTTTTGCCCGTTGATACGATTAGCGGCGGCTTTCTTGTGACTGCTTGACATGCTTCCCCCTATGTTTTTCGGCCAACCTTCCAAACCAGTCTCGGTCTCGAAGGTGTGGAACCGTGAATCGCGTCGCAGTTCGTTGGGTTCTCCGACGCTGGGGACAAACTAATGGCTTTTGACACACGAAGCTATAGGTGCAAATTGAATTAGCACCTACAACTTCAGGACTCGTGAGAGTTGCGAACGATCTGACCGAGCTCGGAAATTTTCTGGCGAATGGTTTCGGGTTCCAAGCCCTTGCACCAAGCGAACCAAGAGTCAAACAGCGCCGCAGGGCTTGTCCGTTTCCCGTGCAAGAACAGTTTGACTGATATCGAATTTCCTCGAAAGAACTGTAGCCACGAATTCATGTTTGCCTTCAGGTGAATGCATGCGTCGCCTTCGGCCAAAACGGTCTTCTGGAAGTAGTCAATTATTTCATCCGAAGATGGGCTAACCCGTCTTCGTGAGAATGCACTCCTCAGACTTCGCAGAAACCGTCGTAGTTCCGGCACGGTCTCTTGCTTGAGCGGATATAGATCGGGGTCATCGATTGGCGGAAGCTCTCGCTTTTGAAACCGCCTCGCTGCTTTCGCGATCGCCTTCCCGTATTGTCCAAATAACGTCGGGCCGATTGAGTCAACATCCCACTCGCTGAAACGCCAGTGTACAAGCGCGCTCAGTCCCAATCGCCATCCCATAGTTTCGGCTTGTTTGAGGATAAGCGCATCGAGCTTTTCGGCGGCCGTCGACGACATTGATTGCGCCCGAAGCTCGCTGAGCTCACTGTCCGAGAGAGTGTTTACCCAAATGTCGTAAAGTTCCTTTGTCACAAGAGCATCGAGAGCCTCTGCTGATTGGGGATACGGACGGGAAATCCGGGCAATGATCTGCGGCACGGGATCCAAAGCAACCGTTGCTCGCTTTCGACTCTTGCGGCGGGTAGCAGACATCATGAGAACGATTATAGGAGCGCAGTATCTTAAAGGCAGACGAACAGGTCAGGTATTTCCGAAGTTGAAATCGAAAAACGCATAGGTCAACTCTCTCCGCGGCGGCCGCCCTTTGTGGGCGTGGCGGTGCCTTTTCGACCCTCAAGCTCGAGGCATCTTTCTAGCAGCAATTCAACTTGCTTACTCAGAGACCGGCGCTCAAGTTTCGCAATCTCCGCCAATCGTGACTTGAGACTTGCGGGCACCCGAACTAGCAGCGCGACTATGGGTTCCGTCATGGCTTCAAGCAAAAATAGCAGGACTTAACAATTTTCGGTATGCAACGTTTTGATACGTTATGATACAATATGAATCACGGAGAACCGATCATGACAAAGCATAGCCGTGGTGACAGACAGCTCTTACTGCAGAATCTTCGTGCCGCGAAGAGACAATATCCAGACCTTCCAAAACAGCAACTGTCAGTTCTGCGTGATCTCACACTCACGCTCCATTTGGCGATATTCCGGGGTGAGCTCCTGTACCTCAGCGGAAAGTGGTACGTGAGTCACAGCGGTCTGCTACGAATAGCGCATCGAAGACGGTGCGTCGGGATAGACACCGAGATCGAACAACACACAACAGAAGCTTCGGTGGGTCGGTGGGTCTTCAGAGCTACGGTTCATAAATCCAAATCGATTAGCTTCGTAGGTTACGGCGATGCCGATCCCTCCAATGTTTCTCCGCTAGTGCACGGCGCCGAAATGCGGGTGGCAGAAACCAGGGCTGTCAACCGTGCTCTGCGCAAAGCCTACGGAATCGGCATCTGCTCCGTTGAGGAAATCGGACCGTTCTCGGAACCACAGCAATCCTCCCGAGAGTCGAAGAAGGCTCCGCCGCAACCTGCCAATGGCAACGCAAACAACGGCGGCCCGAAAGTCCGCGACCGCCTTCACCAATTAATCCGCCAGCATCAACTCGATCCCAACCTAGTTAAGGCCTATGCCACCGATTTCTGCGGTGTCAGGGCACTCGGGGATGCCACCCGCGAACAGGTGGAAACCTTCGTCAAGCAACTGGCCGACTGGGCCGAGAAGGACCGCAACGCCCTGCTCTGCCAGCTCAACAGCTATCTCGGCCAGAAAGAAGGTGCAGCATGAAACGCCAGATCACCGGCTTGCACGCCGCCGATCGCTGTGCAGCCGACCAGATCCCCGACGGAATCTTCCTGGTTCGGGTACAACGCGTCCAGTTTCGTCGTCAGGCACAAAAGCCCTACTACACAGTCAATCTGGCCATTCTTGAGCCCAGCCGCTTTTCTGGTAACGTCCTTTCGAGCCGCCTGTATTGCAGCCCAAAAGCCCTGTGGAAGTTGAACTGGTTCCTGCGCGACTTCGGCTACGACACCGAACTGCTCGGACGCGATGAGGTGGACGAAACGCAGCTCGCCGGTCTGAAGGGTGTGGTCAAGATCAGTCACATCGTTTGCAACGGCACTTCCCTGCTCCGATTCGACGGGTTTGCTCCCGCCGGCCGCTGGGAAGAACTTTCACCCGCAAATCTGGACAGCCCGCAGGTGGCCTGAAATGACCTATAGCTACACCCAGATCAGCCAATACCTCACTTGCCCGCGGCGTTATCGGCATCGCTACCTTGATGGCTGGAAGGAGAAGGACACTCGGGCAGCGATGCTCTTCGGGCGTGCCTTCGAACAAGCCCTGGGCGCATATTTTCGCCGGGAAGATCCCGGAGCAGTCCTGTTCTCCGAGTGGTCTGCCTGTCAGAACCAAGGCTTGCACTACTCCAACGGAGACTCCTGGGATCGCATGCTGCGGCAAGGCATCATGCTATTGACCCGGTTCTGCCAGGACGATCGCATCCATGTCCCCCAGCCTCGACGGAATCTGCAAATCAAGTTTAATCGGCCGGTTGCCGGAAAGAACGACTTCGTGGCCTACATTGACGCCATCGGCAAACTCGATGGAAAGCGCTGCCTGCTGGAGTGGAAGACCTCGTCCAGCCGATACCCGGAAGAGCCTGAGGGTCTGCTCTCGCTGGATCCCCAACTGGTTTGCTACTCGTGGATGACTGGTATTGCGGAAGTCGCTCAAGTGGTTTTCGTCCGCAAACGGCTAGTCGAGGTTCAATACCTGCGAACCACTATCACCGAGGAGCAGCGCGAGGAGTTCGGTCGTCTGGTAGGGGACACAATCCAAAGAATCGAGTCGGCACAATTCCTGCCGCACAGTGGCATCCGCTTTCCGCAAAATCCCTGCAGCAGCTGCCCTTATGTGGGGCTTTGTCTTGGAAAGCAGGAAATGGCCGACGCCCGCTTGGTGCGGCGTCCAGGAGCAGAGAGTCTTGATTGGCTTGACGAGCTTACATACTGAGAATCCGCCCATGCCGCCGAAGTTCAATCGTCGCCGCGCCCTGTTCGTATTGGGCAAGATTGACGAGATTCTGGCCTGGGAGCAACGGAAAGAAACAGAGAGGGACACTAAGTTCGTGGAACTGGGGCGCTACCTATGCGAGGTGCGGGCGGGACAGTACTGGAGGCTAGAAGATCTGAAGTGCTTCGATGAGTTCCTGGAGAGGCGCTTTCCGGGGTCCCGACGGAAGGCTTATTACTTGATGTCAATTCACGAGCATCTGCCGCCGCAGGCGAGAAAGCAATTGAAGGAATTGGGCTGGGCGAAGGGGTTGGAGCTCGCCAAGTTGGCCCGGAGGGACCGGCAGCACTTCGATTGTGCAATCTGGTTGCACAAAGCCCGTCAGATGCCGCAGGCAGAATTCAAGCAGGAGGTTGAGAAGGAACTAACGGGGCGGGAAACGGAACCCTGGGAGATTATCTACTTCAAACTTTACCAGAGCCAAATGCCGGTCATTGAACGGGCGATCGAGACGGCAGCTCTGATGTTGGGAAGCGACCGCTCCCGAGGTTACTGTTTGGAAATGATCTGTGCGGACTTCCTGGCCGGGGCCAACCTCGATCACGGAGATCCGGAGATGCTGCTGTTCTCGATGACAAGATTCTTCAAATTCCTGCCCGAAGAGCAGCAGCAGGCGTTTCTTGGAGACGTCAGCGAAAGGGCCTCATGAGCCCGACGCGTCCCGACCCTCCCGGCTTGCGGCTGGATGAGGTGTCGTACGAGAGGCCGCGGCAGCAGGTGCTGCATCGCGATGGCTGGCGGTGTCAATCGTGCGGCGTGATGTCAAACTTGGAAGTTCATCACAACCAGTTTCGGAGTCATTCCGGCCAAGACTCCGAAGAGAACCTGATCACACTCTGCACCACATGCCACGCCGCAGTGCATCGCCGCTAAGACCATACACGGGTTGCATGGTCGGGTTATCCCCTGCCGAGCCGCGATGGAACTCGATTAGTTAGAAATTCCCAGGAACGTGACCAGCACTCCTCCGGACCGGGTGAAGGAATTTTAGTTTTAAGGCAACAGGCGGCAACTACACGAGATTGTTCGACGGCAAAGAAAAACTGTTGAGCTAGGACGATATCCTTTGGATCAATCGATCGATGACGCCGCCTTAGCGAGCTGCATCTTCGCATCCCGTCGCGCAACGTCCTGGTTCATCGTACGGGACCCTAAATAAAGCACGATCGCCAGCACCACCGACAGAATTGGCATGATGACCATGGCCTGCTGCAGGCCGACCGCACGGAATGCCTCCGGCTTGACAGCACTAGCCGCATTCATGGCGCGCCGAGCCATGTGATCACTGAGCCCGCCCGTCAACAGCGGACCAAACGACGCACCGCACAGATACATGGCCATGAAGTAGACCGACATTGTGAAGCCGCGCTGGTTAGGCGCCACGATGTCTTGAATCGAAGAATAAACAAATCCGTAGTAGGTATTGAACCCACCATAACCAATTGCGATGGCCACGAGCGCTGCAGGCGCGAAGCCCGCCGGCCGGGTGATCCCGTAAAACATGGTTGGTGCGCTGAGAAGTGCCATTATGGCCGCCATCCATAATCGGGCGTTGCGCGCGTTGCTCGACACCCGATCACCGAGCTGGCCGCCCAGCAAGCCTCCGAAGACGCCGCCAATGAGGTACACAGTTCCGCAGGCCACGCCGGCACGGGCGACCGAGTATCCATGCACGCGAGTCATGAAGGCTGGCAGAAAGGTTGCCAGGGCATACATGTTGAAGTTGAGCAGCGCGCCCGACAAAATGATCCACCACAAGGTCGGGATGCGCAGAAGGTCCGATATTGATCCCTTGCCCTCGCGCGCGGGAGCCTCTTCCGATGCACCGCGCGCCGGTTCCTGCACAATCAGCAACAGTGGCATCAAAAGGATGGCGGGCGTCGCCGCGCTGACCAACGCTGTCCGCCAACCCCAGGCCTGCGCGATGGGGCCGCACAACAAGAAGCTCAGCGCCCCACCGATCGGCACGCCCAGCATGAACACCGACAGAATACGCGCGCGTCGCTTCGCCGGGAACAGATCGCCGATCCAACTCGTCCCCACCGGCGCACAGACGGCCTCGCCAACGCCCACACCGAGCCGCGTGAGCAATAGGAAAGAGAAGCTGGTGGCCAATCCCGATGCGGCTGTCAACGCGGACCATACCGTGACCCCGATGGTGAGCAGTTTCTTACGGCTCCAAACATCAGTGATCCGGCCGAGCGGTACGCCAGCCAGGGCATAAACCCAGATGAACATGCTGCCCAGCAGGCCAATCTCGGTATCGGACAATCTGAACTCTCTCCGCATCGGCTCCACCAGCGCCCCAGGAGCTTGCCGATCGTAGAAGTTCAAGAAATTGATGCCACACAGCACCAGCACGGATAAGAAAGTGTTATTCGATAACAGAGTGTTATTCGGTGGGTCAGTGTTATTCGGCCTCAAAGCCTGACGATGTTATCACGCAAGTCGGCTGTTGTCTGAAAAAGGAGACAGAGCACCTGGCCTTCTTTTGCCGTATTTCCAAACGTATCATATGCCTTCATGATGTCGTCCATTGCGAAGCGGTGAGTCACGAGTTTGTTTGGCTGCAACTTACCCGAGCGCACGACTTCAATCGCATTGCGGCTTCGGCTGCGATGGATTCAGGCCCGGTTAGCGTTAGCGCGCTGATCGGGTCTTTTTCATGTACGTACTTTATACTTGCTCGGGCATGAAGTCAAGAAAATAGTTGACTTCTTTCTCGGGCAAGTATACATTCTTGGGCATGACTGACGAAACTTTCACACTGACATCGGAAGCTGCCAAAGAACTATCTCAGCTTGGAGCATCTAAAGGCGGCGACGCCCGAGCGCAGAAGTTATCACCTGAGAGACGGAGCGAAATTGCACGCGCAGCGGTGGAGGCGCGATGGCTCAAGGCGGGGAAAGAGCCTGTGCCTGTCGCTACTCACGGTTCTCCTGACAGGCCCTTAAAGATCGCAAACATAGAACTACAAGCCTACGTTCTCAGCGATGGCACGCGAGTGCTTTCTCAGGCCGGATTCCTAGAAGCTCTCGGAAGGCACAGAAAGGCTAATGTGCGGAAAGAGGGGGGCGAAGAGCGCATCCCGCCTATTTTGCAGGGAAAAGCGATTAATGAGTTCATTTCAAAGGAGATACTTGAGAAGAGCCGCCCTATAAAATTCAGGACTCCTCACGGCGTAATTGCGAGCGGCTATCGCGCTGATCTTCTCCCGGACGTTTGTGAGATTTACCTCAAGGCGAGAGAGGCAGACAAGCTGCCTTCCAATCAATACCACGTTGCAAAACAGGCCGAGATATTGATTCGCGGCTTAGCCAATGTCGGAATCATCGCGTTAGTGGATGAGGCAACGGGTTATCAGGATGATCGGGCGAAGGATGCACTCGCCAAAATCTTAGAGCGATTCATTGCCAAGGAATTACGGCCCTACGTGGGAACGTTCCCTACCGATTTTTACAAGGAGATGTTTCGTCTTAGAAAATGGAAATGGCCCGATCTTCCCGCAGATCAAAGGAAAAGGCCCATCCTCGTTGGCAATCTGACGGACAATGTGGTGTATAACCGCCTCGCCCCTGGCGTTAAGCAAAAACTCAAAGAGTTAATCGGACGCGATGAAACCGGGCGATTGAAAAAGAAAATGTTTCAGCGGTTGACCAAGGATGTAGGCGACCCGAAGCTGCGGGAACACCTAGCTTCGGTTGTGGCCCTTATGAAGGCTGCTGATGATTGGCCGCAATTCCTGAGCATGATTGACCGCGCATTGCCTAAGCACAAGCCTATGCCTCTATTCGACAGCGTACAGGACTCTCAGCCGTGACGGGCTGGCGGCCTTTCTTCCCGAGGCCGCCGGCAGAGCAGCAACGCGCTGTTAGGACACTACCCCACTACCCCCAGCCTTGACGGGCTCCGATGTGGCTGTTAAATTTCGGTCCTACACGTGAATCTCCGGGGGGCACCGCTCTGAGTTGGGCAGGGAAGACGCGTCATCCGGCCGGTCTTCATCCCGCAAACGCGAGCCGCCGCGACTTTCTAGTCCGCTGCTGCCAGGGGGCTTCGGCGGCGATGGTTCCGGCTGGCCTTCGCGGTTTCGCCTTCCCGTTCCTTTATCCTTTCGATTCCCTTAGCGCGATCCCATCCGACGGTGATTTCCATCTGCGCCCTCACTATCGAGCCCAGCGGCCTCTGGATGCCACGTTGCTCAAGACGCAGGCGGGCCTGGACGATTTCATCACCGAAAAATACCACGACCAGATCGCGACCATTCTTGCGGAGTGGAGTTCGAGCTTGCTTCGATCTCCACAGGAAGTACGCGCTTTTGAAAACATTCTTACTCCGGATTTCTCAGGGTCGTCGTTGCGACCGAGTGACTCGCGAGTCGTGCGGTCGGGCCCGGTGCTTGAAGTCCACGAGAACGAATTCGCCTCCCGGACAAGTCTTGGGCGGGAGGCCTTTCTTCGGGAATTGCGATCGGCCATGAGTATTTTTTCCAAGCTCGTGACCGCGGAATTCCAAGTGACAAACATTGATGTGTCCCCTTCCCAACTGCCTGAGCGGCTGCGGACTCGAGTACGTTACGAGGTTGTGGGCACCGGCACGGGCTTCTACCGCGAGCAGCGCGTAGGGTACTGGGACCTCGAGTGGAGGGCCCATTCTTCTCCTTCCACACTCGGCGAATTCCGCCTCCAGAGCTGGCGAGCGCTTGACGAGACTCGGAGCCGCTCCGCCTCCCCGGTTTTTGTTGATGTCACAAAGTCGGTCCTTGACAACAATGATTCTTACTCTGCTCAGATGCTTCGGGGCGTTGACCACTGGAGGACGGTTCTCGATGGCGCCTGCGGCATCGACATCTATGGGCATAATGGAGTTTCGGTCGCCGACATCGACAATGACGGCTTCGAAGATCTCTACGTTTGCCAGCCTGCTGGCTTGCCCAACCGGCTTTATCGAAACCGGGGTGATGGAACATTCGAAGACATCACAGAAGCGTCTGGCTTGGGAATACTCGACAACACAGCGTGCGCGCTCTTTGCAGACTTCGACAACGATGGACGCCAGGATGTGGTTGTCGTGCGCGCGAGCGGCCCACTTTTATTCTTGAACGAAGGCGGCGGCAAGTTTCGACACAAGCCCAACGCGTTTCAATTCGCCAGCCCTCCGCAAGGAACCTTTACCGGGGCGGCCGTTGCCGACTATGACCATGACAGATGGCTGGATATTTATTTTTGTCTTTATGTCTATTACCAGGGAACCGACCAATACAAGTATCCGGTGCCCTATCACGATGCGGAGAACGGTCCTCCCAACTTCATGATGCGGAATAATCGCGATGGAACCTTCCGCGATGTGACAGCGGAATCGGGTCTTAACCAGAACAACACGCGTTACAGTTTCTGCTGTGGGTGGGGCGATTATAACGGGGATGGCTGGCCCGACCTTTATGTGGTGAACGACTTCGGCCGGAAGAACCTGTACCGCAACAACGGCGATGGCACCTTCACCGACATCGCTCCGCAGGCGGGAGTCGAGGACGTCGGCGCGGGCATGAGCGTTTGCTGGCTCGATTACGACAATGATGGCGCAGGGGATCTTTACGTGGCCGACATGTGGACCGCTGCCGGCGAACGTATTTCTGCGCAAGACATCTTCAAGAAAGACTCGCCCAAAGAAGTTCGAGCTCTCTATCGGAAACACGCGATGGGCAATTCATTGTTTCGAAACAGCGGGTTTCGCAATGGCGGCGATGCCTTTCAGGATAGAACGGCATCCGCCGGGGTTGGAATGGGCCGCTGGTCATGGGCGAGCGATGCATTTGACTTCGACCATGACGGTTTTCCCGATCTCTACATCGCGAATGGCATGATTTCCGGCGTCTCACGCCAGGATTTAAATAGCTTCTTCTGGCGGCAAGTGGTTGCCAATTCACCCGATCAGGCAAGGTCTTCGCATGACTACGAACAAGGATGGAGCGCCATCAACGAACTGATTCGAGCAGACGGCACCTGGAGCGGGTTCGAACGGAATGTTTTCTATGTTAACAATCGGGATGGAACTTTTTCCAACGTTTCCGGCGCAGTAGGGATGGACTTTCTCGAAGACGGCAGGGCCTTTGCCCTCGCTGATTTCGATCATGACGGCCGGCAGGAAGTGTTTCTGAAGAACCGCAACGGCCCGCAGTTGCGCATCATGAAGAACGCGATGGAGAATCTGCGGCCGTCGATTGCGTTCCGCCTCCTCGGCACCAAGTGTAATCGCGATGCCATCGGTGCGGCGATTACGGTGGAAACCGAATCGGGCCGTCAGACTCGAATGCTTCAAGCCGGGTCCGGATTTCTTTCCCAGCACAGCAAGGAAGTATTTTTCGGGCTGGGAGAAGCCAGAGGTCCCGTACGGGCTTCGATTCGCTGGCCGAGCGGCCTCATTCAGGATCTTCACGACCTTCCGCTCAACCACAGGGTTTGGGTAGAAGAGGGAACGGATACTCGTCGAGTTGAGGCGTTCAGAACGCCAGAGGTATCGCGCGACCAGCTTGCTGTGTCCCTTCCGCAAGAAACCGAACCACTCCCCTTGACCGTTGGAACCTGGCTGCTCGAGCCTGTAGCGGCCCCGGATTTTTCTCTTTCCGACTTGAGCGGACAGGTGCGTACTCTGGCCGAGCTTCGCGGAAGACCATTGTTGCTCAATTTCTGGGTCACACAATCGGCGAATTGCCAGGAACACCTGAAAATGTTCAACCGTGTCCATGCGCGGTGGACGGCGCAGGGTCTTCGACTGCTCACCGTGAACGTCGACGATCCTGCCGAGCCCGAAAACTTGAGAAGGCTGGTGCGCGAGCAGCGACTTTCATTGTCCATTCTTTGCGGATCCGATGACGTGGCCGGCTTTTACAACATCCTTTACCGATATCTGTTTGACCGGCATCGTGACCTCGGCCTGCCAACATCCTTCTTGCTGGATGACAAAGGACAAATCGTTAAGGTCTATCAGGGAACCTTAAACCCGGAGCAGGTCGAACAAGATTTTCGGCACATCCCTCAAAACGACAGGGATCGCCTGGCGCGAGCGCTGCCTTTTCCGGGAGTTACCGAGACGTTTGAGTTTGGGCGCAATTACCTCGCCTACGGCTCGGTTTTTTTTCAGCGCGGCTATTTCGATCAAGCCGCCGCATCATTCCAGCGTGCTCTTCGCGACGATCCATCGAGCGCCGAGGCCAGCTACGGCATGGGGAGCGCCTATCTGAATCAGCAGAAAACGGCTGAAGCGCGGGCGAGTTTCGAACGCGCGACCAAGCTTCATGCCAGCTACCCCGACACTCTGGCGAATGCCTGGAACAACCTCGGGCTTCTCGCCACGCAGGAAGGCCACACAGACGAAGCGATCCGGTGCTTTCAGGAGGCTGTGCGGTTGAGTCCCGATCATCTGATTGCTCTCAATAATCTGGGCAATGCCTACCGCCAGCAAAAAAGCTGGGACGAGGCCCGCAAGATTTTTGAGCGCACCCTTGAAGTTAGTCCCAACGATCCCGAGGCGAACTACGGCTTGGGGATGGTGTTTGCGCAAGCCGACGACACCGCGCATGCCTATGAATACCTGCAGAGAGCCTTGAAGTCTCGTCCCGCTTACCCGGAGGCTTTGAATAACCTCGGGATACTTTATTTGCGCACCCAGAGGCGAGATGAAGCAGTCGCTAGTTTCGAAGAGTGCATCCGCGTCGCGCCAGACTTTGATCAGTCTTATCTGAACCTGGCCCGGGTCTATAGCGTGGAGGACACACCGGAGAAAGCTCGGGCAGTCCTGCTCTCTCTACTCAAACGGCATCCAGATCATGCCCGGGCCCAGAGCATGCTGGCACAACTTCCGCGATAGGATGCAGAGCATCCAGTTTGCTAATTTTTGCTGGGCGTGGCCGCAGTCAATAAATCCACAAACATCTTGTAGAACTTCTCAAGGTCCAGATCGTCCTGCACCTCGACCGGATGCATCTCGATCTTGGGTTTATTCCCCTCGGTCCAACTCAGGGTGTTGCCGTAGCTGGCCCCATGGTCCAGATCGATATCCATAAAGAGCGTTTCCTTCTTCGTAATCAGGCTCGCATCAAGCCATGCGACCGCCGCCAGTTCGTCCCACAAATAGTTGTAGTTGCCGCGCAGCCGCGCATACTTGCCGACGTAGCGCGCCGCCGGAGAATTCCCTGCCTTGATGCGATTAATCAGGTCAGAAGTCAATCTCGTTTTCACCGAAATATCCACCGGCGTGCAAACGATTTTCTTCCACGGCGCACGCAGAACTATATGAGCCGCTTCCGGATCGAACCAGAAGTTAAACTCGTGTGTTGGAGTGTTGACGAACTCCGGATCGTTAGTCCGAGGGTTGAAGCTGCCTCCCATAAACACCAACTCCTTGGCCAGCACCGCGAATTCCGGATCGATGGAAATGGCGAGCGCGAGGTTTGTCATGGGGCCGCCCTCGTAAATCGTCACCTGATTGGGAAATTGATGCACCATGCGCAGAAGAAAGTGAGCAGCGTCCTCGTCGGCGGGCTTGGCTGTTGGCTTGTCTTCCGGCATCTCTCCCAACTGGTCCGGCGGATGATAGAACCTGGGAGTCCACGCGCCAAGCCACGCCACGGTGCCATACTGCTGTTCCCATTGCTCCGTATCCTGCTTTCGCCTCACCAGTGGAAACTCCGCTCCCGGCAAGACCGGAATATCGGTTCGTCCGATGAATTCGAGCATGCGTAAGGTGTGCGCCACCTCGTCGTTAAGCCACTGATCGCCTGTCACCACCGTGATACCCAGGACTTCCGTTAGTGGCGACTGGATCAGCAGGAGCATCGACTGCTGATCCGTTCCGGCGGGTCCGGCTGCGTCCTGATCGATGATGATCTTTCGTTTCTCCTGCGCCCAGCACGTGAGGCATGAAGCCAGTAATACCGCCGCTCTTAAGTACCACATCCCGTGAGATCTCATCGATATCCTCTGCATCTTGATAGGTCATCAACCTAACGTAGAGGCCGTAAAGCTTTCAAGTCCGCTGAAACAGTGCTTCGGATTTCGGAGTCGCCAAGCGGCAACTGATTGGAGAAGCCAACGTCGATCTCCTGGCTCGTCAGCTGGGTCAGGGAGCGTTACTGGACTGAGTAACCAATCTTCTCGGCGGATTGCGGATTGCGATTCGAACGGCTAGAATTGCGGCCAATCCGCAAGGTTTGGTTCGATCATCTCTCCGACTTGCGCATGGCTTATGGGCCGCTTCCGCTTCACCGCAAACCACTCTCGCCGCGCAACCTGCACCTTGGCATTGACAGTGATACTTGGCGCGATGATGTCTCAGGGACAGTCCGTTGAAGCACCCCTGGAGTCCGCGGGGACAGCTATCGTAAAGGGGTTCGTAAGAGATTCGAGTGGACGCCCGGTTGCCGGCGCGACCGTTTGCCTGCAGGACAAGGACGCACAAGCTCTCAAGGCACGTACCGATTCCGTAGGAGCTTATCGCTTTTCCGCAATTCGCCAGGGCGTCTATAGCCTGCGCGCGGAGATCCCTGCCAACGGCGCAGCAACCTTCAGTCCCATTGTTCTCGGAAAGGACGAATCTAGAACGATCGACCTTACTCTCGATGCGGCAAAACCTAGCGAGTGGCAGGATTCCAAGGGGCGGCCTGAGTTCTTCGACGAACCCCACTTCACCGTGGCGGGGGTTACCGATACTACGAATCTCGGCGGCCACGGGTCCGATACGATTGTGCGGAACAGGGAGGCCTTGGTTCAGGCAACCGTTTCGCTGAGCGAGCCATCGCCCGGCAGCTCCCCGCCCGTTTCCGAAAACGCCATAGCGGAAAGGTCTCTGCGTGAGACGGTTGAGCATAAGCCCGAAAGCTTTGAGGCGAACCACCAACTCGGAACCTTCCTTGTCGCCGAGGGAAAGACGCGTGAAGGACTCCCCTTTCTGGAACGGGCTTCTCGACTGAATCCCGGCGATTACGATAATGCCTACGAACTCGCGCTCGCGCGCGCTGACGGCGGTGATTACGAGCACGCGCGCAAGGATGTTCGATCCCTGCTCGCGCAGGATAAATCCGGCCAGGAAAAAGCCGAACTCCACCACTTGCTCGGCGAAGTTGACGAGAAAGTGGGTAATCCCCTGGAAGCAGTCAGAGAGTATCAGCGCGCGGCGGAGCTGAACCCTAGCGAATCCAACCTCTTTGATTGGGGAGCTGAACTCCTGACGCACCGCGCAGTTGAGCCGGCCCTCGAAGTCTTCACCAACGGCAATCGTTTGTTTCCGCGTTCCGTCCGCATGCTGTCTGCTCTTGGCGCATCCTGGTATGCTCGTGGTTCCTACGAGCAAGCCGCACAGCGTCTGTGCGAGGCTTCGGACCTGGATCCGAACGATCCGAACCCCTATCTGTTGATGGGAAAAATGCAGGCGGCCGAGACCGCTCGCTCCGCAGCGATGGTGAAAAGACTTGAGCGATTCGCCAGGCTGCAACCCGAGAGTGCCCTGGCCAACTACTATTACGCGGTCAGTCTTTGGAAGCGGCGCAGCTTTCCGGAGGATGTGGCGGATTTGGCACAGGTGAAATTTCTGTTGGAGAAAGCTGTCCATCTCGACCCCAAGCTCGGCGCCGGCTATCTGCAACTCGGAATTCTCTATTCAGAACAAAAGGATTTCTCCAACGCAATTGCTGCTTATCGTCAAGCGATCGAAGCCGCTCCCCGCATGGAAGAAGCGCACTTTCGGCTGGCGGAGGCCTACCGGCAGGCCGGAGAACCCGCGAGCGCGCAAGCCGAACTGCGGTTGTACGCACAAATATCGAAGGAAAAAGCAGAGGAGACCGAGCGGCAGCGGCACGAACTTCAGCAGTTTGTATATCAGTTGCGCGATCAGACGACGGCCTCGCCGCCGCAATAAAGCACCGGCCCTTAGAGACCGTCGGCGTGGCGGATTTCTCGCGACCCTTAATTTGATGCGTTCTTGCTTAACCGATCTGCTTCCTGCAATTCCGCGGTTGCTTCTCTTGGATGGTTCGTAAGTGTATAGATTTCCGCCATGCTTCTGTGAGGTGCAGGTTCTTGAGGACGCAGTTTTATCGCTTCTTCGAGATAACGCAGCGAATTGGAATACTGCCGGCCACTCAGACATTCCCGCGCTAGTGTCAGGCTGACCTGATAGAGCAGATCCGTTGTGTGGGAATCCTGCGGGTTGAGTTGCTGCGCGTGGTGAAGCGCCTGATACGCCGGAACATCTTCCCCCAGCTTCGCCAAGACAGCTCCATAGAGAGCGCTCAACTGAAATAAATCCGGCCATCGTTCGATGACATGCGCGAGAGAAATACGCGCCTGCTCAAACTGATTTAACTGGAAATAAGTGAGCGCCAGATTGTATTGCATCTGGGGCGATTGCGGTTCTAATTCCACGGCCCTGCGGAAGGGCTTGAGGGCCGCTTCCAGGTCTCGGTGTTGCGCGTAGATCGTGCCGAGCGCAGTCAGTCTTGCTGCGTCGTCAGGTGCATACAACTGCTCGCAAAAGCTGCGCGCTTCATCCCGGGGACCCTGATCCAGCCTTCTTCCGCACTCAGACTTTAGCAAGGGCTCATTGTCTTCGCGCCGGCGCAAATCCTCCGAGGCCGCCAAGGTTTTCGTTGCTTCTTCTTCGCGCCCCTCCTTGCGGTACACGAATCCCAGCTGATACAGCGCGAGAGGGTCGCGGGGATTGAGCCGCGCAGCTTCCTTCAGCCACTTCTCGGCGCTCGCTAAATCGCCGTATTTGAAGTAAGCAAACCCGAGATAGTACGCCGTGTCGGGGAAAGGCGGCTTGGGTTTGGCGGTGGCCGCTTCCTTTAAGTTGCGGATAGCGCCGTCGAAGTTGCGCTGCTCGAGGTCAAGCCTTCCAAGGTAATACAGAACATTGGGATGATCCCCAACCTCATGGCGTACAATTTCCAGCTCCCGGCGGGCTTCATCGGACTTATGCGATTCGAAAAGCGCGACGGCTAAAGGAAAGCGTGCTCTTAGAAGAAGACTTGGATCGAGTTGCAGGGCGGCTCGAAATTCGCTGACGGCCACCTCGTACATATCCTGTTTCAAGGCGTCGTAGCCCTTGCCCAGATGCGCCTCTGGCGTATCTCCAGCAACGGGCGCCACCGCGGGAGATTCCTGGCCCGCACCGCTACCCCCCAATAGCGTGACCATCACCAGGGCGGCCAGCCTAACCACGATCCTTCGCTGAAAGTGTAGGAAGGGCATTCAATTCTAAACGTGAGGACACGTCAGGAGTTGCACCATTATATCTGGCAGATACCAAACGGCCTCAGCGGGCGGGGGATCTTGCGGCGAAAGCAGCTTCCAGGAGCACAATCTTGGAGCAATAGCGTGTACGCTGGTTAGATTGCGACCTGCACCGGTATATCCGGCGCAACGTTCGAAGTCGGAATGAACCCCAGACAGTTTGTTTGTCAGCAGCGCGACAACAACATCGGCGACGCAACTGCAATAAGAGCCTTGCCCTTCGCTTCGAAACCGAAGGCCAGACTGGGTCAAGCCCAGCCTGAAACACGAGCCCGGCCCGCCCTAGAAAACAAGCTTAAGGGCAAACTGCACGACACGCGGGTCGTTGAGCGTAGAGCTGATGACGCCAAAACTAGAGGGCGCAGCGACATCCTGCATGTTGCTGACGCCGCTGCTGCCCGGCAGGTAGAAGTGTGGATGGTTGAACAGGTTGAAAAACTCCGCCCGGAAATCAACCCGCATGCCTTCGTAAGGCAGCGCGAAATGCTTCACGAAGGACAAATCGCTATTAATAAAGCGAGGCCCGCTCAACGGAGCGCGAGGAGCGGTTCCGAGTTCCCCGGGTAACGGCTCCTCAAACGCACAGGGGTTGAACCAATTCTGTAAGGTGTGAACGCGCGCCGGCGCGTTGCACCCCGGATTGGCCGCTACCCCACCCCCTGCGTTCGGATTCCCCACTTCATTGGGCCGTATCAGGCTGCTTCCGTTCCATTGGAAATTCACTCCAGACGTATTGTTGCTGTCCACTACGAACAACGGGAACCCCGAAATCGCGCGTTCAATTACGTCCACCTCCCAACCGCCGGCAATGGCATTGACAGCCCCATTCCAATTGCTTCCGAAGGCTTTGCCCTTGCCGAACGGCAGATCATAGATCACGCTGCCCGTAAATTGGTGGTTAAGGTTGAGCTGAGAAAGGCTCCAGTCAGAGTTGTGCGTCCCCGGCAGTGGAAAATAAGTAGCACCGGGAAACGAACCCAGGCCGTCCGCAAAACCAGAGTCGTAGGTATGGGCGTATGTATAGCTGATCAAAGCGTAGATTCCGTGCCGCGCGCTCTTGGTCTCAGCCTTGGCTTGGAAAGAGTTATACGTGGCTTGACCGTCGTCGTTCTGGTTCGAAATAGTACCGAAGGGCGATGGAGTCGGGGTATAGCCGCAGCCCAGCGTGTAGCCGGAGACCGTTCCGCATGCCGACGGCGACTTGACGTTGAGGTTCAACCCGTCCACCAGGATGTGAGAACTACGGGATCCCGCGTAACCGGCCGTCAGCACAATGTTTCCAGGAATCTGATGCTCTAGGTTCAAGTTGAACTGCTGCACCCTCCCCTGTTTGAAGTTGAGATTTTGCGAGTACACGGTGCCGGGGAAAGTGTTGATGGGCGGGGGCGCAGTATAGGGCCCGATCGCCCCACCAGCGAGGCTCTGCAAGAACACGCGCTGCACGCCACAATTAAGCGTCGTATTACCAAACGGACAATTCGGGACACCGTTGAAATTGTCCGATTCGGCGAAGTATGGCGGGTTCTCCCACAGCCCCTGCCCACCCTGATTCCATGACGAGTCATGGAAGATCGCGTATCCGCCACGGATTGCCGTGTTCTGACTCTTGAGCGGCTTCCACGCGAAGCCGATCCGAGGTTCGATCGCGGTCTTGTCGAGTTGAATTCCAACATCAGAGTTTGAGGGGACACAGAAGCTACACCCCACAAGCGCGGAAGAAAAGGCCGAATTGTTCCCGGCGATGTACAGCTTACCGGTGGCAAAATCGAAGTTTGCCTGGCGATTCTGAGCTTCCGTGATCGGCGTCGTAAAAGCCCAGGCGAAGCCAAGATTCAGGGTCAAGCTGCTCGAAACCCGCCAATCGTCCTGGACGAAGGGCCGATACAGCTTCCAGCGGCGGCCGGTCGTGGCGCCACGGAATGTCTGATCATGAATCCCCAGACCGGCTTGGCCTAAGAGGAGATCCGCCGTGTCGTCGCCGCTGATACCGAACGGGATCAGGAAGCCGTCCTGGAAGGCGTCGCTCTCTACGTTCATCTGTTGAGCTCGGATTCCCATGCCAACACGGATGTCGTGCTTGCCGCGAATCATGTCAAACGAATCAGAAATGGAGAACACATTTGTGCCCCCCTGGAACGGTGAAAACCCGCGGTCGCCCACGGACCAGTAACCCCCACCCGTCAGCACGGACGTCATCCCGCAACTAATGCAGTCTTTGGTCGACTGGTTCAGGCTCGCGGGGTAGGTGGTCGTGCTATCGCAGGCGCTGCCCAGATTGGCACCTTGAATGCCAATCGCGGCAGCATAGCAAGTACCGCTTTGCGCCGATGTGAAATGGTTGAAAATACGGTTAAACCCGGCGTTCACCTGGTTCACGGTGCGATCGGAGAGTACGTGGGTCTCAGAAACGGCAATGTTCCGGCCGTGGTTTTGAATGTTCTCTGAACTGCCAAAGGTGTTGAGTTCAGCGAACCCCGGAGGGCTGCCGCCGGGAACAAACGAAACGGCCTGGTCATAACTGAAGCGGGCAAACGCGGAATCCTTGCTCGAAAACTGATGATCGAGCCGAACATCGAACTCTCCTTCATTGATGCTCCGCACCGGCGTATTGGTAAAGTTAAAGCCTAGAGCTGGGTTGCTCGCATTGCTCTGAGGATAGAGTTCGAGGATCTTCTGGCCCGTTGGGTCGATCATATTTGACGGGATCTTGTTGCAGGGAGAACCGCCTGTCTGCACACCGCCCACCGCGGGAATTGGGTTACCCGAACCGTCGCATTCGAATGGCGAAAATGTGAAGAGATTGGAGATGTTGGGGAAATTGTCGGCATTCACCGTAGGCGCCCCGACAGCAAACCCCGGCCGTGCCACCCCAAACGGGTCGAGGGTGTAATCCCCGTCGATCATCGCCTTCGTGGGAACCAGGCCGGTAAACGGCACTCCGCGCCGCTGTCTCTTACCCTGATAGTCAACGAAGAAGAACGTCTTGTCCTTCTGAATAGCGCCGCCCAGCGCACCACCGAACTCGTTCAGATTGAACTTTTGATTGGGGGACGGGACACCGAAATCATAATTCTTGGCGTCGAGCTTGGTGTTGCGGAAGAACTCAAACAGCGAGCCGTGAAACTTATTTGAGCCTGACTTTGTCGTCACCAGCACCGTCGGACCCGCGCGTGTGCCCCATTCCGCCGAGTAATTGTAGGTCAGGACTTTGAATTCCTGGATGGCGTCAATCGAAGGCAGAATCGCGATTCCACCCGCGGTCAGTTCGTTGTTGTCGTTGCCGTCAAGCAGCCAGTCCGTACTCTGGGCCCGCGATCCACCCACCGACAAGGAAAACGTTCCTCGCGTCGAGACTTCGCTGCTGGGGCCCGCGTTGAAGAAGCTGTTGGGGTTCGTCTCCTGGGTTGTGCCCGGAGTGAGTGTGGCCAACTGCACGAAGTCGCGGCCGTTTAACGGAAGTTCAGCCACCTGCTCGGAGGTGATCACCTGACCGAGTGTCGGATTCGCAGTCTCGACAGCTACTTCGGTGGCGCTCACTTCGACCGCGGTCGAGACCGAGGCGGGGACAAGAGTGAAATCCAGTTCACGACTCTCGTCGACCTGCAGCCGAACATCCTTCTGCTCGGCGGGCCCGAAACCCTGGGCCTCCACCCGGATCGTATAGACCGCGACAGGCAGCAGGGGGATCAGGTAGTGTCCTGAATCGTCAGTCTTCGCCTCGCGAGAGACGCCTGTGCCCTGCGATGTAGCCTTCACCGTCGCGCCCGAAACCACAGCGCCTGCTTTGTCGGAAACAGTGCCTGAAAAACTGCCGGTCGCCTGGCCGTACAGGAGCGGACAGACTGAGAATGCGAGCGAACAGACAACCATAACGAGCAGCGCCTTCTTATGCAGCATTGCAACCCTTTCGGCGGCCCCCGCGCCGCGTGAAACACGCACCTCTCCCGTTGGCTTCGACTTGGGATGGTTTTGTACTATAGGACGGCCTTATAAATCTCCGATCCATCGGAAGTCAAGACTTTTCGCTAGTATGAAAATATTAGCCCGTACTTTCCTGCTGTTTTGCCGGTTATGCGAAAAGCCGTTGCCGCCTTCCGAGGATTGGGTTTGTTTCATGAGACGGCGACAGGCGAACTAACGTCCCACTCTAGCAGCCCATTCTGCATCAAAGCGCGTGCGATCATAGAAGGATGTTTGCGTTCCGACGCCTGTAGTCGAAAGTCCGGCATACAGGTTGGCGCGCCGCACCGCCTCTAGTTCTGGTACTCCTTCCGCGAGAAATACGGCGAAACTCCCGATGAATGCGTCGCCCGCGCCTGTGCTGTCGATACTCTTTACTGCAAACGGAGGCACGTGCTCGCTTATCCCGCGGCCTGCCAGCAGGGAACCGTTAGCTCCCAGAGTAATGATGACGCGGCGAATGCCGCTTCCAACCAGTTTGTCCGCGCAGTTCTTCGCGTCTCCGACATTACGGACCGCGATTCCGGTAATGGATTCGGCCTCGCTCTCGTTCGGAATGAAGTAATCGAGTTCGGACAGAGCACGCATGTCGACGGGCTGACCGGGTGCCGGGTTCAGGATGCAGCGAATCCTATGCTTTCGCGCAAATGCCAGCGTGTAGTAGACGGTTTCGAGAGGAATCTCGAACTGGAGAACGATACAATCGGCGGCTTTCAACGTATCGGCCGCGGCGTCAACATCGGCCGCTTTCAGCGCGTCGTTCGCCCCTTTCACTACCAGAATGCGGTTTTGTCCGTTAGGCTCGACGAATATCGGAGCGACGCCGCTGGATACTCCCTCAACCTGCTTCACGTGAGTTGCGTCGATACCAAGTTTCTTAAAGTTATCGATGGTGGCTGGACCAAACAGGTCGCTCCCAACCCGCGCCACCATGAACACTTCCGCGCCACACAGACGAGCAGCGACTGCCTGATTCGCGCCTTTGCCCCCGAACCCAAGATTGAATTTTTGCCCGAAGATCGTTTCCCCAGCCTTAGGAAAACGATCCACGAATGTGGTGAGATCGATGTTGGCACTTCCCACCACCGCAATGCGAGGGCGCCTGGCCATATTTTCTTAGTGAGAACCGGGAGAAAACCGAGTCTATTGGGCGCTGCCGATTGTGTCAACGGAGATGGCATTACGCAGACTTAAGACGACTTTTCCCTTCAGGGAGATAACCGCCGTTAACCGTTGATCGTTCGTTTGATGTTTTCTGCTATAGTTGCGTTCCTCGGAGGTCGCATCCTCATGCCCCGAAATGTACGCTGTGCCTTGATCCAAGCCAGCAATGCGCTCGGCACGGATCGTCCCCTTGCCCAGATCAGAAAGGCGATGATCGACAAGCACCTGAAGTTGATCGAGCAGGCGGCTCGAAAAAAAGCCCAAGTGCTGTGCCTGCAGGAGCTTTTCTACGGCCCTTATTTTTGTGCGGAGCAAAATGAGCGCTGGTATGAACTCACCGAACGGGTGCCGGATGGTCCAACCGTGCGCCTCATGCAAAAGCTCGCTGCGAAGCATCGGATGGTAATCGTAGTTCCGGTTTATGAAGAGCAGATGCCAGGGGTCTACTTCAATACTGCAGCGGTGATCGACGCCGACGGCCGCTATCTGGGGAAATACCGCAAACACCACATCCCGCACTGCTATCCCGGATTCTGGGAGAAATTTTACTTCGCTCCCGGCGACCTTGGATACCCTGTCTTTGAGACAAAGTATGCGCGGATCGGGGTCTACATTTGCTACGATCGCCATTTCCCTGAAGGCGCGCGCATCCTGGGGTTGAACGGTGCGGAGATCGTGTTTAATCCTTCAGCCACCGTTGCCGGCCTCTCGGAATATCTGTGGGAACTGGAGCAGCCCGCCCATGCCGTGGCCAACGGTTACTTCGTCGGCGCCATCAACCGCGTGGGTGTCGAGAAACCGTGGAGCATCGGTGAGTTTTACGGCAAGAGCTACTTCTGCAATCCGCGCGGAAAGATTATCGCGCAGGCCAGCCGGGACAAAGACGAAGTGGTCGTGGCAGACCTCGATCTGGATATGATCGCGGAAGTCCGTAAAGTTTGGCAGTTCTTCCGCGACCGCCGGCCGGAAAGCTACGGACCCATTACCGCACAGACTGGCCATGCCGCGGCAGCCGAGTGAACCGCGAGTCGTCCGGACGCTGCAAAGCAAAATCATAGTCTCCAAAGCGATGTTACCTGATCGAAACACATGACCACTCCCGAACCTCCGCATCTCCGATCTCGAATCGAATCCAGCCCGCTCTACAATCCTGACCTCGCACCCGCCGGGGCCGATCGGCGGCATTGGGGGACGTACAATTTCGCCGCCCTGTGGGTTTCGATGTCGGTCAACATCCTCACCTACATGCTGGCAGCGAGCCTGATCCAGGGCGGGATGAACTGGAAACAGGCGATGATGACTATTTTTCTGGGCAATGTGATCGTGTTAGTCCCAATGCTGCTGAATTCACACCCCGGAGCCAAGTACGGCGTTCCGTTTCCGGTGTTAGCACGTGCTTCGTTCGGAGTGCTGGGAGCCAACGTGGCCGCGGTTCTACGGGCGCTGGTAGCGTGCGGGTGGTTCGGTATTCAGACCTGGTTCGGCGGCGAAGCGATCAGCACTCTCCTAGCCACGCTCGCTCCCGGATGGAAAGGTTTCCCCTACGCTACCGCCATTTGCTTTCTTCTGTTCTGGCTGATCAACCTCGCCGTCATTCTCATGGGAATTGAATACATCCGCATTCTGCAGGGAATCAGCGCGCCGGTACTGCTGGGGGTCGGTTTGCTGCTTGTGGCATGGGCCTATCACAGTGCGGGAGGCTTCGGTCCCATGCTGGCCGCGCCTTCGCGGTTTAACAACTTTTCCGACTTCCTCAAGTTTCTGATTCCGGCTTTGAATGGCACGGTGGGATTCTGGGCAACGGTTTCGTTGAATATTCCCGACTTCACGCGATTCGCGCGCAACCAGCGAGAACAAGTTATTGGACAGGCTCTTGCTCTGCCCACGACGATGACTCTCTACGCTTTCATCGGCATCGCCGTAACCTCGGCCACAGTGGTGATTTACGGAACGGCAATTTCGGACCCAGTGCAACTGCTCAGCCGCTTTCACTCTCCTGTGGCTGTGGCGATCTCGCTGATCGCGATTTTGCTGGCAACGCTCAATGTCAACATAGGGGCTAACGTGGTGTCGCCGGCAAACGACTTCTCTAATTTGTGGCCTCGGCGAATCAGCTTCCGAACCGGCGGCGTGATCACCTGCTTCATGGGGATTGCATTGATGCCGTGGAAGCTGCTCGCCGATTACAAAACATTCATCCTCGGTTGGCTGGGCGGCTACGCTGCTTTTCTCGGGCCGGTCGCGGGCATCATGATTT
>CAWKNF010000024.1:0-164052 GCA_963850805.1 uncultured Acidobacteriaceae bacterium | reverse complement strand
CTTCCAAGGTCGCGGTTTTTTTTTCGGATGTGAGGCGCTCCGACTTCGAGAAGTCGCCCCTAAAGGGACGGCTTCGCGCGAACTTGGAACTCGGTACTCGCTACTAGCTACTTCTTCCCCTCCACCGCTGCCCGGCACTTTGCGTATAACTCGAGCAGGTGGCTGGCGTATTCCTCAGGCTTCGCCGCCGAACCTGTGCCCTGAAAACCTACGCCGGAAGAAGCGGTTCGGCCGTATCCTGTAGTCATTGCAATAAATTTCATCAGATCGAGCGCGATGTCTTCATTGCGTCGCGCACTCGCATGCAAACCTGGACCTTCATCCATGAGTCCTTCTCCTGAACCGGAAATATAAGGAAGTTGCTCGTCGTCTTCCAGGTCTTCAAGCAGATCTTCCATGGCATTCACCGCACTCCGCCCACGATGATAGCAGGGTAGACGCCGTGCCGTCCGGCGCCGCAAAGCCGAGTTTTATTGACTGTGAGGGTCAATAGTCCGTTGGCAATTGAAAATCCATTCGCGCCGTGTGCCGCAGCCGTACCATCAGCCACAAGGAAGCCGCGAAGAGAACGGGAGAAGAATAAAATCCCGGCGCCGGACGCGGAAACGCCACCGAAGACACTGTGTGCCCCAGAATCGTGAACAGCGTGTGCCCCAGTCCGTTAAGAAACATAAGGACGGCATAAAACCACGCCAGTGGCCGCAATCCGCGCATCCCGCGCGCCGCCACTGGGGTCAGGCAGAACAGCAATGCGCAGGCCACGATCAGGACGGAGAGCCACTCTCGAAACTCGAACGTTGGCATGGGAAACCAGCTCCAGTGCGAACGCAAAATGGTCACGGTTGGGTTGTAAACGGCGAGAAACCCTGTGGTGGCTTCATCCAGGATGTGCAATGCGAACGCGACGCACAGCGCAAACCACGCACTGCCAAAACCCGACGCTGAAAGTGCAGGTGCTGGTTTCACAGATCGTCACACCAGATCGTCACACGGCATCGCCCGTCACCCAGATTCTCAATCACCCATCGCATACTTGGCAATCGAAAAGCGGCCATGGCAGGCGCACTAGTGACTCCGGCTATGGCAACCGCGGCCCGGCCATTACCGCGTCACTTCACTCATCAGCGCCATCAGATTTCCTTCCGTGTCCCGAAAAGACGTCATCCACAGGTCATGCGCCGGCATTCTCGCGATCAGGTGCGGCTCTTCCTCGAAGTGCACGCCGCTTCCCTTCATTTTTCCGTATGCTGCCTGAATATCGGGCACGGCAAAATACAGAATCGAGCTGGGATGGTCGAACTCCGGCGTCTCCCCCCGCGTCAGCATCAGCCGCACCCCGCCGCAATCAAAAAACGCCAGCCCCGGCGGCGCCTTGAACAGCAGCTTCAGACCCAGCTTGTCCTGGTAGAAGGTGGCCGCGCGGTCTACATCTTTTGTGTTGATGGCAACCTGGCCCAGGTGCGTGATTCCAATTCCGGAAGCTGTTGCGATCATGTTCTTGACCTCCATAGCTAAATTAGTTAGCATAGCTAACTATATTCGATGGCAAAAGTCAAGTCCGAAGCCGTCAATCCTCAAAGCATCGCGCCGCGGCAGGAGAGTATCGCCGCCGCCGACCGTCTTCATTCCGCCGCCATTCACCTGCTGCGCCGCGTCCGCCAGCAGGATGTAGCTTCTGGAGTGGGCCCGGCACAACTGTCAGCGCTTTCCGTGCTGGTCTTTGCCGGGCCCAAGATTGGCAGCCCAAAGACGCTCGGCGAGCTCGCCGCCGCCGAGCAGGTCAAGCCGCCTACCATGAGCCGCGTCGTCGCCGGACTCAAGCGCAGCCGCCTGGTCGCAATCACTCGCGACCCCCACGACGCTCGCCGCTTGCATATCCGCGCCACCGCCAAAGGCACCCGCCTTCTCCAGCAAGGACGCCGCCGCCGTATCGACTACCTCGCGGCCCACCTCGATTCTCTAACCACCACCGAACTTGCCCAACTCGGCACTGCCGCCGGCATCCTGGAGAAACTGCTGCGCAACTGGCGCTGACTTCCCCTAAGAGCAGTCAGCGCGCGGCCTTCAGATCCTCCACTGTGGCCTTTGTTCGTTTTTCGTAACACGCGCAAATTCTCCGTCGCAACCTCGTTTGCGCCGTTCTATTATTCGCCGCGCAATCTTCCCCTCACTCGATGCGTGGCCGTATTTTCGTTCTGAACCGGGATCCTCACGGATCTCTTAAGCGTCGGATTTTAGTCCTGACACGAAAGGAATCTCAGTCATGTCGGTAAAGATGCTGGCCACCGCGCCCACAGACGCACAGAAAAGCGTCACCGTGAAGCCCGACCCAACACGAATCGATCCCCTTAAGCTCAAGCTCGGCAAGCAAACCGCGCGGCATGATCCGCGGACTTTGCTGCTCGTTTCTTACACCACTCCCGCCCCTGCCCGCACCCCCTGCCACCATGAACCTCACTAAGAAGTGAAGCGGTCTCAGGTCTTGGGTGTTAGGTCTTGGGCAAAATCCTAAGACCTAGCACCTAAGACCAGCACCTTAAGACCCGGCACCTTGAACCGGCTACGCCCAGTCTGAAATATCATTGTTCCCCTTGTCTGCGCACGCCCCTTCCTTCTGTTTCTTCCGACTACCCTGCTCATTTTGCTGCTTCGTCATCTTCCTGAGACTCTTCCCGTCCCTCGAGCCTTACGATGCACGCTTCTCCGGACTCCGCCTCGCCAGCCAACTCCGAGGCAAACTCCGACAACTTCTTTCTGGTGCGCGCCGTCTCTCGTTTGGCTGCCGCTTTTTGCGCGGAATATAGAGCATCCAGTTGGGCGTTGGGATTGATTTGGTTGGCGCGTACGTGCATCGGCGGTGCTCCTTCGCGAGCAGACCACTCCACAACGGCCAGCGCTCTGGCAGGTTCAAAGTGAGTGCAAGCTCGTATTTTGCGCTTCACGAAGCTTGTTAGTTCATGCTGCAATTGACGCGTCGAACAAGTCTCCCAGAACCAGGCTTTCGCCTGAAGTGCGCACGCTTTCCCATTCCGGTTTAGAATGTGTGCCCGTGGTCAAAATGAAATCGAGGACGATCATGCCCAGAGTTTGGATTCTTCTCGCCTCTTGCCTGCTGCTCAGCACTTTCGCTACCGCTCAGGACCAGGATTTCAGCAAAGTTCAGATGAAGGTCTCGAAGGTGGCAGGCAACGTCTACATGCTCGAGGGTGCCGGCGGAAACATCGGCGCATCCGTCGGCGACGATGGCATCGTCATCGTCGACGACCAATACGCCCCGCTAGCCGACAAGATTCAGGCCGCATTGAAAAGCATCACCGACAAGCCCGTACGTTTCATCATCAACACGCACTATCACCCCGACCACACTGGCGGCAACGCCTACTTCCAGAAGCAAGCGCCCATCATCGCGCAAGACAATGTGCGCAAACGCCTGGAGACCGGCGGTGGCGGCGGCAACGGCGGCTCCATCCACATGGAGATGAAACCCGCGCCTCACGAGGCCCTTCCCATTATCACCTTCGATCATGACGTTACCGTACACCTGAACGGCGAAGACATCCGCGCCCTCTTTTTTCCCGCCGGACATACCGACGGCGACTCGATCATCTTCTTCCCTCATTCCAATGTCGTGCACATGGGCGACGACTTCGTCACCTACGGCTTCCCCTTCATTGACGTGGAGAGCGGCGGCAGCATTAACGGCATGATCGACGCCGTGGCCCAGGTAATCTCGCAGCTTCCGCCGGATGTCAAAGTGATTCCCGGGCATGGACCAGTTTCCAGTCTGGACGACGTCCGGACTTATCTTGTCATGCTGAAGGAAACGCGCGACGCGGTGCAGAAGGCGTTGAAAGAAGGCAAGACTCTCGATCAGATGAAGGAAGCGAAACTGCTCGATCCCTGGAAGAAGTACTCCGGTGAATTCGTCAACCAGGATGTGTTCCTTGAGACGTTGTACAACTCACTGACGGGACAGAAGACCGGGAAGCTCATCAAACACAATTGACCCCTCGCGTATTATTTTGAAGGAGCCGCTCTCTACCTTGCGTCTGACCCGCCGACAGTTTACGCAGTCCACACTCGCCGCGGGCATTGCAGCCGCGCTGCCGGCCGGTCTGTTCTCGGCGTGCAGCGTATCGTCGAATGCTGCTCGTGCGGCGGGCTCCGCAGCTGTCTCCGGTTCCCATGCAATGCAGTTCGACGCTTCTTCCGACGTCACCTTTCCCAGGAATTTCTTCTGGGGCGCCGCCACCGCGGCTTATCAGATCGAAGGCGCGTGGAACGAAGACGGCAAGGGCGAATCGATCTGGGACCGCTTCGCGCATACTCCCGGAAAAATCAAGAATGGCGACACCGGCGACGTGGCCTGCGATTCCTATCATCGCTGGCGCGAGGACATCGCGCTCGTGCAGGCGATGAATTTGAATAGCTACCGCTTCTCGATTGCATGGCCGCGCATTCAGCCCGCCGGCTCCGGTCCTATGAATTCCAAAGGAATCGATTACTACAGCCGCATCGTCGATGCCTTGCTGGAAGCCCGAATTCGTCCATTCGTCACGCTCTTTCACTGGGACTTACCGCAGACTTTGGAAGATGCCGGAGGCTGGCCTAATCGCGACACCGCTTCTCGCTTCGCCGATTATGTCGACATTGCTGCACGCGCTCTCGGTGATCGCGTTTCCGATTGGATGCTGTTCAACGAACCTTTCGCCGTCACCTATGTAGGTTACCTCGAAGGCACCCACGCTCCTGGACACCACAGCATCATCGACTTCCTGCGCGCGTCGCATACGGTGAACCTGGCGCAGGGCGCGGGTTTCCGGGCGTTAAAGGCAACCTGTCCTTCAGCGCGGATAGGAACCGCATTCAGCATGCAGTCATGGGAGCCCGCAACTGACTCGGAAGCGGACCGGACGGCAGCCGAGCGCGCTCACGCCATCACCAACCTGTGGTTTCTGGAGCCGGCGCTCAAGGGTCGCTATCCGGAAGCGCTGTCGTTTCTTCCGGAGATTGCCATGCGGATCAAATCCGGCGACCTCGACAGGACCCGGGTGCCGCTGGATTTCATCGGCATCAATCTCTACCGCCGCATCATCGCCCGCGCGCCCACCGCGATCGAGCGGATCGCGCACACCCAGCAGTGGCTCTTCCCGGTAACGATGACGGACAGCCCGCAGGGTCCGAGAACCAGCAACGGATGGGAAGTTTGGCCGCAGGCAATGTACGACATCGTCACGCGCATCAGCCGCGACTTCAACCGGCCGCAGATCGAGATTACCGAGAGCGGATGCGCCTACAACGACGGTCCCGGCCCGAACGGCATGATTAACGATACGGATCGTATCGACTATTACCGGAAATATCTGCAGGCGCTCGCGCGCGCCATCACCGACGGCGCCGACGTCCGTGGCTATCATGCGTGGACTCTGCTCGACAACTTCGAATGGGCGGAAGGCTTCAGCCAGCGCTTCGGCCTGGCTTATGTGGACTTCAAAACGCAGCAGCGCACCATCAAGGAATCAGGAAAATGGTACGCAAAGGTAGCGACAGAGAATCGTGTAGGACGAAGGTGAAGGTGTGGTGCCGCGTCTTCCCTACTTCGCCGGCTCCGTAAGCTTGAGTCGATCCCGTTCTTCTGCCAGCTTTCTTTGCAGCGCAGGATTTACCAGCGATACGGGCACCTCCACGCCTCCAACTTTGAACTCGGTGGGATCGAACGTGGCATACCCATCCTTCTGACCCATGTGTCCGGAAATTGAGATCCAGACGTCTTTCCCCGCAATTTCCGTCAGAAACTCTCCGTGGACCGTGTCTCGTTCATAGGTGACCTTTTGATCTTTGATATTTGGCGCACCGTCGCCGACGTTCGAGTCCGGAGACAGGCCTACCCCACTCGCGCCCAGCAGTTTGTTGATCGCAGCGCCCACCGCGTCGGAGTTGATGTGCGCTTCAGCCTTCGAGCTCTGTGGTGCTGACGAACTCTGGCTGGGCTGAGGTGGCGCGGAATACCCCCCGAAAAATCCGCCACCACTCTGCGTTGGCTGAGCTTGTCTTGCGGTCGGCTCCGGCTGGTCCACTTTCTGGTTCGAGGATTGGGAATTAGATGATTGGGCGCTGGCCGTATCCGGAGCCTGGGTCGGTGGCGCAACCGACGCTGGCCTTTTCAACAGCAGAACAATGGCTACGAGCAAAGCTGCCAGCGTCGCAACGCTAATGATGCGGTCCAGTTTGAGTTTCATGAATGCTCTCTAGGTTCATCCTAGCGGGAGAGGAAAAATAAAATCAGGTTACGTCAGTCACATCAAAATCATCCTAACTTCTTAATCAACAGGTCATTCACCGCCTGGGGATTGGCCTGACCTTTGGACGCCTTCATCACCTGGCCGACGAAGAATCCGAGCATGGTTTTCTTGCCGGCGCGGTATTGCTCGAGTTGTTTGGGATTCGCGGCAATCACTTCGTCGATGATCTTCTCCAGCGCGGAAGTGTCCGACGACTGCTGGGGGCGGCCTTCGGCTTCGTAAACCTCGGGGAAGTCTTTGTCGCGCTCGAAGCTGAGATCGTAAAGATCCTTGAGCATCTTGCCGGAGATGGCGCCACTCTCGACCAGATCGGACGATGCCGCTACACCTTTCATCGAAATCGGAGACTGCTCAATCGATACGCCTTGAGCCTTGAGGCGGCCCATCAGTTCGCTCTGAACTAAGTTCGCCACGCGCTTGGGATTCTTCGCCGCCTTCGCTGCCGACTCAAATTGATCGGCAAGCGACTTTGAAACCGTCAACACCTGCGCGTCGTATTCGGTGATGCCATATTCCTTGACTAGCCGCGCGCGGCGCGCTTCCGGCAGCTCGGGCAATGTCTGCGCGATCTCGGACTTCCACCTCTCGTCGACCACCAGCGGCAGCAGATCGGGTTCGGGAAAATAGCGGTAGTCGTGCGCCTGCTCTTTCGAGCGCATGCTATAGGTCTTGCCTTCGTGTGCGTTGTAGAGGCGGGTTTCCTGCGTGATCTTGCCGCCTCCGTCGATGACTCCGATCTGGCGGGTGATTTCATAGATCAGCGCTTCACGAATAAAGCGGAACGAGTTCACGTTCTTGATTTCGGTCTTCGTCCCTAACTCTTTCTGGCCGCGGGGGCGCACGCTGACGTTGGCGTCGCAGCGCAGAGATCCCTCTTCCATGTTGCAGTCGCTGACCCCGGTGTAGAGGATGATCTCCTTCAGCCGCGTGAGGTATTCGTAAGCCTCGTCGGGGGTGGCGATTTCAGGCTCGCTGACGATCTCGATCAGCGGCACGCCGGTACGATTGAGGTCGATGGCGGTCTTTTCGTCGGAGCCGGCAAAGCCCTCGTGCAGACTCTTGCCGGCGTCTTCTTCGAGATGCACGCGGGTGATCCCGATCTTCTTGCCAGTTCCCAGTTCCCGGCTTTCAGTTCTCCGTTTCTGGGTTCCGGCGTCCGTCTTCGTACTCGGCACTTCGATGTATCCCTGCTCGGCTAGCGGCTTGTCGTATTGCGAGATCTGGTAGCCCTTGGGCAGGTCGGGATAGAAATAGTTCTTGCGGGCGAAGATCGACGTTTCATTGATGCGGCAATTCAGGGCCATCGCGGCCCGCGTCGCGAATTCGACCGCCTTGCGGTTCAGCACCGGCAACGCTCCGGGCATCCCCAGGCACACCGGGCAAACATTCGTGTTGGGCGGAGCGCCGAAGCGGGTGGAGCAGGAGCAGAAAATCTTCGACGCCGTCAAAAGTTGAACGTGCACTTCGAGGCCAATGACTGGCTCGTAGGCAATGCGAGGCGGCGACGGAAGTGTCCGCGGTGGGCGACATATCGGGTGATTATAGAGCAGCGGTCAGCGGCCAGGCTGGGCCCGGCCACTCGCTTGTCACGAGTCTTCTCACATTCACTGTGGGGAGGAGACCGCGGTGCGGTTGCCGTGTGCTGGTACGACCGAGTCGCGCATCCTTTTCAAAGTCCGATTATTGAGGATAAGGCCCAATTGAGCAATATCGGCAGGGACGAACATGCTGACCCCATTGTTTGCGCGCTGTTTCACGGACACGGTCGTCGCAATCTGAAGCGCGAAGTCTGAGTCGCTCGCAGTAATAGCCGTTCACGACGCCTAAGAAGTGGTAATCGTCTGTCAATTGGATCTTCTTGCCCTCACGAAAGCCAGTCGCGGTGATGAAGTCGGGCGATCCGCTATTACCGCCAAAGATATGAACATCGTCCGAGATAACGGTCCCCGTTTTCCTGTTGTTGTTCGAATTGGCCCTTCGGGAATCATCGAGAGGATGCCTTCTCGAATCAGCGGCTGAACGGCGTTACCCTCAAGTTGGTAGCAAGTATCCTGACAAAACCATCATGGCCCCTTCACCGACATTGTCGGCGGAAAATAATCCTTTGTGAACGCCAAGCTATCAATGGCACCGCAAGAAGATCCGCGTTTCGGTTGAATCTAAGCATTGTAACAGCCAAATCCGCAGACTCGTCTGTCGGAAAGTACCAACGAGCGCTAGAAAGGGCTTCGGTGACGGACCCTCCTCCTTTTAGGTTTATCCACAAAGAGGTTGACTGAATCTCCCTCGGTCGCCCTTCCTCGTCCCAACACTCAGCGACATGGCGATTTGTCACAAAGTAAGGGAAGTATGAGCCACTGGGTAGCCTAGGGTTGACGTATGCGACCGTAAACCCAGTTCCCCTACCTGAAAACATTTTGCCGTCGCGACCCTTGCACGTGATCTGAATAACCACAGGCATTTTGCGTAGTTGCGTTGCGAAAGGCGGGTCGGGATGTTCGGGCAGGCTCCAAGTCAGTAGCGACCCTGACCCTCTGCCAAAACCGAACGTCATAGCAAACAGTGCCAGAATCCAGGAAGCATGGCGCATGCAGGCAACCCCCAATCGCTTTGACTATAGGAACGTTGCACGCGGTAGTGGCATCAAAATAGCGACGGGAGATAATCATGCCCGCCAGCGGGTTGCTCCAGATTCTGCGTTCATGATGGCTCGCTCAGCACGACGGATGGAAACATGACCCGGCGCGGCTGGACTATCGCGCGCGCGCAGTCCGAATCCTCCAATTTCCGGAATTTCCTTGACCTCGATCCCTGAAACTGAAATCATATCTCTCTAGGCATTGGCTCTCTGACATTCGAATAGCAATGAGATAACTACCGTGAATGCAATATTTTACGGACGGCATCACCGGAATTTGTTAGCACTTGCACGTAGCATGACCCGTAAGCCCTTTGAATGGAATATTCTTGCGAGTAACTCCTTTGTTTCCAATACTTTAGCCGGATTCGACACATATCCAAAATCCGCTAACTAGCTGATTCCAGATATTTTACGCGGATCGATCTGTGAATTTTTTTGTTCCAGATTCGCTGGCTCCCGCGCCCCGGTTCCTCCGTGATCTCCGAGGGCAACCCCGAAGGCCCCGATGTGCAACTAAAGAATTAGTTACCTTTCCTGATTTGACTCGTCTAAAGGGCTACAGGAGGACGGCCGGTGCCGCGAAGACAGTCCGAGACTCTTACCGAAGCCGAACTGCGGATCATGAACGTGTTGTGGCTGAAGGGGTTCGGTACAGTCCAGTTGATCCTGGATTCGCTATCCGAAAAGCCCGCGCTGGCCTACAACTCTGTTTTGACCACCATCCGGGTACTGGAGCGCAAGGGCTACGTCAAGCATTCCAAAGACGGCCGCGCGCACGTGTACGCTCCGCTGGTCGGGCAAAAAGAGGCAACGCGGTCGGAGATTCGTCACCTGGCTGGCCGTTTCTTCAGGAACTCCCACGAGCAACTGGTCTTGAACATCCTTGAGGACCGCGGCATCGAACCGGAGGAACTTGACCGGCTGCGAGAGATGCTGGAACGGAGCGGTGAGCAATGATCTGGCCACAGTTAGAGAGCGTTGCTCAGATGGCGATCGGCCATACTCTGAATTCGCTTCCGGAAGGGTTGCTCATTGCTTTGTTCGCCGGGGTGATGTTGCGTGTTTTGCGCCAGCGGAATTCGGGAACCCGATTTGCAGTCTGGTTTGTGGCTCTGCTCGCTGTGGCTGGACTGCCTTTGATCGGCGGTATCACGAGCGGACATCCTCTTCCAGTTATGGCGGCGGGCGGGATGCGGCCTGTGATCACCTTGCCCGGCGGCTGGGGAGTTTTCCTGTTTCTTGCGTGGGTTCTGGCGGCGTTTGTCGCGATCCTGCGCCTGGTCATTGGACTCTGGCGGTTGCGCGCGCTGCGCAGGAGTTGCGTCGCGATCGACGAGTCGGAGTCCGACGCCGCAATGCGAACAACTTTGGCCGAGTTTACCTCGGCAAAATCGGTAACCCTGGCCACGTCTGAGCGGGTGAGCGTGCCTGCGGCCTTCGGCTTTTTCAAGCCGATGATTGTCCTTCCGGTGTGGGCTCTGCGAGAGCTTAGTCCTGCGGAATTGAACGTCATTCTTCTCCACGAATTCGCGCACCTGCGTCGTGGGGACGCCTGGACGAATCTGCTGCAGAAGTTTGTGCGGGCGGTATTCTTTTTTCATCCGGCAGTGTGGTGGATTGAGCGCCGGCTTTCGCTGGAGCGGGAGATGGCCTGCGACGATCAGGTGCTGGCTGAAACCGCCAACCCGCGCGGATATGCGAAATGCCTAGTCGCGGTGCTCGAGAAAAGTATGGCGCGGCGGGGTTGGGGGATGGCGCAGGCCGCCGTCCATCGCGCCCGCGAGGCTTCTTTGCGCCTGGCGCGGATTCTTGACGCGGGGCGGCCGAATACGAGAAATGTCTGGAAACCAGCTCTCGGTTTCATGGGCGCTTTTTCTTTGCTCTGTCTCACGGTCCTGCCGCGTGTTCCGCAGTTCGTGGCGTTTGAGCCGAACGCGCAGGCGCTTCAGACCGATGACGCGCACCCGGCGCTGCTTGGTCAATCCCAGATCTCTGGGGCGACCGTGATTCCTGCGGCGTTGCGTATGCGTTCGTCGTCATTGTCATCGCTTAAGAAAATTCCCCAACGGCATGCCGCGGTAGCTATCGGACCCGTTGCCAAACATCTTCCCGGACGTCATCTCGAACAGCGGTCCGATGCTCCACAGGTGGTAGCGGCACGTTTAAACGACGACACAGAGCGCAGCCCGGTTGACATCGTGACCGGGGAAACGAATGTGAGTGCTGTGCCAGCAGCGGAGACGGTGTTGATAATCCGAACGGCTCAGCGCTTGGGTCCGGGTTCCTGGATGTGGAGCGTTTGTGTTTGGCGGGTTACCTGGGCGAATCCGACTCAGGATGCAGCGCCAAGGAGTCCTATCGCCAACAAGACGTAGGCAAATTTTTTTGATGGTAACAACTAAACAATTAGTTACAAGGAGAAATGAAATGAACAGTTGGAAAACGAAGTTGACCCGGCGCCTGCTCGTCGCCGTGGTTGCAATAGTATCTGTCGGTTCGCTCGCTAGCTACGAGTTCGCCCACGGCGCGAAAGCAGCCGTGGCGGCTCCTGCCGCCGCGCCGCTTGACGAGAACAGTGTCGCCGCCTTACTCACGCTCGATCGCGCCATGGAAACGCTGGCAGCCCGGGTAACTCCCGCCGTTGTGAACGTAACCGTGACGTCGAAGCCGAGCGCGGAAAAGGCCGGCGACGACTCCTCTGACGACATGCAGCAATTCTTCGCTCCGTTCGGCGGAACGCCCTTCGGACGTCAGTTCAATTTCCCGAAAATGCCCCGGAACAGAGTGGAGCATGGCTTGGGCAGTGGTGTGATTATTTCCCCCGACGGCTACATCGTTACCAACAATCACGTAGTCGAAGGGGCCACCGACATTCGCGTCACCATGACCAACCGTGAGGTGCTGGCGGCGAAGGTTATCGGAACTGACCCGCTGACGGATCTGGCAGTGATCAAAGTGGATGCGAAGAACCTGCCCAGCGTACCCTGGGGTGATTCGGCCAAGCTTCGTCCGGGACAGACGGTGCTGGCCTTCGGCAACCCGTACGGATTCCGCTTCACGGTGACGCGCGGCATCGTCAGCGCGCTCAACCGTCCGAATCCGGATGCGAGCGATCGCCGCAAGCCCGGACAGTTCATTCAGACCGACGCCGCCATCAATCCCGGAAACTCGGGTGGCGCGCTGGTCGACGCGCGCGGCGAACTGATCGGAATCAACACCTTCCTGATCTCATCGAACGGCTCGTTCTCGGGAATGGGCTTCGCGATTCCTACTCAAATTGTTGAGCCTACGGTGGAGACCTTGATCCGCGACGGCAAAGTCAGTCACGCACTCATCGGAATTGGCATCTCGGATGTGACCCCGGACAACGCCAAGTTTTTCCAGATGAGCAACGCGACTGGAGCGGTGGTGACTCAGGTCGAGCCTAATTCTGCTGGGGGAAAGGCTGGCCTGCGCACGGGCGATGTCATTTCCAAACTGAACGGGCAATCCGTGACGGATGCCGGACAGTTGCAGATGGAAGTTGGGCAGAAGCATCCTGGCGATACCGTCAAGCTTGAAGTGGTGCGTGACGGCAAGACCATCGACGTTCCAGTTACCCTGGAAGCGATGGGCGCGGCCAGCGGCACGGCGACCTCTGGAACGGAGCACGGGAAAGGCCGCTGGGGACTGAGCCTTGGCGATTTGGGCCAGGGCGAACGCGACCAGATGCAGATCCCAAGCGATGTTCATGGCGCAGTCGTTGAGGATGTGCAGCCGGGCAGTCCGGCCGACAACGCCGGCCTGGAGCGCGGTGATGTGATCGTCGAGGTGAATCGGCACTCCCAACAGTCTTCCGACGACGTGGCCAAGGCGCTGTCGAATGTTCCGAAGGGGCAGGATGCGCTGGTGCTCGTCTGGTCCAACGGAGGCAGTACGTTCCGCGTGTTGCATCCTTCGCAAGAGTAGTCGGGCTGCTTGTACTCCGCTCCGGCTTGAGCCGGGGCGGAGTACGGCGACTCTCGCAGATACGTAGCCACTGCGACCATAACGACTGCAGGTCTGCTCATCTTCACTTCTTCCAGCAACTCTTCCGTGCTCCCCGCGTCGAGATCCTCCTTCACTTTGCGCGACCGAATTGCGCTTTCCTGTATCTAAGCAACTTGTACCTAGCCACCTCGACGCCAGAGAACGCGAAAGTGTGCAATCATTTCCTTGCCTGGAACCGGGACCGAGCATGCCGAAACCAATTTTGCTGAGCGTGGATGACGACTCTGATGTTTTGCGGGCGATCGAGCGCGATCTTCGATCGCAGTATGGCGCTGAATATCGGGTGATCGGAAGCGATTCGCCCGAGGCGGCGCTCGATCTGCTGAAGCAGTTGAAGGTCCGCAATGACAGCGTGGCTCTGCTGCTTGCCGACCAGCGCATGCCGCGCATCGACGGCGTGGAATTCCTGCAACAGGCAATGGAAATCTTTCCCGCTGCCAAGAGGGCGTTGCTCACTGCCTATGCGGACACGAGCGCCGCAATCAGCGCCATCAATCAGGCCAGCATCAACTATTTCTTCTTGAAGCCGTGGGATCCTCCGGCGGAGCACCTGTATCCGCAATTGGATGACATGCTCGATGACTGGCAGGCTTCCTTCCATCCCGCGTTTGAAGGAATCCGCGTGCTGGGCACGCGCTGGTCGCCCAAGAGTTATGAGTTGCGGGACTTCCTGGCGCGAAACCGCGTCCCCTATGAGTGGACTGACGTGGAGCTTTCCGCCAACGATCCGGAGACCAAGCGGCTGCTGGAGGCTCTGGGGCCAGAAGCCGCCAGTTTACCCGTAGTGCTTTTTCCGGATGGAACGAAGCTTCTTGAGGGCGTTCCCGCGGATGTGGCGCAGAAGGTCGGGCTTCGGACCCGCGCCCAAACCACTTTCTATGATCTGGCGATTGTAGGCGGAGGACCGGCAGGCTTGGCCGCTGCCGTTTATGGAGCTTCCGAAGGCCTGCACACGGTGATGATTGAGCGGGAAGCGCCCGGCGGTCAGGCTGGGATGAGTTCCCGCATCGAGAACTATCTGGGATTTCCCGCCGGACTCAGTGGCACCGATCTGGCCCGGCGTGCGGTAGTGCAGGCGCAGCGCTTCGGAGTGGAAATCCTGTCGCAGGAAGCTGTTGGCGCCCGAGTAGAGGGGCCTTACCGCATCGTCAAGTTTTCGGATGGAAACGAGATCTCATGTCACGCGCTGATGATTGCGACAGGGGTGCAGTGGCGGCGGCTGGAGATTCCGGGAATCGACCGGTTGCAGGGTGCCGGGATCTACTATGGTGGTGGCGCGACCGAGGCTCTGTCATGCAAGGGTGAGATCGTTTATGTGGTGGGCGGCGCGAACTCGGCGGGTCAAGCGGCAATGAACTTTGCCAAATACGCGGAGCGCGTCATTATTCTTGTGCGCGGCGAATCGCTCTCCAGCACGATGTCACAATATTTGATCGACCAGGTTAAAGAAACGCATAACATCCAGCTGTGGACACATGCCAGCGTGGCCGAGGCGCATGGCGAAACCCATCTGGAAGAAATTTCCGTGCTTTGTTCCGACACCAACAAGATTGAGCGCGTGCCCGCGAGTTCGATGTTCATTTTTATTGGGGCATTGCCGCGGACGGATTGGCTGGCGGATGTGGTCGAGCGGGACGAGCGCGGGTTCCTGTTGACTGGGCCTGATCTTATCCGTGACGGGCAACGCACGAAGGGATGGACGCTCGACCGGGATCCGTTCCTGCTCGAGACCAATGTTCCCGGCATCTTTGCCGTGGGCGATGTGCGCCACGGTTCTATAAAGCGCGTGGCCTCGGGAGTCGGTGAAGGATCGGTGGCGGTGCAATTCATCCATCAATATTTGAGCAAGGTGTAAATGGTCGAGAAATCGGAACTACGTCGTGTCACTGAATTCGCTGATTTGCCGGACGATCAGCTCGACTGGTTCATCGGTCAGTCGGAAGAGATGAATCTCAAGGCGGGCGACGTGTACATTCGCCAGGGCGCTCCCGCCGATGCGATGTTTGTGATTCTTGAGGGCCATCTTCAGGGGCGGGCCGAGCGTGGGGGCGATACCTTCGTCTTTGACCTGGAGCCGGGCGATGTTACCGGCGTGCTGCCTTTCTCCAGAATGAAAACGTTTACTGTGAGTGGGCGGGCCGAGACCGAGAGCCGCGCGTTACGATTTCCCGCCGCGCAGTTCCCAGATCTCATCCAGAAGATGCCGGTACTGACCCAGCGTCTGGTGGGATTGATGTCTGATCGCATCCGGGAAGTTACGCGCCTCGAACAACAGCAAGACCGGTTGGCTTCTTTGGGAAAGCTTTCAGCAGGACTGGCGCACGAACTGAACAATCCGGCTTCGGCTGCGAAGCGCGCCGCCAGCCAATTGCGCCACATGCTGAAAAAGATCAAGGATGCCAGTGTCGAGCTGGGAAAGCGCGACCTCTCGCCTGCTCAGAAATCAGAAATCGAAAAACTGGAAGCTTCGTTCACGCAAGGGGATGTGGTTCCACCGGATCCACTGACCCAGAGCGACCTGGAAGAGCAGATTGATTCCTTGTTGCGCAGTCATGGACAGAACGACTTGTGGATGCTGGCGGCGGGCCTGGCGCGTCGGAATATCAAGCCCGAGGTGGTGGAGTCGTTATTCGCAAACCTGGACAGCGCCACGGCTCGAGCGGCTCTGGTCAGGATCTCCGCGTCGGTGGAGATCGCGAGCCTGGTGCATGAGATTGAGAGCAGCACTTCGCGGATCTCGGACCTGGTCGGCGCAATCAAGGAATACACCCACATGGACCAGGCGCCAGTGCAAAACGTAGATATTATAAAGAGCCTGGAAACCACGCTTACGATCCTGAACCACAAGCTGAAACAGGGAGTGGTAGTGCAGCGCGACTACCAACCCATTCCCCTGCTTGTGAATTCGTTTGGCAGCGAATTGAACCAGGTGTGGACCAACATTATTGATAACGCGATTGACGCCATGCGCGGAAAAGGCGAACTGCGCATCCGAACCTACCGCGACGGCGATTGCGTGGTGGTTGAGATCGGCGATAACGGCCCCGGAATCCCTGACGAGGTGCAGCCCCACATTTTTGAGCCTTTTTTCACGACCAAAGGAGTTGGGGAAGGCACGGGCCTTGGCCTCGATACTGTCCAGCGCATTGTGAAGAAGCATAGAGGAAATGTTCAGGTTAATTCCAAGCCCGGTGACACGCGTTTTCAAATCTGGCTGCCGCTGTCTGGGGCTCCGACTTAAGCTTCGGAGTCGCATAAGTCAGTGACTGGTTCGTCGCGACTACGCTGCATTCGAGCTTCGTATTTGATGCGAGGAGCACGATGAATGTTTGACAGCATTCTCTGCGAAGTGACGGAATACAATCCGGAGGTTCTTGAGCCACTGATTGGGCTCGCAGTCGAGATTGCTCGCGAGGGTCGAGAGGGAAGACGCGTAGGCACGCTGTTCACGCTGGGAGACGAGGATGCCGTACTGGCCAGATCCCGACCCTTGATTTTGGATCCGTTGTCGGGTCATCCTGAGAGTTCGCGCCACGTTACGAATCTCAATCTCCGCGGAACCATCAAGGAGTTGGCACAGTTGGATGGCGGGTTCGTGGTGAGTCACGACGGAATTGTTCTTTCCGCATGCCGCTACCTCGACGCCGTGGCCGCGCAAGTGGACGTGCCACTGGGACTCGGCAGCCGTCACATTGCCGCCGCCAACATGAGCGCTGTGACTAAAGCGGTGGGCATCGTGGTTTCTGAGAGTTCCGTGGTGCGACTTTTCTGTCATGGACATCTGGTCGGCGAGATCATTCCCGAGCTTTGGATGATGGATCACGGGGTCCACCTTCGTGGTACGGTGAAGAAGGAGCAAGTCGGCGGGCTGACCGTAGTGACGCCCAGTTCGCGACCAGTCTCCACCGCGAAGTAAGTGCGGCCAGTAATATACGGAGCGAAAACGTGACCGCGTTGCAGGAATTCAGATGTGAAGTCTGTGGGATCGTGACCAGTAATCCCATGCACTGGTTCGTGATTCGCTGTGGAGATTCCGAGCTTACCGTGCAACGCTGGAATTCTGAGAATGCCCAGGCGGCCGGAGCCCGGCATTACTGCGGCGAGGCTCACGCCGAGGTATACATTAGCCGCTGGTTTGACTCAGTGTGCTCGCCGCCGAAGCCAAGTTTTAAGTGACGCGCGCGCGGCCAGCCTGCGTGGGCGCAAAAATTATGATGCGTTGTATCGAAATTATGCATCCAACCCTATCGATAGTAAGTTGACGCCTTTCGATGGTGCAGTCTACTATTTGGGATAGCATGACCAATTTCAGCAATCTTCGCCAGATCTGCATGTGTGCATGTTGTTGTTGCGCATACGTCCGTTCTGGCGCAGGGAGGCTGCTGACTTAAAAGTTTCATAGCATCATCAGCAATTATCACCCACCGCCAGAGAGCATCTGGCGGTGGGTTTTTTTGTGGGCAAATCGGCCCTGGGGAATCATTTATGGCAAGTCCGTCTATGGCAAATCCGGTCAAAGAGACCAAAGCGCAAAAGGTGGAGCGCCTGAAGCGCGCGATGAATCCCTGGGACGGTCTAGCTGAGATTCGCCGCTTTGCGCGCGAAGGCTTCGACTCGATTCCGCCGGAATGGATTGGGACGTACTTCCGCTGGTGGGGAGTCTATACGCAGGGCGACGGCGCAGGAGTAGTTGCCGGCAAGGATGGCCAAGGCCGGGGGTTGCCGTTCTTCATGCTGCGGATTCGAATTCCCAACGGCTTGTTGCGATCCGACCAGCTTCGAGCGATCGCCGAACTCACGCGCCGCTATGCGCGCGGCACCGCCGATCTCACAGTGCGGCAAAACATTCAGTTGCACTGGGTCACGATCGAAGATCTTCCTGCAGTGCTCGAAGAACTCTGGCGCGTCGGGCTGAACACCACCGGCTCCTGCGGCGATGTCACCCGGAACATTACCGGTTGCCCCGTCGCGGGAGTGGACGCAGACGAGATCTGCGATGCTTCGTCGCTCGCGCTGGAAGCGGATCGCATGCTGGCGGGAAACGCTGAGTTCTATAACCTGCCGCGCAAATTCAAAATCTCCATCACGGGATGCCGCGTGTGGTGCCCGTATCCGGAGATCAACGATGTTGGGCTGACGGCGACCGAGCGTGTGCTTCATGGAAAGTCTGAGATTGGATTTGCGTTGCGCGTGGGCGGCGGACTTTCCACCGAGCCCTACCTGGGCGCGCCGCTGAATGCTTTCGTGCGCTGGAACCAGGTTCTCCCTGTGATCCGGGGAGTCGCCGAGTTGTTTCGCGATTCCGATCAATTGCGTGAACACCGCGAGCGGGCGCGGCTGAAGTTTCTTTTCCTACGGCATGGCTGGACAGTGCAGGACTTTCAAAAGGAGATGGAACGGCGGATCGGATTCCAACTCGATCCTGCCGTTCCTGAGCATCCGCCGGCCGACGTCTACCGCGATCACATCGGCATATACGCGCAAAAGCAGCCTGGGCTTTGCTATGTGGGGGCTACTGTGCTGCGGGGCAGGATTACGCCCGAACAAATGAATGCGGCCGCCAATCTCGCCGAGCGATTCGCGAGCGGCGAATTGCGCACTACGAACATGCAGAATCTGCTGATCGTCAACGTGCCCCGGCTGCAGGCCGACGAGTTAGCCAAAGAGTTGGGCGCGATCGGGCTGCCGGTCAGTGCGTCGCCGTTCTGGCGCGGGGCTGTCGCCTGCAGTGGTACGGAGTTTTGCAAGCTAGCCATCACTGAGACGAAAAGCTTCTCGCGCTGGCTGGTGGAGGAACTGGAAGAGCGCTTGCCCGGTTTTGATCAGCATCTGAAACTGCACGTCACCGGCTGCCCGAACAGTTGCGGACAACACTGGATCGCCGACATCGGAATCGAAGGCAAGAAGATCAAAGTCGACGGAACTATGGTAGATGCCTACTACTTCTGCCTGGGCGGGGCGCTCGGCCTGAATCAGTCCATTGCGAGGCCGGTGGGATTTCGCTGCCCCGCGACTGAAGTTCCCGAGGCCATCGAGCGGCTGCTGCGCAGATTCATCGCCGACGGCGAGCCGGGAGAAAATCTTCGGCGCTTCTTTGCTCGTCACAGCGATGCCGATCTGCGGGCGTTCCTGGCTGGTGAGTTCGTCGAGGCAGTCGCCCGCGATCTGCCCGAGGGACGCGTGCCGAGCGGAGTGGAAGGTTAACAAAATATGAGCAGTTTATTTCCAATGTTCTTGAAACTCGAAGGCAAACGCTGCCTTGTGGTCGGCGCCGGGAGAGTCGGCGAACCCAAGATCGGCGGCCTCATCGACACGGGTGCGCGCATCCGTGTGATCGCTTTGCAGGCGAGTGAGACTGTGCAGGGCTGGGCCCAAGCCGGAAAGATTTCGCTTGAACTCCGCGCGTTTGACGCTCGGGATCTCGATGGAACGTTTCTCGCCGTCGTAGCCACGGCGTCACGCGCCCTCAACGGATCGATTTATCGCGAAGCGCAGCGGCGTGGAGTTTTGTGCAATGTAGTGGACGTTCCGGAATATTGCGATTTCTACTATCCCGCCGTGGTGCGGCGCGGGGATTTGCAGATTGCGATTTCCACGAATGGGCAAAGTCCTTCTCTGTCGCAAAAACTTCGGCAACAGCTCGAGCGGCAGTTTGGAGCGGGATATGCCCAATGGGTGGCGGAACTGGGCGAGACGCGCAAGCTTGTCCTGGCCAGCGAACTTGATCCTGAACGGAAGAGCGCACTGCTGCACTCGCTGGCAAGCCGTGAAGCAGTGAAAGCAGCGCTGGCGGAGTCCGCGAAGGATGAATTGGAAAAACACGATTTGGCGAAAGACGAACGGAGGGTGACGGCATGAACGGCAAGGTTTATCTGGTGGGCGCGGGACCGGGCGATCCCGAATTGCTTACGGTGAAAGCTCTGCGGTTGTTGCGTGCCGCCGACGTGGTGCTTCATGACGACCTGGTCACGCCTGAGATCTTGAAACTGATTTCATCCACCGCCGAAGTACGGAACGTGGGCAAACGTTCTGGGAGCAAGGCTATCCGGCAGGAAGAAATCAATTTTCTAATGGTGACGCTGGCGGCTTCAGGGCGGCAAGTGTTGCGGCTGAAGAGCGGAGACCCGCTGATCTTCGGCCGGGCTGGAGAAGAGATCGCAGCGCTGCGACGAGCAAATATTGAATATGAAATTGTTCCCGGCGTGACCTCAGCTTTAGGCGCCGCGGCCGCAGCCGGAATCCCGCTGACGCATCGGCAAGCATCGTCCACGCTGGTGCTGACGGCTGGTCAGCGTGCATCCGGAAATTCCGGTAAAGAGTGGGGCAGGTTCGCAGAAGCTGAATCCACACTCGTCGTGTACATGCCGGGGCACGACTATGCCGGTATGGCGGCCAGGCTTTCGGTTGCCGGGTTCGCGCAAGAAACACCGTGCGTTGTAATTTCCAAAGCTACCACCGCCGAACAGCAGTTGCATCACACGACAATTTCAGATCTTTATCGGACGCCGAAACTGCCGGCTCCAACTCTGCTGGTGGTAGGCGAAGTGGTGAGACTCGCCGACCGGGGTGCGGTTCAACTCCGAACTAGCCTCACGGCGCTGGAAAAAAGACTGGCATTCGGGCTTGAGCAAAAAACCGTTTCACCGGGAAGCCTGACACATGAGGAGCCGTTCGCATGAAAGAGCAGATCGAACAATTGAAAGCCACAGCGGAGAACTGGAGCGCCGAACGAGTTCTTAGCTGGGCCTTCGAGACCTTCGGAAATGACGTCGCGATCTCTACTGCATTGGGCAGCGGGGGCATGGTCATGGTCGATATCGCCTCCAAGGTACGCCGTAAGTTTCGTGTCTTCACCCTGGATACGGAATTCCTCTTTCCCGAAACCTACAATCTCATGGACCAGTTAGAGCAGAGGTATGGCATCCCGATCGAAAGGGTTTATCCATCGAACTCGCCGGAAGAACAGGAGCGGGTTCATGGCCCGGCGCTCTGGCAACGGAATCCGGATCAGTGCTGCAATTTGCGGAAGGTTGAACCGCTGCGGCGCAAGCTGGGCGAACTGCAAGCGTGGATTACCAGCATCCGGCGCGATCAGACCGCGGGGCGCGCGCGTGCCGGCAAAGTCGAATGGGATGAAAAATTTGGTCTGGTAAAGATCAATCCTATTGCTGACTGGAGTTCAAGGCAGGTGTGGCAATATATCCGCGAGCGCGATGTACCCTACAATTCGCTGCATGACCTTAATTATCCCAGCTTCGGCTGCACTCATTGCACGCGCGCCGTGCTGCCGGGAGAAAACGAACGAGCCGGACGCTGGTCTGGATTATCAAAGACCGAGTGCGGACTGCACATCATCCAGCCGCTAGCCAATCTACCGGAAGCGGATGTGTAAGCGAGATCTCTCCAGGAGAGCGTGGCTCGGAGAAATGAAAATGGTAGGCACGAGGAGACTCGAACTCCTGACCTCTACCGTGTCAAGGTAGCGCTCTAACCAACTGAGCTACGCGCCTACGCTGCAGTTATTCTAATGTCGTTAGCGCGTTCCCGCAACGCTGAACCAGAGTGGCGGAACTGGACGGCGTAATGAACCGCGATTGCCAGTTGCCAAGTCGCATCTGCGGCAGCGACAATCGTTGCATGGAGAACTCGCAGCGAGATAACGATCCTTCCGCCGCAAAAGCGCCTGCCTGCGGTCCTTTCTCGCCCGGAGCCATGGTGGTCGTAACGTTGGGCAATCCGCGCGACAAATTCTGGGGCATGATTCTGGCGCTGGCTGCGGAAGGGCTCGGCGTGAGTGGCATCGAGCTGGCGTCTTTTGAAGATCTGGTGGTGATGGTGAAAGATGGCGAATCGTTCAGCCCGGCGGTCGTCTTCTTCCCCATGCACCGGATTGAACGCATCGAACTGGACCTTCCCGACGGCAGTCTGCCTTCGCTTTCGCAGCGCTTCTTGGCGAAGACGGGTCTTGATCCTGCCGCCCTGCTGGGTTCTGCCGGAGCTGACGGAAAAATCGATCGCGACGCCAGGGCACGTTCCGCGGGTCACTCTAGCGGGAGCCCGACCGGGGATCCGGCATGAAACTGTCGCAAGTATTTACCGCGCCCAACCAGCTCACACTGCTGCGGATGGTCTTTGTTCCGTTTATCGTGATTGAACTGGTGGAGGGCCGCTATTTTTGGGCGCTTGTGCTTTTCGTTATCGCCGGATTCAGCGACGGGCTCGATGGACTGTTGGCCCGCAAGTTGCATCAGCAGACCCTGCTCGGGCAATATCTCGACCCCATCGCGGATAAGCTCCTTCTGAGCACGATGTTTCTGGTGCTCTCCATTTTGCACAAGATTCCGTGGAAGTTTACGGTGCTGGTCTTCAGCCGCGATATTTCCATTCTGGCCGCCAGTGCCGTGCTGTTCGCCATCGCGGGACTGCGCGATTTCCGGCCCAGCATCTTCGGAAAAGCGAATACCTTTTCGCAAATCGCCGCCGTGTTCTTCGTGATGGTGTCTTCTGTACGGCCGGCGCGCTGGATCTGGATTACCCGTACCGTCTTCCTCCGCGCCACATTCGCGTTCACCATTGTCTCAGCCCTGCACTATGTTTTTCTTGTTCAGCACCGGCTGCGGACCCACACGCATGCACTGGCTGAGCATGCTTCCCCCAGCTCGCGCGCCGGTTGACCCTGTTTCCGGCATCCCCCTAGAATTAAGGGTTCTTGTCTGAGCGCCGCAATCACTATGGCCTTACGCCTTTACAACACCATGTCTTCGCTGGTCGAGGAGTTCCGCACGCTGCGCGACAAAGAAGTCCGCATGTATGCCTGCGGTCCCACCGTCTACGATTACGGACACATCGGCAACTTCCGCACCTTTATTGCAGTCGACATGCTGCAGCGATTCTTGCGGCAGTCGGGCTATACCGTGCGCTACGTGATGAACATCACGGATGTGGACGACAAGATCATCCGCAACGCCGCGCGCGATGGAGTCAGCGTTCAACAATACACTGCAAAGTACGAGAAAGCTTTTCTGGAAGACTGTGCGCTGATTGGAATCGAGCAACCGACGCTGGTGCGCGCCACTGAACATATTCCGGAGATGGCGGATTTCGTGGCCAGACTGGTCGAGAAGGGTATCGCCTACCGCACTGACGACGGGTCTTATTACTTCAAGATCGCGAGCTTCCCGGAGTATGGGAAACTCTCGAAGAAGGATTTCAGTGGGATGCTCGACGGAGCCCGCGTGGACGTGGACGAATATGACAAAGATAGCGCGCGCGACTTCGCGCTGTGGAAAGCGCCCAAGCCGGGCGAGGCTTTTTGGGATACTCCGATTGGGCCGGGACGCCCCGGCTGGCACCTGGAATGCTCGGTCATGTCGATGCACGAACTTGGCGAGAGCTTCGATCTGCATGCCGGTGGAGAAGACCTTATCTTTCCGCATCATGAAAACGAGATCGCACAATCGGAGTCGCTCACGGGGAAGATGTTTGCGCGCTTCTGGTTTCACGCGCGCTTTCTGCTCGTCGAGGGCGAGAAGATGTCAAAGAGCCTGGGGAACTTTTACACGCTGCGCGATCTGGTGTTGAAGGGTCATAAGCCGTCATCGATCCGGTACCTGCTTGCGTCAGTTCCCTACCGAAATCAGCTCAACTTTACTTTCGATGGACTGAACGCAAGCGGCAATATCAGTGGAAAGCTCCGTCAACTTTCGCCTTCCGTTTGAGCACGGGCCATTTCCGGCGGGCGCGAATCCGGAGATGGTGCAACCTGGCCAGCGAAACCGACCGAACGATCGAAGACGCCCTCGAGACGACTTCAACACAGCGCAAGCGCAAGCCGCCATCTTTGAAATGCTCCGTAGGGCGAATTACAGCAATCGACAAAGGCCAGATCACAGGAGGACATGCTGCACCTCTTCGTACACACTCGAGAAGTTCGACGATATTTTCGGCGTGCTGAAAGACGATGACGCGCTCCAAGATGAAACGGGTTTTGGACTGGGCACGTTCCGAAGGCCGCGACCAAGACATCAGTGCCGAACTGAAGGAAACTGTGCAGTCCGATCAACTCTCTAACGACCGACATCGAAAAGAAAATCGCAGAGATGGAAGCCGCACGCCGTGGCCGCAACTTCAAAGTATCTGATGCTTGCGCGCGGAACTGACCGCCGCAAGCATCGTCATGGAGAATACGAAAGACGGCGTGCGCTGGCGCAGAAAGTAGTCGCCTAGATGTTAAGCTGACGCTGAAGGCCGACGGCTCTTATGAAATCCCTCGACGAATATCTTTGCGACGCCGAGCAGGCTCACGGACATCTCTGCGCCGGCCAAGTCCTTGGCGTTCGTCTTGCGATGCTCGGCTTGCAAAAACTTGGTATTGACGATCCGCACGGCAACAAAGAAGACCGCAAACGGCTCGTCACGTTCGTCGAGATCGACCGCTGCGCCACCGACGCTGTTGCCGTAGTTACCGGCTGCCGCCTGGGCAAGCGCGCGCTGAAGTTTCGCGACTGGGGAAAAGTTGCCGCAACTTTTGTGGACGTCAGCACCGGCAAGGCGATTCGCATCGCGGCCAAGGAATCTTCCAAGGCTCTGGCCCGCCAGATGCATCCCGAAATCGCGGACAAGAACCAGCAGCAGATGCTCGCGTATCGCGAAATCACAGATGACGACCTGTTCACGTTTCAATGGGTGAAGGTGGATTTACCTCCTGAAGAATTTCCCGGATACAAAGGTGAGCGGGTGGTCTGTGAAGTGTGCGGGGAGGGGGTTAACTTTCGTAGAGAAGTCCGCACCGAAGAGAAAGTGCTTTGCCGCGCCTGCGCTGGAGAACGCTACTACGAGCCAATCTAGGCGGCCTGCTCATACGCATGCGCCACGCGCAAGATCGTGGCTTCGTCAAAATGCTTCCCGAGAATCTGCAATCCAATGGGCAGCTTCTCTTTCGTTTCACCGCATGGAATCGAAATGCCCGGAATCCCCGCTAAATCTGCCGTGACGGTGTAGATGTCGGCCAGATACATGGCGAGTGGATCATTCGACTTCTCACCCAATCGGAACGCCGCCGTCGGACTCGTCGGCGTCACGATCGCATCCACTTTGCGGAAGGCGTCTTCGAAATCGCGCGTCAGCAGCTTACGCACCTTCTGCGCTTTCAGATAATACGCATCGTAATAACCTGCGCTCAGCGCGTACGTGCCGAGCATTATGCGACGCTTCACTTCGGCGCCAAAACCCTCATCGCGGCTGCGACGGTACATCTCGGAAAGCGACTTCACGCCCGGCGCGCGATAGCTGTAGCGGACACCGTCGTAGCGGGCCAAGTTCGAAGACGCCTCCGCGGTTGCGATCAAGTAATAAGTTGGAATCGCATAGGGCGTGTGGGGCAACGAAACCGGCACAACCTCGCAGCCCAGGCTTTTCAGCTTGTCGATCGCCGACTCAACCGCGTGCCGGACTTCATCGTCGAGTCCCTCGCCAAAATATTCTTTAGCCATGCCCAGCTTCAGGCCGCGTACAGGCTTTTCCAGGCCGGCGACGTAATCGGGCACGGGCACGTCCGCCGTAGTTGCATCCATCGGGTCGCGCCCGGCAATTGTGTGCAACACGGTGGCGGCGTCCTTAACCGTTTTCGCCAGCGGGCCGATATGATCGAGTGACGAGGCAAACGCGATCAGCCCGTAGCGCGAAACTCGGCCGTAGGTTGGCATCAACCCCACCACGCCGCAGAACGAGGCGGGCTGGCGGATCGATCCTCCCGTGTCTGAACCGAGCGCAACCACGGCCATGTTCGCGGCAACCGCGGCTGCCGAACCGCCTGAAGAACCTCCGGGCACGCGGCTCAAATCGCGCGGATTGCGCACGGGATGGAAGGCGGAGTTTTCGTTCGACGAGCCCATGGCGAACTCGTCGCAGTTCGTCTTGCCGAGCACGACTGCTCCCGCAGCCTCCATGCGCGCGACCGCCGTGCAATTGTAAGGCGGAATGTAGTGGCCCAGAATCTTCGATCCCGCGGTGGTCCGCACTCCTCTAGTGGACATCACATCCTTGATCGCAACCGGCACACCGCCCAGCGGCGGCAACGGTTTGCCCTCGGCGGCCATGCGGTCGATGCGGTCGGCTTGCTCCAGGGCACGCTCTTTGCAGAGGGTCAGATACGCGCCGATCGCCCCATCTTCTTTCTGGATGCGCGCGTAGTGGGTTTCGGCGAGCGCGAGCGCGGTCGTGCTGCGCTCCTGTATGGCCGAGCGGGCGGATTCGATGGTGAGTTGGTTCAGTTCCATAAAGAACGTGGTCAGTGGTCAGTGGTCAGTGATCAGTCAGTCATGTTGTGTTGCAAACTGACCACTAGCCACTGACCACTACCTTTATCTTTCGATCACTTTTGGAACTCGGAAGAATGTTCCATCGGCGTCAGGGGCGTTTTCCAGCGCGATTTCTTGGGGTAGAGACTTGCGCAGTCCCTCAACTATGTCTTCACGACTCGCATAGGCAAATCTTTCGCTGCCTTGTCTGGATTCGTCTACGCCGTAGCGGTCCGAAACTTGCGCCATCGGCTCGATGCTCGAGGTGTCGAGTTCGTTGAGCCTCTCGATGTAACCGAGAATCGAATTCAGATCCCGCACCATGCGGGAGCGCTCCTCCGCGGAAAGCTCCAGGTTTGCCAGATCGGCGACGTAGACAACATCTTTGTCTGTGACTTTCATGTTCTGAGACTTTCGCCGGCCTAGTCCCGCCGAATCACAAACTCGATCCGCTCCACTTTTTGTCCAGCATAACGATTGAGCTGGGCGACGTACCGTGGAGCCAGGCCCTGCATCTCACGCTTCCATCCAGCATCGGGAACTTCGACGCGCAGCACGGCATTGGCGAACTCGAGAGCGCGCGTGCGCTCGGCCACCACCGACCCGCAAACCAGCGGCCAAGCGAGCAGTGGGGCCTCGCCTGGCGGGACACGCCGCAACGAGCCCATCACAATCTTTTCCAGCCCCGCGCCTGCTGGTTCCAATGAAGTACCTCTGCTATTGCTATCGTTTCTCGTTATGAATGAATGAGAGATTGGGATTCCGAATTCTAGCAGGTTCCGCATGCGTCGAGACTGCGCTGTGTCTGGCACGAAATGCGGCTGTGAATTTCGGCCTAAAATATTTTCTCGGCACGAGGACGACGGACCGCCAAGATCTGTTAACTTCCGGGTACCCCCCTCCCCCCTGGGTATATTGGAATCATCGGGATAGCGGAAAACTGAGAAGTAATCCAAGGGCTGCAATCACTTGGGGACAAAATATTCACAATAAAAGGCTTATGGACGCGAATTTTCCAAACTCGCAGTTCGTCCCGCTTTGCCATCATCGACTTATTTGGGGCGAGGCGCAAGGTCAGATGTCACACAGTCAGCTTGTGGAAATTTGATTCTTGTCCTTTTTTATCATGGGCCTGGCGTGCCAGTATTGGAGAGTGGAAATGCGCTTTTCACAAACTCGAGTGCCGCTTCATGCGAGCTCAATCGTCCCTCCAGTTGCGCGTCTTCCACAGCCTCGAGGATCTCGCGAAACCGTGGACCTGGCGCGTATCCGGCAGCAATCAAGTCGTCGCCGGTGACTAACGCGGCCGGGCGAATTTTTTCTGGAGGAATCTCTGTTAGCCTCTCCCGAACAAACTCATACGTGCTCAGATTGCGGTGACTGGCAAGGCTGTCGGCGCGATGCAACGCAAGATGTTCATCGAAGCCAGGCATGCGCAAGAATTTCTTCAGAGTCGACTGATTCATGCGGGTGGCGTGACTGAAGCGCATGTGATTGTCGACCAGAGCAAGAATCTGCGACGCGTCGTGGTTGGAGAATCGCAGGCGCTCACAGATTTGCTCGGCGATCTTGACGCCGACATCGACGTGATTATCGAAACGAATGCGGTCGGGCGCCACGCGGAACGTTGCCGGCTTGCCTACGTCGTGCAGCAGCGCGCCCCAGGCCAGCGTAGGCGGGCAAGGATGCGGCAGATTCTCCAGCAGCAACAGCGTGTGGACAAACACGTCGCCCTCGGGATGAAACTCAGGCGGCTGCTGGACTCCCTTCATTGCCGTGATCTCCGGCAATACTTCTTTCAGAAGGCCGCACTCGTCCAGTAGAAGAAAAGCGCGACGAGCATGACTCCCGGTGAGCATCTTCGTGAGTTCATCGCGAACACGCTCGTGCGAGACGACCTGGATTTCGCGGGCGAGATGTTGGATCGCAGCCAGCGTCGCTGGTTCGATTTCGTACACGAAGCGTGCCGCGAAGCGCACGGCGCGCAGCATGCGAAGTTTATCTTCCGCGAAACGCCGATGCGGATCGCCGATGGCGCGAATAATGCCTGCTTCGAGGTCATTTCTTCCGCCGACGAAGTCGAGCACTTCGCCGGCCGTTATTTCTCCAACACCGGGATCGAGCATCATGCCGTTGATGGTGAAGTCACGGCGGGCAACGTCCTCGCGCGGATCCTGGCTGAAGCGCACTTCATCGGGACGGCGGCCGTCGGAGTATCCGTGATCGCTGCGGAAGGTAGCGACTTCCACGGTGCGGGTTCCTTTTACATTCTGCAGATCTTCCGCTGAAGGCTCAACCACGGGGGGCACGGAGGACACGGGGTAAGTCGGGACCAGCACCACGCCAAACTGCGCGCCCACGGCGTAGGTGTCAGGAAAAATATCCATTACTTGCGTGGGAGTTGCGCTGGTCGCTATGTCGTAGTCCGCGGGCTCGCGCTGCAGCAAAAGATCGCGCACGCATCCGCCCGCCAGGTAGGCTTGAAAGCCTTGCTGGCGGAGGGTTCGGATAATGGCCGTGGCAAAATCCCTGGACATCGGACCACTCAGTTCCACAGTGCGTGAGGATGCTTTTGTGCTCTTACGAATCTGTTAAATATACTTTCCCCACCGAAAGTATACTTAGAAAACCTCTCCAGAATAGATGAGTGACGCCTACATCCTCGGCATTGAAAGTTCCTGCGACGAAACCGCCGCGGCCGTGGTGCGCTCGGGCGAGCAAGTTATTTCGAACGTGGTGGCTTCGCAGATCGCGACGCATCAGCCTTATGGGGGCGTGGTGCCGGAGCTGGCGTCGCGCGAGCATCTGCGGGCGATCGTTCCCGTCGTGCGGCAGGCGCTGGCTGAGGCCAATCAGAATTACAGCTCGATCGATGCAATCGCTGTGACGCAAGGCCCCGGCCTTGCTGGAGCGCTGCTGGTCGGCATCAGCTATGCCAAGGCTCTGGCCTTCGCGCTCGACAAGCCGCTGATTGCGGTCAACCATCTCGAAGGCCACATTCATGCGGTTCTGCTGGAGGAGCGCCAGAAGGGCAATTACGAGTTGCAGTTTCCCGTGCTCGCACTGGTTGTATCGGGAGGACACACGCATTTGTATCTGGCAGCGCAGAAGAACGAAGGTTGGACGTACGAAAACATCGGCCACACTCGCGACGACGCCGCCGGCGAAGCGTTCGATAAAGTCGCGAAGCTGCTTGGCTTGGGCTATCCCGGAGGCCCGATCGTCGACCGGCTGGCTCCCCACGGCGACCCGAATGCAGTGAAGTTCCCGCCGTCACAGATTAAGCATCGCGATCGGCGGGAGCATCGCAGAGAAGACCGCCGCGGACAGAAGGAAGTTGAGAATGATCGCCCGCGCTTTGACTTTTCTTACAGCGGCATCAAGACTGCAGTGCTGCGCTACGTCGAGATTCACGAGATGCATCGTTCGATCGAGGAGCGCCGCAAGGCTTTGGCGAAAATCGCCAAGCCGAAGCTCGAAGACTATTTGGCGAACTGTGACAAGCGGACTCTCGACCTCGTTGCTTCGTTTCAGCGCGCGATCGTCGAAGATCTGGTGGGCAAAACTTTGGCTGCGGCACGCGCCTTAGACGTGGCGACGCTTTTCGTCACAGGCGGAGTGGCGGCAAACAACGAGTTACGAAGCACATTCGAGCGGGACGGCGCTCAGGAGGGACTGCCCGTATATTTTCCATCGCGGCCGCTCTCCACAGATAACGCAGCCATGATCGCAGCCGCCGCCTATCCAAAATTTCTTGCGAAGGATTTTGCTGCGATGGATTTTTCAGCCGAGGCAAGTCTTGTCTTGCGCTAACCCGCGCTCAAGAGGTTCAGGCAAATTGCCAACTGCCGACTGCTGAAAGCCTATTTCCCCGCCCCTTGCCCGAAGCTTTTCCCCATGACTGCATCCAGCGCTTTTTCGAGCTGGCCCTGGATGTCGATATCTTTGTAGATGGCGAAGTTGGCCCGGTTTTCCTTCTCGTCGAACCCGCTGGCGCGGCCGGCAACAATAATGATGGGAATGCCCGCGGTTTCCGGATTCTTTTTCAGGGCGGTAATGAGTTCTCTGCCCGACATCTTTGGCATGTTCATGTCGGTAACAATCAGGTCAGGACGCACGCGCTCAAGAATCTGCAAGGCTTCCACGCCGTTCGTGGCCGACTCCACCGCGAAGCCGCGCTCCTCCAGAAAGCGGCAGACGGTGTAGCGGATCAGCATGGAATCATCGACTACCAGCCCTATGGCAGACATGAGTTTGCAACGTGCGGAATGCACGCCCCCGGCACGCAGACTAGCAGAGGCTATCCGCCGGGAGCAAGGCGGAATCGAGCATGTGTGGTTACTATGGTGATCAGGGCAACGGGATCTGGTGCAGTTGGCGCCTTACGATTCCTGAGCTTCGTCTTCGGCGCTTTCTTCGATGCTCATGTCTTTGAGTTCGCTGGACTCGAAGACTTCGCGGCATTCAAGGCATTCCACGAATTCCGCGTCCTCGTCGCGGCTCACGATTTGCACGCGGGGGTGCTTGCAAGGCAACTTTCCGGCGTTTTGGGGATGCGAGAACGGCTTTGAGGTCATAAATCCGGAAGCGTCGCCCTCATGGAATACGCAGAGGGACCGAGTGGCGCGAATTTCCCGGTATTTTATCCCCGCCTCGGGACTTGTCAAGTCCCATGGCGTTTCAGGACAATGAATTTCTTCGCCATTCCGGGAGGATCGGCCCCATCGACTTCCCCAGGCCAGGAATTCCGACCAAAAGTATCGCCAAGCGCTAAGCCATTCAATCCCTGATAGTTACCATTCAATGTCACTTCCTGCACCTGGCTGTGAGGGCTTGCGTAATCCTCGGTTATGGACGTAGAATTGAATTGCGACGGAAAAGGTCGGAATTAACCCCGACTTTGGAATCAGGATGCTCAAGCTCACCAAAAAAGCGGACTATGCCCTGATGGCCATGAAACACCTGGCCGACCATGCCGATGAGGGAACACGCAGCGCCAGCGCCAAAGACGTTGCCGATTCCTTCGGCATTCCGCCCGAGGCACTGGCGAAGATTTTGCAGCGGCTGGCCAAAGCTGGTCTGCTGCATTCGCAGCACGGCACTAACGGGGGCTACCGGTTGGCCCGCGCAGCGCACACGATTTCCGCTTTCGAAGTAATTCAGGCGATCGATGGGCCGCTGTTCATCACATCGTGTGTGACCGTTCGCGGGGAGTGCGGCCAGAGCGACCGTTGCAACATTCGCGAGCCGTTGCGCAAGGTGAATGACAGCATCGAGGCCGTGCTGAAACGCATCAAAATTTCGCACATGCGGGAAGAACCAGAAACTGCTGGAGTCTCCGCCGTAAAGCCGGCCGAACTGGTAACGATCATTTAGCAACCAGAAGTGCACAAGCAAGCATTTAACAGGGTAGGAGAAATTATGAGCACGGATGTAAAGGTCCCCCAGCAGCTTCCGGTCACGCAGCACGCCGCTCCCCAGGGAGTGAAGCTGCCTATTTATATGGATAACCACGCCACCACGCCCATGGATCCGCGGGTGCTGGAGGAGATGCTGCCCTATTTCATGGAGAAGTTTGGTAACGCCGCCAGCCGCAATCATTCTTTCGGCTGGGCGGGCGAAGAGGGCGTGGAAACGGCTCGCGAGCGCATCGCCAAGCTGATCGGCGCCACCACCAAAGAAATCATCTTTACCTCGGGCGCTACAGAGAGCGATAACCTCGCTATCAAGGGTGTAGCCGAGATGTACCGCGAGAAGGGCAACCACATCATCACTGCGGTCACCGAACACAAGGCTGTGCTCGATACCTGCAAGCGCCTGGAGAAATACGGTTACCGCGTCACCTACCTGCCGGTGCAGAAAGATGGCCTGATCGATCTCGAAGAGCTGAAGCGCGCCATGGATGACAAGACCATCCTAGTCAGCATCATGGCGGCGAACAACGAAATCGGAGTAGTGCAGCCCATCGCGGAAATCGGCAAGCTGTGCCGTGAGCGGGGCATCATCTTCCACACCGACGCCACGCAAGCGATCGGCAAGATTCCTATCGACGTGAACAAGCAGAACATCGACGTGATGTCGATCTCCGCCCATAAAATGTACGGACCGAAGGGCGTCGGCGCTTTATATGTTCGCCGCAAGAATCCGCGGGTGCAGATTTCCGCCATCATCGACGGCGGCGGCCACGAGCGCGGCATGCGCTCCGGCACGCTCAATGTTGCCGGCATCGTCGGCTTGGGCAAGGCTTGCGCAATCGCCTCGGAAGAAATGTCTCGCGAGGCCGTTCAGTTGGCCAGCCTGCGCGATCGGCTGCGCGACCGCATCATGAGCCGTCTCGACGAAACTTACATCAACGGCTCCATGGAGCATCGCCTGCCCGGCAACCTGAACATCAGTTTTGCCTACGTGGAAGGCGAGTCGCTGCTGATGGGCATCAACGACATCGCGGTTTCGAGCGGTTCGGCATGCACCTCCGCGACTCTGGAGCCATCTTATGTATTGAAGGCTCTGGGCACCGGCGACGACCTGGCGCACAGTTCGATTCGTTTCGGCATTGGCCGCTTCAACACCGCGGCCGAAGTTGATTACGTGGCCGACCGCGTCATTGAAACCGTCGAGCGCCTGCGCGAACTTTCTCCGCTGTACGAAATGGCGAAGGAAGGCATCAATCTGAAGGATGTGAAGTGGGCGGGAGAGTAATCGGGAAGGGCGCGACTCCAGTCGTGCCGCAAGAGTTCTAGTTAGGACGGGGCTTCAGCCCCTGAATAAAGTCAGAGACTTTAGGAGAGCACATGTCATACAGCGATAAAGTAATTGATCACTACAACAACCCCCGCAACGTCGGCTCCATGGACAAGAGCAGCTCCGACGTTGGCACCGGCCTGGTCGGCGCACCCGAGTGCGGCGACGTCATGAAGTTGCAGATCAAGGTCAACCGCGAGACCAACGTCATCGAGGAAGCCAAGTTCAAAACCTTCGGTTGCGGTTCCGCGATCGCGTCGTCTTCGCTGGCCACCGAATGGGTCAAGGGCAAGACGGTGGATGAGGCTCTCACCATCAAGAACATGGACATCGTGAAGGAGCTGTCGCTTCCCCCGGTGAAGATCCATTGTTCGGTGCTGGCCGAAGACGCCATCCGCGCCGCGATCGGCGACTGGAAAAAGAAGCAGGAGAGCGCGAAGCCGGTTGCATCCACAGTAGCGCAGTAAGCTCGCGCCGCAACGACGGGGAAGGGCACGACTTAAGTCGTGCCGTCATCGTCCGTGCTGATGACGGCTTTAGCCGCTGAGGGAGTGCGCCCAGGAATTCGCATAACTGAATGACAACCGCAACCGAACAAACCGCGCCAACATCGCCGACCGCGCCAGCCAAGGGTATTCAGGTCACCGAAAAAGCTCTGGCGAAGGTGCGCACCGCGATGGCCAAGGAAGGCATCTCGCCCGAGCAGGGCGGACTGCGCCTGGGCGTGCAGGGCGGCGGCTGTTCCGGTCTGAGCTACAACATCCGCTTCGACACGCAGCCGCGCGAACGCGACCGCATCTTTCAATATGGCGACGTGCGCGTTTTCGTCGATCCGAAGTCGTTTATCTACCTGCACGGCATGATCCTGGATTATCAGGAAACGCTGATGCAGCAGGGATTCGTCTTCGTAAATCCCCAGGCCACAAAGTCGTGCGGCTGCGGCACGTCGTTCTCGGCCTGATCGCGTGTGGCGCGGGCGCCCACGCCCGCGAATGTTTGTGGCGCGACCGACCTCGCCCAGCACATCGGCGCCCTGGGCTTGCAGCGGTGCCATGCTGTACTGATTTTAGAGGCAATGAAGAATGACCAATTCGTCTTTAACCATGATTACCGCGAAGCCCGCCCCTGAGGAAACTCAATCCTGCTGGTCGTGCGGCACCATGCGCGCCGTGCATTTCTGCGAAGCCTGCGGCAAGGTTCAGCCTCCCGCGCCCGTGGACTATTTCACCTTCTTCGGCCTGCCGCGCAAGCTGAATCTCGATGTCGCGGCCCTGGAAAAAGATTTTTACGAACTGAGCCGCAAGCTGCATCCCGATCTCAACGCTCAGGCCGGCAGCCAGGAGCAGGAATGGAGCCTGCAACAAAGTTCCCTGCTCAACGATGCTCATCGCACTTTGAAAGACCCGATCAAGCGCACCGAGTATCTTTTGAAGCTCGAAGGCGTGGAACTGGAAGAGCAATCGAAGAGTGCGACCGAGCAGGCGCGCTCCACTGGAGAAGTCAAGAAGCAGATCGTCCCTCCGGATTTGCTGGAAGAAGTTTTCGAGCTGAACGTGCAGCTCGAAGAGCTCCGCATGCAGAAAAAGATGGGCGAGGACGATCCCGCCCTGATCGAAGAAATCGGCCGTCAGAAGCTGGAACTCGAAGAGAAGCACGAAGCGCTCCTGCACGAACTAGAGGCCTATTGGAAGACGTGGGATGGAATGATCCAGCGCGAGCAGAACGGTCAGCCGGTCTCGGAAGTAGAGCGCAGCAGCAGCGCGACAAGATGGTGGACTTGCTGAATCGCCGCAACTACATCCGGAACCTGGTTCGAGATGTAAGCGAGGTTCTAGAGAATTGAGCAATTGGGTAATCGGGTAATTGTGCAATTTGAAACCCGAGGATTTTCAATCACCAAATCACCCAATCGCCAAATCACTAAATGGCTTCTGATCGCATCGTCGGCATCGACCTGGGCACCACGAATTCTCTCGTGGCCTTCATGCAAGGGGAGAGCCCTGTCGTGATCCCCGGCGACGACGGTTCGAATCTCGTTCCTTCGGTCGTAGCGCTCGATGAGAACAATCAGCCCGTCATCGGCAATGCGGCGCGCAAATATCTCACCGAGACGCCCGAGCGTGCCGTCTACTCGATCAAGCGCCTGATGGGACGCGGGGTTGACGACGTTCAGGAAGAACTGAAGTTCTTCCCCTTCCGCCTTGCCGAAGACCTGCAAGCCGGCGAAGTTCTGCGCATCAGACTTGGCGAAAAGAACGCATTCACCCCGCCGGAAATTTCAGCCCTGATCCTCCGCCAGCTCAAGCGCAACGCCGAGCGTTTCTTCGGAGCACAAGTTACCAAGGCCGTCATCACCGTGCCCGCGTATTTCAACGACGCGCAGCGCCAGGCCACGAAAGATGCCGGCCGCATCGCGGGCCTCGAAGTTTTGCGCCTGGTCAACGAGCCCACGGCCGCGTCGCTCGCCTACGGCCTCGATAAAAAGCAAAACGGCATCGTCGCCGTCTACGACCTCGGCGGCGGTACTTTCGATATTTCGATTCTCAAGCTGCACGACGGCATTTTCGAAGTCATCTCCACCAACGGCGACACGCATCTGGGCGGCGACGACATCGACAATCTGCTGATCACCATCGCTCTCGACGACACTCTCGGCGACCTTGGGTCTCGACCTTCGCCGCAACGCCGAGGCCGTGCAAGCCATTCGCAATGCGGTCATCGAAGCGAAAATCGCGCTCTCCTCGCAGCCTTCGGTGAAGCTCGATGTTGAACTTACCCGGCGGCAAACGCTATCTGCGCGAGATCACCCGCGAGCAGTTCGAACAACTCATCCAGCCCATCATCGACCGCACCGTCGGCCCCTGCAAGCAAGCTTTGAAAGACGCCGGCCTCAAGCCCGAACAAATCGACGAGGTCGTCCTCGTCGGTGGATCTACGCGCATCCCCAAAGTCCGCGCTCTCGTGAAGGAATTGTTTCACCGCGAACCGCACACTGATTTGAATCCCGATGAGGTCGTCGCTCTCGGCGCGGCCGTGCAGGCCAACATTCTCGGCGGCGGCTCCGAGGCCACCGAGAACATGCTTCTGCTCGACGTAACCCCGCTGTCGCTCGGTATTGAAGTCGCGGGCGGAGTCACCGACAAAATCATTCTGCGCAACTCGACCATCCCCGCGTCGGCCACGCAGTTCTACACCACGCAGGTCGATGGCCAGGCCAACGTCGCCATTCATGTGCTGCAAGGCGAGCGCGAACTCGCAAAAGATTGCCGCTCGCTGGCGCGCTTCGATCTGAAAGGCATTCCACCCATGGCTGCTGGAATGGCGCGCATCGAGGTGAAATTCCTCATTGACGCCAACGGAATTCTGAACGTCTCCGCCCGCGAGCAGCGCAGCGGCAAAGAGTCGGAAATTCAGGTTCAGCCCAGCTATGGCCTTACCGACGAGCAGGTCGAGGGCATGATCCTCGATTCTTTCGACAGCGCCGAAGAAGATTTCCGGCAACGCCAGGTCATCGAAGCGCGCAACGAAGCCGCGACCATTCTCGCCGCGCTCGACAAAGGCAAGAAAAGTCCGGCGTGGGGTCACCTAACCACCGACGAAAAGAAGAAGATTGCGAAGATGGAGAAAGCCTTGATCGCGGTGAAAGCGGAAGACGATTACCAGGCTATCCGCAAGGCCATCGACGCGCTCAACCAGGGCACGACGCGTCTGGCCGAGTTAATGATGGATAGCGCCGTCTCCACAGCACTAAAAGGTAAAACCATGGACGAAGCCGACATGGGCGAAGGCCCGACGGCGCCGCATCCCATGGCGAAAGCAGAGTTCGAGTAGCGCCGGCGTCACGCCGGCCTCGGGCAGCGCGGGCGGGACGCCCGCGCGACAGCCGCCAGGACGGCGGCGCTACAATTTCGAAGAGGAACAGTCAATGTCAGAAGAAAAAGCACAAGGCGCCGGCACAGCCACCGAAGAGGCTCCCGGCGAGAATTCCGTACAGCTCACATTCCTGCCCGAAGGCAAGACTGTGCAGTACGAGCACGGCAAGCTGCCCTACGAAGATCACGGCAAGGAAGAGTCAATTCTCGACATCGCCCTCAACTTCGGAGTCCCGCTCGACCACGCCTGCGGCGGCAATTGCGCCTGCACCACCTGCCACGTATGGATAAAGGAAGGTGCCGAGAATCTTTCGCCAATGGACGACGACGAAGCCGACCGTCTGGACATGGCCGCCGACTTACAGTTAAACTCTCGTCTCGGCTGCCAGGTGCAGGTCACGAAGCCAGGTAAGGTTGTTGTCGAGATCCCAGCCTGGAACCGAAATTACATATCGGAAGAACATCATTAGAACCGGGCTTCGGGCTTCAGCTTTCGGGCTTCGGCTGATAGAGTTTTTCGCCGACGCCCGAAGCCCGCATTTAAGGAACTCCGCCATGCCAAAATCTCTATCCTGGGACGACGCCGAAGCCATCGGCATCCTGCTCTCCGAGACTCATCCCGAACTCGATCCGCTCGCCGTCCGCTTCACCGACCTGCATCGTTACGTCACCGAGTTACCCGACTTCACAGGTGATCCGAAAACGTCCAACGAGGGCAAGCTCGAAGCCATCCAGATGGCCTGGCACGACGAATTCCTCGATCGTACCCAGGGATGACCGCACTCACGAATAACGACACCAGAGAACCAAGTTAGCAGGAGCCGTCATGAACCTCGCTTCCGCCCGCCGCACAACCCTGGCGTTCTTGGCCTCCACCGCCATCCTCGTGCCGATGTTTTCCACCACTGCAGCCTCGCAATCCCCGACTCTCGCAAGTCTTGCCAAAATCCGCGAAGCCTGGACCCGGGACCTTCACGCTAAACAGCTCGAACCCATCCTGAAGTTATACACTCCAGACGCAGTCTTCCTCCAACCATCAGGTGAACGCATTACCGGCTCCGCCGCCCTCCGCACCCTCTTCCAAAACATAATGGCCACCTTCGACAGCGGCCTCACCCTCCACAGCCAGAACCTCGAAGCATCCGGCGATCTCGCCTACGACAGCGGCGACTTCCAGGAATCACTCACGGCGATCGCCACTGGCGCGAAAATCACTTCCAAAGGCAGCTACATAATCATCTTCAAACGTCAGCCTGGCGGCAGTTGGCAAATCGTTCAGCAGGTCTTCACGGGCATCCCGCCAGCTGGCACATAGGCCGTCAAAATCGCGGCTAGACCGCATCCCGCTTTCTGAGACTTCTCAAATCTTTTTACATTTTCGTGACACTTGGCCCGGGGGAAAGCCTAAGCTTGCTCTAGAAGCTGTTGCTGGCGAGGCCCTCTCCCAAGTTCTTCCTCGGCCATCAACTTCTCTCTCCAACTGCAAAGGGCACGGCTCCCAAGCCCGTGCCCTCTTTTTCTTTCCCGAAATTCGCCTCTGGACGAAGCGCCTACCCGGCCGTCGCCGCAACCGGCTCTTCCACGCTGGCTTCGCGCAGAAATTTCGCAGCTTCCTCCGGCGGTGTGGGATTAATGTAGAACCCAGTGCCCCACTCGAAGCCGGCCGTCTTGGTCAGCTTGGGCATGAACTCGATGTGCCAGTGATAGTGGTCGTTGGTCGGATCCTGCGCCGGCGAAGTATGCACCACCAGGTTGTATGGAGGATTGTCCAGCACCCGGTCGGCCTTAATCAGCAAGGTCTTCAGAGCCTTGGCCAGGTTTTCAAACATGTGCGACGACGAATTCTCGAACGCCGACTCATGCTGCTTCGGCAAAATCCAGGTCTCGAACGGGAAGCGCGGCGCGTAAGGTGCGATGGTCAGAAAGTTTTCGTTTTCGGCCACTACGCGGCTTCCGTTTTCAAGTTCCTGAGCGATGATGTCGCAGAACACGCAACGCTCTTTATACAGGAAGTACTGCTTGGCGCCTTCCAGTTCCTGCACCACGTTGATCGGCAGAATCGGCAGCGCGATCAGTTGCGAGTGCGCATGCTCCAGCGACGCTCCCGCCGCCTCGCCGTGGTTCTTAAACAGCAGGATGTACTTGAACCGGCGGTCTTTCTTCAGATCGAGAATACGGTCCCGAAACGTCCACAGCACGTCTTCAATCCGCTTCGGAGGCAGCGTCGCCAGGCTGGCGTTGTGGTCCGGAGTCTCGACGATCACTTCATGCGCCCCAATACCGTTCATGCGGTCAAACATGCCCTCGGCCTGCCGGTTCAGCGTGCCTTCAATTCCCAGCGCGGGAAACTTGTTCGGCACCACGCGCACCGTCCATCCCGGCGTGTCGCGCCCCGAAGCCGGTCCGCCATTCGACCCCGGACGGTAAGCCTGAATCTCCGGCGGCGTCTTGCCCTCGTTCCCGTAGCAAAAGGGACAAAATCCGCCCTTCAACTTCGTGTTTTCCCGCGCGAAATCCGTAGGACGCTTCGCGCGGTCGGTCGAAATAATCACCCAGCGGCCAACAATAGGATCTTTTCTTAGTTCAGGCACGCACCTTACCTCTTGATTAGGATAGACGAATCATTCATTCTAAGCCGTCAGGGAGGAATTCCGAAACACTTCAATCTGCGGCTGGCTGGCTTTGGACTCCAGATAGTATACGCTTACCACATCGAAGCGCCACTGGCACGAAGGTGGAAAACGCCGCAGGTACTCTCGTGCTACCGCCGCAATCAGCCGCCGCTTGTGCCGGTCCACGGCCGCTTCCCCGGGCTTCACATCGCGCGTGGTCCGCGTCTTAACCTCCACAAAGCAAAGTACATCGTCTTCCCATCCAATCAGGTCAATCTCTCCCCGGCAGCGCGGCGACCGAAAATTCCGCGCCACCATCGTGTAGCCCAACCGGCGAAGATGAAAGTAAGCCGCCTCTTCACCCCGCCTCCCGGTCCTGTAATGTGCAGCAAGTTTCGAGGCCGGCAAAGTGTGCTCCGCCAGCCAGTCCAGGAAACCAAGCACCAACCGCGTGCCCTGACCAGAAAACACCCTTCGCGAAAACACCCGCCCAGAAGGCACAAAGAGATCCTCAATCCAACTGTACCCGCCTAGACCCCACGCAGGATGTGACCTCCTTAACAATTGTGAGGACGAAAACCACCATCCCTCCCAAACCGGGAAGCCCACGCCATGGCATCCCTTCCCACCTTTAGCTCATCTGAACCCCTCAGTTGATATAGAATGCGAACCACAGAGAGAGTCCAAGGAGCGAATTCCAACGGCAGCTCTCAAAACGTCCTTGGACTCAGCACGCCACTGACACGTTTGTTTCACGCACTGCAGGAAGCGCCGGGAGAATCGGCGTTCGGCAAGTCGCACTACGCTAGCTGGAGGTGGCAGATGCCAAGATTCATCTCTCGTCCGAAGGTTCAAAAAGCGATAGCAATAGTAACGATCATTCTCGCCTTAGGCGCAGGTTCTCGCAGCCTGGCCCAAACCTCCGCGGACACCCCTTCAGACCCGGCTATTCAGCAGTCGCCGTCCCCGATTCTGCCACAGGACCTGGCCAACCTCGTAGCCCCAATTGCGCTTTATCCGGACGCACTCCTCGCCCAGGTATTAGCCGCCTCTACCTATCCCCTGGAGGTGGTCGAGGCGCAACAATGGCTTCAGCAAAACGCGGCTCTGCCAAACCGTGAACTCCTGCAGGCAGCTCAGCAACAGCCTTGGGATCCCAGTGTGCAGGCCCTGGTGGCGTTTCCCAGCGTGCTGGCGCTCCTCAACCGCAATGTTCGCTGGACCACCGACCTGGGCAACGCGTTTCTAGCCCAGCAGTCCGACGTAATGAGCGCCATCCAGACTTTGCGGGCCCAGGCGCGCGCAAGTGGGCAACTCGCAAGCACGCCTCAACTCTCCGTCAACACTGAGGTCCAAGGCGATCGCAGCGCCATCGAAATTCAGCCTGCCAATCCTCAGATCATTTATGTGCCGTCCTACAATCCGACCGTTGTCTGGGGTGCTCCGGCCGAGGGGTACTATCCGGCGCTTCCTTACGCAGGAAGCGGCTTCGGATCGGTGTTCTCGGCCATCGCAAATCTGGCCGGCTTCCTGCCCGGATTCCAGGGATTGCTAGGATTGAAAAGTTGGGGATGGGCGCTGAGCTGGCTAGCCAACGCCCTGTTCGTGAACAACTCCTTCTTTAATGATTTCGGATTCCACAATTCCAGCGGCGGCTACTCTAACGCCGGCTACGGCGGATCGAGCCTCTGGGTACACAACGCCCACCACCGTCGAGGCGTTCCCTATGGCAGTAGTGCAGTGGCCAGCCGGTATGGCGAGGGACGAGGACAGCGGCAGCTAGGCGACGGATGGCGATCCTTCGGCATCGGCACACGGGGGATCTCGGCTAGAGAGCTTCGACAGCCATTTACGCCACGCCGATCCACCGCCAGCCAGAGTTTCCAGCGCGACAATCGCGCAGACTTATCGCACGGAAAGACCAGGCAACCAGCGGACATTCAGCACTAACCCGCGAACATCATCGACCCCACAATCCGCCCAGACATTCTCGCAACCGTCGGCTTTCCGACCCTCGGCGACGACCGCCGAGAGGCCCTCAGGCCCGAATCGCACCGCCGGCAGAGACTCTTATTTGGCGAATTCAGCCGACAGCCGAGCCCGCTCATTCCCCGGCGAAAGATCTTTTTCAAACTCAAGGTCGTCCGCGTCAAGCCACGACAGATTTGGGAACCCCGGCAACACGAGAAGCCCAGAGCCCTCCCGCGCGGCCAAGTCAAGCTCGAAGACACACCTGCCGCACTTCTTCTCGAAAGCCCACATGTCGTCACGCAGCGATTCATCGCAGCACAGCTTCTCGCAGCACGCACCCAAGCAAAAGCACTTCTCCGAGCCAAAATTCAAAGCTCCAAAATTCAAGGCCCCGAAGGCCCCGAAATCCCACGGCGGAGGCCACGCCTCCCGAGGCCACTCAAGCTCAAAATCGCATCGCGGATGAAGCAAGATAGCCCGTGCGGTAACGTGGAAGAGCGGCGCTTCAGCGCCGCGATAAAGCCTGCAACTGACGAAGGGCTTCAGCCCCTGAGGAACTTTTACCCTTCCCGCTGCCGCCTCCCAAACCTGGACACGTCCAAAATGTTGTCAATAGGCAAGAATTACACGATCGGCCCCAAGTCGCTCAAGGCAGGGGAGATATATTTCCGGAAAACGTGGCGGGTTTACCCCTCTCAAATTGCTATACTGAATATATAGAGCTAAAAAATTCAGAAAAACGAGGCGCGGCCCATAGGCCGCGCTTTTCTTTTGCGCGCTACAAGACCGGAGCCGGATGGACGAATTCAAGTTCTTCAAAACTTTCAAGGAGCGCGGCGAGTGGGTGGAAGCCCTGTTCATAGCGGAAGCTCTTCGCCGCGGTTACACGGTCCTGAAGCCGTGGGGAGACTCCCAGCCCTTCGACGTCGCTCTCAACTTCGGCAACCGCATCGTCAGGGTCCAAGTCAAGTCCACCAGCTATCGCGTCAGCACTGGATACCGCTGCCAGTTCCAGACCAACTTTCACGGCCGGCAATACACCCTCAAGCAGCTTGACTTTTTCGCCGGCTACGTCATCCCCAAAAAGACCTGGTACCTCATCCCCGCGCAGGTCCTTTTCAACGGAGGCCGTGAGCCGACGGGCCCAATGCTCTTCCCCATGCAGCCCCACAAGCCAAACACCTACCGCTACGAATGCTATCGCGAAGCCTGGCGCCTGCTGAGCCCGAAGCCGGAGGGCAGGAAACCCCGCACCAGATGAGGGATTGGCGCTCCAACCCTTTCGCCAAGAGGGGGCTGGCCCGTCCTTTCGCGGCAATTACTCTCGCGGATGCCCCGCCCTTGTCTCTGCGTTTTTTGCAGAGACAGGGCGGGGAATTTGACTCCCTATAACCTGAGGCTCAACGCCAAGCACTTCCCGCTTCCGAGCGGCCCACCGCGACTCAATCTCCACTAAAGATGCGCCAGCCCCAATCACCGTTGCTGCGCCAGGGCAGCCGTGAAAATCGTCGACTCCATCATCCGCTTCCAACCTGCTTCGCCCAGCACTCTCGACAATTGCTTTTGGGCTGATTGCCAGTAGTGCAGCGCACCCAGGTATTTACGTTTTCCCCCTGCGGTTAGAGTCACTCGGACCTCTCGGCGGTCTTGACCAGGTTTCGTGTGAATCCATCCCTTCCTTCGCAGCAACGCGAGCGTGCGCGTCAGAGTCGTGCTGTCAAGGCCCAGCAGTTCACCCAGATTACCCTGCGAGATGTTTCCAGTGCGTGTCAGGGCTTGCAACAGGGTAAATTGCGTCGTCTTTATGCCAGCCGGCTGCAGTTGTTGATCGTATCGCTGGGTCACGATACGGGCCGCGCGGCGAAGATTCGCACAAGCACACGGCAAGGAAACAATGGCGTCTCGAGGGCTCAATCCACGCTGTTTCATAGTCTGTATATACATGGATCTCACTCTTTCCGACAATATTCCTGCACCCTATTTGATGCGTATACATCCATTTGGAACTAAGAAGGAGGATCCTATGAACTACCTGGTTCAATTGAAACTCGCCAGCCGACCCGACAATTCACAAGAGGGCATCGTATTCATTGAGCAGTTCATCCTGCCGACGTTGGAACTATGCAAAAGGCTCGAGGCGGAGAAGAAGATCGTTGCCGGAGGGCCGCTGAGCGGAGCCGTAGCGCTCTCCTTGATACTGAGCGCCGAATCAGCCCGGGAACTGGACGACCTCATCACGAGTCTACCTGTCTGGCCGCGAATGGAAACGACGGTCACCCCGCTCTCCACCTTCGATGTCCGCATGCAGGCGGTTCGCGCCCGGCTCGAACAACTGAAGGCGCAAGGAGGTAACCAATGAACGCATTCGCACTATTCGGAGTCAGCATCCTGGCGAGCCTTGTGAGCTCGGCGGTCGCGGCTCGATTCTTCGCGTGGCCGCGGCTTCAGAACATCGATCGCAATCGTGCGCTCACTTTGCTGGCCGCGCCTCACATGTTCCTTCGCCTCATCGGGTTGAGCTTCCTGGTGCCTGGAGTTGTTTCTCCGTTGTTGCCGGCTGGATTCGCGATTCCGGCAGCCTACGGCGACTTCATCGCCGGCATCCTGGCGATTGTGGCCACGATCGGGCTTGTGAGCCGCACATCGTGGGCCACCGCGAGCGTATGGCTGTTCAACATGTGGGGCGCTGCCGACTTGCGATTCGCCTTCTATCAGGGCAGACAGGTCGGGATTCAACCCGGAATGCTGGGAGCGGCGTTCTTCATCGTGACTGCACTCGTGCCACCGCTCCTGGTGACGCACGTTCTGATCTTTCGCTTGCTCGTTCGGCGGCAGACCGCAAGCGAACCGGGCAGCGTCGGTTAAGGATGGCGCCCCCTTCTACTTGGGGGCTGGCCCAGCCCTTCCTCATTTTAATCGTCGAGGGTGCCCCGCTCTTGTCGCGTCTTTTGCGACAGGGCGGGGATTTTGATCTCCGTCGTTGAGGATGAAGGCTGGCCCGTCTTTAATGTTTCTTGCCAACTTCCTGAATGCACTCCTCCAGCACGTCCATGGCAACGTCGGCTTCTTCTTTGGTCACCACCAGCGGCGGGCAGATCCGGATCGTGCTCGGCCCGCAGCCCAGGAACAGCACGCCTTTTTCGAAGGCGCGCTCGATGATCAGGTCGCGCTCTGCGCTGCCGTATTCTTTGGTCGGCTTTGTCCTTCACGATGTCGCACGCCGATCATCAGCCCGCGGCCGCGGACGTCGCCCACCAGCTTCAGCTTCGCGGGCCACGTCGACATGCGCTTCAGCATGTGCGCGCCCACTTCAGTCGTGTGCTTCAGCAGATGTTCTTTCTCGATCACGTCGAGCGTAGCCAGCGCCGCCGCGATGCATACGGGATTGCCTCCAAAAGTTGAGGCGTGCGAGCCGGGAACCCAGTCCATGATTTCAGAGCGCGTCATGGTGACGCCAAGCGGCATGCCCGACGCGAGGCCCTTGGCCATGCAAACCATGTCGGGCTCGACGCCGGTATGCTCGACCGCCCACCACTTGCCGGTGCGGCCTATGCCGCTCTGCACCTCATCGACGACCAGCATGATGCCGTGACGATCGCAGATGCGGCGCAGCTCCTGCATGAAGATCGTCGGCGCGACCACGTAGCCGCCCTCGCCCTGCACGGGCTCGACGAAGATCGCGGCCACTTCTTCGGGAGGCAGCGTGGTCTTGAACAGCTTCTCTTCGATGAAGCGCGCGCAACTCAGCGCGAACACGTCCGGATCTTGCGTCGCGTCTTTGCGTCCGCGATAAAGGTCGGGATAGGAGATGTGCGTCACGCCCGGCATGAGCGGCGAAAAGCGGCGCCGCTGCTGCGGTTTCGACGCGGTCAGCGACATGGCGCCCATGGTGCGTCCGTGAAACGCGCCGAAGAACGCGATGATGTTCTGCCGCTTCGTGTGATATCTAGCGAGCTTGAGCGCGCACTCGATAGCCTCCGCGCCTGAGTTACCGTAGTAAAACTTGTGCGGGCCCGGCATGGGAGCGATCTTCGACAGGCGCTCGGCGAGCGTGACCAGGCTCTCGTAATAGAAATCAGTTCCCGACATGTGAATCAGTTCGCCCGCCTGTTTCTGAATGGCGGCGACCACATGGGGATGGCAATGGCCGGTCGAGGTGACGGCGATGCCGGCGGAGAAGTCATAGAACTCGTTGCCATCGACGTCGGTGACGACGATGCCGCGTCCGCTCTTGGCGACGAGCGGATAGGAGCGTGTATAAGACGGCGAAATATATTGCTGGTCGCCGGCGAGCACGCGCAAAGCGTTGGGCCCCGGCAGGGCGGTTTTGATTTTGGGTCCTTTAGCAGCGGCGACCGGTAGCGGCGGTCGTCATCATTGTCTTCGTGGTCATTGGAATCCTCCTGAAGCAGCTGCCAGTTGCCAGTTGCCGGTTGTCAGTAAAAGCAACCTCGGGACACGCGGCTCCGGTTCGAGCGGACGTAGGCCAAGGCAGAATTTGGAGGAGGATTGGTTAGTCGCTACCGAAGAGGCTGGGACGCAGGCGTGAAGGCAAGTTTGCCCGATAGCGCCGCGGGCACACTAAACAGTGCAGCCAGCACTCGGACTGATCTGAATAGGGAAGATGCGAATTGGATTTGTTGCGCAGCATCGCTAACACTTGACATCACTAAGACATTATAGCTTGCGGCGCTGCGTGGCGTAACCCCCTTTGGTAACCGGACACTGCGGGTAGCGGCCGGCGGGACGCCGGCGCTACGGCCCACGTTTTGACTTCTGGGGGGATGGGCTTTAGCATGGCTGCACCTTACGCGGGGCCACCTTCTTGCTCGAACAAACCTTCTCTCATTACCGGATCATTGAAAAGCTTGGCGGCGGCGGCATGGGTGTTGTCTACAAAGCCGAAGATACACGGCTTGGACGCTTTGTTGCGCTGAAGTTTCTTCCCGAAGAGTTGGCGCAGGATCGTATGGCGCTGGAGCGATTCCGTCGCGAGGCTAAGGCTGCGTCGGCGCTGAACCATCCCAACATCTGCACGATATACGACATCGGAGAGGAAGATGGGCGGGCGTATCTGGTCATGGAGTTTCTGGACGGGGTCACGCTCAAGCACATGATTGGTGCGCGCCCGATGGAGTTGGAAACGATCCTTGATCTGGGGACCGAGATCGCGGACGCGCTCGATGCGGCGCACACCGAAGGCATTGTCCATCGCGACATCAAGCCGGCGAATATTTTCGTGACCAAGCGCGGGCACGCCAAGATTCTGGACTTTGGTCTGGCGAAGGTGACGGTTACTCCGGGTAAGGTGTCTGATTTGCCGGAAGTCACCGCTGCGACCAGCGCTGTGGTCGAAGATCATCTGACCAGCCCCGGTTCAACGCTGGGCACGGTCGCGTATATGTCTCCGGAGCAGGCCAAGGGGAAAGAGCTTGATTCGCGGACGGATCTTTTTTCTTTCGGCGTGGTGCTGTATGAGATGTCGACGGGCACGCTGCCTTTCCGCGGAGAAACTTCGGCGCTTATTTTTCAGGCGATTCTGGATCGTAACCCGGTTCCTCCGGTGCGATTGAATCCGGACTTGCCCGCGAAACTGGAAGACGCGATTAACAAAGCAATCGAGAAAGACCGCAACCTGCGCTATCAGCATGCGGCGGATATTCGCGCGGACTTGCAGCGATTGAAGCGCGATACCGGAAGCGGGCATTCAGTTGCTGCCGGTTCCGGGTCAGTGGCGGGTGTTCAGGATACAGGAGCGCATTCAGTCGTGGCGGGGCCGGCGTCGAGTTCGGCGAAAGTTCCGGCGGCGTCTTCAGGCGCGGTGAGTGCCGTCAGTTCCGCTCCGGCCAGCGTTGCTCCGGCCGGCATTACTGACGTAAAGAAACCGTGGAAGATTCTTGTTCCTACGATGGTCGTAGTGCTCTCTGCCGTTATCGCTCTTGGGTTATATTTCAGGTCGCATCGGTCCTCTAAGCTAACGGAGAAAGACAGCGTACTGCTGGCTGACTTCGTCAACACCACGGGGGATGCGGTGTTTGACGGGACGCTGAAGCAGGCGCTGGCGGTACAACTGGAGCAGTCCCCATATCTGAATCTTGTGCCTGACTCGCGAATTCGGGCGGCTTTGAAATTCATGGGGCGTCCTGGGGACGAGCGCTTGACGCGGGATGTGGCGCGCGAGGTCTGCCTGCGAGAGAACGTGAAGGCCATGCTGGCGGGATCGATCGCAAGTCTGGGCAGCCATTATGTGATCACGCTGGAAACCGTAAACGCGCAGAGTGGAGACTCGCTCGATCATGAGCAGGTAGAAGCCGACAGCAAAGAACAGGTGTTGAAGGCGCTGGACCAGGCCGCGTCGCGGTTGCGGGAGAAGCTGGGTGAATCGATTGGATCGGTGGGGAAATATGCCACTCCGCTGGAATCCGCGACAACTTCGTCGCTGGAGGCGCTGCAAGCTTTCACGCTGGGGCATGCTGAGCATCAAAAGACGAATGACGATGCCGCAGTTCCACATCTGAAACGGGCGGTCGAGTTGGATCCAAATTTCGCCATGGCGTATGCGACCCTGGGAGTTGTCTACAGCAACGTGGGCCGGGCGACGGAAGGAAGCGAGGCCCTCAAGAAAGCGTACGAACTGCGGGAGCGGGCCAGCGAGCGGGAGAGATTCTACATTGAGTCGCACTACGATAACACCGTTCTGAACGATCCAGCAAAAACCCTGCAGGTGTATTCCGAATGGCAGCAGGTGTATCCGCGAGATACGACTCCAATCGACAACAGCGCGCTTGTGTCTTCCGCCCTGGGACAGCACGAAAAGGCTCTGGAATTCGCCAGCCGGGCTATGCAGTTGGAGGCGAACGATCGCTATGCCTACGCCAACCTGGCTGGGGCCTATTTGGCGCTGAACCGGTTCGACGAGGCCAGAAGTGTTGCGGAGCAGGCGGTTACGCGGAAGGTGGACAGTCTTGCGATTCATTTGACGCTGGCCGATCTGGCCTACGTCCGAGGTGACTGGACGACCTACGACCATGAGATGGACCGCGCCAGACGCACTCCTGAAGAACCATTTATGCTTTTCTGGAAAGGAGGAGGGCTGGCCGGGAGGGGAAAAATCAGAGCGTCGCGCGAGGTTCTGGGGCAGGCACAAACAGAATTGCTGGGTGCCGGAGTAAAAGACTTCGCCGCGATTTTGTTCGCCTTCGAAGGATATGAGGACGGCTTGTCGGGGTACGGAGCCGAGGCGCGAGAAAAGGCCGGAGAAGCCCTCAAATTGTCGGACGCTCGCGATGTAGGCACATTTGCAGCGGGGGTGCTCGCGATGAATGGGGACACGGCGAGGTCGACGGCGATTATGAATGAGTTGAGCCGCAAATTTCCGGAGAGCCAGCATTTGCGCCAAGTGGATATGCCGCTTGCAGAGGCAGCCTCCGCTTTGCAAAGAAGCAAGCCGGAGGATGCTGTAGCGGCTCTCGAAGTCGTACGACCGTACGAGCTTGGATCGGGGCCGAACGGAAGCGGCTTTGGCCCCACTTATCTTCGCGGATTGGCCTATTTGAAGCTGCGCGACGGGGCTAAGGCGATGGCAGAGTTCCAGCGTATTTTGGATCACCGGGGAGTCGCTGTTTGGGATCCTGAGTATGCGTTGGCCCGGTTAAATCTGGCGCGGGCTTACGTTCTGCAGGGAGATGCGGGCAAGGCGCGCACGGCGTACCAGGATTTCTTTGCGGAGTGGAAGGATGCAGATGCTGACCTGCCGGTTTTGAAGGATGCGAGGGCAGAGTACGAGAAGCTGAAGTAGCAGGCTTCGGGCTTCGGCTTTCGGGCTCTCGTGGTGAAATTCCTTGCGGGGCCGCGGGCCGTGCGAGATGTAAGGGGTCCTTCGACTCCGAAACGTGTCCGCTTCGCGGGCACGTTTCTCCGCTCAGGATGACAGATTCCTCGTGGGCCCGTCTGATATCTTTTAACTTCCCTGTTTTCTCACTTACATGTCAAAGACTCATAGCCCAAGCCGGTTTGCGGTGATTCTTGCCTTTGGGCTGGTGTATTTGTTTTGGGGATCCACCTACCTGGCGATTGATATTGCGGTGCAGAGCATTCCTCCGGCGCTGATGTGCGGGGTGCGGTTTTCTATCGCCGGCGCGGTGATGCTGGTGGTGTGCGCGGTTACGGGGCGCAGGATATGGTATTCGGCGCGGCAGATCGCACTGGCGGCGGTGGTGGGGATTTTGTTGCTGATGGGCGGCAACCTGACTTTGTCGTGGGCGGAGCTTTCGGTGCCGTCAGGGCTGGCCGCTTTGATTATTGCGATCACGCCGTTGTGGTTTCTGGTGCTGGATTCGATGTTGCTGGGGCATCATCGAATTTCGGGGCGTGGCAAGGCGGGGCTGGCGCTGGGGATTGTGGGACTGTTTGTTTTGTTCTGGCCGGAGTTGCATTCAACTTCGGCTTTGGGGCGGCGCGAGTTGTGGGCGTCGGTCTCGCTGCTGGGCGGATCGTTTTCGTGGGCTCTGGGGTCGGTGCTGTCGAAACGATGGCAGTCAGGCATGGATGTGTTCAGTGCGACAGGATGGCAGGTGACGGCCGCAGGGGCGGCAAACTTTTTGTTTGCGTTTGCGGCGGGAGATTTCTCGCGGGTTACCTGGACTCCGCGCGGGTTGGGCGCAGTGCTTTATCTGGTGGTGTGCGGATCGTGGATCGGGTACACGGCTTATATCTGGCTGCTGGAGCATGTGCCTACGTCGAAAGTGTCGACTTATGCTTATGTGAATCCGGTGGTGGCGGTGTTTCTGGGGTGGCTGATTCTGCACGAGCGCGTGGACCGATTCATTGTTATGGGGAGTGTGATTGTGGTCTTGGCGGTGATTCTGGTTACTAGCGCCAAGGTGCGAGAGAAGGAGTTGCCGCCGGTGGAGGCGATGTAGAGCAGTGGTCAGTGGTCAGTGGTCAGTGGTCAGTGGTCAGTGGTCAGTTCTCCGGTTCCCGGTTCTCGGTTCTCGGTTCTCACAAATTGACTGCGTTGCGTTGTTTGGTTTCTTTATTTCGAGGCTTCTTCGCTTTCTGGTTCTTCACTTTCAATTATGAGATCTACGGTATGGCCTCGGATGGCGAAGGTTTGTTTTGCGGCGCCTGCTGGTTCGAAGGTTACGCGGGATGGGGAGCGCTGCCAGGCTGGCGTGGGACAGGCGGAATCGGTGGCCGCATTTTCAGGAATCGTTTGACCATCCAAGATCTTCTTTAGTAGTGGCTTGCGGCGGCTGATTTGGGCTACGACCGCGTAGAGTTTCTTACTGTCATCAGAGATGCCGCAGTAGGCGGCGTAGTCGCGGTACCAACTGACGGCGGAGTAGAGGGCGTCGAACTCCGGCAGATTAATGGGAGCGATACGGCCGGTGACACGGTCGACCAGCAGCCATCCCCCCCGTTGCCATTGCCAGTGTGGCGGCGTGGCGGATTCCTGGGGAAGGCTGTCGTTGACACGGAAAGCGCGGCGGACTACGAAGAGGCGGTCGGTTACATCGTGAGCGGGGCCGAAGGTGAACTCCTTAACTTGAGCATCGACGAGGAGGGGACGAACCTTGAGTGCGAGCGGCTTATCGTCTGCGGCTCCGGCCTCGGGGAACCAATGAACCGAAACCAATTTGCCAAGGGCGACGGTGTGAGGCTTCGAGCTGGCGAGCGCAGAAGTTCCTAGAATGACGATGACCGTGAACAGCAGCGCGATCCGGCCACGAAATTGAGTGACGAAAGAGATCATTTGAAGCATAAGCCGAGGGTAGGCAGGGAAGCGGCAGGCGGTCAAGGTTGGGGGCAACAATTTAAGCGAGCAGTGTCCCGAAGCGGAACTGGCGGATGCCGGCGGCCGCGATTTGCCGGGCGGTAGCCTCACGCCCCGTAACCGCAGGTTTGGGATTGCAGTAGAATCGAGGAGTGGAAATCGATACACATGAGTTTTCCTCGCGATTCCCGTCCGGCTGTGAACGGTGACGGCCAGACAACTTCCCAAAAGAAAACGGATTCTGATACGGATATGCAGGTGTTACCGATACGGCGGCAGGCTCCGCGGATTCTGGTGGTGGATGACCATCCCACGATTGCGGGTCTGATGAGCCAGTTGCTCGCGCATCAGGGCTATGAGGTGGTAACGGCGCCGGATGCAGAGCAAGCGGCGGCTGAGGTGCGGCGGCAGGCACCTGACTTGATTCTTTCGGATGTAAGAATGCCAGGGAAGTCAGGCTACGAATTGTGCCGTGAACTGAAGGCTGATCCGGCAACGCGGCTGATCCCTTTTGTGCTGATCACGGGATTGAGCGACAGCGCGGACAAGGTGACGGGGATTGAAGCCGGAGCGGATGACTTTCTGAACAAGCCGGTTCTGGCGGAGGAGTTGACGGCGCGGGTGAAGTCTCTCCTGCGGGTGAAGGAATTCACCGACGAGTTGGAGACGGCGGATTCGGTGCTATGCACGCTGGGGCTGATCGTCGAGGGGCGCGATCCTTATACCGAGGGGCACTGCGAGCGATTGGCGAGGTACGGGGCGGATTTGGGACGGCATCTGAGGCTGGATGAAGATTCGATTGTGGCGTTGCGGCGGGGTGGATATCTGCACGACCTGGGAAAGATTGCGGTGCCGGATGCGATTCTGAAGAAAGGCAGCGACCTGACGCTGCTGGAGTGGGAGATCATGAAGCAGCATCCGGTGACGGGGGAGAATATCTGCAAGCCGCTGAAGTCGTTGCGGCTGGTGCTGCCGATTATCCGGCATCATCATGAGCATGCGGATGGGTCGGGATATCCAGACGGATTGCGGGCGGGCGAGATCGCGCTGCTGCCGCGGGTTTTGCAGGTGGTGGATGTGTACGATGCACTGCGCACAGCACGGCCTTACAAGCCGGCGCTGGGGCATGACGAGGCCGCGCTGACCATGCGCGAAGAAGCCCGCCAAGGCTTGTGGGATGCCGAACTGGTGGATGAGTTTTTCAGCATGCTGCTGGAAAAACGCAGCGTGGCGTGAGGAAGGCTGTTCCCAGTTCTCAGTAGTTGGTTTCTAGTTTCCTGTTTCTAGTTTCCAGTCTTCAGACGAGTCTTTCCGACGTACAATAGCGCAGCGTTTCTCGCGTTTCCAAATTGAAGGACATCACTTACAGCATCGTTATTCCGGCTTACAACGAGGACACCCGCCTGGGGGCAACTCTGGAGAAGGTGCTGGCATACGTGCGCGAGCGGGGATGGAATGGGGAAGTGGAAGTGATTGTTGTGAACGACGGGTCGCGCGACAACACGGCGGATCTGGTGCGCGGGTTTGCGGCAAAGGATGCGGTGTTGCGGCTGGTGGAGAATCCGGGCAACCGCGGCAAAGGCTATGCGGTGCGCAATGGGATGCTGAATGCGCGGGGCGAGATTATTGTGTTCAGCGATGCGGACCTGTCTTCGCCCATCGAAGAGATGCCGAAGCTGTTGGCGGCTTTGGCGGGGGGAGCGGACATTGCGATTGGCTCGCGCTGGCTGAAGGCGGAGTTGCAAACGCAGCGGCAGTCACCGCTTCGGCAACTGTTTGGAAGGATCTTCAATTTATTGAACCGGATTATTTTGGGGCTGAGATTCAAAGACACACAATGCGGATTTAAGGCATTCACGCGACGGGCGTCGCAGACGATTCTGCCATTGCAGCGCATCGAGCGCTGGGGATTCGATCCGGAGATTCTCTTTCTGGCGCGGAAGTTTGGGTTTCGCGTGGAGGAAGTTGCGGTGCTCTGGGGGCACAGTGGCGACACGCGGATTCATCCCCTGCAGGATGGGATGCGCATGTTTTGCGAGATGGTGCGGATTCGGTGGTATGACCTTACGGGCAAGTATGACGGGGGTTCTGTGGCGGGCGCGGAGCCTGCTGAGGAACTGCCCGGAGGACCTGCGCCGCGAGCTTGAGAATCTGAATCAAGCCGACTTGCGTTTCGCAGCGGCAGCTAATTCCTTCACCGCTTCGACCACCTTATTTCCCATCTCAGAAGTTGGCGTTGGTTTTTCCCTGGCTCTGACCAGGTCGGCGGTGCGATGACCTTGATTCAGCGTTGCGCTGACGGCGTTTTCGATGCAAGTAGCCTCTTGCTCCAATTCAAAAGAGTGGCGCAGCAGCAGGGCCGCGGAAAGGATTGCTCCGAGGGGATTCGCGATTCCTTTCCCGGTGATATCTGGCGCGGAACCGTGGACTGGCTCGTACACGCCTACCGGGCCTCCGATGCTGGCTGAGGCGAGCAGGCCCAGCGAGCCTACTACTCCGCCGGCCTGGTCGGAGAGAATGTCGCCGAACATGTTTTCGGTGAGGATCACGTCGAAATCTTTGGGACGCTGCACCAGCGACATGGCGGCGGAATCCACGTACATGTGGGATAGTTGCACTCCGGGATAATCTTTGGCGCAGCGGGTTACGACTTCGCGCCACAGACGGGAACACTCGAGAACATTGGCTTTGTCGACGGAGAGAACTTTCTGGCGGCGCTTCTTCGCCAGGTCGAAGGCAACGCGGGCTATGCGCTCGATCGCCTGTTCGCCGTATGTCATGGTGTTGGTGGCGACGCGGGAGCCGGGCTCTCCCTGGATCGAACGTGGCTCTCCGAAGTAGAGTCCTCCGAGCAGCTCGCGGACGATCATTATGTCGGTGCCGCGAACTAGATCGGCGCGTAGCGGGGAACAATCTTCGAGGGCCGGGAAGCAGATGGCGGGACGCAGGTTGGCGTAGGCGCCGAGTTCGCGGCGGAGGCGGAGGAGTCCGGCTTCGGGGCGAAGGTGGTTGGGATAATGGTCGAAGGCGGGGCTGCCCACGGCGCCGAGCAAGACCGCAGAGGATGTGAGACAGGCTTTTATTGTGTCGGGCGGTAGAGGATCGTTGGAGGCTGTCAATGCTGCGCCGCCGATGTTTTTATGCTGAAGTTGGAGCTGATGGCCGAAGGCGTCGGCTACGGCTTGGAGAACGAACACGGCTTGCCCGGTGACTTCCGGGCCGATGCCGTCGCCGGGGAGGATGGTTAGGTTCAGGAGCATGCGGGAATTAGTGTAATGGAAAGTGCTTAGCGTTGCAGGTTCCGACGGCTAGTGGTGCAGTTTCCGATTACGCTGAAAGCTCTTAACCGCAAAGTGCGCGAAGGAATGCCGCGAAGGACGCAAAGAAAGCCAAAGCGCACCCCTACATTCCGGCGAGACGAACGGAACTTTGTCCGCGCGCCCCCGTACACTTGAATGGTGAGTCCTTCGGAAGCGAGGGTAGGATGAAAATATTTGCCGTTCTATTTACGTCGCTTGTATCAGTCGCAGGTCTTGCCGCCTCCGCCTCAGGCCAAGCAGCGGAGCGAACGTGGATCACCGACGTGACCATCATCTCCCCGGAGAACCTTGATCACGCCGAGAAGGGCAGCGTGCTGATCGAAAACGGCCGCATCGCTCGCGTCGAGCGCAAAAACAAGGCGAAGAAGACGGCTGGCGCGACGGTGGTTTCGGGAAAAGGACAGTTTCTCATTCCGGGACTCATCGACTCGCATGTTCATCTCGCCGTTGTGCCGGGTGTGAACTTCACGCAGCCTGAAGGCAAGCCGGAGATGATCCGGCAGTACTTCAAACAGCTCCCGCGTTCCTACCTTTACTACGGCTACACGACTCTTGTGGATTTGGCAGTCGTCGATCACCACGCGCTGGACGACTTCAAGCAAGCCCCTCTGCATCCGGATCTGTATGACTGTGGTGAGTCTTTGCCTTTTGCAAATGGCTACCCGATGTCGTTTGCGCCGCCGGAAAACCGGTTCAAGCTCTTTCCGAATTTCATCTATGATCCGGCGCAGGCCTCGAGCATCCCATCCGAATATAGGCCGGAAGATCACACTCCTGCTGCAGCTGTAGAGCGGGACAAGCGTTCGGGCGGGATTTGCGTCAAGACCTACTTTGAGCGAGGCTTTGGGCGAGACCGGCACTTGCCGGTGATGGGCGCCGATGTTCTGGCAGGGATCCGCAAAGCTGCGACTCAGGCGGACCTGGTGCTCATGATGCACGCCAACTCGTTTGAAGCCCAACAATTTGCCGTTGCAGGCGGGGTTGATGTGATCGCGCATGGAATGTGGAACTGGGGAGATCTCGACCGCGAGAAAGAACTCCCCGCCGAGATCAAAACGCTCCTCGATCAAATTGTGAAACAGAAAATTGGATATCAACCCACGATCCAGGTGATGCGTGGGCTAGGCGCGTATTTTGATCCCGAATATCTTAAGATGAAGGCGATTCCGAAGGTCATTCCTGGGGAAATGCTGGCGTGGTTCAACTCTCCTGAAGGGAAGTGGTTCAAAAAAGAATTGGTTGACGACGACACGCCGGATGCAACCATGCTCGAAGGCTTGAACCGGGGCCCGGTCCGGCACGTGCAACAAGTAGTTGCTTACCTAGCCAGCAAAGATGCGGACTTTCTCTTTGGCACGGACACCCCGTCGGCTCCGACCTACGGAAATCTCCCTGGACTGAACGGCTATCTGGAGATGCAGGAACTTCAAGAAGCCGGATTGTCTCTGGCCCAGATCCTTAGAGCCGCCACCATCAGCAACGCCCGGAAATTCAAACTCGACTCGCAAGTCGGAACCATCGAGCCGGGGAAAATTGCCAATCTCGTTCTGCTGAAGCAGTCTCCGTTGGAAAGCGTGGACGCCTACGACAGCATTGTCACGGTTTGGGTTCACGGGAAGGCCATTTCGCGCGAGAGTTTAGCGGCCAATCCAGAGAAGTAATCGGATACCTCAGGGCTGAAGCCCGATCTAGACTGCTTCTTCAACGCAGGACTGAAAAGCCTGCCTCACGCTCAGAGCCAGGTCTCAGCCACGGTGCCGGGCTTTGCCCGGCGGACAGCCGAGGGCGGCTGTCCCCACATAAATCCTTAATCTTCAATCTTCTTAAGGGATCAACTGAAAATGCTACACGCCCCAGAGATAGTCTTCCTGCTGCTGGTCGTGATGGTGATCAGGGGAGACGGGAACTGGCATGCCGAACGCGTTGGTTTGGGACGCCATAGGAAATGGCCTGGGTGTTTCGGGAGTTGAGGCGTTTGCCGCAGCCGCCGCGGCCGCCATGGGAAGCGGCTCGAACAGCGGAGTGGCCGAGGCCGCGGGCTTGTGGGTGTCGCGGATCAATTCGAGCAGGTGATGATCTTCCACCTTTTTGATCTTGTCGGCCAGACGGACGAAGCGGCGATAGATGTCATCGAGGGCGCGGCGGTCGAACTGGTAGCCGAGCTGTTCGCAGCGAATGGCGAGGGCATGACGGCCGGAATGCTTGCCCAGCACGAGTTTCGAGTCGGGCACGCCGACGGACTGGGGGGTCATGATTTCGTAGGTCAACGGGTTCTTGAGAACGCCATCCTGATGGATGCCCGCTTCGTGGGCGAAGGCATTGCGTCCGATGATGGCTTTGTTGGGCTGCACGGGCACGCCGGTGATTTCACTCAGCATCTGGCTGGCGGGGAAGAGATGCTCGGCGGCGATGGCGGTTTCGTAGGGATAGCGATCGTGGCGAACTCGCATCGCCATGACGATTTCTTCCAGCGACGCGTTACCCGCCCGTTCGCCGATGCCGTTGATGGTGCACTCGACCTGGCGGGCTCCGGCGGCAATGGCAGCCATGGTGTTGGCGACCGCCATGCCGAGATCGTTGTGGCAATGGGCGGAGATAGTAACGTTCTCGATTCCCTTCACGCGGCGGCGGATGGTTGCGATCAGTTCGCCAAATTCCGAAGGCACGGTGTAGCCGACGGTGTCGGGAATATTGAGCGTGGTGGCGCCGGCTTCGACTACGGCTTCGAGCACCTGGCACAGGAATTCGGGGTCGGTGCGGGTGGCGTCTTCAGGGGAGAATTCTACGTCAGGGCAGAGCGACCTGGCGAAGGCGACGGCTTCGCGGGCGTGGGCGAGGCACTCCTCGCGCGTGATGCGGAGTTTGTAGTTCAAGTGAATGTCGGACGTGGCGAGGAAGACGTGAATGCGCGGGCGGGCGGCGTGTTGCAAGGCTTCCCAGGCGCGCTCGATATCGGGGCGGCAGGCGCGGGCAAGGCCGGCGATGATGGGGCGGCGGATGACCGTGGCGATGGCTTTCACGGCTTCAAAGTCGCCGTCGGAGGCGATGGGGAATCCGGCTTCGATTACGTCGACACCGAGACGGTCGAGTTGATGGGCCACACGCAACTTTTCCTGGTGGTTCATGCTGCAGCCGGGCGACTGTTCTCCGTCGCGCAGAGTGGTGTCGAAAATGGTAATGCGGACCTCTGGGGCCATGGGTCTCCCTCAACAAATAATGCTGCCTGGTTCCATGGTACGAGGCGGGAGGTTTGAAGCGAAACTTATAATTCTTCAGTGATCATTAGATTATCTTCTATGATAAGATTCTCTAATGGATAGTGAAGTTCGCATAAGGGGATAAGGATCCGCGCCAAACGCGCGGTTTCGCATTCGCGCAAAGAACGCCCGAATGTTCGCGCGGCGCGCCCAGATTCCCTCGGCTTCGCTCGACAGGCTCTTCGGCGCCAAAAGACGGCACCTCAGGATGACAAATATGGAACTTTCGCAGCTGGAAGTCTTTCTGGCGGTGGCTCGCGAACACCGCTTCTCGCGTGCGGCGGAGAAACTTTATCGCACTCAGTCGGCCGTAAGCCAGACGATCCGCAAACTGGAGGACGAGCTGGGCGAGGCGCTGTTTGACCGTTCGTCGCGGGAGGGCGTTCTCACCGACGCGGGGCAAGTGCTCTATGAGTACGCCGAGAGGCTTCTGAATCTGCGGCAGGACGCCCATGAATCGCTGGCGGAACTGCGGGAACTGCAGAAGGGCAAGCTGGTGATCGCGGCCAACGAATTTACCGCGCTTTATCTGCTGCCGGTGATTGCGGAGTTCCGCCGGCTGCATCCCATGATCAAGATCACGGTGCAGCGGGCGCTGGGCAGCCGCATTCCCGACGATGTGCTGCAGCATAGCGCCGAACTGGGCGTGCTGTCCTACAAACCGGAGGAACCGCGGCTGCACTCGGTGGTGACTTATCTGGACGAACTGGTGCTGGTAGTGCCGCCGAAACATCCACTGGCGGCGGCGCGGGAGGTGAGCATCCGGCAACTGGGGGCGGAGTCATTTGTGGCGCACATTGTTTCGTCGCCGTATCGCGAGAAAGTTCTGCAGACATTCGAGAAGCACAAGACTCCGCTGCATATGGGCCTTGAACTGCCGACGCTGCAGGCCATCAAGCAATTTGTCGCGATGGGTAACGGGGTGGCGTTCATGCCGGAGATCAGCGTGGAGGCGGAGCTGGCGCGGGGAGAACTGGTGCGGATTCCGGTGCGGGAACTGCGCGTGCAGCGCAAGCTGCGGTTGATTTACCGCAAAGAGGCAGGACTTTCGCACGCGGCACGGGCATTTCTGAAAGTGGCGGAGGCAGTGGCATTGGAGCGGGCGGGGAGATATCGTTTTCAGCGTGAGAGTTAGGGCGGGCAAAGAACGCCCGCCTCAGGATGACAAATCAAGAACTCGGGCATGCTTGCGCTTATAGCAGGCTGAAATCAGCAGTCGGCGCAGGCTTCTGCGGGCTGGAAGGCGGCCAGGGCTTCGCAGACGCTGGGGTGAATCTCGAGGACAGAATCCAGATTCGTAAGATCCAGCAGGTCGCGCACGAGCGGGCTGGGGCTGGCGCATTTCAGATCCGCATTTTGCAAACGAGCCTGGGTGTAAAGAGAAGCGAGTTCGCCGATGCCGGCACTGTCGATGGAGCTGACGCCACTCAGATCGAGGACCACTTTGCCGCTGTTCTGGAGGATCTCGCCAACCAGGCGTGAAAGGGCCGCGGCCTCATCGCGATAGACGACGCGGCCCTGGCAGTGAACGATCATCACATCGCCGCAATTTCGAGTTTCCAGACTGAGTTTCAACTTCGACTCCTTGTAGGGTGCTGCGTGGGCAGCCCAGTGCTGCGTCCGCGGCCATGTTTGGCCATTCCAGTTGGTAGATTGCATGCTACTAGATAGACGTTCGACAAGTGGTTTCGGAATCATGAAAAGAGTGTAATTTCTTGACACAAAAGTGCCGAAAAGGTACGCGCACTATTTTGGCCGGGGGGGGCATCCTGAGACTCCGTTACACTGCATCTAACGAATTTCGCGCATTCAGGTAGAATTTGCTGCTGGCACAATTGCCTGGGAGGACTCATTTTCGTGTTGAAAACCGCAGCCGTGGTTTTGGCGTTCCTGAGCTTGATTCTGATTCCCACCAAATCGAAGGCCCAACTGCTCCCGAGTGGAAACGTTTATGCGGGAGTTGGTTACGCGGATAGCGTAGATGTGGTCAACCGTCTTACGTTCCGAGGATGGGAGGGGTCGGCGGAGGACGATCCGTTTAAACGGTTCTCATACCTGGGAATCGTGCTGGATGGCAGCGGCTTTTACCGGACGGGCATTCAGCAATACGACCTTGTTCTTGGTCCAAGGGTTTCGAAAAACTACGGCAAGTGGCGCGTGTTCGTGCATGCGATGGGCGGACTGCAGGAAACCAAATCGAGCGGTCAGCTCTTTCATACCGTGATCGAAGATTTCGGCGGCGGTGTGGATCGCAAGTTTCAACTCCTCTTCCTTAAGAACTTCTCCTGGCGGCTGCAGTTCGACTATGTGCACAGCCATGAATTGAGCGCTAACCAGAACGCTTTCCGGGGAACGGGCGGACTGGTGTGGCGCTTCTGACGGGCAACCGGGCTCGATCATTCGACGTCTAAAATTTCTCTCCCGAAACTTACGCTGTGGAGCGGGGTTGGAGGAATTGTCGACGTTCGAAGCTCGAGTGCTGGAGGAATATTCATGTGGTTTCCGTCGCGGAAGATTGCTCTCCTTGTTCAAATAACCGTTGCCGCTGCAGCTAGTTTTATTTTCTCTGCTGCCGCCGAGGCGCAGGTGCCGACGAGCGGAAATGTGTTCTTCGGATACTCCTACGAAAACGCTGGGGCGTCCTCGTTCGATCCCTCTAATTTGGTGCGACCAAACCTGAACGGATGGGAAGCGTCGCTGGAAGGCAGGGTTTTCCCTTGGGTTGGGCTCGTGGCGGACTTTGGCAGGCACTATGCTTCGCAGAATTATCAGTTCACGCAAAATGGAATAACAACCACGGTAAGCGGTGGCGAGGAATTCACGCTGCTGTTTGGGCCGCGGGTGTCGGTACCCGTGGGGAAATTCCGGCCTTTTGCAGAGGCCTTGTTTGGTGCGGCGCACACCAACGCGAGCCAGGCATCTTCTCTCCCGGACAACTTCGTGCAACCCCGGGATACATCCTTCGCGACTGCGCTGGGCGGCGGCCTCGATTACAAAATCATCCGTCTGATCGCAATACGGATTGAGGGAGACTACGTGCAGACGCGTTTCTTCGGGACCTCACAAAACGATGTCCGGATCTCGACGGGGATTGTGTTTCGCTTTTGAAGAGAATGGCCTTTGCTTCTCGAATGCAAAAACAGGATCCGGCTGGTTGGCCGGAATCTGTTCTTTGTGGCCACCAGGAAAACATCTGCAGGGCCTGCGGGTGCGCGGCTTAGGTCTGCCAGTACTTGTGGTCGCGGAGAAAGTAGTTTTCGTTCCAGTAGTTCATGGCCGTCTTCAGGAAGAGCCAGCCTACGCGCCGGTGTCCCATCTTCTGGAAACGGCGGTTGGTGGTGTAGACGCCGCCGCGGACGATGCCGAAGCGCTTGCGCTCCACCTGCTGACTGAGGAGATAGTCTTCGGCAAAGAGAACCTGCTCATGAAATCCACGGAGTTGATGGAATTTCTTGAGGTCAAACAGCATGAACATTCCCGTCGCGAAGGGATGATGGAGACGCGAGAGATATTGGAACAGATCGTTGCCTGCGTAAAACAATTTGTCGAGCCAGTTACCGTCGCGGCAGAGGATGTTTGTGGTCACGCAATGAAGGCGCTTGCGCTGGGCCAGTTCGACAGCGCGGCGCACGACAGACGGATGCGCCAGTTCGATATCAGCATCGAGAAAGAGAACGTAGGTGCTGTCCGCATGGGCGGCGCCGAGGTTGCGGCCGACAGAGGGCATTCCGCCGCGGATCACGCCGACATTCAGGCGGTCGCGGAAGCTGAGAACGATCTCGGGAGTACCGTCGGTTGAGTTGGCGTCAGCGACCAACACTTTCGTACTCGACATCTTCGAGTAGTCCTGGTTCATCAGCGAAGTCAGCAAACGAGGAATCAGCTTCGACTCGTTCTTGGCTGGAATCACGATCGTCAGTTCGCTCGCGATATTCGTGCTCGTTAAAGTCATGCTCGTTGTATTCATGAATTTGAACCCCCTCTTCGGCAACCGTGAGATAGGTCAGGCGGGAATCGACCCAGCCGCCTGCGTTGTAATAGTGAATCCCGTCCTGTTGGACGTGGATGGCTTCGTGAGTGTGACCGCAGAAAATGCGATCGGCCCCGTGCTGGCGGGCGTAGTGCAGGGCTCCCGCGGAGACCTTCGACGACATGCGGAGCCAGCGCGTGTTGAGCCGGTCAATCAGCCGCGCTATGGGTTTGCTCTTGAAGTCGAGCTGCTGCAACTTGAGATAGAGTGAGGTGCCCAGCCGGCTAAAGCGCAGATTGTTCACCTGAAAACCGTCGAACTGATGACCATGGATGGCGATGTGGCGCAGCCCGCCATACTGCCAGGAGTAGCTCTGGTACACGCGAACGCCGACCAGGTGCGACATGACATTGGTCAACCCATTATCGTGATTGCCTTCCACCCACACGACTTCGATATTGCGCTTGGGATTGGAGAGCTTGCGAATGTAACCGAGGAATTTCCAGTGGTCTTTGGTGAGGCGTGCGAAGTTGAGATCGGCAAAGATGTCGCCCAGCAGGATCAGCCGCTGAAAACGGCTTTCCTTGAGCACGCGCATAGCTTCGCGGGCGTGACTGGTCTCTGCACCGAGGTGCAGGTCGGAAAGGATCAGCGTGTTGTGGCCATGCAGATCCATAATTCAGTTGTAGCAAGGGAATGTTACGGGGCGATGAAATGTGCATCAAAATCGGTGCATGGTAACTACGGAAGTAACCCGAATAACTTGTGAGTAAACAAAGGGGTTCGCGGGGCGTGGCCAGGAAATGTTTCAGCAGTGTGAATACGGAGCGGCTTTCACGTAGACTGAATTTCCTTTGAAAACCATTGGACACATTCTAGCCAGGTATTCGGCGTGGATTTTGCATCTGCTCGCGCCGCTCGGAGTCTGGGGTGTGTTTGCGATCGCGTTCGCGGATTCGGCTCTTCTGGGCATGCCGGTGGATGCGATCGTCGCGTTTTATGTGTACCAGGACCACAAGCGGCTGCTGTTTTATGTGTTGATGGCCTCGCTCGGGTCGGCGGTGGGCAGCATTCCGCTTTACATCCTCGGATATCTGGGTGGCGAAAAGGTGCTGCGCAAGCGGATTTCAGAAGAGCGCTTTCAGGGCATCCACCGCTCGTTCGAGGAGCACGAATTCTGGGCTTTGATGTTTCCGGCCATGCTCCCGCCGCCCATGCCGTTCAAGATTTTTGTGCTGGGGGCGGCGGTGTTTGAGATGCGTTTCCGCGATTTTATGGCGGCCATGTTCGCGGGGAGGTTTGTGCGCTTCCTGGTGCTTTCGTTGCTGACGCTCTGGTTTGGTCCACAGATCGTAGGGCTGATGGGGACGATCGTGCGGCAGCATTTGTCGTGGCTGGTGGGGGCGGTCGCCGGCGGAGTGCTGGTGTGGCTCGTGATGCGGCGGAGTAAGAAGCGCAAGGCGCGGACGAGTTGACCTTCGCGAAAGGAAAATCACGCCGCCGTTACGCGAAGCGGACAGCCGAGGGCGGCTGTCCCCACATTTAGTGATCTAAACAAGATAGTGATCTGACTGATCGATGCTTACGCGGCTGCTATGTGGTCGCCCGAAGACTTGTGCTTCCAGCCGGCGAGGGCGTGCAGGAACACCGGGGTTCCGAACATTGCTATCGAGAAGAAGAGATCGCTCTCGATGGTGCCACGGAAGAATGGGAGCCCTGCGGCGTAAGACATCATCAAGCCGTTGAAGGTCTTGGGATACATCTGCCAGGTGGCCCACACCGCGAAATTACTGATCAGGAAGAAAGAAGCTGAACTGGCGAGCGCCGCGCCTACCACGCGGACGGGGCCGGATTTCTCCCGAAGGTTGGTCCCAAGCCAAAGAATTGCTGCGTACCACATCCAGGTGACGAGATGGTCCCAGGAGAAAGTGTACGAGTAGACGAACCTGGTAAGAACCACGTCGGTCGCCGCCAGCAACACCAGAGGCACCCACATCTGCCGCCGCGAACCGCGTGCCCCGAAAAACAGCAGTGAAGCCGCCACTGGGGTGAAGTGCCAGGCGTGCGGGAGGACGTTCAATGGACCTGCGAACGGCAGGAAGCGCACGGCAATGGCGAGCAGGATAAATAGATAGGGCAGCATGAACACCTCGAGAACGAACTACTATTCTGGGCGCGGAAGGGTTAGCACGTCAAGCGCTAGTGCAGCGGCGGTATCGGCAGAAGGCGCTTCGCTGCGCTTAGCTGGACAGCCGAGGCGGCTGTCCCCACGCGAGTTGTTCCTCTTTAATGCGGTTCCGAAACGGTTACTCGTTTTTTAGCGGGAGCCGTAGACGTCGCCTAAGATCCGCAGGTTCTGGTCGAGTTGAACACCGGCGCTGAGTGCTCTATTTGGTTCACCCCGGCGGGTCAGCAGGCTGGGCAACTGCACAAAGCGCAGATCCTGAAACTCCACGATATATCCGCCTTCCGGAGGTTGCAGCGTTTCTGTCTCGGTGATCGGGTATTGCGCCCAGTCGAGGTAGACGCGTCCGAGGTAAGACTTCTTCGCAGCTAACGTGACGGGGGTTTCCTCCGGCTTGTAGCGGATGACGAGATGGTCCTCCGGGTCAACTTCAGGCGCCAGAGAATCGACCGGGGCGAGAGCAAAGAAATCTGGAGTCTCCACGACGCCATACCAGTGGAAGGGATCAGACAACGAGGGATAGGCGGAAACGCGGAGCGGGTCCGCGCCCTGGTAGGTACGCGCTGCGAGAGCGCTGACGGCACGGCGATGCTCGTAGTCGCGCAGGCCCCACAGCAGAACCGCGGCGAGCAGGGCGAGAGTGGCGGCGAGCCGGCCTCTGGGACCACGCTGGCGCGCACCGATCTCTTTGTCGATCAAGGAGAAGAACGACGGAACAATCAGTCCGAGCAGCAGGACGCCGAACAGAATTGGCTCGAAAATGAAGACGATGTCCCATGAATACCACCGTTCGGAAAACGGCCAGAAGGGACGGACGCCGTAGTTATTGGTGAAGTCGAGCAGGATGTGACTGAGTCCGGCCAGGCAGGCATAGAGAAAGAGCAGTCCCCAGCGCGGCGGGAGGTTCGGATCCTTCAACTTGCGTCCGCGCAAACGCCAGACTAGATAAACGAAGCCAACTACTACGGCGGCGTCGAGAGGAACTCCGAGAAATGAGTGGGTGAAGCCGCGATGATGGGCGAAGGCGAAGGCCGGTCCGCCGAAGCGGCTGAGGACGTCGAGATCAGGAGCCTCGGCGGCGAGCGTGAGGGTAAGCGTGGCCAGCGCGGTCTTGCGGTTGAGTCCGGCGCGGCCCATGCACGCCCCGGTCAGGAAATGGGTTATGGGTTCCAAGGGGTCTATGGATTCTATTTGGCGGCGTTGGGAATTGCTACTGCTTGCGGATCACTATTCTCGACGAAGTGTGCGCGCCTCCTCTTGCAAAGTCGCAAAGGTTGCCTCGCTTCGCTTGGCTGAGAGCCGAGAGCCTGCCCTGAGCTTATCGAAGTGCGGCTGTCTCCACATCAGGTAGGCGCGAGCAGAGTTAGCGCGTCGGGCTCGATTGTGATTTCGGCGGGTAGCGTACCTACCAGCTCGCCGTCTGCCTCGACATAGACCTTCGGCTGCGGTTCTGGCGAGCTTCCAGCGGAAGCTGACGCAGGCACGTAGTGGCACGAAACTCGCGCGCTATAGGCCAAGTCGATGCCCGGAATTTTCCAACTGCGCCGTAACAATCCTCGGGTTACGTAGAGAAGATACGCGAGGCGGCTGGCGGTACGGCACAAGACCAGCCGCAGGTCATTGCGGTCGAGAGAAGCTCCTGGAGCCAGCTCTTGCAGCACTCCACCAAAGTTCCGGATGCGCACCGCCATCAACTCCGTGACGTCGGCTCGCTGGGGCTGGTCGGAGCCGGCTTCGGCAAATTCAACCTGAAACCGAGTCATGGGATGGGTAAACCAGAGATGCCACGCTTTCGCATAGTAGGCGGCCATGCCCATGCGCTGCTTGGTTCCCGCATGGAGCTGGTAAAAGAGGTGGGCATCCACTCCGGCACCGGCTGCGACAATGAAGAAGCGCACGCCAGGCTGGCCTTCAAGATCGAGATACTGTATGCGGCCGAGAGCAATGCGGCGCGGCGCGGCATGCAAAGCAACCCGCGCCGCTGCTGCGATGTTCATGGGGACGCCGAGGTCATGCGCCAGCGCGTTAGCCGTGCCCATGGGCAGAATTGCCAGGGCAGCTTGCGTGTTCGCCAGCACCTGGATGATGTTGTGGATCGTGCCGTCGCCGCCGCAGGCGAAGATGGTGTCACAACCCGCGAGGACGGCATGCCGCGCCTTCTCCTCCGCGTGAGCGCGGGAGTCGGTGAGGACGAGGTGGGCCTCGACGTTTGCGCCGCGCAGCGACGCGAGCACGGATTCCAACTCCGCCTGGCGCCGAGTGCGGCTGCCGCCGGAGTCAGGGTTATAGAGTAAAGCCGCCTTACGCATGTCCTGATCGAAGCTGGATTGTACCTGAGCTGATTCCACCAGAAGCGGTTCAGCGCGAGCCCCACTCCCACATTCCGAATATTGTCTTCTGGGGCAGGGGATGGCCCACCTGGCGCGCCAGCATGGCAATTTGACCGCGATGATGGGCGTCGTGCGCGATCAGGTAGCCGAGGAAACCAGCCACATCGGGACGAAAGCCTTTGATGCGGCCATCGGATTCCAAGGCGCGGCCGATCAAATCGCTTAGAGCCTGACGGCTCTGCTCCAAAGCACGCACCGCCTGCGCCTGCGTGACTGTGGCACGATCGAGTTGCGCCGGAATCACGCTGCCTTTGGCGGAAACCTTCAGCCACATGACCCGCACATTATGCATGTGGGCGACGATAGCGGAGATTGTGCGGCCCTTCCCATCCGGTGGCTTTGCCTTCCACGCCGCCGGCTCGAGGCTGTCGATTAGATACTGGTTGATACGGTTGTTTGTGTCGAAGGCGTTGAGCAGGGCGGCAGGGACCTGGCTGGCAAATGTCGGCGCTGCACCTGCGGCGAGAGTTGGGTCTGGAGCTTTTGGCATGATCGGCTTCCGACTTGGCAAAGGCCTTCAATTTGGCATAGGCTAGCTTCGCTTGCAAGGGGCGGTTTACGACAGGCTCTTTTCTGGAGCTTTTTGGTTTTGTCGTTCAAAAACTAAATCAGGAGGATTGACCAGATGAAAACTCTGGCGCACGTTCTCTGCGGGATGCTTTTGTGCCTGGGCGCTGCGGCCCAGAACCATGCCTCGCATGCTCAGTCGCATTCCGTGGTGCTGGTGACCGGTCTCGGGGACCTTCATCACCCTGTTTCCACGAAGAACCCGCAGGCACAGCAGTTCTTCGATCAGGGCCTGCGGTTCATCTACGCGTTCAATCACGACGAAGCTGCGCGGTCGTTTCAGCATGCCGCGGAGCTCGATACCAAGCTGGCGATGGCGTACTGGGGGGTTGCCGAAGCGGTGGGACCGAACTATAACGATCCCGCCGACCCTGACCGTTACAAACAGGCGCACGACGCGGTACAGAAGGCCGTCGATCTCTCTGCGGACGCTTCGCCCAGCGATCAGGCCTACATCCAGGCGCTGGCCAAGCGCTTTCCGTCCGATCCAAAGTCTGATTTGAGAAAGGCCGCGGAGGATTATCGCGACGCGATGCGGCAGGTGGTCAGCGAATTCCCCGATGACCTGGACGCTGCAACGCTCTTTGCCGAGGCTGGCATGAACCTGCATCCGTGGGGATTGTGGCACGTTGACGGCACGCCGGAGGCGGGCACGGATGAAATCGTCGCCACGCTGGAGTCGGTGATGAAGCGCGATCCCAATCATCTGGGCGCGATCCATTACTACATTCATGCGGTGGAAGCTTCGCCCAACCCCGAGCGCGCGCTGGCCGGAGCGAACAAGCTGGCATCGCTGGCACCCGGCGCGGGACACATTGTGCACATGCCTGCGCATGTGTACATCCGCACCGGCGACTATGAAGCAGCCGTGAAGACCAATGAAAAGGCGGCGGAAGTCGATCGTGCCTACATCAAGGCAACCGGGGTGCAGGGCATCTATCCGATGATGTATTACAGCCATAACCTGCACTTCATCGCGATGTGCGCGGCGATGAATGGCAACTATGCGGAATCGAAGAAGAATGCGGAGTTGCTGACGGCCAACGTGGGGCCACACGTCAAGGAAATGCCGCCGCTGGAAGGCTTCATGACGATTCCGATGGCGGTGGAGATTCGCTTCCATCACTGGAATGAGATCCTGAAGATGGCCCAGCCCGATGCAGCGATGAAGACTGCCACCGTGTTCTGGCACTTCGGTCGCGGGATGGCCCTGGCGGGGACGGGCAAAGTTGCGGATGCCGAGGCCGAATACAAGATCGTTTCCGACGCCGAAGCGGCCACGCCTCCCGATGTCATATTCCAGATGCCGATCAACAACAAGGCCAAGGACATCATGAAAATCGCGCAGGATGTTCTGGGGGCGAAGATTGCAGTGGCAAAAAAAGACAACAACAGTGCTGTCGCCATGTTGCGCGAGGCCGTTGCCATTCAGGACACGCTCAAGTACGGCGAGCCGCCCGACTGGTTTTTCCCAGTCCGCGAATCGCTGGGAGCTTCCCTGCTGATGGCTGGGGATGCCGCCGGCGCGGAGAAGGTGTTCCGCGAAGACCTGGAGCATAATCTGCGGAATCCGCGGTCGCTGTGGGGGCTGCATCAGGCCTTGCTGCAGCAGAAGCGCGGGTATGACGCGGGATTCGTTGAGAAGGAGTTTGAGGCGTCGTGGAAGGGTGGAGCCCAGGCGCTGAAACTGGATGATCTGACTTGAAGTCGGAACGCCACGGATTCATACGGATTTCCACGGATCAATCCAGATCTTTGTCTTGTCCGTGGATATCCGTGTAATCCGTGGCGAAGAAGTTTAGGTTCGTTCCCGCCTATAATCTTTGGCGATGCCTGCCGCAACCAAAGACCTCGAAAAGAAAGATCGAATCGCTTCGTGAGAAGATTCGCCACCACGAATACCTGTACTACGTCATAGACAATCCCGAGATCAGCGACGGCGATTTCGACAAGCTGATGCAACAATTGAAGGATCTGGAGGCGGAGCATCCGGAGCTGGTCACGCCGGATTCTCCGACGCAGCGCGTTGGCGGCAAGCCGCGCGAAGGATTCGTTAAAGTGCCGCACTCTTCGCCCATGTTGTCGCTCGACAACACTTACAACGAGGACGGAGCTGCGGGACTGGGAACGCCGCGTGCACGAACTCAGTGGCCAGAGCGATGTGGATTACGTTTGCGAACTGAAGCTCGATGGCATGTCGCTGGCTTTGATTTATGAAGACGGGAAGCTGGTGCGCGGAATTACTCGCGGCGATGGCAGCGTGGGAGAGGACGTCACGCTCAACGTGCGCACGGTACGATCTGTGCCGCTTTCGATTCCGAAAGAAAAACTGAAGAAAACGGGCATGCCTGCCGATTTCGAGGTGCGGGGCGAGTTGCTCATGCCCACGGCATCGTTCAAAAAGATTAATGAAGAACGCGAGCGGGATGGACTGCCAACATTCGCCAACCCACGGAATTTCACTGCCGGTACCGTGCGGCAGCTCGATTCCAATATCACCGCGGAGCGCCGCCTCGATTATTTCCCCTACATTCTGCTGCAAAACGGCCGGACATATTTTGATCATCATTCGAAAACGCTGGCGGCTCTCGAGGCCGCGGGATTCAAAGTTAATCCCGACCACAAGCTTGTGCGATCGATGGACGAGGTTTGGGCATTTATCCAGCGCTGGGAAGAAAAACGCGATTCACTGCCGTATGAGATCGACGGCATCGTCGTAAAAGTGGACCGAACTTCGTTACAGGACGAGCTGGGATTCACGGGCAAAGCTCCGCGCTGGGCGATTGCTTATAAGTACGCTGCGCGGGCCGGGATTACGAAGCTCGAATCCGTGCGATGGCAAGTTGGCCGCACCGGCAAACTTACGCCGGTCGCTGAGTTGGTTCCGGTTGCGATTGGCGGGACAACCGTTCGCAACGCAACTCTTCACAACGTGGACGAGATCGAACGCCTGGGCATCAAGATCGGCGATTGGGTGCAAGTCGAACGCGGCGGCGACGTGATTCCGAAAGTCGCCCAAGTGATCGATGATAAGGATCATCCTCGCGGGAAAAAGGAAATCGAAGTTCCGGAAAAGTGCCCGGTCTGCGGAACCAAGGTCGTTCGTACCGAAGGCGAAGTCGACTACCGGTGTGTAAACGCGAATTGTCCCGCCAAACTAGTGGGCACGATTCTGCATTTTGCCTCGCGCGGGGTGATGAACATCGACGGCATGGGCGATGTGTTGGTGGCTCAGCTTACAGAGCGCGGGTTAGTGAAGAACGTGGCAGATATTTACAAGATGACGAAAGGCGACCTGCTCAGCCTGGAGCGCATGGGCGATAAATCCGCGCAGAACATTCTCGATGAGATCGAGAATTCGAAGAAGCTGCCGCTGGAACGGGTCATCTATGGGCTTGGCATTCGAATGGTCGGCGAGCGCACGGCGCAGTTTCTTGCGGAGCATTTTGGGTCGATGGAAGCGCTGGAAAGCGCTAGCGTAGAGGAACTGCAGGACGTGAATGAAGTTGGCCCGCGCATCGCAGAGAGCATTGTAGAGTTCTTCAGCATCGCGGCCAATCGCAAGCTTATTGAGCGACTACGCGAGGCTGGACTTACCTTAAGTGGCAGAAGAAACAGCGCGGGACGAAGCTTGCCGGGAAGACATTTGTGCTAACCGGGACGCTGGCGCATTTCACTCGCGATGAAGCCAAGAAGATGATTGAAGATGCTGGAGGGAAGGTGACTGGATCGGTGAGCAAGAAAACGGATTACGTGGTGGCGGGGGCGGATGCGGGGTCGAAGCTAGATAAGGCCAAGGAACTGGGGTTGCGGTGATCGATGAAAAGGAATTGGAGAAGCTACCGGTGACCTCTATTGAGGCCAACATTGATTCCAGCGGTGTCCAAGTACTCATGAGCCCGCGACTCCGGATTTTCTTGCCGTTAGTAATGGGCGCCACCAGCTTACCGCTAATGATCTGATATCCACAACGAACGGGTAATTGAATCGATGGGGATGGCCTGGGATACCGGCGCACCCGTCTGGCCGTATCAAACTCCTGACATTCTGCTGCGCTTCCTGAATGGTCCGGCCTATTTTGTTGCTCAGCCGCTTGCGAACGTTTTTCGGCTAGGTGGGCCAAACCACTTCCTCATGGTCTTTCCTGCCATTCTGATTTGGTGGTGGTTTCTTGGAGTCAGACTTGACAGCGGTTGGGGGACGGTTAAGTCCCGTTGGCGCCGGCCGGCTTCCGCGCTGCTAGCCATTTCCGCTGTTGTGCTTCTATGCACGGCGATTGTTGTTTCCCGACACCTTTCACTGGTGGGTCGAATACGGCAGTTTTTTCAGGATCGTGGAAAGATCACTCTTGATAATGAGGTTCCTTAGTCCAGCAGTGTGGTGTGCTGGCCTTGCTTTGCTGCTCGCCGTCGGTGCAAAGCGAATCTCAACCTCATCGGCACGGCTCGCTCAGCGCCACTAACTCTTCCCCATCACCGCCGTCATCCTCTTCCAAGTCTCATCCAGCGTCTCCGGCAAAACCCGCGTCTCGCCCACCACCGAAACAAAGTTCGCATCCGCGACCCAGCGCGGCAGGACGTGCATGTGGATGTGTCCGGCGATGCCTGCGCCGGCGGCTTTGCCGATGTTCATGCCCAGGTTGATGCCGTCGGGGTGGTAGAGTTCGCGCAGAACTGTCTCCATACGCTGCGAGAGCGCCATCATTTCATTCGCGGCTTCTGGCGGAAGCTTTTGCAGTTCGTCGAGGTGGGCGTAGGGGACGATCATCACGTGGCCAGGAGTGTACGGAAACGCATTCAGGATGACGAAGCATTGCTGGCCGCGATAGACAATGTAGGTCTTAGCGTCGTCGCCCGCCTTCACGGCGTCGCAGAATACGCAACCGCGCGTCTTCTCAGCGGTCGAGACGTAGGCGTAGCGCCACGGGGTCCAGAGGTAATCCATAACAAGGGGCAGGGTAGCAGATGGAGGCTGCGCGGCAAAACCGAGGGTGCCGGGACGCTCGCTGCGCTCGGCTGGACCCTTCGGCTTCGCTCAGGGCAGGTTCACGAGGTGGCCGTCCCCAAATGCAGCCCCACATGGGCTTGCAACACTCCCGTAACATGCGATGTTTTGCGTTTGACACTGTTTGTTGGGCGTTGCTATAGTCGAGGAGTTCCCTTTGGACGCGGGTTTCTGTAAAACGTCCGGCAGCTGGGATTGTCCAAGCTCACTCGCCAGGGTGAGCCCACCACAACCAAACGACTCACTCCAGCAGTCCGCTAAGCAGGCCCGTATCCTACCCGCACCGAGTGCGAGGCACAGACGAGAGGCTTAACCTTGTTCGACGACACCGCCACCCACAACTCCGAATCCGCCACCGCCGTCGCAACCGCAACCGAAACAGAACCGACGGCTGCCGAACCCACCTCGACCGAACACACCGAGCACGGCTCGACTGAACCGGAGCCAGCTCCGGTTGCGACCGCCGCTCCGGCAGCCGCTGCGGCTGAGGAAAAGCCGCGTCCAGCGCCCGCCGCGGAAGACAAGCACGCCAGCGAGGACTTCGCGTCCGCGCTCGAGAACTTTACCACCGAGACCGAAGAGGCCGTGGGAGAAGACCGCGTCATCAAGGGCACGGTGCTGAAGCTTACCGCGACGCATGTGGTGGTTGACATCGGCATGAAGTCGGAAGGCATGTTGCCGCTTTCCGAGGTGCTCGATCACGAAGGCAAGCCGAAGGTGAAGCCGGGTGACGAAATTGAGGTGATGCGCGAGAAGGGACAAACCGAGGAAGGGTACGTCAATCTCTCGCACCAGAAGGCCGCGCGCATTCACGCCTGGGATGAGATTGAAAAGGCGCACCACGAAAAGAGGCCGATCAAGGCTGTGGTGATTGAGCGCACCAAAGGCGGCTTGACGGTCGATATCCTGGGAGCAAGAGCGTTTCTGCCAGGCTCGCAAGTGGACTTGCGGCCCATCCGCAATCTGGACGGCATGAAGGGCCAGACGCTCGAAGTCACAGTGATCAAAGTCAACAAGAAGCGCGGCAACATTGTGGTTTCGCGCAAGGAGTTGCTGGAAGGCGAGCAGAACGAAAAACGCAGCAAGACTCTCGAGCATCTGGAAGAAGGCTCGATCCTGACTGGGGTGGTCAAGAACCTGACCGAGTACGGCGCGTTCGTCGATCTCGGCGGGCTGGATGGGCTGCTGCACATCACCGACATGTCGTGGGGAAGGCTTACGCACCCGCGCGATCTGGTGAATGTTGGCGACCAGATTCAGGTGAAGGTGCTGAAGTACGACAAAGAGAAGCAGCGAGTTTCCCTGGGCTTCAAGCAGTTGACGCCCGATCCGTGGCTTGACGCCGAACATCGCTATCCCGTCGGCGCGCACGTTTCGGGGCGCGTGATCAGCGTGACCGATTACGGCGCGTTCGTCGAACTCGAGCAGGGCATCGAAGGCCTGGTGCACGTCAGCGAAATGACGTGGTCAAAACGGATGAAACATCCTTCCAAGCTGGTCAACGTGGGCGATCAGGTGGAGTGTGTGGTGCTGAATGTGAATCCCGGCGAGCGCCGCATCTCGCTCGGCATGCGGCAACTGGCGGAGAATCCCTGGGATGCGCTGCATGATAAATATCCCGTGGGGATGACGGTAGAAGGACGGGTGCGCAACCTGACCGACTTCGGCGCTTTTATCGAAATCGAGGATGGCATCGACGGCCTGGTGCACGTCAGCAACCTGAGCTGGACCAAGCGCGTGAAGCATCCTTCCGAAGTGTTGAAGAAGGGGGATCGCGTGAAGGCCGTGGTATTGGCGATTGAACCCGACAAGCGGCGGCTGTCGCTGGGAGTGAAGCAACTTCAGCCCGATGTCTGGGAGACTTTCTTCGAGAAGCATCACGTCGGCGATGTGATTCACGGCAAAGTCCTGCGCGTGGCCGCGTTTGGAGCTTTTGTCGAGATCGCTGAAGGAGTGGAAGGTCTGTGCCACAAGTCGGAAGCAGTAGACGGAAACGGTCAGCCCCTGCATCTTGAACCGGGCGCGGAGCACGACTTCAAGATCATCAAGATGAGCGCGGAAGAAAAGAAAGTCGGACTCAGCATCCGCGCCGTCGGCGAAGAAGCTTCGCGCTCCGAGGTCGAGGCTTACAAGCAGCCCGTCTCCAGCACCAGTTCGACCATCGGCGAACTGATCTCGTGGAAGCGCGCCAGCAACGAGAACAACTAATTCTCGAGTGTCTGTCATCCAGAGCGGAGAAGCAGCTTCGATCGCGAAGCTGCTACGGAGTCGAAAGCCCGCCCCGAGCGAAACCGAACGGGATCCCTTCCGAGCCACTGCTTCAGTTTGGTCCCGCCCGTCACCCTGTTCTAGAATCATTGGTTTGCCTTTAGACATCTGTTCCTACTGAGGACTATCCCTTTGCCTGAAACTATTTATGACGTCGCCATCATCGGCAGCGGACCCGCGGGATACACCGCCGCCATTCGCGCCGGCCAATGGGGTCTGAAAGCCGCGCTCATCGAGAAAGACGGATTCCTTGGGGGCACCTGCTTGCACGTGGGATGCATTCCGACCAAGGCGCTGCTGTTTAACGCCGAACTCTGGGACCATCTCAAAGACGCCAAGGAATTTGGCATCGAGGGCGTGGATACGCGCAAGCTGAACTGGGCCGCGGTGCAGGATCGTAAATCGAAGATCGTCGCGAAGCACGCCAAGGGCCTCGAGTTCCTGATGAAGAAGAACAAGGTCGAAACCGTGAAGGGATACGGCAAGCTTACGGGCCCGGCACAAAACGGCGTCTTCGCGATCGAAGTTGTTAACGACAACAAAGCGAATCATCTCAAGGCGAAGAATGTCATCTTGGCGACGGGCTCGGAAGCGCGCATGCTGCCCGGCCTTGAGGCCAGCGACCGCATTCTCACTAATATTGAGATTCTCAGCCTGAAGGAGATGCCGAAGTCTCTCGTCATTGTTGGTGCTGGTGCGGTGGGCGTGGAGTTCGCCTCGATCTACCGCTCTTTCGATTGCGAGGTAATGATTGTCGAGATGCTACCCCGGCTGGTTCCGATTGAAGACGAAGAAGTTTCCAAGGAACTGGCGCGAGTCTTCCGCAAGCGTGGCATTAATTTCCACACCAGCGCCAAGGTCGATAAGGTTGAGAAGACAAAGGCTGGAATCGCGGTCACCATCACGGTCGATGGCAAGCAGCAGAAGATCGACGCGGAGAAAATTTTGATCGCCGTGGGCCGCAAGCCGCGTACGGGAAATGTGGGCCTGGAGAGAACGAAGATCAAGCCGGACCGCGAATTCATCAAAACCGATTCCTGGATGCAGACCGCCGAGCCGGGTGTCTATGCCATCGGCGACATCGTCCTAGGGACGCCGCAACTGGCCCACGTCGGCGCCATGGAAGCGATCGTCGCTGTCGCCAAGATCGCGGGCAAACCCGGTAAGCCGATTAATCCTGAGCACATCCCGGGCGCGACGTACTGCCATCCCGAAATTGGCAGCGTCGGTCTTACTGAAACCAGAGCACGCGAGGCGGGATACAACATAAAGGTTGGCAAGTTCCCCTTCACAGCAAACTCACGCGCTTCGATCGTCGGCCAGCACGAAGGCTTCATCAAGATTGTCTCCGACGCCGACTACGGCGAGATTCTCGGCGTTCACATCATCGGTCCGCAGGCCACGGAACTGATCGCGGAGGCCGTTGCAGCCATGGAACTGGAAGCCACGGTCGAGGATTTGATGTGGACCATCCACGCGCATCCGACCCTGGCAGAGGCCCTGCTGGACGCGGCAAACAGCGTCTACGGGATTGCGATCAACGCATGAGGTTTTGCAACAAGGCGTAAAATGAAGGTACGAGATGTGATCAAGGAACTGGAACGAGACGGCTGGTATCTTGATCGCACGCGGGGCAGTCATCGGCAGTTTAAGCATCCGACCAAGGCAGGATTAGTTACTGTGCCAGGTAAACCGGGCGACGATCTCGGCATTGGCACTCTGAACAGTGTCTGAAAACAGGCGGGACTCAAGAAATGAAAAAATATTTGATCGTGGTTGAAAAAACAGGAACAGGTTATTCGGCCTACTCGCCTGATCTGGATGGGTGCGTCGCAACCGGCAAGACGCGCGACGAGGTCGAACGAGAGATGCGGGAAGCGATCGCCTTCCACCTCGAAGGCATGTCACGAAGCGGTGAGCCGATCCCTGAGCCGCGTTCCTATTCCGCATACGTAGAGGTTCCCGCTCAGGCTCAATAGCCGCCCGTTTTTCAGCGGCGGACTAATTTGATCTCTCTTGTCCAACTCGGCACCGTCGATTACGCCATGGGCCTGCGCCTGCAGGAGCAACTTGTTGCTCTGCGCAAAGAAGACAAGATCGGCGACGTGCTGCTGCTGCTCGAACACTCACCAGTTATCACGCTCGGCCGCAACGCAAAGGTCGCCAACGTTGTAGCCTCACCTGAATTGCTCGCCCAGCGCGGCGTCGAACTCTTCGAATGCGATCGCGGAGGCGACGTAACCTTCCATGGCCCCGGTCAGATCGTTGGCTATCCCATCTTCGACCTGCGCGCTTACGCCACTCCCGACGGCAAACGCAAGACGCTAGGCGCTGTCGAATTCGTCCGCCGCCTGGAAGAGGTCCTGATCCGGACCTGTGCCGACTTCGCCATCCCAACAAGGCGAGTGCCAGGCTTGACGGGTGTGTGGACCGATACCGAAAGCAACGATGCTCATGTGGGGACAGCCGCCCTTAGGCAATCTCAAGGCAGGCTTTCGGCGGTCCAGCGAAGCGAAGCGAGCAGTCCCAGCAATGCAGCCGAGACCAAACTAGCCGCCATCGGCATCCACATCTCCCGCTTCGTTACTTCCCACGGCTTCGCACTCAACGTAAACACCGACCTCAGCTTCTTTAACCTGATCATCCCCTGCGGCATCACGGCAAAGCCAGTCACCTCGATGCAGCAAGAACTCGGCAAGCCACTCGACCTGAACGCAGTCGCCGAATCCATATCCCGAAACGTCGGCGCGGTATTTTCCAGCCAGATGCTCTGGTTAGAAACTCTCGATGCACTCCTGGGTCACACAGTCGGCGTTCCGGTGCACCCCCCCGCCGAACTCCGCCAGCTTCACAAAGAGGACGACAACACCTGGGCTTGAGGGTCTAGCCCAATGCCGCACTCTCGCGATAGCATTAATAGTTGCGTACTTAAGACGCGGTCCTCATCATGGCAATCAAGAAGAAGAAGTCCAACTCCGGGCACAGTTCCAACGGCAGCCGCAGGGGCAACGGTGCATCTCAGTCCAAGCCCGGCAAGACCGACCTCCGCACTTACTCCATCCCCGACACGCGCCTCGAGCATCCCGACCTCTCAGTCCGCCAAGCGATAGAAAAAGGCAAAGACGGTGCCGAGCACGTCCGCTACGAAGTCGCCGGCAACCTCAACGCTCCTGTTCCGCCCATCCGCGACTCCAAGTATCTCGACAAAAAGCAGTGCATCGAGATCTACCGCTACATGCTGCTCAACCGCAAAATGGAGACCGCACTGGAAAATCTCTACAAGCAGGGCAAGGTCGTCGGCGGGGTCTATTTCGGACTCGGCCAGGAAGCCTGCTCCTGCGCCTCTGCCTACGCGCTCGATAAGGACGACTGGTTCGCGCCCATGATCCGCAACCAGGGCTCGCTGCTGGTGCGCGGTTTCCGTGCCAGCGACACCATGATGCAGTACATGGCCAAGGCCGATTCGCCCACGCGCGGCCGCGATGGCACCTCGCACTTCGGCGACATCGAGAAGCGCAACATGGTCTCGCCCATCTCGATGCTCGGCGATCTCATTCCCGTGCTCTCGGGCATAGCACTGGGCGCGCGCCTGCAAGGCCGCAACGTCGCCGTCATGACCTACATCGGCGACGGAGGCCAGTCCACTGGCGTCACCTACGAAGGCATCAACTTCGCGGCGGTGCAGAATCTCGGCCTCGTACTCTTTGTCGAAAGCAACGAGTGGGCCTATTCCACGCCGTCGGAAATGCAGTACCGCTGCAAAGACCTCGCCGAGCGCGCCATCGGATACGGCATCCCCGGCGTGATCGTCGACGGCACCGACGCCTGCCAGGTCTATGACGCCGCCCGCGACGCCGTCGAGCGCGCCCACCGCGGCGAAGGCCCCACCATGATCGAAGCAAAAATGATGCGCATGAAAGGCCACGCCATCCACGACGCCGCCGCATACGTGCCCAAGCCAATGTTCGACTTCTGGAAGAAGCGCGACCCGATTGCGCGCTTCGAGAGCTATCTGGTGAAAGAAAAGAAATGGCTGACGGCGAAGGAGAATGCTGAATTGATTTCAGAAGTCGAGCGCGTGATCGAAGCGGAACGCGAGATCGCGGTAAACTCGCCGATGCCAACGCCGGAATCCGCCGAGGGCGGCGTCTTCTGCGAAGACGGCTGCCACGAAATCAAACCGAAGTATGGAATGCCGAAAGTGAAGAAGGGAACGGCGAGCTTCAAACAGACGGAAGCGGCCGTCCATTTGAAGTAGGGGAATCCGTGTTGATCCGTGCGAATCCGCGGCAAAGAATTTTATGCAGCTAACCTACCTCGAAGCCATCCGCCAGGGAATCTGGGAAGAAATGGACCGCGACCCCTCCGTCTTCTGCCTCGGCGAAGACATCGGCATCTACGGCGGCGCTTTCAAAGTCACCGACGGTTTCATCGACCGCTTCGGCCCCGAGCGTGTCATCGACACGCCTATCGCCGAGTCCGCCATCGTAGGCGCGGCCTTCGGAGCGTCGCTCACCGGCATGCGCCCCGTCGCCGAATTCCAGTTTATGGATTTCATCGGCTGCGCCTTCAACCAGATCAGCAACATGGTCGCGAAGACGCACTACCTCTGGGGCGCGCCCGCCCCGCTCGTCCTGCGCGGGCCCAGCGGCGGATACGTCCACGGCGGCCCCTTCCACTCGCAGAATCCCGAGATGTGGTTCGTCCACAATCCCGGCTTGAAAGTAATCTGCCCCGCCACGCCCTTCGACGCCAAAGGCCTGATTAAAGCCGCCATCCGCGACAATAATCCCTGCATCTTCTTCGAGCACAAATATCTCTACCGCCGCATCAAGGGCGAAGTCCCCGCGGAAGATTACGTCGTCCCCATCGGCAAAGCGAACCTCGTCCGCGAAGGCCGCGACCTGAGCGTCATCACTTATGCCGCGATGGTCCACACCGCATTAGAAGCAGCCGAGGTCCTTTATAAAGACGGAATCGATCTCGAAATCCTCGACCTGCGCACCGTGTCGCCTCTCGACCGCGAGGCCATCATGCAGACCGTAAAGAAGACCAACAAAGTCATCATCCTGCACGAGCACTCCCGCACGGGGGGCCTTGCTGGCGAAATCGCCGCCATCATCAACGAAGAAGCCTTCGACGATCTCGACGGCCCCATCGTTCGCATCGCAGGCCTCGACTCCGCCGTCCCATTTTCCCCGCCGCAGGAAGAGCACTATCTTCCGAAGGTGGAAGACGTAGTCCGCGAAGCCCGCAGGCTGAGGGCGTACTAGCTTCAGAAGGTCGTCAAGAAGAACCATGTGGGGACAGCCGCTCTCGGCTGACCGCCTCGCGAAGCGAAGCGGTCAGTTCCAAACTAGCGCCCCACCCGTTCCATCTGCCACAATAGTTCCGGAGGCAGTCTCATGGGCAAGTTCATACTCGGTGTAATCGTATCTCTTCTCGTACTCATTCTCGGCGGGCTCGGTTTAGCAATGCTCGGCTTCATTCCCACAAGCGCAAACGTAGCCCCGCCTCACCTGGAGAAACGCATCGCCAACGCAGCCGTCGACGCCTCGATGGAACGCCACGCTCCACGCGTCACCAATCCTTTGCCCCCCAACGACCAGAACTTTGAAGATGGCATGAAGCTTTACACCATGAACTGCGCCGTCTGCCACGGCGGACTCGACCGCAAGCCTGTCTCTCTCTCGAATTCCTTCTACCCGCCTGCGCCCAATCTAATCTCCGACCCGCCCGACGACCCCGAGTGGCACGTCTTCTATACCATCCGCACCGGCGTCCGCTACACCGGCATGCCCTCATGGGAAAAAACTTTAAGCGAGCAGGATATGTGGAAGATCACCAGCTTGCTCTCGCACATGGAGAAATTGCCACCGGTTGTGCAGGACTACTGGAAGACCACCTTCGGCGTAGCGGCACCGAGTGGTGAAGAGGACAAGGACGAACACAAGCACTAGACGAACACGAGCACTAGAACAAGAACGCTCTGTGGATCTCGACAAGTGCGACGCTTCAACATCCGTCCCGCACGTCAGCCTTTCCACCGCTGCTAGGTCACCCGCTATAATATCCGTTTGCATCCGGCCCTCCATCCCGAATCGTGGGCCGCGTGGAGGGAAATCATGCCGACTGACATCATCATGCCCCAGATGGGCGAATCCATCGTCGAGGGTACTATTACCAAATGGCTGAAGAAGCCGGGCGACAAGGTTCAGCGCGACGAACCGCTCTTCGAAATTTCCACCGACAAGGTCGACGCCGAAATCCCCGCACCCGCCTCCGGAGTTCTACAGGAGATCAAAGTCACTGAGGGGACAACAGTCGGCGTGAATACGGTGGTCGGCACCATCGCCGTGGACGGCGAAGCCGCCACGCCCGCGAAACCGTCCACTGCGGCAACGCCGGAAAAGCCGGCTCCAGAAAAGAAACCGGAGATTAAAGAAGAGAAGAAACCCGCCGCAGCAGCCCCAACGCCCGCGCCAACGGCTGCGGCTTCGCCGGCCCAAGAGCCCGCGGCGGACGAAGAGGCTCGCTCCTCGCCCCTGGTCCGCAAGATCGCCCGTGAACACGGCGTCAGTCTCTCCCAAATTTCCGGCACTGGACTCGGCGGCCGCATCACCAAGCAGGACATCATGGCCTTCATCGAACGCCAGTCCTCGACCCCAGCCGGCGCGCCGTCGGCTCCCGCACCTCAACCGGCAGCCCCGTCTGCCACTTCCCGCCCAGCCACTCCCGCTGCCTATCCCGGCGATCTAGTCCCCATGACCAACATGCGCAAGATCATCGCCCAGCGCATGATCGAATCGCGGCGCACCAGTGCTCACGTCCACTGCATGTACGAAGTGGATTTCACCCGCATCGTCACCCTGCGCGCTAAACACAAGAACGCGTTCGAACAACGCCACGGCGTGCGCCTCACCTTCATGCCCTTCTTCGTGCGCGCCGCCATCATCGCCGTTCAGCAGTGGCCAATCATCAACGCCTCGCTGGAAGGCGACAACATCCGCTACCACCGAAACATCAACGTGGGAATCGCCGTCGCCCTCGAATGGGGACTCATCGTCCCCGTCCTCAAGAATGCCGGGGACCTCAACTTCCTCGGCCTGCAACGCGGCATCACCGATCTCGGTGAACGCGCCCGCAACAAGAAGCTCAAGCCCGAAGACGTCGAAGGTTCTACTTTCACCGTCACCAACCCCGGCCAGTTCGGCGCCGTCTTCGGCCTGCCCATCATCAACCAGCCCAACTCGGCGATCATGGGCGTAGGGGGCATCACCAAGCAGCCGCTGGTGGTCACCGATAAAGAGGGCAACGATTCCATCGCCATCCGCTCGGTCGTTCACCTCACGCTCGGCTACGACCACCGCCTAATCGACGGCGCCGTCGCTGACCAGTTCATGGCGTTAGTAAAGAAGAATCTCGAAACCTGGAGCGAGGAGATCGGATAAGCGTGTATCAGGCGGATGGCTGGCCGCTTTGAGCTGGTGGTTCTTTGCACCAAGTGGAAGCATTAAGGCATTGGACCGTGCCGTCAATTATTTTAGAGATGCCGTCGCGAAATTTCTCTGGCTCGATTATTTCCCGCGCGGCCACAGCGTCGACCGTAGAAAGCGCATTTTGCAGGAACGACATTGCCGCGTCCTTTTTCTCGGACCCCGGCTTATCGCCAAAAAGCCCCTCGATTCCGCTGACTAGAGCGGGAACAAACGCAATCCCGCGCAGCAATTGAGACAAGAAATCCATACCTTCCTCCTTGGAAACTTTTCGAACACAAAGGACTTCGCGGCAACCAGTTCAACTCTAGACGCTAAGCCGCCATAACCTAGGTCAGGCTCGCCAGAATATCGTTAAGCGTCGTCAGGTTTGGATCAGCGCTGTCCGTGGATCGAACCACCAAAGTCAGGCAGACCTTCAGTTCGTTAGCTTTGCTCAACGCCAGGGCTAGCATTCCTGCCATGTCCAGTCCCTCTGCATTCGCGCTCTTCAGCGTGTTCGCAGTCGACAAGGCTATGCTCTTCAGATTGGCGATGATCGTAGTGCTCGGAATCGTAGTCATAGTTCTCCTCTTGTTGAAGTGAAGTGTCTTAAAGTGAAATGTTTACCTGAGCCAGTACTTATGCAACGCGATGGCCACGCTAACCGCCGCGCTGATCGCCCCATTTACGATTCGGTTGTGAACGCTGTTGCGCAAATCGTTCCGCTCCAGCACCGCTACTTTATCCTCGGCCGTCTTCATCCGCCCCGGTTGCCCGTTACCCACCAGCGCGTCCATCTTCGTTTCCAGCCGTACCAGCTTGTCTAAAACGTCCCGCTGGAACTCGATGTCGATTGCCTTTAGCATTAATTCCCGATCATTGACTCCCATAAATCGTGCTCCTTCCTGCCAGAAAATCCTTAAAGCGGATAATCGACATGCAGCGCCGCAGAATAGCGCGAATATTTCGGCGGCGAAGAACCGTCATACAATCGAAGAAAATAATTCTGGGTGGCGGCCAGCCGTGCCAGGCTAAATGTCTGCGTATTGAATCGTCCCAGCAGATTCCTGTCGTTGGCTTGCCCCCAGCCGTAATCGTTTCCCCGAACCTCAATCACGCTGGTAAGCACCGGCCCACTCTGGGGGACCGGCGAATCCGCGCGTGGCAGAGGGTTTGCCGCAGACGACTTCGCCGCGGGGGAACCAGTTGCTTTTCCCGCGGATGTTTCACGCGCCAAAACCCGCACGCTCGATGCCGTCACCACCACCACCGCCAGCACCCAATAAAAAAGCCGCCCCGTCGGGCGGCGCACCTGAAACATACTTCCTCCTAAAACTCTCTACGTTGTCATCCTGAGCAAACGCCGAAGAAGATCCCTACCAGCATGCGCCGTGATCGACCCGCAAGCCGTTTCGCTCGCTTGCGATCCCAGCTTCTCTTCGCGTCCTTCGCGGCCGTTCTTTGCGAACTTCGCGGTTAAAAGCTTTTCCTATTGACTCTAGAACCGCCCCTTCAAAAACCTCTCCACGCTCCGCACATAAACATCGGCGAAATCAGCGGCTGGCCGTAACCCCTCGATCAAATGCATGGCGTCCTCCACCGTCGAACCCCTCACCGCCAGCAGCGCCAGCGCCATCATCGGAGCCCGGTGCACCCCGGCCGCGCAGTGGATAAAAAGCTTCGACCCATCCGCTTCCAGCGCCGCCTCAGCAAACTCCACCCCGCGCTCAAACACCTCGGGAGGCTTCGGCTCAAAATCATCGTCCACCGGATTCCAGCAAACCACAATTCCGTGCGGCTCGGCCAAGGGCGTGTCATCAAACTCAATCTGCATGTCGATGATGTGCGTAATTCCCGCACGCGATACCGCCGCCATGTTGTCCGCGTGCCAGATTCCACCGCCGACCGCGATCCGGTCGTCCAGCCACGTTATATCCATCCCCACCCTGCGTCCCGTGCCGCGGACATTTCTGTCCGTCCGAATCTTAGCGGGAAAATCGACCGCCGCCCGAGGCGAAACCGACAGTGCAGCGGGCCCAACTGCCTCTCCCGCAATCCAACTCCCGCGCTTCATTCTACGGTATCCCCTCCGCAAACTCCGCGGCTGCTCTCGACTGCCCCGTTTTGCCGAAGCCCGAGCGTAGCCGCGGGGAAAGCCGAAGGGATCTCCGCGATCAGTCCTTGACCTGCGTTCTAGATCGGAAAGCCCGTGGCTACTCTGCTTCCTCGGCCGGAACCTGCTCCTCCTCGCATGCGCTCTCCGGATCTTCCTTCGTATCGCCAGTCCTCTCGGTTGCAGTGTCATTCACAGCGCTCGTCAACCCGGCCACAGTCTCATTCTCCTCACAAATTACCGGCTCGATCGGCAGTCCCATTCTCTTTAACAACGTGTGTGCCAGGGACCCTATCACCGGCGCAGGCGTCGTCTGTTCCGTAGCGGGATAGAGCCCTATCGCTTCAAACAAATATTTCGCCGTCGCCAGTTGTCCGGTTAGGGCAACCTTGATCACCTCGGCCGCAATCAATTCTGCCGAGGCCTTCACCAGGTTGTCGATGTTTCCCCGCACTTCTACGATGTTCTTTCCCGCACTCGTCTCAGCATCTCTTCTCAGCGGGTTTCTTCGCCGTCCCCTTGCCTTTTCCCTTTGCTTTCTTCACGCTCACGGCTCGCCCTCCAAGATATGGGTGGAGCAGGCTTTAGGCCTGCGCACAGGCGCGCCATTTTAATAAACGGGCTTCAGCCCATGAGGTACCTGTTCAAATGTCCTGCGTCCAAAAACACGAAAGGCGCGCTTTCCAGCGCGCCCTCAATAGAGTATTTCTTTTTTTCTTTACTCTATATATTCAGAATAGCATTTTGCAGGGGGTGATTGTGTCACGTTTTGCAAAATTATATTTGCCATGTCATCAGCAACTTGCGAGCTTTTCCGCAAAATTCCCCTCTTGACAAGATTTCGGTCATCACGAAGACCGTCGGTCCGAAGGGGCCTCAGCCAGCAATCCCACTCTAAGGAAGTCTTCGCTAAGCAAGTCGAGCACAAAAGGAAACCTGCGCTCAACGGTACTGCGGCTGCAGTGCAGGATGTGCGCGGCCTGCTCGTGACTGTGTTCTTGAAAAATGATGCGCGCGATCAACTGTTGGTCCCAATACTCCAATCGTTCCAACGACTTCTCCACATCACGAACGAAGATGACCCGGTCCTCGAACGTAGTGGCGGTGTAGCACGTCACTTTCGCGCGGAAGCATTCTCGCCCAATGAACGATGGCAAACGTCCGGTCTCCAACGAAAAGCGCAGGTACCGATGCAGTAATGCCACTGTTCGTTTTCTGTACATCCACAAATCAGGATTTCGATCAAGCGGATCATCCTGCATCTGGGCTTCATCCGGAGCCGCCGGCCGCGCCGGAAAGTTATGTGCTGGCAATTCTTGCCACGACGCGTGTTCTGGTAACGATTCGCCAGGCGATCGCTCACCCGCTTGCTCGAACAGGCGCGAGTTGAGTGCATCCCCCGGATCAGGCTCATCCGCCTGTGCCCCGATCCATTCCACGTAGCCGCTCATGCCACACCTCCCGCTGCGTCCAGATCCAATCCGTCGTATTCCTCATAGGTTTCAACTTCGCCTTCATCCGCGCCCCATTGGGGACCACGCGGCATCCTCGGGGCCCCCGCTTTGTGCGAGGCCGGCGGCAGTTCACCCATCGCGCGCCCGCAAGCCACGCAATAGATTTGCCCTCCGCCCACCGGACGCAGCCACAAACCGCCACAGCGTTCGCAATACTTCAGCTCGAATTGCAACTCGTTCAAAGAACTGTTCTCCCTTGCCTTGGCTTTCATCACTCCTCCTGAAGCTCCGGGCTCCGCGTTGCGAACCTGGGGGTTGAGACGCGTTTGCCGAAGCCCGAAGGCTGCAGCCGAAAAAAAGCCCTGCGCCGGTCGCCGCTCCCGAAGCGGATACCGAACGCAGGGCTCGTTTCTCTTACGATGGCCTGCTTGAGCTATTTAATTGTCGAACGTACCGTGTCGCCGAACTCTGCTGACTTAGCGCTCACACCGTTGACTTGGCATGCCCGGCAAAACGCTTTAAGCCGATTGCTGGAAACCATTTATGGTTCGATTGCCATGCCGCGCTCCAGCATGGTGCCGGAGTCGCGCTGGCGAAAAAATCCCTCTTCATATCCCGACTTAAGAACCCGGCCGTTCTGCACCACTACGCTGATCCGCCCGCTGAAGTTCACCGACCTCACCAGCCGCTCCATGGCCGCCGAAAGCACTTCGGCGCCCCGCACCTTCCGGCGAAATTCGACGAAGTCCTTTTCTTCGTTGTAGTTATCCTCGCTACTCATCACTGGTAATCCCTGTAAAACGAAATGGGTTATACACTACGGCGATCGTATAGCTGTGAAATTTTGGAGTCAAGGTCGTTATACCAAAGGGGCTGTGGAAATCTCCTTTTCATTAGCGTATTGCTATAGATAGCGTGCTATACTCCAAGCTATGAAATTCCGTGTGCTGCAAGACAACCTCCGCAAAACTCTTTGGGAGCGCATCGATGAAGGCGATCTGACCGGCCTCCGTCTGGCACAACAGACGGGGTTCAAGCAGGCTCACATCTCCAACTTCTTGAATCGGAAGCGCGGCTTGAGCCTCGAGGGCATGGACCGGGTGCTGGCCGTCCAGCATCTTTCGGTGCTGGATCTACTTGACCCCGCCGAGGTGAACAAGCGCGCTTCGATCCTGCCTCCCAGCAACGACGAATTCCAGAACGTTCTCCTGACCGACGGTACCGTCGCTGCCACCCATCCACTCATCACCAGCATGCACGTCAAGGAAATCCTGAAATTCAAGAAAAGCTTTCTCAAGAAGCTGAAAGCCGAGACCGAAGGCGATCGCGAGCAGTGGGAGCGCTTCGTGCTCATCAAAGTGGACGCCCGCGAAGGCATGAGCATGTACCCGCGGCTGCTGCCGGGAGCCACACTCCTCATCGACCGCCACTACAACTCGCTCAAGCCCTATCGCAAGGGCGAATTTAATATGTACGCTGTGCTCAAGAACGAAAGTTGCACGGTGAAATACGTGGAAACGGCGGGCAGTCACCTGATTCTGCGGCCCCACAACCAGGCTTATCCCATCGAAGTCATGACTATGGAAGATGGCAAGTCCGCCTCCGATTACCTGGTCGGCCGCGTCTGCCACGTGGGTATCGAAACTTAAGAGCAGTGGTCAGTGGTCAGTAAACCCGAAGCAGTTCTTACTGGGCACTGGCCACTAACCACTGACCACTGTTTTACTCGCCCAGGCTGTCGAACATCTTCCCGAGCTTATCTGCCGAGGCGCGATAGATTACATATCCGCTGCCCGCATCGGTGGTTTCGCGAAACAATAGCTCTCCGCGGCCATCTCCGTCCGCATCTACCACGTCAATCAACTCCAGCCGCGGGGTTACGTCGAGGTGGAACTTGTCGGTCACACCGGAATACAGCTTGCGGAGATTGCCGTAGATGTCGGTTCGGGTCACCAGCGTAATCGAGTACTGTTCCGGCGCTGCCGCCGCTCCCGGCACAGGAGGAAAGTGCGATTCGGCGCTTAAAATCATTACCGGCTGGCTATTCGCCCACACATCGAAGGCGCGAAACTGAATGTTCTCAAACACCGGCTGCACAGGCTTTACCGGGGCCTTGTGGCCCGCGGTTGTCGGCTTAGCGGCAGCGGGCGGCTTGGCGGGAGCAGGCGGGTTCGCGGGAATGCGGTTCCGGACCAGCGCATTCGCGTAGGCCCGGACTTCATCTGCCGCGAGGGCAATCATCTGATTGCGCCGCTCTTCCTCTTCGCCGGACTTCCAATAAAACTTGTAAGGGCGCGGATCGGGTCCACCCGCATCGGAAATTGCCGGGACCAGTTGTATAGGTTCTGCGCTGATGGCTGCTGCTGCTCCCGGAGACTCAGGTTTGCCAGCCTTCGATTCATCAGTCTTCACTTTGCCTGCCGGCGCAGGGTCAACTTCCTGCGGCGCGGACTGCGTAGGCTTGCCTCGACGCAGCGTGGGGCGATAGTAGCTGTCTGCCGCTTGGTCTTGTGAAGGTGATGCTTGACTCGGCGGTGCCTGCCCCGCTGGTGCTGGCTTAACGCTTTGGTCCGCTGCTTTGCCGGAAGCCGGCGGAGTCACGGGCCTCTGCGCGTCCTGGCCAGGGGGCGCACCTGCGGAAGAATCCGAAGAAGGACCTGAAGACGACCCGCTCGCCGGCTGCGAGGACCCTGGAGACGCGGCCGTGCCCGGCTTCTCCGATGAACCAGTCCCGGCTGGAGTGCTTGAACCGGATGTGGGAGTCGGACTGACCGCCGGCGCAGGCTTAGATTTATTTCCTCGGGTCAGCCGCGGCGGTTCATCGCTGCCGCTGGTGTCCATCCCCACCGGCACGTCTTCTGCTTTGCGCCTGCTCGTTGGAGCCTCCGCTCCCTGCGGCAAATAGGAACCCGCGCCCACCCAGGGATGCGGGCTACCGGCAGTCTTGCTATGCAGCGCTCCGCTAACCGTAAACAGTCCCAGCGAATCGCCCGTCTGCTCGGCCTCATAGACGGTTCCGGATTCCAGCGCCATGGGCACTGGGTCGGCCTTGTAGGCGCTGGCATCGTAGAACTTGCCCTCGACCAGAATTGCAATGGGAATTAACGTTCCCTTGCCGCTGGCCGTGAGCTGCAAGAGACCCACGGCTCGTGGTCCTTTAATCTTTTTTTTCGGCTTTGTTTCCTCAGGAAGCTTTTCCTGGGGAGTCTGCTCCGGGCGTTTTAGCTGCGGCCTGCCCTGTGGGGCCGCGGCCGGCGGAGCCATCGCGGCGAGAAGCCCGAGAATCACGATGACGACCGGCCTCAATGTGCGGTATAAGAGCTTCCTAGGCATAAGTCGTTCCTGTCTCAGCTTTGCGGCTGAAACCTTGGACGCCGTCTCCGACCCGAACTTCCCTGGAAAAGAGGTGCTCATGAATATCAATGTCAATGATAAGGCTCCCGAGTTTACTTTGCATGACGAGAATGGCAAGGAAGTCTCGCTGAAAGGCCTGCGGGGTAAAGTTGTGGTGCTGTATTTTTATCCTCGCGCGGATACTCCGGGATGCACGATCGAGGCCTGCGAGTTTCGCGATACCTACAAACAGATGCAGAAAACCGGCGCCGTGTTACTTGGCATCTCGCCCGACACTCCCCAGGCGCAGAAGAAATTCCAGGAGAAATTCAAGCTGCCCTTCTCGCTGCTGGCCGATGCCGACAAGAAAGTCGCCGACGCGTTCGGTGTGCTGCAAATGAAGAACATGTACGGAAAGAAGGTGATGGGCATCGTCCGGACCACGTTCATCATCGGGCCAGATGGCAAGATCCGGCACATCTTTCCCAAGGTAAGAGCCGAAGGCCATGCGGAAGAAGTGCTGGCCTACCTGAAAGAAACGGCCAAGGGAGCAGCATAGGCTCCGGCACGCTGGAACCTACGGGGGTGTCCGTTGCGAGGAACAAATTTGCGCGTCCTGCGTACCATCTGTTCGGATGTCTGCCGGTTCTGTGTTTTATGAGGAGGAAGACTATGCACGTCTGTCTCAAAGCGTTCTGGATTCCCGCAATAGTCATGCTGGCAGCAGCCGGCGGCACCGCGAAAACTGCCGCCGAGCCTGCCGACGATCACGGAGCGATCATGATCGTGTTCAGAGACGGACACCGGCAAACTATCGAGTTCGCCGATATCAAGCGCATTGATTTCAAGAGTCCGGTCGTGATCGTTTTCAAAGATGGACACCAGCAGAACGTTCCTGCCGCGGACGTGGTGCGCATCGACTTCGAGCCGGAGGGCGTTGCTTCCTTGCCCAGCCGGAACCACTTTGTGGGCAAATGGGAAGTCGGGCAAGGAAATGGCGGCAATTTCTACATCACCCTCGAGGCCAACGGCGACGCTACGAAATCGATTGGCGCGCACCACGGAACCTGGGTCTTGGTGAACGGCGAGGCTCGCATCAGTTGGGACGATGGCTGGCATGATGTCATTCGAAAAGTTGGCGCGAAGCACGAAAAAGTGGCCTTTGAACCCGGCAAATCGTTCGACGATAAACCGGCGAACGTGACCGCCGCAAGGAACACCGAGCCCCGGCCGATTTAGCAAGTTTTCACAACCCGCCCGGCGCGTGAGACGAACCGTGCGGTCTGCGTTTAAGATTTCGCTGGTATGGGCAAGCGCGAAGCCGGGAAGGCCGAGATTCTACCTCTGCATCGCGACTTCTTCGGCCGCGGTCCGAAGCGCGTGGCTCGTGAACTTCTCGGCAAGGTGCTGGTGCGGGACACTGGAAAACTGCGCCTGGCGGGCCGCATCGTCGAGGTCGAAGCTTATCTCGGAAAGAATGATCCCGCATCCCACTCCTTCGCCGGAGAGACCGCACGTACTGCTGTCCTGTTCGGACCGCCCGGCCACGCTTACGTTTACTTTATCTACGGCAATCACTATTGCCTGAACGTCTCGTGTGAGCGCGACGGTAAGGCCGGGGGAGTTCTTTTCCGCGCGCTCGAACCACTTGAGGGCATGGAAGAGATGGCGCGAGTTCGAAAAGTCGCGCTGCAAGGCCCTCGCGATCTCGTTCGACTCACCAGCGGCCCCGGCCGCCTGGCGGAGGCCTTCGGCATCACGCGCGAGCGTGACAACGGATGCGATCTCACTTCCCCGAGTTCTGGCTTGTGGATCGGAGTTGACAGCTTCCGCGCGGAAAAGGTCCAGGTCACTCCACGCATCGGCATCAGCAAGGCAGCCGACCGGCCGCTGCGATACATCCTTGCGGGAAACGGGTTTGTTTCCGGCAGGAAAATGCCAGCCAGAGACTAAAGTCCGTCATGCTTTGACAAACATGCTTTGACAAATTGGATTTGACAAACGGGTGTACACTGTCCCTCGGGTCAAATGCGTGGGACGCCGCTCTACTCAAAGCATTTGGCCGGACTGCCGCGCTGTTCTGAAGATCGGCGAATCCGCCGCCAAATGAACGCCAGGCAACGAATCGTCCGTTTTTTCCGCAACCCCTGACGGAAGAAATCATCTGATTCAGCAGGAGCCCGCTTGCGCTGGTTCGTTTTATCTCGCGCTTCGATCGTCACTTTGCTTGTCACTCTGGCGATTCTGGTTCTGACCATGCCGGGGCTCTCACGAGCCGAGAGTGCCGCGCCGCTCCCGGCCGCGACGACTGCCGTTCCTACCAACATCGTGATCGGATTCGTGGGTGGTTTTGTTCGCCATGACAATCCGCACCATGGCCCAGTTCAACTCGCAACGCAAATCCGGCGGACCGTCCCCAAAGACACCTATATTCAGGTCTTTGAAAACCGGCGGAGAAAGCAGGCCTATGACGCCATCGTTCGCCTGCTGGATACGAATCACGACGGCATTCTTTCCGGCGAGGAAAAGGCCCGGGCGCGCATTATTCTGTTCGGCCACAGTTGGGGAGCATCCGCGGCGGTGTTGCTGGCGCGCGAGTTGCGGCGGGAAGGCGTTCCGGTTTTGCTCACGGTGCAGGTGGATAGCGTCGCCAAAGCCTGGCAGAACGATTCCGTCATTCCCGACAACGTCGCCGAGGCCGTGAACTTTTATCAGCCGCATGGAATCATCCACGGCCGGGCCCGGATCACGGCCGCCGATCCGGCAAAGACTGAGATTCTGGGAAATTACCGCACGGATTACCAGAAGAATCCGGTCGCGTGCCAGGAATATCCCTTGTGGGAGCGCGTTTTTACCCCTGACCACATGCAGAGCGAGTGCGATCCACATGTCTGGTCACAGATTGAAAATCTAGTGCGGCAAAGGCTGACATCAACGGGCCCTCCTCAAAGCGCTGCCGCGGTGGTTTCTGCCAAAATCGATCCGGAACGTTAGAGCTCCCAAAGATTTGTCATCGAGCAAAAGACCTGTCATCCCGAGCGACGCGATGGATCTTGGTGTTTGCTCGCGGCGGCAGTGCCGACTAGGCAGGCAAGAACCAAGATCCCTCGCTTCGCTCGGGATGACAAATAAATTCAGGATGACAAAATGCTACTTATGAAGCAGGATGTTGTCGATAAGGCGCGTCGTGCCTACGAATGCTGCGACCGCGACCAGCGCGCCTGGGACTGCGCTTGCAAGCGAGTCCAGGCTGTCTGGATCGACGATTTCGAGGTAGTCGAGGCGGACTGATTCTTCTCCGGCAATCTCTTCACCGCCCGCGGCCACCAGCTTTTTCGCATCGCGCTCGCCGGCTTCCCAAGATTTTTTCGCGCGCCGCAGAGAACGATACAACACCAACGCCTGTTTTCTCTGTTGGGGATCGAGATAAGCGTTGCGTGAACTCATGGCCAGCCCGTCGGCCTCGCGAACAATCGGGCAGGCGACGATCTCCAAGGGAAAGTTCAGGTCGCGCACCATGCGGCGAACGATCGCCACCTGGGCTGCGTCCTTTTGTCCGAAGAAGGCCGCATCCGGCTCGACGATGTGGAACAGTTTGGCCACCACCGTGGTGACGCCGCGAAAATGCCCCGGGCGCGAACGGCCGTCCAGTTTGCTGCTCAGCTCCTCAACCGTAACCCAGGTCACGGGGGCCGCTGGATACATTTCTTCGGTCGATGGAGCGAAGAGTAACTCCACGCCTTCCTTCTCAAGAAGTTCCCGGTCGCGTTCGAAGCTTCGCGGATATTTCGCCAGATCTTCCGTAGGCCCGAACTGCAGAGGATTCACAAAGATCGAAGCTGCGACGGCATCGCACGAAGCAGTGGCCGCTCGCACCAGGGACAAGTGGCCCTCATGCAGGGCTCCCATGGTGGCCACGAATCCCAACCGCTTGCCGCGCAGTCGCACGGCGCGGCACGCGGCCCGCATGTCTTCGATGGTGTTGCAGATTCTCATTGTATTGGAGACGACTACCTCACGATGTGGGGATCCAGTTGATCGCGACGTGCGCGCCCTCGAGATCGCCCTCGACAATACCGCGGTTTCGTCGAAGCGCAATCTTCTCTGGCTCGGAAGCCGTGGGTTTCTCCTCCACCAGGATCGCGACTGCGCGCCCGTAAGGCCATGCGGACGCAGGCAGCCGTGCCAACGCATTCAACACTTCCTCGGGCTTCAGAATCTGTTCTTCGTTGGCGGCGATACCGGTGAGCAGCCCAACGGCGTCTGGACGAATGACGAGATAAGGATTGCTCCAGTGCCTGGGAGGCCTGCGTAGAGGGGTACTTCGCGGGATCGGCGGCGGCGATCGACTGCAGCAAGAGTGGCCGCATCCGGCGGCGGTGGCGAGCTTTGCCGCGAGCAGGCCGCAAGCGAGAAGGTCATTGTCAAAACAAATACGAGGCCGGCTCGGGGGCAACCTCGACCGACGGACGAACTCACCGCACTACCATCGGCACGTCGGCTCTTCACGGCCCAAACCAAAGCCACCACCCATCCGATCATCGTCCATCCCAAAAAGAAGTTCAGCAGCACAATCGCGGCTATATCCCGCTTGCTGCGCGCGAGAGCGATGATCGAAGGCAGAAAATACATGACAAAGCCAAAGCCGAAAATCGGTAAGAAAAACGCGGGCAAGAGGTGCGTCATAGGAACCTCCTCAACAAGCATAGCCTAGCACTATCGCGGGCGCGTTTGAAGCCTGTCCGGCTGGCCTATCCTTTTGATCTGTGTCGATCCGTGGCAAGGTATTTCTTACTGCCGCATCGCACGCTTTCGCGCCAGAACTGTATCCAGCCCGGCCTTCGTTTCCTTCGGCAGATGATACGACTCCTCGTCTGACGGATACTGGAGCGACTTCACATCGGAGCGAAACGCCTGCACCGCCTGCGTAATCAGCGCAGCCGCGTCGCCGTAGCGGCGCACAAACTTGGCGGGCGGGGCGAACGTCAGATTGAGCAGGTCGTGGAACACAAGCACCTGGCCATCGCACTCCGGACCAGCGCCAATCCCGATGGTCGGCGTGCTCACCTCGGCGGTAATCATCGCCGCCACTTCGCGCGGAATGCCTTCCAGCACAATGCAGGCCGTGCCAGCGCGATCCAGCGCCACCGCGTCGCGCATCAGTTGCTCGATGCCGCTGAGGCTTTTCCCCTGCACCTTGTAGCCACCTATCACGTTGACCGACTGCGGCGTAAGCCCGATGTGGCCGGCCACAGGGATTTCAGCGTCGATAATGCGGCGAATCAGGTCGGCGCGCTTTTCGCCCCCCTCGATCTTCACCACTTCCGCGCCGCCTTCTTTCACAAAGCGAGTGGCGTTGCGCAGCGCCTCGTCGGCATCGACCTGATAAGACCCGTAAGGCATGTCGGCGAGCAGCAGCGCGTGCTTCACCCCGCGGCGCACCGCCTTCACATGGTGCAGCATCTCGTCCATGGTGACTGAGAGCGTGTTTTCATAGCCGAGCATGGCCTGGGCCAGCGAATCGCCGACCAGGATCATTTCGATGCCGGCCTCGTCCACGAGGCGTGCCGTGGCGTAATCGTAGGCGGTAAGGCAGGTGATGGGTTCGTGACGGAGTTTCTGTTCCCGCAGAGAAGCGGTGGTGATTTTCTGGCGGTGCGCATCGTGACTAGAAAAGCCGAGATGCCCGCCCATCGGGGTGATGCTCATTGTAGCCTCCAGTGCCCCTCCGGCGCTGCCGGATAGAGCCTGTTCAGCATCTTCGGGGATGCTAGAGGTATTGTAGCGCTTGACGTGCAGCTGTGACCAGTCGTTAGTAAGCGCCGGTCACCAGCGATCTAAACTTACTGGATTCAAAGGATTACAGGATACAGAAACCGTCGAGCTGCGCTCGACGGACAGCCGAGGGCGGCTGTCCCCACATGAACCTTTCAGCCAACAGCTTTCACGCCCCCACCGCCTCCTGCCCGCCCAGCGGCAAGAAATATTGCGTGCCTTTGATTGGCTCGGTCACTTTTCGCAGCAGTTCCTGCAGGTCTTCGTTGCGGTCGACGAAATCGATGTCGGACGTATTCACGATCAGCAGATCAGACGACGTGTAGTGAAAAAAGAAGTGTTCGTAGGCCTTCACCACTTCTTCCAGGTACTCGTCGCTGACGGCACGCTCGCCCGGAGCATTCTTTTTCTTCAGGCGTTTCTTCAGGACCTCGGGTGTGGCCTGCAGGTAGATAACCAGGTCGGGCGTGGGCAATTGCCCGCGAAAGTGGTTGTAATAGCGGTTGTAGGTGTCGAGTTCCTGGTCGGTGAGGTTGAGGCAGGCGAAGAGCTTGTCTTTTTCGATGATGTAATCGGCGACCACGGTTTTCTGCGATCGCGGGCCGAGGTCGAGCGCCTGCAACTGCTCGAAGCGATGCACCAGAAATGTGAACTGCGCCTGAAACGCAGCGCCCCGCTCGCCCTCGTAAAAAGCACCGAGGAAGGGATTTAACTCGGGCTCCATCACGCGCTGCGCATTCAAGCGCTCGGCAAGCATTCGGGCCAACGTGCTTTTGCCCACCCGGATGGGACCCTCCACCGCAATGTAACGGGGCAGCTCGAAGAGATTAGCCATGGGATCGAAATGTTTCGGAATTTGCAGGATAGCTCGGATGGAGCCGAGTGGCAATTGAGGGAAGAGTTAACAGGGCGATTTTGCAATTAAGTAATTTTGTAATTGGGTAATTTGAAACCGTCGTGCGAATTCGATTACCAAATTACTCAATTACACAATTACCCAATTAAGCCGTTTACAATCCCTGCATGCTCGGCCTTGCCCTGACCGCCGTCTCCGCCGCGACCGCTGTTGCCGCGGGTTACCAGTCGATGGCACCGACGGGGCAGTGGTATGGAAAAACCTTCACAGGACTGCCGCACGGCTCGCGCCAGATCGCGCTTACTTACGACGACGGTCCCAACGATCCGCACACGCTGCGATTGCTGGAAGTCCTCGCCCGGCACGGGGTTCCGGCAACTTTTTTTATGATCGGGCGCTACGTGCGGTTACGTCCGGAGATCGCCCGCGAAATTGTTCAAGCCGGCCACGTTGTCGGCAACCACACCTTCACGCACCCGCTGTTGACGTTTAAGCGTGAAGCGGAAATCAGGCAGCAACTTTCCCAATGCGGCTCCGAGTTGCGGGAGGCGACCGGCCAGCATCCCAATCTCTTTCGCCCGCCTTTCGGGGGGCGCCGGCCCGCCGTGCTCCGCGTGGCTCGCGAACTTGGCCTCGAACCCGTCATGTGGAGCGTAACCGGCTACGACTGGAACGCGCCGCCAGCTGCGGTAATCGAGCGCAAAGTCTCAAGACGGATTCGCGGTGGCGACGTTATCCTGCTTCATGATGGAGGGCACAAACAAATGGGCGCCGACCGTTACAATACCGTAACCGCCACAGATCATCTGATTGCGCGGTACAAATCCGAAGGCTATGAATTTGTCACCATTCCGCGGATGATGAGCGGATAAATTGTTCCATGCACGTTCCCGTTCTTGTGATGCGAAATCAAACACCAGCCAGGAGTTACACCATGAAGCACGCCGTTCTTCTTTTGTCTTAGTCTTAGGCACAGTCATGGCCGCAGCGCAGCCCAAGGCGCTTTTTTACATGACGGACAGCTCCAACTCCGTCAAATCATTTACCGAACACGCCGACAAAATCGACATTCTCGTCCCCGCCTGGTATGAGGTTGACGGCAACGGACTCATGTGGGGCGGGCCGAATCCGCAGGTGCTGCAAACTGCGGTGCAGCACCATGTGCCGGTCATGCCGATCGTGGCTGCTACCGTGCAGGCTGACCTGCACAAACTGTTTACGACTCCCGAGGCACGAAAGGCCTTCATCGCCTCAGTTCTCAGCGAGTGTAAGAAGAACGGATACAGTGGCTTTCAAATCGACTTCGAAAATGTGCTGTGGACCGACCGTGATCTGCTCACTAGCGTGGTTGCCGAAACCGCTGTGGCGCTGCACAAGGCCGGCTTGCAACTTACCATCGCCACCGTGCCCAACGCTCCCGGCGCTCCGGGACAAAGCGGCTACTCGCACTGGCTCTACGCCAACTGGCGCGGAGCTTATGATCTGAAAGCGCTGGCCCAGACGGCCGACCTGATTTGCCTGATGACCTACGATCAAAACACGCGATGGACGGCGCCGGGCCCGGTCGCGGGCTTACCCTGGACGGTGCAGCAATTGGAATACGCGCTGCAATCGGTTCCCAAAGAGAAGTTGTCGCTGGGCATTCCTGTCTATGCGTATCACTGGTTTGCCGGAGAGCCGGGCAAGGATGAGAAGCCGAACCCGAGTGCCGAATCCATCGGGCAGCAGGAAGTAGACCAGTATCTGGCTGCCTATCACCGGCATCCCGAGTGGGACACGTTCGACCGCGTCGCCTGGTTTTATTTCTACAAGGATGACAATCGCGAGTGGGTCTTCTATACGGACAAGCGGGGATTCCAGGAGCGCCTGAATTTAGTCCGCGACCGCAATCTGCAGGGCTTTTGTTCGTGGGTGCTGGGAACCGAGGATCCTGAGATCTGGACGGTGTTGCCTTCCCACAAATGAGAGCCTATGACTTGGCGAACGCCTGCTTCGCCGCCGCGATCGTCTGCTGAACATCTTTGTCCGTGTGGGTCGCGCCCAGGAACGCCGCTTCATACTGCGACGGCGGCAGGTACACTCCGCTATCGAGCATGCTGCGAAAGAATTTGCTGAATGCTTCAGTGTCCGACTTTGACGCCGAATCCCAATCCGTCACCGGCCCCGGCGTAAAGAACCAGGTGAACATCGAGCCGACGCGGTTGGAGCACAGTGGCAAGCCGGCGTCTTTGGCGGCTGCGGCGACTCCTTCGACCAGCTCTCGCGCTCAACTTGTCGATCCGCGGATAAATCTCCTGCTTGTGATCGCGCAGATGCTTCAGCATCGCGCATCCCGCGGCCATCGCGAGCGGATTACCTGACAGCGTGCCTGCCTGATACATCGGCCCCAGCGGCGCCACCAGATTCATAATCTCGCTCGACCCGCCATAGGCGCCGACCGGCAAACCTCCGCCAATGATCTTCCCCAGGGTTGTGAGGTCCAGGACGAATATTGTAGAGTTCCTGCGCTCCGCCGAAAGCCACGCGAAATCCGGTCATCACCTCATCAAAAATCAGCACTGCCTTCTCGCGCTCGGTAATCAAGCGCAAGGCCACCAGAAAATCGTCCGCCGCGGGGACGCATCCCATGTTTCCCACGATCGGCTCCACGATCACGCAGGCAATCTGATGCTTGAATTTCTGGAAGGCGTACTCCACCGCGTTGACGTTATTGAAAGGCAACGCCAGCGTGAACTGAATGAACTCGTCGGGAACGCCCGCCGATCCTGGGATTCCCAGCGTCGCCACTCCCGAACCCGCTTTCACCAGCAGAGAATCGGAATGCCCGTGGTAACAGCCTTCGAACTTCACAATGTATTTGCGCTTGGTGTAAGCCCGCGCCAGCCGGATGGCCGACATGGTCGCTTCGGTTCCGGAACTCACGAAGCGAACTTTCTGCATGGGCGGAAACGCCGCCAGCACCAACTCCGCGAGATCGGCCTCGGCGGGCGTGGAAGCTCCAAAGCTGGTGCCATTGCAAGCCGCGCCCACGATGGCGTCGAGCACGTCGGGCGCGGCATGGCCGAGAATCAGCGGTCCCCACGATCCCACGTAGTCGATGAACTCGTTCTCGTCGGCATCCCAGATGTGCGAGCCTTTCCCGCGCACGATAAACGGAGGGTCGCCGCCCACGGAGCCGAAGGCGCGCACCGGCGAGTTCACTCCTCCGGGAATCATGCTTTCGGCGCGCTGCTGCAGGCGGCGCGACTGCTCGACTTTTCGGGATGTTGTGGACGGCATCGAGGCTCCCACAAGTGAATGTCAACAGACAATGTCAACAGACCAGACCGCGCGACTACTATAGCAGCGCCGTCGGCACACGAATTAATCAGATATTCATGATTTCGCCATCATTTTGCAACATCGCGTCGGTAACGTAGGGTCATCAACTGCCCTTCTAACCGGGAGGGTTCGAGGACGGCTTCGGGGGCTCCGGGCTGTCCTTCTTTTATTTCTCGCCAGAATCAGACCACACGTCTCCTACTTTCAGCTCAGCTCGGCTTATGCCGGTCGCGGAGACAAAGACAAAAGCTCTGGAAGCGCGGGTCCGAACGCAACGAATCGAAGTGCGCGTTGGACTTGAAGTTGCTAAGTCAGGCGAGCCAGCCCTGGTAATAGAAATTCCGCTTTCGGATGGACCGGGCCGGGAACGCATCTCTCGGATCGCAGTCCACCTTGTAATATTCCTTTAATGAGTCCTGCGTAGGCTCGATGCCGGGGAAGTCGTGAGCCAGGGCGTTGGGTTGATCCGCCTGTTGGCCGAGTTGGAAGTTTACGCGGTTAACTATGGTTAACTGCCTGTGATATAGTTACGTTAACCTCAAAAGAGGCTAACTTAAACGGCAATGGCATTAGGGCTTGAGCAAGTTCGCCAGAGCGATTGAGAAAAACCGCAAGAATGAACCGGCAACTCCAATTCGCGAAACGCAGCGTGCTCTGGCTGCATCTCGCATTCTGGGCTGCGACTGCTGCCGGCCAGGCTCTGCCCGCGCAGCGACCGGAGGCAACCGCCACCGTGAAATCTGACGGCGCTCCGCAGGACGCGGCTGCCGGTGTGCTCGATCCGCCGCCCGAAGAAGATCCGGAAGCCCTGTTCCCGCATTTCAAGGACACACGCTTCTGGCTCTCTGGCCAGGCGAATTTCATTTTTCAAACTCATCCTCCATTCCACGCAAACTACAGCGGCAACAACAGTCTCAGCCCCAACTACGAGAAAGCTACGTCCCGAGTGATGACGCTCTACACCGGTGTGCGGCTCAATAACTCCACTGAGATTCTGGTCGACATCGAGGAAGCAGGCGGAGCCGCGCTAAGCACCGGCCTCGGTCTCGCCGGCAATACGGATCTCGATATCGTCCGCAATCCGCTCTTGAGCAAGCAGCCTTATCTCGGCCGGGGCATGATTCATAAAGTGTTTGCCTTGAGCAAAGATAAAGTCGAGAACCAGCGCAGCTTTCTTTCGCTTTTCGACGAATTACCGCGCCGCCGTCTGGAGATCCGCTTCGGCAAGTTCAGCATGCCGGACTTCTTTGACCTAAATTCCGTAGGCTCCGATACCCACTTTCAGTTCATCAACTGGACCACCGACAACAACGGCGCATACGATTATGCGGCCGATACACGGGGCTACACGGTCGGCGTCACTGCCGATTACGAAGACCGCAACTGGGGATTCCGCTTCGCCGAAGCGCTCATGCCCAAGGTCGCCAACGGAATCGATCTGGTGTGGAAGCCGTGGCAGGCGCACGCGGAAAACTTCGAATACGAATTACGCCGCGGCGTCATTCCGAAAAAATCGGGAGTGGTTCGCCTCTTGGCCTTTACCAACTACGCCAACATGGGCATCTATCGCCAGGCCATCGCGAACTTTGAAACGGGTCTCACACCCATTCCAGAAATCACCGGCCATCCCTGGCACATCACGCGTAAGTACGGATTCGGGTTGAACATCGAGCAGAACCTCACCCGCTACCTGACCGCATTCACACGCTTTGGCTGGGACAACGGCAAAACTGAATCCTTCGCCTACACCGAAGTCGATCAGACCTTCGCGGGAGGACTGGGAGCGAACGGCGCTTGGTGGCATCGCAAGCAGGACCGCGCCGGTGTCGCCGTTGTGTCGAATGCCATCAAGAAGGATCACCAGATCTACTTAGCCGATGGCGGACTCGGCTTCCTGCTCGGTGATGGCGCGCTCCACTACGGACGCGAAAACATTGTGGAGACTTACTACACGATCCACGTGTGGCGCGGCATTTATGTGGGGCCCGGCTTGCAGCACATCGACGGCCCCGGCTACAACCGCGACCGCGGTCCCGTGCTCGTGCCTTCGTTCCGCGCCCACGTGGAGTTCTAAAAGACACGACGATTTACTTCTCCACCGTCACACCCTTCCAGAACGCCACGTGCCCCTTGATCTGCTTGGCTGCTGCCTTCGGCTCGGGATAATACCAGGCCGCGCCAGCGTTCCGTTGGCCTTTGACTTCAATGTCGTAGTAACTCGCCGTTCCCTTCCACGGGCACACCGAGTGCTGCTCGCTCGGCTTGAAATATTCCTTGCGGATCGCGTCTGGCGGAAAATATTGGTTGCCTTCCACTTCCACCGTCTTGTCGCTTTCGGCAAGCACTGCGCCTTCCCAGGTTGCTTTTGCCATAACGCCCATATAGATTCCTGTCAGGCTCTGCAGTTTCAGAAGGTTTGGGAGAAGATGCCAGAAGCGGCAACAAAAACGCGCTTCAATGGACATTCAATGTCCGGCGTGCTGGAGCGCGTCATGGTGTGTTCTCCGCACACAGCAGGCTGGAACCAGCCGGAGCGCGCCGCGCGCTGGCAGGAACTGGGCTTCCAACACCCACCGGACTTCGCAAGTGCGCAATCGCAACATGAAGCTCTCTGCCGCGAGTTGGAAAGCGCAGGCGCCGAAGTTGTCGAGATGCCTTCCGCACCGGACCTCTCTCTCGATGCCGTCTACACCCACGACGCGTCTCTCCCTACCGACTACGGTTTAATCGTGATGCGTCCCGGCAAGCCGAATCGCGTGGCCGAAGGTCCATGTCACGGCTCGTTCTGCGACACGCTTGAGATCCCAACTCTGGGCAAGATCACACCTCCCGGCACCACAGAGGCGGGAGACATCGTATGGCTCGACGCCGACACTCTGCTGCTCGGCCACGGCTACCGCACCAACGCGGAAGGGATCAAGCAGATACGCGATCTTCTGGCACCCAAAGGCATTGAAGTTCTTTCAGCGCCGCTTCCCTACGGCTCGGGTCCATCCGCCTGCCTGCATCTGATGTCATTGATAAGCCTGCTCGATGAGCGCACTGCTCTCGTCGATCTCCCCTGGCTCGCGGTCGAGACCGTCGAGCTGCTCAGACCCCGCGCATTCACCTTCATCGAAATCGACCACTCCGAGCGCGACACGCTAGCCTGCAACGTCCTTGCACTTGGCAATAAACGCTTGCTGGCCATCGAAGAGAATTACAGAACGAATGACCGCCTGCGCCAGGCCGGATTCGACGTCCGCACCTTCCCCGGCAGCGAACTCTGCATCAACGGCAGCGGCGGCCCGACGTGCTTAACGCGGCCATTGCTGCGTCTTTAGCCCGGCTCATTTAGAGACAGCCGCCCGTTCGACTTCGCTCGGGGCAGGCTCTCGGCTGTCCCGGCAGAGCAAAGCTCGCCGGCTTATCCCCGTGCCGTCCGCTCCTGCTAAAATAATCCTGCATGCTTCTTCCCTTCGTCCGCGAACTCTTCACGGACGTAGAAAAGCTTCCCGCCTACACGCGTGTAGCCTCCCACCTCAAGGAGGGCACGGGGCGTATTCGTGTCTCCGGTCTCACGCCCACTGCAAAAGCCTTGCTGCTCGTGCTGTTTCAACGCGCCGCCGGACGTCCCCTGATCTTTGTAGTCAACGACAACCGTGCTGTTGAAGACTTCGTTCCCATTCTTCGCGGCTTCTGTGAACTAACCGCCGCCTGCGATCCGGAATCCGTCATCTCTCTCCCGGCGCGCGACGTGCTTCCCTTCCAGAACCTCTCCCCGCACCCTGAACTCCAGGAAGAACGCGCCACAGCCTTATGGAAGATCGCGACCGGGGCGGCATCGATTGTAGTTTCACCGGTCGCGGCCACGGCCATCCGCCTTCGGTCCAGTGATTACTACGCCGGCCTCGCCCCTACCCTCCGCCGTGGAGAGTCTTTCGATCTCGAGGCCCTGCTCGCGCACCTCAACACCGTCGGTTACACCTCCACCGATGTGGTGGAGATGCCGGGCCAATACGCGGTGCGCGGCGGCATCCTCGACGTTTACTCGCCCGAAGCCGACCGCCCACTGCGCGTCGAGTTCTTTGGCGATGAAGCGGACTCGATTCGTAAGTTCGATCCCGCCTCGCAACGTTCCTCCACTCCCGTGGACGAAGCCCTGCTGCTTCCGCTCACCGAGACTCCGGTCAGCGAGCGTCTCCTCGGCGCAATTCACACCCGGCTCAGCGGCAAGCGCATTGTTGGCAACGAAGAAATCGTCGAAGCCGCCGTCCGCGCCGGCGGAGTCAACGTCTTCCCCGGCTGGGAGTTTTACTCCCCCGTCGCTGGAACCGAGGGCACCATCTTCGATCTGATTCCGCGCGCTTCAGTTCTGCTCGACGAAACCAATCAACTCAGGCAGGAATTTGACCGCTTCTGGACCCGCGTCGCCGAAGCCCATGAGCGCAGCGGCGTCGGCAATCTGGTTCGCCCCGAAGATCTTTACGTGCCGCCGGACGATTGGTGGCAAAAAACCGCAGCCCTTCCTGGCGCCGATGTCGAGCACCTCGGCATTAGCCGTAGCCTGGACGAAGATGCGGTCACCTTCCTCACCCAGCCCTCGCCTCGCTTCCATGGTGCGGTTCCCGCGATGCTCGCGGAAGTGCAGAAGCTCAACGCCGATGGCAAACGTGTGCTGTTCGCCGTGCCCAACATTGGAGAGGTTGAGCGTCTGGCCGATGTTTTCACCGAGTACAACGTCTCGTTCAAGCTGGGAAGCCGCACCCGCGGCGGCGAAAGCTATGCCGACGAAACCAGCTACTTCGCCGGCGAGGTTCTCACCACCACGCTGGCTACGGCCTACATTCCAGACGGAGTGCTGTTGCCTGAGGCCAATCTCGCCGTCTTCGGCGCGCGCGATTTGTTCGACGAATCCGATACGGTCGCCTCGCGCCCGCAGCGTTCGAAATCCAAAGTCTCGGCGTTCCTCTCCGACTTCCGCGATCTTCAGGTTGGCGACTACGTCGTGCACGTCGAGCACGGCATCGGCCAGTACCAGGGCCTGAAGGAAATCAACCACGGAGATGGCCCCGCCGAATTCATGCTGCTCGAATTCGCCGAAGCCGCGCGCCTCTACGTTCCGCTAACGCGCCTCGACCTGGTGCAGAAGTATCGCTCTTCCGAGGGTGCCAAACCGGCCTTGAGTCATCTCGGTACGCAGTCCTGGGCGAAAACAAAAGCTCGCGTACGGAAGGCCATGAAAGACATGGCCGACGAACTGCTCAAGCTCTACGCCGAGCGAAAATTGGCGGAGGGCCACGCCTTTCCACCGGGCAACGAATGGTTCCGCGAATTCGAGGATGCCTTCGAGTTCAGCGAGACCGAAGACCAGGCTCAGGCCATCAAAGACGTCATTCGCGACATGGAGTCTTCCCAGCCCATGGATCGCCTGCTCTGCGGCGACGTAGGCTACGGCAAAACCGAAGTTGCCATGCGCGCCGCCTTCAAGGCCATCAGCGATAACAAACAAGTAGCCGTGCTGGCTCCGACGACGGTCCTCGCCTTCCAGCACTTCGAAACTTTCAAGCAGCGCTTTGCCCCGTTCCCAGTCACGGTAGAAATGATCAGCCGGTTCCGCACTACGAAGCAGCAGAAAGAAATCCTGGAGAAGACAGAGGCCGGCAAGATCGATATTCTCATCGGAACTCACCGCATCCTATCGAAAGACATCAAGTTCTCTGATCTCGGCCTGCTAATCGTCGACGAAGAGCAGCGCTTCGGCGTCCGCCACAAAGAGCGGATCAAGCAGATGCGCAAGCAGGTGGACGTGCTGACAATGTCAGCCACGCCCATCCCGCGCACCCTGCACATGTCGCTGGTCGGCCTGCGCGACATGAGCGTGATTGAAACTCCGCCCAAAGATCGCATGGCGATCCAGACCGTAGTCGCCGGTTGGGACGAAAAACTGATCCAGTCCGCCATCGAGCAAGAACTAGAGCGCGGCGGCCAGGTTTATTTCGTCCACAACCGCGTCGACACCATCTGGGAGATCGCTGCCAAGATCCAGGCCCTGGTTCCCCCGGCCCGAATCATCGTCGGCCACGGACAGATGTCGGAAGGTGAACTGGAAAAAGTGATGCTGAAGTTCATGCATCACGAAGCCGACATTCTGGTTTCAACCACAATCATCGAAAACGGTCTCGACATCCCGCTGTGCAACACGATTCTGATCAACCGCGCCGACCGGCTCGGTCTCTCCGAGCTTTATCAACTGCGTGGACGAGTAGGCCGCTCCAGCCGCCGCGCCTATGCCTATCTCATGCTGCCGCCGGAAATCGAACTCACGCCGATCGCGCGCCGCCGCCTCGCTGCGCTTAAAGAATTTTCCGACCTCGGCGCGGGATTCAAAATCGCCGCCCTCGATCTCGAACTCCGCGGCGCAGGCAACATGCTCGGGGGCGAGCAGAGCGGCCACATCGAAGCCATCGGCTTCGAGCTTTACACCCAGATGCTCGAGCGTGCAGTCCGCGAGATGAAAGGCGAAGCCGCGCCCGATGAAGCCGAAACCCAGCTCAATCTCGGCCTGAACATTCGCATTCCCGCGGATTACGTCCCCGAAGAGAACCAGCGCTTGCAGATGTATAAGCGCGTAGCCAGAGTCGAAACCGAATCGCAACTCAGCGACGTAGCCGCCGAGTTGCACGACCGCTACGGCCCGCCTCCGCCCGCAGTCCGCAACTTGCTGGACTATGCGTCGCTCAAGCTTCTGTGCATGAAGGTCGGCGTGAACGCGATCGAACGCAAACGCGACATCGTCACCTTGAAATTCCGCCAGGACGCTCTTGTCGACCCGGAGCAGTTAGCGCGCTTTGTCTCCGCCCAGCGCGGAGCGCAGTTCACGCCAGATGGCATGTTGAAGTTTGCATTAAAAGCGACGGTTGCGGAAGAAGTTCTGGGCGCGCTCCGCGCAGTGCTCGAACAACTGGCGAGCGCGGAAACCCTGCCGGAAGCTCCGGCCGGGCAGGTCCAGTCCTGAAAGGGCGCGGCTTGAGGCGCCGAGGCCAGGGTCGCCATCCCCAAACTCAGCAGGTACAATTGTCCGGCAACCGAAGTCGATCACCGAACGACTAACGACAATCGACTAACGACCAACGCCGCCCTATGCCCATGAGAGTCCGCAAAGCCGTATTCCCCGCAGCCGGCCTCGGCACCCGCTTCCTGCCCGCCACCAAGGCCCAGCCCAAAGAGATGCTTCCGCTGGTGGATAAGCCGATCATTCAATACGGCGTGGAGGAAGCCATGGCCTCGGGCTGCGACCAGATCCTCATAATCACCGGCCGCGGCAAGCAGGCCATCGAAGACCACTTCGACGTCAGCTACGAGCTCGAAAGAATGCTCGAAGATCGCAAGAAGCTCGATCTTCTGAAGATCGTCCGCTCCATCTCCGACATGATTCACGTCGCTTATGTCCGCCAGAAAGAGGCGCTCGGCCTCGGCCACGCCGTATTGATGGCGCGCGAACTCGTCGGCAACGAACCCTTCGCCGTGCTCCTGGCCGATGACGTCATCGATGCCAAGGTTCCATGCCTGAAACAGATGGTCGAAGTTTTTGATCAAACCCAGTGCTCTGTGCTGGCCACTCAGATCATCGAAGGCAAGATGATTTCTTCTTACGGAGTTCTCGATGTGAAGCCTGTCGAAGCCAGTCGCTTCGGCGAGCGGCTCTACGAAATCAAGAATATGGTGGAGAAGCCCAAGCCCGAGGACGCCCCGTCAAACCTCGCCATCATCGGCCGCTACATTCTCACTCCCGCAATCTTCGATTGCCTCGCCAACACGCCGACGGGCGCAGGCGGTGAACTGCAACTCACCGACGGCATGCGCCTGCTGCTGCAGAAAGAAAAAATGTACGCCTACGTCTACGAAGGCCGCCGCCACGACACGGGGGACAAATTAGGCTTCCTGAAAGCAACGGTTGAGTTCGCGCTAAAACGTGAAGACTTGGGACAACCGTTCCGCGAATACCTGAGGGGATTGAAGCTCTAGGATTGGAGCGAGGCGCGCCGTCACCACGGCGGCTGCGAAGCGCTCAGCACAGAACTCTTCAGCTTCTTCGACTTCTCTTCCACCCCGCGCGCCAGCTTCTCCTTGTGTGCCTCAAGCTTCTTAACGATAGACTTATCCGCCAACCCAATCATCTGTGCCGCAAGAATCCCGGCATTAGTTGCGCCCGGCTTGCCAATGGCCACAGTCGCCACCGGAATGCCCGCCGGCATCTGCACGGTAGCCAGCAAAGAATCCATCCCCTGTAGCGCCGTCGAAGGAATCGGCACACCGATCACGGGCAAAGTCGTATGCGCGGCAATCACACCCGCCAGATGCGCCGCACCGCCGGCGCCAGCAATGATCACGCAAATTCCGCGCCCGGCGGCCTTGCGCGCGAAATCGGCCGTGCGGTCCGGCGAACGGTGCGCCGAGGTCACGTCAATCTCGTAAGCGATTCCGAACTCCTCCAACGCTTTCCCGGCCTCGCGCATAATCTCGAGGTCGGAGTCACTGCCCATCACGATCGAAACCAGTGGCTTGCTCATCAATCTCCTTAGAATTATCTTTTCAGCGCTCGCGCCGCAATATCCTTCCGATTGTGCGCCCCATCAAAACGAATCTTCTCGCAGGCCTGATACGCCCGCTCAACCGCCGTCTCCAAATCCCCAGCCCGCGCCGACACTCCGAGCACGCGCCCGCCGGCGGTATAAAATTCTCCATCCCGCTTCGAAGTCCCGGCGTGAAAAACCTTCACGCCCTCAATCGCCGCAGCCTGTCTGAGACCCACAATATTTTTCCCCACGTCATACGTCCCTGGATATCCTCCCGAAGCCATTACCACGCACACCGATGCGTCGCGCGACCACTTGAAATCGCCTTCGCTGACCCTGCCCGCGATCGACGCTTCCAGCGCATCCACCAGATCGCTCTCCAGCCGCATCAGAATCGGCTGCGTCTCCGGATCGCCGAAGCGGCAATTAAATTCCAGAACCATGGGACCGCGAGCCGTCATCATCAGCCCGCAGTAAAGCACGCCCTTGAACTCCGCTCCCTCAGCCTTCATCCCCTCGACCACGGGACGCGCAATGTGATGTACCAGCCAGTCGCGCATCTTGTCGTCAATGATGCTTTGCGTGGAGTAAGCCCCCATTCCACCGGTATTAGGCCCGGTGTCGCCATCGCCCACGCGCTTGTGATCCTGTGCCGCAACCAGCGGAGCCACGCGCGCGCCATCACTGAGTACGAGAAACGAAAGTTCGTCGCCCTTCAAACACTCTTCCAGAACCACGCGCGCACCCGCCTCGCCCACCATCCTGCCGCTGAACATCTCGGCCGCCACGCGTGCAGCCTCGTCCTTGCTCGCCGCGATGACCACACCCTTGCCCGCCGCCAATCCGTCGGCCTTGACCACCACTGGTAAATGAAAATGGGTCAGGGCAGAACGGACTTGCTCCACCGAATCACAGATTGCGTAAGGAGCCGTGGGAATCCGATGCCTCTGCAGGAATTCCTTAGCGAAGCTCTTACTCGCTTCCAGGTGCGCCGCAGACTTGGTAGGACCAAACGCAGGCCATCCACGTCGCGTAAATTCGTCCACTACGCCCAACGTCAGCGGCAACTCCGGCCCCACCACCGTGAGGTCCGGCCGCACCTGCTCGCCCACGGCTATGATCGAGTCCAGATTCTTCAGGTCGACCGGCAGACATTCCGCCTCCTCAGCAATACCACCGTTGCCCGGCGCGCAATAAAGCTTCGAGACACGCGACGACTGCCGCAGTTTCCATACCAGTGCGTGCTCGCGTCCACCGTTGCCGAGAACCAAGACTTTCATAGTCAGAAAGAATCAAGGTTAGGGGCAGAGCGGGAAAGCTGTCAAACGGGAGAATCAGAATTTAGAATGCAGAAGTAAAACCCATTCGCCGTACTCGGTTCGCTTCTGCATTCTCACGTTTTGCCTTACCCTGTGTTCCTCTGTGTCCCCTGTGTTAAAGGTTTTTGCCCTTCGGAAATTAACCATGCTTAACTCCGTCGTATAATCTCCCCAGATGATCACCGTCTCCAAAGAAGACTATCTCAAGGCGATCCTCGAGGCCGAAAGTGAAGGGGAAGCGGTTATCTCGGCCCGCCTCGCGGATTGGCTGAGGGTGTCGGCTCCCGCAGTCACCATGGCAGTACGCCGTCTGAGAAAGGACGGTCTGGTTCGCGTCCAGGCCGATGGCCACGTCCGTCTCACCGCCGCTGGCCGCAAGATCGCCCGCAAACTCACGCTGCGCCATCATTTAATCGAACGCATGTTGGCGGAATTGTTCGGCATGGAGTGGTGGAAGGTACATGACGAAGCGGAAAGACTGGAGCACGCGGTTTCGCCAGACTTCGAAGCCAAACTCCTTGCGAAGTTGGGCAAGGGAGGCGTTTGCCCTCATGGCAACCTCAGCGAGATGGAAAGCCCTGCCAGTCGCCGCCAGCGCGGCCTTATGCTACTCGCCGATGCCGCGCCCGGCGCCGCCTACGCCGTCAGCGGAATCTATGAGCGCGACCGCCGCCTGCTCGAGTTTCTCGAAGCCCGCGGCATTCGTCCAGGAGCAAAGTTGCGCCTCCTCGAACGCAACTACGACCAGACCCTCACTTTATCGACCAGAGCAGGCAACATCTCGCTGGGCCGCGCCGCCGCCGAGCGCGTGTGGGTCTCCGCAACCGACCAGCGCCCCACCCACTAGAAGTCGTAGGAGAGGAACCCGGGTGGAGCAGGCCTTCAGGCCTGCGTTTGGAGGCAGTATCCAGATCGGGCATCAACCCTCAGGTATTTCTTTTCATCCGGGTTAACCATAGTTTATTCCATCGTGTATACTAAAGCTAATCTCCACCGACAAGCCGGGAAGATCGGTGGTGATTAGCCAGATCCTGCACATCACCTAACCCTCGACCGATGAAGCCCGTTGTCGCTCAAACCGAAGACGAAGCCGTAGTCATTACTCACGAAGACGTCGATCGTGCCCATGATCGGGTCCGCGTGTCGGATGCCCGCGCCAAGCGTGGCTTCTCCTCCAGGGCGCGCCTGCTGTGGTTGCTGGTTGGCCCCGGCGTCCTGGTCATGCTGGGAGAGAACGATGGCCCCAGCATGGTCTCCTACGCCGCGACCGGCGCCAAGTTTGGCATCGGCTTCTTCATCCCTTTCGTTGCCCTCACGTTTTGCATGGCGATCATCGTTCAGGAGATGACGGTACGCCTGGGCGCGGCCACCCATCGCGGACACGCGGAGCTGATCTTCGAGCGCTTCGGCCCCTTCTGGGGATGGTTTTCCATGCTGGACCTCGGCATCGGAAACTTCCTCACGCTCATCACCGAGTTCATCGCCATCCGCGCCGGCTTGGGTTTTTTCGGAGTGCCTCCCTGGATAGCGATCCTGATTGCTCTCGTCATCCTGTACGCGGCGCTCATGAGCCACCGCTATTGGACTTGGGAACGCATCACTCTCGCCGCAGCCTTGTTCAACCTGGTGTTCATTCCAGTCGCGCTCATGACCCATCCCAGTTGGCATTCGGTCGGCCACGCGTTCATTGCCTGGCGACCGCTTCCCGGCTTCAACAAAGACACTCTGCTGCTCATGCTGGCCGACATCGGCGCCACGGTCACGCCCTGGATGCTTTTCTTCCAGCAGAGCGCAACCGTCGACAAAGGCATGACCACCAAAGACATCCGCTTCGGCCGCATCGACACGGTTCTTGGGGCCGCCTTAGCAACGGCTGCGGCCATCGCCACGATTCTCGCAACCGCGCCGCTGTTCGCCCATCAGATGACCGCCGACAATTTCCAGGCCGCTGAGTTTGCCCAAGCCCTTCAGCCGATCATCGGCCGCTTCGGCGCGTCACTCTTTGCCCTAGGGATGGTCGAAGCCGGTATCGTGGCCGCCATCACCATTTCAACTTCATCCGCCTATGCCTTCGGAGAGGTCACGCACAAACCGCACAGCCTCAACCTGCCCATGGGAGAAGGCAAGTCGTTTTACGCGGTCCTGAGTCTGTGCGCCGTAGCTGCCGCGGCCATCGTCCTAATCCCAGGCCTGCCACTGGTCTACGTGGTTCTGCTCGTGAATGTGGTTGCAGTTCTGGCCATGCCACCAGCGTTGGTGTTTCTCTTCATGCTGGTGAATGACAAAGAAGTCATGGGCGACTTGGTTAGTCCGTGGTGGGCAAACCTGCTGGCCGCCGCCGTGGTATTTATCCTCGCAGCAGCCGGAGTACTTTTCGGAATCAGCATAATCGCCCCCAACATCTTCGCCGCGCTGGGCGGCACGTAGAAAGAGGGTGGGCCAGGCCTTCAGGCCAGCGTTGAAGGCTGTCACTCGAACTGGGGCTTCAGCCCCTGAGGTAAATCACTTTGATGAAAAAGGACGAAACGCACGCCGCACCCTCCGATCAAAGCTGGGTCTTATCCTCGCTCGAACACGACCAACTCGTGCGAGCCAAAAAGCATTTCATCCCGAGGCGCCGCCTCAAAGGCCCCGAACTCCTCGTCCTTTGGGCGCTCCGACTTTACCTTTTTTTTATGATGGTCGTAGTCGCGTACCAGGTATGGATCGCCCGGTCGTATCGGTAGCCTTCATCGCGCGGCGTTCGCATTTCCTCCGGCGCGTCCCCTCAGTGACTGAACGAGACGTTCAGCCCCGTGGTCAGGACCACGTCATTTTGCTTTGTGCCCTCAGGAGGATTGGAGACGTAAATATCGCTGAACTGGTTCTGCCAGCCGAGCCATTTGCTGATCTTAGTCACCAGCCCCAGGTCAAACGTTCCCCGGTACTCGCCGGTCTCCGTCAGGTTGGGATATAGATACAGTTTCTCCGTGAGCACAGTGCTCTTGCCCAGCTTGTGCGTCAACTCTTCGCCCAACGTCAGAGCGCCGTAATTGTGCACCAGTTTGGACGTGGAAGTCGTTGGCGGGGTCACGGTGGTGTTCGTTACCGTCACCGTGTAGTTCTCATCCGTGAAGTTGACGCCGGCCAGCAAGTCGAGCGTGGTGTTGTCGTTCTTGATGGCGTGGTAGCCAAGGCCCACGCTCCCCACCGAGCGCAGATTCAAATCTTGCAGCGCGTTGCTCGAGAAGTCGGCTCCGACGAAGCCAAACATTCGCGGATTGATATTGTGGTCGTAACGAATTCCGCCCGCTTCAGTGTTGGCCGTGGTGCTGGGAGTCGCCAGTTGATTCGTCCCGTACACCGCAGTGGTATACAGGCTGAGCTTGTCCGTACTCGTGGCGCGCGCCGCGTTGAACGCCAGCGACAGGTTTTCCGTTTGGCTGTTGCCGCGGGTCACCGAAAAACCTACGTTCGCTCCCCCGTTCCATCCTTCCAACAGACTGGGATGCAACGCCTTCTCGTAAGCCAACTGGTCTGCATCATTGCGAATCGCCACCACGCTATCCGCCGGCGTCTCCACCGGAGCGCCCCTCTTCGGCGTGACCTCCAGCTTCCCGTCGCTGGTCGCGATCGGCCCCACTACAGTCTGGCCATTCTTCAACGCCACGTGCAGCGGCTTGTCGGTCGTGATCTGGGAGATCGCCGCAAACTGTACGGTGACGTCTCCGGCGAACTCCGTGTGCAGCACCAGAGTCTTGCCGTCGGATTTCACGATCGTACCCGTCAGGTGGTCGCCATTCTTCAGGGTGATCTGATCGGCGAGGGCCGCCGACGCCAGCCCTAGAAACGCAATCAGTGCAACAAACTCGATTTTACGCAACGCTGCCTACCTCCAGATTTAGAGTCAGTTTCACAGCTCAGATGCTATATAAAGAGGCCCGGGACTATCTGGAACGGAAACAGGGAACGGCGACAAAGCGGTTGTGATTCGGTGGAATCAAAGAAGACTTCTGCCCGCAAGGGAACCCGGTCAGCTCTTGGTGTCCTTCGATTCAGTGCTCTTGCTCTGATCGGTCGGAGCCGGAGGATTGTCCTTCATGCCTTCTTTCAGGGCACGAATCCCCTCGCCCAGCCCCTTGCCGAGTTCAGGCAATTTCCTGGGACCGAAAATCAGCAGGGCAATCGCGAAAATAATGATCAGGTGCGTCGGTTGAAATAGACCTTCCAACATGGGAACCTCCAAGAACCACACTTCCACTTACCTATACGGTACTGGAGGGGTATGGGGAAGTCAAACCTGGCCTCCGGTACGCCGAAATGCTCATGTGGAGACAGCCGCCCCGGCTGTCCTCTGAGCGAAGCGAGGCACCAGGCTCCGGAATTCCAGCCCATTACTTCCGTGACCTTACCTCCGGCTCAGTCGACGGGCTAATGTGGAATTGCGGTTCCGAACCACCGTGGACCGCGCAACTCACAGCAAACAGTCAACGTAACCCAGCGAGTCAAACCGTTGCCGGAGAGTCGAGTGAAGCGCAAGGGCCTGTCAGTCTTTCTGTTGCTTATTGGGGTGGCTCTCGCCCACTCGAGTGAAAGCCAGCCGGTGAACTCGACCCAGCTGATGGCCTGGCTAACGGCAGGGGTGCCCTGCGGCCGCCTGGTCCTCATCGTTGAGCAGCGTGGCATCGCCAGCGTCCCCAGTAAGGCACAGATTCGTCAGCTTAAAGCTGCCGGCGCCGATGTGGCTCTGGCCCGGAGGCTGACCAAGGCCTATTTGAGGCCCTCCGCCCCGGCTCGATCCACGCCGGGGGGTACGCTGTCAGAAATTCCCGCAGTGCTGGTGCAAGCCTCCGCCGAAGCCCGGGCGCAGCGCTTCCATCAGGCAGAACTGGACTTGCGCCAGGCCCTGAGCGCTGATCCCGAGAATGCCGCGCTGCACTTCGCCTTGGGAACGATGCTCCGCCTCCAGGACCGTTGGGACGATGCTTTCGACGAGATCACACGGTCCGCGCAGCTCATGCCCGACTTCCCCGAGAACCACAGCAGCCTGGCCTACATTTTCTATCGTCTCGATGACGCGCCCAACGCGATTGCGGAAGCGCGCACCGCGCTCAGCATGGATCCGCAGAACGCTGAGGCCTACCAGTTCCTGGGTCTCGCTCTGTACTCCAACGGGCATTACGGCGCTGCAGTCCACGCTTTCGCCGAGTCGCTCGCCCGCGATGCCAATAACGTAGATACCTATTACGACCTCGGGATCACCTACCACGCGGATGGCAACGTGCCCGCCGCCATCAAGGCGTATCGCCGGGCCCTTCATCTGAATCCGGCTTTCTGGCAGGCCCATTCCAACCTGGCCCTGGTTTTGCACGAACAACACAAGCTCGATGAAGCCATCGCCGAATATCGGGAAGCCAAGCGTCTCGCGCCCGGGGAAGCGTCCGTTCGCAACAACCTGGGCAACACGTACTGCGACAAGGGCGACTTTGACGCCGCCATACTCGAGCTGCGCGAGCTGTACCGCCAGCATCCCGAGTGGGAGCAGGGACACACCTGCCTGGCTCGCGCCTACATGTCAAAGAAGGACTATGGCAGTGCGATCGACGAATTGAGACTGGCAGTTCGCCAAAATCCCACCGGTTCCGCCGAACACCGAGCTCTCGGCGAAGCCTTGTTGCTGGATGACAGGCTGGAAGAAGGCGTGCGGGAGATGCGCCTCGCTGTCGGCCTCGATCCTGATTCCGACGCTGGCCACCGCGCTCTCGGCACCGCGCTGTTCCAGCAACAACAACTGCCGGCAGCGGAAAAGGAATTCCGTGAGGCGGTTCGCCTCAATGCTTCCCCCGACAATCACTACGCTCTGGCGGCCTGCCTGATGACCATGGACCGGTATGACGAAGCTTTGTCAGAACTGGAGACTGCCGCGCGCCTCGATCCCGATCGCGAACTCTATCAAGCCCGGCGCGACGAACTTCTGAAGCTGATGCAGACCCGCATGAAAGACACGAACTCGCAGTGACGCAGCGCCATCGGGACAGTACCCGGCACTGTACTCCCGGCATTTTCGAGCGGCCCGCGGGGCTGCTTAGACTAAAACACAGGCATTTTGAGGGAGATTGATCATGGACTTGACGCGATCCACACAGGCCGTAGCCGCCCAACCGGCAAAATCCGCCCTGCCGGAAAATGACGTCCGGAGTAATGTGCGCAACGATATGCGGAACGCAGTCCGCAACGACGCCGAAGCCGCGCACAAATCCTCAGGCTACGGGATGCCTTGCGCCAATTGCCGTCTCTATTATCCCGCCAATGTCGACACCTGTCCGGCTTGCAACAGCAGAGAACGCGTCTCTCCAAACGTAGTCGCAGCTATTCCGAAAACGCAGGCCTCCGCCGAACCCATGCCTGACACCGACGTCGTCGAGCAAGAGAGAGAGGCTTTCCTGAAAGAGTTCAAGTCCCAGCTATTCGCGGCGCACGCCGAAGTCGCAAGTTCGCCGGTCGCGTGCTCCCTGGGAGCACACCACGTTCAAGGCGACGAGGCGGCCTCGATCTGCAAGGCCTGTTACGACCGCCTGCAGGAGCGCGCCGATGTCTACGAAGCCGCCCTGCACATCGACCTGAAAGATGCAGCGCAGATTATCTACGACGCCGTCTGGGCCGATCCCTCCGACCCCGGCAAGACCTACACCAACGCGGCCAGCGCGCTGCTCAGCGAATTGCGCAAGCGCTCCGGAGTCTCCAGCCTGATGGGTCCGTTCCAGCCGCTGGGCAATTGAGGCGTTCCGGTCTTCTAACGCGGCGAAGAAGTGATCCGGAGGAGTACGAACTTACTCGGGCTTCACGGACACCCACTTTTTCCCGGCGTATAACTTGTAGCCAGCTCCATCCTCGACCAACTTCAGCGGCACGGCTCGCTTCAACTCGGCATCGGTCTGGTAAGGCACGCTTAGTGTGTCTTCGCTGGCCACGTTCATGACCACGAACTTGTCCGCAGCAAACCCGAAACCGTATTCTCCCGGCGCCAGTTCGGACCCGCCAATGCTCAGTCTGGACTCGGTGATGAACATGCCCTGATATTTTTGCTGGATCGCCGTCGAGTATCCCGAGGCATCGACCAGAGCGGCGAATGTGATTTTGCCGTTAGCCGTTTGAAATCCCGCCGCGTTCCGTAATTGCACCGGCGCTTTTTGTCCTCTAAAGAAAAACTCCTCGGGTACCGCCTTCTTGAGTTCGTCGCTGGTCAACAGATGCTGCGCAGCTTTTTGTGCCAGGGCTGAGGTAAAGACTAAGGCTACAAGAGTTCCTACCGCCGCTAAACGCATGTTCCTCATGGATTTGTCCCCGATCAGTATGAGAGTAAGACAGGCTCATGGGAAATCTAACCGTTTCCGATGGTGGGCGCAAATCAACGATGGTGAAGGGTATTCGAAAGAACCCCCTTGAGGCTATGTCGTTGATTCGACGAAGGGGCTCACAGTATCGCCCAAATATATCACTTTGAGCTATAATTAGATGGCCCCGCAAGTGCTTGAATTCAAAGAGGCAATTTTAGACCGGGAGCTAAATCGATTTAGCTTGCCCGTGGCGCGATTCGATAAGAACCGCCTAGCCGTGGATCGGTTTCACTTTTCCTCGCGTTCTGCGGGCCTCCAGAATGCTCCAGCGTCCGTGTGCGCGAAGGGCCGGCAAGCGCTAAAGGATCTGCCGGGAATCAGTCCAGCGCTGGTACGCGGGGAATTGCTGCGGGCTAAGGGTCAGCCAGCCTAAGGGGGGAGGAGGTATGGACAAACTGAGAACTGAGAACTGGGAACTGCTTTATTCGCTTTGCCCGCAAGATTCGGATAGTCCACGGGGCGGCTACAGCTTACGCTGTCCCCATCATGACCTCCACAAACACGACTTTCCCTGACGCGACCACCGATGCCATACTCGTTGAGGACGTAACCCTCCCAATGCCCGTGGCGAACAGCAACTCGATGAAGGCCAGCCTTGAGCCCGGCGACGGTCAGGCAAATACCGACCATCCCAATAACGATCAGCGCTGGAACGCGGTCGCGGCGCGCGATTCTGCGCGCGACGGAGAGTTTGTTTTCGCCGTGGCCTCTACCGGCGTCTATTGCCGGCCGTCGTGTCCGGCGCGGCGTCCGCGGCGCGAGAATGTGACGTTCTATTCGCGTCCCGAGCAAGCGGAGAAAGCCGGTTATCGCGCCTGCTTGCGGTGCCGGCCGAGATCATTCAGCGGCAATCCGCAGTCGGACTCAGCGAAAGAGATTTGCCGCTACATCGAGCAGCATCTCGATGAATCGATCACGCTCGAGCGCCTAGGAAGGGTCTTTCGGCAGAGCCCTTTCCATCTGCAACGCCGTTTCAAGGCCGCTCTAGGGATCACTCCGCGAGCGTATGCCGATTCCTGTCGCCTCCGTCTGCTCAAGCGCAACTTGCAGGCGGGAGACAATGTGACTCGCGCCATGTATGACGCCGGTTACGGCTCCAGCAGCCGGCTCTACGAGAAGACCGCGGCACAACTCGGCATGACGCCCGACAAATATCGCCGCGGCGCGATCGCCGCTTCCATTCGCTACGCCATCGCCGATTCACCGCTGGGACGCATGCTGATCGCGGCTACCGACCGCGGCGTTTGCGCCATCCAGTTTGCCGGGTCCGACGGCGAGTTGATTGAAGGTTTGAAGCGCGAATTTCCCTTTGCGGTCCGCAAGCCCGACGATGGCGGATTGAAAGCGTGGGTCGCGGCTCTGCTTTCGAAGATGACCGGGCGCGAGTTGAATGCCGCGCTCCCATTGGACATCCGCGCCACAGCATTTCAGCGGCGGGTGTGGACTTATCTGCAGTCGATTCCGTTTGGCGCGACGCGGTCTTATGGTCAAGTGGCGAAGGCAATTGGCCAACCCAGCGCGAGCCGGGCCGTGGCGCGTGCTTGTGCGACGAATCCAGTTGCGGTTGCGATTCCTTGCCATCGCGTGGTCCGAGAAGATGGCAACATCAGCGGCTATCGCTGGGGCGTTGAGCGCAAGAAGGCGCTGCTGGAAATGGAGCATGTGGGAGTGTAGAGAGAATTTCGACTCAGTATCCGGCTTCGCGGCCGTGACGAACCGCCAGTATCACGACCTGTCTCCCGTCGTAATGATACAGAGCGACGTAGGCTCCATGCCCGAACTCAATCACCCACTCGCGGAACTCTGATGCCATTTCTTCGACTGGACGGCCGATCTGGGGGCGCTTGCCGAGCGCTTTAATGCCCTGCCGGATCGCTTTGACGGCACGCTTGGCGGCCTCCGGGCTTTTGGAGGCCAGAAAGTCGTGGAGGCGGGCTACGTCCAGCAAAGCCGGTTGGGACCAAATCAGGCGCGGCATTTCGGAGGAGCGGCGTCCTTACCCGCTTCGAGCTTGGCCAGCCAGGCGTCGGCTTCTTCGGCGTTGGCGTGCAGGCCGGTCGCCTGGTAATGTGCCCAGGCGGCTAGCGCGTCTTGCCGGAACTGTTCGCGCTTCTCTTCGCGTTCCACATACTCCTCGATGGCTTCCCGCATGAGCCAGTGCGGCGACCGGCGGCGGGCTGAGGCGAGGCGTCGTACGCGCTCTTTGATCTCGACATCGAGCTTCAGGCTGGTGGTGGAAGGACTCGGCATTGATGGGTGCCCCAAGGTGTTACCTTCTGATACTATAGCACAGAAAAAAAGTTAAAGATCGGGCCAACCCCCAATCAAGCGGCGTTTCTACGGGCCACCACGGCCCAGTTCACGAACGCCAGCACGATGGTTGCAAGGAGGATCAGCGATTGGCCGAAATCCACGCGCGTTACCAGAATCAAACACAGGATCACGCCCAGCACGGCGAAGAAATTTCCCGCTGGCAGTTGAAACATTGCGCTGGCGCCTTCGGGCTGTTTGCGGCGCAGGATGGGCAGGGCTGCGCAGCCTACGCCGTAGTAAAGAAGCCTGGCTACGGCGGAGAGGGTTACGTTCCATTTGAAGTCGCCGATCAGGGCTAATCCCCAGACCAAGACCGCAAATACGAGAATCGAGACATAGGGAGTGTGAAAGCGGCTGTGTACGGCGGCAAAGGCTTTCGGAAGGTCTCCTTGCTCGGCGAGGGCGAAGGGGACGCGGGGCATGGCGAGAATTTTTGCGCTGAGATATCCGTAGAAAGAGATTAGCGCTCCGACCGCGACCAGTGCGGCGCCTACGGGACCCACCGCCAGCCGCGCCACGTCAGCCAGCGGGCGCTGGCTGTGCGCGGCGTTGGGCAGGACTCCGACGACCACCCATTGAATTAGAGCGTAGATCACGGTGCAGGCTGCGAGAGCCGTGAAGAGCGCAAAGGGAGCGTCGCGGCGGGGATTTTTCGCTTCGCTCATGGGCGCGAGTGCGGTCTCGAATCCCCCGTAGGCGAAGACCAGAAGGAGCATGGCTTTCAGCCACTGACTCGTACTGGGCGAAGCAACGGGCGCAGCCGCAATGCTCCAGTGATGTTGCTGAAGCACGAACAAACCTAAAACAATTACTGCAAAAAGCGGGACCAGCTTGGCGGCGGTGAACAAATTGCTCACTTGCGCCCCGGCGCGCACGCCGCGAATGTTGATGGCAGTGAGAAGGCCGACCAGCACAGTAAGGATGATGGCCCGCGGCACGGTGTCTTTGGCGTGCGGGAAGAACTCGCCGAGGTAAATCACAAACAGGTTGGCGTTAGCGGCGGGCGCGGCGACTTGACCGAGCCACAGCATCCAGGCGGTTTGAATCCCCATGAGACGTCCGAAGGCGACGCGGGCATAAAGATAGGGACCACCGGCCTCTTGAAAGCGCGACGCAACCTCGGCGAAGCAACCGATGATCACGCTCATTCCCGCTCCCGCCGCCAGCACGGCGTAAGGACTGTAGTTGCCGATGAGAGCTGCCACGGTGGAGGGCAGGCCAAAGACGCCGCTGCCGACGATCGAGTTCACGACCAGCGCTACCAGGCTCCAGCGTCCGATGGCGCGGAGCAACTGGCGTGGCGGACTTGAGGAAACGGATTCCATGCGTGCGTTTGTATCACAAAGGGACGACGCTCAGGCAGTTGCTGTGGCTGGGTGCGCCGCGCTTCGCGCTGGCTCGGTCCGCCGAGGCGGCTGTCTCTATATGGTCCGTGGTGACTTTGGACGAATGGCGACTGCACTGTTGACTTCGGGAGAATCCGGCACGCTGGGCGAAGCGTGTGCTCATGGCAGACCCGTGCGGGTTGCGTGAAAAGCCTTGCCAGAAGCCGCATTCAGGGCGATCCATTGAGGGATGTTACTTTGCAGACCGAAGTAATTGCTTGAATTACCAAAGCGCATGATCGTGGGACATCTATCCGCTGGGCGCTGCCGATGAGATGTTCAAACACGCAATCGTTACTGCGATTGTTCAACGCAACCCATGGGGAACGACACTGAGATGGACGACCTTCACGCGCGGATGGTGCGAGTTACTGAAGATCTGCGCGCGATTCAGCGGGAACTGAACTATGTCGCCATGCAGGCGCCCAGCGACCCCGAATTGATGGAGGCGCTGAGCGCGCTCCCGGAGACGGAAGCCATCCAGGTGCTCTGCAAGTCGCTCGACCAGATGCGCCACTTCCTGTGGTTCTACACCCAGGTGATGAGCAACGATCCTGAACTGGGCGACAAGCTGCGTCAGTCGAATGCGTCCCAGACCGTCAAAGACCGCAAGGTGGACACTCCTTTTCTCGACAAGCTCACGCGGGCCGATGAAGCGATTCTATTGCGCTATCTGGCGGACGCGAAAGATCGCAAGCCGAATTAGTTCAGCCACGGATTCACACGGATCTTCACGGATATAGACCTAGAATATTTAAAGAGCCTTATCCGTGTTGATTCGTGAAAAATCCGTGGCCCGGCGTTCTTAGTTGGAAGCCGCACGCCCGCGAACAAACGCCTGGCACACTTCTCCGCTGGGAGTGAGGACTACAAAATTCGCTTCCGCTCCGGGAGCAAGGGTTCCGTAGGCTTGCGGCAAACCCGCCGCCCGCACCGGATTCAGTGTTGCGGCACGTACGGCGTGCTGCAGGCTCCATCCCGCGAAATTGGTCACGTTGCGAACCGCAAGGTCCATGGTCAAGACGCTGCCTGCGAGTTTTCCATCCATTGTGCACTTGCCATCTTTGACCTGGACCTGTATGGGGCCGAGTTGGTAAGTGCCGTCGGGCATGCCCGCGGCGGCGGTTGCGTCGGTGATCAGCACGGAGCGCTCGATGCCCTTGGCGTGCAGGAAAAGCTGCACGACTTCAGGCGCGACGTGAATTCCGTCGGCGATAATGTCGGCGCTGAGTTGCCGGTCGGTAAGCACCTCGGCGAGGATGCCGGGATCGCGATGATCGAGCGGCCGCATGGCGTTGAAGGTGTGCGTGGCGTGGCGGGCACCGGCCCGGACGCCGGCCCGGGCGGCTTCCAGTTCCGCGTCGGAGTGGCCGATGCTCACGCAGACCTTGCGCCGCGCGGCTTCTGCGATCACCTCGAGCGCTCCGGGAAGTTCCGGCGCAATAGTCATCATGCACACCTGCCCGCGCGCGGCTTGCCAGAGACGTTCAAAGATTGCGAGCGTAGGCTCAACGAGGTATTGCGGAGGATGCACGCCGCGGCGCTTGTGACTGAGGAATGGACCTTCCAGATGGATGCCGAGCGGCCGAGCCTGAGCCGCGTTGCCGTTGCTGGGGACAGCAGCCGTGGCAACGGCGTCGGCCAAGCGTTCAAGAGCGGCGCAAGTCTGATCGAGTGGCGCTGCGACGGTGGTGGGGAAGTAGCCTGTCACGCCGTGCGTGGCCAGGAATTTGTTCAGATGCGGCAGTTCGGCGGGCGAGGCCCGCATGACATCGAGGCCAGCGCCGCCGTGCATATGAATGTCGACGAAACCGGGCGCGAGGATGGCATCGGCAACATCTTTGGTGAGATCGACCACAGTTGCGTGGTTCGGAATTTCCTTTTGAGCGCGCGAGGAAAGGGCGGAGATGAGGCCGTCCTCAACAAACAGGAGCGGGTTCTGAATCTCTTCCTGCGGCGTGTAGAGACGACTAGCGCAGAGGACAATCATGGTCGGTCAGATCGTGCTCGCCAGATCAGTTCGCCAGATCATGCTTAGTAGATCATGCTTAGTAGATCACGGTTGCTCAGGTTATAGAGCGTGGATCCGGTGCGTCATCAGTGTAACGCGAAAAATGCCCTGGCAAGCGGGAGGGAACGGCCAAGACGGTGCGATGCTATAATCTTACTGCCTATCGAGAAAGAAAGTGTGCGGGTGGATGGCATCGTTCGTGGCCGCCCGCGTCGTCGGGGAGTGGCTCAGCCTGGTAGAGCACCTGGTTCGGGACCAGGGGGTCGGAGGTTCAAATCCTCTCTCCCCGACCAATCTTTCTCTCGCTCTTTCAGTTGTTTAAGCAGCTATTGCTACGTCAGCGTTTTCGGTACATTTCGGGACGCTCGGTACAACTGAGTGCAACTCGAAGCCAGCACTTGGGAACTTAAATGGCAGATTGTAACTCTCTTAGATGATACTGCCTTGAATTGCCCGTTTGTTGCAGTGACAAGGAACTCATGGTCGCAACTCATTGAACGCAAGGGCGCGGAGGACTCCCTGAGTCCCCTAACCCTTGGAAACGCTTATCGAACCCTTATCGAACCCACGCCAGTGCCCCACTGGCCAATGCCACGACGAGGCACAATTCTCTCCCGGTATCCTTAACGAAACGAAGGAAGCTTGATGCTGACGAGAATGTAAAGCTGGTTCAGGTACACGCCTATCGTCTGCTACAAAAATGATCATTGGACTGGCTCGCTGCGTCAGAGCCAGTGCTCGGAGAGCCCAACCCGAGAGAAATCATAGCCGCTCCATTGGTAAAAAGTTACTCGAGATTACCAACCCGTTTGGCGCATCCGCTCAAGGATGATTGCGCTGTATCTATTCATGCGCTCCGGACGCCGCTTCAGGGGGGCCGGCAGAATCGCGGCGAGCCGTGCTGCCTGTTCCCGGCCGATACTCAGAGCCGCGGTTCCGTCGTAGTAACGGCACGCCGACTCTGCACCATAAATACCGGGGCCCCATTCGACCACGTTGAGATAGATCTCCAAAATCCGCCGTTTGCCGAGGACGAATTCGGCCGCCGGTACCAGCGTGAACTCCGCGCCCTTGCGGAGGATTGAGCGGCCCGTTCCGAAGAATAGGTTCTTTACAAGTTGCTGCGTAATCGTGGAAGCCCCGCGAGTGCGACCGCCCTCCAAATCGTCTTCGGCAGCGATTTGGATCTGGTCCCAATCGAACCCATGGTGCTGGTAGAAGCGCCCATCCTCCGCAGCGATTACTGCATGCTGGAGATCGGGCGAGATTTGGCTGAGCGGAATGAATTTGTAGCGCTCGTGATACGGAGTGTGGTGAATCCAGGACTGCAAGCGGCGCTGGATGTGCACCGCGGTTGTCGGTGGGTCGATCCACCGGCTGGCCAGGAGGATCAGCGCGGCAAGCGACCAAACAGCTACCACACTGATGACAAGCCATCGAACAAACGATTGGAGAAAACCCTTGCGAAGCAGGGTCTGGGAGGGTATGTCTGGCCTTTCAGTCACGTTACAGAATAATAGCTCCAACTGGTTGCCGCTTATTCTGATCTGTCGCGCGACACTGAGGGCTGTGTTCTGCCAGGCCACTCGGGCCAAAGCCCTCCGTCCTGAATCACATTGAACCCCGCTACAAAGATAAAGTGGGATTAGTAACGATGATGTCGTCTTCGAGGAAATCGCCGTTGATCTCCCCCGAGGGCGTTTCTGTACCGCGAGGGTGAAGCGCTGAAGGATTCTCCACATGGCCGCCGATTCGTTCAGGATGCAAAATTGAATGTTGACGCGCTTTCAAAACGCTCTTTAGCATAAGGAGCAGTCGAGATTTTCAAAAGCGTAGGCGCCATTCGCAGCGATGGACGTTCCGAGGGGACGGGGAGTCGGATCAAGAACAATGGTGAATAGGCGCGGATTGTCTAATAATTCGCGCTGATCTATGTTTTCTCGGAATGTGCAGTTTGCACCCGGAGGTCGGAATGATAGGAGCTTCAACGGAAGTGGTTGGCCTGATTTCACTTGGGAAAATGGGGGCATCTCTGCCTTACCTGGTCGGTCCTGCTTGCCGACTGACACGTTTGATCACCGATGCATCAGACGAAGATGTCCTGAATCCCTACCGCTCCCAAGGCATAGAAGTCACAAGTACGTGAGCCGAAGCGGTCCGACACTTCTATAGGTACGCCGTGTCGACATGTGACGGACCGGGACAAGGGTGTATGCTGCGTGATCAAAGCCCTGAAATTAGCATATCCGGAAAAGTGCGGCACAGGACCCGCATCCTGATGCCAGAAGGCATGGATGCGGTAGTCTACTGCGCGTCGAAGGACAGTTTTGCGTATCAGCGTCCACAGGCGACCGTTGGAAAACTTATGAACAACCGCTATCTCAGCTCCCACTTGTTTTTGTCATTGCTGGTTGCCATAGGAATCATCTCGCAACCAGTGTTCTCGTAGCCCAAGACACGGATCGGTCGTGGATGAATTCCAAACTGTCCCCTCAAGAGCGTGCCGAACTGGTTCTGAAGCAGATGACGCTCGACGAGAAGTTGGCCCTCCTGCATGGGAATGGCATGGCAAACAATGCCAAATGGACGATGCCGCTCACCCATCTCACAAACGGTGGCGCAGGTTATGTCGAGGGCGTCAAGCGTCTCGGCATTCCGCCGCTGATCATTTCAGATGCAGCCTACGGAGTACGGGATAGCGGTGTGAATGGAAGGTATGCAACGGCGATGCCTTCGAACTTGGGGGCAGCGTCCGCGTGGGATCCGGAATCCGCTTGTGCTTACGGCGAAGTGATCGGCAGCGAGGTTCGAGCGCAAGGCTTCGATATGACGCTTGGAGGCGGCGTGAACCTGGCCCGTGAGCCTCGGAACGGCCGTACCTTCGAGTATGCCGGCGAAGATCCGTTGCTTGCCGGCACGTTAGACGGAAACATGATGAAGTGCGAACAGGCGCAACACGTCGTCGGCGACATTAAGCACTACGCGCTGAATGACCAGGAGACCGGACGCAACTTCGTCAATGCCATCATTTCGAGACGGGCCATGCAGGAATCCGATCTGCTCGCTTTTCACATTGCGATCTCCATCGCACATCCTGGCGCGGTGATGTGTTCCTACAATCGGATCAACGGAGACTTCGGTTGCGAAAATTCTTACACTTTGCGAGACGTACTCAAGAGGGACTGGGGCTTCCAAGGCTTCGTGATTTCTGACTGGGCTGCAACACACAGCACGGAGAAGGCATCAACTAGCGGTCTTGATCAGGAACAGCCGATGGCCGACTACTTCGGGCCGAAGCTGAAAGAAGCGGTGGCTGCCGGGAGAGTGCCCTTGTCGGAGATTGACGACCACGCAAGGCGAGTCCTATATGCGGAGTTTCTCTCAGGGGTGGTTGACGACCCACCGCGGAAGAGCGTGGTCGATGTCGAGAAGGGTCTCGAAGTTGCGCAGCGAGTGGAAGAGAAAAGTATCGTGCTCTTGAAGAATACTCGTTCCGTACTGCCAATTATCCAATCGATCCACAGCATTGCGATCATCGGGGGACATGCTGATGTCGGAATGCTTTCCGGTGGAGGATCGGCGCAAGTGGACCCGCCAAGCGGAAATGCCATCATGCCTGCGGGCAAGGGTGAAACACACTGGCAAGATCACATCTGGTTTCCGACGTCTCCGCTGAAAGCTCTCCGAGCGAAGCTGCCGAATACGAAAATCGAATACGATTCGGGAACAGACTTGAAGTCCGCAGTAAGTCTCGCCAAGGGTTCTGATCTCGCAATCGTCTTTGCATACCAGTGGATGTCGGAAGATATGGACCTACCGGGTCTGTCGCTTCCTGACAATCAGGATGCTTTGATCGAGCAGATTGCCGCAGCGAATCCTCGCACAATCGTTGTGCTCGAAACCGGGACGGCCGTCACCATGCCATGGCTCGACAAAGTTGCCGCGGTAGTCGAGGCATGGTACGCAGGTAGTGCCGGACATAAAGCTTTGGCCAACGTTCTCGTTGGTAACGTCAATCCAACAGGCAAACTTCCCATCACTTTCCCGAAAAGTGAAACAGATCTGCCGCATCCGGTCATTCCGCCACTGCCACCTCAGGATCAATCTCTCAGTTATACAGTCCACTACGATGAAGGACCCGAAGTTGGCTACAAGTGGTATGAAGCGAAGGACAAGCAGCCACTATTTGCATTTGGCTTCGGTCTGTCCTACACCTCCTACGCATATTCGGGGATAAGCGTTGATTCCGCCGCCAAGACTGTCCGCTTCAGCCTCAAGAACACCGGGAAACAGACAGGCACTGAGATCGCGGAGGTGTACGCAAGATTGCCGAAGGGCGCGGACGAATCCTTCAAACGGCTGGTGGGGTGGAAACGAGTCAGACTCGCGCCGGGTGAATCACAAACGGTCACTGTGGCGATCGATCCGCAAGTCTTGCAGACCTTCGACGACACGACAGCCCGCTGGAACTTCGCGCCAGGCGATTACGAAATCGTGGTTGGTGCATCTTCGGACAATACGCCTCTCACAGGAAGTCTCTCGGTTCATTGAAATGCTCACAAACTAAGAGAGTTCACTGTTGATCGAGCAATTCTCGATGCTTGCATCCCGCAACCCGAAGGGAACTTTTGATGGCTCGGACGTTTAACAAGATGCTCCGCTCCGTCGAGAGGTTTGCTTTTTGCAGCCTGATGGCGATCACGGTTCCACTCCAAGCACAACAGGTTGCGACGACGACTTGGACCGGTGTCGTTCGCACGGCCGCCGGACAAGCTGTTTCAGGTGCGAAAGTGACAGTAGCCACAATGGGGAAAAAGCAGACGGCGATCACAGGGTCTGATGGGAAGTTTTCGATCGAGAGCGTCGCACAAGGGCCACACACCGTGACTGTGCAGCTGACCGGACACGGTCCAACCACACCGCTGGCGGTAAATATCAGCAGCGCTTCCGTTGCCCTGACGGTATCCGATCAAAACGTGCTGTCTATCGCAGTCAATCCGCAAGCTGCTTCTAAAGTCTCGAATGTGGCGAGCGGGACGAACGATGAGAAACTCTCCAGCCAAAAAGTGAACGAGTTGCCGTTGAACGGGCGTGACTTCAGCACGCTTCTGCTGTTGGCGGCGGGCACGATGACGGACGTGAATGGACAAACAAATTTTACCCAGCAGTTTGCCATCAATGGACAGCGCGGCGTTGAGGCTGTCTTCGCGATGGACGGCGCTGATATTAGTGATCCTGAGATGGGCGGGAGTACGTTCACGAATTTCGACGTGGACGCAATTCAGGAATTGCAGTCAAGCTCAGGCTGGATGCCGGCAGACATCGGGCGAGGCGCGGCAGGCTTTACCAATATCGTGACACGATCCGGGAGGAGCGGATTTCACGGTTCCTTCTTCGAGTTTATAAGGAACTCTGCCCTTGATGCGCGAAATTATTTCGATCACCCGTCGATTGCAGAGCCTGGCCGGATCCCTCCTTTCCGCAGGAATGAGTTCGGTTTTACAAACGGCGGACCGATTGTTTTGCCGAATGTATATGACGGGCGAGACCGGACGTTCTATTTTGTGCAGTATCAGGGATTCAGGCAGGTGCTGGGAACGACCCAGGTTTTGGCTGTGCCAACGGCAGCCGAGCGAGCGGGTCAGGATATAGTGACGTACCCGGACGGCAGCACGGACACGCTGCACGTACCGGTGAATCCGGCGATTGCGACAGTGCTGGCCCGCTATCCACTTCCCAACAATCCAACCGGCGCGTACGGTGCGCGAACCTATGCTGCACCTTCAAACGTAAACACGGATGCGGATCAGTTTTCCATCCGCATCGATCAGAAGGTTGGCGCAAAAGGACAATTGTTTGGTCGATTCAATTATGACAATCTAACGGGACCGACAACAAATCCGGATCAGACGCTGCTTGATCCGAGCTTCGGCGTGCAGTATGTCGACCGGCAACGCAACGGGGTCATCACTTACGCGCGCACCGTGTCTCCGCACTTTCTCTGGTCGACGTCGGTGAGTTTTACGCGAACGACGCCTTCGTTTGTGACGCCGAACCACACCGATCCGGCATTGAAGTTCATCGATGGCCTCTATGAGGCGTTCAATGGAGCGGCGGGCTCGGTGATGGCGGGGTTCGGGAATTTATTCCAGGGACAATTGAATTTTACCTGGACGACTGCGCGGCACACGGTGAAATGGGGTGCGGAGGCGCGACTTAATCGCGACACGACATACTTCGGAATCAGTCCCAATGGCGAATATGATTTTGGCGGCGGAACGGTTTACTCGCCAGTGTTCATACCTTCCGCTGGCGGACAGCACAATGTGCAAGTCGGCGATTCTCTACCAGACACGCTAAGCAGTCTGCTGATCGGCTATCCGTACGGGTACACGATCGCGGTGGCGCCGCCTTATTCGTCGGATGGCGCGCATATTGGGCCAGCGGCGATCAACCGGAATGACGTGAACGCGTACGTTGAGGACACGTGGAAAATCAATCCGAAATGGACGCTCGATTACGGACTGCGATATGAGCTCTACACGCCGATTTCGGAGCGGGCGCGCCGAACGTCGAGCTTTCTGAATTCGTTCCCACCCGTGGGCGTTGGGCAGGAATACTTGATCAATCCGCAGCCCACTTATCAAACCGATTGGAACGGCTGGGGGCCGCGCGTGCAAGTGGACTGGAATGCTCCGCAGGCGGTGCATGTGCACGTGGGCGGGGCGATCACAGTGATTCCGCCAAATATCTGGCAGGACAACCTTCTGACAGGGTCGACGCCTTACGTTGTTTATCCACGTGTCAACGCGGCGCAAAACGGGGAGATTTCGTACGGGTTCCAAATCACACCGAACGAATTGCCACAGGTTTACAACACCGCTGGCGTGAACGTGTTGGCCAGCGGCAATCCGAAAAACGTCCCGGCAAACACGGTGATGGACGTAGATCGATACCAGCAAGATTTGGCAGCGCTGGCGCCGAGTCGTCAGCTCTCGCTGCTGAGTCTGGCAGGGATCGATCGGCGCTTCGGCAATGGCTACCTGCAAACTTGGACGCTGGGGCTGGAGCGGGCTTTCGGCGGCCTCACGGCCGATGTCGCGTATGTGGGAACGTCGGCGTTTCGACTTCCCAGAATGTCATATCCGAACGCGTATCCCGGAGCGGATCTCGGAATTTGCTCGGTTTACAAACTTCGACGGCAGCGGAGCAGTGACGGGTGGTTTCGGATTCGAGTCTGTGATAACAGCGACGTCGCACTCGTCGTACAACGCCTTGCAGACGTCACTGTCGGGAAATGTTGGGCATGGCGGTCCTTCATTGCAAGCAGGCTACACCTGGGGCAAATCGCTGGATGATGTCAGCGGCGTTTCCGGAGGAACAGGGTCCACCGGGGCTGTGACGTTGTTTAGTCCGCAAGACCCGTTCGATACACAAGTGGAAAGAGGGCCGTCAAGCTTTGACGTGACCCACGCCTTCACGTTGAGCGCGGCCCAGGATTTGCATTTCGAGCATTTGGGACTTCAGTCGGATCGAACCCAGTTGTTGACGAAGGGCTGGGAGTTTCTGAGCATCTCAACGATCACGAGTGGTTCGCCGTTTACGGTGTACTCGGGAATCCAGCAGACGGGGGCGGGGACGATCGGAGCGGACCGACCGGACCAGATCGGAACGCCGGATCTCTCGAGCGCCGGCAGTTCAATGCGATCGCGCGACGATTATTTTGGGCGGGGCGCAAACAACACAAGTTTCTTTTCCATTCCCATCGGTATCCAGGGCGGGACCGGACCAAACTCCGGGCGCTTTGGAACGCTCGGCCGTAATACATTTCGCGGCCCGGCATATTACGATTTCGATTTCGCGCTCATCAAGACGACTCCGATTGGCCACCGAGAAAGCGGTTTGGAGCGAGCGGACCTGCAATTCCGCGGGGAGTTCTTTAATCTGTTTAATATCGTTAACATGGGGCTACCTGCCAATATCATCGAGGGTACAGGATTTGGCATGATCAGCAAGACGGCGGGAACTTCGCGGCAAGTTCAGTTTTCGCTAAAGCTAATCTACTGAGGCGACTTTGTCGATATGCCGGAGCGTGCTCCAATGCTTCCTATTATGGAAAGGTTGTACGTCCCTCATACCCCGACTTCATTTTGCATTTGACTGATTCTGCTCTTAGCCTCTCCTGCTGACAAATGCCTTTAGGGTGGTTTCCCAGTAATTTGAAGTTGAGTGCTTGAGCGGGAACGGTTGTCCCGCGCTGAGCCGAACCGATAAAAGCCCGCGCAGCAGGCGCGATGTCTCTTATCGCGCGTGATCCTGTTCAATTTCGCGGGGTTCACTGCAAGCAAAATTCTGTCCTGCGCGAACTCCCAATGGGCTAAGTCCTTGTTCCACGGTGTGACGGTGGCGGCAAACCCCGCGTCCAGTCCGTCGGATAAGACGCCTTCGACCTGATGAATAGAAATCAGATGATGCAGCACTAGCTCCGCATCTGGCTTGCTCCACAACTTCAATCCCACCGTCGACCAAAGCGCTGAACTTCCGCCTGCGAGTGCGAAGGCGTTTGCAATACCGCGCTTCTTTTGTAATCAGCACGCAAACGACGGCAAGCACACCAAAGCGTAAGGTTCCGGCCGGTCACAAGGGCATCAAGCCAAAGGGAAACCGGGGAACGAATCGGGATAGCCCGTGTCACTGCGCGGGAGGAGTTAGCGCCACCGCAGCCTCGGGGGTGAGCAGAAGGAAAGTGAATGTCTCCTGCAAGTACAAGCGGACAGCGACATCGTCGTGGTTGAGGTAGCCGATGGAGACGTCCTGGCCGATGTGCAGGTCGAAATCACCGCCACGAGTGGTCAGCACGAAAGCGCCGGTAATGGCGGGCGCCCAGATGATTTGATCTTTGACCAGCCGCTTGACGTGTTCCAACACCGGGTATCCGTGGTCGCTGGTTTCGGCGAGTGCTGTGTAGGCGTCGGCACCGAGCAACACGGCGTAGGGGCCGTTGACACCGACGAGACGCAACCGGCTTAGGCCTTGGGCAATGGCCTCCGGGTACTCACGCACGTCGGCGGGGAGAGTCATGATCGGGTTGCTGGTTCCCTGGCGGATGCCCCCAACGCCGGCGGCGGCATAGCCCTCGAATATGGCGGCGTCCTCGGCGAAGGCGATCTGTCGCGCTGCGTCTTTCGCCGGCTGCCAGTCCGAGTCGTTCGCGCCACGCTCGACGTCGTCGATGGCCTGGCGATCCAGCTCGAACGGAACGCGCAGCTCGACCAGCGCTTTCACCTCGCGTTGCCTCGTGAGGATGCCTTTAGCCGGGGGGGTGATTGTCCGCAGGTGGCCGGTGCCGACGGCAGAGAGGCTGGTGCCGATCGGCCCCTTTAGGTCGACGACGCGCCGTCCGGCGAGGTAACGCTTGAGCGTCCGCGATGTTTCCTCTTCGATCTGAGCCCAGGCTGAATCGGAAATGGGGGCAAGCTCGCGATGGAGGTTATTCATGTCGTGTGTCTCCTTTGAGAGATCCGATGCCGAGCGAACCCTCGCGCACCGATAGGATGGATGAGGATGCGATGGATGAAGAGGTTTCGGCCACCGCCGGCGCTGCCGGGGATTCAGTATTCGCAGGCTGGGTTTGGACTTCGGTCACGTTCTCCAGAAATGTTGCCGAGGGCACGAAGAACAGATTTCCGGTGACGGCGCGGCTGAAGTCGAGCAGCCGGTCGTAGTTGCCGGGCGGGCGGCCGATGAACATGTTCTCGAGCATCTGTTCGATGGTGCGGGGCGAACGGCTGTAGCCAATGAAATAAGTGCCAAACTCACCATTTGCGGGCCGGCCGAAAGGCATATTGTCGCGCAGGATCTTGACCTCTTTCCCATTCTCGACGATGGTTGTCAGGGCGTTGTGTGCTGAGGTTGGCTTGACCGAATCGTCCAATTCGATATCGGAAAGCTTGGTGCGGCCAATGATGCGTTCCTGCGCCTCGGTGGAGAGGGCATTCCATGCGCCAAGATCGTGGAGGTATTTCTGAACGATAACGTAGCTGCCGCCGGCAAACTCGGTGTCTTCGTCGCCGATGAGCACGGCGTCGGCTACGGCAGCGCCGCGGGGATTCTCCGTGCCATCGACGAACCCTATCAGATCGCGGTCGTCGAAGTAACGAAAGCCGTGCACTTCATCCACTGGAGAGACGGCATTCCCCAGACGCGCCATAAGCTGAGTGGCCAACTCGAAGCATAGATCCATGCGCTTGGCGCGGATGTGGAACAGAAAGTCTCCTGGTGTGGAGACGGCGTGGCGTGTTCCGGCGCTAATCTCGCGGAACGGATGCAGTTCTGCCGGCCGCGTCGGCCCAAAGAGGTGGTCCCACGCGTCGGAGCCAAACGCCATGACGCATGAAAGTCCTCCCTCCAGGTCTCGAAATTCCACGGCGCGCACCAGCGCGGCGAGGTCTCCGCAGAACGAGCGCACGGTATCGCGATTTTCAGGGCCCGGGTTGAGCGTCGCGACCAGGAAGATCGCGGCGCGGGTGAGTGGCGCGGCTACTGCCTGTGCGAGGGCAGGCGATCTACTTGCCGCTTCAGGTGTGCTCATCGGATCGGTCTCCATCGGGTGTCGTGCCTGCCGTGCGGGGGAATTTCGCGCTTCGAAATGCCAAGCTCGCATCGCATGTGAAAGTTCGCTCTGCAAGCTTACCATCGGTTGCCAAACCTGCAACCGCTTCCCCGCATGACGCTATGGTCGGCAAAGCCGCCTCAGATAATCCGAATATTGGTTTCAATCGTATCTACCACCTCATCGATACCACCGCAAGAGGACCAGTTTCCCCAGGCGGACCTGAAGCCAACCACCTGGTCGGCTGAGTGCCGCACATTTGCGATTACACCGAAAGCTTGCGGGCGAAACAATTGGACAATGGTATCGACGATACCTTCGTATCAAGTGTGCGGCAGGAAGTTGCCTTCGCTTCGATTGATTTTCAGGACTAGCTGGATGAAGAAAAGCCGTCTACCTCAGGCATGAAGACACTGCAATCGATACGAAAGTATGGGCAATACCATCGTCCAATTGCGCGGCCCATCTTGTTCTGGCTGAATGGTGACAGCCGTATCTCAAGCCGGGGGATATCGAAAATCGGATCGGATGCTACCTGGGTCAAATCGCGCGCTAGGCCGGAGCCCGATGCCGTGACCTGTCAGGAGAAAGGAAGTTTTGGATTCACGAAAGAGACCGCGACATCCGTATAATCCGATACCTGTGAGGCGCAATGACGAAAACGACGAGCTTTCAAATAGACATTCGCCCGCTCTTTACGGAGCGAGACATTCAAGGCATGAGCAAGGCGTTCAACCTCGGAAGTTACGATGACGTCAAAAAGCACGCTGGCGCCATCTACGATCGCATCCGTGGGATCGGCGGCGCCCTAATGCCGCCCCCACCCCCAAAAGGAGAAGGTCCTTGGCAGCAATCTCGGATCGAACTTTTCGCCAAGTGGATGGCGGACGGGTTCCAACCTTAGTCGGTCCCAAGCTTCCAGGCTGCTTCTAGGCCTACAAGTTGCGCGCTGGAGTAAGCCGAGCGCGACTTGACGAGTCGTACGCTACGCAACCGCAAACATTTAGCTTCTTTTCAAAGTGAGGGCTCGAGATGAACGATCAACAAAAGAAGCAGCAGGATTCTAGAGCGCGAGATCAGGAGATCCGTGCGGCACTGAATCAGCATTGGGTGGCGTCCGATGCCAACGATTTTGAAACGGAGCACTTCATCTATCAAGAGGACGCAGTGCTGGAGTACCCGCAGTCAGGCGAGCGAACCCGCGGTCGAAGCAACATACAGGGCCAACGCGCTAGTCAGCCGAGCCAAAAGCGGTTTACTGTCCGACGCATCGTTGGCAGCGGTGATCTTTGGGTCACTGAACTCATCTTGACGTATGACGCCAAGCCGACCTACACCGTGAGCATCATGGAGTTCAGGGGCGACAAGGTTGCGCGGGAAACACAGTACTTTGCGGATCCATTCGTGGCTCCCGCATTTCGCGCTCAATGGGTCGAACGGATGGACACATAATGTCGAGGCGCGAGAATTCGCTAACGACACCGCCATTTGCGGTTTGCAGCATATTTGTCGAGAACAGAGATTAACGCCAGAGACAGTCCTGATTAACGCATTTACCAGAGAAATCGAGCTGTATGATTTGGGGGATTGTGCAGCACATGCTGCGATGGAGGGACAAGAGATGGATTGGAAACGGTTGATCCAGTTTGCGCTGGAGGGTAGCAGTGACTTGGAGCAATTTGCCATCCTGCTGGTACGCGTTTCGATCGGGCTGTTCTTCGCCATCTCCGGGGGAAATAAATTGTTTGTCGCCGGCGGCACGAAACCGGTTTACGAAACGCTGGTTAGGGCCAAAGTCCCGTTTCCCGTCCAGACGGCTTATTTCGTGGCGGGTGTCGAATTCATTTGCGGATCTTTGCTGGCCCTGGGGTTTCTTTCGAGCCCGGCCTGCGTGGCTTTATTGATCGATATGACTGTCGCCACCCTGACCAGCTCGCTTTCCACCCTGCCCAAGGGACTTTCGCCCCTTAACTGGCTCGACGATTTCCTCTACCTTCCGGAAGTCCTGTACGTGCTCTTCTTTATCTGGCTGATCTGCTCTGGTCCGGGAAAGTTCAGTGTCGATTACTGGCTCGCCGGCCGGTTACTGGGTTGATCAATCGACGAGCAGCTTGTTGCTAGCGTTAGGGCTTTGCGGGCAGCGGCTGCCAGAGCTCAATCTTATTCCCATCCGAGTCATAGATCCAGGCAAAGCGACCGTAGGATTCATCCATTCGTTTGGCGTCAATCTTTACTCCCTCTTGCTTTAAGCGGTCGAGCAAGGCATCCATATCGTCCACGAGGTAGTTGATCATGAACGGGGCGGGGCTGGGATCGAGATACTTAGTGGAGGCAGGAAAGATAGTCCAAACGGTAATGTGTTCCTTTTGCGGGTCGTCGTGTTCGCGCCACGGGAGCATCGCGCCTTGGCCTTTGTCATCCAGTCCAAGATGCTTCGAATACCATTCGTGCATCTGATCACGATTAGCGGATTTGAAGAAGACCCCGCCGATTCCAAGGATGCGCCCGCGCTGCTCCACTTTGACAGGCGGCTTCGACTTTTCAGGTTGCGGAGATTTTACTTCCTGTCCTCCTGTTGAGTGGGCCGCGATGAGCAACAACGCCACCAGCGCAATTGTGTTCCACGATATTCTTTGCATCGGCGGATTACACATAAGTTTCGATTCGAATAGAGAAAATAATTCGCTCTTCGATCTTCGCTCAAGATTTGCCACGATTCACCCTTTCTAGATCGCTCATGAAGTCTCGAACACTCGCATGACCACGCGATTATTCACTGTCACTCTTGCTCGTATCCGACGGCGTCGGGAAGCGTTCTTGAATCCAGGCTTCCCAGAGCGGGGTCTCGCGGGCGACGGTCTCGGCCGCCTCGTCGCCGTAGAGGTAGAAGCTTAGCGTGACCATGCTCTGGCCGCCGAAGTTGACGGCGCCAAGCGCGGCTGTGCCCGGCCCCGGCTTGTCAAGCCGCAGCAGGGCGTTGTATGGAGTCTGGCTGACGTGCTCGACCACGCCTCCCAGCGCCGGGACGCCCGCCGGGGCGGTCGCCGAAGCGTTCAAGCGCTGCCCGGCGCTCACGCCTTTCAGCCCCAATGCCATGGTCAGCGTTTCCCAGGCCTCCGCTTCAGTGCCCGCGACGGGGGCCATCCACTGCATCATCGCGGAGCGTTGCCCGCGGAAGTGCGTGAGATAAATCCGCAGGATGCGGAAGTAGGCCGGCCAGCCGGATTCGGTGCCTTCGAGCTGGTTGTCCCAGTCGTCCGTGCTGGCGAAGAGGCTATGCACAATGCGGACGACGCAGATGCCTCCCCCGCGCGCCTCGACGCTCCACTCGTCCGCGACCATCGGCGAGCCAGGCATCCAGCCAGGGGCCTCGGCGGTAAACCTCCGCGGCGGATCCCAGGCCGTCACGACGGAACTGGACTCCATGCCCGGGCCGAAGTTCAACTTCACCGCAACGGGCTTCCCGTCGCGCACCTCGAACTCAGTAGGCACGAACCAGGACGAAATACCTGGCCCGGTGGCGATGGCCTGCCAGACTTCCTCCGGCGTGCCGGGAACCTCGACTTCGACTTGGACTGAACGGCGTCCGGATGCTTCTTTCTTCACACTCATGATGGCTCCTTGGAATGAGATTTTTGCGGCAGAGGGTGCGCCACGACCACCAGGCGATGAGCGCGGCCACCAGGCGCGGATTCATCATGGTACTTCGAAACCAGTTTGGTGATGGCCTCGGTGAGTTCGTTGCTGAAAGCCGCCCGGTCCGTCGCCGACCGGAAGCGAACCTCGGTATCCACCGCGAGGGTCGCCAGGCGTTTGCCCGTCTCTTTCGCACGACGAACCAGATCGCCCACCTCGCGGACGACCCGTGCGCCCAGGGCGATGAGATAGCTCGCGGACAGCCTATCGATTTCCCGATTCGGATCCGCGGCGACCGGACCCAGGGCGCTCGGCGAAACGACGTAGGAAGCGGCTGTCGCCACCAGCAGCCGTTCCGTCAGCCCGCCCCACTTGCGTTCTTCGGCCAGGCGCACCAGTCCGTGCGCCTCCAGTCCGTGCAGGTAGTAGTTGACTTTCTGCCGAGTCAGGCCAACCCGCGTGGCCAACGCTGCCGCCGAGGCGGGCACGACTAGCTCCGAGAGGAGTCGACCCCGCATGGGCTCCAAAGCCGCCGTCGCCGCTGCCGGATCATCAATGACTTGGAGGTCGAGCACGGGGAGACAGTACCATTGACAACTTTTCTTGTCAAGGAGGGTTCAATGTTTTTTCTTGGCAATTTGCAGGGAATACGGGGAGAGCCGGGACGTTCACGGGTTTCCGCGCAAAAAATCAGTTAAACGTCCCACCTGCGGCCGGGACGCCGATCTTCTAAAAGAAGCGTTTCATCTGCTCCTTCCCCGCGGGCAGCTAGTTCAGGAGCGATTCCCAGTTGGCTGGCACCCTTCCCGCGGGTCCTGGTGCGGGCTGATTTCTTGGATGCGAATGCGGCGGAAGCAACTCCACACCCTTGATCGTGATCATGCCCTGCTTCTCGTAATCGTAGAACCAATCCTCACCCGGCTCGAAGCTGGCAATGATCGGATGCCCTGTCGCTGCCGCATGCTTGGATGCATGCTGACTGGGAGAACTATCGCAGCACCCGATGTGCCCGCACTCCGCACACCGGCGGAGATGAAACCACCAACCTTTCGGTGACGCGAAGCATTCCACACATCCGTCGCCACTTGGTTTCGAAGCGGGATTAATTCCGCGTTGATCCTTCTTCATTTCGATTGTTCCTTTAAACGTTGCATCTCCAGCAAAGAGTTCAAGCCACCAGCAAGATCTTCCCGACACCACCCTTTTCTGCCGCTGCTTGAGCCTCGGCCGCTTCACTGAGTGGCAGCTTCTGGCTAATCGGGATTACCAGCTTGCCATCTCGCACCGCTTCGGCCATGAACTCGAGCGTCTGCCTGTCGAATTTCGAGAATACGTGCACCACTTTCACGGATGGGTACTTCGCGGCGTTCTGTGGTGCCTCGACAACCGATGCATACACTCCTCCCGGCTTGACCTTGGCGATCAGCTTCTCGGCCGTTCTTCCGCCGACCGTATCCGCCACCGCATCGAGCGGCGCAAGATACGCAATCGCGGTATCGCCGTCGGTTGCGACTACCTGATCCGCGCCGGCAGTCTTCGTATCCTCCATCTGCATCTGCCTCTTCAAAACCCCCGCGATCACAGTCGCCCCGCGTGACTTCGCAGTGAATACTGCCGAACGCCCGACATTTCCCACAGCACCTACGACCATAACCGTCTGGCCCGCTTTGATTCCCGTAGCGGACATGAGCTGGTTGCCGGTCACTGTCACGAGCGGCAGCGCCGCAGCCTGGATCAAATCGAGCCCCTTGGGGATCTTCGCCAAGACCGCTGCATTTACCACACAAAGTTCGGCGTAAGTATTGTCGGCCATTGCGAACACGTGGTCGCCGACGGAAAAGCCTTCCACTCCAGGCCCAACCTTGACGACAGTCCCCGCCATATCGACTCCTATGAGGCCAGGGAACTTGAGGGGATAAAAATCCTTCGTCAATCCGGCACGCCGCTTGTAGTCGATCGGATTCACGCTCGTGGCGGCGACCCGCACCAGCACCTCGCCCGGACCCGGAACCGGGTCGGGGTAATCCTCGAACTTAAGCACTTCAGGACCGCCATATTGGTGGACAACAACTGCTTTCATATTTCATCTCCTTGTACGGTAGGGAAACAGTCACTAACAAAAGTTAGATGAACGAAGCTAGAATTGGTCGCCGACGCCATGGACTCCCCAAACTTAGACAGCGGGTCCTTAGCTTTTCACTCGGCGTTCGCGCGTCACAGCGCCTTTGGCGGCAGCCTCTCTTCTATTCTTTTGAGGATGAACGCCCAAGTCGTGCCACGACGTTTCCGCTAGGTTGACTTCGTAGTAGTTTGCAGCTTTCTCGATGTTCGCGAACGCCAGAGCACGGTCGGCATCGGAGACGTCGATGACTTGATCGAACCGCGCGACTGCGTTACGCACATGTTGTGCGTCGGTCAGTGGTTCCTTACGCTGCTTCGGAAACGCGTAGACGCTGTCAGGTAAGTCGCTCTGCATCGTCAGCCGTCCGTGTTTCTCGTGAGGTTTCCAGGTCGCTTCCGGCATGTCTTTGCCATCCTTTCTTCAGATATTTGGCTAGAGCGCGAGCGCAGTGTCGGCCCGTGCACGAAAGCGATTAAGCCACAGGCGGCTTGCGGTGTTCAATTGGACGATGGTATTGGCGATACCTTGGTATTGGGGCCCCGTGGAACAAAGCACGCACAATCGACAGGGTGCGGAACTCTCACTTAAGGCGAAGGGCGGAATTAACGGCATCAAGCAGAGCCGTGTCGCTGAACGGCTTGAACAGGCACTCCACCGCACCCCGTTCGAGTAATCGCGGGCGAACAGTCTTATTTGTGCTAGCGGTGATGAAGATGATCGGAATCGCCTGCCCACGACGCTTCAATTCCCGCTGAAGCTCTGGTCCACTCATGTCCGGCATGCCGATGTCGAGGATCAGACAGCTGGTCTGATCGAGACAATCGGATGAGAGAAACTCTTCCCCTGACGAAAAAGCTCGAGCTGCAAATCCGAATTCCCTAAGCAAATCAGGCAGCGATTCGCGCACCGATTCATCATCATCAACCACGGATAGAAGCGGACGGTCGCTTCCGCCCCTAGCCTTAGGAAGCTCCATGACAGAAACAATGCGCCATTTGATGAGGGCCGTCTATTGTACTTTGGTATTGCAAGTTCCTGCCCCGTGATTCCCGAGCTCACTCTATGCTCTATGCGGCGTCCGCCGATAGATTGGTCCGATTTACAGGAGTTTCGGCCTCAGCCAAACCCTCTGGTCTGCAGGGGATCGAAAACGAAAATGTAGCTCCCGGACCGTTATTTGGCGTCGCCCACAGGCGGCCATAATGATGCTCGACAATAGAACGGCTGACCGACAATCCGATTCCCATACCCTCATTCTTCGTCGTGTAGAAGGCTTCGAAAAGCTTATCCGCAGCTTGAGGTTCGAAGCCGATTCCAACATCGCTCACGCTGAGGCGCACCCGATCATTGTCATCGGGTTCAGTTCGAATCAGTAAATCCCTCGGACGATCATCAATGGTGCTCATGGCATCCGAAGCATTGCGAAGCAAATTCAAAATGACCTGCTGGAGCTGGACGCGATCTCCGGTGACCAACGGAAGGTCGTGAGCAAGTTCCGGCCGCAGGATCACGCGGTTTTTTTGAAGTTCGCTCAATGACACCGCAATTACCTCTCGTGTAGCCTCATTCAGGTCCATTGACTGGGTCGTGGCCGATTTCTTGGTAAAGAGCGCACGCAATCGTGTGATCATCTCCGAGGCTCGGTTGCCATCGCGAATCGTCCGCCGCGCCGTTTCGCGTGCCCCGTCGACGTTCGGAGGATCGGCTGCCAGCATTCGCATACAGGTGCTGGCGTTCGTTACAATGCCGGACAGCGGCTGGTTGAGTTCGTGGGCGATAGACGCCGTCAACGTTCCGAGGCTCGTCACCCTGGCCACATGTGTCAGTTCCGATCGAGCCTTATCGCGCGCCTCTTCCGCCAGCCTCCGCGCCGTGACATCCTGAACCGCTGCGATGTACTCCAGTTGACCATCCTGGTCGCGGGTCGCCTGAGCGAGTGCATGCATGTACTTGATCGAGCGGTCGGGCATCTTCAAACGGTACTGCCATTCAAAGTCGGTGCCACCGTTTCGTGCCTCTTCGACCATTTTTTCGTACAAAGTGAGGTCTTCCGGATGGACTCGAGTACGGATCAGTTCGAGCGTCACAGGCACACTGCTCTCAAGCTCGTAGATCCGATAGAGTTGCTCGGACCACGTGATTTCGTCTGTCGCCACACGCCAGGAAAAGCTGCCTGTGTGACTGAGATGTTGAGCTTCCGCGAGGAATGCCTCGCTGCGCCGCAGTGCCTGCTCCGCTTGCTTTCTTTTACTGATGTCCCGGAGAAAGCCCGTAAATGTTTTGTGACCGTCTCTGGTTATCTCGCCGAAGGAGACCTCTACGGGAAACTCCTCGCCATTCTTGCGGAGCGCGGTCAGTTCGGTGCCTTGCCAATTCATATGCCGTTGACCGGTAGCCAAGTAGCGCTTGAACCCGGTCTGGTGGAGTTCGCGCATGTATTCAGGCATTAGGAGGGTCAAGGGTTTCCCCGCCAGTTCGGCTGGGTCGTAGCCAAAAATTGTCGCAGTGGCAGGGTTCGCAAACACTATTGAGCCTTTATCATCAATGTTCACAACCGCATCGCTGGCGGTTTCGACCACAACGCGATACTTCTCTTCGCTGTAGAGGCGGGCAGATTCTTGCCGCTTTTGCTCGCTCAAATCGAGCACGAAAGCGATACCTTCGTTGCCATCTGGTTCGAGGAGTGCGCCGCCAAGTAGTACCGGTATCCGGCTGCCATCTTTCCGGAAGTACTCCTTCTCGTAGGGTTGAAAGATTCCCGTCGCCTTTAAATCAGTGATCGCCCTTTCGTCATGGCCACGCCATTCGGCTGGCGTCAGGTCCGTCCATCGTAGGCGACCGGAGGCGAGATCTTCACGGTCGTATTGCACCATGCGGAGCAATGCTTCGTTGGCTCCGGTGATTGCACCTTCCAGATTCCACATGACAATTCCAACAACATTGGCCTCGACCAGACGCCGGACCTTCGCTTCCAAACCTCTTGCCAATTCACGGACTTCCGCTTCCGCCTTTTCGCGCTCCGACACCTGGAATTTGAAGTCTTCTATATGTATGAGCGCTTGATACGCGGAAGAGGCAAATTTCCCCAGAGAGGCCATGACCCGGTCATCTTCTGCGTCGAACTTGCAGCGGTTGCTGTGCATGATCGCCCAGATGGTCCCGACGGCCTCGCCGGCGACGTAAAACGGGACCAGCAGGCATTCTTCAGCTGCCGGAACTACGGGCTGCAAATAAGCGTAGCGCCGTTCGAAATGCCTGAACAACAGCGTACGATTTTGATCCAGCACATCTCCGCAGGGACCGAAATTGCGCGGGGTCCCACCTCCGACGTGCGGATTCCACATGCCGGCGATGGCTGGCCAATAGAACCTTTTGCCGCAAACGTCCGGGGTTTTGCCGTCCTTCGTCAGCAGGCTGAGGCCGGCGGAGTCACACTGCGTAATCTCCAGGATCGTTTCAGCTAGCATCTGCAGTACGGTAGTCGGCGAATCGGCTAGCGCACTCACCAGCTTCACGAGCGCGCGGTTCTCCTTTTCGTAATTGGGTGGACGCGAGGGGCGGCGATGCAACTCCTCCGTGCACAGGACCGCCTCCAGAGGAGCCGTGCCAGTCGGAATTGAAGCTTCGAGTGGAAAGTCATTTCTCGATTTGCCAGACCCGGTCATGTTTCACCTCCTTGGACAGCCAACTTGACACCCGGTTGCGTGTAAACGTTCTGCAAGCGTCTGCGAACTCCGCATCTTCACGAATAATTACGAGGGCGAATATGGCCGTCACGCCGCCGTAATCGCTGCGGGTGCGGGGCGGAGCCTCGCGGCCATTTTCACCAAGTCGGCAAGAGAATCGGCCTTCATCTTCTGCATCACCTTGCCTCGGTGTGCCTTCACGGTAATCTCGCTGATACCGAGTTCGCCACCGACCTGTTTATTCAGCAGGCCGGAAACCACCAAGGCCATAACCTGTCTTTCGCGTTGGGAAAGTGACGCGTAGCGGTCCCTGAGAACCCGCATCTCGGCCTCGTGACCGAGCGCAGCGCGACTGCGCTCGAGGGCTTGCCGAATGGCCCGCAGCAACACGTCGTCGCTGAAGGGTTTCGTCAGAAATTCGACAGCCCCCGCCTTCATGGCTTGGACCGTCATGGGCACGTTGCCGTAGCCCGTGATGAAGATAATCGGCATGTCCGTCCGTTCGCTGGCGACAAGCTGCTGGAGGTCTAGCCCGTTCAGACCCGGAAGAGAAACGTCAAGTACGAGGCAATTGGGAACACGAGCGCGAGGGTAGTCGAGGAATTCTTGGGCGGACGCGAATGTCTCAGGCTGCCAGCCTTCACAGCGAATCAACAATTCCAGCGATTCGCGTACAGACACGTCATCGTCGACAACGAACACGATGGGCGTGAGATGCAACATGGGCGGTTCACCTCATTCATGGCGAAGTGCGAGCGCTAAACTCATACTTCCCGCGCACAATCGACTGATGACGCCCCACCGTTGAGAAAATTCTACCAGAGAGCTTCTTGTTTGTGCTGGGGGGATACCCTACAGCCGTTATCTCGAATCGGAAGCCGGGCGGAAGGTGATTGTGCTGTCCGGAACGGCAGCGCGGCAAACTGCTTATTTAACTCCTTCTTAAATGACGAGGATTGACAAGTCAGTTGTGGCAGTGGGCCGTCGTTGTTTCAAGCCGATACCCCCCGACTATGGCGGGATTTGCCACAAGTTGGTAAGCGGTAGAGCAATACCGAAGTATTGACGATACCATCGTCCGATTGCCCGCCTCCCAGACTTCTGGTCAGATGAGTTCACGCCGCCGATTCGATCGGAATGCGCACGACCACGAGCACGAGGAGAAGGAACATGAAAATACTGATGGTGCTAACATCGCACGACGCCGCCGCGTCCACTGATACGAAGGTATCGCCAATACCATCGTCCAATTGTTTCTCCTTCAAGCTTCTGGTGTGATGCCCTCATCGCAGCCGATGCAATTGGAGATACGCAGCGCTCAAGCGTCTGAATTATCTAGCGAGCTAGGAGAAGATGATATGTCACACCATTATTCCGGTCCGGACTTTGGCTTTCCGCATGGCGATGCTCGACTCGACTTTACTGACCTGTATGCCTTCCCCAAGCCTGGGGACGCCAGCAAGTCGATCCTGATTATGAATGTGCATCCATCGTTTGGAGTGAACCCGCAGGGGCCCACGACAGACGAGCCCTTCGCGACCGAAGCGGTGTATGAGCTTAAGATTGACACGAATGGCGATAATATCGCCGATATTGCCTACCGAGTGCGCTTCTCCTCCGACAAGAACGGGGCGCAGAGCGCAACGCTGCGCCGGGTTGAAGGGGAGCAGACCACCGGGACAGGCGGCCGAAGGTATGACGATCGTCGAAGGAGCACCAGTCTCAACGGGGCCGGAGGCGCACGTGATTGAGGCTGGGGACTACCGATTCTTCGCCGGCTGGCGCGGCGATCCCTTTTTCTTCGACGTAAATGGCGCCCTGAACAATCTGCGATTCACCGGTGACGATTACTTCGCCGACAAGGACGTGTGCAGCATCGTGCTGGAAGTGCCCAACTCTGCCCTCGGTCCTAAGAAGGTAGGCCTGTGGGCTCGTACGCTGGACGGCGCAAGCGGGAAATGGGTGCAGGCGGATCGCGGTGCGCGGTCAAATCAAACTCCTTTCCTTGCCGGCGAGCAGAACGCTGCCTATCTCGCTGCGGAACCAGCGGACGATGCCCGTTTCGTCCCCGTCTTCGCTCACGCGCTGGAGCACGCCGGCGGATATACGCCGGCGGAAGCAACGCGGGTGGCCGGGACCCTGCTGCCGGACGTCCTCCGCTATGATCCCACGCGGCCGGCGGCCTACCCTGACAGTGGCCGGGCACTCACCGACGACGTCGTCGATCTCTTTCTTCCCATTCTGACGAATGGAAAGGTGACGGGAGACAAGGTAGGACCGCACAAGGATCTGCTTACCGTGTTTCCTTATGTCGGACCGCCGCATAAAGCCCGGTCTGCGGAACAGGTAGCCGCCTAAGCTCATTGAAAGGAGCGTCCTATGAATTATCCGACTTTATATCGCACGGCACGGATCGATGGGCTCTCGATTTTCTACAGAGAGGCCGGTCCGAAAAACGCCCCAATGATTCTCCTGCTCCACGGACTGCCCTCATCGTCGCGGATGTTCGAGCCGCTCTTCGCCCGGCTGTCCGATCGCTATCACCTGGTCGCGCCCGATTACCCTGGCTTCGGACACAGCGACTGGCCGGACCCGAAAAAATTCGCCTATACGTTCGACCACTACGCCGAGATCATGAATCACTTCAGCGAGACGCTCGGGCTCTCGCGCTACACTCTGTACATGCAGGATTACGGTGGCCCGGTGGGCTTCCGCATGGCCCTGGCCCATCCCGAGCGTGTTGAGGCTCTCATTGTTCAAGACGCTGTGGCGCACAACGAAGGCCTGGGAGCGAATTGGAAGGCACGGCGGGCGTTCTGGGCCGACCGCGCGGCCAACGAAAACACGCTGCGCACCAATCTCTTGTCGCTCGAAGCAACACGAACCCGACATGTCGGAAACGATCCGAACGTGGAACGCCATGATCCGGACCTCTGGACCGATGAATTCTATTTCCTCAACCAGCCGGGGCAGGCGCAGATTCAAAGCGACTTGTTCTATGACTATCGAACCAATGTTGACGCCTATCCGAAATGGCAAGCGTGGATGCGCGAGACGCAGCCACGACTGCTGGTGATCTGGGGTAAATATGAACTCTCGTTCGATCCGGGCGAACCGGAGCGCTATCACAAGAATGTGCCGAACGCTGAACTTCACATCGTCGACGGCGGTCATTTCGCATTGGATACGGCCGCCGATGAGATCGCCGCATTGGTGCAAGGATTCGTCGGCTCTTCACGCGAGGGCTTCGCGGCGCGTCGGGCGGGATGAAGCCGCTTTGAGGGGGCCGGTAACCCAGCTGTGTATTGGGTTCGAACCTTTAGAACGAAAGGTTGTTTATGCCGGGCAAGAAAACAGCAATCATAACCGGAGCATCGGGAGGTATTGGCGCGGGTTTAGTCGAAGGGTTTCTGGAAAAAGGTTACAACGTTGTCGCAACCTCTCGTGACACCAATCAAAAGTTGACCACCTCGGCCAGCCTGGTTTTGCTCGATGGCGATATCGGCAAGCAGCAAACGTCTGCGCAAGCTGTCGAAGCGGCGATCAACAACTTCGGAACCATCGATGTTTTGGTGAATAACGCTGGCATCTTTCTGAAAAAGCCGTTCACTGACTTCACCACCGAGGACTTCGACGCCCTTGTCTCCACTAATCTGCTTGGATTCTTCTACATCACTCAGCGCACTCTAAAAGAGATGCTGAAACAAAAGTCGGGGTGCGTTGTGAGCATCACTGCCGCGCTTGCTGATCGGCCAATCGCTGGCGTAAATGGCTCGATTTCGATGATTACGAAGGGTGGCTTGAATTCGGCAACCCAGAATCTCGCAATCGAGTATGCAAAAGATGGCATTCGCTTTAATGCCGTAGCCCCCGGCGAAGTGGATACGCCGATGCACCAGAATGATCCCAATGACTCGACGTTGCAGCCGGCAATGAAAAAGGCGACAGTAAAGGATATTGTCGATGCCGTGCTTTACCTGGCACAGGCATGTCATGTGAGCGGAGAGATTCTCCACGTGGATGGTGCCGCTCCCGCTCGTCGTTGGTAGCCGCAAGACGATTCAATATCGTTTCGGCCGTGGCTTATCCGAAGGCGGCGGTGAATACCATCGTCTAATAGACTCATCTCTACCCTTGTGGCGTGATCGAATCGAACTGTCCACCGCGCCTCCGTAGAGAGTGGCTCGCATCACTGCCGGAGATGAATATGAATGTCTCGCAGCGCCATTCTGATACGAAGGTGTCGCCGATACCATCGATCACCCGTTCCGCTGCGTCCTACATGTACAGTCCCCTTCGCCTCCAGTCTTCTGGCCCAATCAAACTTGCGCAGCGGATTCAACCTGATGGAGAATCATGTGAGCGCATGACCCTCAACATCAACTCATCACCGCATAACTCTGTAGGTCATCGCAAGGCCGCTTTTGTGTCGAAGAGCAAACTAGGGTTCCATGACTGAGCAGCCCAGAAACCGAAGCGATGACCGCGTGCAACGGCCCAAGCCACTGACCGATTTTTATGGCGAGGATCGTCATGAGCTGGTGCAAAAACTCGCCTACCAGCGCTGGGAAAAAAGAGGCAGTCCGCTTGGGTCACCGGAAATTTGATTGGTTCGCAGCCGAAAAGGCCATGCGCGCGTATCTTTTAGCGTCAGGAATTGAGTTCGGGCCAGACGAGGATCTGTACTCTTGACTGGCGTGGCTTTGAATATTGAACACGAACCGTTCCACAACCTGGAAAATTGAGGACCATCGTATGAGCACCAATCGCGTGGCGAGGCCAAGCTCCGCAAAGGTAGTGCCGCTGACGACCAGTGAACTTCCTGTTTCAGACATTTTCCAGCACTACGGATGCGAATCGACTCCGTTTATCGGGACGGAAAACGCCTTTTATGAACGGCACTTGGTTTTTGACAGAGCGATCGATCCCAAAGTAGCGAGTGCGCGTGAGCGTTTTGAGGCGTTCTCCCATTCCGTGCGAGACATCCTCGCCCAGCGTTGGGTGCTGACCAAGAACACTTATGAGCGAGAGAATGCCAAACGCATCTACTACCTGTCGATGGAGTTTCTCATCGGACGTTCGTTGGCCAACAACATCACCAACCTGTTGCTAGATCCGCTCTTGCCGGATGCAGCTCAAGAACATGGTATCGACTGGCTGGAATTGGTTGAGCAGGAACCAGATGCTGGGCTGGGCAACGGTGGCTTGGGCCGCCTCGCGGCGTGCTTCCTCGACTCGATGGCGACCATGCAACTCCCGGGCACCGGCTATGGTCTCCGCTATGAGTACGGCATGTTCAAGCAATCGATCGTAGATGGCTGGCAAAAAGAGAATCCGGACAACTGGCTCCGCTACGGCGACCCCTGGGAGATCGCCCGGCTTCACGAGAGGGTGGAAATCAAGCTGAACGTCTCATTCAAGTTGGAAGAGGGTAATTTTCAAGTCATCCCCGACCGCCCGTCAAGCCTGATTGGTATCCCGTTTGATCGTCCCGTGGTGGGCTATGGTGGAAAGACGATCAACACGCTCCGGCTCTGGGCCGCGGCCGCGCCCGATTATTTCGATTTCGAAAAATTTGGCACCGGAGACTTTGTCGGCGCACTCGGCGAAACTCTCCAAGCGGAGTCGCTAACCCGCGTGCTGTATCCCGACGATTCCACGACCAAGGGGCAGGGGCTGCGCTTTCTCCAGGAGTATTTCCTGGTCGCGTGTTCGATGGCCGACCTGGTGCGCCGTTTCCAGCGCCACAACTCGGATTGGGAAAAGTTTCCAGAGAAAGCCGCAATTCAACTCAATGACACTCATCCTTCCATGTCAGTCCCTGAACTGATGAGAATCCTGCTCGACGACGCGCACTTGGGATGGGAGCAGGCCTGGGACCTAACCAAGAAGACGCTCGGGTACACAAATCACACTTTGCTGCCTGAGGCTCTGGAGAAATGGCCGGTGGCGTGGTTTGAGAAACTGCTCCCTCGTCACCTGGAACTGATCTACGAGATTAACCGTCGGCTGCTCGATGATGTGCGGGTTCGCTTCCCCGGCGACGAGGGGCGCGTGCAGCGCATGAGCCTGGTGGAAGAAAGCAGCCAGCGCAAAATCCGGATGGCCAACCTTGCCATTGTCGGCTCGCATAGCACTAACGGAGTGTCTGCCGTTCACTCCAAGCTACTGCGAACCACGACGGTTAAGGATCTCGCGGAAATGTTTCCCGAGCGTTTTAGCAACAAGACCAACGGAGTGACGCCCCGGCGCTGGTTGCGCGAGGCCAATCCCGTGCTGGCCCGGGAAATCACGGAGGTCATCGGGGATCGCTGGATTACGGATCTTAGCCTGCTCAAACAGCTCAAGCCATTCGCGGAGGATTCCAATGCTCGCGAACGCTTCCTCAAGTCAAAGCGAGAGGCCAGAGTGCAGTTTGCCAATTGGCTCAAGGCAACGTCGGGGCATGTCGTGGACCCGGATACGATCTTCGACTGCCACATCAAGCGTATTCACGAATATAAAAGGCAATTGATGAATGCGCTGCGGATTGTGATTGTTTATAACCGGCTGCGGGAAAATCCCGGCATGAAGATAGTGCCTCGGACATTTTTCTTTGCTGGCAAAGCGGCGCCAGCTTATAAGCTGGCCAAGCTCATCATAAAGTTCATCAACAACCTGGCGGGCACGATTGACGCCGACCCGGCGGCGCGCGGCCGGCTCAACGTCGTCTTTCTCCCTGAGTACAACGTTTCGTTGGCGGAAAGGCTGATTCCAGCCAGCGATGTCTCCAACCAGATCTCGACCGCCGGCTACGAGGCCAGCGGAACCAGTAACATGAAATTTATGATGAACGGAGCCTTAACCGTCGGAACCCGCGACGGTGCGACCATCGAAATGGCGGAAGAAGCTGGAGAAGAGAACATGTTCCTGTTCGGGCTCACCGTGGAGCAAGTCGAGAACAGCCGCAGCTGGTATAACCCGAATTGGCACCATGAAAATGAACCCGAGACTCGATCTGCGCTGGACCTTGTTTTCTCTGACTACTTCAGCCGCAACGAACCAGGAGTATTCGCTCCTTTGCGCGATATGCTTCTAACCCAGGGCGATCACTATATGCATCTGGCGGACTTGACCTCGTATTGCAACGCACAAGACCGGCTCGGCGCTCTCTATGCCGAACCCGGCGCATGGGCGCAGAAAGCAATCTTGAACGTCGCCAGCTCAGGGAAGTTTTCGAGCGATCGCTCGATTAAGGAATACGCAAGCGAAATCTGGAGGGTGGAACCATGCCCGGTACTTTAGAAACACATTCCCTGACAGGTGAACCTAACATTTCGCCGCTCGCGGGCAAACCAGCGCCCAAGGAGTTGCTGGTGGACGTGGCTCGCCTGGAGAAGGAATATTTCGAACGGCGTCCCGACCTGGATGATCCAAACCAGCTAGTTAGCTTCGGAACCAGCGGACACCGTGGCTCGCCCCTGCGCGGCACATTTAACGAAGCGCACATCCTCGCAATTACCCAGGCGATCTGCGAATACCGGCACGAGCAGGGAACCGACGGCCCGCTTTATATGGGGAAAGATACCCACGCCGTCTCGGAACCCGCACAGCACACCGCTCTCGAGGTGCTAGCGGCGAACAACGTGGAGACGATCATTCAGCAAGACGACGGGATTACTCCGACGCCGGTTATCTCGCGAGCGATTCTGGTTTACAACCGCAGCCGCAAACAACACCTGGCCGACGGCATCGTGATTACGCCGTCGCACAATCCGCCGGAGGATGGAGGCTTCAAGTACAACCCGCCCAACGGCGGTCCAGCCGATACCGACGTGACCCGCTGGGTCGAGAATCGCGCGAACGAATTGTTGCGAGCAGGGACTGCAGGGGTCAAGCGCATTCCGTTTGCTAAAGCCATCCAGTCCGCGACTACTCATCAGGAAGATTTCATCCTGCCGTATGTTCGTGATCTCAAGAATGTCGTCGACATTGATGCGATTCGCGGCGCTCACCTCAAACTTGGCGTGGACCCTCTGGGCGGAGCTTCATTGCCTTATTGGGAGCCGATCAATTCCATTTACGGGCTGGACATCGTCGTCACTAATAAAATAATCGACCCGACATTTTCGTTTATGACCGTTGACCACGACGGCAAAATTCGCATGGACTGTTCGAGTCCCTACGCGATGGCCAGGCTCGTCGGTCTGAAAGATCAGTACCAGGTGGCTTTCGGGAACGATACCGACGCTGATCGGCACGGGATCGTAACTCCAGTTGCGGGTTTGATGAACCCGAATCACTATCTTGCCGTTGCGATCCGCTATTTGCTCACGCACCGGCCCCAGTGGCGTAACACAGTTGCGGTGGGAAAGACGCTGGTGAGCAGCAGCATGATTGACCGGGTCGTCAAAAAGCTCGGCCGCAAGCTCCGCGAAGTGCCGGTGGGTTTCAAGTGGTTTGTGCCGGGGCTGGTCGATGGCTCGTATTGTTTCGGCGGAGAAGAAAGCGCAGGAGCAAGTTTTCTGCGTCTTGACGGCACAGTGTGGACGACCGACAAGGATGGGCCGATCATGGACTTGCTGGCGGCGGAGATTACCGCGCGCACTGGCAAGAATCCCGGAGAACATTACCGCGAACTGACCGCGGAGTTTGGCATCCCGTGCTACACGCGCATCGACGCGCCCGCTACGCCCGAGCAGAAAGCAAAGTTGGCAAAACTCACCCCGGACGCGGTAAAGGAGTCAGACCTGGCAGGCGAGCCAATCACCGCCAAGCTGACCAAAGCCCCGGGCAACGATGCCCCAATCGGCGGCTTGAAAGTTGTGGCGGAGAGCGGTTGGTTTGCAGCGCGACCCTCCGGTACCGAAAACATTTATAAGATCTACGCCGAGAGTTTCAAGAGCCAGACCCATCTGAACGCGATCCTTCGCGAGGCGCAGGAGATGGTGAATAATGCGCTGGGTTCGTCTGCAGTCGTTCCTGAGCAGGCAGGGCGGAGATGAGCAGCAATGGCGCGCCCATGGTGATGCTGCCTGCCCGCTCCGTGGCGGCGCCGCCTGCCAGGCGTCCGACATGGGAGGACGCTGAGGGCAACCCATTGCCGCTTGGCGTCAAGTGGATCGAAGAGGAGCAGGCATTTAACTTTGCCGTTCACTCCGAACATGCGGAGAGCGTCACTTTATTACTCTATTCCGCCACCGATCTGGTGAATCCCACCCTGACGTTTCGCTTCGATTTTCTGCATAACAAGTCAGGCCGGATTTGGCACTGCCGGATCCCCGTTGCAAAGCTCGGTGACGCTTGTTATTACGCGTATTCGGTTGCGGGAGAGACGATTCCTCAACTGCACAGTTTCGATCCCCAGAAGATTCTGCTCGACCCGTACGCGAAATGCATCTTCTTCCCACCCGCTTTTGATCGCAACTTAGCCATGCGAGAAGGACCCAACGCGGGCCGAGCCCCCTTGGGAGTACTGATTGATCACTATTCGACTTTTGACTGGGCGGGAGACCGGCCACCGCATCATGAGTCGGATGCCATCATCTACGAACTTCACGTGAAGGGCTTCACCAAGAACTCCAACTCCGGTGTTGATCCATCACGCGCTGGCACGTATGCCGGCCTGGTGGAGAAGATTCCATACCTGAAGGAGCTCGGGATAACGGTCGTCGAACTGATGCCGATTTTTCAGCGCGATCCGCAAGAGGGCGATTACTGGGGATACATGCCTTTGAACTTCTTCACACCGCACGGGCAGTACGCGAGCACCGACCGTGCCGATCAGCAGAGTATTGAGTTTAAGAATATGGTGAAGGCTTTTCATCAGGCTGATATTGGCGTGGCGCTCGACGTGGTCTACAACCACACGTGCGAAGGCGATCACAGGGGACCGGTTTACAGCTTCAAGGGTCTCGACAGCGCCGGTTATTACATGCTCTCTTCCGATCCGGCAAACCCCTACGCCAACTACTCCGGCACCGGCAACACCTTGAATTTCGGCCAGGCACACGTGCGCAAGATGGTGATTGACAGCTTGCGTTATTGGAAGCGAGGGATGCATATCGACGGATTCCGCTTCGATTTAGCGTCGGTATTCAGCCGCAATGCAGACGGATCTCTCAACTGGGGCGAGGCGCCCATCTTCAGTGAAATTGCCGCGGACCCGGAATTAGGGCGGGTGCGGTTGATCGCGGAGCCCTGGGATACAGGTGCTGATCAGCTCGGCCGCGGATTCCCAGGCCAGACTTGGCTGCAGTGGAACGGCAGGTTTCGCGACGACATTCGCCGTTTCGTTAAAAGCGATCCGGGGATGGTCCCTGACCTGATGCGCCGGATCTATGGGAGCGATGATTTGTTTCCCGACAACCGCACGGACGCTTATCACGCCTACCAGAGCGTGAATTATATGACTTCCCACGACGGGTTCACGCTGTACGATCTTGTCTCCTATGACCACAAGCGCAATTGGGCCAACGGGAATAACAATCAGGACGGCACGGACGAAAACTATAGTTGGAATTGTGGGTGGGACGGGGATGAAGGCGCGTCCGCCGCGGTCCGCGCACTGCGCCGGCAGCAGGTAAAGAATTTCTGCTGCCTGCTTTTGCTGTCCAACGGTACACCGATGTTCCGTGCCGGAGACGAGTTTCTGAACACGCAGTTTGGCAACAACAATCCCTACAACCAGGACAACGAAATCGGATGGCTGGATTGGAAACAACTCCAAACCAACGCCGACATTTTTCGATTCTTCAAGAACATGATTGCCTTCCGAAAAAATCATCCCTCGCTGAGCCGGAGCAGGTTCTGGCGGGAGGACGTCTCCAGGTATGGGGTCAGTTCCGCAGTCGATTTGTCTCACGATTCCCGCAGCTTGGCATTCTGTCTGCATGGGGCTTCTCAAAACGACGATGACATCTACGTGATGATCAACGCGTACTGGGAAGAGTTGGAGTTCCGTGTGCAGGAGGGAACAGCACAGGAGTGGGGAAAAATCGTGGATACCGCTTTGCCCAGTCCAGATGATTTCTCGGACGACGGAATCCCCTTAGAGCGGACGAAATACCTACTGGCCCCAAGATCGATTGTGGTCTTATGCCGACCCAAGAAAAGCGACACTCGGAAGGGTCCATGAGCACGCGATCGAGGGTCATTATCGGTGGTCGCGATTAACTAAAGATGCCGATAGTTATGACCGGTTCGGCTGTCCGCAAACGCGGAAAAATGCAGTTGGCGGTTGCAGTTGCGCTCTTCATCTGCTGCGTATAGACAGGCTGATGCCAGCATCGACCTTTTCGACAGTTCCATGCACCGCAGTGACAACGCGAAACAACTCGATGGCAAGACGGCTCTCATTGCAGGGGGCGCTGGCGGTATTGGCCGCGCCACAGCACTGCTCTTTGCAAGCGAGGGTGCGGCAGTGGGCATTGTTGATTTGAACCAGGAACCGGGTGAGGAGATCGCGCGTGAAATCTCGTTCGCCGGTGGTCGCGCGATCTTTGAACCTGCCGACGTAACCCGCTCTGCCGACTGCCGGCGCGTGGTCGAGCGCATCGTCCGTGAATTCGGTGGCATTCACATCCTCTTCAACAATGCGGGCATCATCCGCCGAGCTTCGGTCATCGAGATCAGCGAGGAAGATTGGGACGCGGTGATGGCTGTCAATGTAAAATCCATCTTCCTCATGTCCCGCGAAGTAATCCCCATCATGGCAAGAGCGGAAGGTGGTTCGATCATCAACACTGCTTCCGGATGGGGTTTGGCTGGAGGACCGCGGGCCGTTGCCTATTGCGCCTCAAAAGGCGCGGTCGTACTGCTGACCAAAGCCATGGCCATTGACCATGGCCGGCAGAGGATTCGCGTAAACTGCATCTGCCCAGGCGACACGGATACCGCGATGCTGCGAAGCGAAGCACGGCAATTGGGAGAGGCAGAAGATCGATTTCTCGCCGACTCGGCCAAGCGCCCTCTGGGTCGCGTGGGTACGCCGGACGAGATCGCGCAAGCCGCTTTATATCTTGCTAGTGATGCAGCGTCCTTCGTGACGGGGGCGGCGCTGGTGGTGGATGGCGGAGGTCTGGCGGGGTCGGGCTAAAAGCATGCGATTGGAACATAAAGTTGCCCTGATCACTGGCGGCACATCCGGCATCGGTGAAGCCGCGGCGGTCCTCTTCGCCAAAGAGGGCGCCAAGGTGACGATCACGGGCCGCAACGAACCGCGCGGCCATGCGGTTGCCGAAAAAATCATGAACGGCGGCGGCGAGGCTATTTTTATTCGCGCCGATGTACGCAAGGCGGAGGAGTGCCGTCATGTTGTGGATGAGACCCTCCGTGTCTTCTATCGGCTCGACGTTCTCTTCAACAACGCCGGTGTTTTCTACCCGCACACAACTCTCGACTGTACAGAGGAAGAGTGGGACCTGCAGATGGACATCAATCTGAAGGGAACCTTTCTGATGTCAAAGGCTGCTTTGCCTAACATGATCGAGCAGCGCCGTGGAGTGATCATCAACAACAGTTCCGGATGGGGGATTGCGGGCGGTGACGCCGCGGTTGCCTATTGCGCCTCCAAAGGTGGCGTTGTGCTATTGACCAAGGCAATGGCTATCGACCATGGACAGCAGGGCATCCGCGTGAACTGCATCTGCCCCGGCGATGTCGACACGCCCATGCTTCCCGAAGATGCGCGAATGCGCGGGTTGAAGTGGGAGGACTATTTGGCGGGATGCGCCAACCGTCCCATGGGGCGGATCGGAACCACTGACGAGATCGCGAAGGCCGCATTGTTTCTGGCTTCAGATGATTCTTCCTTCATGACGGGCGCGGCCCTGGTGGTGGACGGCGGCGGCCTCGCGGACTAAAGCGTGGCACGAATCGAGTGGCCGATATGAATTCAATGCACACGATGGGAACAAGCCAGACGCAAAATCGCAGCCGTTCCCAGCAGTGGTTTGAACGCGCTCAGCAATCGCTGGTCGAAGGCGTGAACTCGCCCTCGCGCGGCGCGACCGTGTATAACGCTGGTCCGATCTTTTTGGAGCGCGGCCAGGGGTCGCACGTATGGGATGCGGACGGCAATGAATATGTCGACTTCATGATGTCGTTCGGCGCTCTCATCCAGGGGCATGCTCACCCAGCCCTGGTTAAGACGGTTTCCGAGGCGATGGCGGAAGGCTCACACTTCGCCGCTGCGACGTCAGCGGAAGTTCGAGCCGCAGAACGTTTTCGCCGTATGGTGCCGTCGGCCGAGGTCGTCCGCTTCACCAACACGGGCAGCGAAGCGACCATGCTCGCTTTGCGCCTGGCCCGCGCCCACACCGGCCGGCGTAAACTCATGAAGTTCGAAGGACACTATCACGGATGGTACGATCCCTATCTCCTGAACGCGCACAGCCATCCGCCGGAGCAACTGGGCCCCGTGGAGAACCCGGCGCGCATCCCGGACTCTGACGGCATTCCGGCTTCGACGTTCGACGATGTGGTGCTGGCTCCGTGGAACAACGTGGCGGCTCTCGAAGATGTGCTCAAGCGGCACGGGCACGAACTGGCCGCAGTGATCACCGAACCTGTCATGGCTAACATGGGTTGTATCCTTCCGCGAGATGGATATCTTCAGCGCCTGCGCGAACTCACGCGAGATTGCGGCGCGCTGCTGATTCTCGACGAAGTGGTCACCGGCTTCCGCTACGCCCCCGGCGGGTGCCAGGAATATTATGGCGTGCAACCGGATATCAGTACTTTCGGCAAGGCCCTAGGCGCGGGGTTTCCGGTGGGAGCCGTGACGGGACCACGTGCAATCCTGGAACGCATGCGCTGGAGCGAAAACATGGTCCTGCATTATGGCACCTTTAATGGACATCGCCTGACCATGAAAGTGATTGCTGCCAACCTGGATTTGCTCTCCGCCGAAAACATGTATCGCAAGCTTCACGCCGTGGGCGACGCCGCTATTGCCGGACTGCGAGAAGTTTTTCGACGGCGCAAAATAAAAGCGATCGTGCAAGGCTTCGGACCGATGTTCCAAATCTACTTCACCGAACGCGATGCCATTCACGACTACCGCGACTACTGCAAGTACGTGGATGCGAAGCTCTATTCGGACTTTGTGCACCGGCTGCTCGATCGGGGCATCTACATGACGCCTTCCAACGGCCTGCACTGGATTATCTCAACGGCGCACGCGGATGCCGATGTGCAAGCGCTGGTGGAAGCCGCGGACCAAGCGTGCTCAGGACTCTCGTGAAATCCACCGTCTTTCTCGGAGGCGGACGTATCACCAGCGCACTGTTGGCGGGGTTGCGGCTTGCGGACTACGGCCGGCCCATCGTCGTGCACGACCGTCATCCCGAAAAGCTGCAACAACTCAAGCGGAGATACGGCGCGATCGTCGAACCGGATCTGCATCAGGCCGTGGAATCGGCTCACCTACTGATTATCGCGGTGCGGCCAGACTCCGTTCGTGGGTTGTTGAAAGCAATCAGAACGCGCAAAATTCGTCGACGGTTCACCGCAGTGAGTCTGGCAGCCGGTGTTCCTCTCTCCAAGCTGCGGGCCGGGCTCGGGCCGCCAGTGCAATGGGTGCGGGCCATGCCCAGTCCTGTGAGCCGCACCGGCCGGGGGCTGACGGCGCTGACCTTTGGCCGGGGTCTATCCATCGCTGCGCGCGCGGAGGTCAGGGATTTGTTCGCCTTGGTTGGCGCCGTGCTCGAAATCCCTGAGAACCAGTTTGACGCTTTCACCGTTACGTTCTCAAGCAGTCATGGTTATCACGCGCTGGCAACACTGATCGACGCGGCCGAGGCGGTTGGACTCAACCGTAAAAGCGCGCGTTTGGCAGCCACTCACGCGCTGGCGGACGGTGTTGCGGCATGGCGCGAAAGCAATTTGACCTTGAAGGAACTGTTACAGGAGGCGGCTACGCCCGGCGGCACTGCGGCCGCGGTGATGGCGTCACAGGATAATGCGGGATATCCAAGGATTGTCGCGCAGGGGTTGCGTGCCGGAATCATGCAAGCGCGGAAGAACGCTGGACGATGAAACCATTGGATCCCGCCTCGCAGGGCAGCATCAAAGCATCCTGCAAAAGGTCTTCCAAACGATGATACCCTCGGAGTCAGTGAGGGCTTATGTCTGGCAGGGGCACTGGCTTCTAGTGCGATTGGGCTTGACGGCGGGGCTGCTGGCAGCGGCTCTGCCGGCGCTTGCGGTGAAGGGCGCGAAGCCGGAGTTCGGAGCTAACGTACTGATCTTCGATCCGTCGATGCCATCGCAGGCGATCCAGAAGCAGATCGATGCGGTGTATGCGATACAGCAGCACAACGAGTTTGGGCCGCAGCGGAATGCGCTGCTGTTCCTGCCCGGAAGCTATGCCGTGGACGTGCCGGTGGGTTTCTACACCGAGGTGATGGGGTTGGGTGCGTCGCCCGATGCAACGCGGATTGCGGGCAACGTGCATGCGGATGCGAACCTGGGGCACAACAATGCGACGACAACCTTCTGGAGAGCTGCGGAAGGGCTCTCGATAGGGCCGACCGGCGGCACGATGCAGTGGGCGGTCTCGCAGGCGGTGTCGCTGCGGCGCATGCATGTGCGCGGTGACCTGGTGCTGCACCAGAATCACGGGTGGGCCAGCGGCGGGTGGATGTCGGATTCGCTTGTGGACGGGAATGTCGACTCCGGCAGCCAGCAGCAGTGGATCTCGCGCAACTGCGATTGGAAAGGCTGGACCGGCGCGAACTGGAACATGGTGTTTGTCGGCGTGGTGCATCCACCGGAAGGCGCATGGCCTTCGCCGCCGTACACAAAAGTAGCGCGGACTCCCGTGGTGCGCGAGAAGCCGTTCCTGCAGGTGAATGCTGCGGGCGAGTTCAGCGTGCGGGTTCCGAAGTTGCACAGCGACAGCGTCGGGATTACGTGGCGCGGCGGAGAAACCGCGGGAGAAACGATTCCGATTGAACGGTTTTACATTGCGCGCCCGGATGCGGATACCGCGAATACGATCAACGCGCAGCTTGCCCTGGGTAAGGACCTGATTCTTACGCCGGGAATCTATGAACTAACAGCTCCGATTCGCGTGACGCGGCCGCATACGGTGGTGCTGGGGCTCGGCTTTGCAACGCTGCGTCCGGTGACGGGCACGGCAGCGATGACGACGGCCGATGCGGACGGCACCGAGGTTGCTGGACTGCTCTTCGATGCGGGGCCGAGCGAGTCTCCGGTGCTGCTGGAGGTGGGGCCGGAGGGAAGCCGGGCACGCCATGCGAAGGACCCGATCACGCTGCACGATGTTTTCTTTCGCGTGGGCGGCGCGGGCGTGGGACGGGCCAAGGTGAATTTGAGGATCAACAGCAACAACACACTGGTGGACCATACTTGGATCTGGAGAGCGGACCATGGCGCCGGAGTGGGTTGGGAGCTGAATACCAGCGAGAACGGGCTCGTCGTGAATGGAAACGAGGTCACGATCTATGGCCTGTTTGTGGAGCATCACCAGCAGTTCCAGGTTCTGTGGAAGGGCAATGGCGGGCGGACGTATTTTTACCAGTCCGAGATTCCTTACGATCCTCCGAACCAGGTGAGCTATACGAGTGCGCCGGGAGTGAACGGCTGGGCCTCGTACAAAGTGGCGGATGGAGTAACGAGTCATGAGGCGTGGGGGCTGGGCGTATATAGCGTCTTCACGCACCCGGACGTGGTGCTGACCCGGGCAATCGAGACGCCGGACGCGGGCAATAAGAGGCCGGAGATACGATTTCACGACATGATCACAGTGGCGCTGGGCGATCACGGCGGGATCAGCCGAGTGATCGACGACACAGGCGAGGCGACTGCGATGCATCCTCGCGTGACGCCGAAGGTGACGAACTTTCCCTGAGCGGAGCCGCCGCTTCCCCGCTGCTGATCATCTAGTAGTGCCCTCTGCAAAACAATTCTTGCACCCCGACAGCGTCCTGTACAATTTTGCTTCCGATGAGTTCGTTCGCAAGATGGTGGCTAAGTCTGTCGGGCGCGCTGCTCCTGGTCCTGGCGGCGCAGGCCGAACCAGTCGCCAAGCTCAAAGCCACAGACTATGTCAACGACTTCGCCCACGTTCTGGACCAGAACACGATCGCCCAAATAGACGACATCTGCCGGCAGATCGACGAGAAAGCGCATGCCCAGATCGCGGCGGTGACCGTCCACTCCCTCGATGGCTCCGACATCGAAAGCTATGCCGTCGATCTCTTCCATCAGTGGGGGGTCGGAAGTAAGTCCACTAACCGCGGAGTACTGATCCTATATGCCATTGACGACCATCGCGCGCGCATTGAGGTTGGCTACGGGCTGGAGCCGATCCTGCCGGATGGGAAGGTGGGAGGATTTCAGCGGGAAGCCGTGCCGCTCATGCGGAGTGGGAACTATAGTCAGGCGCTCCTGCTGGTCACTACGCGCGTTGCGCAGGTCATTGCACAAGACAGGGGAATTCAGTTAACGGCTCCGCAACTCGCACCGGCTCCTGCGCAACCGACGGAGCAGCCGGGCAAAGGGATATCGGCTGGCGGAGTTTTTCTGCTGATTGTCATCGTACTCATCGTTCTTTTTACCCCGCTTCGGAGTGTGCTGTTCTGGATTCTTTTCTCCGGAATGTTTGGCGGTGGAGGTGGATCCAGGGGTGGCGGAGGCTGGGGCGGAGGCGGATTTGGCGGCGGGGGTGGTTTTGGGGGGTTCGGCGGCGGTAGTTCCGGTGGCGGCGGGGCTAGCAGCAGTTGGTAATCAGCGAGGGCACAAATGGTTCCGGAGAAAAAGATTAACGACTTTGTCAGCCGCTTGCGAACGGCGGCTGGAGCGAACCTGGAGAGCGTGATCCTGTTCGGATCGGCGGTCGCGGGAGATTTTCATCCTGAGTTCTCGAATGTGAATCTGTTCTGCGTGATTCGCGACAGCTCATTCGGCGCACTGCGGGCGCTCGCACCTGCCGTCAAGTGGTGGGATGCGCAGAAGCAGGCGCCTCCGCTGTTCATGACCCGCGACGAGATCGAGCGCTCTACCGATGTGTTTACGATCGAGTTGATCGACATGCAACAGCACCACCGCGTTCTCTTCGGCGAAGATGTTCTGCGGGGCTTGTCGATTCCGGCTAGCCTGCACCGCGTCCAGGTGGAGTACGAGCTACGAGAGAAACTCACACTGCTGCGCCAGCACTTGCTTCTGGCCTCGGACAACAACTCGCGCATGTGGGAGTTACTGCTACGATCGGTATCGTCGTTCGCCACGCTCTTCCGCCACGCACTTATTGTGCTAGGTCAGAATGCCCCGGGTGGAAAGCGCGAGGCTGTACAGGCATTATCAAAGCATATTGGGATTGACGCTTCGGGCATTCTGCAGGTGCTGGACGTGAGAGAGCGGAAATCTGACCGTAAGAAGTTCGACGTGGAGGATGTTTTTTCCAGATATTTGGCGGCGCTGGAGCAGGTAACCGCTGCAGTTGATAAAATGCTGGACTCGGGTACCGCGGGCTCTTCGTAGAGTTCGCGGATGCTTTTCAGGAGAATCTCATGAGCAAGGCACTGATCGTGGTCGTGGTTATAGTGGCAATTCTATTGCTGGGTGGCTTGTTTGTTTTCGGCCAGTACGTAACCGTGAAGAATACGCTGGTCAGCAAGAACGAGACTGTAAAGGCAGCCTGGTCACAAGTTGACATTGTGCTGCAACGCCGCGCCGACTTGATCCCCAATTTGGTGGAGACGGTGAAGGGCTACGCGCAGCAGGAGGTGACAGTGTTCGGCGATATCGCAAAGGCTCGCTCTGCACTGCTCTCGGCGGGCACGCCGCAAGAAAAGATTGCGGCCAACGGCCAGCTCGATGGAGCGCTCGGGCGTCTGCTGCTGGTGGTCGAGAACTATCCTCAGTTGAAGTCGAACGAGAATTTCCTGCGCCTGCAGGATGAACTTGCGGGTACGGAGAATCGCATCGCGGTCGAGCGCAAACGCTACAACGACACTCTCCGCGATTACAACACCTACGTGCAGCAATTCCCTAATAGCTTTTTCGCCGGAATCGCGGGCTTCAAACCGAACGAGGCTTACTTCGAAGCTTCGCCAGGGTCGCGCGAAGTTCCGAAGGTAAACTTCTCAAATCCGGGCGCAGCGGCCCCGCAGGCGAATCCCCAGCCGGCGCCTGTGCACTAACAGTCCGGCGTAGGGAAAACCATCTCACGGATGCGGATGGTAACCAACCCCTCAGCCTGCTTTAGCCTTGTCTTTCCTTCGCTGTGCATCCGTCTCGCGTTCGCAGAATTTAGCGATGTCGCGCAAGGACGTTTTCTCGTATAACGTGTCCGGTTTGGGGAAGAAGGCGTAGCAGCGCAACGGACTATGCCACCAAATCATGCCGAGCGTGATCGGCGTACCGTGGACCATTTCGACTAGCCAGTGAGAGGTTTCGCGCCCCGGTCCCAGCTCAATGGCTGTGAATCTGATAAAAGATTTCGGGGCGAATCCTCGATTTTCGGACTTATCCATGATTCCCGGTTAGTTGCGCTGCGCCATGATCACTTCCTATACCCTACCCGATCTTTCGCGGATCAAAGCCGTATCCGCGCTATTGCCCTGCCACTAACCGCCTCATAATTGTTTAAGCTGCCTTCTCATTACTCTCGGAGCCTGGGCTGCCAACTAAATCTTGCCGCAGTAGCTCCATCTGGATTGCTGCTTCTTTCATCTGTTCAGCATATTCGTGCCCCTGTCGCGGCAGGAACCCTCCGTAATTCTCCAGCAGCAACCGGGAGTTCGTCTTGATGGCAGTGATGTTGGAACGCGCTTGGCCGGAAAGGGCAGACGTTAGTTTTTCCAGCTGCAAATCCCGCACCGCCAGCTCTTGTCTGCTCTGGGCAGCTTCTTCTCCCAGCAATCGTCCGTGGTAGCGAATCAGCCAGAAAAGACATACCGCCAGCACCAGCAGGCCAGAGTTAGCAATAATGGTTGCCGACAAAGCCCTATTCAGAGCGGCAATCCTCTCTCTGTCAAATCTCGCAAAATTCCTGTTCTCCGCCGAGGCAAGCGAAGACACAATGCGGCGTACCTCATCCATGTACCCCTTACCTTCGTTTGTCTGCACGAGCAGGAATGAGCGATGGCGATACCCCTGCTGCCGCAAACTGATGGACCGCTCCATCTCATCCCGCTTGGATTCAGCCAAAGACTCCAACTGCGACTCCAGCGATCGTTCGCCCTGCGCCCGATTCGCGAGCCCGGCACGAAGGCCGGCAAAATCGTTTCCGATCCTGCTCTTCGCGTCGGTATAAGGTTGCAGGTAGGCAGGGTCCGCGGTCAATAGATATCCGCGCTGACCTGTTTCCATATCGGTCAGGTCTTTCTGAACATTGGCGATGTCGGCCTGAAATGTGGAGCTTTCCAGTGTGAGGGCCGCAATACTCTGCATCCGTTTTAGATGGTTGACCGCAAGGTAGGCATTCCATGCCATGAGGGCGAGTAGAGCGGGGACTCCTATTTGCAACGCAACCTTTCGAATCATCTAATTTGTGCCGCCCTTCATGTGACGTTCAGAACACCCTCAGTCGTGATTCGACTGGCTTTGCAAATCTCCTCCGCAACCTTAGCCGCTGCGTAGTTGCTGTGGACCGGGCCTTCCGCTGACATGACCGAACTGGCAGCCAGAGTGAAAAGCAGAGCATCCTCTTGCTTGTCGAAGTAAAGAACTACTTGATTCGCTGCCATGTGAGTGACTCCTGCTGATTGTTCTTAGGATGATAGGCCGATTCAGTACGAGAACGAGGTTATCTCTTTTGGTACGCCCTGTTGAGAACCGGGTCGTCGGAGATCACAACTGCGAGCAGCTCAATTGGTGAAACTGGGACCAAAGTGCGCTCACTAGTGCACATTGACATCGCCCAGGCGGGCAATTACCAAGCAAGGCAGCGGCTGGAAAAAGGGTAGGAAGCGGGACATCCACATGGTCTTTCTCAAGGTGGACGCCAGATGGGACAGCCTGCGCGCGCAAATCCACGCTCTCAGGATCAATTGCGGCGCATGAAATTTCCCCCAGTGATCGGAAGATTGCACTAGGATCGGTGTTAATGCCAAAAGAAACAGGCCAATGCCTGTTCCTCCGCCTCGCCTCCTAATCCATTTCCCGTACCTGGCGCTCGTCCGCCCGCATTCCAGCGCCAGAAGCCGCCGCAGACTCCGCCTTCTTCTTCTGCCAATCTGCCTCGGCTGGCACCGTGATTGCATCCAGTTTCTTCTTCTTCAAGCTGGCGTTGATTGCGGGCAGTTCTTTCTGCGCCAGCTTCTGGAAGTCATCAATCACATCTTGCAGTTCATGACCCAGCGACTCCGTCCGTGCCACCTGGTAATCCGTGGGCTTGCCGTCGTATCCCGTCACCGCGCCATAGAGTTGCCCGAGCAGTTCGCGAATGCGCTCTTCGCCGGTAATCATCCCGCCTTCTTTGGTGGCCACGATCTTCGAGCGGAGCGCGTCACAATCCGCGGCAAGTTTCTGCAATTGCTGGCGCAGCGGGTCTTTCGGCGCGAGTTTGGCCGCCCGCGAGCCAGCGCCGTCGCGCACTCCTTCGATCGCTTCTACTCCAAACGTCATGTGCTCCAGCTCTTTGTAGACCTTCATCGACAGATCAAACTGCGCCTTCCGCTCCTCCAGCGAATACTTGGCGCGCGGGTCGATCGCAACATTCAGCTGCTCGGTGTAAGTTTGATCTCCTTTGGTCAGCTTCACCGTGTACGTGCCCGGCAGCACGCGCGGTCCCTGCGCCGCCTCAAACAAGGCCGAGGCCGCTGGTGCGACTGCCGGTGGTCTCACGCGCATCCCCCACCCGGCGCGGTTCAGCCCACGATGCTTGCTACCGGCCACGGTGTCGACCAGTTTGCCGTCCTGGTCGAAAATCTCAATCTTCAAATCGCCGAAGATGTGCCGTCCTTTCTGGTAGTACGTGATCTGTGCGTCCGCCGGCCGATTGCGCCCATGAAAAGTCTCGTCTCCTTCCGGCCAACCTCCGCCCACGTCGAAGTATTGGATCGCAGCCCGTCCCGGAAGCAGAGTCGCTTCTTTGGTCACGACTTCGGGCGTAAGGGCACGCAGCGGTGAGATATCGTCCACGACCCAGATGCCGCGGCCATGCGTTGCCAAAACAAGGTCGGATTCCCGCGCCTGCACCACGATGTCATCCACCGCTACCGCCGGGAAGTCCGTCCCTTTGTATTGCGCCCACCGTTGCCCGCCATCCGCCGAAATCCAGAGTCCGAATTCCGTGCCCAGGAAAAGCACATTGCGGCTGACCGTGTCTTCCTTGATCACGTGGGCATAACCCGCGCACGCCGCCCTCCTGCGCTGGCAGCGCTGTCCACGTCTGTCCATAGTCCGTGGTCTTGTAAACGTAGGGCTTCGTATCTCCGAAGGTGTGACGGTCGAACGTGGCATACGCGGTGCCTTCGTCGAAGCGGCTGGCCTCGATGGTCGAGACCCACGAATTCTTTCCCAGCCCACTGATGTTGCCCACCACGTTCGTC